>NZ_VZZJ01000032.1 GCF_008806345.1 Methylobacterium planeticum | reverse complement strand
ACGGGCCGACCACCAACCTCAGAACGCCGCCCCAGTCCAAAGCCAGCATGAAAGAGTCGTGTACTGTGGGCAGACGCTCTGGACGGTCGCCAAGCATCTGAACGGCCGCTCCTTACCTGCTTCAGACCGCGTTCAACGCACCCTGTATAGCCTTCATCGCAGAGCAATCCGAAAGGTCCGAGCGATGAAGACACGCCTTGCCGCCCTGGCCGCGGCCACGTTCATCCTGGCGCCGGCCGCCGCGTCCGCCTAATATTCCGGCTACGGGTACGGCCCGCCGCGGCACCACCATCACGAGCATGTCGACCTCGACCGCCACGGCGACCACGAGCACGTGGTCACGCGGCGTCATCACGGCGACCACGACGACGTGAGCGACCGCGTCGTCGAGCACCGTCATCATCACCATCACCCGTACGGGTACTGACGCGATGCGGCACCCAAGCGCTCGCGGCGGCACGGGCAGGTGCGCGGCATCGACGCCTGGAGGGCCGCACCCGAGACGATCGCTCGGGTGAACGCGTCGCCCGGCATGACGCTGCCCGGTGGGTCCGTCGGGGCCGTTCCCGAACCGCCTACTCCGCCGCGTGCGGGACGTGCAGGGGCGTGCCAGCCGGGGCATCCTCCGGCCGGCACGCCGGGCTCGCGAGCGCCGTCCCGCCGAAGCGCGCGTACAGGGCCGGCAAGACGATCAGCGTGAGCAGCGTCGCGCTGATCAACCCGCCGATGACCACCGTGGCGAGCGGCCTCTGGACCTCCGCCCCCGTGCCGGTCGCGAGCGCCATGGGTAAGAAGCCGAGGGAGGCGACCAGCGCGGTCATCACCACCGGACGCAGGCGGGTGCTCGCCCCTTCCAGGATCGCCTCCCGCAGGGGGCGGTCCTCCTGCATCAACTGCTTGACGTAGCTCAGCATCACCAGCCCGTTGAGGACCGCGACGCCCGACAGGGCGATGAAGCCCACGGCCGCGGTGACCGAGAACGGCATACCGCGCAGCCACAGGGCCGCGATGCCGCCCGTCAGCGCGAGCGGCACGGCGCTGAACACCAGCAGCGCCTCGCGGGGCGAGCCGAGCGCCGAGTAGAGCAGCAGGAAGATCAGGAAGAAGCAGCCGGGCACCACCACCATCAGGCGTTGGCGCGCCGCGGCGAGGTTCTCGAAGGCGCCGCCCCAGGTCACCCAGGAGCCGGCCGGCAGCTTGACCTGCGCCTCGACCCGGGCCCGCGCCTCCGCGACCACGGAGGCGATGTCGCGTCCGCGGACATTGGCGGTGACGACGACCCGGCGCCTGCCGTTCTCGCGGCTGATCTGGTTCGGTCCCTCCGCGAACACGAAGGCGGCGACCTGCTTCAACGGCACCGAGGCGACGCGCCCGGTGCCGTTCGCCGGCAGGGGCACCGGCAGGCTCTCAAGGGCGTCGATGTCGTCGCGCACGGTCTCGGGCAGGCGGACCACGATGTGGAAGCGCCGGTCCCCCTCGAACACCACCCCGGCCTCGCGGCCGCCGATGGCGGCCCCGATGACGTCCTGGACCGCGAAATGGCTCAGGCCCAGCCGGGCGATCTCGCCCTTGTCGATCCGGATCTCGAGTGACGGCAGCCCGGTGACCTGTTCGACCTTGACGTCCTGGGCGCCCTCGACCCTGCGCAGGATGCCGGCGATCCGGTTCGCGGTCGGCAGCATCGCCTCGAAGCTCTCGCCGAACACCTTGACGGCGAGGTCGCCACGGGTGCCGCCCAAAAGCTCGTTGAAGCGCATCTGGATGGGCTGGGTGAACTCGTAGTTGTTGCCCGGGACCTTGTTCACAGCGGCCTGGATCTGGGCGATGAGCGCGTCCTTCGACAGGGTCGGGTCGGGCCATTCGGCCTGGGGCCTCAGCATGATGAACGTGTCGGAGACGTTCACCGGCATCGGGTCGGAGGCGATCTCCGCGGTGCCGGTCTTCGCGAACACGAAGGCCACCTGCGGGAAGGCGCCCACCGCCGTCTCGACGGCGAGCTGCAGGTCCTGCGACTGGGTCAGGGAGGTCGAGGGGATCCGCATCGCGTGCATGGCGATGTTCTTCTCGTCGAGCGGGGGCATGAATTCCTGCCCCAACCGCCCGGACAGGACGGCGCTCGCCAGGACGAGCAGGATCGCCGCGGCGATGACCGGCGCCGGCCGGCGCACTGCGCCGGCGAGGACCGGCCGGTAGACCCGCTTCAGGCCACGCATGAGGATGTTCTCCGTCTCCCGCACACGGCCGGTGATGACGATCGCGACGAGGGCCGGGACGAAGGTGAGGGAGAGGACGAAGGCGGCGGCCAGCGCGATGATGACGGTGAGCGCCATCGGGGCGAACATCTTGCCCTCGACCCCCGTGAAGGTGAGGAGCGGTACGTAGACCAGGATGATGATCGCCTGCCCGTAGACCGTGGGCCTGATCATCTCCTCGGCCGAGGTCTGCACGGTGGCGAGGCGCTCCTCCAGGGTCAGGCTCCGGCCGGCCTCCCGCTGCCGCTCGGCGAGGTGGCGCAGTGCATTCTCGGTGATGATGACCGCCCCGTCGACGATGAGACCGAAATCGAGAGCGCCGAGGCTCATCAGGTTGGCCGAGATCCGCCCCTGGACCATGCCGGTCACGGTCATCAGCATCGCCACGGGGATCACGAGCGCTGTGATGATGGCGGCCCGGATGTTGCCGAGCAGGAGGAACAGCACCGCGATGACGAGGAGGGCGCCCTCGGCGAGGTTCCGGGCGACCGTGCGCACGGTAGCGTCCACGAGGACCGTCCGGTCGAGGACGGTTCGGACCTCCACGTTCGGTGGGAGCAACTTCGCGATCGCCTTCAGCCGGGCATCCACGTCGGCCGACACGGTGCGGCTGTTGCTGCCGATCAGCATCAGGGCCGTGCCGACGACGGCTTCCTGCCCGTCCTCGCTGGCCGAGCCCGTGCGCAGCTCGCGCCCGATCCGGACCTGGGCGACGTCGGCGATCCGCACCGGCACGCCGCCGCGGGTGGCGACGACGATGCGCCCGATCTCGTCCATGCCCTCGATCCGACCGGCCGAGCGCACCACGACGCCCTCGCCGCCGCGCTCGAGGTAGCCGGCGCCTCGGTTCTGGTTGTTCTGCTCGATGGCCTCGGCGACGTCCTTGAACGAGAGCCCGAGGGCGATGAGCTTCGCCGGGTCGGGCTGGACGTGGTACTGCTTCTCGTAGCCGCCGATGACGTCGATCCCGGCGACGCCCGGCACCGTCCTGAGCTGCGGACCGATGATCCAGTCCTGCACGGTCCGCAGGTAGGCCGCCTGCTCGAACCCGGGCCTCAGCCGCTGGCCCTCCGGCGTCAGGTAGGTGCCGTCCGGCTGGAAGCCGGGCCGGCCTTCGCGCACCGCGCCGGGCGCCGGCTTCGTGAAGTGGACGGTCCACATGTAGATCTCGCCCAGGCCCGTCGAGATCGGGCCCATGCGGACGTCGGCGCCCGGGGGCAGGGCGTCCTTCACGGGGCCCAGGCGTTCGCCCACCTGCTGGCGGGCGAAGTAGACGTTCGTTGCCTCGCTGAAGACGGCGGTGACCTGTGCGAAGCCGTTGCGCGAGAGCGACCGGGTGTATTCCAGGCCCGGGATGCCGGCGAGGGCCGCCTCCATCGGGTAGGTCACCTGCTTCTCGACGTCGAAGGGCGAGAGCTGAGGCACCACCGCGTTCACCTGGACCTGGTTGTTGGTGATGTCCGGCACTGCGTCGATGGACAGCTTCGTCAGGGAGTAGCCGCCGATGGCGGCCACGAGGAGCGACAGGAGCAGCACCAGCCAGCGCTGCCGGATCGAGACGGCGAGGATTGCGTGGGTCATGGCGGCGCCCCTCAGTGCTCGTGCTCGGCTTCGGCCTTGCCGAGCTCGGCCTTGAGGATGAAGGCATTCGTGACGGCGACCTCCTCGCCCGGATCGAGCCCGAACACGATCTCCACGGCGTCCGCATCGGCCTTGCCGGTCACCACCTCGCGCTTCTCGAAGCCGTCCCGGGTTCGCACGAAGACGACCTGCTCACCCGCGATCGTATGCAGAGCGGAGCGGGGCAATCGTAGCCTGACCTTGTCCTGCTCGACCGCGACCTGCACGGTGGCGTAGGAGCCCGGCCGCCAGGCGAGGGTCTCATTCCTGACCGAGGCGATGACCTTGGCGGAGCGCGTCTGGGCGTCGAGCATCGGGCTGACGAAGACAATCCTGCCGGTCGTCGCCGCCTTCTCGTCGCCGGTGGTCAGGGCGACCGCCTGCCCCTCCTTGATCGCGCCGAGGTCGCCGGTCGGAACCGCGAGCTCGACCCAGACCCAGGACAGGTCCGCGATCGTGTAGATCTCCTTCTCCTGGCCCTCGTCGTTGACGGGAGCGCCGACATCGACGCGGCGCTCGATGATCCGGCCGGCGATGGGCGCGCGTAGCTCGTAGCGCTGGAGCCCGAGCTTCGGCGCGAGGTCGAGGCCTGCCATGTGCTCGTCCTCGACCGAGACGAACTTCTTTGTCGGGTTCGGCTTCTCGGCGAGCGTGTCCACCTCCGCGTCCGGCACGCCGAGGGCCGACAGCTTCTGGCGCGCGAGGTCGACCTTCAGGCGCGCCTCGATGAGGGCGGTGCGGGCCTTGAGGAAGACCTGCTCGGCCGAGATGCCCTTGTCCCGAAGCGCGTGGTCGCGCTCGAACAGGGTCTCCTGCAGCGCGCGCCCGACATGGGCCGCGATGTAGTCGTTCTTGGCGTCGGCCACTTCGCGGCTGTCGAGCACGGCCACGACCTCGCCCTTCTCGACGGGATCGCCCAGGCGCTTCCTCAACTCGGCGACGGTGCCGATGACCTTGGCGGCGACCCGCGCCACCCGCTCGGCGTCCGGCGTGACCGTGCCGGGCACGGTGAGCTTGCGAGCGAGGATGCCGGCGCCGACCGGCGCGACCGTGATTTTGGCCGCAGCGATCTGCTCGGGTGAGAGCGTGACGACGCCCTCGGACGCCGTCTCGCCCCCGCCATGGGCGTGGTCTTCATGGGCATGGCCGCCCTGCGCATGGCCGGTATCGCCGCCCTCGCGGGCGGCCTTGGCCGGCGCACCGAGGCCGGTCGCTGACCAGAGTGCCCTGGCGCCGTTCGACACCTCCGGGACGAGAGCGCCCAGGGCAACCCCGGCGGCGAGCACGGCCGGAAGGGCAAGGAAACGGAACATGAAAAGATCCTCCGGGCCGCGCGGGGCAGCCACGGGTCACGTCGGCGCTGAGCTGGCGCGTGACCGCATTGCGAACGGGGCACGCGGCCGCCGAGACGGCGGGCGTGCGGACACCGTTCAGGCGCGGGGAGGTTTGCGCAGCGGAGCCGTGGCGCGTCCCGGAACGGTGGCGTCGCCGACGGCAAAGGGCACCGCGGTGACCACCGCCGGAACGACCATGCCGGAAGCGTCGGCCACGACGACCTGATGGCAGGCGCAGTTCGCGCAGTGGTGGGCGATCCCCTGGTCCGGCGTGCCGTCCGTCGCCGGCCCACCTAGCTCCAGGGACAGGTGCGTGGCCGGACCCAGCGCCGCGAGATCGTGCGCATCCGCCATGGGAACGGCCAGCGTCAGGACGAGGACGAGCGCGATCAGACGCGCGGCTAGCCGCCACCAGAAGGCGACCGCGGAACGGGCCCCTCGGATTCCTATGCGGGTCATCGCGCGCGTCACGGTCGTCGCTTGCTCCTACCGACCCGCATCGAGGCTGTAGCGCCCCTTGCCGGCTTCGCCCGAGGGCGTCTGTAGGGTCACCGTCGCACGGACCTTGCCGTCGAGGGGGAAATCCATCCGACCCGAGAGGCGGTTGCCGCCGGATGGCGTCAACGCGATCGTCTTCTGTTCGTTGCCCTTGGCCAGGACGACGGCGCTCGCCGAGAACGCCTGGGCATCGACCTTGCGCTCCTGCTCGTCGACGAGGTGCAGACTCATCTCGGATCCTTTCACTACGAGTTCGGCCTCGTAGGCGCCGATCTGCTTGAGCTGGCCACCGTTCGGCGCGGCGTGGGCGTGGTCATGCGCATGCAGCGCCCCGGCCAGGGCGGGGAGCATCGGAAGCGAGAGCATCGCTGCCAAGACCGTGTTGCGAAGCGCCGCCATGCCGTTCGTCCTGCCATACTCGTCGCCGGTAAGATGGGCCCGCATCCGCCATTCGCTAGAGAGGCGGCCACTTTTCCCGTTCACCGCCCCATCCTTCCACCACCCTATTGAATGGGAAGCCGGCACCCGGGCGTCTCGGGCATGTCCGAGACCCGGTCGGCTCCGGTGTCCGCAACGCGGCCGGCACCACATGGAGGAGCGCTGGTTCGACCCTCCACCCCGGCTGGCATAGGAGCGCCGGACAGGACCCGATGGCGCACGCATCGGACGCTCAATCGTCTGTCAGGCTGTCGAACTCACTCTTCAGGCTGGCGTAGAGCCGTCCGAGCCAGAGCCGGGCCTCCGCCTCTGCGGCCATGGCCACCTGCATTTGCTCTCCGGCGGAACGCGCCCGCTCGTTTGCCGAGCGTGCAGCCGCCTCGGCCTTCTCAGCTCGGAGCTCGGCTTGCTGAGCCAGGGCCTCCGCGGCCCGTGCACGCTCCTCGGCCGATTCGGCCTGAGCGAGCGTTCGCTGAATCAGCGATTGCGACTCCCGCGTGAGTTCCTGCGCAAGATCCCGCGCGCGCCGAACCCGAGCCCCCACATCCTGAACGAGCTGGATCGCACCCGGCCAGTCCACAGCATCCGCCGCTTCCGGTCCGATCACGCTTCCCAGCACCGGAGCATCGGCGCCACTCGCGCTCGTGGAAACGTCCTGTCCGCTGAACAGCGGAACGATGTTTCGTGCAGGCGCAACGGCCGGTGGCCCTGCGGAGGTCGCTTCAACCATGATGCTGCCCGCGCTCGCATGGGATTTCGGGCCAAGCAGTATGGCATCCAGTGCGTTTCCCAATTCCCGCACGGATCGCGTCATGCCGAGTGTTTTTCGGGATGGGCGAAGGCGAATTCGCTGGCGATGGTGTCATAGACCCGACCCAACCACTCCTCGGCGAGGCGCGCACGTTCCTCGGCCGCCCGCACACGCTCATCGGCGGCCTTGAGAAGCGCGTCCGCCCGTGCCTGGATCTCCCGCGTCTGTGCCTCCGCTGCCCTCACGCGCTCATTGGCGCCGGTGATGTCTTCGCGAACGCGCTCGAGCAGCTCCTGCACACGCAGTTCCTGCTCATGGGCCTCGGACTCGACCTCGCGCACGCGTGTGGCGGCACTGCGGACACGGTCAATGAGCTGAGCCCATTCTTCCGGCGAGGACTTGCGAGTGGGAACAGAGCCAGGTGTCGGCTTATCCGCAGGATTGATCAGCCGCAGGACACTGTTCAGATGATTGTCCGAGAGATCAGCGCGTTCGCTCGGACCGATCTCAGTTTTGACAGCCAAGATTTCATCCCACGGAAGCTTCTTGAGCTTGTCCACCGACGATCCCACCCTAGCCGGATTTGTGTTCGAATGCTGTCCGGCTACGCAAGAAAGACGGCATGGTAAACGATCCGTCAATCCACATCATTCGGCCGCGCCGACCAAAAGGCGCGAAACTCTATTGCTGTGGCTGGCGTGGCACTGTCTAGAATTCGACAGAACGGCTGTTCTGAGGCCGTCAGCCTTCATCGCCTTCCGGTTGATCGACGTTCTGTTCTGGCTCACCGGCGGTGTAACCGGAGAGCCAATCCGCGCTATTCTGGGAGCCGGCCGGATAGGGATCTGTGCTCAGCGGCAGCCCGGCCGCCTTCGCAGCCTTGCCTTCCTCCATCACTTGCGTCGAGACAATCGTGGCCATGCATGCTCCTCCGCGTCGAGCATCAAACGATCAGCTGAGGAGAAGGTTCGCGCCTGAAGGCACGCACACAGGATTCGATACGCCCGCCCGCCATAGATTGGGTTCGACGCGAGAAGCGGTGGCGGCGGCTCGCATCCGCGGTCGAAAACGCGCCGCAGTTGCTGCGACCCATGCCTGGCCACATGACGGCGGCCCTGTCCCAGGGTCGGCAGCGGGATGATAACCGAACGTCTGCGCCTTAACCTCGCTCTCGGCGCATCGTTCAGGCTGCATGGACAGGGCGTCGAGCCATGGTGGACGCCAACCAGATCCGTGAACATGCGACGGTCGTGGGGTCAGACGGTCATCACGTCGGCACCGTTGATCAAGACGGATTCTGACGCAGTCGGATTGCATCACTGGATCCCGCGCGATTTCGTCCAATCCGTTGAGGCCCATCAGGTGCGGCTCAGCAAACCGGCCCACGAGATGAAACAGGAGTGGAGCACCTCCTGCGCGGCGTAAGATCCGATTGCTCACGCCTATCGAGCCGCCGGCCCTCCTCGTTTCGCTGCATTCGTGCGCAGCTGTCGGGCGATGCCGTCGCGTTCCGGTTCGTCCGCAGCGCCCCGCAGGCATTGTCCGTTACCATGGAGCCAACGGACGACGACGTGCAGGATTCCGTAGCCGGGGCAACGAGAGGAAATGATGCACTACAGCTTCGGGTTCGTTCTCGCCTTCGCCCTTTGCAGCGGCCTTTCCGCGGCCGAGCCACCGCGTACCATCGAGCGCATGCTCAGCGAAGAGTGGGATATCGCTGGCTACGTCGGCACTTTCGACAACCGGTCGACCCTGATCCTGTTTCGCAAGAAGGGCGTGAACTTTCTGGTGCAGTGTTCGATCCTCTACGACGTCACCCGTAGCCAGCGAGTCGTGACGAATTGCTACGAAGTTCATTGATCGGGTGAAGACGGCCCAATTCGCGATGTCACCCCATCACGCTGATCAACCCAGATGGGGCGACTTAGAGTATCAACAAATACATAACGCCCCCTGTGGTTTGAAAACGACATTGGTCACAGGCTGGGTGCCGTAACGTACACGCGAATCAGCTCCAGACGCTCCCGGTACGACCGCGGACGCACGCTGCTGAATTGTGCATCGGCATCATGGGGAGAGGCATTGTGGTGGACGCTGTTGATCTGCTTGTATCGAAACTGTGCGAGGAAATGTCAGAACTTCGCGCCGTGGTAGAGGCGCCAATGAAAGATTTTGCAGCATCGCACCAAATCAGCAGAGGCGGCCAATGCTGTTCCGCCGATGCTCCAACCCCTACCCGAGCCAAGCCCGAGTTCGCAGAGATTCAGTCGCGCCTGTCTCTGGCGCAAAATGACCTTGCGGAGATGGCTCTGCGGTTTGGCGCGGCACAGGGGGAAATCGCCAGTCTTCGGACCAAGTTGGCAATCACCATCGTGGATCGGGATGCGTGGCAAGCCCAGGCCCAACGCCTGAGTGTTCCCTTTTTTCCGCGCGCCTGGAGCTTGCGGCGGGCCAACTGACACGGGGAACCTCGCGTCGAGCCGCCATTCCCCCTGACACCACGGGCGTCTCCGACACCTTCGCCCGATGGCTTGGCGTGAAGACGCCTGTATTTCGGACCCCGACCGCTCGGACCCCGATCGCACGGATTCTGATCAGCGATGCACCGGTCGCCATGCCATTGTTTCTAGCGTCACTCTCTGAGGTGAAGCCGACGAAAGCCATGCGAGAGCTCAGCGATCGAGCATCGTCGGTAACCTCCCCGGCGGCTCCACTCCTGCGGCCCTGATTCAGACACACGGGTCCTGCACCTCAACGCGTGGGCTTCTGGGGCTCGGCGGTCATTGAGCTTGGCGGAATTTCGAATCATCGAGTGCTCGCGCGGCGACGGAGCGGGTCGCTACGACGCCGGCCTGTTCACGTTGCCCGACGGCAGCGAGTTTGGCGCAGAATGCCTGCAAGCCGTCACGATACGCAACGAGGCCGCTCTCGAGGGTGCCTGGGCGGGCGAGATCGTCGGCGGTATCCGCGGAGCAATTGACGCGTCGGCGCGCCTTCCATTTCCGCTCAGGCTTGCAGCATTGGGGGCACGCAAGGGGATCGGCCTGGTCGATCGCGCCATCCGTGCAGAAGCGATTGCGGAACTCCGATTCAGCGACGGCACGATGATGATTGCCGCGCTCGAACCGGACATCGTCCGCCTCATCCGGCATGATCTCGAGGTGCTGGAACGTGCGCGCGTGCGGTTCATCGCTGCCGCGATGAACCAGGAGGCCTCGAATGGCGATCGTCTGGCGCCACAATCACCGACTGCTACCGATTTGGCTGAACGCGAAACCTCCACGTCACTCGCATCCATCTTCCATTACGAGAAGCGGAAGGGACGCCTCAGACGCGTTGCGCGCGTCGACTCGACCGAAGAGGGATGATCCCAAACTGCTTGCCCATCTGCGCCCCGCAGATGACGGATCCAACACAGTTTAATTCTGAAGCACTGATTCGTGTGTGAGCCTCCTCAAAACTCCAGTATTTAAATAGTTTCAGCAATAGCAATGTGATTCATTAAATATCATTCGCGTAAAACCAAGTCGGATTCGCATTGATCATCTCAAATATAACTGTTAACCTGAGGTTCGCGTTACTAATTTTTGCTCGCGATATCATTCCGATATGTGCGCAATAAAAAGCCGAAAGGAATCGCTATTTTATATTTATAACAATCATAATTTTTCATGTGCATTTTTTTGCATAAACACTGAAATACATAGACTCCGCTGTGAGTTCCAATAGCAAGTATCGCGCAATATCTGATTAGGACCATAGTCCGATAACTCGGCTCCTTCCGAGCTAGAATTTTCAAACTCCCGCTTTGTACGAAACAAACATTGCGAGCGTCCGCGACAATTCGTGTAGCGAAAGCGCTGTCTACCACCTGGGCTTCTTCCTAAAACGGAGGCTACAGAACAATTCCATCAGTTCGGAATGGTAAAGGTAGTGGTCGACGCGAAGCAAATTCTTTCCTGGGTACTCGGGCCAGACTCGGACAGGCACAAGCAGTTCTCGGACCAGAGGCAGTGCGTCCGCGCGCGCGACGTTGCCGGGCTTGTTCTGCATAAGCTCACAACGAGCGAACGCGGGCCACGCCTCGGTCTCGGGATCCTCGCCGTTCTTGTCACCGCGGCGAGTTGCCCTTCACCGCTCAACGCTCAGGCATTTGACCCAGCCCCAGCGAACATCCAACCGATGCAAGCTGAGCCTACGGCGACGGTCCGGCGAAAAAGGTCGGCGAACCCGCCAAAACCTGCATCAAAGGAGCCTCAGACAATCTCGCTAGTCTCCGGTCAGCCGGGTAGTACAGCACTCGACATCGCCTACGACCTGTCAACGGCCCTCAGCGACGAAAACCTTCGCGTGACCGTGCTGCTCGGAGAAGGTGGCGAGCGCAACATCACCGACGTTCTCCGAACGCGCGGCATTGATATGGGGATCATGACGACAACGGACTTGCGGCAAGCCGAGCAGACGGACGCGACGAAACGTGTCGTGGCAATTGCAAAGCTCTACAATACGGAATTGCATGTGCTCGGCCAGCGCGACATCCAGCACGTCACCGACCTCGATGGACGCAAAGTCAACCTCGGAGAACCGGGCAGTTCAACGCAGTTGCTCGCTCGGTCGCTTCTCAACCATCTTGGAATCCGGTTCACCGAGACCAACTTCGGTCAACGCGAGGCGATTGCCCGGATGCAGTCCGGTGGTGACATCGCCGCAGCCTTATTCCTCAGCGGCAAACCGACCGCGCTCTATGCGGAACTGTCGGACGCGACGAACCTGCATTTCGTCTCCGTCCCCTACGATCACGGCCTCGCTGACGACTTTTACCCTGCATCCTTGGCTCATGCCGATTACCCGAGGCTCATTTCCGCGGACGAAACGGTCGACACGATCGCGGTCGCCTCCGTTCTCATCGCATTCGACTGGGCGAAAACCTCCGAACGTTACCAGCGCCTCTCGAACTTCACGCGCGCTTTGTTCAACCGCTTCGATCAATTACGCTTGCCGGGCCGGCACCCGAAATGGTCCGAGGTCAACCTCGCCGCACCAGTTCCGGGTTGGCGGCGTTTCAAGCCGGCGCAAGATGCGCTTGAGGGTCGAGGGGAGCCGTCAATATCGACGAACCGGATGATGGGCACACCCAGCGCGCCTTCGAGCGGAAATCGGGCAGCGTCCGAACAACTTCAAAAATCGCCGTAAGCGGCTCGGACCTTGAACCGACCGGGAGCGGGTCGAAACAAAGGACGGCAAGGTCGGGGACGCAGGGAGGATGGAATGTCGAATCCAGTCAATCAACCCACCTCCGACGGCGTAGGACCGAAGGGAGAGGTGCACCCGCTCTTCCCCGATCAGGCCGCAGGTCCGTTTCGAAGCACGACCGACGAGCAGAACGACATCCGTTTCCTCAAGCGCTACGGGCCGAAGGCCGAGCCGCTTGATATGACGAAATTCTCCGAAATCAACGCAGCACCCCGGTCGTCCTCAGCTTTGTCGGCGCCCGACAACTTCATCGCAGAAGGTTACCTGCGCCGGACCATCCACCGCCACCGGTGGCTCTTCGCCGGCACGATCGTGACACTGGTGGCTCTGGTGGCCGCAGCGATCTATGGCATGGGCTTGATACCGTCTCGCCTCGATTCGAGATCGGAGCCTCGAGCGTCCGCACGCGTGCCGGATGAGCAAGTCGAGGCACGAGCGCCGGCGGAGGCGCGCAGCGCGCCGGCGCCCTCAGCGGAGGCAACTTCAGCAGCGTCGGGCGAAAAGCGGCAGCCGGGACAATCGATGCTCGTTGCGCCGCGCTCTGCGGATCTGCAGAAGCGACTTGCGACGAGTGGACTTCCGGAGCAGCCAAGCGATCCGTTGATGCCGGCGGAGGCCAAAGTCACGGCATTTCCACCGGAATCGCCCGCCAGTTCCGTTGACCGCGAAAAGCAGAGCGATGCGGTCCAACAGCCAGTGGCGACCTTGCCGACCGAGCGGCCGGAGCCGCAAGGATCAGCGGACACGAAGCCCGTGCCACCGAGGCCAGAGCGCGATGTGGGTAAGCTCGATGCGCTCGTGGCGCGCGGAGAGCAGTTGCTGGCGTCAGGCGAGATTGCGGCTGCACGTCTGTTCTTCGGAAGATCCGCAGCCGAAGGCGATCCGCGCGGCGCGCGCGGTCTCGCGAAGACCTACGACGTGAATATCCTGAAGGGCCTTGCGGTGCGTGGAATCGACGGCAACCGGGCGGAGGCCGAACGCTGGTACCTGAAAGCAGCGGAACTGGAGGCCGACCAAGCGAAGACCAACGGAAGGCAGGCCCGCTGACGTCGCGGATCGCCATCGGCCCACGCCTGACGCTGCGCTTTCAGTCAGCCTTCGGACTGAAGATTCGGCGGTAGATAGGGATGTCCCGCCACGACGAGGGCGCGGTCGACAGCCTCGATCGCTACGAGGATCCGGGTGAGATCCTCAGCCATGGAAACAGGGGCAAGGTCGATTGCGCCGAGACGTTTCGTGATCGCGTTGCACTGTCTCGCGAGCGCCGCACGTGCGAGGTTCAGGTCTGCGATGTCGTGGGCTGTCATGGCAAACATCCAGTCATTTGAGCATGCGTGGAGCGCGCGGTCCCATTTCGGCAGTCGGCTATCAAGTTCGCCGGACCCAGCGCGGGGCCGCCTCGATTCTCCGAGATGGAGGGGCGCCAAGTGAGCAGATGTCTATCTCAGGCGATACGCAATCCAGACGGCTCCGAGCAATACGATCGTGATGAGGAGCCATCGGACGACCGACCTCACGTGTCGTTACCCTTCCAAGCCGGCGGCGTAGCACGATCCGCAACAGGCACGGGAAGGCTTGCCTGACATTTCGGAGCGCCTTCCGGGGGCACGCCGTTATGCCTCGCTGGAACTGCCCGGCGGAGGTCTGTTGCGGCAGGGAAAATTTCATCGTCTCGAATCGGCATGCGACGAAGGACTGCTACGCGCCGGATCGACACAAGCCTTCCGCGAACTGCAGCGCTTCGAGCACCGCCTTGCCGATCCGATCCGCCTCGTCTTCACCGGCAGGATTTGCGAGGACGACGGCCACCGCCCGAGGAACAGAGAGCGGTTCAGCGCACACCGTCACCTGCAACTCATCGCCATACGGGGCTGCAATTCGACGCAACCCGACTTGCAGACCGGACGCCTCGCCGAAAAATCGCTCGACGCCGGCCACAGCACCGGAACTGCTGCCGAAGTCCGCCCGGATGACATCGGCCATCATCATATCCCCGTGATGCTCGGCGCGGTGCCCCAGCCTGATCAGGCTTCTAACATCGCGGCCGCGGCTTCACCTAACGCCCCGATTGTGTGGCCGATTGAACCCTCGAAACAGAAGCTGTGCGTCGATCCGCTGCATTTTGAGGATGCCTCAGGGAGAAATCCGGCTGTCCGTGGGCCCGATCGACGCGGCAAGGAAGGCTCGTGCCCGACTCACCTCGCCAGAGAACACCCGATGTCCCCGGAGGCCGGCAGGCTGTCTAGGGGTCGATGCCGGCCGCCCGATTGAAGCGCGTGACGATCCAGACGATGCCGATGGCCACGCTGACGCCCCAACCGACCTCGAGGACGCGCGATCCGGCCATGCGCTCGACTGGCCCGACATGGGGCACGAGCAGGATGATCGTTGCCGTTATTCCGGCGAGCCGGCAGGCGCTGGCAACATTGACGAGCCAGCAGGCCAGGATTGCCAGCATGACCGTGACGGCGTAGGTCACGAGGCTCGGACCCACCCAGAGGTAAACGCCGAGCCCGATGCCACCGCCGATCGCAGCGCCGGCAAACTGATCGCGAGCGGTCGACCGGGTCGCGCCAAACTCGGTCTGGGCCACAGCAACAGCCGTGATGGCGCTCCAGAACCCTTCCCGCAACCCGAGCGCCTGGGTCGGCACGTAGGCGATGATTGCCGCGGCCGCGGACATCAGGCCGTGCGCCGCGCCGCTGGAGAAACGGCGGCGAAGCGGCATGCGCTTGCGTAAGCGCAGGAGCTGATCGCGGAGCCATCCGATCCGGCCGGTGTCCCGATCTTCCCTCGAGTTCCCGGCGCGCTTCGCGGCGTCGGGCAGGTCTCCTTGCGCGGCCCGCGGCTCCGCCATTCCAGCGTCCATCGTCTCGGCTCACTCCTTAAAGCTGCCGACAACGGGGGCGGAAGATCCGAGCTCGCGTCCCCGCTCGGCCGCCGCGAAGCTCCGCGATCGCCGGCGCCCGTGACACCCGGGCCCTTGTCTCGGTTGCAAGAGCCAGCGGCTCAAAACACAACGCGGATCACCCCGCGTTCGAGGCAACCATGTGGCGCCTGCCGCGTCTCCCGACAGAGACACGGGAGACGACACGGTGCAACCGATGAAGCCCATGAAACCGATGGAACCCATGAAGCCGATGGAGCCCATGAAACCGATGAAGCCCATGTCGGGGAGCGAGGCGTGGTGGCCGAAGGACCTTGGCGAGCCATCGATCAACGGTGCGCAGAACGGGCTGCGCTATGCCTTCTTCGCCGAGGCGCACCGCCTCCTCATCGAGGAGAACGGGCAGGTGACGACCTACGACAGCGGCGACCATCGGATCAGTGGCGTCTCGCAGCAGGACGGCAGCGCGCGGTCGCTCACCTTCGCCAGTCAGGACGGTTCGGTCGAGATCGGCTCACTGAAGAAGCTCGGCTAGGGGCATTGCGGGTCGGTTCGACCCGAATTCGCGGTTCATGGACAGCGGCGGCCCTGCGCTCTATGCGCTGGATCCGCATGCCCTCCGTGACGCAACACACCGACCGATGCGCGCGCTGATCGATCTCGTTCGCGCGCTGCGACCGCGCGACCGGCGCCGGCTCGCCCTGATCGCCCTGGGCTTGGCCTTGGCAGCCCTGCTCGAAGTCGTCGGCGTCGCGTCGGTCGTGCCGTTTCTAACCCTCGTCGGAGATCCGTCTGCCGCAGCGCGCGTGCCGTATCTGACCGGGGCCCGCGATGCGCTCGGGCTCACTGACGATCGCAGCTTCCTGATCGCCACGGGTGCGGCGGCGCTGGTCGCGATTCTGACGACCAGCGTCGTCAATGCCGGGCTCACCTTCGCGCAGCTTCTCTTCACCAATCTTGCCGGCTACGGATTCGCACGGCGACTGCTCCTGCGCTATGTCGACCGCGAGCGGCTGTTCTTCGCGCAGGCCAACAGCGCCGAACTCGCCAAGAACGTGCTGAGCGAGACCGACCGCCTCGTTGTCGGTGTGCTGACGCCGACCACCGTCATCGCCTCCCGGGCCGCCTCCGCGCTCGCGGTCATCGCCTTCCTCATCGCCTACGCGCCGCGCCTCGCGCTGATCCTCGGGGGCGGGTTCGGGGGACTCTACGTCGCGCTCTACCTGATCATGCGGGCTCGGCTCGCCCGTCTCGGCGCGCGGGCGGTGGCCGACAACGAGCGCCGCTACCGCGTGGTGCAGGAAACCTTCGGGGCCCTGACCGAGCTCAAGCTCTACGGTCGTGCCGAAGCCTTCGCGGCGCAGTTCGATGCACCGGCGCGCGCCTATGCGCGGGCTACGGCCGCGAGCCTGCTGACGGGCCAGATGCCCCGCTTCGTGATCGAGAGCCTCGCCTTCGGGGGGGTCATCGTGGTGGTGCTCTTCGCGCTCTCGCAGGGGCTCGACACGGCCGGGATGCTGCCGCTCCTGGGGCTGTTCGCCTTCGCGGGCTACCGGATGCTGCCGGCCTTCCAGAACATCTTCACGTCCCTGGCGCTGCTGCGGTTCTACCTCCCGGCCGTGCGGGTGGTGGTTGACGAACTCGCGGGCGAGCGGCCCCCCGCGACGCGCACGGCCGAACGGCTTCCTTTCCGCGATGCGATCCGCCTGCGGTCCGTCAACTTCGACTACGAGATGGGCCGCCCGACGCTCTGCGACATCGACCTCGACATCGCGGCCCGGAGCACGATCGGGCTCGTAGGGCGTACCGGTTCTGGCAAATCGACCCTCGTCGGGCTCCTCCTCGGGGTCCTGACCCCACGCTCGGGCAACCTCACGGTCGATGGCGTCCTGCTCGACGCGGAGACGCTTCCGGCCTGGCAGAACCGCATCGGCTACGTGCCGCAGGACGTCTACCTCATCGACGGGACGGTCGCGGAGAACATCGCGCTCGGCCTCAGCGAGTTCGATCCGGCGGCGGTCGAGCGCGCGGCGCGGCTCGCCGGCGCGCACGGTTTCATCGCGGCGCTGCCCGGTGGCTACCAGACCGGCGTCGGCGAGCGGGGCGCGCGCCTCAGCGGCGGCCAGCGCCAGCGCATCGGCATTGCCCGGGCGCTCTACCATGAGCCCGACGTCATCGTGTTCGATGAGGCGACCTCGGCCCTCGACGGAGAGACGGAGGCCGCCGTGATGGAGGCGATGGCGGATCTCGCGGGTAGCCGCACGCTGATCCTGATCGCGCATCGCCTGACGAGCCTCGCCCGCACGGATATCGTGCATGTTCTGGATGCCGGGCGCCTCGTCGCCTCGGGGCCGCTCGCCGCCGTGATGCCCCATCTGACCCAGATTGAGCCCGCCTGAGATGTGCGGCATCGCCGGCCTCGTGGACCCGCGCCATTCCGCCGACGATCTCCGCGCGGCTGCCGGGGCGATGGCCGACGCGCTCGCGCATCGTGGGCCGGACGGATGCGGTGTCTGGGCCATGGCGGAACGCGGCGTCGCGGTGGCGCATCGGCGCCTCGCGATCGTGGAGCTGAGCGAGGCCGGAGCGCAGCCCTTCGTGTCGGCGGACGGCCGCTGGGTGCTGAGCTACAACGGCGAACTCTACGATGCCGCCGACCGGCGGCCGGCCCTCGAGGCCGACGGCCATCGCTTCCGGGGAACCTCGGACACCGAGATCCTGGTCGAGCTGATCGCCCGCCACGGGGTCGCGGGGGCGCTCGCACAGGTCGATGGCATATTCGCCTTCGCGGCCTATGACAGGACCGAGGACCGCCTCTGGCTCGCCCGGGACCGGATGGGGGTGAAGCCGCTCTTCTACGCCGCGTCGGGTAGCCGGCTCATCTTCGGGTCTCAGCTCACGGCATTGACGGCCTGCCCCGATTTTCGCCCCGAGATCGATCCGGAGGCGGTGTCGAGCCTGCTTCGCCATGGCTACGTGCCGGCCCCCGGGGCGATCTACCGGGGCGTGCGCAAGCTGGAGGCCGGGCATAGTCTCGGATGGCGTCCGGGCGAGCCCGTGCGCAGCGAGCCTTACTGGAGCCTCGACGCGGTGATCGCGGCGGGCCGGGCCGAGCCCTTCGAAGGCCCGCCGGAAGAGGCCGTGGACGCCCTCGAGACGCTGTTGCGGGCCGCCGTGCGCCGCCAGCTGATGAGCGACGTGCCCCTCGGGGCATTCCTGTCCGGCGGCATCGATTCCTCCATCGTGGCCGCGCTGATGGCCGAGGGCGGGGCGCGGCCGCGTACGTTCGCGGCGGGGTTTCCGGAGGATCCGCGCTTCGACGAGAGCCCGCACGCGGCGGCCGTGGCGCGCCATCTCCGCACCGAGCACACCACGATCCCGATCGCCGAGCGGCAGGTGCTCGACCGCGTGGCGGACCTGCCCGCGATCTTCGACGAGCCCCTGGCCGACCCGTCCGGGCTGCCGACTCATCTCCTCTGCGCGGCGACCCGGGCGGCGGGGATCACTGTCGCCCTGTCGGGGGATGGCGGGGACGAGCTGTTTGCCGGCTATGACCGCTACGCGCTGGCGACCCGGTTCGCGCGGCGCATCGAGCCGGTGCCGCGCCCGCTGCGCAGTCTCGGGGCGGCCGCGCTCGAGGGTTTGCCGCGCGGCGCCGCGGGGCTCCTCGCCCGCGCGCTGCCTCCGCCCTGGGGAGGGCCGGAGGGCGTCGACCGGCTGCGCAAGGCCGCGGGCCAATTGCCGGGGAGCGGCTTCGACCTCTACCGTCGCCTCCTCACCCTGAACCCGCAGGCGCGGGCCCTGGCGCTCGGTGCCCCCGGCCTGCCAAGCCCGATGGACGCGGCCGGAACACTACCCCTGCTTGCACGGATGCGTCGCCTCGACAGCCTCGCCTACTTGCCGGACGATGTCCTGACCAAGGTCGACCGGGCCAGCATGGCGGTCGGACTGGAGGCGCGGGTACCGCTCCTCGACCGCACGATCGTCGAGTTCGCCTGGCGTCTACCGGACAACATACTGACACACAATAACAAATCGAAGTGGCCCCTGCGCGCCGTGCTGGCCCGGCACGTGCCGCCCGCCCTGTTCGAGCGGCGCAAGCAGGGCTTCGCGCCACCACTCGCGTCCTGGTTGCGCGGCCCCCTGCGGGATTACGCCCGCGACCTGCTGCTGGGCGCGGATTCCGGCGGGGGCTTCCTCGATCGGGCGCGCGTCGGGCACATGCTCGACGAGCATCTTGTGGGGACGCACAACCATGCGGTGGGGCTGTGGCCGCTCCTGACCTTCGAGGCGTGGCGCTTGCACCGATCGGCGTGAGGGACGGGTGGGAGGAAAACGATGAGCGAAACCATCGCGTTGCGGGCACCAGACGGCACCAGCGCCACCCTGGCCGTGCGGGGTGCCGAGCCGATCTCCTGGCAGGTCGGGGGCCGCGAGTGCCTCTGGGATGGCGATCCGGAGCACTGGAACCGGCACGCGCCCTGGCTCTTCCCGGTGGTCGGCGCCTCGGCGGGGGGCGTGGTGCGGGTCGGCGGAGAGGAATTTCCCATGGCGCAGCATGGGTTTGCGCGGGATCTCGCCTTCGCCGTGGTGGCGCGGGACGACGAATCCGCGACGCTCCGGCTCACGGACGGGCCGGAGACGCGGCTGCATTATCCGTTCGCGTTCCGGCTCGACATCACCGCGCGGGTGCGGCCGCGGGGGCTCGATTTCGCGATCGCGATCGACAACCCGGGTGACGCCGCCCTGCCCTATGCCCTTGGATTCCATCCGGCTTTTCCCTGGCCCTTCGCGGGTGGGGCGCGGACGGACTACGCGGTGGTGTTCGAGCATCCGGAGCGCGCGATGGTGCCGGAGGTGGGCCCGGGGGGGCTCCTCGTGCGCGCCGAGCGGCCGGTTCCGCTGGCGGGCGACACCCTTCCGCTCGATCCGGCGCTGTTCAGCGAGGCCCTGGTGTTCCGGGATGCGCGCAGCCGCAGCCTGCGGTTCACCCGGCCCGGACATGGAACAATTCATATGACGCTCGACGACTTTCCCCATCTGGCGGTGTGGACGAAACCCACCGCGCCGTTCCTGTCCCTCGAATGCTGGACCGGGCACGCGGATTGGGCCGGTTTCGCGGGCGAGCTCGCGGCGCGGGATTCGCAGCGGAGCCTGCCGCCGGGCGCCACGGCGCGCCACGGCGTGCGGCTGAGCCTCGGGGATTGAGGCCCGGTGCGGATCTGGGTGCCCAGGCCCGAGCCCGGCGCCGGGCGCACCGGCGGGCGCCTGCGCGTCCTCGGGCATGAACCCCTGGTTGCACCCGTCCTCGAGGTGCGGCCGACCGGGGCGGCGCTGCCGGCGGAGCCGCCCGACGCGGTCCTGCTGACGAGCGCCAACGCGGCCGAGGCCTTGGGCGCCGGCGCGGCGGGCCTGCGGGGCCGGCCGGTCTTCGCGGTCGGGGCCCGGACCGCGGCGCTGGCGCGCGCCGCCGGGCTCGGGCCGGTGGCGGATGCGCGGGGCGACGCCGCGGATCTGGTGCGCCTCGTCCGGGCCCGGCTGGCGCCGGGGCAGCGCCTGCTCCACGTGGCGGGCGCCGAGCGCAAGGCCGAGCCCGCCTCGGCCCTGCGGGCGGCGGGGTTCGCTCTCACGGTCGTGATCGCCTACGCGGCCGAGCCGGTGGCGGCGCTGCCCGGTGCGGTGGCGGACGCCCTGAGGGCGGGCGGGCTCGACGCCGCCCTGCACTATTCCCGACGGAGCGCCACAATTGCGACGGAACGGGCGGTCGCGGCGGGTCTCGGGGGAGCCTTCGGGGCGCTCAAGCATTACTGCCTGTCGGCTGACGTGGCCGTGGCACTGGAAGCGGCGGGGATCACGGCCCATTTCGTGCCGGCGCGGCCGCAGGAGGACGACCTCCTCGCCGGCCTCGCGAAAGCGTTCTGACGACCTCCGGCACCGGGTCTCGCCCCGGCGGCGCTCGCGGTGCTAGGAGGAGACGAATGTGCGGCACCCGTGCGGGGCCGCAGCGGCGTGCCGGCCGGCGCGACCGCCCTCGACCGGGCCATGGGCGCGCTGCGCGCCGGCCGGTCCGGGGCGGCGGCCGAACAGGCGATGAAGGGAGAAAAAGGGCAGTGAAACCACCCCCGAGCGACGCCAACCGCCCGAACCCGAACGCCCCCGGCACCGGGCCGAGCAAGGGCGGCCCCGCCGAGCCGAACCGGCCCGGCCCGACGCCCGGCCCCAAGGACGCGCCCATCGGCGTGAAGGCCGATGCGCCGAAGGTGGAGCCGGGCAGGATCGAACCGGGCAGGATCGAACCGGGCAAGACCGAACCGGGCAAGACCGATTTCGGCCGGAGCGAGCCCGCCCGGGGTGCGGCCCCCGTGCCCGGCAGTGCCAGGCCCGAGCTTGGCAAGACCGAGCCTGGCAAGACCGAGGCCGGCCGGACGGATGCTCCGAAGCCCGGCGAAGCCGCGAAGCCCGTGGCCGCGGGCGCCGACCCGATCCGCACGGGCGCGCCCGGCAGCACGCCGAGGCCCGGCACGCCCGAGCCGGGCAAGCCGGCGGCCGGCCCCGCCGCCGCGGCGACGAGCCCGCCCGGGCCCGGCCCGCGGGCGGATGCCCCGAAGGTCGAGGCCGGCAAGCCCGATCCGGCCAAACCGGACCTCACGAAGCCAGATCTCGGCAAGCCAGACCTCAGCAAGCCAGACCTCGGCAAGCCCGATCCGCTCAGGTCCGACGCGGCGAAATCCGAGCCCGGCAAGGTCGAGGCGGGCAGGGTTGAGCCCGGCAAGAGCGAGCCCAACAAGAGCGAGCCCAACAAGGGCGAGCCGCCGAAGCCCGAGGCCCAAAAGAGCGGGTTCGCCGGCAGCCAGCCCGCGGGGGCGACGCGTCCCGGCGGCGGGGTGACGGACGGGCCGATCATCGACCTCAAGGCCAAGCGCGTTCCCGATTTGGCGGGCGGTTCCGGGCCGGGCACCGGTCCGGGCACTCGGCCGGGCGCCGGTCAGGGTTCGGGGCCCGGGCCGTCTTCCACCGCGGGCGCCGCCACGGCCAGCGCCGCCGCCGGAACGGTCGCGTCCGGCATGGCGGGCGCCCCCAAGCCGGGGGACAAGCCAGGAGACAAACCAGGAGACAAGCCGGCGGACCGAGGCCCGAGCGGCGACAAGCCGACGCCCGGTGCCTCGGCGGCGCCGCGCATCGCGCCGGACGCGGGCAGCGCCCGGCGCGGGCCGGGCTTCGGCTCGGTCGCGACGGCGGGGCTCCTCGGCGGCGTGATCGGCGCGGGCCTGCTCTTCGCCGTCGATCAGGCCGGCGTGCTGCCGCACCGGGGCGCGGACCAGCGCCTCGCGGCCCTCGACCAGCGCCTCGCGACGCTCGCCCCGCGCGACGCCCTGGGCGGGCTGGAGAAGCGCATCGCCGCGAACGAGGCGGCCCTCAAGCCTCTGCCCGAGGCGGTGCGCAATGCCGAGGCCACGGCCAAGCAGGCCCTCGACCGGGCCGGCACCGCCACCGGAGCCGCCGCCGGGGCCGCCGCCGCTGGCGCCGCCACGGAACCGGACACCGGCACGCCCGCACCGGCCGCACCGGCCGCACCGGCCACGGCGGCCCTGCCGGCCGATCTCGCCGCACGCCTCGACAGCCTCGACCAGCGGATCTCGGCCCTGCAGGAGGAACCCGGCCGCGAGCAGCCGGCGGATTCGAAGCTCACGGCGACGCAGGCCGGCGCGGCCCCGCAGCCGGTCGCGGCGCTGGGCGAGCGCCTGAAGGCGCTGGAGGGCAGGATCGAGGATCAGGCCAAGGCCGGCTCCGGCCAGGATCTCGGCGCCAAGCTCGCCGCGCTCCAGGGCGAGGTCGAGACCCGCACCAAGGCGAACGCGGAGGCCGACCAGGCGGTGGCCCAGCGCCTCGACAGCCTGCAGCAGGCCCTCGATGCCCGGGTGAAGTCCGCCACCGAGGCCGTGCAGGCCGCCACGCAGGCGAGCCAGCAGGCGGTGGATGCGGGCAAGGCCCAGGCGCAGGAGACCCAGAAGGCCTTCGAGCGCCAGATCCAGGAGCAGCAGAGCCGGGTCGCGGCCCTCGACAAAGCGGTGAGCCAGCGCGCCGAGGCCAGCACCGTGCAGGCGGCCCTCCGGGTCGTCACCGCCGACCGGATCGCGGGCGCGCTCGGTGCCGGCACGCCCTATGCCGAGCCGCTCTCGGTGCTGCGCAAGCTCGAGACGGGCGACGCCAGCCGGACGGAGGCGCTCGCGCCCTTCGCGGAATCCGGCGCGCCGAGCGCCGCCCAGCTCGCGGCCGAGTTCCGGCCGATCGCCCAGAAGATCGCGGCGAGCCGCCGGGCCGCCGAGGTCCGCGACGTCGCCGAGACCGGCGACCTGAAGCGGCGCCTCCTCAGCATGGCGGAATCGATCGTGCAGGTGCGCAAGGTCGACGGACCCGCGAGCGAGGCGGCCGAGGCCGCCGGCGACCCGACCGCCAAGGTGCAGGCGGCCCTCGATCGCGGCGCGATCCAGGACGCGGCCCAGGCCTTCGACACCCTGCCGGCGGACGCCAAGGCGGCGGCCCAGGCCTTCGGGGCGAAGCTCAAGGCGCGGGCGGCGGCGGCCCAGGCGGCGCAGGCGCTCCTCTCGGACGCGTTCAAGGGCCTCCCGGCCGGCGCCCCCGAAGCCGGTCGCTGAGCCGATGCGGACCGATCCCGGCCGCGGACGCGGCCTCTCCCCGAGGGCAGCCCCGGCCGCCCTCCCCCACCGGTGCGGGGCGGCTGCGCCCGCCCGCCCGGGCCCCCGAATTCTCGCCGACTGCCCTTCGCGGGCGCCGAACAGGAGTTGCTGATCCCATGTGGCGCGCCCTCGCCTTCCTGGCCCTGCTTGCCATCGCCGCCTTCGGGGCGGTCTGGATCGCCGACAGGCCCGGCACGGTCACCATCGTCTGGAACGGCTACGAGGTGGCCACCAGCCTGGCCATCGCCCTCGTGGGCGTCCTCGTGGTGGCGATCGTCGTCGGCTTCATCTGGGCGATCGTGCGCGGGATCATCACCCTGCCCGAGAACCTCGTGCGCGGCTCGCGCGAGCGGCGCCGGGCCAAGGGCTTCACGGCCCTGTCCCGCGGCATGGTGGCGGTCGGCTCCGGCGACCCGCTGGCGGCGCGCCGCCACGCGGGCGATGCCGAGCGCCTGCTCGGATCGGAGCCGCTGGCCCTGCTGCTGAAGGCGCAGGCCGCCCAGATCTCGGGCGACCGGGAGGCCGCCGAGCGCGCCTTCCAGCGCATGGCCAACGACCCCGAGACCCGGGTGCTCGGCCTGCGCGGCCTCTTCGTCGAGGCCCGCCGGCGCGAGGACGAGCCCGCCGCCCGCGCCTACGCCACCGAGGCCGCGCGCCTCGCCCCCAGCGTGACCTGGGCGAACGAGGCGGTGCTGGAGGCCCAGTGCGCCGACGGCGACTGGAGCGGCGCGCTCGAGACCGTGGAGCGGCGCGCCTCCCTCGGGCTGATCGAGAAGGCCACCGCCCGGCGCCAGCGCGCGGTGCTGCTGACCGGCTCGGCGCAGCTTCTCGAGGCCGGCGAGCCCGACGCCGCCACCGATCGGGCGCTCAAGGCCGTCAAGCTCGCCCCCGAGCTCGTGCCGGCGGCCGTGATCGCGGGCCGGCTGCTCACCCGGCGGGGCGACCTGCGCAAGGGTGCCAAGATCGTCGAGGCGGCCTGGAAGGCGAACCCGCATCCCGACCTCGCCAAGGTCTACCTGTCCCTGCGCACGGGTGATTCCGTGCGCGACCGCCTCGCCCGGGCCGAGACCCTGGCGAAGCTCTCCTCCTGGCACCCGGAGGCCCGCCTCGCGCTGGCGCAGGCCGCCTACGAGGCCCGCGCCTTCGGGCAGGCCCGCGAGGCGCTGCAGCCGCTCCTCGCCGACCGCCCGACCGTGCGCGCCTGCCTGATGATGGCGCGGATCGAGGAGGCCGAGCACGGCGCCGGCTCGGGCCGCGCCCGCGAGTGGCTGGCCCGCGCCGCCCACGCCCCGCGCGACCCCCTCTGGATCGCCGACGGCATCGCCTCCGAGACCTGGGCCCCGGTCTCGCCGATCAGCGGCCGCCTCGACGCCTTCGTCTGGAAGGCGCCGACGGAGCTGCTGGCCGGGCCCGCCGCGCCGCACGCGGAGGACGAGGCCGAGGGGGCGCCCCGCCGCGACCCCGTCGCGATCGCGCCTGCGCATGTGCCGGCGCCGGAGCCGGCGCGCGCACCGGGGCCGAATCCTGCGCCGGCGCCGACACCCGCCCCCGCGGCGGGCGCGGCGCCGATGCCGACCCCGACCTCGATGCCGCAGGGCCCGCTTCCGACCGCTCAGGCGGAGGGCAAGTCTTCGGAAGCCAAGCCTTCGGACACCAAGCCTTCGGACACCAAGCCCGTGGCGGGAAAGCCGGCGGACGCCAAGCCGTCGACGCCCGAGGCCGGCTGGGTCCCGGGCAAGCCCGGCGACGGCCCGATCGCCGCGGGCAGCGCCATCCCGGTGGTGCTGCCGGCCCCGCGCCCCGACGATCCGGGCGCCAGCCCGGAGGAGGCCGAGGCCAAGGCCCGCCGCTTCGGCTAGGGCCTGCCGCCCCGGGGGACCCGGCCGGGTCCCCGATGGCGCCCCTGGGGGCCCGGCCGGGTCCCGGATGGCGCAGGGCGGGACGGGGTCCCGGGGGCCGGCTTAAAGGTCGATTCACGCAAAGGCGTTTAGCCTTCGGTGACACAAGTTCTGCGTAACCGAAGTGCCCATGTCAGCATCCGTCGACGATGCGCCGGACCTGTCCGGGCTCATCGAATTGTCGCGCATCGAGCATCTCGACCTGAAACCCGTGATCCTGCGGGTCCAGACCGACCTGTTCATCCAAGCGGCCCTGCGCGACCGGGCCGCCGCGGCCGCGTTCGAGGCCCTGGCCTGCGGGCTGATCCCGACCGTCGACGACGAGACCGCCGCCATCGTGGCGCGCAAGCTCAGCCCGTTCCCCGCCACGCCCGAATCCGTGCTGGTGCGGCTCGCCGCCCGCGGCGGGGCGGTGCGCGACATCGTGGTGGCGCAGGCGCCGCGCCTGACGCCGCCGGTGATCGAGGCGGCGCGGCGCGACGGCGCCGAGATCGGCGCCGCGCTCGCGGCGCGGGGCGACCTCAGCCGCTCGACCCTGGCCGACCTCGCCGGCCGCAACGATGCCGAGATCGACCGGGCGCTGGCCGGCAACTGGACCGCGCCCCTGCGCGGCGAGAGCCTGACCCACCTCGTCGCCCGGGCCCGCCGGGCGCCGGACCTCGCGCAGGCGCTCCTCGCCCGGCCGGACCTCGAGCCGAACGAGGTGGTGCCGCTCTACCTCCACGCCGCGCCCGAGCGCCGCGAGGCCCTGGCGGCGGCGGTGGCGGGCACGGCCGGCCTGCGGCCCTGCCCGCCCGCCCCGCGCGACGCCGGCGCCATCCTGACCGGTCTGTCGGCCGCCCACGACGTGCCGGGCTTCATCGGGGCGCTCGCCGGGATCCTCGGCCTCGACAAGGGCTTCCTCGGCGCCGCCCCGGACGCCTCGACGCGCTACGACCTGCTGACGCTGGCGCTGCGCGCGGCGGGGCTGCACGAGGAGGAGGCGGTCTACGTCTTCCTCACCCTCAACGAGACCGTGGCGCGCTCGGCCGAGCGGGTGTTCGATCTGGTGCGGCTGTTCCGCACCGTGCCGCGCCCGGCCGCCCGCGACCTCCTGTCGGCGATCCTCGACGCGCCGCTGCGCGAGCGCGCCGGCGCGGCGGAGGCGCACCAGCCCTACCACGCGCCCGAGGCCCCGAAGGTCCGCCAGGCCGCCGAGCGGGCGCCGAGCCGCCCCGCCCTGCCCGGGCGGGTGCGCAAGGCCTCCGGCGACAAGGCGTCCTGAGGGCGCCTCAGCCCCGCACGACGAAGCGCAGCAGGTAGACGAGCGCCGTGAAGCCCACGAGGCTGAGGGCGTAGAAGGCGACGAACCAGAGCAGGCGGCGGCCCCCGCGGCGGGGGGGGCTCACACGCAGATCCTCACGCAAGTCCTCACGCAAGTCCTCACGCAAGTCCTCGGCGGGTCGGCCCTCGCTCAATGCCCGTAGCCCCCGGCCTGGATGTCCTCCGCCACCTTCCCGCGGAAGACCCAGTAGGCGTAGGCCGTGTAGGCGAGGGTCAGGGGCATCACCACGGCGTAGCCCACGAGGGCGAATTGCAGGGCGCTGACGGCGTTGGCCGCCTGCCAGATCGTCAGCCTCGGCGGCACGATGAAGGGGAACAGGCTGATCGCCAGCCCGAGGAAGCCGAGCAGGAACAGCGCGATCGTGAGCAGGAACGGCGCCACCTCGCGGCCCGCGTCGAGGGTCCGGAAGATGCGCCAGCAGACGAAGGCCGTCACCAGCGGTACCGGAGCGACGTAGAGGATGTTCGGCCAGGAGAACCAGCGCCACTGGATCTCGAGGCCGAGGAAGGGCACCCAGGCGCTGACGATCGCCATCGACAGGATGGTGGCGGCCAGGAACTGCTTGCTCTTGCGGCGCGACCAGATCTCGAGCTCGCCCGAGGTCTTCATCACGCACCAGGTGGCGCCGAGGAGCCCGTAGCCGCAGACGAGGCCGATCCCCGTCATCACGCTGAAGGGGGTGAGCCAGTCGAGGGTGCCCCCGGTGAAGCCCCGCCCCTCGATCCGGAAGCCCTGCACGAAGGCGCCGAGCACCATGCCCTGCGCGAAGGTCGCCGCGAGGGAGCCGTAATGGAAGGCGTAGTCCCAGATCATCTGCGACCTGTCGGCCTTGAAGCGGAACTCGAAGGCGACGCCGCGGAAGATCAGGGCGATCAGCATCAGGATGATGGGCAGGTAGAGGGCCGGCAGCAGGATCGCGTAGGCGACGCTGAAGACCGCGAACAGGCCGCCGCCGCCCAGGACGAGCCAGGTCTCGTTGCCGTCCCAGATCGGCGCCACCGAGAGCATCATCCGGTCGCGCCAGTTGCCGCGCTCGGCCGCCGTGAACAGGATGCCGACGCCGAGATCGAACCCGTCGATGACGACGTACATGGCGACCGCGAGCGCGAGGAGCGCCGACCAGACGAGGGGCAGCCAGAAGGCCGCGCCCTCGTACTCCATGCCGAACCCGAACATGCCGCCAGCCTCCACCGGATCCCATCCCCGCCGACAAGGACTAAGCACGCCCGGCCGCTCCGGCCAAGACGGGCCGCGCCCCTCCGGCGTGGAGGCCCGGGCGCGTCAGCGCGGCTCGACGCCGCGCCAGGGCGGGCTGCGGTCGGCCGCCGCGAGGGTGTCGCGGGAGGCGGGCGCGGCCCCGACCCGCCGGGACAGCTCCGCGAGCCCCTCCCGGGCGAGGCGCTCGCGCGCCTCCGGGGGCAGGCTGCCAAGGACGGCGGGAAGGACGGCGGGAAGGGCGGCAGGCAGCCCGCCCAGCACCGCGGCGGCGGTCGGCAGACCGATCGCGGCCGGAACGGCCGCCGCGGCGGCGTCCGGGCTCGGCGGCGTCGCGATGCCCGGGACGCCGCGCTGGGCGGCGAGGTACGAGAGAGCACCGATCACCAGGGCGGCGCGCAGGAGGAACGACATGGGGCGGCCTTTTGCGGGGCTTCGCGCGGCGGTTCTGGCCGGGGGCACGAGGCGTCGAACTTGGCGCCCCAGGATGAACCCCGCGTAAGGGCGCGCGGATTTCTCGCCGCATGGTGAATCGTCCCGCGCGCCTGCCCGGTTTCGGGCCGCCGGGCATGGGCCGGCGGTTACGTTGCGGAAAGCATCCGCGGAAAAACGACCGGTCCTGCGCAACACTCGCTTAAGCCGGCTCTGCGAGGGTCAGGCTCTGTTGAAGGAAGTCGAGCCGAGGGGCGCGGAAAGGCCGGAAAGGCTATTACGCGTTGCGCGTGTCTGTATTGCGTATCCACAGTGCCTTGACCTCGCTCATCGACGCGCGCCTCGCGGGATTGGTCCACGAGTCCGTCATCGATGATCCGGGCGTGCGCTTCCGCCACGAGCGTTTCCTCGTCTCGCGCCTCGCCACGGGCGCCGTGATGATGGTTGCGCTGCCGCCCTTCCTGCTCTGGCGCGGCGTGCCCTCCCTTGTCGAGGCGATGGCGATCGCGAGCCTGTTCCTGCCGGTCTGCGCGGCGGTGCTGCTCGCCCGCACCGGCTCCCTCTGGCTCGCCCACGCCCTGTCCTCGGCGGGGCTGACGGGGCTGATCGTCTGCCTCTCGGGCCTCACCGGCGGGGCGAGCTCGGCCGCCGCGATCTGGCTCGCGGCGATCCCCCTCGAGGCCGTGGTCTCGGGCTCGCGCCGGGCGACGCTCGCCGCCTCGCTCCTGGCGATGGCGGGCGCGGTCGCGGTGGCGCTCAGCGGCGCCTGGATGATCGGCCCGCCGATGCTCGGCTGGCCCGCCCAGGTCGCCATGCCGGTCTTCGCCATCACGGCGATCGGCCATGTCGCCGCGCAGGCCCTGGAGCACATGCGCAACGAGGGCCGCTGGCGCGAGCGGATGCGCGACAACGAGGCCCGCGACCGGATGCTGCTCTCGGCCATCGACGACCTCGTGACCTGGCACGATTGCAACGGCCGCGTGCTGGAGGCGAGCGCCTCCGCGGCCCGGTTCGTCGGCACCGAGGCGGCGCGGCTGCGCGGCCACGGCCTGCTCGACCGGGTGCACGTCGCCGACCGGCCGGCCTTCCTGCAGGCGATCAGCGACGTCGCCGCCCGCGGCAAGCCCGCGACCGTGCAGTTCCGCCTCCACCTCGACACCGGCGCCGAGCGCGCCGACGGGGCGCGGGTGATCCATGCGGAGATGCGCGCCCACCGGATCGTGGGCGACCTCGCGGACAGCGCCCCCTCGACGGTGGTGGCGGTGACCCGCGACGTCACCGAGCATCGCCGCCACGCGGAGGAGCTGGAGCGCGCCCGCGCCGAGGCCGAGCGCGCCGACGAGGTGAAGAGCCGCTTCCTGGCCAATGTCAGCCACGAGCTGCGCACGCCGCTGAACGCCATCATCGGGTTCTCCGAGGTGCTGGCGGGCGAAGGCGCGGTGGTGCTCGGCCCCGAGCGCTCGCGCGAATATGCGGGCATCATCGGGGCCTCGGGCCACCACCTCCTCGGGGTGGTCAACACCCTCCTCGACATGAGCCGCATCCAGAGCGGCAACTTCGACTACGCGCCGGAGACGATCGACGCCGCCGCCCTGGTGCGGACCTGCTGCGACCTGATGCAGCTGCGCGCCGACGCCGCCGGCGTGGCGCTGGTGCGCGGCGGCCTGCCGCCCCTGGAGATCACGGCCGACCCGCGGGCCTGCCGCCAGATGCTGATCAACCTGATCTCGAACGCCGTGAAGTACACGCCGGCCGGCGGCCGGGTCGAGGTCTCGCTGCGGCGCGCGGGCAACCGCCTCGAGCTGGTGGTGGCCGATTCCGGCCTCGGCATCCGCGAGGCCGACCTGCCGCGCCTCGGCACGCCGTTCTTCCAGGCCGGCACCGGCGGCTACAAACGGGCCCACGAGGGCACCGGCCTCGGCCTCTCGGTGGTGCAGGGCCTCGTCGGCCTGCACGGCGGCACCATCACGATCGAGAGCGCGGTCGACGACGGCACCACCGTGGTGGTGTCGCTGCCCTTCGATTGCCGGCGCGGGAACGCGGCGGCGGCGCCCGCCCCCATCGCCACGGCGGTGCGCCTGCCGGGCCGTGGCCCGGGCCTTGCCGGGATCGTGCCCGCCCGCCTGCCGCTCGGCCTGTTCGACACCGGCCCCGTCGCCCTCGCGGTCCCCGGACCGGCGGCGGTGATCGACGCGGCCGAGGAGGCCCAAGCCCCGCTGCGCCGCGCGGGATGAGGGATGATTTTCGAGAGAGAGGGATGATGCGCGAACCGCTGAAGGCCAGAGACCAGCGCGAGATCACCGTCGCGGGCGAGGCCCGCCCGACACGCCCCGTCGCCGCCGCGCGCCGCCGGCCGATGCCCCGCACCGGGGCGGCGGCGGGCGAGATGCGGGCGGCCCTCGGCGCGTTCGGGGGCGGCCTCGTCACGCTCTGCCGCCAGCATCCCGGCGAGGTGGCGGGCTCGCTGGTGGCCGTGGGCGCCGCCGCCTTCGTGGCGATGAACGCCCTCGGCTTCCAGGTCGGGCGCCACCCCGCCCCGATCCTGCCGAAGCTCGCGACCCGCCAGGAGGCGCCCCCGCGCAAGCCCGCGGCGGAGAAGCCCGCGCAGGCGCAGAATGCGGCGGCGAGCCCGGCGCAAGGGAGCGCGCAAGGGAGCGCTCAAGGGAGCGCTCAGGCCGCGGCCGCCGAGAAGCCCGCGGGCAGGCCCGAGGCGCGGTCCGCCGACGCTCAGGCCCGCGACCCGGTCGCCGCCCTGATCCGCAACGAGGACACCACCGCCTCGGTGACGCCCAAGGCCGACAAGGCCGTGATGCAGGCGCAGCGCGCCCTGGCGAAGCTCGGCTACGGCCCCCTCAAGGCCGACGGCATGATGGGGACGAACACCCGCGCGGCGATCGAGAAGTTCGAGCGCGACCGCAAGATTCCGGTGAAGGGCGAGGCCGCCGGCCGCACCCTGCGGGAGCTCGCGGCCCGGGCCGGTCTGCCGCCGGGCTGAGCCCGCCTCAGGCCGGCGGGGCGCTCGGCCTGAGCGGCGCCGCGCCCGTGAGGCGGGGCGCCCGGTAGGTCAGCCCCGCATGGTCCGGGCTCGGGTGGCGCACCCGCGAGGGGCGCCCGTTCGCCCGCATGCGCCGGTCCGCCTCCTCCCAGGACGGGAGCGCGTCCTCGGGCTGCGTCCAGTGCACCACCGAGGCCTCGTCGCACCACGCCACCAGCCGGGGCATGGCGATCCGGTGCGCGCCCCCCAGAATGTAGCCGCGCATGCTGGCCTCGTCGTCCCAGGCCGTCATGGTCCAGAGGGCGAAGGCCTTGTCGTTCAGGAGGGCGCCACCCCTGAAGCCCGGGGCCTGCAGCACCTGATTGCGGGTGCGGACCGCGAGCACGGCGAAGCCCGGCAGGAAGCGGACCGCGCGGATCCGCAGGCGTGTGATGCTGACGAAGGGCATGCGCTGGCCTCCCGGCCCGGAGGGTACCGGCGCGCGGGCGCCCGGATCAATCCGGACACGGCGCCGCGCCGACTCGGCCGCCGGGCCGCCCGCGTCCGGCCCGCGGTCGCGGCCCTGCCCGGACGAGCCCCACCAGGGCCCGCTCGAGGTCGCGGTTCGGGCGCTTCAGCCCGTGGATGAAGCGCGAGATCCGGGGCTGGTTGACGCCGATCTCCCAGGCGAGGCGCGCCTGGCTCCAGCCCTTGCGCCGCAGGAATTCCTGAACCTCGCTCGGCGCGACCGACACGACGCTGGCTCCGACCCGCCCTGGCTCGACCGACACGGCATCCCTCCCGGCTGCGACGCGCGATCCCGGGACCGCGGAGCCACGTGAGGTGTGGCAGGTTTAATCCCGTCTCAACTTGGCCATGATGTCGCACCCGGGGATTTGCCCCTGGGTCGAGGTCAGCTCGGCCATAGGTAGCCTGGACTGACTCTAGATCGGGAGGATCACGCCATGAAACACCTTCGCCTCGTTGCGGCGCTCGCCTTGCTCGCCCCCCTCGCGGTTCCGATGGCCCTCGCCTCCCCCGCCCGGGCACAGGATGCGGGCGACGTCGCCGCCGGCGAGAAGGCCTTCGCGCCCTGCAAGGCCTGCCACCAGGTCGGCAAGAACGGCGTCGGTCCGAACCTCGTCGGCGTCGCCGGGCGCAAGGCCGGCACCTACGAGGGCTACAGCTACTCCGCCGCCCTGAAGAACTCGGGCATCACCTGGGACGACGCCAACCTCCACGAATGGCTGAAGAACCCGAAGACCAAGGTCCCGGGCACCAAGATGGTCTTCGCGGGCTATCCCGACGACAAGAAGGTCACCGACGTCATCGCCTACCTGAAGAGCCTCAAATAGGGCGCCGCCCCCTCCCCGTCGAAGGGGCTCCCGGGCGGGCGAGCCGGCCGACACCCCGCGCGCACGGCGCGTCCGCCCTGGACGAACCGGGCGCGCGGTGGTTCCGGTAGGGCGCGCCCGCCGCTCGGCCGGCGCCGAGGGGAGAGACGATGCCGCGCCTGCGCTCCGATTTCTGGGTCTCGGCCCATCTGCGCCGCCTCGGCGTCGAGGGCATCCCGGCGGTGATGCGCCGGCGCGGCTCGCCCGAGGCCGGCGCCATCTTCGTCAAGGTCGACCGCCTCGACGGCAGCGCCGACCTCTACGGGCCGGCCCCCCAGGCCCTGTTCGAGGCCGAGGATTCGGGGGAGCGCCGCTTCAGCCCGCTCCTCAGCGCCGCGACGCCCCTCGACGTCGAGGCGCGCATCACCCGCGAGGCGCGCTTCGACGACGACCTCTGGATCATCGAGATCGACGACCGCGCCGGGCGCCACTTCCTCGACCTGGCGGAGTGAGATGGGGCGCGCCGGCGCGCCCTACCCCCACAGATCCGGGGCGGGCGGGTGGACGGTGCTGCCCTCGAACAGCAGGCTTGGCTCCCGGTCGCGGGCGAGCAGGAGCGGGCCGTCGAGGTCGACGTAGTCGGCGTGATGGGCGAGCAGCATGGCGGGCGCCATCGCGAGCGAGGTGCCGACCATGCAGCCGATCATCAGCGAGAGGCCCCGCGCCCGCGCCTCGTGGGCGAGCATCACCGCCTCGGTCAGGCCGCCGGTCTTGTCGAGCTTGATGTTGACGGCGTCGTAGCGGTCGCTGAGGGCGTCGAGCCCGGCACGGTCGTGCAGGCTCTCGTCGGCGCAGATCGGGATCGGGCGATGGATCCCGGCCAGGGCCGCGTCGTCGCCGGCGGGCAGCGGCTGCTCGATCAGGCCGACGCCGGCCGCGACGCAGGCCGCGAGATTGGCCGCGAGGGTCTCCGGCCGCCACGCCTCGTTGGCATCGACGATGAGGCGGGATTCCGGCGCGCCCCGGCGCACCGCCGCGATCCGGGCCGGGTCGCCCTCGCCGCCGAGCTTGACCTTGAGCAGGGGCCGGTGCGCGGCGCCGCGGGCGGCGGCCTCCATGCTCTCGGGCGTGCCGAGGCTGAGGGTGTAGGCGGTCACGGCGGGCGCGGGCTCGGGGAGCCCCGCGATGGCCCAGGCCGGGCGGCCGGTGAGCTTGGCTTCGAGGTCGAACAGGGCGCAGTCGAGGGCGTTGCGCGCCGCCCCCGCCCCGACCCGCTCCAGCAGCTCCGCCCGGGTCAGGCCGGCGGCGATCGCCTCCTCCTGCCCCCGGATCAGCGCCACCACGCTCTCGGGGCTCTCGCCGTAGCGGGCATAGGGCACGCATTCGCCCTGCCCCGCGGCCCCCGCCTCGTCGTCCGCGATCCGCGCCAGCACCACGACGGCCTCCGTGCGGCTGCCCCGGGCGATGGTGAAGGCGCCCGCGATCGGGAAGCGCTCGACGGCGACGGTGAGGCGGCGGCTCATGCGGGTCTCGGCTCCCGTGGGTTCAGGTCTGCGGGACGTCGGGGAACTCGGCGACGAGGCGGTCGACGAGGCCGTCGACGCCGAAGCGCACCGGGTCGGTCGCGGGCAGGCCGTGTTCGGCCTCGAGCTCGGCCAGGAGCCTGCGCGCCTCCGCCTCGTCGAGGGCCTGGGTGTTGACCGCGATGCCGGTGGCGCGGATGTCCGGGTTCGTCAGGCGCCCGAGCTGGACCGTGAGGTCGACGACCTCGCGGATCGAGGGCAGCGCGTGCTGCACGCCGCGCATGGTGGTGCGGGTCGGCTCGTGGCAGACGATCACCGCATCCGCCTGCGCCCCGTGCAGGAGGCCGAGGCTCACCCCCGCGAAGGAGGGGTGGAAGAGCGAGCCCTGGCCCTCGATCAGGTCCCAGTGGTTCGGCGCGGCGGCGGGGGCGATCCACTCGACGGCGCCGGAGATGAAGTCCGCCGCCACGGCGTCGATCGCGGCGCCGCGGCCGGAGATGAACACGCCGGTCTGGCCGGTGGCGCGGAAATCCGCGTCGAGGCCGCGGGCGCGCATGCCCTTCTCCAGGGCCAGCACCGTGTATTTCTTGCCCACCGAGCAATCGGTCCCGACGGTGAGGAGGCGCTTGCCCGGGCGCCGCGTGCCCTTGCCGGTGGCGAAGGTCTCGCTGGTGTGGCGCACGTCGTGAAGGGTGCGGTCGTTGGCCTCGGCGGCCTCCGCGATGGCCGGGACCGAGCCGAGGCGCACGTGCAGGCCGCTCGCCACGTCGAGCCCGGCCTTCAGGGCCGCCACGATCTCCTGCACCCAGTGGTCGGGCAGGACGCCGCCGGCATTGACGACGCCGATCACCAGGGTGCGGCAGCCCTTGGCCAGGGCCTCGGGCAGCGTCAGGTCGGGGATGCCGAGATCGGCGGCGCAGCCGGGCAGGCGCATCTGGCCGATGCACCATTCGGGGCGCCAGTCGACGATGCCGTAGGCGGTCTTGGCGGCGAGCCGGTCCGGCACGTCTCCGAGGAACATGAGGTAGGGCGTGGCGATCTGCATGTCCGGGTCGACTCTCGAGGCTCGGGGCGGCCAGTCTATAGCGGCAGAGCGGCGGGAAACACCAATGCCCGAACACGGCCGGTGCCATGCCGGCGCCGCCGGGGCGCGGCACGGGCCCGGACAGGCGCGGCTCGGGCCCGGACAGGCGCGGCAGGGACTTGCGGGGCGCCGCGCGATCGGCTCTGGTCCGGCCGGATCAACCGGGAGGCCGAGGCTGCGGGTCATGGGCATGAAGATGTACGGCAACTGGCGCTCGGCCGCCGCCTTCCGGGTGCGCATCGCGCTCAACCTCAAGGGCATCGCCTACGAGGAGAGCTTCATCGACCTCGATGCCGGCGACCAGCACAAGCCCGAGTTCCGGGCGATCAATCCGCAGGGCGCCGTGCCGGCCCTGTTCGACGGGGACGGCCCGCCCCTGACCCAGTCGCTCGCCATCCTCGACTATCTCGAGGAGACGCATCCGGGCGTGCCGCTGCTGCCGGCGGAGCCCAGGGCCCGGGCCCGGGCCCGCTCCCTCGCGCAGGTCGTGGCCTGCGACACCCATCCGCTCTACGTGCCGCGGGTGCGCACCTACCTGATGGAGGCCTACGGCCTGCCGAAGGAGCGCATGATGGAGTTCGTGCGCAACGCCTTCACCACGGGGCTCAAGACCCTGGAGACCCGCCTCGCCACCGAGGCGGGGACCGGGCGCTTCTGCCAGGGCGAGGCGGTGAGCCACGCCGACCTCTGCCTCGTGAGCCTCTGGGTCGGCACCGGCATCTTCGGCGTCGAGACGGCGCCCTTCCCGACCGTGCACCGCATCGCCGAGACCTGCCTCGCCGAGGAGCCCTTCGCCAAGGCCCACCCGCTGCGCCAGCCCGGTGCGCCGGCCTGATCGCTTCGCCGTCCGGCTGCAAGGTTCGCCATAGGAGCGACCGGAAACGGACATGGAATTGACTCCCGGTTCGTGCGTAGGGTTGCGACGGGCCCGCGAGCCCCCGGAGGGGGCCCGGACCCGCGCGACACTCAGGGCGGAGACGGCCGGACCAGGACCGGCCGCGAGGGAGACGGCACAGCATGGTACCGGGCGAGAACGAGAACGGCCTCCACCGGATCGTCGTGGTCGGCGGCGGCGCCGCCGGGCTGCAGCTCGCGACGAAGCTCGGGGACAAGCACGGGCGGGGCAAGACCGCCCACGTGACCCTGGTCGACCGGGCGCGCACCCACATCTGGAAGCCGCTGCTGCACGAGGTGGCGGCGGGCAGCCTCGATGTCGGCCACCACGCGGTGGATTACCTGCACCACGCCCACGAGCATCATTTCCGCTACCGCATCGGCGAGATGACTGGCCTCGACCGAGGCACGAAGACGATCCAGCTCGCCGCGAGCTTCGACCGGGAGGGCCGCGAGGTCACGCCGGTACGCGCGGTCGGCTACGACACCCTGGTGATGGCGGTGGGCTCGACCACCAACGATTTCGGCACGCCGGGCGTGCAGGAGCACGCCATCGCGCTGGACACGCAGGACCAGGCGATCCGCTTCCAGCAGCGCCTGATCAACGGGATGCTGCGCGCCCACACCCAGCCGGGCCCGGTGCGGCCAGGGCAGCTCCACGTCACGGTGATCGGCGCCGGCGCCACCGGCACCGAGCTCGCGGCCGAGCTCCACCGCACCACCCGGCAGGTGGTCTCGACCGGACTCGACCGGATCGACCCGGCCAAGGACCTCAAGATCACCCTGGTGGAGGCGGCCGACCGCATCCTGCCCGCCGTGCCCCAGCGCCTCTCCGTCGAGGTGATGGCGCTCCTCGACAAGATCGGCGTCGAGGTGCGCACGCGGGCGCGGGTGACGGAGGTGCGCGCCGACGGGGTGTCCCTCGCGGATGGCGGCTTCATCCCCTCCGAGCTCGTGGTCTGGGCCGCGGGCGTCAAGGCGCCGGGCTTCCTCAAGGATATCGGCGGCCTCGAGACCACCCGCACGAACCAGCTCGTGGTGACGCCGACGCTCCAGACGACGCGCGACCCCGACATCTTCGCGGTCGGCGACTGCGCCTACCTCGTCGAGCCCGGCTCCGACACCCCGATCCCGCCCCGCGCCCAGGCCGCCCACCAGCAGGCGAGCTACCTGATCAAGGCGATCCCCGCCAGGATCGCCGGCAAGCCGCTGAAGCCGTTCAAGTACCGGGATTTCGGCTCCCTCGTGTCCCTCGGCGAGTACTCGACGGTCGGCAACCTGATGGGCTTCATCCAGGGGCGCAACATGTTCATCGCCGGCCTCTTCGCCCGGATGATGTACCGCTCGCTCTACAAGATGCACGAGCAGGCCCTGCACGGCACCTGGAAGACCGCCCTCGACGCGCTGGCCCGCAGCCTGACGCGCCGCACCGAGCCGCGGGTGAAGCTGCACTGACGCGGAACGCGGGGCCCGCGTTGCGCGCCCGCCCGAACGGTGCTCCTGTCCGGGCGAGCCGCGGCGCGAAAGCCGCGGCCGGATTCGGGGAGGACAAGTGATGATCCTGGTCAGCGTGATGTACCCGGGCGGGGAGGCCACCACCTTCGACATGGCCTACTATCTCGGCCACCACATGCCGCTGGTGCGGGAGCGCTGGACGCCGATCGGGCTGCACGAGGCGAAGGTCGTGCGCGGCGTCGGCACGCCGGACGGCGGCCCAGCCCCGTTCCAGGTGATGGCGCTCCTGCGCTTCGAATCCGCCGAGGCCTTCCGGAACGCCGCCGCCACGCACGGCAAGGAGATCTTCGGGGACATCCCGAAATTCACCGACGTTCAGCCGATCGTGCAGATCAACGAGTTCCCGGAATAGACCTCCGCTCCATGATCGACATCATCAAGGTCCTGCAGGAGCGCAACCCCGCGCTCGGCACCTACATCCTGGTGCTGCGCCCGGATTCGCGGGCGCTCGCCGAGCCCGAGCGCCTGACGCTCGAGTGCGAGACCTGGATGCGCCTGCGCACCCCCGGCGCCCGCCTCTCCCGCGAGACCGTGCTGCTCGCCCCCTATCCGGGGGGCATGCCGACCGAGCGCACCGTGACGGTCCTGGCCTTCACGGAGGCCCAGCACCTCGCCGCCTTCGCGACCGCCTGGACGGCGGACCCGGAGCCGGACGGGGAGCCGGCCTGAGCGGGCCGCGCCCTCACGCCGCCCGGAGTTCCCGGATGGTGCCGAGGGCGCCGCTGCGCAGGGTGTCGAGGCGGCGGATTAGGGGGTTGAGGTCGCTGCCCGCATGGGCGGCGGCCTCGATCTCGCGGCAGAGCTCGGACAGGCCGACGAAGCCCAGCATGCCGGCCGCCGAGACCATGGCGTGGGCGTCGTAGGCGATCTGCATCCGGTCGGTCTCGCCGGGCCGGAAGCGGTCGCGCAGCTCGCCCTCGAGCAGCGCCAGCAGCGACAGCACCCGGGGGGCACCGATGCTGTCGCGCACCGCCGAGAGGGCCTCGCGGTCGACGAGCGGCCCCTCGACGGGCGCAGCCTCCGGCGCGGGCTCCGCGTCGGCCGAGCCGATCCAGCGCGCGATGGTGGCGAACAGGTCCGCCCGGCGGAAGGGCTTGCCGACATGGTCGTCCATGCCGGCCTCGCGCAGGGCCTCGACCTGCTGGGGCATGACGTTGGCGGTCATCGCCACGATCGGCACGGTGCCGGCCGGGGCCGGCAGGGCGCGGATGCAGCGGGTCGCCGTGAGGCCGTCCATGCCGGGCATCTGCACGTCCATGAGGACGAGCGCGTAGGGCGCGCCGAGCGCCATCCGGGCCTCCACGGCCGCCACCGCCTCGGCCCCGTCCCCCGCGACGTCGACCCGGAACCCCTGCGATTCCAGCACCGCCCGGGCGAGCTCCTGGTTGATCGGCACGTCCTCGACGAGGAGGAGATGCGGCGCGGCGCCGGCCTCGGCGGCCAGGATCCGGGGGACGGACCGCTCCGTCGCGGCCGGCGCCTGCTCGGGGGTCTGCGCGGGGGCCTGCTCGGCGCGCGGCAGCGTGAGGGTGAACCAGAAGGTCGAGCCGACGCCCTCCCGGCTCTCCACGCCGATCTCGCCGCCCATCATGCCCACGAGGTGGCGGCAGATGGCGAGGCCGAGGCCGGTGCCGCCGAAGCGGCGGCTGATCGAGCCGTCGACCTGGCTGAAGCGCTTGAACAGGCGCGGCAGCTGCGCGTCCGGGATGCCGATGCCCGTATCCGTCACCTCGAAGCGCATCGCCTCGCCCTCCGGGCGGGCGCCCGCGTGGCGGACGTTGAGGGTGACGGCGCCCGCGGGGGTGAACTTCACGGCGTTGTTGAGGAGGTTCAGCAGGACCTGCCGGAGGCGGTTCGGGTCGCCGACGACGAAGCCCGGCAGGGCGGCGTCGATGCGGGCATCGATCCGCAGGCCGCTCTTCAGGGCGCCGCCGCGCACGATCGAGACGGTGTTGTCGATCACCGTCAGGAGCGGGAAGGCGAGCGGGTCGAGGACGAGCTGGCCGGCCTCGATCTTCGAGAAGTCGAGGATGTCGTTGACGATGGTGAGGAGCGCGGCCCCCGAGTTCTGGATCAGCTCCAGCCGGCGCCGGTCCTCCTCGGTCAGGTAGGCCTGCTCGAGGAGGAGGTCGGCGTAGCCGAGGACGCCGTTCAGCGGCGTGCGGATCTCGTGGCTCATCGCCGCCAGGAAGTCGCTCTTGGCCTCGCTCGCCCGCTCGGCCTCGGCGCGGGCGGCCTGCGCCTCGGCGGTCAGGGCCTGGAGGGTCGCCTCGAAGGACTTGCGCTCCGTGATGTCGATGTGGAGGCCGACCATCCGGTAGGGCCGGTCGTCGGGGCCGAACAGCGTCCGGCCGCGGGCATGGACCCAGCGCTCGCCGACGCGGAACTCGGTGGCGTAGATGGTGCGGGTGTCGATCGCGACGCGGATCGCCTCCCAGGCCTGGGCCACGTCGTCGGGATGCACGAGCGCGGTCCACTCGGCGGTGGTGAGCGATTGCGGCAGGTGGGCGTTCGGAAGGCCGTAGATCCGGGCGCTCTCGGATGACATCACGGTGACGCCGCGCCGCATGTCCCAGTCCCAGGTCCCCGCATCGGCGGCCTCGAGGCCGAGATGCAGCAGTTCCTGCGCCTCCTCGACGGCGAGGTGGGCCGAGATGATCTCGTCGATGTCGAGGGCCGTGCCGAGCCACTCGACCACCTGGGTCCCGTCCCGGTGGCGCACCGGCGTCATCGCGAGCTTGTGCCAGCGATAGGGCCCGTCGTGGCGCTGGAGGCGGCACTCCACCGCGAAGCCCTCGCCGGTGGCGAGCGCCTGCTCCCAGGCGGCCTCGACCACCGGCGCGTCCTCGGGGTGGTTGCGGGCAAGCCGCCCGACCCGGTCCGTGCCGATCGGGCCGTAATAGGCGCGGAAGCAGGCGTTGAGGTAGGTCGCCTCGCCGTCCGAGGCCCGCATGGTCCAGACCAGCAGCGGCAGGGTGTCGGCGAGGCTGCGGTAGCGGATCTCGCTCAGCCGGATCTCGGCCTCGGTCGCGCGCCGCTCGGTGACGTCGATCAGGATGCCGAACAGGGCGGTCGTCGCGCCGAACGCGTCCTTCTGGCAGGTGCCGCAGACCTCGACGGCGCGCTCGCTCCCGTCCGGGCGGAGGATCCGCGCCTCGAAGGCGAAGTTTCGCCCCAGCGCGACGGCCTCCCCGACGATCCGGGTGAGGCGCTCTCGGTCGCCCGGGTGGTATATCCCGGTGAAGTTCGAGAGGTGCGGCGGACGCTCCGCCGGGTCCCGCCCCGCGATCCGGAAGAGCCCGGCCGACCAGACCGGCTGGCCGTCGTCGAGGGCGACCCGCCAATGGCCGATATGGGCCATCTCCTCGGCCATGGAGAGCAGATGGTTGGCGCTCGCCTGCGCCTCGGCGCGCCGGTCGATCTCGGCGGCCTGGGCGGCGATCACGACCTCGCGGGCGGCGCGGGTCTCGACCTCGCGGGCGTGATGGCGGTTGGCCTGATGGAGGCGCAGATGCGCCACCACGATCTCGGCGAGATCGCGCAGGGCCCGCACCTCGTCGTCCGAGAAGGCGCGCGGCGCGGTGTCGACGAGGCAGAGCGCCCCGACCCGGACCCCCGGCGCGAGGATGAGGGGCGCCCCCGCGTAGAAGGCCAGCACCTCGCTGGTGACGAGGGAGGAGCCGGAGAAGCGCGGGTCGCGCCGCGCGTCGGGCACGACCATCACGGCATCGTCCCGGATCGTGTGGGTGCAGAACGAGGTCTCGCGCGGCATCGTCGGCGGGATGATGCCGCAGACGGTCTTGAGCCATTGCCGGTCGGCGTCGACGAGGGACACGAAGGCGTCCGCCACGCCGAAGAGGCGACGCGCCGTGCGACAGACCGCCTCGAAATGATCCTCCGGGGGCGTGTCGAGAATCTCGAGGTCGTGCAGGGCGGCGACGCGCTCCGCCTCGCTCCGCGACAGGCTGGTCACCGTGCTCGATCCCCGCTCCCGAACCGGAACCCGCATCGAGGCCGCGGGTCCGCCTCCCGCGTTTCTCCAGCGAATCCGCTAAGCTCCCCTTAATATCAGTTCGGCGGGCCGCGCTACCGGTCGTCGTCCGTCCGCGGCCGACCGCCGCGCGCGAGCCAGCGCAGGCGCGCGGCCTCCAGCGCCCAGACCATGCCGAGCATCATGTAGACGTGGCGCCACTTCTCGATGTCGATCTGCAGGGCCTGCAGGAAGAACATCAGCAGGGCCGGCCAGACGATCTGCGCGTGCGCCCGGTAGGGCGAGGGCCGCGCCAGGAGCCGGAAGCCGACGAAGCCGGTCGCCAGGACGAGGCCGATGAAGACCGTGCCGCCGAGCCAGCCGCCATTGGCGAAGCTGCCGATGTAGGAATTGTGCGGCTCGAGCCCGAAGGTGAGGCGCCAGTGCATCGGGCCCATGCCGAGGGGCATCCCGAGCAGCATGGCGATGCCGCGGATCTGGTTGCCGAAGCGGCCGGTCTCGCCCTCGTCGTAATCCTGCGTGACCGCCGCCCGGGTCTCGAACATCTTGGCGACGTGATCGAACGAGAGCAGGCCGATGACCGCGACGATCCCGAGGCCGATGGTGACGAGGGTGAGGACGACGATGCGGCGGCGCAGGCGCGCGGAGGGCGTCGCGGCGTAGACCGACACCACCATGACGAGCACCGCCACGACCGTCCCGCCCCAGGAGCCGCGGGAGAAGGACAGGAAGATGCCCGCCAGGACGACGAGCAGGCCCGCGAGCGCCAGGACCGGGCGCCGCGCCGTGCCGTTGAGGAGCCCGTGCATCAGGTAGAGGGCGCCGAGCGTCAGGAACGAGCCGAACACGTTCGGGTCCTGGAAGGTGCCCGAGGCCCGGCCGTACTTGTAGAACAGGTCCTCGATGCCGATCAGGTCGAGGTAGCCGACGATGCCGAGGGCGGCCGAGAAGACGCAGCTCGCCGTGTAGGCCTTCAGCGCCAGCTCCATGCGGTCCTGCGTCTCGTCCGAGAACAGCATCGCGAAGAACAGGCACGTCAGCGACAGGTAGATGAGCTGGATCGTCCAGGTGAGCGGGAAGGCCTCGTCGAGATAGGGGATCAGCGCCGTGACGATCGCCGCGAGGTAGAGGATCAGGAGGCCCATCAGGGGCACCACGCCCCGGTGCAGGCGGATGCCGAGCAGCGCCCACAGGGCCATGGTGGGCAGCGCCACCAGGTCGTAGGGCGAGGTCTCCGAGAAGGCGAAGCAGGCGAAGAAGATGAACGCCGCCAGCATGGCCCGGGCGAGGCCGCGCACGACGCTCAGGACCGGGATCGCGGCCCAGGCGCCCTCCGGTGATCTCACCGGAGCGGGCACGCCGGACGGGGCGGTGATGGACGCCATGGTCACGCAAACTCCGCGGGCCCGATACGCCGGCCCGCTCAACCCGCGCGAGATTGCCCGGGATTGATTGAGATTTCGCTGATGGGGCGGGGCGCGCCGGCCTCCGCCCGTCCGGGCCTCAGGCCCTGCAGGCCAGGAACTCGCTGCGGATCGCCTCGGCGTCGAGGTTGCGGCCGATGAAGACGACGCGGGAGACGCGCGCCTCGCCGGCGCCCCAATCCCCCTGGAGGTCGCCGTCGAGGATCATGTGGACGCCCTGGAAGACGAAGCGCTTGGGCTCGTCCGGAAAGGCCACGATGCCCTTGCAGCGCAGGATGTCCGGGCCCTGGACCTGGGTCAGGTTCGAGATCCAGGGCATGAACTTCTCGGGGTCGACCGGCCCGTCGAGGCTCGCCGAGACCGACTGCATGTCCGCGTCGTGGTGATGGTGGTGCCCCTCCTCCAGGAAGTCGGGCTCGACGTCGAGGATGCGGCCGAGGTCGAAGGCGTTGCGCTCCAGCACCGCCTCGAGGGGCACGGCGCAGTTCTGGGTGCGGTGGAGCTTGGCGTAGGGGTTGATCGTCCGGATCTCGGCCTCGACCCGGTCGAGCTCGGCGGGCTGCACGAGGTCGGACTTGTTGAGCAGGATCACGTCCGCGAAGGCGATCTGGTTCTTGGCCTCGGGGGCGTCCTTGAGCCGGTCGGAGAGCCACTTGGCGTCCGCCACCGTCACCACGGCGTCGAGGCGGGCGGCGTCGCCGACGTCCTGGTCGACGAAGAAGGTCTGGGCGACCGGGGCCGGATCGGCGAGGCCCGTCGTCTCGACGATGATGGCGTCGAACTTGCCGCGGCGCTTCACCAGGCCGTCCATGATGCGGATCAGGTCGCCGCGCACGGTGCAGCAGACGCAGCCGTTGTTCATCTCGAACACTTCCTCGTCGGCGCCCACCACGAGGTCGTTGTCGATTCCGATCTCGCCGAACTCGTTGACGATCACGGCGTAGCGCTTGCCGTGATTCTCGGTGAGGATGCGGTTGAGGAGCGTGGTCTTGCCGGCCCCGAGATAGCCGGTGAGGACGGTGACGGGGATCTTGGCCCCGGCATCCGGGGGGGTGACGGCTTCAGAGATGGCGGCGTCGGACATGGCGGCCCTTTGCGGATGCGGCGCGAGGCGGGGGATATAGGTCGGGTTGTCATATTGTGTCATCCGTCCCGGATGGAAGGCGCCCGCCTCCGGCAGGGCGCGGATCCGCCCCGTCCCCGCAGCCGGGCCGCCGCCCACAGCCGCGCCGCCGCGCCTTCACACAACTGGCACATCGGGCCCTTAAGCGACGGGTGCGGCCGGCGGGATCCCAAAATCTCAATTGGCAGTTGTATTTAGTTGTTCCACCTAGTCCCGCTTGGTGCTGCGGCGCTGCAACGCGGCAGCGGGAAATCGCGGCGGGCCGCGCCTCGCCTTGACGATGGTGGGGCGGCGGGACCATGCAGGCTGGATCGACCTCGGGTTGAGCCAGCCATCACGGTCGAGCGAGGTCGGCTCGGCCGCCATCAAAAAGCACCAAGCACCGGCTCGGTGCTGCCCGACGATCAGGTCGCCCAGTCGATTCGTGAACCCTGTCCGGCGCGGTAGCGCGGACCGAAGATCAAAGCCCCATGGACGCTCGCAACCCCCTCGACCCGACGCTGAGCGCACCCGAGGCGACCCGCCAGCGCGGACGCCGCGCCGGCCTCCTGCCCATCGTGGTGATCCTGTCCCTGGTGATCGCCGGGGTCGCGGCGGTGGCGGTCTACCCCGAGCCGGTGCGCCGTTTCGCCGAGGAGGCCATCGCGTATGGCCGCGGCCTCCTCGGCGGCGAGGGCGCGGAGGACGAGGCGGCCGAGAGCCCCCGCGCCGACACCCGCGAGCGCGTGTTCCGCCCGACGAAGGAGCAGCGCGCCGCCTTCGAGATCCGCCCCGTCTCCACCATGGTGTTCCGACCCGAGGGCTCGGCGGAGGGGCGCATCGCCCTCAACGACGATGACAACGTGCCGGTGGCCTCGCCCTACGCGGGCCGGGTCACCCGGGTGCTGGCGCGGGCGGGCGACGACGTGAGGGCCGGCGACGTGCTGCTGACCCTTGAGGCCAGCGACATGGTCCAGGCGCAGAGCGACTACCAGAGCGCCCTCAACACCATCAGCAAGGCCACCGCCCTGCTCCGCCTCGACCAGACCATCGCGGCCCGCCAGCAGGAACTGTTCGCGGCCAAGGCCGTGGCGCTCAAGGATTACCAATCGGCCCAGAACGACGTCATCGCGGCGCAGAGCGACCTGAAGACCGCGGAGGCCAACCTCCAGGCGGTGAAGAACCGCCTGCGCCTCCTCGGCAAGACCGATGCGGAGATCGCCGCCTTCGAGAAGAACGGCACGATGAGCCCCGAGACGCAGATCCGCGCGCCCATCGCCGGTACCATCGTGCAGCGCAAGGTCGGCATCGGCCAGTATCTCAGCACCTCGAGCGACCCCGCCTTCATCATCGGCGACCTCTCGACGGTCTGGCTCGTCGCCAACGTGCGCGAGAGCGAGATCCCGAAGATCCGCCTCGGCCAGGAGGTCGAGGCCAGGGTCGCGGGCTTCGGCAACCGGGTGTTCAAGGCCAAGGTCAACTACATGGCGGCGAGCCTCGACCCGGCGACGCGGCGCCTCGCGGTGCGCAGCGAGGTCGAGAACCCGGATCGGGCCCTCAAGCCCGAGATGTTCGCGACCTTCACGATCATCACCGGGCGCGACCAGCCCTCGCCGAGCGTGCCGCTCGCCGCCGTCGTCTACGAGGGCAGCACGGCGCATGTCTGGGTGGCGCGCGCCGACGGCGGCATCGAGGCCCGCAACGTCAAGCTCGGGCTGATCAACGGCGACAACGCCCAGGTGGTCGAGGGCCTGACCCCCGAGGATCAGGTCGTCACCCGCGGCGCCGTGTTCATCGACCGGGCCGCGAGCGGCGACAAGGCCTCGTGACAGGACGCCCCCGATGAACGCCCTGATCGTCTTCTCGCTGCGCCAGCGCGTGCTGGTCTTCCTGATGTTCGTCGTGATGCTGGCGCTCGGCTATGCCAGCTACACCCAGCTCAACATCGAGGCTTATCCCGACCCCGTCCCGCCCCTCGTCGACGTCATCACCCAGAATCCCGGGCAGTCGGCGGACGAGATCGAGCGCTACATCACCATCCCGCTCGAGGTGGCGCTCGCCGGCATCCCCAACGCCACGGTGGTGCGCACCATCTCGCTGTTCGGCCTCTCCGACGTGAAGGTGCAGTTCAACTACGAGTACACGTACCAGGAGGCGCTGCAGCGGGTCCTGAACCGGCTCTCGCAATTGCCGCCGCTGCCGAACGGCGCCTCGCCCCAGATCTCGCCGACGAGCCCGGTCGGCGAGATCATGCGCTACAAGCTCGTCGGCCCGAAGGGCTATTCCTCGGCCGACATGAAGACCCTGCAGGACTGGGTGCTGCAGCGGCGCTTCAAGGCCATCCCGGGGGTCGTCGACGTCACGGCCTTCGGCGGCAAGACCAAGGAATACGAGATCGCCGTCGACCTGAACCGGCTCCAGGCCCAGGGGCTGACCCTGGTCCAGCTCGTCAACGCCCTCAACAACTCGAGCATCAATGTCGGCGGCCAGACCCTCAATGTCGGCGAGCAATCGGCGGTGGTGCGCGGCGTCGGCCTGATCCGCGACATGGACGACATCCGCGACACGATGCTGACGCAGGTGAACGGCACGCCGGTGCTGGTGCGGGACGTCGCCGACGTGCGGGTCTCGAACGCGCCGCGCCTCGGCATCGTCGGGCATGACGGGCAGAACGACATCGTCGAGGGCATCGTGCTGATGAGCCGCGGCGGCCAGAGCCTGCCGACGCTGAAGCGCGTCGAGGCCGAGATCGAGCGCATCAACAACTCCACCATCCTGCCACCCGAGGTGAAGATCGAGCGCATCTACGACCGCTCGGGGCTGATCAACACCACCACCCACACGGTGATGCACAACCTCGTCTTCGGCGTGGTGCTGGTCTTCGTGGTGCAGTGGCTGTTCCTCGGCTCGCTCCGCAGCGCCATCATCGTGGCGGCGACGATCCCCTTCGCCCTCGGCTTCGCCATCCTGATCCTGGTGATCCGGGGCGATTCCGCCAACCTCCTGTCGCTCGGCGCCATCGATTTCGGACTGATCGTCGACGCGACCGTGATCATGGTCGAGAACGTGTTCCGCCACCTCGCCGAGCCCGAGCACTCGGAGGGCCAGCCGGCGCCCGGCGGTCTCACCGGGCGCCTCGGCACCATCGCGATCGCGGGGGCCGAGGTGAACCGGGCGATCTTCTTCTCGGCCACGATCATCATCGTGGGCTTCCTGCCGCTCTTCACCATGACGGGGGTCGAGGGCCACATCTTCGGGCCGATGGCGAAGACCTACGCCTACGCCCTCGTCGGCGGCCTGCTCGCCACCTTCACGGTCTCGCCGGCCCTGTCGGCCCTGATCCTGCCCAAGTACGTGGAGGAGCGCGACACCCTGATCGTCAAGGTGCTGCGCTTCGGACACGTGCTGATCCTGCGCTTCGGCCTGCGCAACAAGCTGCTCTCGCTCGGCATCACCCTGGTGATCCTGCTGGCGGCGGGCGTGGCGGGGCGCGGGCTCGGCCTCGAGTTCCTGCCCAAGCTCGAGGAGGGCAACCTCTACATCCGCGGCACCATGCCGGCCTCGATCTCGCTGGAGGCCGGCAACGCCTATGTCGAGCGCCTGCGCCGGATCGTCAGCGAATTGCCCGAGGTCGTCACCGTGATCTCGCACCAGGGCCGGCCCAGCGACGGCACCGACGCCACGGGCTTCTTCAACGTCGAGATCCTGGCGCCCCTCAAACCCTTCGACACCTGGCGCAAGGGCCTCGACAAGGAGACCCTGATCCGGGACCTGTCGAAGCGCCTCGACGCCGAGTTCCCCGGCATCGAGTTCAACTTCTCCCAGTATATCGAGGACAACGTCCAGGAGGCGGCCTCGGGGGTGAAGGGCGAGAACTCGGTCAAGATCTACGGCACCGACCTGACCACCATCACCAGGACCGCCGAGGAGGTGAAGGCGGTGCTGGCCACCGTGCCGGGCGTCACCGACCTCTCGGTCTTCGCCTCCCTCGGCCAGCCGACGGTGCGCATCGACGTCGACCGGCGCAAGGCGGCCCGGTTCGGCCTCTCCATCGGCGACGTCAACACCACCCTGCAGGCGGCCATCGGCGGCCAGATCGCGGGCGACCTCTACGAGTACGGCTCGGACCGGCACTTCCCCATGCGGGTGCGGCTCGCCCGCGAGTTCCGCCGCTCCCTCGAGACCATCCGCAATATCACGATCGGGGCGACGAACCCGAATGGCGGCGTCGTGCAGGTGCCGCTCTCGGAGATCGCCACCGTCGAGCTCGTCTCGGGCGCGGCCTTCATCTACCGGGAGGACCAGGAGCGCTACATCCCGGTGAAGTTCTCGGTGCGCGGGCGCGATCTCGGAAGCGCCGTCCTGGAGGCGCAGCGCCGGGTCGACGACGAGGTGCAGATGCCGGCGGGCTACCACCTCGAATGGGTCGGCCAGTTCACGAACCTGCAGGACGCGGTGCAGCGCCTGACGGTGGTGGTGCCGATCACGCTGGCGCTGATCGCGCTCCTGCTGTTCATCAACTTCTCCTCCGTCACCGACATGCTGCTCGGCCTCTCGGTGATCCCGATGGCGATGATCGGCGGCATCTTCGCCCTGTTCCTCACGGCGACGCCGTTCTCGATCTCGGCGGCGATCGGCTTCATCGCGCTGTTCGGCATCTCCACGATGGAGGGGGTGATCCTGCTCGCCTACTACAACCAGCTGATGGACGAGGGCTGGAGCCGCCCCGAGGCCGTGTGGAACGCCGCCAATGTGCGGATGCGGCCCGTGATGATGACCTGCGTCGCCGCCTGCGTCGGCCTCCTGCCGGCGGCGGTCTCCACCGGCATCGGCTCGCAGGTCCAGAAGCCCCTGGCGCTGGTGGTGGTGGGCGGCATCCTCCTCGCCCCGAACCTGATCCTCGTCGTGGTCCCGATCCTGATCTCGCTGTTCTCCCGGCGCCGGCCGAACCCGGCCGCGACCCCCGCCCAGCACCGGGCCGCGGCCTGATGCCCGTGCCCGCGGTGCCACAGGCCCGGGCCGGGAGCGCGCCGGCGCGCCGAGGAGCGTTGACAGGACACCCCGCAGGCTTCCTGTACGCGGACGGGAATTCGCGCGGGTCCGGGGGCGGCATGGCGGGGGCAGCCTCACGCAGAGGAGGCGGGCGGCGGCCCGGCAGCGCCGCGCGCCGCGCCGGCACGGCCCTCGCCCTCGCGCTGTCGGCCGCCCTCGGCGCCTGCGCGGTCGGGCCGGACTACGTCGCCCCCCTCGACCCGCCGGTGACGCGCTACACCAAGGAGCGCCTGAAGAACCCGAGCGCGGCCGACACGATCCGCACCACGCAAGGGGGCTCGGCCGACCAGAGCTTCGTGGCGGGCGCCGACATCCCGGGCCAGTGGTGGACGCTGTTCCGCTCGAAGGCCCTGAACCGCCTCGTCGAGGAGGCGCTGGCCAACAACCCGACGCTGGAGGCCGCGCAGGCCGCGCTGCAGGTGGCGCGCCAGAACGTCGAGGCCCAGAAGGGGACCCTGTTCCCGACGGTGACGGCGAACCCGCAGGCCCAGGTCGCGAAGGCGCCCGGCCTCGACCTGCAATCGCCCCTGCAGAACCAGAACCGCTTCCTCTACAGCCTCTACACGCCGCAGGTCGCGGTCTCGTTCAACCCGGACGTGTTCGGGGGCAACCGGCGCCAGATCGAGTCCCTTGAGGCCCAGGCCGAGAACCAGCGCTTCCAGCTCGAGGCCGCCTACCTGTCGCTCACGGCGAACGTCGTGGCGGCGGCGATCCAGGAGGCGTCGCTGCGCGCCCAGATCGACGCGACGAAGCGGGTGATCCAGGCCCAGACCGAAGTGCTGCAACTCTACAACAAGCAGCTCTCGCTGGGGCAGATCGCGGGCGCCGACGTGGTGCAGCAGCAGGCGGCCCTCTCCCTGTCGCAGCAATTGCTGCCGCCCCTGGAGCGCCAGCTCGCGCAGCAACGCAACCTCCTGACGGCGCTCGCCGGCCGCCTGCCGAGCGAGGAGGTGGCCGAGACCTTCACGCTGGCAAAGCTCCACCTGCCCACGAAGCTCCCCGTGAGCCTGCCCTCGCGCCTCGTGCAGCAGCGGCCCGACGTGAAGGCGGCCGAGGCCCAGGTGCACCAGGCGAGCGCGGATGTGGGCGTCGCGGTGGCGAACCGCCTGCCGCAATTCAACATCACCGCCAACGGAGGCGCGAGCGCGGTGCGGCTGGCGCAGCTCGCCAACCCGGGCGCCGCCTTCTTCTCGATCATCGGCCAGGCGACGCAGCCCCTGTTCGATGCCGGCACCCTCTACCGCCGCCAGCGCGCCAGCGAGGAGAACCTCGTGGGCGTCCAGGCGCAGTACCGCGCCACCGTGATCGGCGCCTTCCAGAACGTCGCCGACGCCCTGCGCGCCCTCCAGTCCGACGCGAAGGCGGTGGCGGCGGCCTCGGCCGCCGAGAAGGCGACCGCCCAGAGCGTCGAGCTGATCCGCAAGCAGTACACGGCGGGCTCGGTCAACAGCTCCGTGGTGCTGCTCGCCCAGCAGGGCTACCTGCAGGCCCTCGTCAGCCAGGCCCAGGCGCGGGCGAACCAGTACGCCGACACCGCCGCCCTGTTCCAAGCCCTCGGCGGCGGCTGGTGGAACCGCCTGGACGTGGCCCCCGACCCGCCCGAGACGGACCCGGCGAAGTTCCTCTGACGCGCGGCGGCGGACCCGGCCCCTCGAGATGCGGACCGTCGGGTGGACGGGGCATGCGGTGATCGGCGGCTCCCACAGCGCGCCGTATGGGTGCGAGGACCTGCCGGGCGAGCCCTTCCGCGAGATGGCCGGGGCGGCGATGGCCTCCAGGCCGGTGCGCCCGCACACGGGGACACGGCCCACCGCCCCGGCCGGGGGGGGGTGAGACCCGGCCGCAGCTTGCGCGCACGTCCGGTTGCCGCGCCGTCCTCAGGCCCCGACCACCTGCAGCACGATCTCGCGCCGGTGCGGCCTGTCGCGGTGCTCGATCAGGTAGATGCCCTGCCAGGTGCCGAGCGCGAGGTGCCCGCCCCGGAGCGGGATCGTCAGTGCCGCATCCGTCACCATGGTGCGGATATGGGCCGGCATGTCGTCCGGGCCCTCCGCGCCGGGGATGTAGCCCGCGTGGCGGGGGGCGAGGCCGTCGAGGGCGGTCATCAGGTCGCTCTGCACGTCCGGGTCGGCATTCTCCTGGATCGTCAGCGAGGCCGAGGTGTGACGGCAGAACACGCTCACGAGCCCGTCCCGCAGGCCGCTCCGGCGCACGAAATCGACGACGCTCCGGGTGAAATCCGTCAAGCCCGGGCCCTGCGTCGCGATGGTGAGCGTGGCGCCGGCCTGCCGCCGGACCTCGCCCTCCGTGACGCCCTCGATCGCCCCGATCCGTCCCTGCTGCATGTCCGGCCTCATGCCTCCTCCTCCGCGAGATGCGCCCCCGGGGCAATCTCGCGCTCGCCCCGGGCGAGAATGCGCTCGAGGAACTCGATCCGGTCGGCCTCCGCCGGGGGCTTGTCCCAGCGGATGCGGCTGACGCGGGGGAACCGCATGGCGACGCCGGATTTGTGCCGCGTCGAGCGCTGCACGCCCTCGAAGGCGATCTCGAGCACCAACCCCTTGCCGGCGCCGTATTCCACCTCGCGGACCGGGCCGAATCGCTTCGTCGTGTGGTTGCGGACGTAGCGGTCGAGCTTCTGCAGCTCCGCATCCGTGAAGCCGTGATAGGCCTTGCCCACCGGCACCAGCTCGTCGCCCCCCTCGGGCCGCTCGCGCCAGACCCCGAACGTGTAGTCGGAGTAGAAGGACGAGCGCTTCCCGTGCCCGCGCTGGGCATACATCATCACGGCGTCGACGAGGTGGGGCTCGCGCTTCCACTTCCACCAGGGGCCCTTGGGGCGGCCGGGCAGGTAGGCGCTGTTCAGGCGCTTCAGCATCACGCCCTCGATGGCGTCGGCATCCGCCCCCGCCCCCACCGAGGCGGGGTCGGCGCGGGCCGCCGCCAGATCCTCCCAGGTGGCGAAGGGCACCAGCGGCGAGATGTCGATGCGGGCGTGGTCGAGCCGCGCCACGAAGGCCTCGAGCCGGGCCCGGCGCTCGCCGAAGGGCAGCGGCCGCAGGTCCTCGCCGTCGGCCGTGAGGAGGTCGTAGGCCCGGACATGGGCGGGAAACTCCTCGAGGAGCTTGCCCGTCACGGCCTTGCGGTTGAGGCGCTGCTGCAGGACGTTGAAGCTCTGCACCCGGCCCTCGCGCAGGATCAGCAGCTCGCCGTCGAGGGCCCCGGTGAAGGTGATGGCCTCGGCGAGGTCCGGGAAGGCGCCGGAGATGTCCTCCCCGGTGCGCGAGTAGATGCGGGCGACCCGATGCCCCGCCCGATCGCGCCCGCCGACGAGCTGCACCCGGATGCCGTCCCATTTCCACTCCCCCGAGAAGGCCTCCGGGTCGAGCTTGTCGAAGTCGCTCTCCTCCTCGATCGGATGCGACAGCATCGGCGGCCGGAACGGCGCCGGGTTCAGGGTCTCGGGGCGCCCGCCCCCGCCGGAGACCCAGGCGAACAGGGTCTCGTAGGGCGGCTCCAGCCCGTGCCAGACCTCCTCGACCGCGTCCGCCTCGTGGCCGCCGAGCGCCCCGACCGCGGTCTTGGCGAGCCGGGCCGAGACGCCGACGCGAAGATTCCCGGTGACGAGCTTCAGGAGCGCCCAGCGCCCGGTCTCGTCCAGCGCGTCGAGCCATTCCGCGAGGTGGCGCGGCAGGTCGGCCTTGCGGGTGAGGCCGAGGGTCTCGACGACCTCCGCGAGGCTCGGCACGTGCGGGGGCGGGTTGTTGTGGCCGGGGCCGGGCTCCCGCTCCCCCGCCTCGGGCGCCGGCCAGATCAGCGCCGTGGTCTCGGCGAGGTCGCCGACGTAGTTGTGCGAGAGCCGGAACAGGACCGGGTCGATCCGCGCCTCGACGAGGCCGCGGATCAGCGCGGGCTTGGCCTCGCGGAAGCTGAGCCCACCCGTCATGGCGGCGAGCGCGTAGCCGCGCTCGGGGTCCGGCGTGCGCGCGAAATAATCCTGCAGCAGCCTGAGCTTGGCGTTCCGCCGCGGCTCGTAGGCGAGGCGGTCGAGGAGGTGGGCGAAGTCGTTCACGGCGTCGCCTCCGCCGGCTCCGGGGCAGTCCCGGTGGCGGCAGCGGTGCCGGGATCGGCCGCGGATTCCGAGGCGCCCTCGACCTCCTCGTCGCCGTAGCCCAGCATGTGCAGGGGCTTTGCCCGGATGCCCTGCGTGCCGCACCAGTGCACCAGCGCGTCCTCCTGGCCGTGCGTGACCCAGACCTCCTCGGCCCCGGTCTCCCGGATGGTGCGGCAGAGGTCCGGCCAGTCCGAGTGGTCGGAGATGACGAGGGGCAGCTCGACGCCCTTCTGGCGCGCCCGCGCCCGCACCCGCATCCAGCCCGACGCGAAGGAGGTGACGGGGTCGGGGAACTTGCGCGACCAGACGTCCTGGATTGACGAGGGCGGGCACAGCACGATCGCGCCGTGGAGCTTGCCCCGCTCGGTGGCCACCACCTTCGGGGTCTCCCCGAGGGCGATGCCCTCGCGCTTGTAGAGCTCGGTCAGCTTCTCCATCGCGCCGTGCAGGTAGATCGGCCGGTCGTAGCCGGCCTCCCGCAGCAGCGCCATGACGCGCTGGGCCTTGCCGAGCGCGTAGGCGCCGACGATGTGGGCGCGCTCCGGGAACAGGCTCACGGAGGCCAGGAGCTTGGCGACCTCCTCGGAGGTGTCGGGCATCCGGAACACCGGCAGCCCGAAGGTCGCCTCGGTGATGAAGACGTCGCAGGGCACCACCTCGAAGGGCAGGCAGGTCGGGTCCCGCGCCCGCTTGTAGTCGCCCGACACCACGACGCGCACGCCCTCGGCCTCGATCGCGATCTGGGCCGAGCCGAGGACGTGACCGGCCGGCCAGAACCGCACCGTGACGTCGCCGATGCGGATCGGGTGGCCGAGTTCGGCCTCCTGGCGCGTGCCGCAGAATGCCTCGCCGTAGCGCACCGCCATGATCCGCAGGGTCTCCCCCGTGGCGAGCACGCTGCCGTGCCCGGAGCGCGCGTGGTCGGCGTGCCCGTGCGTGATCAGCGCCCGCGCCACCGGCCAAGTCGGATCGACATGGAAGCGCCCGAGGGGGCAGTACAGACCTTCGCGGGTCAGGGTCAGGAGATCGCTGGCGCGTAACGGCATCGGCCGGGCATATAGGGCGCCGATCCGCGCAGCATCACCCGTCCCCGCATGACCCTCCCGTCCGTCTCCGGCCAGCGCACCTCGGGCGATCTCCGCGCCGACCGCCGCTACGCCTACGCCGAGGGCTGCCTCGGGGACGGGGACGCCGCGGGCGCCGCCGAGATGGCCGAGCAGGCCCTCGAACTCGCCCCCCGCTACGCCGCGGCCTGGCTCCTCCTCGGCCGGGCCCGCGAGGCCCTCCACCGCGCGTCCGGGGGGGAGGCGGATTTCCACGCCGCCCTGCGGGCCTATTCGGCGGCCCTCGACCTCGACCCCGACGACGCCCTCGGCAGCCGCGTGCGGCTGGTCCAGCTCGGCGGCGGCGAGGCGGCCGGGGCCCTGTCGCCGGCCTACGTGCGGGCCCTGTTCGACGGCTATGCGGCGCGCTTCGACCGCCACCTCGTCGAGGGCCTGCACTATCGCGGCCCGGAGATGCTGCGCGATGCCCTCGAGGCGCTGCCGGGGGCGCCGGCCCGCTACGCGGTCGCCCTCGACCTCGGCTGCGGCACCGGCCTCGTCGGCGCGGCCTTCGCCGGGCGGGTCGGGCACCTCACCGGCGTCGACCTCTCCCCCGCCATGCTGGCGCAGGCCGAGCGCCGCCGGCTCTACCAGCGCCTCGTCGTCGGCGACCTCACGGGGTTCCTGGCCGGGGAGCCGGAGGCCTCGGCCGACCTCTGCGTGGCCGCCGACGTGTTCATCTATGTCGGCGATCTCGGAGCGGTGCTTCCGGCGATCGCGCGCGTGCTGCGGCCGGACGGGTTCGTGGCCTTCACGGTGCAGTCGCACGACGGGGCCGGGATCATCCTCGGGGCCGATGCGCGCTTCGCCCACGGGGACGCCTATCTGGAGGCGGCTTGCCGGGCGTCGGGCCTGAGGCCGGCCCTCCGGGAGCCCGCCGCGATCCGCCACGAGCGCGGCCGTGGCGTGCCCGGACGCCTCGTCGTGCTGAGCAAGGCCGAGCCCTGACCCCGTCGGGCGGATCCGATCACGGTTTCGAGACCTGCGGTGCGGTGGGGCACATTTCCCGTGAACCTCTGACCGCCTCCGCACTTACTCCGCTTGGCCGGCGAGACACGACCGGGACACGGAAAGCGAGATGGCGAGCGCGATGGCGGACACGGTCAAGCAGGACAAATCCTTCCCGGCGAGCGCCGTCACCCGCATCCCCTTCGCCCTCGCGCTCTCGGCCCTCGCGGGCTGCGCGGACTCGATCGGCTTCCTCGAATACTCGCAGCTCTTCATGTCCTTCATGTCCGGCAACACCACGCGCTTCGGCGTGTCGGTGGCGGGCGCCGACTGGGAGAACACCCTGCGGGTCACCACCACCATCATGGTGTTCTGCTTCGGGGCGTTCCTCGGCACGCTGATCGCGGCCTGGGTCGGGCGCTGGCGACTCGCGGTGCTGCTGACCATCCAGGCCTGCCTGATGACGATCGGGCTGGTCATGCCCTGGGGCAGCTTCGCGTTCCCGCTCCACGCCTACCCGATCGTGCTGGCGCTCGGCCTGCAGAACGCGACGCTTCAGGACGAGGACGGGCGCAGCCTCGCGCTCACCTACGTCACCGGCGCGGTGGTCCGCTTCGGCACCGGCATGGCGAACCTCATGCTCGGCACCGTATCGTCGTCGTTCTGGCTGCAGGCGCCGCTCTGGGCGGCGCTCAGCTCGGGCGCGGTCATCGGCGGCCTGCTGCAGATCCGCTTCGGAGAGAGCGCCTTCCTGTTCCCGGCCGCGCTCGCCGCGATCCTCGCGGTCGTGGCGGTCGCCATGACCCTCGCCAAGCCCGGCAGCCCCCTCGTGGCGGGCTCGTCGCCCGCCCCCGACGCCGCCCCCCACGCGACGCCGGTCGACGCGATCCACTGACGGGATCCGGGACGGTGCGATGCCGGACGGCGGCGATCCGGCTCAACCGGTCAGGCCGCCCAGGCGGCGGACCGGCTCAATCGGTCAGGCCGTCCAGGCGGCGGACCGGCTCAATCGGTCAGGCCGT
>NZ_VZZJ01000031.1 GCF_008806345.1 Methylobacterium planeticum | reverse complement strand
CGTACCCAGCTTGCGAAGGGGTCCCAATTGCACGCCGATCCGGGGTCCCGTTCCAAAGCTTTTTGACATCCGCGATCAGGGAGCGTAGGTCCAATAGATCGGCTTCGACGTCCCGACGACACGTCCCTTCGCGTCCAGGGGATCACGCTCGATGTCCTCGCCGAGAACTTCGTTGAAAAAGTCGTCGGGGAAGACTGCCGGCTTGACCCGGACCAACCGATCGTCGGCTTCCTTTACCGTCACGTTCTGCAGCCTCTGCAGGGTCAGGAAACGGATGCGCCCCTCGTTAGCGGACGCGGGATCCGTCCGGTCATCGAGATTCGTCCAGACCGGGTCCGCCCCGACGCTCGCATCGAAGACACGCATGGGGAGCTCGCGTAGGCGATCGAACGCGTCATGCACATAGCGGGTCACGACGGCGGCGAGGCCGAACGCAACCTGAGCCCCGGCGGCGGTCGGGACAAGCGGGAGTATCTCCTTGAGCGGCGCCGATGCCGGGCCTGGTCCATCGAGCCTGTAGCGCGGCCGCCATCCGGGCCCGATGGTCACGGCAATGTCTTCGCACCGCACCTCTCGCACCTCATCGGTCCCGTCGATCACGACGCGCACGCGTGAGAACTGCTGGGCGAACTGGCACCAGACGGCCGGCGAGAAGGCGGACAGACGGACCGGACGAACCTTCACGTCCGTCTTCGGCCTCGGCTCGAATTGGATGCCGACGGCATCCAGCGGAGCCACCTCTACGACACCGGACAAGGGCAGGCATGCGATCGTGATCCAAGTGTTCTCGTGCTCGCGCACCAAGCCCTCCCCTTCACGCTGGATGAGCACGCGCAAGGCGAGGTCGAGAATCGGCTTGATCCGCGTGAGGCCGTCCGACGGGCGCTCACGCGGCGAGACGACGAGTCTGAAACGAAACGAGCTTCCTTCGGAAAGCGGCGCAATCCAGGTACCACTGCCGCCGAGGGTGGGGCCGAGCCTCACCGACAACCTATCGTCAGTCCTGGCCCAATCCACGGCAAGCTGCGATGCGCTCGCCTCCACGGTCGGAAGGGGACCGACACGGAGTACCAACCCGCCCTCGTCCGGCGGTGCGTCGACATCGAGCGCCAAGCCTTCGTGGACCGTTCCGAGCGCACGCCAGGGGGGGCGCCCCGGAGGAGCGGGCCTGCTCGCGACAGGATAGATGCTGCTTGCGTCACCCGCGACGGGCTCGGCTTCCAGCAACTCGGGATCCTCAAGGCGGCGGAAGCGCAGCTTTGCCATCATCCAGTCCGGCGCGGGACGCTCGGGGCTGACGACGCTGACGACGCAGCCCGAATGATTGAAGCGGGGCGCTTCCGCCTCCAAATCGTAGGTATAGCCGAGCGGACCGTCGATCCGGAGCGGGACCGGGCTTCCGTCGTGACCGCGCGCGCTAAGGACCGGGTCGGGCCCGATCTGGGGCCAGTAGCGCTGGGCAGGGCCGCCATATTCTTCCGGGATGGGATGACGGACGTAGTCGATCACCGCGTCGATCCCGTCGCCGATATGCGCGTTCGCGAACATGCCCTCCGCGAAGATGGCGAGGAGCGGCGGAACCGCCGTCTCGCTCATGAAGGGCTCCGTGAGCGGAAGCACGAGTGACAGTGGGGGCCGGGTCGGCACGCGTCCGGTGGGCCGGTCGAGCAGCGGGAGCAATGCCCAATCCGCCCGGGCCCTGGAAGGGGCGCGATGGCTGAATCGCGTAAGACCCGAGGCCTCGGGCCGCATGGCAGCGTAACGGCTCGTGAACCGCAGGCCGAACCGCCAGAGGTTGGCGCCGCCGCGATAGCCGAGATTCTTCTCGATGAGCGGGGAGCGCGTGGGCAGCGGCTCCCGCGAGAGATGGATGCGTCCGAGTTCGGCCTTCAGGACGATCCCGATGTCGTCGTCCCGTCGGCCGCTGAACAGGAGCCGGGTCGTGTCTTCGTCCACGTTGCCACAAGACGTGATCAAGGCCCTTTGGGGATGCGGGCGGCCCCTCCAAGTCCAGAGCTGGCTGAACAGGCCGACCCGATTGACGTAACGGAACAGCCGGTAGGCCTCGGCGTCGGTCGGACCAAGTGCCTGCCAGTTGAGCCTCACGAATGCGGCGTCATCCGTGAGTTCCTCCATTCCGCGACGCGCATGAATGGCGATCAGGTTGTGGCCGACCCGCTCGACGTCCGGCATTTCGTCGGTCGCGATCTCAAGGGTCAGGGACAGCGGAGCGCCGAGCCTGTATCCTGTCGTCCCGACGACGACCTTTCGAAGGGCATGCCGAACGGGTGCCGCGATCCGGTCAGCCGAGCGGCGGCCGGGGGCGATCGCTGGCTGTTCCTCCGGGACCGCGCCGTAGATCCGCAGTTCATAGATGCAGCCCGCGACGACCGTGACCGCATTTGGCGTCACCGTGGCCGCACCTCGCTTCACCACCTTGATCTCGACGTCGGTCCCGTTGCCACGCGAGGCGATGATGTCGGTGACGGTTTCCCGATTCGATCCGCCGAGGATCGTGACAGGATGGACGGTGGCGCCGGGGAAAATCTCGACGAGCTCGAACGCCAGGGCGACGACGGCGGGATCGTCGATCGTCATGTCGACCTGGTCGCCCGAAGAGCGCACCCGGGTCTGATGGCCGTGTTCCGCGTCCAGGCGCCCCCTGATCTCATGGGACAATGCCCAGTTGATCCATTGCGCATAGGTGCCGAAATCCGTGGCGGGCCTCCTGAGCCGCAGTTTGGCGGTCGGAAGGTTGCCTGGACCGATGCCGTCCAGGACCGCGACCGTGCGCTTCCGGTGGGCGACCTCGGGAGCGAGTTGGGGAAAGGCATCGAGGATCACGAGGTCCTCGGCCCGGGGCGGACTCGCGGGCGCATCGGGACCGCCTTGCCTGCTGCCGAACGCGACCGTCGGTGGCACCACATCGATCTCGGCGCTCGCTTGAAGCGCGACCGCGAAGGTGCCCCATCTGTCCAGGCTCTCCGCCGGCAGGCCACGAACAAGGTCATAGGAAGATGGTTCGTCCGCCATCAGGTCTGTTCGCGCGGCTTCGCGAAAAATCCCGATGCCGTGCGGCCCGACGGCGATCCTCAATCCCGCGGTCCCCAGCGGCCAGTCCGAGTTGTCGATCGAGATTTCGCAAAGGGGCGTGAGAAGGAACGCATTCTCAGCCACGCTTCCGACGATGCGAAGCGTCAGCCGGACGCCGGCGGCAAGCCCCACGCCTCCCAGATCGACCTGCAGGGCCCTCCGCGCCGGATCGGATGAGGCGAACTCGAGCGTCCCTTTAAGCGCCTCGAGGTCCATGTAGAACCGCGCTTCCTCATCAGCCGGTAGTGTGACCAGTGCGGGACGGATGGGCAGTTCGCCGGCGAGTGGCGTCACTTCCCCGGGCACGCCGAGGCTCGTCGAGGCCTTCGCGTCGAGACGCGGTGCGCCGATTGCGGCCGTGCGCAGGCAGGCAACCTGACGAATGGTGTCCCGGGTCTCGGCGTCGAGCGCGTCGTGCTCGATCTCGAAGGACTCCCCGGTTCCGACCCACCTAGGGCGTACCGGATCGAGGGGATCCCGCCGCAGGACGATCGGCAACGTCCCACCGTGCCCGATCAGGTACGGAAGCACGAAGAAGGCCTTGCCGAAGGACAAGGGCGGCAAGGCTCCGCCGGGAAGGCTTCGATCGCCGACCTGCAGCGCCCTCGGGAAGGCGTAGGCCTCCGGGCGGCGATAGGCCTGTAGGACGGCATCCTCGCTGTGCGAGACGTCGGCCGGCATCTCGCCGACCAGCGACCGGCTGTCGTAGACGAGGCTGGCGGCCCGCACGCCGCCGACCTCTGCGACCTGCATCGGGACCGGATCGACCCGGCGCGCCCAGTTGCCTGCGTCGAGCCGCTCCCGCCTACCGCCCGGCGCGGCCGGCACATGCAGGTCGGCGGCGTTGAGACTCCACCAACGGCTCCGGCTAGCGTCCGACCCATCCGGCAGCGCGGCGTCGAGCCGGTTCGCGCGCCCGATCAACGCTCCCACGCCGGCGAAGCGGCCCCAAAGATCATCTCCGACGGCGAAGGGCTGAACCTGGTCGATGGGCAGGACGATCGGTGCGGCGCGGGGTGTGATCCGCCCGCCGGCGCGCGTGATCGGCACGATGGAGCCGGCGCGGGACATGGCATCCGCGGCTGCCCGGAGGACGAGCTTCCCGAACAGGTCCACGACCGGGTCGGGCACCATGCCCTCTCCGCCCAGGGCAGCGATGGCGCGGTCCCGCAGATCGTCGTAGAGCGGTCCGACCAAGGCTGCGAAGCTTTTGACGACGCGATCGCGCGGATCTGCGTCGGCCATGCCGGAATCCGCACCCGACACGACATGCGGAAGGTAGGGCCCCGCGAATGCCCTGGCGATGGCGAGCCGCAGTGCGCCGGTCGTGACCCCCTTGTCGAGGTATGGGCGCAACGTATCCTCGATTTCCCCCGGGAGCGGGACCGATACGTCCGCAAAGGCGCCTTGGGTCGCGCGAACTCGGATCGTGGACCGCTCCGACCGGATCCGGGGAGCGTCCTCGCGGGGAGCGTGGTCGATGGCGCGACCGCCCTGCTCCGCACCGAGAACCAAGAGAGTCTCTGTCCCGTCTGGAACAAGAGTCAGGATCACGTCGACCGGCCGGGCCGCGTCGACGGGGCGCGGATCCCTCCCGCCCAAGGACAAGCCGTCCGCGTTTACGACGATCGAGACGGTGATCTCAGCGAGAGGCTGCGCCGCGACCTCGGGCGATCCGGGTACGCGTACCGCGACAGCGAGCGTCGAAGGGATCGCGGCATCGGCGAGGACCATCCGGACGCGGATCGAGGTGACGTCCGGCAGATGGGCCAGGTCGAGCTGAGGCCGCAAGCGCATGGCGAACCTGTTCGCGGCGTCTGGCGTCCACTCCACCTCCCTGTCGACGGCGATCCACCGGTCCGTCATCTCGGGCAGAGGCCGCTGCGACCGACCTTCCGGCTCCGACAGCCAACGGGCCAACAGCCAGGCCCGGAACGCGTCCTCCGTGTCGACAGGGCGAGTGTTACTGGCCTTGTCCTGTTTCCCTCCCTCATCGATCTCGTCCGCCGATGCGCCGACGAGTGCCGCAAGGGCGCCTCGCGAGCGCAGGCGGAACGTATCGGGCGCGGGCGCGTCCGGACGCCCGTCGCCGACCATGAGAGCCCCCTCCCGATCGCTCAGGGCCACGAGGACGGCGTGCATGGTCGCCGCGGCCGCAGCAACTCCAGGATCGTTCGGTGTTCCCGCTTGCGGGATAAGCGGAAGGAGCGAGGCCGGGGCCGCGACAAGCGGGGCCGAGGCGGTGGCGGGCGCCATGACCCGCCACGCAACCGTATCGATCAGACGAAGGAGTAGGGCGCGGCACGACCTGTCGCGCAAGACTTCGAGGGGGGCAGCTTCGGGACTCGTCGGATCGGCGCTCACCGCCCTGTGTATGATGGCGTCGAGCGCGGACAGGAGGCGCGGCGTCGGGTCGAGCGCTTCCGCGAAACGGTCGGGAAGCGCCGCCATCCAGTCCTCGTCGGCGGCGGCGGTCCAATCCTCCTGCCCGTCTCCGCGCCCCCTCGCAATCGTGAAGGCGGCTGTATCAAGTATCTGTGCGCTGGCCTTCTCGGGCGGGCGGGCACTGCGCACCTGAGCCGCCGCGTCCGGATGGGTGCCCGCAGCGGCCATGGATCGGTAGGGAATGTCCCAGGCGCCCGGTATGATCGTCCCATTGGCGTCACGGCCTGGGGTGAGCGCGTCCCCGTCGGCGATGGCAGGTTCAAGCCGGTAGGCTTCGCCGGCCGGGCCGAAGACCGGCAAGGCGAGGATCTCGCGCCGGTCGTCACCTGTAGAATGCGGTAGGTTCAAGCAAGACCAGACCTTGAAGGTGGCGGGATAGGGCGCCGGCAGCGCAGTCAGTCCCTCGACGAAGCCGAATAGCGTCGTACCCGCGACTTCACCCTGAGGGACCTCGAAGCGGCTCGGCTCGCCGATATCGTCGACGCGCCGCTCGGTTGCCGCCCATAGCCTGTCACCGCTGTCGAGGCGCTGAAGCCGGACGGGCGCGGCATCGGCGAGCGACGAGGCCTTGCCCCCCTCGACGGCGAAAACCTTCCAGGCTTCGGGTGCGTCGGGATCCCAGAAGCTGCCCGCGCCATCACTCCACCGCCAGGGGATCAGGTGGGCGCGGTCGGCCTCGGTGGCACGGTCAATGCCGTCGGGACGGATCGCGGCGCTCACCCTGACGCCCACCTGGCGATGGGTCGGCGTATCGGGCAGGCGGTCGACCTGGACGTGCAGGCTGATCGTGCGAGCCATGGATGCCCCCGCTCCGTCACTCGTAGGCTTCGGAGTAGGAACCGTCCGTGCCTTCACTACGCCCGGCGAAGACGTACTGCACGCGTTCCGATACCGAGAGCGTGAGGAACATGCTGACCCTCACCCGGATCGACAGCGTGCCGGACCCGATCATGTTGGCGCCGTCGTAGGCAACCTCGAGCAAGAGGTTGATCGAGGCGGTGATCAGGCCGGCGACGTCGACGTTGCCGCGAGCCAGGATGAAGACGCGGATCGTCGTGGCGGAGCCGCCGCCGGTCCGCCAGAGGAGTTGGACCGAGCAGCCCACCTGGAGCCAGACGCCGCCCGAAACGACGCCGAAGGAGAAGCCCAGGCCGACCCCTGCCAGGATGCCGATCTCGAGGCTGAAGGCGAGCAGCGGCGCCGGCCGCGCCGTGGGTAGAAATGACAGGCGCGAGGTGAGGAATCCGCCGCCGTTGAGGATCCAGACGTTCAGGGTGAACGGTGCCGTCTTGGTGGCGAGGAACAGTTCCGTGAACAGCTCGAAATCCGGAGCCGCTGCGATGCCGAACAGCACATGGAGCGATAGGTCGGAGATGCCGAAGGCGCCGGTCTGGATCGGCGGGATCGGCATGGTGAGAGACGCCGCGACACCCGCCGGCATGCCGCCGCGTAGAAAGGGGGTCACTTGTAGCCCACCCTTCTGCTTCGTGGCCTTCATGAAGTCGGTCAGGAACTTCAATGCATCCGCGAGTTCGACCCGGTCGGGCTGAATGCGAAAATCGAGTCGACCGGTTTCGTCGAAAAGAAGCCCTGTACGACGGAAAGTGAGGACGGTCTGGCCGCCCGCCATGACTCGCCAGTCGCCCGCGATGCGACCCGACATCCGACGCTCGCTGCCGTCGCGGCCGGCCGAGAGCCGCGCGGTCGATGTGAAGCGCGCGTCGTCGATCACGATCTTGACCGGGCCGTACTCGAGGAGGGTCGCCGCGTCGCCGAAAGGGATGTCGACGTCCGCCTCGAGCCAAGCTCTCAGTTCGGACTTGTCGTAGCCGTGCCGGATCTTGATCGCATCGGAATCGGGCAGGTCCGGGAAGGTGAGATTCTTGAACAGGCCATCGAGCTTGAGTCCGGCGAAATCGGGCAGAAGCCGCGAGACGTCGAGGTTGCGCAACTTGTCGGGAACGAGTTGGTCGGCGAGGCTTGAGGCAGGTAGGCGGACGCCAAAGGATTGCAGCAGCTTGTCGGCGGCCTCGGCGGCCGCCTCGGCCGCTGCGGCGGTGTCTGCGGCCCGGTTGATCAGGGCAACCGCCGGGGTCATGTCCACGAGCTTGTTCGCTTCCCTGAACAGGTAGGCGACCTCGGAACGGTTGAAGCCGAGACGGTCCGTCTTGGGCGGATCGCCGATCGCCCGGATCAGGCGGAGCGTGTCCGATCCCTGCTGGAACATGCGCGTGCCGTGGTCCGCCAGCTCGACAGGGTCCGCGCCGAGGGCGTCCCGAACGCCTTCCTGGATCGATCCGGCAAACTCCCGAGCCCGGCGCTCGACGTCGCCGGCGAGCTGCGCGACCCGCCGCTCCGCTTCGCGCCTGATCTCGCCCGCGCGCTTCCTGACGTCGTCGAGGTCGCCCTCGACCCGGTCGATCAACGCGTGAAGCTCGTGCCTCAAGTCTTCGCGATAGCCCGCGACATCGAGGTTCTCCTTGATCCAGTCCGCGGCCTTGCCAGCCGTCTTGCCAATCTCGTCCGCGAAGCCCTCGAACGTGGCGCAGGTCGCGTCCAGTGCCGGGACCAGCTTAGTGGCGAGCTCGGCCCGCACGGCCGTCTGCGCCGCGCGCAGGATGCTGGCCGAGATCGCCCCGACATCGCCGATGGCCGCGTCGAGGTCGGCACGGGCCGACCTGACCCTGTCCACGACCTCCCGCATCTTCTCCAGCAAGGGATCGCGCGGCTGCGTCGGGTCGATCGCCGTGATTGCGTTCCGCAACGGGGGCAGTGCCGTCCTGAGTGCCGCGCAGCCTTCGGCGACCACCATGCCGGCGCTGTCCAGGATGCCGTTGGTCAGACCTTCGATCTCGCGGAGGGCGGACCCGTCCGCCGTGGTGGCGAGCGCCTCGATGCGCGTTCGAAGGGCGTCCAGGAATGCCGAGAGCTTGCCCTTGGCCTCATCGATGGCCTGTGCAAGCCGTGCCCGGTCGGCATCGATGGCGACCGCGACGGCGGCGAGCGCCCGGTCGCCGCGGTCCAGGGTTTCGCCTGCGAGGACCAGGATGCGTCGCGCGACTGCGGGCGCACGGCCCGCGTCGACCTTCGCCAAGGCGTTGCGCGCCACCTCGATGTGCCCTCGGGCCACCTCCGCCGCTGCCTTGGCGCTGTCGAGCGGCTGTGACGCATCCTTGAGCACGGCCGAGGCAAGTTCGAGTTGCTCCCGCACCTCGCCGATCCCGCCCTGCAGATCGCCCTCGGCTTGGTCGATCCCTCCTGCGATCTGGTCGGCGATGCCACGCACGTCCGCCTGCGCGCGGGCGCGCTTGTCCTGCACGCTCCGCTCGATATCGTCGACGAGCGCGGCCAGTCCGTCGACGCCCGCCAGCAGGGCCTCCTTCAGCTCTCCCGCCTGCCTGTCGAGCACGTCCTCTGTGCCCACTAGGAAGGCTTGGGCCCGGCTCTCGATCGCCTGGAGCGGCTCCTTCATCGCGCCGACCGCGCCGGCGATCGCCGCCTCGCCCATTCGCCCGAATCGGTCGAGCTGCACCTCGACTTGCATGCGCACGCGGCCCTTGAGGGCCTCGCAGGCGTCGCCGAGCCTGAATTCCGGGATGGCGCGCAGGTCCGCGACCGCGTCGCCCACGCCCCTCTCCAGGTTCTCGACGAAGCTGTCTTCGAGCAGGCGGTCGACCGCGGCTTTCGCCTCTCCCTTCCAATGCCCTAGATCGCTCGCCCGATCGAGCTCGACGGTAGCAGCCGCAACTTGAGCGGCGGCGGCCCCTGCAGAGCGGTCGATCTCGCCGCGTGCACGAACGGTCGCCTCCGCCAGGGCCGTCCCCAGCCGTATGGCGCGCGTGAAATCGTCGTCCTTGGGCTTGATTTCCAGCGGAAGCGCGCGGCCGAGGGTGACATTGCGCAGGAGGGCGACCGGCCCATCCTCCTGTCGGCCATGGGTCAGCGCGGCCGCCTGCTTGGATTCCGAGAGACCAATGGTGAGCCGCTCGTATCCCGGCACATGTCTCGGCTCCGGGGGCTGGAGCGCATCGACGAGGTCGGCGTTGACCGGCTCGCGCTTTGGTCTTGCCGGAAGCGGCACGTCGACAAAATCGATGTCACGCACGGGGCGCCAGGCGTCGGTGTCGTCGCCTTCCCCCTTGAGCGTCGACGTGTAGAAGGCGAGCTTTTGAGGTTCGTCGATCTCGAGAGCGATCTCGCCGCCGCCCTCGCCGGCTACGAGAAAGCGAATCTGCGGCTTGGGATAGACGAAGGCGGGGTCGTCGGGGTTATCGGGCTCATTCTGAGATCCGGCGAAACGGGTGTTCCAGAGGGGAACCTGCCAGCCCTCGCGTCCGATGTCGCCGCCCCAGCGCGAGTCCACCCGGATGCGCTGGGTCCGGAAGTCGACACCGATCAGGCACCCGGCTGCCGAGACCGCGTTGCCGCTCTCCGGGTAGCGCCGGATTGGCTGGAGGATCTCGACGTATTCCTCCACCTTGCGCAGGATTGGGCGACCCAGAAGCTCGTCTTGCTCCCGTTCGACCGCGCCGGTTGGACCGACGTGGTAGAACTGCGTCGAGGGCACCACCGTCCGTTCGTAGATGATGACGTGCTTGGCTCGATTCCAAAGCGCACCGATCCGCCCGATCCGTTCGAGCTTGCAGCGGTGGACGCGACCCATGCCGGTCTCGGTCTCGATTGCCTGCCGGCGCTCATCGAAGAGCGCGCGCTGTCCACCCCAGGCGCCAAGTGCCGAGAGGTGAAGGTTCTGGATTCGCCCGCCGTCGGAGTCCGGGACTCCGTACACGGTCCTCAGGATGGCGGCCGATTCGAAGGCCCAGGACACGCCCCCGGGAAATGCCGTCTCGTCGTCCTCGTTCGCGGAGAACGCGGACGCGATGTCGGGGTGCAGGTCGCCAGGAAGGCCACCGGGAACCGGCCAGCGCAAGGGAGTGATCGGCCCGTGGTGTGTCGTGACCTCGGCGCCTGTCTCGTCGATTGTCTTGCGCTTGAAGGTTCGGCGCAGGCGAAACGTGATGCCTGCTTCCAGCGTGAGATCGCCGTCCGCGCGATCCTGCCAGAGCTTGTCGACGGCGAGCCGACGGCTCTCGAGGGCACGGAGGCGACGGAAGGCGCTGAGGTAAAGGCGGGCAGGCGCGTCGTCGGCGCCAGCCTGCTCGGCCGGCAGGCTCGCCGGCGCACCGATGGTGGCGCCGATCTCCGCCACCCGGACGCCGGCGTCCGGCCGCGCGCGCGCAATCAGCCCATAGGCGAGTTCAAGGCGTAGGTCCCGCAATCCGCTGCCCGGCGCCCGCTGCCCCGGCCAGCCCATCAAGCGGCGCAGGTTCCAGCCAGGCTCCACGTAGCGTGTGTCGAAATATGACGGATCGAGCGTCAGGACCGTGGCCGAGCCGAAGCGGGCAGCGGCCGGCACTTGCTCGTTCACGTCGGGGGGCAACCCCTGTACCGTCAGCCCGCCGTGCGGGTCCGCGGGGGCGGGCGGACCGATGTTTTTCTCCATGGCCTCGCCCAGCACCTGCGGCGGCAGCAGGAGGTGGACCGCCTCGCGCTCGTTGGCGAGGCGCCACGACAACCCGTTCTCACCCCCTGCATTCCAGACGGCGATCTCGTTGGAGCCGTCTGTCTGAAGCGCGGCGAACCGGCCGTAAGCGACGGCCGCGACCCGCAGCGGACGCGGGTCAAGGATGACGACACGTCCGTCGGGCTCCTTCGATTCGTTTCCGGCTCCTTCCTTGAATGCGCGCACCGCAAGGCCAAGCGTATGGTTGGCGTGGCGGGTAACGGTCTCGTCGGCGACGAGATGGTAGCGAGCGGTATCGCTTGGGGCAGCTGGGCCGACCGGAAACAGGAGGGGAGCATCCGGATCGGGATGACCTGACAATGCAAGAGGATCGCCTGCCCTCTGGTCAGCCTTGATCCGTGCATCGTCAGGCAAGTCGTCCTGCGCGCCGGGCTCGAGCCCGGCGAGCGGAAGCTTCAGCACCGCATCGATACCGGCCCGGCGCGCCGTGGGATCCCGCGCATCCGCGGCTAGCCGCAGGAGGCGAAAAAGACCCGTCTGGTCGGCGGGTGTACCAACCTCACCGACGATGTCCGCTGCCCCATGCGGGTTGAGCCCGCTGCGCTGCCTGAAGTCAGGAGCGAACCGCAGGCGCAGGGCGCCGATCTGGCAGAGGGGGGTGCGCGACCCCGAGACGGTCAATGCGATGACGCGGACGGAGAAGGTGGTTCCCGTCGGCGCTTCCGACGGATCCAGTTCAGAAATGGCGGGCTGCCAGCTAGGCGCATCCGTGCAGAGCGCCGGCTTGTCGGCGCGCGGGTTCGCCCTGAGCGGCGCAGAGATCGCGACGCTCAGGGCAGCCCGGTCTCTCCCAAGCAGCGCGACCCGCGACAGCTGTCCCGTTCCACGGGCCTCGAGGCTGCCCGAGACCCCATGCCCGAGCCACATGTCGGGAATGAAGCGTGGCTCAAGCGTTCTGAACGTCGCGACGACGTCGCCCCTGGCACTGAAGGCCCGCCGCGCTGGCGCAACATCGATGAGGAAGCCGACGTGGTGCCAGGGGAGAGCCGGGCCGTCACCCGTGAGAAGCGGAAGGAACGAGAGCGGGCCAGCGTCGCGGACCTCTCTCAGGGAGCGATGAACTCCGGCGACGGCTGCACGGCTAGCCTCCAGGATTTTCGGCGTGACCCGGTCGTTCGGTGTGGTTCCGAGACGGTCCGCCCGGGCAGTCAGCACCCAGGCGCTGCGCGTGCTTGGTTCGAGCGAGTCATTCACCGTGCCGCGCGGCTGCTCCTGTGCCAGGATGTAGCCTGGGTCGTCCGCCGGAAAGGCAAAGCCCGGTGGCACGGTGGGCTCCAGGATGCCCGATTGCAAAGCCTGCCCTATGGCGGCGAACGTCGTCTCAAGCCGTAGGATAAGCCTGACGACGCGCTTTTCCTTCATCTCCGCGGCCCGGAATCCAAGCTCGCGGGTCACGTGGTGGCGACGGTCTCGAGGCAGGCCGAGGGCGGCGCCGGCCGGGATGTAATTCGCCAGGGCAGCGGGATCGTTGCCGCTCCTCACGGCTTGCTTGTAAGCTCGCCGCTCGCGCCCGTACGAGGCCTCGTCGGAGGGCAGGAAGCCGCTCAGGTCCGCGTCCTTGATGAGGCTGCTGAAGACGCGATTGGGCCCCGCGTCGTTCCCGCCATGCCCTACGCTGAACCCGATGCGCAGACGGTCAAACTGGGCGCCGCCCGCAGCCCAATGTCCATCCATGTTCCAGAGACTACGAGGCGTCTTGTCGCTCGCCAGCTTTGGGCGGACGGCAAGGAGCCGCAGGAAGCCGAGCGTGTCGTTGGCCTCGTCGGCGGTCTCCGTATGGCTGCTCAGATCCGAGTTGTGCCCGTTGAGGGCGAGGCGAACCTGTCCCATGACGGCGAAGCCGTCGAGCAAGCCAGGATCGTCCTCCGGGTTCGCACGATTGCGGAACAGGATGACGCGAGAGCCGAGATGGACGAAGGCGGACCTCTCCGGCACCGGTGACGGCGGTGTGGGCTCTGGCGAAGACGGATTGGGCTCGTCGTGGCAGGTGTCCAGGGCGGCCAACGGCACGACCCGCGACCGACCGGGCTGATCGTCCCGTCGGTAGAAGATGAGTCGTGCGACGCTCCGGAACGGGAGGGCGAAGTCGATCCGCGCACGTTCCCCTGCGTCAGCTGGATCTGCCGCATTCAGGAACCTGCGGATGTGGGTGCCCGCGTCATCGAGCACGTCCTCGCGCTCGTTCGGGCGCAGGAGGCCGGTTTCCATATCCGGGTCGATGTAGAATCGCGGGCCGTAGGCTTGAAGATTCGCCGGCGCATCCAATGGATGTCGCGCGTCCGCGAGAAGCTGCTTCAGGTCGCCCAGATCGAAGATGACGTAGCGCCAGCGGGTGTCGTCGCCAAACGTGCCTATGACTAAAACGTGGCACCGCGAACCGGCTTTCTCGCCGCCGCGAACCGCCATCAGTGCGATCCGCCCGCCTTCCTGAGGCGTCGTCTGCATTGGCAGCTCCCGTCTCGGTAAGAACATTGGCAGCGTTGCACGCCGGCGGAGACTTGACAATTGCCGACATGCGAAAACTACTCAATATGGCCGTCGCTACATGGCGCCCGGAGTGACCCATCCGTTTTGTCGCACGTTCCGGCCCGATCAACTCTCAGGACGTTGCTATGTCTCCCGCCAAGACTGCTGCAAGGAGCGAGGCCGAGCTGTGGAGGGCGCAGCAGGCTGTCGCCGAGGCGGCCCTCAACTTCGTCAACGACTATCTGGGTTGCGGCATGGGAGCGGACGACACACCACTGACGTCCACCGGCAAGGCGCGCTTGCTCGCGATGCTGCGGGCGGTGTCGTTCGTGGAGAGCCGTCATGGGACCGCAGGTGCCAATCAGCCGGCACGGGATCCCATTCAGTGTGGGAATCCGAGGGACGCTTGGTGGAAGGAACTGACCGGTCAGTCCGGGACATGCTCCCGCTTGATCCGGGGGCAAGGCCTGAGCGCGGTGTGGGCCAATCAGGTCGCCGCGGCGGCGGAAGGGAGCGCCGGCTTCCCGGATGCTGCGGCGCTTGGCAAGCTCGCCGAGGCGAAAGCAGGACATCGGGATCCCGGCTTCTCGCCCATGCACAGCTATCTTTGGGGGGCGATCTATCTCATCCATCGAACGAACACGACCGCCGGCGACAGGACGTTCCAGTGTCGCGATCTGTCCTGCTCTCGGCTCGTCGATGGCGCGGTCGCCTACAATGGGGGCGGGGATCCGGCCTATCGCACAAAGATCGACGCGGCGCTCACTTCAGGCTGGGCTGGATCGCCACGTGGGGATCGTCCGAAGCGTCAGGATCGAGGCTTCATCGACTTGGCACGGGCGGTCGCTGCCCGTCGTCAGATCAACGCGGCACCGGTCTGTCCGATAGCTTTTCCAGGAGCGGGGTGAGGGATTGCCGCAGGTCCCGGTCAGCTTGCGCACGCTGTAGGTAATCGTCGCGCGTCCCGGCCGGGATGGAGCTTCCCAGTTTGGCGGCGGTGACGAGGATGGCCGCGTCGAGGCCGTGCGGTCCCAGGACTAGACAGCGTTCGAGGAGCCGGTCGACGAGTTCGGAGGCCTTGCCCGGGGGCAGTTCGTCGAGATGTGCCATTCTGTCGCCCAGCGCACCGTAGAAGACCAGGCGGCTCTCGCTGCGGATACTCTCGACATCGATTTCGGGGGTGTCCCGCGCGAGGGCGCGGGTGAGGAGCGCTAGCTCGATACCGTCTCGCAAGAGTGGGTTCGAAGCCGCGAGATGGAGCGCCGAGATCATGTCCTCGGTTCGCCCGAGACTCGCTGCCAGCATCTCACAGGCGTAAGCCCAGTTGTGGACCGTCGCTGGGACCGGCTCGGCCGCACGCGGAACCCCGATCGAAAAGGGGGCGAGGACGGAAGGGCGCTCCAGGAGCCGGCGCCAGAAGTCCAGGGCATCCTGAAAAAGCGGTGCCAGCCAGGTCTCGAATTCCTCTTCGTCGAGCGAGAGTCCGGCTGCCAGGGTCTCCTTCTCCGCTGCCAGGAGAATGAGAGGTTCGTAGGCCTGCGAGATGGCAATGCTTGGCTGGGCGGTGGCGGATGAGCGAATGACTTCCCGCAATCCGGACAATGCATCCTGCACTCCGGACCTGCCCGATGCGGCTGGTGCCAGGAGAAGCGCGACGATCTTGTCGACGACATCACTTCGCCGAATGTTCGTTGCTACCTCGCGAAGGTCTTCGATCGCTGGGCGAAGCCTCGTCACGACTTCCGGCTCGTTCAGGAGCGGTGGGTCGAAATCCCGGAGCGCAAAGATGAGGGTCGCGGCTTCGGATTCTTGCCCGAGGCCGAAACGGAGCACCATCTCGGCGATGCGGCGACGCAGCGTCGCATCGTGCCGTGCTGCTTCCTTGGTGTCCTTCGATACGAGCAGTTGCACCGCCGGGCGAACGATCACCCATGCGCTTGCTTCCGGCGTGAGGCGGTCGAATGCATCGAGGACGGCACGTACGACATCCCGAAGCGCATCCGGGTCGAACGCGCTCGCGAACGCTAGGGCCACGCCGAAGAGGGTGTGACCGTCATGGATGCCGAAACCCGAACGCATTGCAGCAGTGATGAGAGGGACCACGTCAGAAGCCGCGAGCTTTCGGAACTCGGGACGCCGGAGCGCCAGCCCGGCCAATGCCTCCCGGCTCTTGTTCGCGGTTCGACGGGCGGCCGCCGAGCCTCCCTCCCCGCCTCTCGCCCGTGAGAGGAGATGGCCGAGGATCGCCCGTGCGAGGCCGGTTCTGTCCGGTGGGATCAGATCGAGCCATTTCTCGAGGACGACGACCAGGACCGCCTCCCGGTCCTCGGCGGCCCCGGGAACGCCCCGGCTTGTCGACAGGGCTAGGTCCAGGGCCCCGTCATCGAGGTACGCCTCAACGGCGGGCCGAGGCCAGTCGACCTGTTCGGCAACGATGGCATCGCCTCCCTCAATGAGCAGTCGTGTTCCGGCATGGAATGCGGGGCGGCCGCTGCCGGAGGGGGCGTCGGTGCTGCCGATAAGGAACTTGCCGAATTGGGCCCGCGTGCCATCGCTCGCCGCAACGACACCCAAGGCGATCTGGCGCCTGAGTGTCTCCCAGAACATCAGCTGCGCGTGGTGGAGGTGGTTGCGGCTCGATGCTGCCAGGACCGCCCGCGAGACCGAGTGGGTCGGGCCGAGCAGGGGTGGTTCCACCACGACACCCCGGTTGTCCACCAACCCGGACCGGTCGTCCCCGGCCTTAAGGGTGAGTGCCAACGAGTCCGGAGCGGCGTTGATCGCCCTGAGCGGCTCGTGCGCCAGACCTAGCGAGGCGATCTCGCGCAATCGCACGCTCGCCTCGCGGGCGCCGAGCGTCTTTGCCTCGGCAGCGGCGATGGATTGCTCGAGGATCCCGCGGAATGTCGACACAAACCCGCTCCAGCACTCGCCGACGGATTCGGATGGGATGTGGCATGCTTGGGCGTAGAAGTAGCGCGCGCGGATCCAATCATCCGCCGATGCGAAGAGGTCGCCGATGTGTTTGACGATGACCGCTCGAAGCGGCTGATCGACCTCGGATAGTGCGTCGAGCGCTGAGACCGCCTGAGGGAACTCCGCGTCGCGGCCTTCGCCCGCCCTGCGCATCGCCTCGAGCAGTGCCCGGAAGCTCGGCTGGGACGCGATGCAATCCAGGGTATCGGCGGACCATCGCCGTCCGAGGTCCGCGCCGCCCAATTCGATCGCGACCCACAGGTCCCGCGGGGAGAGGCTATCGGACCTCTCTGCAGCATCGCGACCGCTGACCTGCCCCGACATGGTTCCGCCGGTGCGCACGAGGGCGAGGACGCATGCCTGCAGGTCCCTGTCGCGCCCGGAGCTGACCCGCTTCGGGCGGAGGATCCAGGTGCCCAGCTCGGCTGGCCCGCTGGGGACGACCTCCTCGAACAACCTGTCGAGGGAGACCTCGCCACCGCCGACTGAGCCAACGGCGGTCTCCGCGAGCTCGCGCAGCAGGCTGGCGTCGAGGAAATGCCGCACGACCGCCCAGGCCAGGCAGTTGCTGGCGAAATGACGCGCCCTCTGGTCTTTGCCGGATGAGCTCACTTCGGTCTCATGCCTTCCTGAACACGATGCGGCCGTTCTCGACCCTGCCCGTCAGGAGCCTGCACTCGGTCAGGCCGCCCGGCATCGTCCATGGTGTCAACTCCCGCGGCAAACGTGGCAGGGTGAAGCCGAACATCCTGGCGACGCCATCGCCGGTAGAATGGGGCTGGAGGGCCGCGAAGAAGCCGTCGGTTCTCCAACCAAGTGGCATGCTGCCATCCTCGCCCGCATATCTCCAGGCTCGCTCGGCGCCCCTGGGCTGGTCCGGTCGCCCGTAGGCCTGCGTCCACACGAAATTCGGATGCGCAATGGCTGCGGCCGTCGGCTGGAACAGGCCGGACAGGCCGGACAGGCCTCCGGCGGAGCCTAGCACGTCGAGGAAATTCGCGACGACGAACACCGATCGATGGTGCCGCTCGAATCCACCCGAGGAGGCGGCGCGAATGAAGGCTTGCCGGAATTCTGGGTGCCAGTTCCGCCGTCCGCCTTTGTGGACGTCAAGGGATGGTTGCGGCGTGCAGGTGGCGAGCGTCACGACGTCGACGTGATCCGGCGGATCCTCCCCGAGAACGCTGGCCTCCCTGTTGAGGGCGACGAGGGGGGCCGCGTCGGGCCGATCGGTCTGCAGGTCCAGCGCATCGGAGCACAGGATCGGCTGAAGCGTCAAAGAGGGTAGCCGCTTGTCGCGTGGGCGCAGGGTGATCACGCTGAGGAGTGAGCCCTCGGCCATGTGGTTCTCGGCTAGCACGTCGACCTCGAAGCGTGAGCGCACCGCCTTCGGATGGAGGCAAACCCGTAGTGCGTCGTCCGCGTCCCTTGCTATTACGCAACCGAGGTTCAGCGGCGCAGGCGAGTGCCTCGCCCGAAACCAGCGTTTGAACGCCGCGAGGTCGCTTCTCACCAGGGCCGGGACTTGGCTCAACGCCTTGAGCAGACGTCTCACCTCGATGGCCGTGAAGAGGTGGCTGTTCTCGACCGATGGGCGCAGGCCGACATGAATGCAGCCGAGCGAACCGGATGCCCGGGCTATCGCCGGCATGAGTGACACGAGGTCGTCCGTGGGCAGGAAGGCTTCCGGGAAGGTCACCAAGTCGAAGGCGATCGCCGGCGAGCGGGCGATCCTGCCGGTAGTCTCGCTTGGATTATGCCCGAACAGGGCAAGAAGAGCGGCCCGGAAGACATCGCCGTGCTGGACGGGCAGGTAGGCACCCGGCTCGACGGTGAAGGCTCTGAAGGGCCGGCCCGCACGGTCGACCGGCCAAACATGCCGATTGCCCACCCACTGCGATGTTGCCTGCACCGCGCCTCTCGCCCTCTCCTCGCCCGCGCGATGCCTGACCGTCGCGCCATCAAGCCAAGCCGTGGCCGTTGGGTTCCGCGGGCCTATCCAACATCATCGCGCGGAGCGCAAATCTGGCTTGCCGCGATGGCTCGAGCCGTACCATTCGCCCCGCACTGGGTTCGCCTCGGACATAGGACCCGATACGATCCCGACCTGAAGGCGGAATGACCAAGCCATGTGCCTCAATTCCACGACAGGCGATCCGCACTTCCAGGCATTCGTAGCCACCCGGCATACCCTCCAGACGGGCATGCATAGGCACCTCTCCTGTGCGCCAGTGGGATTCCCACGATTCGTAGATTCCCTCGCCTGGCACCTCGTCGATGACATGCCCGCCACATATGCGGATGTCGCTGGGGACCGGACGCACAGATCCGTCCACATCCCGGCATACCCGGCCGCAGCGACAAGCTTACACACGAGCGGCTCAGCCTGAGCACTGAAAGGGGGGGACGATGAGCGGGCAAGCCGACCTGGGTTCGAGCACACGGAGGCCTGAAGCGAGTCTCGTCGCAGAGCTGGAGCGAAACCTGTCGCGCGTCGAGCGAGCGGCTGCCGCTGTCTCGATCGCCATCCTGCTTCTCGTCGTCGGATATTCGATCGGAGTGACTCCGGCCGGGGCCTCGGTGCTGGTCCCGGCCATGATCATCGGCGCCGTCGCCCTCGCAAGCGCCCTGCTCGGGGGTCTCGCGGGATTTCTCTTCGGGATCCCGCGATTGCTCGCTCGTGATGCGCCGGCGGGAAACCCCTCGGACCCGCAGCCGTCCGGCGAGGCGGTCGCGAACCGTGCGGGTCGGGCGGACGGCGCGCGTCTTACCAAGCCGCTGCAGGCGAACTCCAACCTGGAGGAGATTTCCGACTGGATCACCAAGATCCTCGTCGGTTTGGGATTGGTGAACGCCGGCAAGGTCACCGATGCGGTCAGGGAGGGGGCGTCCCACGTTGCCTCACAGGGACTTGCCAGCGGGGCGGGTGCCGACATGGTGGTCCTGTCGATCGGGCTTGCTTCCTTCCTGCTGGGATTCCTCTTCTTCTATCTCCAGACCAGGACCCGGATCACGCTGATGTTGTTCGCCACGGAGGGGATGCAGGAGAAGTCCGCGTTGCCGCTGCTCTTGGTGGAGGCAGCGAACAAGGCATGGATCACCTCCGGCGACGGTGCGACGGTCGCGACCGCCATGTCCGCACGCATCGGTTGGGTGAAGAGCGCGGTCGAGCCGGTGCCGGCCGATCGAGAGATCCTCCGGGTCGGGTTCGATGACCTTCGCCGCCCTGAGGAGTTCGCTGCCTGGGGAGCGGCCCAGGCGCGCGCGGGCAACCTGGAGGCCGCCGAGACCTCGTTGCGGCGCGCCAACGCCCTCGCGCCAAGCGATCCGCGCATCCTGCGGCGAATCGCCGAAATCCGAGCGCTCCGGGGCGACCGCCGCGGCGCCGTCGAGACCTTGGGGGAGGCGCGCGAGAAGGCACCCAACAACTGGCGCATCAAGCGCCAGGAACTGTTGCTCGCGCTCTACCTGCCGGTCCCGGAAGGGTTCCGACGCGCCGAACCCCTCGCCGACGCGTTGGCCGGCCACTCCGAGGCGGGCAAAGACCCGATGGTCCATGTCTGGCGGGCCTGCGCGTACGGGCAGAAGCACCGCTGGCTCCGCGAGGGCGCCGCGGATGAGGCGAGCCTGCGACAAGCCCGCGAGGCGGCCCTCGCGTCCGTTGAACGGGCGGTCGAGCTGTCACCGGAGCCGACGAGCACGCCGAGGAAGCTTCTCCGCCGGCTCCTCGACCCGAAAGCGGAGCAAGGCGATCCGACCGAGAACGACCTCGAGGACTTCAAGGACGATGACGCCTTCCGGGCCATCGTCCGCGGCCGGTAGCCATGGAGGGCCGGGGGCACCCCTTGCTACTGGCGACGGGAGGCCACGAAATATTCCACAGGTCCCGGGTACGGAATTGGGGTACGTTCAGGGGTACGCAGGAAACCCAGCGTGGCCACCAACTCCTTCATAACAAACAATGATTTTGCTTGTTGAAGGTCCTGGTGGAGCTGAGGGGATTCGAACCCCTGACCTCCGCAGTGCGATTGCGGCGCTCTCCCATCTGAGCTACAGCCCCGTCGAGGCGCCGGCCTTGTAGGCTTAGGCCCCTCAGCCTGTCAATTCCCGAATCCCGCTGCCGACGCGCGTCCGCGCGGATCCGGCATGGGCCGACGAGGACATCAGATCCGCGCATGAATGCCTTCATCTGGCTCTTCGACACCGTTGTTCAGCTCTTCATCTACGTCCTCATCGCCAGCGCGGTCCTGAGCTGGCTCGTGGCCTTCAACGTGGTGAACGTGCGCAATCCGATCGTCGCCCAGATCGGCGAAGTGCTCTACCGGATCACCGAGCCGGTGCTGCGCCCGATCCGCAACCTGCTGCCCAATCTCGGGGGCGTCGACATCTCGCCGATCATCCTGATCCTGCTGCTGCTGTTCGTCAGCCGGCTGCTGCACGAGTTCGTGCCGGCCCAGACCTACGTCTACACCCGCTGAGGCCGGGGCGGCGCAGGGCCGCGAGCCCTGGCGCGTTCCGTTCCCGAGCCAGACGATCCCCGAAGCACGAGACGACCCGCGCCCATGAAGACCAATCCCGGCCGCTTCTTCGAGGATTTCCGCCTCGGCGAGACCATCCGCCACGCCACGCCCCGCACGGTCACGACCGGCGACGTGGCGCTCTACACCGCGCTCTACGGGCCGCGCTTTGCCGTGCAATCCTCCGACGCCTTCGCGCGGGCCATCGGATACCCGCAGAGCCCCCTCGACGATCTGCTGACCTTCCACGTGGTGTTCGGCAAGACCGTTCCGGACATCTCGCTCAACGCGCTCGCCAATCTCGGCTACGCCGAGGGCGGGTTCCGGCGGCCAGTCTATCCGGGCGAGACGCTCTCGACCGTCTCCGAGGTGATCGGCCTCAAGGAGAGCTCCAACCGCCAGACCGGCGTCGTCTACGTCCGCTCCGTCGGGTCGGACGCCGCGGGCGAGACCGTGCTGAGCTATTGCCGCTGGGTGCTCGTGCGCAAGCGCGACCCCGAGGCCAGGATTGAGCAGGAGCACGTGCCGAGCCTCGCCAAGGTCGTGGCGCCCGCCGACCTCGCCGGGGCCCTGCCCCGGATCGACGCGTCCGCCTACGACCCCGACCTCGCCGGCAGCCCGCACCGCTTCGGCGATTATCAGGTCGGCGAGCGGATCGACCACGTCGACGGCATGACGGTGGAGGAGGCCGAGCACCAGATCGCCACGCGCCTCTTCCAGAACACCGCCAAGGTGCATTTCGACGCCTTCGCCACCAAGGACACGCGCTTCGGCCGCCGCCTCATCTACGGCGGTCACGTCATCTCGCTGGCGCGCTGCCTCAGCTTCAACGGGCTCGCCAACGCCTTCTCGATCGCCGGGATCAATGCCGGGCGCCATGTCGGCCCGCTCTTTGCCGGCGACACGGTCTATGCCTGGAGCGAGGTGCTGGAGACGGCCGATGCGGGCCGCGACGATGTCGGCCTGCTGCGCCTGCGCACGGTGGCGACCAAGAACCAGCCCTGCGGCACCTTTCCCGACAAGCAGGGCGAGGGCTACGACCCCGCGGTGATCCTCGACCTCGACTACTGGGCCTTCATGCCGAAATGACGGGGAGCGGCGTCCCGGCGCGGCGCGCTCACCCGGCCGCGAAGTAGCCGAGAACTGCCTGCCGCAAGGGGTTGGCCGGGTCCGATAACAGGCGCAGCGCCATTCCGCAGGCGATGGTGACGAGGAGCGGACGGATCAGGCGCGCGCCCAGGCGCATCGCCAGGACCGAGCCGAGCTGGGCGCCGAGAAACGCGCCGACCGCCATGGCGATGCCGATCGGCCACAGGACATGCCCGGACGCCGCGAACAGGGCGAGGCTGCCGAGATTGCTCGCCGCATTGGCGAGCTTGGTATGGGCGGTCGCCCGCACCACGCCGAGCCCCAGCAGGGTGACGAAGCCCACCATGTAGAAGGCCCCCGCGCCGGGGCCGAACACGCCGTCGTAGAAGCCGACCGCCGGCGCGACGGTGACGGCGAACAGGCCCGCGCTCATGCGGGCGGCGGCGTCCTCGTTGCTCATGCGCTTGGCGGTGGCGAAGTAGAGCGCGATCGCGACGAGGAGGACCGGCACCCCCGCATCGAGCACGGCGCGCGGCAGCAGGCTGACGCAGAGCGCGCCGAGGATCGAGGCGAGGCCCGCCACGAGGGCGATCGGCCTTGCCTCCGGCCAGCGGATCAGGCCGCGCCGGGCGAACGCGTAGGTGGCCGAGCAGGCCCCCGCGCTGCCCTGCAGCTTGTTCGTCGCGATGGCGCTCACGGGATCGAGGCCCGCCAGGATCAGCGACGGCATCGTGATCAGGCCGCCGCCGCCCGCGATGGCGTCGACGCAGCCCGCCGCCACCGCGACCCCGAACAGGGTGACGATCAGGCTGAGTTCGATCCCGCCGATCACGCGGACCTCGCCGGACGCTCTGGGTGCATGCTCAGATCTGCCAGGACCGTGCCGCGGCGACCGGTGGCATGAGGCGGCCTCGGATCATGAGCGGCCTCGGCCGCCGGGAGCCGGCGGCTCGCTGAAGGGACAGGACCGCGTCGCCGCGAGGGGGAACGAGGGGCGCGACGAGCCGGCCGGCGCGGATCCGGATGGAGGGCGGGAGAGCGAGCCTCGTCCTTCGATGGGCAGGCCGCGTCCGCCATCGTCTCGCGCCGCGCCCCCTCCCGAGGGACGGGCCGACGGGTCAGTTGCGCACGATCACGACCGTGCCGATGCGGGCTCGATCGTAGAGGTCGACCACGTCCTTGTTCGTCATGCGGATGCAGCCGGAGGAGACCGCCGCTCCCATGGTCTCGGGCTCGTTCGAGCCGTGAATCCGGTAGAGCGACGAGCCCAGATAGAGGGCGCGGGCGCCGAGCGGGTTGTCCTGGCCGCCCGCCATGTAGCGCGGCAGGTCCGGCCGGCGGGCGAGCATCTGCGCCGGCGGGCGCCAGGCCGGCCATTCCTTCTTCATGGTCACGGTCTTCTGACCCGACCAGGAGAATCCCTGCCGGCCGACACCGACGCCGTAGCGGATCGCCGCGCCGCGCCCGAGCACGTAGTAGAGCCGGCGCTGGCTCGTCGAGACCACGATGGTTCCGGGCTTCTCCGAGCCCGTCCAGGCCACCGTCTCGCGCGGGATGGCCTGGGTGCGGAAGATGTTCATGAAGTCGGCGATGGGGCCGCTGTCGAACGGGTTCGCAGCCTCGGCGGTGCCGACGGTCAGGGTGAAAGCCGCAAGCGCGGCGGCCGCGAGAGAGCGACGCCTCGTCATGGATCGTGTCCTCCTGGGGCGTCGGACGGGACCGCGGCCCGCGGCGGAACCTGTCCGTCGAGGGCTGGGGGCGGCGCTGTCCGACTCGTCCGTTCCAGGCTTGGCGGCGCCGTCCGGACGGGTCAACCCGGCCGGTACGGTCCGTGCCCCTTTGTGGGAAATGCGCAACGACCCCTTGACAGGGCGCGCCTTGAACGGGCCTGCGCCGGGCGCCCAGGATGCGCGATGGATGCGCGATCGGCGGAAAATGATGCTCCGGTCGCGCCTTACCGGGAAAATGGTTCCAACACGTGTTGCCATTTGGCCGCGGTCAGGATGTCGCAGGTGATTGCGGTCGCTGCCGCACTGCACCTAATGTCCCGATGTGATCGCCAGTTTTGCCATAGATCGGCTGCGCCGCGGGGTTGCCCGCCGACCTGCGTCAGGCTCGGTTCGTCCGGGTCGTGCCGGCATCCTGGCTGGCCTTCTGGCGCTCCTCATCCTCGTTCTCGTTGGTCTGCCTGACGACCGTTTCGCGGAGCTGATGCCGCGCCGCGCCGAGGCCGGCATCACCAACGTGGCGGTTGCAACCTCCGCGACCCTGAGCCTCCTGGGTGGGCGTCACGCAGCACTCCTGGCCTCCGTCGACGCGGACGACCCGCCCGCCGACGATCGCCGGCTCGCGCCCGATCCGCCGCGCTGCCACCGCCTGCCCGCGTTGTCCGGCTTTCCGCCGAGCGCCGACGGAGCTGTGCCGTCCGCGAGCGTGCGTCTTCTCGAGCGGCCACCCAAGCGCATCGGCTGAACCACCTCCGCGGCTCCCCGGCTCTCGCGGGGACGTGAGGCTCATGGCGGCGAAAATACGCGGATGTCACGGGATCGCTCAGGTTTTCCCGATAGACTGGCCTCCGGTGGACCCGTGCCGCGTCATGCGATCGTCCCATGGCGCGTGCGGTGTTCTCCCGCCTCTTGAACGCCTCCGGATCGCGCGCGGGGCGTCCATGGTCCGGCGCATGCCATGGTCGTCCGATCCCGCAGGGCGGGCCGGCCCGGCCCGGCCGGAGCTGTAAAACGGATCCGTCCGGTCCCGAAAAGAAGGCCGGCCGTCCACACCGTATCGTGTGTCTCAGGAGCGAATTGATCGTGACGTCTTCCCGCAACCCCGTCCGCTGGCCCAGGGCCGCGCTCACCTGGCCGGTCTCCCTGACCGCCGGTGCGGTGCTCGTCGCCCTCTCGGCTTGCAATCAGAAGCAGCAGGCTGCGGCACCGATCCCCGCGCCGCCGCCCGAGGTGAGCGTGGTGACGGTGGCGCCGCAGCCGATTCCCTACGTCCGCGACCTGCCCGGCCGCGTCGCGCCGATGCGCATCGCCGAGGTGCGCTCCCGGGTCTCGGGTCTCGTGGTCAAGCGCCTGTTCGAGCAGGGCAGCCAGGTCAAGGAGGGCGACATCCTCTACAAGATCGACCCGGCGCCCTACGAGGTCGAGCTCGCCAGCGCCGAGGCGGCCCTGGCCCGCCAGGAGGCCGCCCTCGTGCTGGCGAACCAGCAGGCCGAGCGCCTCGAGACGCTGCTCACCCGGCAGACCGCGAGCCAGGCGCAGTACGACACCGCCTACGCGGGCAGGAAGCAGGCGGAGGCCGAGGTGGCCGGCGCCAAGGCGACCCGCGACAGGGCCAGGCTCAACCTCAGCTGGACCGACGTGCGGGCGCCGATCTCGGGCCGCATCGGCCGCGCGCTCCTCACGGAGGGAACCCTGATCGAGTCCGGTACCACGGGGGTCCTCGCCACGATCCAGCAGCTCGATCCGATCTACGTGGACATCACCCAGTCGGTCGGCGAATTGAACAAGCTGCGCCGGGATCTCGCCAGCGGCGAGCTCTCGCGGCTCGAGAACGACACCGCGAACGTCCACCTGATCATGGACGACGGCGCGCTCTACCCCCTCGCCGGCCGCCTCCTGTTCTCGGACGTCACAGCCGATCCGAGCACCGGCCAGGTGACCTTGCGGGTGCAGTTCCCGAACCCGCACGACGAGCTGTTCCCCGGCATGTATGTCCGGGCGCGGATCAAGCAGGGCATCGACTCGGACGCCATCGCGGTGCCGCAGCAGGCGATCCAGCGCACGAATGACGGCAAGTCCGAGGTCTGGGTCGTCAAGGCCGACGACAAGGTGATGCTCCAGCCCGTCGAGGTCGGTCCGGTCGTCGGCCAGAACTGGCTGATCCGCGACGGCCTCAAGCCCGGCGAGCGCGTCGTGGTGGAGGGCTTCCAGAAGATCTCCGCCGGCATGCAGGTGAAGCCCCTCGATCTCAGCCCCCCGGCCGATCAGGCCGAGCTGAAGCCGCGCGACGCCGATGCCGAGGCTGAGGCGGCCGCGCAGGCCGCCGCGCAGGCGGGCAAGAACCGCTAAAACCCCCGTCGACGCCCGCCGCGCCCCCGTCCGGTGCGCGGCGCCCGCAGTGCTCCGAGGTCACAAGAACTCCCGCATGGCTCGCTTCTTCATCGACCGGCCGATCTTCGCCTGGGTCGTCGCCCTGTTCATCTGCCTCGGCGGCGCGCTCTCGATCCCGCAATTGCCCGTCGCGCAATACCCGATCATCGCGCCGCCCTCGATCGCGCTCTCCACCGCCTATCCGGGCGCCTCCGTGGAGAATCTCTACACGGGCACGACGCGCCTCATCGAGGACGAGCTGAACGGCGCGGCCAACATCCAGAGCTTCGAATCGGCCAGCGATTCCTTCGGGGTCGTGGAGATCACCGCGAGCTTCCAGCCCGGGACGGATCCGGGCTACGCGGGCGTCGAGGTGCAGAACCGCCTCAAGCGCGTCGAGGCGCGCCTGCCCGCGGAGGTGCGCCAGCAGGGCATCCTCGTGGAGGAAGCCTCCGCGGCGACGCTCAACATCATCACCCTCGTGTCCACCGACGGCTCGATGGACGAGGTCGGCCTCGGCGACTTCCTGATCCGCAACGTCATCAACGAGATCCGCCGCATCCCGGGCGTCGGACGCGCGACGCTCTACTCGACCGAGCGCTCCCTGCGCGTCTGGATCGACCCCGACAAGCTGCGGGGTCTCTCGCTGAACGCCTCCGACGTGACGAAGGCGATCCAGAATCAGAACGTCCAGATCGCCTCCGGCGCGGTCGGCGCCCAGCCGAGCCCCTCGAGCAACCCGGTCAACTTCCCGATCATCGTGAAGGGCCAGATGACGGCGCCCGAGTCCTTCGGCGCCGTCGTGCTCAGGGCGAACCCCGACGGCTCGAACGTGCGCCTGCGCGACATCGCCCGGATCGAGCTCGGCGGCGAGGATTACAAGTTCACCACCCGCCTGAACGGCGGCGAGGCGGCGGGCATCTCGGTGACGCTCGCCCCCGACGGCAATGCGCTGCAGACCGCCAAGGCGATCCGGGCCAAGATGGAGGAGCTGTCCCGGTTCTTCCCCGACAACCTGAAATGGGACATCCCCTACGACATCACGCCGGCGGTCGAGGCCTCGATCGAGAAGGTGCTGCATACCCTCGTCGAGGCGGTGGTGCTCGTCTTCCTGGTGATGTTCCTGTTCCTGCAGAACATCCGCTACACCCTGATCCCGACGATCGTCGTGCCGATCGCCCTGATGGGCACCGTCACGGTGATGCTGCTCGCGGGCTTCTCGGTGAACGTGCTGACGATGTTCGGCATGGTGCTGGCCATCGGCATCCTCGTCGACGATGCCATCGTGGTCGTCGAGAATGTCGAGCGCATCATGAACGAGGAGGGCCTCTCGCCCCGGGAGGCGACCAAGAAGGCCATGAGCCAGATCACCGGCGCGATCATCGGCATCACGCTGGTGCTGATCGCGGTGTTCATCCCGATGGCGTTCTTCCCCGGCTCGGTCGGCATCATCTACCGCCAGTTCTCGATCGCGATGGTGACCTCGATCGCCTTCTCGGCCTTCCTGGCGCTGTCGCTGACCCCCGCGCTCTGCGCCACGCTGCTGAAACCCGTCGAGAAGGGGCACGCCCACGCCAAGGGCGGCGTCTTCGGCTGGTTCAACCGCTTCGTCGACCGCGAGACCGCCCGCTACGGCCGCGGGGTCTCGCACTTCATCGCCAAGTCCGGCCGCGTGATGCTGGTCTATCTCGTCCTCGTCATCGGCGTGGCCTACGCCTTCGTGCGGATGCCGGAGGGCTTCCTGCCCGTGGAGGACCAGGGCTTCTTCACCGTCGACGTCCAGACGCCGCCGGGCTCCTCCTTCAACCGGACGCTCGCGGCCGTGAAGAAGCTCGAGGACCATCTGCTGGCGCAGCCCGGCGTCGCCACGGTCACGATCGTCAACGGCTTCTCGTTCTCGGGCCAGGGGCAGATGACCTCGCAGGCCTTCGTGACGCTGAAGCCCTGGGGCGAGCGCGACGCGGAGAACTCGGCGGCCAAGCTCGTGGCCGGCACCAACAAGGCGCTCGCCGATTATCGCGACGCGACCTTCGATGCCCAGGAGCCGCCGCCGGTGGACAACCTCGGCAACGCGGCCGGCTTCAGCTTCCGCCTGCAGGACCGGGCCCAGAGGGGCTACTCGGCGCTCCTCGCCGCCCAGGAGCAGCTTCTCTCCCTCGCCCGGCGCAGTCCGGTCCTGCAGAAGGTGAAGATCGAGGGCCTGCCCCCGGCCCCGGAGGCCGAGCTCGTCATCGACCGCGAGAAGGCCGCCGCCCTCGGTGTCAGCTTCGAGGACATCAACGACACGATCCAGGTCAATCTCGGCTCGGTCTACACCAACGATTTCCCGAACCGGGGCAAGATGCAGCGCGTGATCGTGCAGTCGGAGCAGCTGCAGCGCCTGAAGACCGCCGACATCCTGAATTACGGCGTCAAGAACGCGCAGGGCACGATGGTGCCGATGTCCTCCTTCGCCGACCTGAAATGGAGCGTGGGGCCGACCCAGATCGTCGGCTTCAACGGCTACCAGACGGTGCGCATCACCGGCGAGCCGAACCCCGGCTACACGTCGGGCGACGCGATCGCCGAGATGGAACGGCTGATGACGCAGCTGCCCAAGGGCTTCGGCCACACCTGGACCGGCCAGTCGCTGCAGGAGAAGCAGGCCGGGAGCCAGGCCTCGCTGCTGCTCGCGCTCTCGGTCCTGATCGTGTTCCTGTGCCTCGCGGCGCTCTACGAGAGCTGGTCGATCCCGTTCTCGGTGCTGCTGGTGATCCCCCTCGGGGTCATCGGATCGGTGGCGGCGGTGTACCTGCGCGGCATGCCGAACGACGTCTACTTCAAGATCGGCCTGATCACGATCATCGGCCTGTCGGCCAAGAACGCGATCCTGATCGTGGAATTCGCCAAGGACCTGTGGAAGCCCGGAACCTCGATCATCGACGCGACGGTGCAGGCCGCGACCCTGCGGTTCCGCCCGATCGTGATGACCTCCCTCGCCTTCATCTTCGGCGTGGTGCCGCTCGCGATCGCGAGCGGGGCGGCCTCGAAGAGCCAGCAGGCGATCGGCACGGGCGTGATGGGGGGCATGATCTCCGCCACCGTCCTGGCCGTGTTCTTCGTGCCGGTCTTCTTCGTCGTCGTGATGCGCCTGTTCAAGCGCAAGAAGGTCGAGGCCGGCCTGAAGAGCGAGGCGGAGCCGGGGGCGGACAAGGCGCCCGAGGGGCACCATGGGGTCGCGGCGGAATAGGCTCTAGGCGATCCCGTCGATGGCGAGCCGCAGATGCTGCGGCCCGCGCAAGGCCGCGCCCGGCCGGTAGGGCGGGTCCTCGGCGAGGCGCGGGTTCTGCAATCGCCCGGCAAGCGCCGCGAGGGCGGCTTCGGTCTCGAACCGGGCGAGCGGCGCGCCGACGCAGTAATGCAGGCTGCCGCCGAAGCCGAAATGCCGGTTGTCGTGCCGGTCCGGGTCGAAGCGGTCCGGATCGGCATAGGCCTGCGGATCGCGCCCGGCGGCGGCGAAGAGCAGCACGACCGGGGCGCCCTCGGGGATGGTCGTCCCCTCGATCGCGAGATCGGCGAGGGCCTTGCGGGTCCGGAACTGCACCGGCGGATCGAAGCGCTGCACCTCCTCCAGCACCCGGGGCGCCCAGCCGGGCTCGGCCCGCAGGCGCTCCAGCGCCTCCGGGTGGCGCATCAGCGTCAGCATGCTGTTGGTGATGAGGTTCACGGTGGTCTCGTGGCCCGCGACCAGCATCAGGATCGACGTGGCAACGAGGTCGTAATCGCCCATCCTGCCGATGCCCGGCGCCGATTCGTTGGCGAGACCCGAGAGCATGTCGTCCCCCGGATGGCGGCGCTTGTCCCGGATCAGGCCGGCCATGTAGGCGGAGATCTCGTCGAAGCAGCGGCTGTTCTTGGCCCGGACTGCGTCGTCGTCGAGGCTGTCCGGCTCGAGGGCGGTGGCGAGCTGCGTCGCCCAGCCGTGGAATTTCGGCTCGTCCTCGCGGGGCACGCCGAAGAGTTCGCAGATCACCGTCACGGGAAGCGGGTAGGCCAGGTCGTCCACGATGTCGATCTCGCGCGCGCCGCACTTCTCGTTGAGGAGGTCGGCCACCAGCCGGTCGGAGCGCTTGCGCATGGCCTGCACCCGCTCGCGGGTGAACTGGTGCATCACCGCCCCGCGCAGGACGTCGTGGTCCGGCGGATCGCGGAAAATGAAGGGCCGGTGCGTGTCCGTGATGTGCTGGCGGATCGGTTTCACCACCCAATCGGTGAAGGGATTGCCGGTGAGCGGACGCTTCGAGGGCGGCAGGGTCTCGGAACTGATCCTGGGGTCGTAGAGCAGGCTCGCGACGGCCGCATGGGTCGCCGCCACGTAGGTTCCGTCGTGCTGGCGTGAGACCGGCGTCTCGCGCAGGCGCGCGAAGAGCGGGTACGGGTCCGCCCGGTTCTTCCTGTCCTTGACCTGGTCGAGGAGCGTTGCGTCGGCCATCGAGATCCTCGGGCGGGGGAGCAGCGGTGAGAGGGCGGGGACGGTCTTAAGAAAAGCCCGGCGGGAGCACCGGGCGGTGCTCCGGCTGATCGATGGCCCCGTGGATCGGCGGGAAGGGCGCGCGGGCCGCGACCTGCGCCGCGTAGGCCGGAAGCCATCGGGCGCAATCGACCGAGAGCGCGGCGATGCAGCGCCCCTCGCGCCCGTAGACCGCCAGGAAGCGGCCCTCCTTCGGCGACCCTTGCGCGATCACGAGGCCGTCCGCGCCCTCCGTGAGGCCCACCGACTTGATGTTGATCCCGTGCTGGGTCGACCAGAAGGTCGGGACCGCGGCATAGTGCGAACAGGCTTTCCTGTCGGCGAGCAGGCGCCCGGCATGCTCCGCCTGCGCGACCGCGTGGCTCCAATGCTCCAGGGCGACGCGGCGGCCGTCGTAGAGTGGATGGGGAAAGCGCGCGACATCCCCCGCCGCGGCGACCCGGGCGTCGACTCGCCCCTCCGTATCGAGGGCGTACCCGTCCGCGTCGCAATCGAGGCCGCCCGCGTCGGCGCTCAGCCCGGAACCGGCGAGCCACTCGGTGTTGCGCACCGCGCCGAGGGCGACGACCACGAGGTCGGCCTCGATCCGATCTCCGCCCGACAGATGCGCGCGGACGACGCGCCCTCTGCCGTCATCCTCAAGCCATTCGACCTCGGTGCCGCAGCGCATCTCCACGCCGCGCGCGGTGTGCAGGGCGCCGATCACGTCGCCCATGTGAGTGCCGAGCACCCGCGCCAACGGCGCAGTGGACGGTTCGACCAGCGTGACCGGGATACCGAGGGTCCGGCAGGCCGAGGCCATCTCGCAGCCGATGAAGCCACCGCCGATGACGAGGACGCGCCGCGGACCGGCCGCGAGCGCTGTGCGGAGCGCCGTCGCGTCCTCGCGGCTCCGGATGCTGTGGACCCCCGCGAGCCGGCCCTCGTGCGGGTTCGGCCAGGCGCGGGCCCGGGTACCCGTCGCGATCAGGAGGCGGTCGAAGGCGAGGCTCGATCCGTCGGCGAGGCGGACCCGGCCGTTCCGGCGATCGAGGCCGGTCACGGCCGTGCCGAGACGCCACTCCGCCTCGAGCGGCAGGAAGCTCGGCAGGGTCGTGGCGTCCGCCGCGACCGCGCCGGTGAGGACATGCTTCGACAGCGGCGGCCGGTCGTAGGGCCGGTGCGCCTCGGCCCCGACGAGGGTGAGGGACCCTGTGAACCCGGCCCTCCGCAGGGCCTCGGCGCCGCGCAGGCCCGCGAGCCCCGCGCCGACCACCACGGCGCGCTCCGCGACCACCGATGCGCTCACAGCACGCCCCGTTCCGGATCCTCGACGCGGATTGCCTGAACCGGGCACGAGATGCGGGCGCGCTCGATGTCGGCGCGAGCCTCCGCCAAGGGTGCAGGATCGTAGAACAGCGCTTCCCGGCCCTCGATCGTGAAATGCGCGGGCGCCGCGTAGCAGCACTGGGCGTAGGCTTGGCAGCGATTGAGATCGACGAGGACCCGGAGCGGGCGGGAATCCGGGGCAGCTTGGCGGTCGGGCTCGGGCATGGTTGCGGAAAGCCCGAGCGGCCCCGACAGTTCCCGCGCTCCCCCTGCGGCGAATGCTGGGGCCGTCTCAGGGTCGGCAGCGCCGCGGGGCGCGCACGCGGCGCGCCCGATCGTCGCCCAAGCCCGGAGCGGGCCCGGCGATGATCAGGTACGTTGCGCATCGCGCGGACGGGCGCCTCTCCCGAGAGGACGCCCGCTCCCGCGTGCGCTCAGCAGGGCGTGCAGGAGGGGGCCGCGGCCCGTTCCAGTCCGCCGTCGAGGCTCAGCACCCGGCGGTTATGCGCGATGGCGCCGCAGCAATCGCAGGCGGCGTTCTGCAGGCGGGCGCGGTCGAGCAGATCGACGCGGCCCCGCGTCGAGCGGATCAGGCGCTCGCCCTCGATGATGTGGAGGGCCACCGTGACGCTCGCCCGCCGCACCCCGAGCATCTGCGCGATATGATCGTGGGTGAACGGGAGGGTGTCGCTCTCGAGGCGCTGGTGGGCCTGGAGCAGCCACCGGCACAGGCGCTTCTCGAGGGAGTGGCGGCTGTTGCAGGCGGCGATCTGATAGGCCTCTTCGAGGCTCATGCGCACGTAGCGCAGAAGCAGGGCCCGGGCCGGGGGGCAGGATTCCATCAAGCGCCGGATCGCGGCGGCCGAAACCCGGTAGGCCGGCGCGCCGACCTGGACGACGGCCCGGTGGGAGGCCGGATCGGTTCCGAGGAGCGCTGAGGCTCCGACGAGATCATGGCGGCCGACCATCGCCACCTCGACCTCGGCATTGGCCGCGGGGCCGCTGCGCACGAGGACCGAGACGAGGCCGCCCGTCGGGAAGGTGACGTAGGCCGGGGTGGCGCCCGTCTGGACCAGCGTCTCGCCCGCCGTCATCGTGACGGCTTCGAGTTCCTCGGCCCAGCTCGGCGGCGCGCCGCGCAGAAGTGCATCCAGGAGGCCGTTGCTCCCCGGCGGAGGCCGGTGCGCGACGCCCGGCACGTCCCGCGGAGCGACCAGTGCGGCACCGTTCAGGAGCGTAGCGCTCACCTCCGGGATGCACAACCTGATGTTGGTCTCGTTCATCTCACTGTGACTCCCGTCCCCACAGGCACGCATCGGATGCTCGAAAGCATCCACAGAGCACGCGTGGCCAGTCGATCGGAGCCCCTGCAGTTCAGCCTGTGCAGCCCGCGGGTGGTTGCCGATCTCCCTGCTCTTCCTCAGCGTGCGATTTCGGCGCAGGTCGGGCGTTACGCCAATAACATATGATGGTACTAATGATTCAAGCTTGATTTCTAGTACTTTTTCATGCGCGAACGTTTGCGTTTGTACATCAGGCCGCTCGCGAAAAGATGGGCATAGTGTCGGTTCCAGGGCGAAGACTCCACCCTGGGCTGCGTTCGGACGCCCATCCGGTCCGCTGCCGTTCCCAGGCTCCTGAGATTTGTGGACGCCCGGGGTCCGCTCGGTTACGCTTGTGCGAAGGCAGCCGCGATCCCGCCGAGCGGGGATCGCGCTGCATCGAACTGCCGGGAGAGCGTCATGCTGATCGGAGCGCGCAGCGGCCTCGGCGCCGTCCTCGTCCTGGGTCTCGCCCTCGGTATTCCGGCGAGCCGTGCCCAGGATTCCAACCCGTCGAATTCCACGCCCCAGGCCGCGCGGCCCTGGACCGATCCACCGGTCCGCGGCAGCACGAATCCTGCGGCCCCGGCACCGGACCGTCCGTCCGCCGCCGAGACGCCGGTCGTGCGTGCCGAGACCGCGCCGCGGTCCCGCGGCGCGCGCCGGACCAGCCGGCGGACGGTGACGGCCGAGGCTCGTCCGCGGAGCCGCGCGGTGCGTCGCCAGGAGAACCGTCAAGCGAGCCGTCAGGCGAGCCGCCAGCCGAGCCGGCGCGTCACGATGTCGACCCTCCACCCGACCCGCGCGCGCGCCTCCGCCGCGCCGCGGTCGGGAGCCTACGCGGCCACGGCCCTGCCCGGCCGCTATGCCGCGCCTTACCCGGGCGCGTACCCGGCCGGCATCTTCGCGCGTCCGGTCTACGGCTACACCTTGGCCGATGATCGGGCGCGCCGGATCGAGGCGGCTCAGCGGGCCGGCTACATCGTCGTCCACAGCCGGTCGGTACAATTCCCGGATGGGCGCAGCCTGCGCACCTACCGGCCCTACGAGGCGCCGGACGAGGAGGAGTGAACCGGGGTTGGCACTCAGGCCGCTCGGTCCTCGGCCACTGCCGAACCAGGGCGATTCCCGAACCAGGGCGAGTCTTCGGGTGATTGTTACGGAGCGGCGCGTGCCATAACGGTGGGCGGGCGGACCGGGCATCCGCCTGCCCTGGGTGTCAGGCATGGCTTCGCGCGCGGCGTCATCGCCGATTTGTTCCGGGCGTCTCGCAACGCGCTGATGGCCGGAACGCGTGCGCCCGCGGGCGCCTCGCTCACCTCGATGGCGTGATCCGCGTCGTCCCGACCTGGCCATCCCCGCTCGGCGACCTCCCGTGGGGAGAACGCGACAGGCGACGGCCGCGGCGTTCCGAGCGCCCTCACTCGGCCGCGGCCGCCCGCGCCGGAATCGGCACCGCCTCCCCGCGCGCGAGCCAGGATGCGGTGAGCCCGATCAGTGCGGCGACCGAGAGCCAGAGGCCCGGCATCGCCGGGTTGCCGGTCCACTCGATCAGGCCGGTGCAGATCACCGGGGTGAACCCGCCGAAGATCGCGGTGGCGAGGCTGTAGGCCAGCGAGAATCCGGCGCTGCGGACCTCCGGCGGCATGATCTCGGTCAGGTGCACCACCATGGCGCCATTGTAGCTGGCGTAGAGAAAGGACAGCCAGAGCTCGACGCCGAGGAGCCGCCCGAAGCTGGGCGCCGAGGCGAGCCAGGAGATCGCCGGATAGGCGGTGAGCAGGGCGAGGGCCGTGAACAGGATCAGCAGCGGGCGCCGGCCGACCCGGTCGGAGAGCGCGCCCATCACGGGCAGCCAGAACAGGTTCGACACGCCGACGCAGACCGTGACGATGAGGACGTCGACGGCGCCGAGACGGAGCGCCTGGCGGCCGAAGGTCGGCGTGTAGACGGTGATCAGGTAGAACGACACCGTCGTCATCGTGACCAGCATCATGCCGATGAGCACGATGCGCCAGTTCGCCAGCATGGTGCGCCAGATCTGCGTGAGCGAGGCCGGTGCCTTGCGGTGCTGGAACGCTTCCGTTTCCTGCAGCGAGCGCCGGATGACGAACAGGAACGGGATGATCAGGCAGCCGATCAGGAGCGGGATGCGCCAGCCGAAGCTGTCCATCTCGGCCGGGGTCAGGCTGTTCTGCAGCGCGAGGCCCAGCGCTGCGGCGAAGATCACCGCCACCTGCTGGCTCGCCGATTGCCACGCGACGTAGAAGCCCTTGTTGCCGGGCGTCGCCATCTCGGCGAGGTAGACCGAGACGCCACCGAGCTCGGCCCCGGCCGAGAAGCCCTGCACGAGGCGTCCCAGCACCACGATCACGGGGGCGATGACCCCGATGCTGCCGTAGCCCGGCGCGATCGCGATCGAGAGGGTGCCGATCGCCATCAGCGCCAGCGTGAGGAGAAGTCCGGAGCGGCGGCCGTGCCGGTCGATATAGGCGCCGAGGACCAGCGCGCCGAGGGGCCGCATCAGGAAGGCGGCGCCGAAGGTCGCGAGAGAGAACATCAGCGAGGCGACCTCGCTCTCGCTCGGGAAGAACACCCGACCGATCGCCGCGGCGTAGTAGCCGAAGACGAAAAAGTCGTACATCTCCAGGAAGTTGCCACCCGTGACGCGCAGCACCGTGGCGAGCTGCGATCGGCGCGCCGGGGTTCCCGCGAGGTCGGTCATGGGGGTCACTCGCAGATCGGGCCCCGATGCGCGGGATTACGCCGAGGGCTTCATCCGTGTGACCATACGACAAGAACCCCGCCGGTCCAGACCGGCGAGGCTCACATCCTGACGATCCCGGGATTGTGACCGGATCTTAGCGGATTCGTCCGGGCCGGGCCGGCTCGAACACGATGCGGCGGTGGAACGCGCACCAGCTCTTGCCGTCGGCGACCGGCGCGCCGCAGCAGACGGCCCGATCGTTGGGCTCGCCGATGATGAACTTGCAGACGAAGGCGCCCGACTGCGCGAAGGGCACGCGCAGTTCGGCGGACGGCTCTGCGACCTGCTCGGCGTCGCCGATCTGAGACATGCGGACGAGTTGATTCATGAAGGGACGGCTCGTGAATTGTTCTGGGTGCGCGGGTGGGGGGCCCGGCAGGCGTTGCGGTCTTGCGCGTGGTGCGTCCGGCGAGCCGGCTCCCGATCGCGTGAGGGGCACGCCGCCGGAGAACCAGACCCGTGCGACCCTCGCGGGAACGAGGCGCAACAGCGTCATCGTGCTGTTATAACTGGGGTTCTTCCTCCGCGAAACAAGTCCCGCATGCACAGGACGCAACCGCGCACAGACATTTTCGTCGTCCGAGCTTGCCGGGACTTGGGTTTTGCACGCCGAGGCTCGAAATTTGCCGGGCCTGGGTTCGGCTGTACGAGGCGCTCGTTGCTCAAGTCCCGGCTACGGGGCCTGTTCCACGGCGCGTGCCCTCGATTCTCTGCGTATTCGTCCGTGCCGATCCGAGGGGCTTCCTTGAGGCTGTCGGCCGCAGCGTGTAGTGGCGGTCACGCGTTGCGGACCCTTCTGCCATGAACGTGGAAGCGGCTCTCTCACCAGCGGGTCGTCGCGTCCCTCCGGCATCCTGCGGGTCCGACGATCCGAGCTCGCTCTGGCAGAAGGGAAGCGGATGCGTGTCCTCGTCACCGGCTCCGCCGGATTCATCGGCTACCATCTGAGCCGGCGGCTCCTCGACGAGGGCCACGCCGTCACCGGGCTCGACGCGTTCTCGGATTACTACGACGTCGGGCTGAAGCGCGCCCGTCATGCCGATCTCGAAGCCGATCCCGCCTTCGAGGCCGTCGAGGGGCGCCTGGAAAGCCCGGGATTGCTGCGCGACCTCCTCGCGCGGATCCGGCCGGACATCGTCGTCCACCTCGCCGCGCAGGCGGGCGTGCGCTACAGCCTGGAGAACCCGCAGGCCTACGCGGATTCGAACCTCATCGGCAGCTTCAACCTGCTCGAGGCCGTGCGGGCGCATCCCGTGCGCCACCTGCTCCTGGCCTCGACGAGCTCAGCCTATGGCGGCAACACCGCCCTGCCCTTCCGCGAGACCGACCGGGCGGTGAGCCCCCTCACCTTCTACGCGGCCTCGAAGCTCGCCATGGAGGCGATGGCCCACTCCTACAGCCACCTCTTCGCCATCCCGACGACGGCCTTCCGCTTCTTCACGGTCTACGGTCCTTGGGGCCGACCGGACATGGCGCTGTTCCTGTTCACCCGGAAGATCCTTGCCGGCGAGCCGATCGAGGTCTTCGCCGGAGGGGCGGCCGAGCGCGACTTCACCTATATCGACGACCTCGTCGACGCGATCCGGCGGCTCGCCGACGCGCCGCCCTCCGCGCCCGGCGCGGGCGGACCGGTCGGCCCCTTCGACACCCTGAGTTCGAGCGCCCCTTATCGCCTCGTCAATATCGGGGGTGGGCGTCCGGTGCGCCTCGACGCGATGATCGATGCGCTTGAGCGGGCGCTCGGATGCCGGGCCCAGCGCATCCTGAAGCCCCTCCCCCCGGGCGACGTGGCCCGCACCGAGGCCAGCACCGAGCTTCTGCAGGCTCTCGTCGGCCACGTACCGGAGACCCCGATCGAGACCGGCATCCCGGCCTTCGTGGCGTGGTACCGGAGCTATTACGGCGCCTGAGCGGATCCGCCTTCCCCTCCTCGCCCCTGCCCCGTGCAACCGCGCGCCTTATGTGATTGAGTGCCGCCCCCGACGCCGCAGGACGGATCCCACATGGCGACATCACCCCTGGTCACGCCCGCATGGCTCCATGAGCGCCTCGACGCACCGGATATCATCGTCCTCGACGGGTCCTGGTACCTGCCCGCCGCCGGGCGCGACGCGGCGGCCGAGTACCGCGCCGCCCACATTCCCGGCGCGATCCGCTTCGATATCGACGCCATGAGCGACGAGGGCTCGTCCCTCCCCCACATGCTGCCGCGTCCCGAGGTCTTCGCCTCCCGGATGCGAAGCCTCGGCATCGGGGATGGCATGCACATCGTCGTCTATGACGGCATGGGCCTGTTCTCGGCCCCTCGGGTCTGGTGGATGCTGCGCACCTTCGGGGTTCGCGACGTGGCCGTGCTCGACGGCGGCCTCCCGGCTTGGGTCGAGGCCGGCTATCCGACCGAGGACGGCGAGCCTCACCCGCGCGACCGGCGCCACTTCACCGCCCGCCTCGATCATGGGGCCGTGGCGGACGCGGGTGACATCGCGCGCGCCCTATCCGCCGGCGCGACTCAGGTGGTCGACGCGCGCTCCGCACCGCGCTTCCGCGGCGAGGAAGCCGAGCCTCGACCCGGCGTCCGCCCCGGCCACATGCCGGGCGCCCGCAACCTTCATTATGCAGCCCTGCAGGAGAACGGGCGACTGAAGGACACGGAGCAACTCCGCGCCATCTTCGCCGAGAACGGTGTCGATCCCGACCAGCCCGTGATCACGACCTGCGGCTCGGGCGTCACGGCAGCCATCATCTCCCTGGCGCTGGAGACCCTCGGACGCCCGGCCCGCTCCCTCTACGACGGGTCGTGGTCGGAATGGGGCGCCGACGCGCGCCGTCCGGTCGCCACCGGCCCGGCCTAAGGCGGCCCGAGCGCGCCGAAGCAGATCCAGCGCCTCGGAGGGGCATCGATGCGCCGGGAGCACAGCCCCGCGCGCTTGCAAGCCCGTCCTACGATTTGTCCTCCGGGCGTCATCCTCCTGTTGCGCAGACAACGTCGGGTCATTTTTGCAACGCGGAGCCCGCAACGGCTCCGCCAGCGAATCCGACGATTGCCGGAAATATAGCACTTGCTATATCTCGCTCGGGATCGAGCGCGGGAGCGGGATTTGGGGTGGCACGGCGCGAAGTGCGAATCGACGGTGACGCCGCGCTGCGGGTTGCTGGGTGCGGCCGCTCTGGGTCTCGCTCTCATGTCCCCGTCTTCTCACGCTGCCGATCCTGCCGCGCCCCGCGCGGTGCCGGCTTTCGTCGATTGGTCGGGGCCTTATCTCGGCCTGCAGGGAAGCGCCGGTGCGTCCTTCGGCGCCCTCGCATTCGGCCCGACCACCATCGGCGGGCGCACGATCCCGGCCTTCAAGACCGGTGATGCCACCGGGCGCTCGGACAGGGGCCGCGATGCCACCACGGCGGTCGGAGGCGCCTTCGGCGGCTACAATTGGCAATCCGGCCCCTGGCTCTACGGACTCGAGGCCGACCTCTCCGGGGCCAACCTGAAGCGCCCCGTCGCCTCGACGGCGCTCGGCTTCGGCTACGGGGAGGCCGATCCCGTCTTCAGCGTGATCCGTGCCAAGACCGATCTCTACGGAACCTTGCGCGGCCGCCTCGGCTACAGCTTCGAGCGATCCCTGGTCTACGCCACCTTCGGCCTCGCGGGGGCCGAGACGCGGCTGCTCGCGAGCTATCCGGACCTGACCGGCGGGCCGCTCGCCACGCAGCGCCGCGACCTCGGCCGCCTCGGATTCACCCTCGGCGCCGGCGTGCAATATGCGATCAGCGACAGCCTCGCCCTCGGCCTTGACTATCGCTACGTCGATCTCGGGCGGAGCGGCCGCTTCGACCTCGGGAGCGTTCCGGGGCCTGCGGGCGGCCTGGTCTCGACCCGGGTCGGCTTCACCTCGAACCAGATGCTGGCGCGCCTGTCCTGGTATCCGGGCGGGCTCGGCCTCCCGGCGGAGGCCGACGAGGCCTCAACCCTCGGTCCCGGCAACGGCGAGACCGGCCGGTTCTCGCTCCATGGCCAGACCACCTTCTTCAACCAGGCGGTGCCCCGCTTCCGATCGCCCTACAGGGGCGAGAACAGTCTCGTGCCGAACCAGGCGCAGGCGACGACCACCGCCACGGCCTTCATCGGGTTCAAGCTCCTGGAGGGCACGGAACTCTACTACAATCCGGAATTCTCGCAGGGATTCGGCCTCAGCCGCACCCTCGGCATCGCGGGCTTCGTCAACGGGGAGGCCCAGAAGGCGGGGGCGCCCTTCCCGAAGCTGCGCTCGAACCGCTACTTCGTACGCCAGACCTTCGGGCTCGGCGGCGAGTCCGAGGACGTGCCCGACGGGCCGAACCAGGTCGCGACGCGGCGCGACATCGAGCGGATCACGGTCGTGGCCGGCAAGTTCGCCCTCGGCGACTTCTTCGATGGCAACGCCTACGCCCACGACCCGCGCATCGATTTCATGAACTGGTCGCTCTGGGCATCCACCGCCTGGGACTTCCCGGCGAACCTCCCCGGCTTCACCCAAGGCCTGATGGTCGAGTACAATCAGGCCGCGTTCGCGATCCGCGCCGCCTACACGCAGGTGCCGAAGGAGCCCTCGAACGACGTCCTCGATCCCCGCGTCTTCCGCCGGGGCGGGGCTACCATCGAGGTCGAGGAGCGCCACGTGCTGCCCGGGCTCGATCAGCCGGGCAAGATCCGGCTCGGCCTGTTCAGCAATGTCGGCAATTCCGCCAATTACCGCGAGGTCGTGACGCTGACCCAGGCCGGGCTGTTTGCCGACATCAACGACGCGGCCGCCGCGACCCGGCGCCCGCGGCGCAAGAGCGGGCTCTACCTGAACCTCGAACAGGCCCTCACCGCCGATCTCGGCCTGTTCGCGCGGGCGAGCGCCGCGGACGGCCGCAACGAGAACCTGTCCTTCACCGACGTGGATCGCAGCGTCTCGGGCGGGTTGTCGCTGAAGGGCACGGCCTGGAACCGGCCGGGCGACACGGTTGGCCTCGGTGCCACGCTCAACGGCCTCTCGCCGGCGCACCGCGCCTATTTCGCCAATGGCGGCCTCGGCCTCCTGATCGGCGACGGGCGCCTGAACTATGCCCCCGAGCGCGCCGTCGAGGCCTATTACGCCCTGAGCCTCACCAAGGCCGTGACCGTATCGCTCAATTACCAATACGTGGCCAATCCCGGCTACAACCGGGACCGGGGTCCGGCGAGCTTCTTCGGCACCCGCATCCACGCGGATTTCTGAGGCGGGCGGTCCCGCGCGGGGCCGCGTCGAGATCCCGCCCGAGGGCCGTGCCTCAGGCGGGCAAGCGATCGAGCAGGCGGTTGCCGAAGAAGGGAACGAAGCCGAGGCGGCTCAACCGTGCCCTGGCTCTCAGGCGGCTCAACGTATCGTCGAGGTACTCGATCGCGAGGATCGGCAGCCCGCGGGCATGCGCCTTCTCGAGATAGGTCAGGCTCCAGCGGACATCCTCGTCCGAGTTGGCGACGCCCTCGCCATGGAGGTTGTAGAGAAGGCTTTCCTTGCTGACGGCATCGATCGCCGCGCAGTAGGTTTCGTTCGCCAAGAGCGGTTCGGCGTTCTGTGCGACGAGCAGGAACCCCGCATGACGCGCCTTCGCGGTCGAGGAGAGCGTCGTGATCAGGTCGATCATGTCGCGCCGAGCCTGCACCTCGCGGCCCCGCCAATCCCCGTAGGCATCGACGCGGTCGAGGAAGACGCCGTCGAACCCGGCCGAGAGGATCGCGTCGAACATGCCCCCTTCCCCGAGGAGCAGCCTCCGCCATTCCGGCAGCCAGTAGCGGACCGCGAAGCTGCCCGGCCAGCGCGGGTTCTCGGGTCCGAGCCAAGCCGGCGGAGCGTCGCGCCAGCCGGGCTGCCAGTACGCGCGGTAGCTCTCCGCTTCCCCGACGCTCAGATAGGCCAGGACGAGGCGGCGCCCGCCGTCGGGCTTGGTTCGAAGGGCCGAGACCCCGGCCGGCCCGAGCCGTTCGCCCTCCACGATCGGATCGATCACGATCAGGTCCAGATCCGAGGCCGCGATCGAGTCCAGCGCGATGCGCTGATACTGGCAGCCCCAGTTCGCGACCTTGACGCCGGCGAGGTTCGCCGACGCCCGTGAGCTGAGCAGAGGGGCCGCCCCGAGACCGCTGACGAGGCCCGCGATGCCGAGGAGGCCGGTGAGGATCAGGGGTCTGCGTGTCATGAGCTTCGCCATGGTGCCTCCCGTCCGGAGCGCGCGCTCCTACTTTTCGGCGACCTGATCGGTCGCCTTCACCCGCTCCGCCGGCGCGACCCGGACGCGCAGGACGTCGCCCGGCTCGAGCGCGTCGAGCTCGGCCGCGCGGAGGGATTCGGTGACGTCGCCCGTGCGCCGGACCACGTCGTAGACGAGGGCTCCCGCCTCCCGGCTCGGCGCCGGGCCCGTGCGTGCCATCAGGGCCGTCGTCGCGTTCAGCGCAGCGTAGGCGCGCTCGGCCTGCTGGATCTCGCCCTCGACCTGCGCGAGGTCGCGCTCCAGGTTGAGGCGGCGCTCAAGCTCGCTCTGCTCGAGGGCCTTCTTGGCGTTGTCCTGGCGCTGCTCGGCCTGCAGCAGGCTGATCTCGATGTCGCGGCGGCGCCCTTCCATGTCGACGTAGTCGCGCCGCACGTCGGCCACGCGCTCGTTCTCGACGACCTGCCGGGCGAAGAGCGCCTCCATCATCTTCAGGCGTTCACCCCGAACCTTGATCTGCGCATCGAAATTGGCCATGCGCTGGCGCAGGAGATCGATCTCGTCCTGAACGGCCACGATGGCCCGCTCCTTCGTAGCACGCGCGCTGGCCTGGTTCTTCGCACGCAACTGCGCCATCCGCTGCTCGCCCGCGAGCAGCGCCGTCGAGGCGTCCGCTCCGATGAGGTCGCGCAGGGCGGGCGCCTGGGCCACCGCTGTCCCATCCCGCTCCGCGATGAGGACAGCCTTGCGGACGAACAGCCCTTTCAGCCGATCGCGCGCTCCGTCCCGGCGCTCATGCTCGCGCGTCGTCTCGATGGCCTGCGCGGGCGTGCCGTTCTCCATGTCGCCGCCAGCGAGCGCCACCGCCTGGATCACCATCAAGCCGGGCGCGTAGGCGAAGGAGCCGGGGTTGCGGACCGCGCCCACGACGTAGATCGGCGCCCGCTGCAGCATCGAGATCGTGATGTTGCAGCGCCGGTGGAACAATCGGTCGAAGGCCTCGCCGAGATCGGCCTTGAAGGCCGATGCCGGCCGGCCGACGGCCTCGATCGCTCCGAAGAGCGGCAGAACGACCGTTCCGCCGGGCTCCACGGTGTACTCGCCCGAAAGATCGACCCGTGGGTAGACGGTCTGCAGGAGGGGCGACGGCGCCTCGCGCTGCGCACCCTTGTCGGCCTCGGAGGTGTCGGGCACCTCCATCATCTCGAAGATCGTCACCTTGAGCCGATCCCCGACCCGGAGCAGGGGCTCGGTTCCAGCCCGTGCGGCCCCGGGCGCCATCGGCGAGATGGCCAGGAGCAGGGCGGCCAGGACGCCGAGGCTCCGAGGGCGGCACCGTCTGGCTTCGAACCGATCGTTACGCGTCATGATCCGTCTCCCTGCACGGCGTCGCGCCGTGCTGCTGCTCAAGCCCGTTGCGCGCTCGTGGCACTGCCGACGAACACGCGGAAATCGATGGATCTCAGGACCCTCATCAGAGCGAGGAGGGAGGCGAAGCCCGCGGCGATGCAGGTCACCATGTAGCCGGCACCGAGCGTGCCCGGCTCGAGATGGGAGAAGACCAGCGTCAAGCCGGCAAGGCTCGCCAGGAAGGCGACTTGCAGGGCGGCGTAGATGCGCGTCGCATCGAAGAAGATGAGCAACGCCGAGCAAGACATGAACAAGTATTGGAACAGGGCGCCGACGGTGCCCATCCGCAGAACGCCGATCTGACGGAACTGCAGGCTGACGGCCTCGACGATCGCGGGCGCCGTCAGCACGACGATGATGCAGAGCGCCGTCTGCACCATCATGATGCCGGCGAGGGTCCGCATCGTCTCGCGCTCGAGGATCTGCGCCTGCCGCCGGATCGTCTTGAGCGTGGCGTGGTTGTCGATCGAGTGGAAGTAGGTCTGGTAGCGGTCGAAGAAGGTGGTTTCCAGGCTGGTCACGAAGAGCGCCAGTGCCGGAACCACGGTCAGGCTCGCGATGAACATCGGACCGTCGTAGATCGGGGCGTGGATGAGGCCGGCCTCGACGGGCTCACCGTAGCCGCTCATCCAGATGATCCACTTGTCGACCCAAACGCTCAGGCTGCCGGCCAGGGCGCCAACGGCGAGGGAGGGGCTGCAGCGCAGGCGCTGGAGGAAGGCCGAGCGCGCCGCCGCGAGGGTCCGGCACGGTGCCGGGAAGGTGGCGGCGAAGCTCGCCGTCAGCCAGAGGAACACCACCACGAACCCCGCCGCGAAGCCCCACATCATGGCGACAGGGCCGAGATCGACGAGAGCCGCCGATACCGCCAAGCCGACGGCGGTGAGGAGCCCGGTCGCGAAGGCGAGCGTCACCTGAAGGTAGTCCCGCACCGCGCCGCAGAACGCCAGGCCGACCCAGACCATGCTGACGACCTGAGAGGCGGCGATACCGACGGCCGCGACATCCGGGGCCGTCGGGAGGAGGACGAGGAAGACGAGCGCCGAGAGCACGAGGGTGGCGGCGCCCCCCGCGAGCAGCGTCAGCGCGAAGAGCGCCCGCACGTCGCCGTACTGGCGCCGGTAGAGGGCATCGGCCAGGACGCGCGTGCCTACCATGGCGATCGGCGCCGTGCCGACGAGGGACAGCGAGAAGACGTAGACGACGAGAACCCGGAAGGAGGCGAGCGCTTCCTCGCTCATCACCGGGGCCGCCGCCTCGCCGATGACGAGGATCGCCATCACGGTGTAGAGCCAAGGCCCGGCTGCCACGATCGCCGCGTGGGCGACCGCCGCGACCGGTCCCAGGATCTCGTCGCGTCCGCCGAGGCGGCGCAGTTCGAATCCGATCCCCGCCATCGTTCAGGCCTCCACCAGCTTGGCGTCCGCACCGGCGGCATCGAGGAATTCGGCGTAGGTATCCCGGTAGGCCGCGAGGGCGTCCTCCGAGGCGTAGTAGCGTCGCACGCGCGCCCGCAGGGCCTCGCCGGCGGCGTGCCGGCGCTCGGGGTCGAGAAGAAGCCCGGCAATCGCCGCCGCCGTCGCGCCGGGGTCCACGAGGGGCGTGACGACACCACCCGGCCCGAGCCGTGGGACCTCCGAGGAGCGGCCCTCGAGGATCTCGCGGCAGGACCCGACATCGGTGGCGACACACGGAATGCCCGCCGCGCCGGCTTCGAGGATGACGAGCGGCTGCGCCTCGCTCAGGCTCGTCAGGACGACGACGTGGATTTCCGCGAGGTAGTCGACGATCCGCACGGGCCCGGTGAACTGGACGATCTCGGACATTCCGAGCTCCGCCACCAGCGTCAGGCATTCCTCGTAGTAGCCCTGATCCTCGTCGGTCGGTCCGAGAACCAGTGCGCGCAGGTTCGTGACGTCGCGCGCCAGGATCGAGGCGGCCTCGATGTAGGATTTCACGTCCTTGATCGGCACGACCCGGCCGATCAGGGCGATGGTCGGGGTCGCGTCGCACTCCGCCCGGGCAATTCCGGAGAATTTCGCGAGGTCGATCCCGTTGGCGATCACGGCCAGCCGCTCCGGCGGCGCCCCGAGCGCTCGCTGAAGTCGCTGGTTGTCCTCGTAGAGCGTGATGATCCGGCGGCAGGCCTGATAGCAGATCAGTGCGTGCGCATCGAAGATCTGCATCCAGATATCGCGCAGATCGACGCGCTCGTCGTGGAGGCTGATGCCCTTGTCGACGGTGTCGCAGATCCATTCCGCCATCAGGATCTCGATGCGACGCTCGTTGGTGTAGATCCCGTGCTCCGTGATCAGGGCCGGACGACCGGTCTCGATCGCGGCCCGCGCCGCGAGCAGCCCGGCATAGCCCGTCGAGATCGTGTGATAGATCCGGGCCGGCGGAAGCGGTGCCTTCAGGACCGCGAACAGGCCGCCGAACAGGGCGCGCCAAGCCCAGAAGAAGTGGAGGAACGAGGCGTGCGGCATCAGCCGCTCGTACATCTGGCAGGTGACCTGCCAGGAGAGCCGCGACGCCATCAGGCTCGGCAGCGACAAGCCGCGCGCCGGGTCGTTGACCAGGCGCACGAGATCCTGGAACGCGGGTAGACCTCCGCTCTTCACCAACTCGATCAGCGTCTCGGACAGGGCGTTCCCGACATCGCTCGCGGTGTCGCCGTGCTCTCGCCAATCCGTCGAGCCGAAGTCGCCGTGAAGCTGGAGCTCCTGCAAGCCGACGACGTTGTCCGGCAGGCGGTACCGCACCTCGCGGGGCTCCGATCCCGCGACGATGGCCACCACGCTGAACGTCAATCCGGGATTGCCCCGGATCAACCAGTCGATCCAGGACGAGACGCCCCCCGCAACATACGGGTAGCAGCCCTCGACGATGAGGCAGATATCCGCCTCGGCCGGCTTCGGTCGTTGCTTAGGCCCCAGGCGCATGACGCACGTCCCCAATGCTCAAGGTCTTGGCCGGAAGCGCGAGCCGCTTGGCGACGTCATGCAGGTCACGGGCGCGGCGCAGCTTCATCAGGCTCTCCGCCACCGTCGCGGCGGCGCCTCGGTCGTTCAGTCCGTGCGCCGCCCGCAGGGACAGCACGTCGTCCCAGCGCCGCAGATCGGAGAGGAGGCGGCAGAGCAGGGTCAGCGACGGGCCGTGCTCGGGATCGAGCGCGCGGGCGCGCCGACAGTGGTCGAGGGCCGTCTCGCGCGCCGTCCGCGTGTCGGCTTCGTCGAGGAAGCCCCCTTCCGCGAGCCGCACCAGGCGCGTTGCCCGGACATGGAGGTCATCGGGGGATCCGCTCGCGTTCTCCTCGCCGGCGAGATCCTGGAAATCGAGACGCGCCCGGGTGCGCAGCTTGACGGAGACGGCCGCTGCGTGAACGCGGATGCTCGGCTCCGCACTGTGCAGGGCCTGTCTCAGCAGAACCCTGTAATCCGGGTGATAGGCGAGACCGATCAGCCCGAGCAGGGCCTGCTGCGGCGCGAGCGGGCCGCCGAGGACGCTCGGGAAATGGGATTGGGCCTGGGATCTGCGCGCGCGCCCGTCGACGATCCTGTCATACAGGGCGACGGCCGGATTGGCCTCGGTGACACCGGAGATCTGCCGATACCAGGTCTCCAACTCATGCGGTGAGACGCGTGTGAGGGACAGCATCAGGTAGAGCGCCAGGACACCGACCGTTCCCAGGGGGCCCGCGCATGCCGTGAGCAGAAGGGCCAGGACGAAGAGGGTGAGATCCTCCGCGAATGCCCGCCGTGCCGCCGTGAAGGCGACGAGCACGATCGCGTGCCCCGCGAGGGCAGCCGGCGCGGTCAGCAGGTGGGACAGTGCGCCGAACAGGAACCCGGCCTCCGCGACGAGCAGCGCCGAGAGCGCGAGAACCGGTGCGGCGGAGAGGCGAGCGGCGTGGCTCAGGACCTGCACGACATGTCCCCCGTCAGAGCATCGGACATGCGCGGCTCCTCGAACGCCGCGCGTGTCCGGGCGGGATCGCGGTGGCTCGTCGCATCGTCCTGCGAACGCTGAACTACCGTCTCCGGCGTTCCATTGGCGCGGTCGAAGGCTTCACCGAGGGCGTGCGCGATGGCCAGCACCGCGCCGACGGTCGCCGGCACCAAGCGATCGGGCGGAACCGACTCGATGACCAGGAGGCCATGGTGCGGGCCGCCCTCGATCGGACGCACCGGGCAGGCGAAGATGCCGACGCCGTCGAGCAACCGGGCATCCGCCTCGTCGAAGACGCTCAGGACCCTCGGCCTGCAGCAGGCGACCGCGTAGACCATGGCCGTGCGGACGATGTCGACCGGAGCCCTGGTCTCCGGATCGCCCACCGCGTCCCGCGCCGCGGTGAGCTCTCCGTCCCGGAGCGGATAGAGCGTCCAATGCGCGTGTCCGAGCCATTCCGTGACAGCGGCCTGGATCAGGGGCCGCACGGTATCGAGCGCGTCGGTCGTGCGGATGCGCTGGAGGCTCGCGAGCCCGGCCTCGATCGATCCGGTGTGCGCCGTGGCGGCCTGACGTTCGTGAGCGGTCAGGTCTTCCTGGAGGTCGTGGCAGAAGCCCGCGATGGTGTCGCGCTGGTGCTCGGTCTGGTGCAGGCGCTCCTCCAGGGCGAGCCGCTCCCGGATCTGCCGATTGCGCAGGCCGCCGATCACGATCGCGGCCCCGATCCAGAGGACCGGCTCGCGCCAGACCCGCATCGAGTAGGTGTAGAAATCCTCCTGCGAGGTCTGAGCCGGCCACCCCGCCAACCAGCTCAGGGCGGTGGCGAGTGCGGCCACGATGAGGCCGGTGCCGCTGCCGTACTGCACGCTCATCAGGATGATGGGCAACCAGAAGGGGTGCGGTGTGATCTGCGCCAGGGAGGCCGGTCCCGGGATCAGCCACTCCACGATCATCAGGAGGAGGAACAGGAAGCAGGCTTCGTACTTGCCGCGCAGGCCCGAGAGCTGGCGCGCGAGCACGTCCGCGCCGTTGCCGAGGGTTCTGGGGAGCTGCCTGAGCATGATGCTGTCCTCTCGGTCCTCTTGGCCGTGCTCAGTGGGCGTTGTTGGCGAGGCGCCGCGTCCCCGCAGGCACGCTCTCCGGTCCGACAGGATGACCGAGCTGTGCCGCGAGGCCGCGATAGGCTGGCATCAGCTTGCTCGGGAGCAGACGGCGCTGCCGCAGGCTGCCGAGGATCGCGAAAGCGCCCTGCTGCGTGTCGGCCCGCAGGAGGAGTTCGAGCCAGGCCTCCAGATCGGGGTCCGGCATGGTCATGAGGTCCGCCGCGGCCAGGATGCGACCGGCACTCGAACCTTCGCCGCGGGCGATGGCGAGGCGCGCCGCAAAGACGGGCCGGGTACGCAGGACACCGGGAGGCAGCGGCGGCTGGAGAAGCGCGATGGATTGCAGGCCGAATTGCACGGCCATCGCCTCAGCAAAGATCGCCTGGAATTCCGGCGACACCGGCCGCGTGCGCAGCCTGGCGAATGTGGCCCAGACGGCCCCCGGATTGCCGACCGCGACAGATGCGGCGACGTACCCCTCGATCTCGACCTTGGTGAGGGGCTGGTCGGGAAACGGCCATCCCGCCAGGAGCGTCGCGGCGATGCGGCGGTTGCCCTGGTCGGCGAGGGTTTTGGCGAGGTAGAGCCGCGCATCCGGATGCAGGGCGGCGCTGGCGGCCGCCAGGGATTGGGCGGTCTCCGGCGGAGCCTTTGCGGCAAGGCGCAGCGTGAACTGGGTGGCGAGCCACGGCTTGTTCCAGCGCTCCAGCCAGGCCTGGGCCCGCTCGGACGCCTCCGCGTAGAGGCCGCACCCGATCAGCAGCTCGAACAGGAGCCGACGCGGCTGCTCGGCCTCCGCCACCGACCTGGCATCAACCTCGCGCAGGACATCCAGGGCGCGCGGGATCCGATCCTCCGCGGCGAGGAGCGCGCCGAGCCGCTCCAGCAGCCGCGGCTCGAGTTTCCCCGTCGATGCGGCCTGTTCGAGGACCTTGCGCTCCTCGTCGTAGCGGCCGGCGTAGCGATGGGACGTTGCGAGGCGGGCCACATAGGCGGGGGCCGGATCGACCGCGATGAGTCTGGTCAGGGCCTCGGCGAGGCCGGCCGCGTTGTCGGAGGCCTCGTACGCCTTCACCAGCCAGGTGAGCGCGTCCCGGTCATTTGGGCGCGCCAGGACATAGAGCTCCATCATGTCGGTCGCGCGTGATGGATTGCCGATGCCCTCCTGCAGCAACGCGAGTTGCATGAGCACGCGCGGCTTGGCACGGCCGGTCTGGAGCATGCGCTCGATCTCCGTCACCGCTTCGGCCTGCCGGCCATCGCGGATCAGCATGGCGATGCGCTCTTCCGGACCCGATTGGAGAGCGTAGCCGGCGACCGCGCAGATCACGACGGCCACGGCGATGAGGATCCGCGTGAGGCTCACCGGACACCTCCCGCGGCATCCTGCTGCCGCGCGATGGAGAGGGACAGGGGCTCGATGGCCGCCGGTGCGACCGAGAAGGCGAGCTGCCCCCGTGCGTCCGGCTCGACATCGACGCTCCACACGAGCTTGTCGGCGCGGTGCGCCTCGACCCGATAGCGGCCCGGGGCGACGCCTTCCCAGGTGAAATCGCCAGGGCCGTATCCCTGAGCGGAGAAGCGCCACGCGAACGTGTCACGGCTCAACCCCGATACCTGCCAGCGGCTGTCCCGGAGACCGACAAGGTTGCACGGCTTGGATCCGGCCGCCCCGAGAGCCAGACGCACCGTCGCCACCGCCGGATCGAGCGAGACGTAGAGGACGCTGCCCTGCCGGGTGCTGCCGAGCACGCCTTCCGACCGCGCGAGGTCGATCTCGACCGTGTCGGCCTCGTCGAACCGCAGGGTCTGCACGGCCCCGCGATTCCGGATCGACCAGCTCGACGGACCCGTCGCCACGATCTCGACGCGGAAGAAGTCGTCGGCCATCGCGGCATAATCCGAGGTTCGGATCGGGATGACCGGGGCGTTCCGTGCTTCGTCCAGGTAAGCCTGGATCAGGTGCAGGGCCTCGGAATTGCCGATCGTCATCAGGTGGTAATGAAGGTTGAAGCCCTTCAGGCGGCGGGGCGCCTCGGTGTTTCCGAGCGTCGTGCGAAGGCCGCGCAGGGCCTCGACGGCGGGCCGCCACATCCGGACGAGGGGAACCTCGTCGGCTCCGACGGCGTAGATCTGGCGCTGATTTCCGACCGGGCGTGCGATCGGCGGCAGGTGGGCAGCCGAGGGATAGAGCTGATCGAAGCGCGCCTCGCCGCCATTGATGTTCAGGAGGCCGAGACCACGTGTCGCCGCAATCATCTCCTCCGAGGGGCGCGCATCTCCGGTCCATTGATAGAGACGCGGTTGCTTGTCGCTCGGCGATAGATCACGGACGATAGCCGCGGCGCCTTCGGTTTCCTGAACGAGATCGAACGGCTTGAGCAGGTAATTGCGCGGATACTCGCGTGCCTTGGCGACGAAACGATCGGTGCGCGTGCTTCCATTCACATAATCCGCCAGGCGCCGCAGCCCGAACCGGCCCGGCGTTCGCGCATGCGCGATCAGATCCTCTTCACGCGCACGATCGTAGGTTTCGAAATATTCCCAACGATAGGGCCTGGTGTAGGAGGCGACGCTCGGTTCCACCTGCGGGGAGGACCAGATCGCCTGCACGAACTCGCGCGGCGTCTCGTTGCCGCCGATGGTCGGATCGAGATCGCCGGGTGTCAGGGCGAAGGTGACCGGCAGGTCGGTGTATCGATTGACGATCTCCTCCTGGAAGATCTGGGCGACGAGAACCTGCTCCTTCGCCTTCGTCAGAACGACGTTGTTCAGCCCTTCGCTCTCGACGTGGCTGAAGAAGATCCGGCGTCCCGAGAGGGTGGTGACATCGGGAATGGGCGACGGCTCGTCCCGCAGAGCGCGCGCGAAGAACGTGAACGGATCGATGAGCCAGCGGGCGCGGCCGAACGCCGGGTCCTCGACGATCTCGTATCCGGACGCCGCGTAGCCTCCTCGGCTGCTCACCCCGACGACGACGCTATGGCCGCCGCCCTCGCGCTCGGGCACGGCCAACTCGAGCCAGGGTTCGAAATCCGGTCGCAGCTTCTCGACGACCTCGAAGGCCGGAAGGACAGGGTCGCGCTGTCCTTCGAATGCCACGAGGGCGCGGTTCGGAGCCCGGAGGATCGTTCCGAGCGTCAGCTCGACCGCGCGACGACCATGCCGCAGCCCGATCGAGCCGAGGACGGCATCGACCGCGACGGCGTCATCCGTCCAGTAAGAGCCTCCGCTGGCGCCCAGAACCACCACCCGACGCGCCGATCGCAAGGCGATCCGCGCCCAGTCGAGGTAGGCCCGGCGGTCAGCCGGAGGCGCCGAGAACCAGCTCAGAACACCGGCATAGCGTGAGACGTCGCCGGCGCTCGGCAGGGCTTGGCGGACATCCCGGTATTCGACCACGAAGCCCAGGTGATTGAGCGGAAGCTCGGCGTAGCGGTGGATCCGGGTCTCGGCCGCAACATGCTCGACATCACCATCATAGAGAGCCAGGACGGTGCGGCCGACCGCGGAGGATGCGACCGCTGCGCTCCCGGGCAGAACGATCAGCAGGCCGAGCCAGCACATCCAGATGCCCATGCCGCACGCCGTGAGCCCGGTCCGATGCGGTGTGAAACCTGAGCTCATCAATGCTCTCACGTCCTGGGCGATGCGCTCGACAACGAAGCGGGGCCGGTGCGTTCGCCCCGACATAGCGGCTTGGCTCCAGAGCGTTTCATCTCTCAGCGAACCAAATATGTCTGAGGTTTGTCGCAGCACCAGAAATCATATTGGCTAACTCATTGTAGCACCAAAGAGCTAGATTGCCTTTACTTTGCAATTGCAATTAGGATTGCATAGAGAAATCCGCGATTGATTGAGACCGTACCAAGACAATAATCGCGCGAAATCTTTGTCCTGCTAATGAAAATTGCGCAACGCGCCACTGAATTCAAGAATCCTCAGCGCTGATCACGTCAGCGGATTGCAATCTGCAAAGTATAGGAGAAACAGCCGTGTCAACAATTTCCATCGACGGGAAGCTGGACGAGTGGACGGCTGCCGACCGGATTGACACGACAGCACCTGTGCCGGGGTACAGCGTTTACGGGAAATTCGACACGACCACGAGCACCTATTACCTTGCTCTTCAGCTGGGTACCGGAGCAGAAGCCACGATTGGACCGAAGACGACGATCTGGCTGAACACGGATAAGAATTCTACAACGGGATATCAGGTGTTTGGCTTCGGGGTTGGGGCTGAATACAAGATTGAATTTGGCGCTGACGGAAATCCGGGCCTTTACGCAATTGATTCAACCACAGGTGTCGAGACTCCCGTTGCCGGCACGCTTCAGTACAAATTTTCCGATAATAAACAAATCGTCGAGTTGGCGATCCCACAGAGCAGTCTGGCACAGACCAGCTCATCCTTTTCGTCAGGTACGATACCCGGTATCGGCCTCGCCGTGGACGTCAACGATGCTGCGGCCGCGTATCTCCCCGGCAATTACGCGCTGCAATACGGGATTAACGTTCCGCCAACGCATATCGATGACGGGCATCTGAAGGTTGGCATTGTTTACTCGGAAACGAGCGCAGCAAAGTATTTCAACACGACGGCCTACTCCGACCTCTTCATGGCTGCCCAGAATCAAGCGACGATGGCAGGCGTTCCGTATGACGTACTCTCGGAGGCAGATCTCACCAACGTCGACACGCTGAAGAAATACGATACCCTGATCTTTCCGTCTTTCGCCAACGTCAAGTCGGCAGATGTCAGCGCAATCCAGAACACTTTGACCGACGCCGTTTACAAATACGGTGTCAGCCTGATCGCGGCTGGCAACTTCATGACCAACGATGAGGCCGGCAATGCCCTTGCGGGAGATTCCTACGCACGCATGAAATCGCTGCTCGGCGTGGAGCGAGTGAATGGTGACAGCGTTTCGTCCGTCACGGTAACGGCATCCGGAAACAGTGCACCGGTCATCGGCTATGCCGCAAACGAGGCAATCCATACCTATAACGCGAACGCGACGTCGCAGGTGGGTACCGCTTATTTCTCCGGTGTTGACGGGGCGAATACGCAAGTCGTCGCAACCCAAACCTCTACGGGAGGAACCATCCCCGGGACTTACAACGCGATCCTCGCCACACATACCGGCGGCAGCAACGTCTTCTTCGCGACCGAGGGCATGTTGGCTGATAGCAACATGTTGAGCCACGCTCTGGACTATACAATCCAGACTCAAAAAGACAGGGGACCCGAGTTAAGCCTGCAGATGAGCCGTTTTTCGTCCATAGTCGCGACGCGCGTCGATATGGACCAAGTCATGAACCCGGAGGACGTCAGTCCGGGCGCCGGCAAGCAAGGAATCCTGGATAAATTTCAATCGATTGTCCAACAGTGGCAGAAAGACTACGACTTTGCCGGATCGTACTATGTCGATATCGGCAATGGAAACGGTACCAACGGCACTGGGACCAATTGGTCCGTCTCTGCGCCGTACTTCAAGCAGTTGATTGCTATGGGTGGCGAGATCGGCAGCCACTCCATCACTCACCCGGAGGATCTCGGTGCAATTCCGGCCACGCAACTCGCGACCGAGCTGCAGGATTCGGAAAAGCAGATCGAGCTGAATGTTGGCAACAATGTCGTGGGGTTTGCGGTCCCCGGGGCGCCCGAGACGGTGGATCTCGACGGGAAGATTTTCGCCGATCCGTCGAATTACACGTATGTGACGGGAAGATATACGGGCGTGGGGGCGAATTACCCGGGAGCGTTCGGGTATGCCACCCCGGCTGCGGCGACGGCGCAGCAAACCTTCTTGGCTCCGAACATGAAATCGGACTTCAGTCTCGTGGAGGCTTTGCCTCAATTTGGAGGCGGACTGACTGCTGCGGCGGCGGCCGTGGAATGGCGAAGTGAATTCGACGCCCTCAGCCTGCATTCGGATCTTCCCGTCGCGCTCTGGACTTGGCACGATTACGGAGCGACGATGTGGCCGACGGGTGGCGCCGGTAGTACGTCTCCCTATACGACGGATATGTATACGAGTTTTATCCAGTATGCTTATCAGAAGGGCGGCGAGTTCGTCACGTTGGCCGATTTGGCTGACCGCATTGCGGCGTCCAAGAACGCGACCTTCGACTACAGCTACGACAGCAGCAGCAGCACGGTGACGGCGAATGTCGGTGGCGGAAATTTAGGAAATTTCGCCCTCGACCTCGGAACGGGCTATCACATCGCGAGCGTGTCGTCAGGCGGCAAGGGATGGTACGCCTACGATGGGGATAGCGTGTTCCTCCCGGCTTCGTCGACCGGCACGAGTACGAGTTACAGTATTCAACTCGGGACCAGTACGAAGCCCGAGACGCACATCACCTCCCTGCCGATGCGCGCAGATCTACTCTCGCTGTCGGGGGACGGGCGCAACCTCTCGTTCAAGGTGACGGGCGACGGGCAGGTTACCCTCGATCTGGCGGAGCTCAACGGTCAGATCGTCGCGGTCACCGGCGCCACGGTCGTCAAGCAGGTCCAGGATGCGACCGGAACGCACCTGACGTTGGATCTGGGAGCAACGGGGACCCACGACGTCGCCGTCAATCTGGTGGCGCCTCCGACGAGCGGGACGGGACCGACGGTCGCGTTGTCTGCCTCGCCGACCAGCGTCAAGGCGGGCGGGACGGCGACGGTCACGTTCGCGTTCAGCGCGGCGGTGAAAGATTTCGACAGCGCGGACGTGGTGGCCACCGGCGGAACGCTCGGCACATTCACGTCGGTGGATGCGACGCACTACACGGCCTTGTTCACGCCCACGGCCGGTATCGACAACTTGACAGCGTCGATCCAGGTCTTGGGGAGCGGGACGGGAACGGCCTTATGGACCGACCTGACAGGCAAGGCCGGGACCGCCAGCACGGCCCTGACCCTTACGGGCGACACGAAGGCGCCGAGTGTGAGCCTGGCGGCTGCTCAATCGGTACTCGAGGTGGGAAAGTCGGATGCCATCACCTTCACCTTCAGCGAGGCCGTGTCGGGCTTCGACAATGCGGATGTGCAGGTGACCGGCGGAACGTTGGGGACGATCACCCCGACGGATGCCACGCATTACACAGCGTTGTTCACGCCGGCTGGTGCCAGCACTTTATCGGCTTCGATCCAAGTTCTCGGTAGCGGAGCAGGATCGTCTGCCTGGGCGGATACGGCAGGCAATGCCGGCATCGCGAGCTCGTTGCTGAATCTCACCGGCGGCACGGGCGGGACTGGCGGTACAGGCGGTACAGGCGGGACTGGCGGTACAGGCGGGGGCACCGGCGGGACTGGCGGCGGCACAGGAGGCACCGGCGGCTCGGGCGGCACGGGCGGCGGAACCGATGGAGCGCCGCAGCCTCTGAACGCGCACCATTTCGGGATGGTGAGCCATGATGTCCACACCCCTGCCGGAACAGTCTACGCCCTTTACGACGCGGCTTTCGATCGACCCTCGGATGTCGGTGGGCAAAGTTACTGGACCGGTGCCCTCAACAGCGGCATGTCGCTGCACGATCTCGCGGAGATGCTTCTGCAATCGCCGGAAGGTCAAGCACTCCTCGGGATCGCCGACAACAAGTCCTTCGTCGAGGCACTCTATCACTCCGCCCTGCATCGCGCCGGCGAAGCCGATGGGGTGCAGCACTGGACCAGCGCCCTCGATCAGGGCATGAGCAAAGCCGACGTTGCCGTGCAGTTCGCTCTCTCGCCAGAGAACGTGGCGAGCATTCAACCCGCGCTCGATGCGGGCATCTTCACGGCCGACAACCACGCGACGGACGTCGCACGCCTCTATTACGGCCTGCTCAACCGGGCGCCGGATGCGTCCGGACTGGACGCCTGGACGGCCATGTCCACAGGAGGTGTGTCGCTGCAGAGCATCGCCCAGAGCTTCCTCGGATCAGGCGAGTACTCCGCTCAATTCGGCACTCCGACCGATGCCGCTTACGTCGAGGCGCTGTATGAGCATGCCCTCGGACGACATGCGGAAACCGGAGGCTTGGCGGGCTGGACGGGGCTCCTGAGCAACGGGGTCTCGCGCGCCGACGTCGCCCTTGGCATCGCGGAGAGCCCGGAGGCCCAAATGCACCTGCTGTCGAAGATCGAGGCCGGCTGGCACCTCGTCGCCTGAGCCGGCACCCAGCCCGCCAAGCCGGACCGGCTTGGCGGGCTGGATCCGAAACCAACCATCCTCGGCGGGATCGCCCGCAGGTCGCCACTGACGTCGGCCGCGGTCCGAGACACGCGCGCAATTCATCGTTGGAGCATCAAGTCCATGTGCGGCATCGTCGGCATTGTCGGGCAGAAATCCGTGGCGGCGCAGGTCACCGAGGCGCTGCGGCGGCTGGAGTACCGGGGCTACGACTCGGCCGGGATCGCCACCCTGGAGGACGGTC
>NZ_VZZJ01000030.1:53874-61292 GCF_008806345.1 Methylobacterium planeticum | reverse complement strand
CCCCGGCTGAGTGTCGAGCCTACCTCGCCTCTGCTGGCTACGACGCAAACTGATCGGATGTCGCTCTAGCGCGCAAAATCCGGAGCGATGTCGGCAAGCGCGGCGACCACCCGCTCGCCGCCCTCGCCCTCGATCTTAGCGCGCGCGCTTGCCTCGCGCGCACCGGTCGCTCTCGGCCTGTGGGGATGGGTGCGGCACTCTCAGTCAAGCGATATCCGACGATTTTTGTCTCCACGCGACACGGACGCGGCGCGCAGGGTCTGCCGGTTGCCCGGAGCACGTTGGCCGCCAGACGACGCATTTACGCAGTCCGACGCGGAGCCGGCTCTGAAACCATGCGGTATGCCCGACCGTACAGCGCAAACATCCGAGCGCTCAGAGAGGCCAGATTGCTGCATCATGTTTTCGCCGGACGCCATCGACGGCGTGTCTGGCGCCCCAAGCGGTTCGTCGTCCTGGGCTCGATCATCGTTGCCGTGGCGTGGTGGTTCGTCATTCACGCGCTCACGGGACGTGTCGTCTGGTTCTGGTAGCGGCTCGCACGCCGCTTTACTCCGTGTTGCTCGGCGTCGTCAGGTAGGACGCCGTCAGATACCCGGCCTGATAGGCGGAGAGATAGGCTGCCAAGATCAGCCCCTTGATCGCGTCCAACTCCCCGTTCCGCAGCCAGAGAAAGATGAAGCCGACTGCTATAAATCCCGATGTCAATAGGGCGGCGATCACGTTGTAACGGCAGCCTAATCCGGCACCTATGATGAACAAAACGCCGGCAATGATCATGAATACGCTCTTCGCGATCAGCAATCAGTAAAATTTTAGAGACATCCTCCCGGCGCCATTGGTCCTTGTACAGCTGGGCGCTGCCGCAGGCCAGCAAGAATGCTTGCGCGGCAACGTCCGAAGCCATTCGCCTCAACGGGCGGCTATCCCTGGCCTCAGGCGGCCTGAATGCCGCGCAGGAAGCTGTCGACCTCCTGTTTGACGCTCAGCGATTGGGCCGCCAGCTCGGCAGCGGCCGTCCGGACCTGCGAGGCCGCACTGCCGGTCTCGGACGCCGAGGTGAGCACCTGAGCGATGTTCGTCGATACGCCCCGCGTGCCGCGCGCCGCTTCGCCGGCGTTGCGCGAGATCTCGGCGGTCGCCGCCGTCTGTTCGACCACCGTCGAGGCGATCGTGCTTGAGATCTCGTTCATCGCCGCGATCGTGCGCCCGATCTGCTGGATGGCCGCAACCGCCTGACCGGTCGCCGCCTGGATCGCCGCGATCTGCCCGCCGATCTCATCGGTGGCCCTGGCGGTTTGTCCGGCCAACTCCTTGACCTCGGCAGCCACCACCGCAAAGCCTCGCCCCGCCTCGCCGGCGCGCGCCGCCTCGATGGTTGCATTCAGCGCCAGCAGGTTGGTCTGGCTGGCGATACCCGAGATCGTGGTCACCGCTGCTCCGATCTGCTCGGCCGCCGCACCCAGGTTGGCCATGGCCGCACCGGTGGTCTCAGCCTCGTGCGCGGCGTGGCCGGCGACTTCGTTCGAGCGGATCACCTGTCGCTCAATCTCCTGCAGCGACGCGACCATCTCCTCGGCTGCAGCCGCCACGGTCTGGACGTTGACCGAGGTCTCCGCAGCAGCCGCGCTGGAGGCGACGGCTTGGCTGTTGGTGCTGTCGGCGACACTCGTCATCGAGCGGGCGGTTGCGTCGAGTTCGGTGGCGGCCGAGGTGACGATCTCCAGAGATCCCGCCACCTTTCGCTGGAATGCGCTGACGAGCTGGTCGACCCGGTCCGCTCGGTGCTGCCGCGCCGACTGGTCCACCACCTGCGCCGCTTCCAGCTCGGCGCGGGCAATCGCGTTCGCCTTGAACACGGCCAGCGCCCGGGCGAGCGTGCCGACCTCGTCCTTGCGCTCCGTCCCCGCAACTTCAACCATCAGGTCGTTGCTGGCGATCGCTTGCACCGAGCGATTGAGTGTCAGAAGCGGGCCGCTGATCGAGCGGCCGAGCCAGAAGGCAAAGGTCGCGCCGGCCAGGACAGCGAGCACCGAGGTGATGATCGCCGACGTCAGCACCTGGCTCACTGTCTCTCTGGCCGATCCGATTCGGGCGTTGCGCAACTCCCGCATCCGTGCACGCAAGGCGGCTGCGGAGTCGCCCGCCCGTGCCGAGATTTGCTGCCAGGCGCTGACATTTCTGTCGAAGGCCTGGACTGCCGTGGTGAGGGGCTCGACGGCACCCAGCAATTGATCAAGCGTTCCAGGAAGTCCGTTGGTCAGTTCTCGGGCCTGAGCCGCGACCGGAGGGTTAGCCTTCAACTCGGCCATCTCACGCCGGATACGGTCCTGCTCGGCATTCAGGATATCGATCTCGCTCGGATTTGGCCGCAGCACGTAGCGACGCGCGGAGGCCATGAGGTATTGCACCGCCTGCTGAAGCCGCAACGCGGCTGCACTGGACGGATCGCCCCCTTCCGCCATTTGGCTCGTCAGCGAGTTGGTGTAGTTGGTGAGGCGCGCCGCGGCCGCGATGATGGACCCGAGGGCTGCCTCACGCTTCTTGATATCGGCCACGACCAACTCGAAGCTCGCGTCGAGGTTCGCGATCCCGGTCTTCAGGTCGTTCGCTTCGTCGCCGACGAGCGTCTCAACCTTGGCAAGGCGAACTCGCACCTCTTTCTGGGCTAGTTGCGCCCCGGTCAACTCGGCTCCGCCAGGCGATCGCAGATATCGGGTCACCTGCAGATCCTCGCCGACCAAGCTGCTGGCGAACTCGGCCAGGCTGTCCGAACTCGCCGAAGATGTGTCGATCTCAAAGACCGCGGCGTCGATCGTACGCAGGCTCAGCCCGTCGAACGTAGCGATCCCGCATAACAGAAGCAGGATAACACCGAACCCGATGTTGATTCGCGTGCCGATTGGGCGGTCGCTGACGCGCGAGAGGAGCGTGATCATGGTTTGATCCTGGTCGGGAAATGTTGAGCCGGCGAGCTAGCGAACGGCGGTGCGGATGGCAGTGAGCATTGCCTTGCCGAACTGAGCCTCGTACCCGGCCTGGGCGGGGGACATGGCTGCGGCGAACGCCTGCCGGTCGACATCGGTCACCACCGTCATACCCCGCTGCCTCAGCTCCGCGACGGTCTCCGCCTCGGCGCGATCCCCGACCTCGCGCGAGGCCTGGGTGACGGCGCGGGCAGCGGTGTGGAGGAGCGCTCTCTCGTCGTCGGACAGACTTTCGTAGGCAATCCGCCCAATGAGCAGCATGTTAGCCGAATAGACATGCCCGGTCAGGCTGAGATACTTCTGCACTCTGTCGAAGCGTGAGGTGGCGATGTTGCTGAGCGGGTTCTCCTGAGCCTGGAAAGTGCCTGCGCTGAGAGCACCGTAAAGGTCGGGAAAAGGCAGTGGCTGGGCATCCGCTCCCATCGCCCGGAAGCCGCTGAGCATCACCTCCGATTGCGGCACCCGGATCTTGAGTCCGGCGAGATCCTTCGGCTGTCGCACGGGCACCGTTGCGGTGGTCAGATGACGCAGGCCGTTCTCGCCCCAGGAGAGCCCGACGATGTTGGCGGCCTTCATCTCGCTGAGCGCCTTCTGCCCGATCGAACCGTCGAGAACGGTACGAGCATGCGCGACGTCGCGGAACAGGAACGGGATATCGAAGACGCCGAGACGGGGGACGAGATTGGCGTAGCCGGCCGCGCTCACGAGGCAGAGTTCGAGCGCGCCCTTGGCGGTATCCTGCGTGATCGGTAGTTCCCCGCCGGCTTCGCTGGCCGGATAGACCTCGATGCGCAGGCGGCCGCCCGAGAGGGCTGCAACCTGAGATGCGAAAGCTGCCGCTCCCGCGCCCGTCTGAGATTCAACGGCATTTGATGTCGCGAGGCGGAAGACCTTCGTCCGGACGGCGGCCCGTGCTCGACCCGGCCCGAGTCCTAACGCGGAGAGAGCTGCGATCGAGCCCAGCAAGAACGTCCTTCGGTCCATGGATTTGAAACCTCGTGTGTCGAGTCGGATCAGCAAAGTTCAAAATTCGGCTAAGCGGCCAAGCTAAGATCGAAAACAGGCTTGCCGAATAAATAATGGTAATCGTAAATTTTCTATTAAAGTAGTATAATTCCAAAATCATACTGTAAGTTAGTCCGTGGAGACCGCTCAACTTATGGTGATATATAATTTAAGAGGTCAGTCGGAACTTCGGCGCCGCACGGACGACGCGACGCGCATCCTGACGACCCGGGGTGAGATCTACCTTGCTCCGAACGGGTGCCCCTGCGCAGACGGCCATGGTCCATGCCGGCCCCGACGGTTCGGGCGGTCGCGAAGATCGGTGCCGTCGCGGGATCCGTCGAGGCGCTCAGCACCGGAGCGCCCTCGGTTGCAGCTGAGGAGCAGGGACTCAGACATCGCGGACGTCGCTGAGGCCGCGTACAGGACGGGCATGGCCGCGAGCCGAGTTCTCACCGCCGCATCGGAACTGTCGCTTCAAGCCGCGCCGCTCGATAGCAAGGTCCAGCGCTTCCGTCTTACCGTGCAGGCCGCTCGAACGCGAACCGGCGAAGATACTGCTCCGCCGAGGCTTCGTCTGGTCGAGGAGGGACGGATGCAGCGGCCCGCTGCGGGCCAGGCGGCTACAACCCAAGATTGACTTTGCGCGGATCGGGATCGGCCTCAATTCCGGCTCGCGCGCGGTGGCGTCAGCGGCGGAGGCGGTTGCCGAGCACGAAGCCGAAGAGGCCGAGCAGAACGATGCCGGCCGCGCCCTCGAATCCGACGAGGAGGTTCGTCACCCGTCCGATGGGCTTGATCCCGATCTCGGGCGGGTTGGCCGTCATCATGTTCAGCGCGCTGTAGCTCACGAGATCGAGCGGTTTGCGCGTGGGCTGGCCATTTCCGCCTTCGGGGACGAGACCGCCGGTCAGCCCGAAGCAGAGCGCGAAGGCGGCGATCAGGATCGCGAAGGCGCGGACGATGCGCGACAGGCTCTCGCCGTAGTCGCAGAGCCACTCGACGAAATGATCCGCGCACCAGCGGTAGCCGTGCCGAAGAAGGCGCCGCCCGTCCCGGGCTCGCCAAGCCTCCCGCGCCTGCGTTCCGGCGAGATGGCGGCCCATGCGCCGCCGCCGCTTGTAGGCCCAGCTGGCGGCCTCGTGGCTGCCGATGCCCTGCAGGTTCTGCTCAAGCACGAGGTAGCTCGCCTGGGCGGCCTCGTATTCCCCCGCGATCTCCTCGCCGACGGCACCGCCGAGCTGCTCGACGCGCATTCGCGTACCGCTGAGCCATGCCCCCGCGAAGCGGACATGCGTGAGCTTGCACGAGGACAGGTTGAGCCGCACAAGGTTGCTGTCGGAGAGATCGGCTCCGGTGAGGTCCGCCCCGTCGAGCTTCGCACCGGCGAAGTTGGCGCCGCGCAGGCGCGAACCGACGAGGCGGGCCTTGGTAAGGCTGGCACCCTCGAAGTCGGATTGCGTCAGGTTGACATCCCCGAGATTAGCTTCATCGAGGCGCGCGCCGCGAAAATTCGTGTCGTCGGCATCCGCTCCTGCGAGATCCGCGCCCCAGAGATCGGCTCCGGCGAAGCTCGCTCCGTCGAGCAGCGCCTTCGAGAAATGCGAGAAGCGGAGCGCCGCGCCGCTGAAGTCGGCATCCTCCAGCATCGCTTCGGTGAAATTCGCCTGGCCACCGGCGACGGCCCGAAAGCGGGCGCCGCTCAGGTCGCCTCCGACGAAATCGGCCTCTTCGATGAGCGCCGCGTCGAAATGGGCGGAGCGGCCGAGAATGCCGGGCAGGTGTGCCCGCTTCAGCATGGCGCCGGAGAGATCCGCACCCTCGAGGTTCGCCCGGGCGAGCGGCGCCTCGGCAAGATTCAATCCGGACTGTTCCGCATGCCACCATGTCGGGGCCGATCCGCCCCTGAGCGTCGCCCGCAAGGTGTCGCGACCGCCGCGCAGCCCCGGCAGATCGAGCCGCGCGGGTGATTCCGGCATTGGCTCGGCGCAGGACGCAGCGATTCGTGCGAACAGAGCAGGGATGCGCGGGTCGAGCGCGTCTCGCGGCCCCACGCTCCCGTCCACGTGAGCATTGAGGGTTCCCTCGTGCCGGGTGGGTTCGTCTGCACTCCGCATCATGAAATGCCGATTACCCGCTGCCGTGGATCCGCAACCTCGGGAACCTTCCCGCGCCACGCTCCACCAGAACCATCCCAACGGACCTTGCCGACGCTGGCGCTCCGGCAAAGGCGGCGTGCGGGCCATCCACCGCGCCGTTCTATCGGTCATGGCCGCCGCAGGCGCAACCCGGCGCGTGCCGGGCACCCGGCCAAGTCAAGCTTCGAATGATGCTGCGGATTTTTTCTCGGGCCGGAAGCCTGGCTGCTTGTCGGCGATGACGTCCGCCTGCTGCCTCCACCAGTTCGGCCATCTCCCTCATGTCTGGCAACGTCTCGACGTGGCGGTCCATCGGCGTTGGCGCGTCGCACCATCGACGCCGCCGGCACCTTCTCCCAAACATTCGAACGAAAAAGTCCCGCCAAGCGAACTTGGCGGGACTTCGTCACTCTCCTTGCTCCTTTCGTCCGTTCGTACTTTCGGCGGTCCCTAGTGGAAGAGGCCCATGTCGGGGACATGTGCTTCGACGTGAACCGGAGCTTCGTGGTGAGCCGCGAAGGCCTCCTGCCCGTGATTTGCCGGAGCGCCGTCCCCGTAGATCACGTCGTTGCCCGCTCCACCGTGGATCGTGTCGTCGCCCTTCCCGCCGTAGAGGGTGTCGTCACCCTTGCCGCCGTGGATGGTGTCATCACCCTTGCCACCGTGGATCGTGTCGTTGCCCTTCCCGCCGTAGAGGGTGTCGTCGCCCTTTCCGCCGTAGATGGTGTCATCGCCCTTGCCGCCATAGACGGTGTCGTTGCCCTTCCCGCCGTAGAGGGTGTCGTCACCCTTTCCGCCGTGGATGGTGTCGTCACCCTTGCCGCCGTAGACCGTGTCGTTGCCCTTCCCGCCGTAGAGGGTGTCGTCGCCCTTTCCGCCGTGGATGGTGTCATCGCCCTTGCCGCCATAGACGGTGTCGTTGCCCTTGCCGCCGTAGAGGGTGTCGTCACCCTTTCCGCCGTGGATGGTGTCGTCACCCTTGCCGCCGTAGACCGTGTCGTTGCCCTTCCCGCCGTAGAGGGTGTCGTCACCCTTTCCGCCATGGATGGTGTCGTCGCCCTTGCCGCCATAGACGGTGTCGTTGCCCTTGCCGCCGTAGAGGGTGTCGTCGCCCTTTCCGCCGTGGATGGTGTCGTCGCCCTTGCCGCCGTAGACGGTGTCGTTGCCCTTGCCGCCGTAGAGGGTGTCGTCGCCCTTGCCGCCGTGGATGGTGTCGTCGCCCTTGCCGCCGTAGACGGTGTCGTTGCCCTTCCCGCCGTAGAGGGTGTCGTCGCCCTTGCCGCCGTGG
>NZ_VZZJ01000030.1:0-53864 GCF_008806345.1 Methylobacterium planeticum | reverse complement strand
GACGGTGTCGTTGCCCTTCCCGCCATCGATGGTGTCGTTGCCCTTGCCGCCGTAGAGGGTGTCGTCACCCTTTCCGCCGTGGATGGTGTCGTCGCCCTTGCCGCCATAGACGGTGTCGTTGCCCTTTCCGCCATCGATGGTGTCGTTGCCCTTGCCGCCGTAGAGGGTGTCGTCACCCTTTCCGCCGTGGATGGTGTCGTCGCCCTTGCCGCCATAGACGGTGTCGTTGCCCTTGCCACCGTAGATGTTGTCGTCGCCCTTTCCGCCGTAGATCTTGTCGTCACCCTTGCCGCCGTAGATGGTGTCGTGTCCACCACCGCCGTAAATGGTGTCGTTGCCGCCACCACCGTAGATCACATCATCGCCGGCGCCGCCGTAGATGGTGTCGTTGCCGTCACCGCCATAGATCTTGTCCATTGTCCTGCTCCATTCGCTGATAAACAGCAGCTGATCGCTGCGTGATGTTTCGATGAGATCGTAAAATCGAAGATTTACGACCGGGATTTCTTTGACCCGTTCGGGAGGATCTCTCCGTCGAAGTCGAGTGTGTTCTAAGACGGATCGCGCGCCTTTACTGTGATTTGCGTCACGCATGTTTCGAGGGCGGGCTTCTTGCGCGAAATTTCGCCGTGCTGTCTGAACCCGACCGTTTTCTTCCCGCGATACCGATGCCTCGTTGTCCGGGGATCGATGCAGGGGAGCGTGCCTCCCTCCGCGCGCGTCTCGGATCCTCAGCGCGTCGCAGATTGCAGGCGATGTCGCGCCATGCGCGAGCGGCAGCCGTCATGGGCCGGAACACAGACACCGAGCAAGTTGAGGTCGAAGAAGCAAGAAGTGCAGGACTGTGTCGTCGGACGAACAGGCTAGATTCTCTGTAGGAACGGGAAAGCAAAAATGGTCGAGGAGCCTCTTCCGGCTCCTCGACCATTTGGACGCTCCATCACGACGTCACTGCCGCTCCGTGCCGACCCTCGCGGACGGATGTGGGTCTCAGGCGCTCTCGACGATTCGCATCGGCGCTTGGCCAGCAGAACGGGGGAGAGGGCGCTCAGCTTGCGCCGCATTCGCCTGCGGCACGGCCGGTCGGCGGATCCGGCGCAGGACCTCGTCCTTGGGGCCGAACGCCTGGATCTCACCCGCCTCCAGGGACAGCATCAGGTCGACGCCTGCCAGTGCACTCATCCGGTGAGCGACGATGATCACGATGCCGCCCCGCGCCCGAACTCTCAGGATCGCGTCGGTCAAAGCCGTGTCGCCGTCGCCGTCGAGGCTGGCATTCGGCTCATCGAGAACGAGGAGGAAGGGTGAACCGTAAAGCGCGCGGGCCAATCCGATCCGTTGTCGTTGCCCGCCCGATAGCCCGACGCCCCCCTCCCCGAGTTCGGTGTCGTAGCCTTCCGGTAGGCGCTGGATGAGGTCGTGGACACCGGCCTGCCTGGCCGCCTCCTCGATCGCGGCGCGGGTCGCATCGGGTGCGAAGCGCGCGATGTTCTGCGCCACCGTCCCGGCGAAGAGCGAGACTTCCTGGGGCAGGTAACCGATATGGCGACCGAGCTCGGCCGCGGCCCATTGCGACACCGGCACGGCATCGAGCCGGATGCTTCCGCGCGCGGCCGGCAGAATCCCGACGAGCGCCCGCACCAGGGTCGACTTCCCCGACCCGCTCGGCCCCGTGACGGCGAGGGCCTGTCCGGCTTTCACGGTAAAGCCGACATCCCGCACCGTCAGGCGCGTGCTGCTCGGCGGCGCCACGCTCAGCCCCTCGACCTTGATGAGGTGCATGGGGGCCGCGAGTGCGGTGCTGCGTTGCGCCTGCGGGTTCTTCGCCAGCATCGCGGTCAAACGGCTCCAGCTCTGCTGAGCGGCAACGACGCCCTTCCAGTTCGCGATCGTGGCGTCGAGCGGCGCGAGGGCGCGCCCGAGCAGGATCGAGGACGCAACGATGATGCCGGGCGAACTCCTGTCGTGGATGACCAAGTAGGCACCGATCGCGAGGACGCCCGATTGCAGCGCCATGCGAGCGGCCTTGGAAACGGCGCTGGACCAGCCCGCGACATCGGCGACGCTCTGCTGCGACAGGAGATAGTTCTGGTTCGCATCCTCCCAGCGGGCCGCGAAATGGTCCTGCATGCCCATCGCGATCAGCACGTCGGCGTTCCGGCAACCAGCATCCGTCACCGTGCTGCGACGTTGCCCGTGCTCGCTCGCGATCCGGGACGGCCCCCGGGTCATGCGATCAGCGATCACCGTGATGCCGACGAGGAGCAGAGCGCCTGCCACGGTCGCCAATCCGATCAGCGGATGGAACAGGAAGCAGATCCCGAAATAGAGCGGCATCCAGGGCAGATCGCAGAGCGCGGCCGGCGCAGAACTGCCGAGGAAGGCGCGCAGCTGGTCGAGGTCCCGCAGGGGCAAGTACCCGTTGCCGGGCGCCGATCCGCCGAGCGCACCACGCACCATCACGTGGAAGACCCGCTTACTCAGGCAATCGTCGAGGACGGCCGCGATGCGCGTCAGGATGCGGCCGCGCAGGGATTCGAGCGCCGCCTGGAAGGCGTAGAGCATCATCGCGAGAAGAACGAGCCCGACGAGCGATGGCACCGATCGACTCGGGAGGATGCGGTCGGAGATGACCAGCATGAAAAAGGAGGCGGTGAGGTAGAGGATACTCAGTAGGCCGCTGACCACCACGAGGCTGACGAGAGCCGGGCGGCAGGTCGTGAGGGCCGCACCAAGTTCGGGGACATTCGGTTTCATCGCGCCGCGCTCCACTTCCGGGATGGGTCTGACCAGGGCGGACCCGGCGCAGACCTGTGGCGGCTGCGATTCTGAAACCGGGCACCCGTGTCGACTGGGATGCCCTTCTTGTAAGGACTGGGATCGGAGGGTCCGTGAGTGGGGTCACACAGGGCGGGCTTGGCCCATCGAATGCGCTCGCTCGACCCGAAGCACGGTGCGAATCCGGCTGCGTTCAGATCGATGCGTCTCAGCCGAGTTGATCACGGTGAGAATGGGCTGACCGGAGGGCGCGGCTTGCCGACACTGTCAGATGTTGATCTGAACCTCGGTCTCGCGCCGTCTTGGAACGAGCGGGACCTACCCGCTAAGCCCGGCTCGTGAGGATTGGCGACGAAGACGGGGCTCGAACCCGCGACCCCCGGCGTGACAGGCCGGTACTCTAACCAACTGAGCTACTTCGCCAAACCAACCGTCCATTGCCGCAACCGGAGTGGACGGCGAACCGAATTCCACTGCAATCTGGCAACGTTTCTCCCGCTACGCCCTGGGCCCGGCGAGAGAGAACTCGCTGTCGCATAAATCCTCTCACGCCGCAACCGGGCACTTCCCCGCCGACCGCGTCGCCTTGCGGCCGCCCCGCGGCACGAGCAGTTGCTCCGGACGCCGCTTCTTGGCCCGCTCGAACAGCGCGTAGGTGCGGTTGACGTAATTGGTCACGCCGCTGATCTCGTCGATGTAGCGCTGCACCGGCGCGGTGATCTCAGCCTCCACGAGCCGCGTCGCCTTCGAGGGATCGGGCGTATCGAACCGCACGTAGAACCAGGGCTGACCGCGCCGCAGAACGAGGTTCTTCGAGGTGTCATGCCACTCGAACGCCCACATCAGCGGGCGCGGCCAGACATGGACCGGGAAGCGCCCGCTGATCAGGACACCGGGAAGCGGATCGGGCAGGTAGTCCAGATAGGGCGGCACCTGGTTGAGATACGCGACTTCGTCGGCCAGGAAGATGTAGGGCGTGATGATCTGCAGGATCGGGCGCTTCGGATGGCGCCATTCCGCCGGGTTCACGATGCTGACCATCTGGCCGATCTGCTTGGGACGGATGGTGCTGCGAGCCCCGTCCGCGTTCTCCAGCACCGGCGCCTGTCCTTCCTCCAGTCGGATGCGCAGGTTCAGGTCGACCGGGCAACGGATCATGATGTGGCGCGAATCGAAGTCGATCGCCGCCGGGCAGCCCTGGACGGATTTGGCCGAGGCCGCCCGCGGCAGGTCGCGACGGAACGGCTCCGGATCGTCCCAGATGAGGGCCGCCTTCGGGTCGGTGATCGCCCAACCGACCTCCGTGACGCGGCGGGCCGATTGTGCTTGTGATGACCGCTTGAAGAAACCGAACATGGCGCAACTCCAGATCTTGATCCAAGGGTCGGCTTCGACGATCCGTCGACAGCACTGCAACATCGAGGACCGCGGCGTCTGCATCGCGGAGCGTCAGGTTTGACGTTCGCGCTGTGTTCAGAGGATCGCACCGCGAGGTCGCGGACACGGATATGGACCGGCGAGGCATCGCCGACCGTGATGCAGGTCACAGGTAGTGGCGGGGCGGCACACACGCCGTCGCCCCACCGCATTCATGGGACGGGACACAAACCCTCCTCACCTCTCGCCGTCTCCGTCACACTCCGCCCTAACACGCCTGGCTCGGACGCTGCATCACGCGTCTGGCAAATGAGAAATCGATGGTGCGATGGCGGACCTGCGGAGCCTGGAAATCTTCTACTGGGTGGCGACGTTCTCGAGCTTCCGGCGCGCCAGCGAACAGGTGAACACCACGCAGCCAGCCGTGTCGCAGAGGATCGCGGCGCTCGAGCATGAGTTCGGACCACTGCTCGAACGCCGCACCCGCGACGTGGCGCTGACCGACAAGGGGCGGGCCCTGTTGCGCTACGCCGAGCGGTTCCTGGCGCTTCGCGCCGAGATGGTGACGACCCTGGCGAGTCCCAGCGCGCTGATCGGGACATTGCGGCTCGGCGTCTCGGAGACCATCGTCCAGACTTGGCTGATGCGGTTCGTCGAGCGCATGCGGGCGGCCTTTCCGGGCGTGAGCGTCGACATCGCCGTCGACATCTCGCCGAACATGCAGGCGGCGCTCCTGAACAACGACATCGATCTAGCGCTCCTCGTCGGGCCCATCACCCTGCCGAACCTCGTCAATCGCCCCCTCTGCAGTGTCGGCGTCTCCTGGATCGCCTCGCCGCAGCTGGTCGAGGCTGGCGAGACGCTCGATCTGCCCGACTTGCTGCGCTTTCCGCTGATCACCTATCCGAAAAATACCAGCCCCTACGTGGAGTTGCGGGATCTGATCCTGCGGGCGAACCACCCGCCACCGCAGATCCACACCAGCGCCTCGCTCGCGACGATCATCAAGATGACGGTCGAGAGGTTCGGGATCTGCCTGATCCCGCCGGACGTGGTCCAACGCGAGATCGCCGCGGGTGAACTCCATGTCCTGCCGACGACCGCGAACCTGTCACCCATTTCCTTCACGGCAACCTACGCGAGCCGGCCCGACTACCACCTCGTCGAAGAGGCCGCGCGCATCGCGCAGGAGGTCGCCGCGTCGCCTTGTGAGCGATAAACAGAGCTTATCGGCACCCATTCGCAATCACGATTGGCGTGGATTCGAACACGATGTGACAGTGCCGGATCGAGAGGCATCGGGATTCGATCTCCCCGATAGAGCGGGCATTCCGCGCGGTCCCCAGCCTTTGCAACCTCGAGGTGCGCAATGATGCCACCAGCAGCAGAACCTGAGCGGCCGGCGCCGCGCTTTCTCGACGCGGGCGAGGCGGCCCTCGTGGTCGAATTCGGCAGCACGGTCGATCCAGCGATCAACGATCGCGTCCTCGCCCTCGATACGGCGCTTCGGAACGACCCGCCGCGGGGACTGACCGAGTCGGTGCCGACCTACCGGTCCCTGATGATCCACTACGATCCGCTCGTGCTCGCGCGCGGGCAACTCGTCGGGTTCGTCGAGGAAACGTTGGCTCAAGACGGAGCCGCGCGGGCCCCGGGCCGAACCTGGATCTTGCCCTGCTGCTACGACCCCGAATTTGCCGAAGACATCGCCGAGGTGGCGGGGATCGCCGGTCTCGCGGCGGAGCGCATGGCCGAGTTGCATCGGACGGCGGAATACCGGGTCTACATGTACGGCTTTGCTCCGGGGTTCGCCTATCTGGGCGGTCTGCCCGCCGAGCTTGCCGTCTCCCGCCGGGCCAGCCCGAGGGCGCCGCACCCGCAGGGCGCTCTTCTCATCGGCGGTGGTCTCGCTGCCGTCGGAACCTTCCCGATGCCCACGGGCTGGTACGTCGTCGCGCGGACGCCCGAGCGTTTGTTCTTCGAGACACGCGATCCGAATTTTCTGATCGAAGGGGGCGATAACCTCCGGTTCGAGGCGATCGATGCTGCGACCTTCGTGGATCTCGATCGTCGCGCCGCTTCGGGCGAGGTGATCGCCCGGGCTACCGGTTGACGTCGATGACCGACGCGCGCCTTCGCATTCTCGCCACCGGCGGCGGTGCCACGCTGCAGGATTCCGGCCGGCACGGCTTCATGCGCTACGGCATCACGCCGGCCGGCCCGATGGATCCGCTCGCTCACGCCACGTCCAACCGGGCCCTCGACAATCCGGGCGGTGCCACGGCGATCGAGATCTCGCTCGGCGGGTTGTCCATGGCCGCCGAGCAAGCCCCTGTCGACGTCGCGATCGCCGGTGGTTCCTTTCGGATCGACCTCGACGGACGCCCGTTGCCGGGGGCGACCGCGCTGACGGTGCGGCCCGGCGCCGTCTTGACGATCAGGGCCGGACGCAGCGGCGCCTGGTGCTACCTTGCGGTTGCAGGCCGGATCGACGTCGCCGGCACCCTCGGCTCGACGGCCACCCACACGCGTTCGGGTTTCGGCGGCCTTGAGGGCCGCGCGCTCCGACCCGGTGACGTCATCCCTGTGGCTCAAGTACGCGCGCGCGTCGGCGACCCGGCGCGCATCGAGGCGCCCTGGCTCGAGCGCCCAGTGGAGCGGATCCGCGTCGTGCTCGGACCGCAGGCCGATTACTTCCCCCAGACCGAGATCGAGGCCTTCCTGGCACAACCCTGGACCGTGACGGCTCGGGGCGATCGGATGGCCTGCTTCCTCTCCGGTCCGAAGCTGAAGCATGCCGGAGACTTCAACATCGTCTCCGACGGCATCGCGATGGGGGCGATCCAGGTACCGGGCGACGGCTCGCCCATCATCCTGATGGCGGATCGGCAGCCGACCGGCGGCTACCCGAAGATCGCGACCGTGATCGGCGCCGATCTCGGCCGACTGGCCCAGGCTCAAGCCGGCACCGTCCTGCACATTTTCGCGGTCTCCGTCGAGGATGCAGTCGCTGCCCGGCGTGCGGAGCGGGACGCGCTCGCGAAGGCGGTCGGCCTCACGCCGGTGATCCGCACCGAATTCAGCTCCGAATACCTGCTCGGTCTCAACCTGATCGACGGCGTGGTCGGATGAACCTGTGATTGTGGAGACACCGATGAACCATCCCGTCGCCAGCCCCCCCGATCCCGCCCCGGCGGGTGCTGTCGCGCCCTTCGCGACGGCGCGTGAGGCGCGGCGGGCCATACGCCGCGGCGAGTGGGACCGCCATACGGTCGGGCTGGCGCCGGCGCATGTGCAGGGGAACCTCGTGATCCTGCCGGCAGCGCTCGCGGGCGACTTCCTGCGCTTCTGCCAGCAGAACCCGAAGCCCTGCCCCCTCCTCGCGGTCTCGGCACCGGGCGCCCGCGATCTTCCAGCCCTCGGGGCCGATCTCGACATCGCCACGGACGTGCCGGATTACCGCGTCTACGAACATGGGCGCCTCGTCTGCGAACGCTCGGACGTGTCGAGCCTCTGGCGGGACGACTTCGTCAGCTTCGTGCTCGGCTGCTCGTTCTCCTTCGAGGAGGCGCTGCTCGCAGCCGGCATCCCGCTCCGCCACGTCGCGCAGGGGCGCAACGTGGCGATGTACAGAACCACCATCCCGACCAACCCGGCCGGTGCCTTCCACGGTCCCCTCGTCGTCTCCATGCGCCCGATGAAGGCCGCCGACGCGATCCGCGCCGTGCAGGTCACCGCGCGGATGCCGGCCGTGCATGGGGCGCCGGTCCACCTCGGCGACCCGCGCCTGATCGGCATCACGGACCTCGCTCGGCCGGATTTCGGAGATGCCGTCGCGATCGAGGCCGACGAGGTTCCGGTGTTCTGGGCCTGCGGAGTCACGCCGCAAGCGGTCGTGATGGCGGCGGAGCCGGCTCTCTGCATCACCCACTCTCCCGGGCACATGCTGATCACCGATCTCCTCAACCGCGACCTTCCCTTCGCCTGAAGTGCCGCCGCCCGGCACCAGCACGCCTGGCGACCCGCGTGAACCATCCGCCAGGAGAGCAACGATGTGGTTGAGAGACACGAACACCGAGGAGCGCAAGGTCCTCACCGCGGCGTTCGCGGGCTACGGCGTCGATGCGTTCGACTACATGGTCTACACGTTCATGATCTCGACCCTGACCGCGGTCTGGGGTCTGACGAAGACGGAGGCGGGCAACATCGCGACCGCCGCTCTGGTCACCTCGGCGATCGGCGGCTGGCTCGCGGGTGTCCTCGCCGACCGCTACGGACGGGTGCTGATCCTGCAGGTCACGGTTGCGTGGTTCACCGTCTTCACGGTGCTCAGCGGCTTCACGCAATCCTACGAGCAACTGCTCGTCACCCGAGCCATGCAGGGGCTCGGCTTCGGCGGCGAGTGGTCGGTCGGCTCGGTCCTGATCGCGGAGGCCATCCAGGCGCGCTATCGCGGAAAGGCCGTCGGCCTCGTGCAGAGCAGTTGGGCCGTCGGCTGGGGCATGGCCGCCATCGCCTACTGGGCGGTCTTCGCCTTCGTCGAGCCGGCACTCGCCTGGCGGATCCTGTTCTGGCTCGGCGCGCTGCCGGCCGTGCTGATCTTCTATATCCGCCGCAACATCGAGGATCCGGTGGTCTACCGCGAGACGCGGGCGCGCATGGCGAAGACCGGCGACAAGGGCAACTTCCTCGACATATTCTCGCGCGATCTGATCGGCCGCACGATCCTGGCGAGCCTTCTGGCGACCGGGATGCAGGGCGCCTACTACTCGGTGACGACGTGGCTACCGACCTACCTGAAGACGGAGCGCAACCTCTCCGTGCTGAACACCAGCAGCTACCTCCTCGTCCTGATCCTCGGCTCGTTCATCGGGTACCTGACCAGCGCCTACCTGTCCGATCGCATCGGCCGCCGCAAAGGCTTCATCCTGTTCGGCGCCTGCGCGGGGGCCCTGGTGTCGATCTACATGCTGATCCCGATCACCGACACATCGATGCTGTTCCTCGGCTTTCCCCTCGGCTTCTTCCTCTCGGGCGTGTTTTCCGGCATGGGCGCCTTCCTGAGCGAGCTGTTCCCGAGCCGGGTGCGAGGCTCCGCCCAGGGCTTTTGCTACAATTTCGGGCGCGCGGTCGGTGCCGTCTGCCCCGCGCTCGTCGGCTACCTCAGCGCCACGTTGACACTCGGGGTCGCCATCGGAACGATGGCGGTCGCCGGCTATCTCCTGGTGATCGTGTCGGCGCTGATGCTGCCCGAGACCGCCGGCCGGGAGCTTGAGGCGGACGGCGAAACCGTGTCAGCAAAGCCGATCGCGGCGCCGGCCTCCGCCTGATGGCGGGCGGCCCCGTCCCGGACGAAGGGAGAGAAACCATGCCGAGCGTCGATCTCAATGCCGATCTCGGCGAGGGCTATGGCAGCTATCGCTGCGGCGACGACGCGGCGATGCTCGGCGTGGTGACGTCGGCCAATGTCGCCTGTGGGTTGCATGCTGGGGACCCGGAGATCATGGCGACGGCCTTCGCGCTCGCCAAGACCAGGCGCGTCGCGGTTGGAGCGCATCCGGGCTTTCCCGATCTCTGGGGCTTCGGGCGGCGCCGGATCCCCTTCAGCGCACCCGAGATCGAGCACCTTGTCGCCTATCAGGTCGGCGCGGCGCAGGCGCTCGCGGCCTATGCGGGCCATCGCATCTCCTACGTGAAGGCGCATGGGGCCCTGGCCAACCTCGCGGCGGCGGAGCCGAAGGTCGCAGAGGCGATCGCCCAGGCCGTGCGGGCCGTCGACCCGGGGCTCGCGCTCCTCGCCATCGCCCTGTCGGCCCAGGTGGCGGCCGGCGAGGCTGCCGGCCTCGCGGTGCACCAGGAGATCTTCGCCGATCGCGGCTACACCGAGGATGGTCAGCTGATCGCGCGCGGTGATCCAGGGGCGATGATCGATGCCGCCGAGGAAGCGGCGAGCCGTGTGCTCGCGATGGTTGAGGAAGGGGCGATCATCACCGCATCCGGACGGCGGCTCCGCACGCCGATCCGCTCGATCTGCGTGCACGGCGATACCCAGCACGCGGTGTCGACGGCCCGCGCGGTGCGGCAGCGCCTCGAAGGCGCCGGCATCACCCTCGCGCCCTTCGCGGCCTGACCTAGCGGGCTCCGGCACCGCGCCGAGACCGTCGCTCCGCCTTGCGGGTCGCGGTCTCGCGCAGATGCTGCTCGATGACGCCGTTCGCGCGGCTGCGCATCTGGCGGATCGCCTCGACCTCGTCGAAGGTTTCGGGGAAGCGACGCGACAACCAGAGATAGGCGCTCGCGAGCTTCACCGTCCGCTCCTGATAATCGAGCTGCCCGCTGAGATTCGCCCGCAGCGCCGGCACGGTGAGACGGCCGGCCCGCGCCTGCGTCCACCGCTCCAACAGGCCCATCGAGACCTCGTCGCGCCGGTCGATCGGGCAGACCGAGAAGGCGAACTTCTCCTGGATCGGCAGGCGCGCCCGGTCGACCACGCGGGCGACTTCGAGGATCTCCTCGAGCGCCGAGGGCTGGAAGGGAGACCCGGCATAGAAGGTCGCGCGGGCGAAATGCGTCAGGACCTCCGCGAGGCTGTCGGTCTGCATCTCCTGCGCCACTGAATTGATCGCGATGAAGTCGGGCCTGACGAAGAAGCGGGTATCGGCGGCGGGCGCCGTCGGCGCGCCGCCGAGAGCGGTCCGGATCGGCTCGATGCCGGTCTCGTCGGTCGCCGCGACGTAGCCGACCTCCTGGTGGCCGAAGCGGCCGGCACGCCCGGCGATCTGGCGGATCTCCGAGTTCGTCAGCGCGCGCTCGCCGGTGCCATCCCACTTGCGCACTGCCGAGAACACGATCCGCTTCAGCGGCCCGAGATTGAGCCCCATCCCGATCGCGTCGGTCGTGACGAGGACGTTCGCCTCTCCGGTGCGGAAGCGCGCGGCCTCCGCCCGCCGCACCTCGGGCGAGAGCGCGCCGTAGATCGTCGCGACGCTGTGGCCGCGGGAGACCAGGATCTCGCGATTCTCGTGCACGGCGCGGCGGGAGAAGGCCACGACGGCGTCGCCGGGCTCGACCTTCTCGAGGGGCACGGCCTCGTCGAGGAGGACGAGGGGCGTCTTGCGTACGAAATTTACAACTTCCAGTGACTCATTGGCGGCCTCGGCCGCGCGGCGCACGTAGGACAGGGCGTCGTCCGAGCCGCAGACGATCACGGTCCGGGCCGGGATGCCGAACAGCGCGTTGGTCCAGGCCCAGCCGCGGTCGGGGTCGGCGAGCATCTGGATCTCGTCGATCACCGCCACGTCGAGGGCGCGCGTCAGATCGGCGGTCTCGATGGTGCGCGCCGTATGGGTCGGCTTGTCGGCGCCGAGCACCTCCTCCCCCGTCACCATGCCGGCCGTCAGGCCCCGTTCCACCAGGGTCTCGTAATTCTCGAGGGCGAGGAGACGGAGCGGCGCGAGGTAGGTCCCGGTTCTGGCCGCGGTGAGCGCGGCGAGCGCTGCGAAGGTCTTGCCCGAATTCGTCGGGCCCATGTGAAAGATGATGCGCCGGTTGAGGTTTCGGGCCGTCCGGAACGTCTCGATATAGGCCCCGAAACCGACCTGATCGCGCAGGCGCCGCAGGCGCGAATCCTGGCGGGCCACAACCTTGGCGCGTCGCCGGACCGGGATCAGGGTGTCGCTCAGCGAGCGGGCGAGGTTCGGACCGAGGCGGAACTGGCGCGAGCGCAGCGACCGGTCCATGTGCTCGATATAGGTGGCGGCGTCGGCGCCGACCTCGCGCAGGTCCGCCAGGATGGTCTCGCGCAGCCGGTCGACGGGCTTGCGCAGGGCGCGGCTCGCCTGCGCCGAGACGGCTTTGACGGCCTCGCGCAGCCCGTCGAGGCGCCAAGTCGCGTCGTTCCGCTCGGCCATGCCGTCGAGGATCTCGGAGGCCGCGCCGTCGGGCACGGTCTCGATGCGAAGCTCCATGCGGCCGTCGTCGAGGAGCGGGATCGCCAGCCGGATGGTCCAGGCGAGGCGGTTGTCGTTCGTGGCCGCGGCCTTCAGGGCGGGCACCGCCCGGGCGATCGCGGCGACGCCGCGCTCCGCGAAAGCGCGCCGGGCCGCTATCGCCCGCAGGGCGCTGGCGACGCGGGCATCGTCGACGGTGCCGCCGAATTCGGGGAGTTCGAGGTGGGCGCGCAGGCCCTCGATGTCGACGGAGCGTGGCGGGAGGCCCAGCCGGGCGACGGCATCGACCAGAAGATCAACCGTCAGTTGAACGCGCTTGCGGGCCATCGATCCCCCTGTCGATCCCGCACCGGCCTCCCCGGGGGCGTCGGAGCGGCGACCGGAGCATCAACGCACGGCCGGTGCGCCGGAGCCAGTCCGCTCAGCGCGCGGCGGTGCTCCGGGCGCGCCGCTCCACCGGATTCTCCTCCGCCGAGGCCGTCTCGGCGCCGGCTTCCGTCGCCTCGGTCCGCTTGCGGTCGCGCTCGGCCTTCAGCTCGCGCTCGGCCAGGAGCCAGAACCGGATCTCCAGCCCCTCGGGCCGGTGATTGCGCTCCCACAACTCGTAGGCGCGCTCGCGGATCTGCTCGAAGGTGATCGGGACCGGAGGTTCCATCGGGCTACTTTCTCTGTCCGGACGGGGCGCTGGTCCGGGTGGGACCGTCCGCGGAGCGGGCGCGCCCGGCTCCGTCTCGGCGGATCCGGGGTCGCGCAGGGTCATGGACGTTCCTCGCAGGCTCTATCCATGCAATCGATGATCGTGTCGAGAAGTGCCGTATCCTCGCCCGCCATCGCGTCCATCGCCTGCATCCGCCGCACCACGGTGGCGGCGATCGCCTCCTCCACCGTGTCCTCCGCGAAGGCGTAGTAGATCGTCGCGGCCTCGCCGTCCCGGTGGCAGCGCCCCTCGATCTGGGCGAGCTGGATCGCGCTGTGGCGCATGTCGTGGACGAGGAGCGCGCGGACCCGCTCGCCCCCCGGCATCTCGTTGCGGTGGAGCGAGATCGACTCGGTGACGGTGAACACCACCGCGTCGAGGGCCCCCCCCTGGAAGGCGAGGCGGACCGCCTCGTTCTCCTCGCCGCCCTGCGTGCCGTTGATGGCGCCGACCCGCCAGCCGCGGCCCCGCAGGGTCTCGACCAGGGCGGTGCCGGTCTCGAGGAACGCCACCGAGATCGCCACCTGCTCGTCGGCCTCGAGGAGCAGTTCGGCGAAGTCGGCGCTGCCGGCGGTGCGCAGGAGGCTCGCCTTCTGGCGGAAGCGCAGATCCGCGGCCCAGCCGGCCGGACGCCGGGTGCTGCCCCCGAGGAGGCCCCATTCCCGGCGGAACTCGCGCCAGGTCGCGTCGTAGAGGCGGCGCTCGTCGCGCCCGAGGGCAGTGGGGGCGAGCTCGCGCTGGACCTCGGGCCAGCCCGCGATGTCGCCGGGGCGCCGCCGCAGCCCGATGGCGCGCGGACCCCTGTAGAGGAGGTCCGCCATCACGGCGCAATCGCGGGCATTGGCCTCCCAGGACCAGTTCACCCAGCGGCCCTTGGCGCGTCCGATCTTGAGCTGCTGCATCAGCAGGCGGAATTCCGCGAGGCTCTCGGTCGGCCGCTCGACCGCCGCGCCGAGGAGCCGCCCGAGATAGGACAGCTCGTGCGGGGCCTGCCCGGCGGTGGCGCTGAGATAGATGGAAAAGCGTGCCGCATCAGAGAGTTGCCGGCAGACGAGGCTCTGCTGGGCATACGGGTTGCGAATGCGGTGGCTCTCGTCGAAGACGACGAGAGGCCAGCTCCGCTTCAGCTGCCCGTGCTTGGCGAGCTCGTTGTTCCTGGCCCGGGTCGAGCGTCGGGTGCTCGCCGCGGGCGGTGCCATCAGCGACTTGGTGCGCTCGTAATTGAGCAGGGTGACGGCCTTCGGGGCGAGACCCGAGAGCGCGATGGTGCGGCGCCATTGCGGCATCGCGCCCTTGGGGCAGAGGATCAGCACCTCCGGCTCCGGCATGGCGGCGAGCGCGCTCCAGGCCGAGAGCGTCTTGCCGAGGCCGGTCATGTCGCCGAGGAGAAAGCCCGGCCGGCCCACCGCCCGGGCGGCCAGGATCGCGGCGCGCGCCGCGCGCTGGTGCGGGCGGGGTTCCAGGACCGGCGCGGGGGGCTCCGCCAGCCTCGCCGTGGGCACAACCTGAGATCGTGACGACATCCGCCGATCAGCCCCCTTGCGCCCGGGCGTTTCCTGGGCTCTTATCGGAACAATTCATGAACAGATGCGCGTCTTCGCGCAAGCAGCGACGTTGGATTTGATCCATGGTCCGCCGGCCCATCCTAGCCCACCCGCCCCGTCCGGGTCGCGTGACCCGATGACACCTCAGGCCGCCGATCGCCCGGCCTCCCGCCGGGCGCCGCCGCAGCGCGCGGCTGCCCGGCGGGCGGGCGGGGCGCCGCGCGCGTCCGGGCGCACGCTGTTCTTCTTCGAGAAGCCCTCGGCGATGCGCCAGCTGCAGCGCTTCTTCAAGTCGCCGGACACGGTCTGCGTCGCGGCGGAGGGGCACCTGCTGTCGGCCGAGGAGCCGGGGCAGATCCGGCCCGAATGGAAACCCTGGCGGCTCGACGCGCTGCCGATCGTGCTCGACACGATCCCGGTGGGCTACGGGGCGAACCGCTCCGGGCAATCCCATGCGGGCAAGGTCGCGGCGATCAAGCGGGCCCTCGACGGGGTCGACCGGGTGATCATCGCGACCGATCCCGGGCGCGAGGGCTCGATGATCGCCTGGGAGGTGCTGGAGCATCTCGGCTGGCGCGGCCGGGTCGACCGGCTCAAGCTCGGGGCGCTCGACGACGTCTCGATCCGCCGGGCCTTCGCGGCCCTGGCGCGGGAGCCCGATTCCGGGGAGCGCGACTACGCCGCCTACTTGGAGGCACTCTGCCGCCAATACGAGGATTACCATCTCGGGCTGAACGGCACCCGCGCGATCTCGCTGCGGTTGCGCCCGCCCGCCTTCCGCGAGCCCTGGCGCTTCGGCGGGGTGCAGACGCCGACGCTGGCGATCCTGGCCGACCTCGAGGCGCGGATCCGGGCCTTCGTGCCGCGGGACTTCTTCAAGGTGGCGCTGACGCTCGCCACCGAATCCGGCGCCGCGCTGACCCTGTGGCACGCCCCGAAGGAGCGCATCTTCGACGCGGCCATGGCCGAGACGATCCGGGCCGCCGCCGAGGGCTGGTCCGGCCCGCTCCGGGTCGAGGACCGGGACGTGCGCCGGGCGCCCCCGAAGCTGTTCTCCAAGGACACCCTGGCGCGCCGCTGCGCCAAGCGCTTCGGCTGGGACCCGCAGCGCACGGCGGGGCTCGCCCAGGACCTCTACGACCAGGGCTATCTCAGCTATCCGCGCACGGAATCCGAACACCTGCCCGAAAGCCAGACCGGCGACGCCGCCGCGATCCTCGGGGGCCTCGCGGAGGCCGCGCCCGATCTCGCCGGCCACGTGCCCGAGCCCGGCGCCCTGGTGTTCCGCCGCGGGCCGAAGGGCCATTACGTCAAGGATCCGGGGGAGCACCACGCCATCGTGCCCCTGCGCAAGATGCCCCGGCCCGGCAGCCTCGGGGCGGACCTCGCCCGGCTCTGGGACCTCGTCGCCAAGGCCTATCTCGCCGCGCACCTGCCCGACGGGATCGACGCGCGCACGAGCGTGTCGGCGGACGTCGCGACGCCGCTCGGCGGGACGCGGTTCACCGTCACCGGCTCCGTCGTCAAGGCGCCGGGCTGGCGCGCCCTCTACGGGGCGGAGGCCGAGGACGGGGCCGACACGGTGCCCGGCAAGGCCCGGCGCGACGACCCGGCGCCCCTCGGGCGCCTGCCGGCCGTGCGGGACCGGGAGGACGCGACGGCCACCGAGGCCCGGGTCGAGACCGCCGTCACGGAGCCGCCCCGCCGTATCACCCGGGGCGAGCTGCCCGTCGTGATGGGCCGCCTGATCGACCAGGTCGAGGACCCGGCGGTGAAGCGGGCGCTGGAGAACCCGGTCAACCCGAACGAGCCGAAGGGCCTCGGCACGGCGGCGACCCGCGACGCCATCCTGCCGAAGCTGCTCAAGAGCCACTACGTCGCCCTCAACACCGGCAAGGACCCGGCCATCACGGTAACGGAGGTCGGGCTCGCCTTCATGACGGCGGTGCGCCGGGTGTTTCCCGCCTACGGCGACCCGGTCGGCCGGGCGGTGTTCGAGGCGGAGCTCGCCGAGATCGGCCGGGCGGCGACCCGGGCCGAGGCGGAGCGGCGCGCCGACGCCTTCCGGCGGCGCACGCGGGTCCGCCTCGACGAGCTGATCGCCGCGATCGCGGGCTCGCCCGTCCTCGAACTCGATCCGAGCCTGGCGCCGGAGCCCGCGCGGGGGTCCGGGCCGGGCCGGGGCGGGGCCCGCGAGGTGCGCCCGCCGACCCCCGCCATGGTGGCCTTCGCGGAGGCGGTGGCGGACCGGAAGGGGCTGGCGCTGCCGCGGGACTACCGGACCCATGCGGGGGCCTGCCGCGCCTTCCTCGACCTGCATGCCGGGGCGCGTGCCCCGGGGGGCGCCGGGCCGCCCGGGGGCGAGCGGCCGCCGAGCCCGGCCATGCTGCGCTTCGCCCGGTCGCTTGCCGAGCGGAGGGGCCTCGCCTGCCCGCCCGAGACCGAGACGAGCTTCGCCGCCTGCCGCGGCTTCCTCGATGCCCATGCGGAGCGCCGAAGCGAGGGCGCGGGCCGCCCGCCGGAACGCGCGGACGAGCCCGCCCGCAAGCCGAGGGGCAAACCGGGGGGCAAGCCGGGGGGCAAGCCGGGGCGGACCCGGAGCACGCGCGTCGGCAAGACGGCGGGCCCGGCGCGGCGCACGCGCCAGGGCTCCTGAGCCCGGCCCCGCGCCCGGCCGGGGGCGGCGGGGCGCGGGGCCCGGGACCTGGGGCGGCGCCTTGAGAGCGTCGGCGCTCGCGCACGAACGCGGCGCCGCAAGGGCTTCGGGGAAAGCGTCAACCGATGGGGGGCTCGCCCCGATATCGACGGCCCGGGCCGGATCGGGCGCCGTCGAGGGATTCACAAGCCGGCCGCGTTCCGGCAGGTTGGCGCCATGGTCGTCCCTCGCAGCGTCGCGGTGTCTTGAGCACCGCGCATCCCCCGTTCCGCGCGCACCAGCGCACGCTCCGCGCCCTCGTCGCCGCGATCGCGAGCGGCGAGGCCCGGGACGTCACCGACATCCTGGCGGCGGTGACGCCGGGGGGCGGCAAGTCGCTGCTCCCCGTGATCGCCGCCGCGCACCTGATCCCGGCCGGGCGGATCGAGCGCGTGGTCTGGGTGGTGCCCCGGGACTCCCTGCGGCTGCAGGCGGAGGAGGCCTTCGCGGACCCGGTCTGGCGCCGGGCCCTCGGCCACGCCGCCAGCCTGCGCGCCGCCGACAACGAGCCGGACCCGGCCCGGGGGCTGTCGGGCTACGTCACCACCTACCAGGCGGTGGCGGCGGCGCCCGGGCTGCACCTCGCCGAGGCGCGGCGCCACCGCACGCTCCTCGTCGTCGACGAGGTCCACCACCTGCCGATGCCGGCGGCGCGCCGGGGCGAGGAGCCGGACGACGACGAGGCCGGGGCCTGGAGCCGGGCGATGCGCCCGCTCCTGGCGGCGGCGGCCTGCCGCCTCCTGCTCTCCGGCACCCTGGAGCGGGCGGACGGGCGCCGCATCCTCGGCCTGCCCTACCACCCGGCCTCCGCGGGCGCCCCGCCGATGATCGACCTCGACGCGCCGGGCCTCGCGGTGATCGGCTACTCGCGCGCGCAGGCGCTCGCGGAGCGGGCGGTGCTGCCGGTGAATTTCGGGGCCCTCGACGGCGAGGCGAGCTGGCTCGAGGGCGGCCGCGCCGCCGGGCAGTCGCGCGTCGGCCCGCACCGGCTCTCCGGCGGGGGCGTGCGGGCGACGACGCGCCCCGCCCTGTTCACGGCCCTGCGGACGGGCTTCGCCAGCGATCTCCTGAGCGAGGCGTTCCACGCGACGCGGCGGCTGCGTGCCCGGCGCCGGCGGGAGCGCGGCCTCGGGGCGGGCGAGGCGGCGCCGGGCCTCGGCAAGCTCCTGGTCGTCGCCCCCGATCAGGCGAGCGCCCGCCGCTACCTCGCGGCCCTGCGCGCCTGGATGCCGGCCGAGCAGGGTGAGCGGGACGTGCGCCTCGCCACCTCCTCGGCCCAGGACGCGGCCGGCGCCCTCGCGGCCTTCCGGCTGCGGCCCGAGCCCGCCGTGCTCGTCACCGTGGCGATGGCCTATGAGGGGCTCGACGCCCCCGAGGTCGCGGTGGTGGCGGCCCTGACCCATATCCGCTCGCGGCCCTGGCTGGAGCAGATGCTGGCGCGCGCCACCCGGGTCGACCCGCATGCGGGGCCCTATGCGGGCCAGCAGGCCCTGGTCTTCCACCCCGACGACCCGCTCTTCGCCCGCTTCCGGGCCGAGCTCGAGGCGGAGCAGGGCCACGCCGCCCGGCCGCGCCCGGATCGGCCGCCGAGCGCCCTCAACCCCGAGCGGGAGGTCTGGCGCGACGACGATCCGGGCGGGATCACGCCGCTGGAGAGCAACGCGCTCGGCCTGCGCTACGCCCTGCTGCGCCCGCGCACGCCCGAGCCCGCGCGGGGCGCCGGCGCGGCTGGGATTGCGCCTGTCCTCGTCGAACCCCCGTCGCTCACCGAGCGGGCGCTGCGCCAGCGGCTCAGCGCGCAGGTTGCCGCGCAGGCGGTGGAGGACGAGGCGAACCTGCGCCTGCCCCGCGGCGGCAGCCTCGTCCACCGCTACAACGCCGTGCTGAAGCGCGTCCTCGGCAAGGGCCGCGCCACCATGACCCTGCCGGAGCTGGAAGCGGCCCTCGCCTGGCTCGAGCGCAACCGCCTCGGCGACCACCTGCACCACCTCGAGGCCGATGCCCGCTACGCCTGGTCCGAGCGCCAGCGCCGCGGGCGCTGGATGCCGGAGCGGGTCGCGGGCCGGTGATCGCGCGCATCCCCGGGTGCGCATCCCCGGGCGCGCGACCGCGTTGACCCCGCATGGATCCCGACCGCTTCCGCGCTTCCCTCGCCGACGCCGCGCCCCCGCCGGACCTGCCCGCCCCGCTCGCCGCCCTGTGGTGGGCCGAGCGCGGGCCGGCGGGCTTCGACCGCGCCCACGCCCTGGCGCAGGAGGCGGAGGGACCGGATGCGGCCTGGGTGCACGCGCACCTGCACCGGGCCGAGGGGGATCTCGGCAACGCCGCCTACTGGTACCGCCGGGCCGGCCGGCCCGTCGCGGAGGGCCCGCTGCCGGCCGAGCGGGCGGCCATCGCCACGGCTCTCCTGCGGGCGGGCTAGGCCGCGGCGCCGCGCAACACGTCGAGGCGGTATCGCTCGGCCCGGTCCTGGCGCTCGAGAGTGGCGAAGGCGTCGGCCCCCGCGAAGTCCCGGTTGCCGGCGATGAAGAGCTCGGCCGCCTCGTCGCCGCTCAAGGGGTAGTCGGTCTCGCCGGTCCAGTGCACCAGGACGATGTCGCCGCCGGGCTCCAGCGCCCCGCGCACCCGGGCGACGAGGCGTCCGACATCGGCGGCATCGAGGTAGTAGACCACCTCCGACAGGAGGATCAGGTCGAAGCGCCCCTCGGGCCACGCGTCCGGCACCCGGCGGCACGCGAAGCCGACGTGGGGCGCCCCGGCGCAGCGGGCGCGGGCCTGGTCGAGGGCGGCCTCCGCGACGTCGAGGGCGAGGAGCGCGTCGCAGCGCGGGGCCAGCGCCCGGGTCAGGACGCCGATCGAGCAGCCGACCTCAAGGGCCGCCGCGTACCGGGCGCGGGGCAAGGCCCCGAGGGTCGCCGCGTACTTGCCGCGCTCGTAATCGCTGGTGGCGAAGCGCCAGGGGTCGGGGTCGCGGGCGTAGAGCTCGGCGAAATAGGCGGGCGTGAGGGAGTTGGCGCGGCGGCTCACGGCTCGGTCTCCGGCGGTACGTCGAGGAAGATCTCGTGAGAACCGGCAAAGCGCGCGAGCATCGCGGGCTCGAGCCGGAAGCCCTCGGGGTCGTCGGCGATCAGGTCGGTGACCTGCGAGCGGTGCGCCCGGATCGCCGCCTGCTTGGCGGCGGCGTGCGCGGAGACGTCGAGCCGCAGACCCGCGGGCTCCGGCCCGACCTCCGTCCCGGCGGGAAGGCTCCAGCCCCAGACCGGGTAGGCATGGACCCGGACCGCCCCGCAGAGCCGGCGCGCCAGGGCGACGATGCGGGCGGCGGCCTGGTGGTCGCAATGCGGGTCGTGCGCCCAGGTGACGAAGAGGGCGCCGGCCCCGCATTCCCGCGCCGTCTCCGCGATCGTGCGCGCCGCCGCCTCGGCCTCCGGCCCGGCCCCCGGGACCGCCCGGTCCGGCAGGCGCAGGAAGCGGACCCGTGCCGGGGCGAGGCCGAGGGCGGAGGCCGCCGCCAGGGTCTCGGCCTCGCGCAGATCGCGCAGGCGCGCCGGCGGATGGCTCCGCGAGTTCGGGTGCGAGCCGACGCCGTCGCTGACCACGACGAGGCGCACGGGCAGCCCCTCCGCCGCCGCCGCCGCGATGAGGCCGCCGCAGCCGAGGCTCTCGTCGTCGGGATGGGGCGCCACCACCACGAGGCCCCCGCCCCCGGTGAGGTCGCGCAGGCTGCCGACGGGCAGGCGCCCGGCCCGGGCCAGGAACGCGTCGGCCCGCATCAGGCCGCCGCCCCGGGATCGGCCCAGAGGTCGCCGGACGCCGCCCCGGCCGCCAGGACGTGGCCGGCGGCGCCGACCAGCGCCCGGTCGGGGGCGGGCTGGCGCAGGTAGGTCGCGAGGTCGCGCGCGAGGCGCTCCAGCGGGTGGTCGCGCAGGAAGCCCTGGAGGCCGACCGAGCGCTGGGCCAGCTGCAGCACCTCGAGGCCGGCGCGCTCGACGGCGAGGCGCGCGAGGTTGACATAGGCCACGACGGCGTCGGGCGCGAGCCGGTCCTCGGCGACGATCTCGGCCGCGCGGCTCACCCAGAGTTGCGCCGTCTCGGCGGCGAGCGCCCCCTCGCCGAGCCGGGCGAGCTGGTGGGCATCGACGCCGCGCCCGGTCGCCGCGAGATGGCCGCGCCAGGCGTCGAGCACCGCGTCGATGCCGCCGAGCTGGACCGCGGCGAAGCGCCAGGCGCCCCCCGAGAAGTGGGGCTGGCGGTGGTAATCGTCCGGCTCCCCGAGGATCGTCTCGGGCCCGACCCGCAGCCCCGTGAAGTCGAGGGCGCCCGTGGCCGAGGCCCGCATGCCGTGGGCGCGCCAGTCCGAGAGGTCGTGGCGCGTGTCCGGCGCGAGCGGCACGACGAGCATCAGGGGCGGCGCGCCGGGCTCGGTCCGGGCCGTGACGAGGGCGCGGGTGATCCGGCCCGCCCCCGACGCGAAGGTCTTGCGGCCCTCGAGCCGGAACCCGCCCGCCTCCGGCCGCAGCGCCAATCCCCCCTGCCCCGGCTCGGTGTTCCAGACCCCGAACAGGTGCCCGTCGCGGGCATCCCGGAACAGGGTCTCGCGCTGGGCGGCGTCGCCGTAGCGGGCGACGAGCTGGAGCGCGTTGACGTGGCCCTCGTAGATGCGGCCGAGGGCGAGGCTGCCGGCGCCGACGCGGCGCAGCACCGCCGCGAGGTCGGCCGCGCCCGGCTCCTCGCCGAGGCCGGCGCCGCCCGCGCGCCGGGGCACGGGGCCGGCGAGGAGGCCGAGCCGGGCGAGGTCGGCGACGTCCTCCGCCGGGAAGCCGCCGTCGTGGTCCTGGCCCGCGGCGCGGTCTGCGGCGCGGTGCGCGGCCTCCCGCGCAGCCGCGCGCAGGGCCTGTCCGGAATACTCGCGTCTCACCCTGTCGTATCCTTCGGTTGCGCCTGCGCGGCGATCTCCTCGACGGTGCGCCCGCTGAGGACCGAGCGCGGCTCGGCCTCCAGCACGTCCGGCGCGCCGGCCGCGCGGGCGGCCTCGTCCCGGGCCTTGATCAGCAGCCAGGCGGCCTGCCGCTCGCGCGGGCGCGGCCGCATCCGGCGCAGCTGCCAGCGGCCCTTGAGCTTCAAGCCGTTCAGCGTGAAGCCGAGGGCGCCCGCCGCGAGCGCCGCTCCGGGCTCGCCCTCCGGCTCCCAGGTGCCGCGGTCCCAGAGCAGCACCGCGCCGGCCCCGTACTGGCCGGGCGCGATGATGCCCTCGTAGAAGGCGTAGTCCAGCCCGTGGTCGGGCACCGGCACGGCGAGGCGCTTCTCGGCGGGATCGAGGCTCGGGCCCCGGGTGATGGCCCAGCTCTTCAGGACGCCGCCGAGTTCGAGGCGCAGGTCGTAGTGCAGCCGGCGCGCGGCGTGCTTCTGCACGGAGTAGGTCAGCGGCATCGCCTCGACCGGGAAGCCCTCATGCGATCCTGCCTCATCCGATGCCGCCCCCCTCCGGCGAGGGCGCGGTGCCGGCCCCGGGCGCAGGATTCCCGCGCGTCAGCGCCCGCAGGGCCGCGATCCGGGCCGGCCCGTCGCGCAGCCGCCGCGCCGTGCGGACGAGGGCGAGGAGCGCCCCGGCCCGACGGATCTGCGGTTCGAGCTCCGCGGGCGTCAGCGGCCGGTCGACGAGGCGCGGGCTCGCCGCCTCGATCGCCGCGAGTGCCGCCCCGCAGGAGACGAGGGCCCCGATCCGCTCGGCCTCCGCCCGCTTCACGCCGAGGAGGGGCGCCCACAGGATCGTCCGGGCGAGCGCGCCGCGCCCGTGCAGCCCGCGCAGGCGTCGGCGCCACAGGATGCGGAACAGGGCCCGCGGCAGGGCTTCGAGGCGCCCGTCGCAGGGCGAGGCGGGCTCGGTGCAGCGCAGGCGCATCGTGTCCGCGGCACCCCCGGGGGCGCGCCCGTCGAGCCGGCCAGAGGTGATCACCGTGAGGTCCGGGCAGTGGCGCAGCCGCGCGTCGATCGCGGCGAGCCGCGCCACGAAGGCCCGGTCCTCGCCCACCGGCAGGGCCGGCATGCCGCCGGCCCGGCGATAGGCCGAGAGGCGCACGCAGAGGGAGGCGCCGGAGGCAGTGCCGTGGCAGGGCCAGCGGTCGTGCGGGTCCGGATCGAGCCGGGCCGCGAGTTCGAGGAGCAGCGCCTCGTAGGCGCCCTCGAGGCGGCCGCGGGCGTGGAGCGCGTCGGGAAGGCGCGCGGCGTCCTCCGCGTCGAGGGCGATCCGCCCCGCCACCGCATCCGCCCCGGCGGCGAGCGCCGCGAGGTTGCGGGCGATCCAGTGGGGCGGCACCCGGCTGTCGGCGTCGGTGGTGAGGATCGCGGGCTCGGGCGCGGGCTCCGATGCGGGCCGCGGCTCCGCTTCGGCCTGCGCTTCGGTCTCGAGCCAGGAAGCCGCCGCCTCCATGGCGGCGCGCCGGGCCCAGCCGGCCTGCGCCCCCGCGAAGGTCCGCTCGACCACCCGGAGCGGAAAGGTCAGGCGCGGGCGCAGGCGCGCCACCACGGCGGCGGTCGCGTCCGTGCAGTTGTTGAGGAACAGCACCACCCCGAACGCCTGGTCCGGCGCGGTCTGCTGCGCCTGCAGGGCGAGGAGACAGGCCTCGATCCGCTCGGCCTCGTTGCGGACCGGGATCCCGACGACGGCCCGCAGCGGCTCCCGGCTCCGCCCCGCGTGGTTGAATTGGGCGGACTCGGCGAGGTCTTCGATCGGCACGCGGCACTCCAACTGTCCGCGGCGACACCGCTACGGTCCTGTCACCAACCGGGGAGCGGGCAGGACAGTTCGCGACCGACACGCGGTTTCTTCCGCGCAATTTTGTCGCCCGTGACCCTCTTGCCTCCGCGCATCGCCGCGGAGGCGTCCGGATCGTCTCCGCCGGCCCGGCGTTGGGACCGGGAGGCGGGGTCGCCAGGGCCGGCCCGAACGCACCCGCTCGAGACCACCCGCCCGAGACCACCCGCCCGAGACCACCCGCCCGGGACCCCCGCGTCGGCAAGCATGGGACGACACGCATGAGACGGCGCGACTTCCTGGCCTCCGGCCTCGCGACGGCGGGCCTCGATCTGCTCGGACTCGCGGCCCTGCCCCGCGGCGCGCAGGCCGCGCCCGTGGTGCTCCGCCTCGATCCGCGCCTCGATGCCGTGATCGACCCGGGCGCCCGGCTGGAGGTGCTGCACCGGGGCGCGCGCTGGTGCGAGGGCCTGTGCTGGGCCCCGGCGCTCGGCGGCCTCGTCTTCAGCGACGTGCGGGCGAACCGGATCGGCATCCTCGACGCGGAGCGGCGGGTGCATACCCTGCGCGATCCCTCGAACAACGCCAACGGCAACACCCTCGACGCGCGGGGCCGCCTCGTCACCTGCGAGCATCGGGGCCGGCGCGTGGTGCGGCGGGAGGCGGACGGGCGCCTGACCGTGCTGGCCGACAGCTTCGGCGGGAAGCCCCTGAACGCCCCGAACGACGTCGCCCTGGCGTCGGACGGGGCGCTCTGGTTCACGGACCCGGTCTTCGGCATCCGGCAGGCGGACGAGGGGCTGGTCGCCGAGCCGGCGCAGGCCGCCCGCCGCGTCTACCGGATCGATCCCGCGGGAACGCTGAGGGCCATGACGGACGCGGTCGGGCAGCCGAACGGCCTCGCCTTCGCGCCGGACGGGCGCGTCCTCTACGTCAGCGACGCGAGCGCGGCCCTGAATCCGGAGGCGGCGCGCACGATCCTGGCCTTCGCGGTCGGGCCCGACCAGAGCCTCGGGGCGAAGCGCACCTTCGCCGCGCTCGAATCCGGTGCCCCCGACGGCCTCGCGGTCGACGCGGCCGGGAACCTCTACGCGGCCTGCGAGGATGGGGTGCGCATCTACGCGCCGGACGCCGCGCCGCTGGGCCGGATCGCGACCCCGAAGGCCGCCGCGAACCTCACCTTCGGTGCGGACGGGCGCCGCCTGTTCATCGCCGCGGGCGACGCCATCCACGCCATCGACCTGAAGCGGCGGGCGGGCGCGCCCCGCGGCTGATCCCCGATCCCCGCACGCCCCCGTTCGCCCTCACAAGGATCCCATGCCCCTCCTTCGACGCGACCTCCTCGCCGGCGGCCTCTCCGCCACCGCCCTCGCCACCACCCTTCCGGCTGCGGCGCAGGCGCCCGCGACCCGGACCGGGGAAGCGGCGACGAGCCGCCCCGCCGGCGCGATGGAGCTGGCCCACCTCGTCCAGGCCCCCTCGACGCCCACAGGCCTCGCGATCTCGCGCGGGGGCCGGGTCTTCGTGATGATGCCGCGCTTCAACGCCGAGGTCCCGATCACGGTGGCGGAGGTGGCGCCGGACGGCTCGGTCACGCCCTATCCGAGCGCGGCGGCGAACGAGCCGGACCGGAGCCGGCCGCAATCCGCCCTGTTCCACGTGCCGAACGGCGTCTTCGACCGCGACGACACCCTCTGGCTCCTCGATGCCGGCCTGCCCGAGGGCAAGGGGCCGCCGGTGCCGGGTGGCGCCAAGCTGCTTCAGATCGACCTCGCCCGCGACGCGGTCACCCGGGTAGTGCCGCTCGAGGCCGGCATCACCCCGTCCTCCTCCCTCAACGACCTGCGGGTGGACATCCGCGACGGGCGGGCGCTCGCCTACATCACCGACCAGGGCCAGGGCGAGGAGGGCGCGCTCATCGCCGTCGACCTCGCGAGCGGCCGCGTGGTGCGGCGCCTCGACGGGCATGCCAGCACCAAGTCGCAGAAGGGCGTCGTCAAGTTCGTGGAGAAGCGCCCCGTGATGCTGCGGCCCCCGACGGGCAAGGCCCAGCCGGTGAGCGGCGGCGCCAACGGCATCGCGCTGAGCCCGGACGGGCGACGGCTCTATTACGCGCCCCTGATCGGGCGGCGCCTCTACGCCGTCGACGCGGCGATCCTCCTCGACCCGGATGCCACCGACGCGGAGGTCGCGGCGGGCGTCGAGGATCTCGGCGAGAAGGGCCTGACGGGCGGGCTGATCGCGGATTCGAAGGACCGGGTCTATCTCAGCCTGCAGGAGCACAACGCCGTCGCCCGCCGCGACCCGGACGGCACCATCACGGTGATCGCCTCCGACGAGCGGCTGGTCTGGGCCGACACCTTCTGGATCACGCCGGACCGCTGGCTCTACATCTCGGCCGCGCAGGTGAACCGCCGCCCGGAATACAACGGCGGCAAGGACGAGCAGACCCCGCCCTACGCGGTGCTGCGGATCCGGATCGACGCGGACCCGGCCTGAGCGCCTGCGACGGAATCCGCCCCGTTCGCGTTCCTGCCCGCCGCGTGCGAGACCGCGGGCGGCCCCCGCGCGGCCGGAACGAGGAACGGATCAGGTCGGATGCCCAAGCCCACGGTTCAGCGCGAGCGCGGCATCCTCGTCATCGGCCTGATCGTCGCGGTGGCGCTCGGGGCCTTCCTGTACCTGTCGCGGCCCACCACCCTGTCGATCGCGGTGGCGCCGGAGGGCGGCACCGAGCCGGCGCTGATGCGGGCCTACGCGGCGGCGCTCGCCGAGAAGCGCCTGAACCTGCGCCTCCGGATCGTGCCCTTCGACGGGGTGCGCGAGAGCGCCGAGGCGCTGCAGGCCGGCAAGGTCGATCTCGCGGTGGTCCGCCCCGACATCCTGCTCCCGGCGAACGGCCTGACCCTCGCGGTCCTGCGCGAGCAGGCGGCGCTGGTGGCGAGCCCGGAATCGGCCGGGATCGGCGCCCTGCCGGAGCTTGCCGGCAAGCGGCTCGGCACGCTCGCCCGCCGCGGGGCCGACCGGGCCGTGATCCGGGCGATCCTGGAGCCGAGCGGCCTCGACCTCCTCGACGACAACCCGGCCGGCCCGGTGCCGGAGGGATCGGTCGCCCTGGTGCCGGTCGAGGAGGGCGACCTCGCCGCCGCCTTCGCGCAGGGCCGGATCGAGGCTGCGGTGGTGCTCACCACCCCGACGAGCCCGGCGGCGCAGCGCCTCGTCGGGATCGTCCGGGAGGCGAGCGCGAGCCGGGCCGTGAGCCTGTTCGGCGTGCCGGACGTGCCGGCGGTCCTCGCCCGCCTGCCGCGCCTCCAGGCCGTCACCGTGCCGGCGGGCCTCTTCGGCGGCAACCCGAAGCTGCCGGCCGAGGACATCGCGACGATCGGCGCGTCCTACCGGCTGATGGGGCGCGCCACCCTGTCGCGCAGCGTGGCCGCGGAGGTGACCGAGCATCTGTTCGAGCTGCGCAGCGCCCTCGCCGACGGCGTGCCGGCGGCCAACGACATGGCGGCGCCGGCCTACGACACCACCGCCGCCGCCACCAGCGCCCGGCTGCCGATCCACCCGGGCGCGATCGACTATTTCGAGCGCGAGCAGCAGGGCTTCATCGAGCGCTACGAGACCTGGATCTACCTCGTGGCCTTCCTGGGCGGCGGCATCGGCTCGACGCTGGCGTGGTTGCGCCAGCGCCTGTGGCGGGCCAGGCGGGAGCGGATCGAGATCGCGACCGGGCGCCTCCTCGAGATCCGCTCGGAGGCGCGGCGCCTGCGCGACGCGAGCCGGCTCGCTCTCCTGGCCGACGAGATCGACAGCCTCGCGGCCAATATCGCCCGCTACGCCCTCAACCGCCCGACCGAGCCGCGCAGCCTCAGCGCCGCCCGCATCGCCATCGACGCGGCCCGCTCGACGGTCCAGCGGGCGTCCGCCGCGACGGGCGGCGTCGCGGAGGCGCCCCGTCAGGGGCCCGATCAGGGGCCCGATCAGGAGCGCGGGGGCGCCTTGTAGCCGGGGCTGCGCTCGGCCCGCGCGGCGACCGCCGAGACGAGACGGTCGAGGGCCTCGGTCGGGAGCGTCGCGCTCGCGGCGAGGTAGTAGGTCTCCCAGCCGATGCTGAGGAAGTGCAGGCCGAACCGCTCGGCGGCCGAGCGGGCGCCGAGCCCCGCATCGGCGGTGCCGGTGGCGATCACGGCGGCGACCGCCTGATGGGTGAATTCCTCGACGCCGTAGCCCTGGACCTCGGCCGCCGGGATGGCGTGCTCGGCAAGCAGCCGGTCGAACCAGAGCCGGGTGCCCGAGCCCTTCTGCCGGTTGACGTAGCGGGCGCGCCGGCCGGCGAGGTCCGGGAAGGCGCGGATGCCCAGGGGGTTGCCGGCGGCGAGCATCAGGCCCTGCTCGCGCTCGAACAGCGGCAGCACCCGCAGGCCCGGGTTGTCGGCGAGTTCCGCGAACGGCGGCCCCGAGGCGGAGAGGGGCTCGGCACCGAGGTGGAAGCCCGCCACGTCCGCCCGCCCGTCGAGGAGGCGCTGCACCGCCTCCTTGCTGCCGACGACCGCGACCTCGCCCTCGCCGAGGGCCTCCACCACCTCCATCAGCAGGAGGTCGTGGCTCGCCGCGAGGGCGAGGCGGCGGGGCGTCTCGGTGAAGAGCGCGGTGAGGCTCGCCTCGACGGCCCGGCCCTCGCGCGCCAGCGCCGCCGCGAGCCCGGCGGTGGCATCGCCCAGCACCTGGCGCAGCGACAATCCGAAGGGGGTCAGGGCGCTGCCGTGGCCGCGGGTCTTCTGCACGAGCTGGTGGCCGAGCGCCGCCTCGAGGTTGCGGAGCCGGTCCCAGGCGGCCCGGTAGGAGAGCTCGAGCTCGGTGGCGACGCCCTGGACGGAGCCGGTCGCCTGGATGGCGTTGAGGAGCGTCAGGACATCCGCCACCGCGACCGCGCGGCCGCCGATCCGCAGGAGGCCGCCGAGACCCAGAGCCACGCTGACGGGTCGATCGTTGGCAGGCTCGGTCATGGTCGGGTCACCGGGTCGTCCTCGGAATGCCGGGCAGCGCCCGCAGGGAGCTCGGGGCTGGAATTCGGAGCTGGAGTTCCGGGCCTGTGTTCGGGCCCCGCAACGGGTTCGGGCGCGGTTCCGTTCCGCCGAGGGTTCGCGCGGCCTCAGGGCAGCACGGGCGTGCAGACCGAGCGCTGCTGCCCGGACAGGGCCACCACCGCGACCTCGACCCCGTAGAGCCGGCGCAGGCTCTCGGGGGTGATGGTCTCTTCGGGCGTGCCGAGCGCCGCGAGGCGCCCCGCATGCAGCAGCACCACCCGGTCGGCGCACAGGAAGGCGTGGTCGGGGTCGTGGGTCGACAGGACGACGCTGAGGCCACTGCGGGCGAGCCGCCGGATCTGGGCCAGCACCTGCACCTGGTTGCCGAAATCGAGGCTCGCGGTCGGCTCGTCCATGACGAGGAGGCGCGGCTCCCCGGCGAGCGCCCGCGCCACCAGGGCGAGCTGGCGCTCGCCGCCGCTGATCTCGGTGTAGATCCGACCCGCGAGGTGCCCGATGCCGAGGCTCGCCAGCGCCGCCTCCGCCACCGCGTGGTCGGCCCGGCCCGGGGCCGCGAAGGGCCGCAGCCGGCTGGCGCGCCCCATCAGCACGACGTCGCGCACCGTGAACGGGAACAGGGCGGTGTGGGCCTGGGGCACGTACGCGATGGCGCGGGCGAGCTGCGCCCGGGACCAGCGCGCGACGTCGCGCCCGTCGACGAGGACCCGCCCGCCCCGGGCCGGCAGCAGGCCGAGCAGGGTCTTGAACAGGGTGGTCTTGCCGCTGCCGTTCGGCCCGAGCAGGCACAGCACCTCGCCGGCCCTGAGTGCGAAGCTGACCTCGGCGCCGACGATGCGGGCGCCGTACCCGAAGGCGAGGGCCTCGACCCGGAGCATTGCCTCCGCGCTCACGCCCAGCCCCGGCGGGCGGTGGCGAGCAGCCAGAGGAAGAACGGCGCGCCGATCAAGGCCGTGAGGATGCCGAGGGGCACCTCGATCGCCGCGAGGGTGCGGGCCGCGAGGTCGACGGCGAGCAGGTAGCCGGCCCCGAGGACCAGGGCGGCGGGGAGCAGGCGGCGGAAATCCGGCCCGACGAGCAGGCGGGCGACGTGGGGCACGAGCAGGCCGATCCAGCCGATCACCCCGGTGACCGAGACCGCCGCGGCGGTGATCAGCGTCGCGCTCGCGATGAAGAGCGGGCGCAGGAGCCGGGTCTCGACGCCGAGCGCCCGCGCCTCCTCCTCGCCGAGGCTCATCAGGTTCATGCGCCAGCGCAGCAGGACCAGGGGCAGCAGGCCGAGGAGGATCGCCGGCAGGATCGCCCCGACATCCCCGAGGGTGACCGCCGCGAGGCTGCCGAGCAGCCAGTAGGTGATGGCGGGCAGCTGGTTGTAGGGGTCGGCCAGGACCTTGAGGAGCGAGATCGCCGCGCCGAGCACCGCCCCGACCGCGACGCCGGCGAGCACGAGGGTCAGCACCGGGTCGTGCCGGCGCACCGCCGCGCCGACCGCGTAGACGATCCCGACGGCGCCGAGGCCGCCGAGGAAGGCGAGGCCCTGGATCGCCGCCACGGGCAGCGCCAGGAAGATGCCGAGCACCGCCCCGAGGCTCGCCCCCGCCGAGACCCCGAGGATGTCGGGCGAGACCAGGGGATTGCGGAACAGGCCCTGATAGGTCGCGCCCGCCGCGGCGAGCGCCCCGCCGACCACGAGCGCCGCCGCGACCCGGGGGAGCCGGACCTGCAGCACCACGGTCTGGGCGGTGGGGTCGACCCCCGAGACGAGCCCGAGGAGCTTGGCCCCGAGCACCGCGAACACGTCCCGGGCCGGGACCCCGAACTTGCCGACCGAGAGGGAGAGGAGCGCCAGCAGCGCCAGCGCGAGGAGCGGGCCGGCCCGCCGCGCCAGGGTCGCGAGGCGCCGCCCGGCCCCGACGCCCGCGGCTGCGGGCGCGGCGGAGCGCGTCACGGCCGGGCCTCGGCGGGCTTGCCCTCAGGGGGCTTCCCCTCGCCCGGCCGGGCGCCGGCCAGCAGGGCGTCGACCTGCGCCGGGTCGAGGGCGACGTGGTAGTAGCGCCGGTAGAAGTCGCGGGTCGCCTCAGCGAGCGGCTGCGGGAACAGGTCCGGGTAGAGGATCGCCGCGAGCCAGCGCAGGCCGATCAGCCGGTTGACCCCGGGCGGCGCGTCGAACCAGCCGAAGGGCAGCCGCGGCGTCTGGTAGATCCGCCCCGCCCTGACGGCCGCGAGGCCGCTCCAGAGCGGATCGCGCGCGAGGCCCTCGCGGAAGGCGGGATCGAGGGTCAGGATCACGTCCGGGTTCCAGGCCAGGACCTGCTCGGGAGAGACCGCGGTCAACCCGCCCTGCCCCGCCGCCGCCGCGACGTTGCGCGCACCGGCGACGTCGAGGATCTCGGTGTTGATCGAGCCGGCGAGCCCGGTCTCGAGCCCGCGCGGGCCGCGCCCGTAATAGACCCGCGGCCGCTTCTCCTCGGGCAGGGCCCCGACCTTCGCCCGCACCTCGGCGAGGATGCCCTCCGCATCCGCCGCGAGTTCCTCCGCGCGGGCCTCCTCGCCGATCAGCGCGCCGAAGCGCCGATAGGTGTCGGGGGTGGTGGCGAAGCTGCCGTCGAGGAGGATGTAGGGGATGCCGGTCTGGGCCTGGACGCGGTCGGCGAGCGAGGCGTAGGTCGGGCCCGTGGCGCCGACATCGACGATGAGGTCGGGCTTCATGGCGAGCACCGCCTCGACATTGGCGGTGTTGCCCCGGCCGGTCAGGCGCCCGTAGGCCGGAAGCTCGCGGGTCTCGGGCGCCAGGAAGGGCTTCTCGTCCGGGTGCGGAGCCCGGACCCAGCCGATCATCCGGGCCGGCGCCAGGGTGTAGATCAGGACCGAGGCGGGCGGGCCGGCGGCGAGCACGCGCGAGACCTTGTCCGGAATCTCGACCGTGCGGCCCGCCGCGTCCACGAAGGGCCGCGCCTCGGCGCCCGGGCCTGCGAGCCCGGCGAGCAGCAGGGCGAGGCCGGCGAGGAGGTGCCGCCGGAGCGCGGCGCGGGGGGCGCGGCCTTGGTCGCGGAATCGGTGCATCATCGGGGTCGGGGCTCTCCGCCGTCGGGGCGGCCGGCAGCTTAGCGTCACGCGGAGCATTCACCTATGCGGCGGGCGGACCCGAGGCGGGGCGAGACCGCGCCGATCCGCGTCCCGGCCGTAACAGCATCGGACTTCATATTGAAGCGCCCGCAGCATCATTCTACCACAGATGACCTCGTGACCCGCACGGGAACCGGATCCGTACTGCGTCGCCGTGATCGACAAGCTCGACTTCCTCCTCGCCCTCTCGCGTGAGCAGCATTTCGGCCGCGCGGCCGAGCTCTGCGGCGTCACCCAGCAGACCCTGTCGGCGGGGGTGAAGAGCCTGGAGGATCGCCTCGGCGTCCGGCTGGTGCAGCGGGGCTCGCGCTTCCAGGGCTTCACACCGGAAGGCGAGCGCGTCCTGACCTGGGGGCGCCGCATCGTCGCCGATGCCCGGGCCATGCGGGAGGACGTGGCGACGCTGCGGCACGGGCCGGCCGGGCACCTGCGCATCGCCGCGATCCCGACGGCGCTGCCGATGGTCGCCTCCCTGACGACGCCCTACCGGGCGCGCTACCCGGACGTGCGCTTCAGCGTGGAATCGACCACCTCGACGGCGATCTTGGCCCTCCTCGAGAATCTCGAGGCGGATGCCGGCCTCACCTACCTCGACAACGAGCCCCTCGGCCGCGTCACCGCCGTGCCGCTCTACCAGGAGCGCTACCGCCTGCTGACCGCCGCGGGGGGCGCCTATGACGGGCGCGCCCACGTCACCTGGGCGGAGGTGAGCCGCATCCCCCTGTGCCTGCTCACGCCGGACATGCAGAACCGGCGCATCATCGATCAGCAATTGCGCGCCTCCGGCAGCGAGCCGGCGCCGACCCTCGAATCGAACTCGATGATCGTGCTGATGACCCATGTGCGCACGCTGCAATGGGCCACCATCATGCCGGCGATCCTGGCCGACACGCTGGGGCCGATGCAGGGCGTGCGCGCGATCCCGATCGTCGCCCCCGACATCTGCCACACGATCGGCCTCGTGGCGCCGAAGCAGGAGCCGGGCACCCCGATGGTCTCGGCCCTCGTCGGCATCGCCCGGCGTCTCGCCCGGACCCTCGCGGGCGAGACGGTCGAGGCCGACCTGCGGCAGGGGTGCCTGGTCGGATGAACTACACGCTCCTGCGCTCCGGAGATCTCGTCTCCCGCCGCACCGAGCCGCCGGGCGACGTCGCGGACCGCCTCGGCCCGGACATCGCGCCGCGCGGCGCCTCGCGCCTGCCCTGCGGCTGGGTGCGCGACGGCGGCCTGCGGAGCTTCCGCAGCGAGCCGGCCCATGCGGGCCGCTCGGCGGCGGCCCTCAAGATCCTGCTCGCGGTGGCGCTGATGGCGGAGGCGGACGAGGCCGGCCCCGAGCCGGTGGCGGCGCTCCTGTCCTACGCGCAGCTCACGGCGCTCGCCGGCCTGTCCTCGCCGGTGCTCTCGGCCGGAAAGCGCCTGCTGACGGCGCAGGGGCTCATCGCGGTGACGCATGAGGGCCAGGGCCGCCGGGTCCGCTACCGCCTCACCGACGCGCCCGGCCCGCCCCGCTACGCCCGGATCGCGCACGCGCCCCTCGACCGCGACGCCCCGGACTTGCGGATCGCCGACCTGCACCGCTTCACCAGCCGCTACGCCCGGGACCTCAACGCCCTCAAGCTCTACGTCCTGCTGGCGGCGCTCGCGGACCGGCGCGGCACGGTGCAGAACCTCAGCTGCGCCGACATCGCGGCGCGCACCAACATGTCCGAGACCAAGGCCCGCGAGGCCATCGAGTGCCTCGACGCCGAGGGGCTGGCCCGGGCCCGCGAGACCGACTTCCGGCTGGTGCCGGGGCGGATCGCGCACAGCTTCACGATCCGGCCGCTGCGCTGAGCTCATACCCCGCGGCGCTCCTGAAGCCTCACAGCGACCCGGCGGCGCTCGCGAGGGTCGCGTGCTGGCGGAGCGCGTCGGCCTGCTCCTCCTGGCGCTCGAAGGCGGCGAGTGCCGGGCCGTCGAGGCCGCGCTCGGGCGGGCACGGCAGGGCCTGGCGGGTGCCGGCCCCGAACGCGGCCCGAGATCGGCCCCGCGTCAGACTTTCCGGGCCATGCCGGAGCCCGCATGCACGGCGCGGCGCCCTCCCCCGCGCCGGGAGCGCGTCCGGTCCCGCCAGGCCAGGATACGGCTCGCCACCCGGTCGAGCAGCCACAGGGCAGCGCTGACGATGATCGCCAGCGTGCAGACGCCGCCGATCAGGACGCCCCAGATTCCGGGCGCCGGAATGATCATGAGGCATAACAGCCCGAACGTGGCGACCCCGGGAATCCACTTAGCCATCGTGCCGCTCGACCTGAGGAAAGTCGGCTGACATCGTGCATGACGGCTATGATCAAGATCTTAAAACCATCATGGATCGGGCGAGCGAATTTGAATACAGAAATGATAGTTTTCGCGCGTCGGTCGACGGATTGCCTGTGATGCCGGTCCGCTCGAAACGTCAGCTCAGGACGCGCCGAATACGATACAATGCCGGTGATGATCGATATCACGACCGTCATCGGCAAAGATCGCGCCCCGCGGATGCCGACTTGCTCGACGATCGCTTGTGCCAAGACTGGCGGGCAGAGCATCCCGACATCTGCCCGCCGCTCTCCGCACGGCAAAAAACAACCCGCCGCGGCGGGAGAGACGCCGGGCGGGCCGAAGGTTCAGAAGGAACGTTCCCGATGGGAACGGCGCCAGACTACGCGGGCCCGGGCCCGGTGCAATCGACCATTGGTCGAATAGGCCGCGGGTCTGCCGCACACGCCGATCGCCCGGTCGCCAGGACCGGATCTCCGCCCTTCCCGGCTCCGAAAAACTACGTAGTATGACTGCATAGCCGGACCCGGACGGTGCAGGATGCTCTTCGACGAACGCCGCAACTCGGACCTCCTGTTCAGCGCCGCCGACGAGCGCTGGCGCGCCGAGGTGATGCGCCGCTTCGGCGGAGGGCGCGGCGGCGCCGATCCCGGCGCGGCGCTCCACCGGGGCGAGCCCGGCAGCTACCTGCGCAAGACCTTCGACGCCCGCGAGCGCACCTATCGCCGCTGGCTGCAGGTGCGCGGCCTCGGGGATTTCCGGCTCTGCGCGCCGGCGCATCGGCCGGAGCCGTTGGATTTCGTCGCCCTGTTCGTCGGCCGGGTGCCGCACCGCCACCGGCCGGACTGGCACTGAGCCGGCGCGCCGGCCGCGCCTCAGCGCAGCGCCTCCCCCGGGGTCGGCTCGGCCGCGGCGGCGCCGGGCTCGGGCGCGGCCGGGGTCGCCGGGCGCATCTGCGCGGCCCGCTCCATGAGCGCGCCGATCAGGCGCAGCGCCTCCTGCCGCTCGGGCGCCCCCGCCGGTCCGGCCAGGAAGGGGCCGAGGGCGATCCGCGACATCTGGCCGCCCGAGGCCGGATTCGCCTCGTGGAGCACGTAGACATCCGCCACGTCGGCGCCGCGGCAGAGCGACCAGCGGTCGCCGTTCTGGCTCGCGTAGAGCGGGTGCGTGATGGTCATGGGCGGGCGGTTGCTCCTGCGGGAGGGGGGCGCCGGGGTGAGGCTGCGGCGCGGGACACCCCATCGAGACGGGTCAACGCGCGGCGGGGCGGATCGGTCGACGGGCCACCCGTGTCCGGGCGCCGGACCACCCGAATCCTGGGGACCGGGCCGGCGCGGCCGGAACCCCGCCGCGCCGGTCGCGCGTTCCTGCAGCCCGGGAGATTGGTCGCGCGGAGCCCCCATTGGCCGAACGGAAGCAGCAGGCACGGACGGATTTCGAGGGCGAGACGACCGCGCCCCGGATGCCGCTGGGCGCCCTCGCGGTGGCGCTCCTCGACCTCGCCCGATCGGCGCGGCCCTTGGTCCACGTGGCCCGCGACACCCGCCGGCTCGAGCGTCTCGCCGCCCTGCTCCGGGCGCTCGCGCCGGAGCAGGGCGTCGCGATCTACCCGGAATGGGATTGCCTGCCCTTCGACCGCGCCTCGCCCTCGCGCGGGGTGATGGGGGCGCGCACCGGCGTGATGCGCTGGCTGACCGACGACGCCGCCCGGCCCGACCTCGTGCTGACGACGGCGCCCGCCCTGATCCAGCGCGTGCCCCCGGCCGCGACCTGGGCCGGGGCGCATCTCGAGCTGCGCGTCGGCGACGCCATCGACCCGCAGGAGGTCGTGGCGGAGCTGCGCCGCCTCGGCTACATCGAGGACGACCGGGTCGACGAGCCCGGCGAGGTCGCGCTGCGCGGCCGGGTGATCGACGTCTTCCCGGCCGCGGCTCCCCGCCCCTGCCGGATCGAGCACGACGACCGCCGCATCACGGCGATCCGCTCCTACGACGCCGTCTCGCAGCGCTCCGTCGCCGAGGTCACCCTGCTGGTGATCGACCCCGCCACCGAGATCATCCTGGCGCCGGACGCGGCCGAGCGGCTGGCGCCGTTCACCGGCCAGGAGCACCGGCTGGCGCGCTTCTATCCGCACCTCGCGAACGTGCTCGATTATCGGCCCGAGGCCCGCCTCGTGATCGAGACGGGCACCGAGGAGCGGGCCCGCGCCTTCTTCGAGCAGATCGCGGACGGGCAGGAGAACGCCGCGCAGGCGGCGCGCAGGCAGGCGGCCGGCGACGCGCTCTACTGCGGCGCCGCCGACTGGGCCGTGCTCCTGTCCGAGCGTCGGCTGGCGACCGCGAGCGAGGGCGGATCCGGCGCGATCCCCGTCTTCGCCCGCGACCGCCGGCCGAACGTGGCCTTCGCGCGCTGCCTGCGCGAGCGCCTGAAGGCAGGGGACCGCATCCTGCTCGCCGGTCCGGCGCCGGCGCTCCGCCGCCTCGCGCGCCAGGCCCAGAGGATCGCCGAGCGCCCGGTCCGCTTGGTGCCGGACTGGTCGGCGGCGCTCGCGGGCAAGCCCGGCGAGATCCTGGCGATCGAGGCGCCCCTCGATGCGGGCTTCCGGGCCCCCGAGCACGGTCTCACGGCGATCGCGGCGGCCGACCTCCTGGGGCAGCGCGGGGAGGCATCCACCGGGGGGCAGCCGCCCGTCCTGCCGATGGGCGAGGTCGATCTGCGCGTCGGCGACGTCGCGATCGACCGCGACCACGGCCTCTGCATCTTCGAGGGTCTGGAGCGGATCACCCACGCCGAGGGCGAGACCGGGGACGCCCTGCGCCTGCGGTTTGCCGGCGACGACACCCTGATGGTCCCGGTCTCCCAGGCCGACCGGATCTGGCGCTACGGCTCCGAGGCCGATGCCGTCACCCTCGACCGGCTCGAGGGGGGCGCCTGGCAGAAGCGGCGCTGCGCCGCCGAGGCCGCCATCGCCCACACGGTGCGGCGCATGCTCGACGAGGCGGCCGCCCGCCACGGCGCCCGCGCCGACGCGCTGGTCCCGCCCGAGCGGGAGATGGAGCGCTTCGCCGCCGGGTTCGGCTTCGCCCTGACGCCGGACCAGGCGAGCGCGGTGGACGGCGTGGTGGCGGACCTCGCGGGCGGCCGGCCGATGGACCGTCTCGTCTGCGGCGATGTCGGCTTCGGCAAGACCGAGGTGGCGCTGCGCGCGGCCGCGGCGGCGCTGTTCTCCGGCAAGCAGGTCGCCCTCCTGGCCCCGACCACGGTGCTGGTCCGCCAGCATCTCGAGACCTTCCGCCGGCGCTTCGCCCGCTTCGGCATCGCGGCCGAGCAGCTCTCCCGTCTCGCGAGCCCCGCCGAGGCGAAGCGCGTCAAGGCGGGTCTCGCCGACGGCAGCATCCGCCTCGTCGTCGGCACGCAGGCGCTCGCCGGGCGCGGCCTGCGCTTCGCCGATCTCGGGCTGACCATCATCGACGAGGAGCAGCGCTTCGGCGCCAAGATGAAGTCGACCTTGCGCGCGGCGGCGGCGGGCGGGCACGTCCTCACCCTGACGGCGACGCCGATCCCCCGCACCCTGCAATCGGCCCTCGTCGGGCTGCAGAGCCTCAGCGTCATCGCGACGCCGCCCGCGGTGCGCCAGCCGATCCGCACCGTGATCACGCCCTTCGCGGCCGAACCTGTGCGGGCGGCACTGATGCGCGAGCACCGGCGCGGCGGCCAGAGCTTCGTGGTCTGCCCGCGCATCGAGGACATCGCCCCGATGCGCGCGCGTCTCGCCGAGATCGCCCCGGAACTCGAGATCCTGGTGGCGCACGGCGACCTGAAGCCCGTCGAGATGGACGAGGTGATGGTGCGCTTCGCCGACGGCGCGGGCGACGTGCTCTTGGCCACCAACATCATCGAGAGCGGCCTCGACGTGCCGCGGGCGAACACCATGCTGGTCTGGCGCGCCGACCGCTTCGGCCTCGCCCAGCTGCACCAGCTGCGGGGCCGGGTCGGGCGCGGCCAGCGCCGGGGCGTCGCCTACCTGCTGGGCGATCCGGCGCAGCCCCTGTCGGCCGCCACCGAGAAGCGGCTGCGCACCCTCGAGGCCCTCGACCGCCTCGGCGCGGGCTTCGCCATCAGCGCCCGCGACCTCGACCTGCGCGGGGCGGGCGACCTCGTGGGCGATGTCCAGGCCGGGCACGTCAAGCTGATCGGGCTGGGGCTCTACCAGCACCTCCTGGAGCTGACCCTGCGCGCCGCGAAGGGGGAGCCCGCTGAGGATTGGAGCCCGGAGATCCGCCTCGGCCTCTCGGGCTGCGTGCCCGGGGATTACGTGCCCGAGCCCGAGCTGCGCGTCGGCCTCTACACCCGGCTGCTGCGCCTGCGCGAGCGCCACGAGGTGGCGGCCTTGCGGGGCGAGGTCGAGGACCGGTTCGGCCCGCTGCCGCGCGCGGTTGAGGACCTGATGACCCTGGCGGAGCTGCGCACGGCCTGCGTGCAGCTCGGCATCACCCGCCTCAGCGGCGGCCCGGAGGGGATCGCGGCGGATCTCCGCGCGGGCCCCGCCGCCGCGCCATGCGATCTCGGGGACGCGATCGAGCGGCGTGGGAACCGCCTGATCCTGCGCCGCGGCAGCCCGGACCCGGGCGAGCGGGCCCAACTCGCCGCCGCCTTCCTGGAGCGCCTGCAGGACATGCAGCAGGCGGCCTCCCCCGGGTTCCCGGCCCCGGCCGAGGTCCCGGTCGAGGTCCCGGCCCCGGCGCCCGAGGGCGAGGCCCGCGGCCGGGCACGGCCGAGGCGGACGCGGCCAGTCCCGGCTTGACGCGGCCTGACGCGGCCGAATGCGCTCGGCGGCCCCGTCGCACGCGCCGCGGGAACTCGCGGACAGCCTGGCAGTTCTCTGGCGATCTCGGGCAACATGGTGCAGTGGGCCGGCCCGGATGCCGCCGAGCCGTCCAGACACGAGGCTGTAACCCCCGATGCCCGAGGCCCTCGCGACGCCGGACCGGACGCGTATTCCCGGCGGCGGAATCATGGGAGCCCGCCTGCGCGCCCATGACTGGGCCGCGACCCCGCTCGGGCCGATGGAATCCTGGCCGCAATCCCTGTGCACGGCGGTGCGGGTGATGCTGGCCTCGCGCTTCGCCATGTGGATGGCGTGGGGCCCCGATCTGATCTTCTTCTGCAACGACGCCTACAAGCCGACGCTCGGCGTCAAGGAGACCTGGGCGCTCGGCTCGCGCTCCGACGCGGTCTGGGCCGAGATCTGGCCCGATATCGGCCCGCGCATCGACCGGGTGCTCGCCACCGGCGAGGCCACCTGGGACGAGGGGCTGCTCCTGTTCCTGGAGCGCAGCGGCTTCGCGGAGGAGACCTACCACACCTTCTCGTACTCGCCGCTCGCCGACGATGCCGGCACCGTCACGGGCATGCTCTGCGTCGTTTCGGAGGACACCGAGCGCGTCATCGGCGAGCGGCGCCTGCGCAAGCTGCGCGACCTCGGGGCCGGCATGGCCGGCATCCGCACCGTCGCGGAAGTCGGCGCCGTCATCGAGGGCTGCCTCCAGGAGGGCGCGCCCGACCTGCCCTTCTCGGTCGCCTACCAGACCGGGCGCGACGACGCCGGCGCCGGGATCCTGGCGCGGGCGGGCATCCCGGCCGGCCATGCCGCGACCGGCCCGGCGGCGCGCGCCAGCATCGGCGCGCTCGCCGGGCAGGCGAGCGGGGCGAGCCCCGGGCCGACCCCGGTCCGCAGCCTCGGCCCCGACTTCGCGGACCTGCCCGGCGGCCCCTGGGGCCGGCCGCCGAGCCACGTGCTGATCCTGCCGATCGCGCAGCAGGGCCAGGACGGACCGGCGGCCCTGTTCGTGGCGGGGCTCAACCCCTACCGGCCCCTCGACGAGGGCTACCGGGGCTTTGTCGACCTCTTCGTCGGCCAGATCGCCACCGGGCTCGCCAACGCCAACGCCTACGAGCAGGAGCGCCGCCGCGCCGAGGCGCTCGCGGAGATCGACCGGCAGAAGACCGTGTTCTTCTCGAATGTCAGCCACGAGTTCCGCACCCCGCTGACCCTGATGCTCGGCCCCCTCGAGGAGGTGATCCGCAAGGCCGAGACCGAGGTGCTGCCGGACAACCGGCGCCTCGTCGAGGTCGCCCACCGCAACGGCCTGCGCCTCCTCAAGCTCGTGAACGCCCTGCTCGACTTCTCGCGGATCGAGGCCGGGCGCATCCAGGCGGTGTTCGAGCCGACCGAGCTCGGCGCCTTCACGGCGGAGCTGGCCTCGAGCTTCCGCTCGGCCACCGAGCAGGCCGGTCTGTCCCTCGACGTCGCCTGCGAGCCCCTGGCCGAACCCGCCCTCGTCGACCGGGAGATGTGGGAGAAGATCGTCCTCAACCTGATCTCGAACGCCTTCAAGTTCACCCTCGCGGGGGGGATCCGGGTGGCGGTGTCGGCGGCCGGGGGCCGCGTCCGCCTCTCGGTCAGCGACACCGGCACCGGCATCGCCGAGGCCGAGCTGCCCCGCCTGTTCGAGCGCTTCCACCGGGTCGAGGGCGCGCAGGGGCGCAGCTTCGAGGGATCCGGCATCGGCCTCGCCCTGGTGCAGGAGCTGACGAACCTCCACGGCGGCACCGTCAGCGTCGAGAGCCGCCCCGGAGAGGGCAGCACCTTCCGGGTCGAGGTCCCGCTCGGCAGCGATCACCTTCCGGCCGACCGGATCCGGGCCGCGCGCACCGCCACCTCGACGGCGACGCGCGCGCAGGCCTTCGTCGAGGAGGCCAAGCGCTGGCTCGCGAGCGCGGGGGACGCGCTCATCGCCGCGCCGGACACGGTTGCGGTCGACCCCGCCGGCGAGCGGCCCGTCGATCCCGCCCGGGCCGAGCGGGTGCTCCTCGCCGACGACAACGCCGACATGCGCGATTACGTGCGCCGCCTCCTCGACGCCCGGGGCTACCGCGTCGAGGCGGTCGCGGACGGCGCCGCGGCGCTCGCCTCGGCCCGGGCCGCGCCCCCCGACCTCGTGCTCTCCGACGTGATGATGCCGGGCCTCGACGGGTTCGGCCTCCTCGCCGCCCTGCGGGCCGACCCCGCCCTGCGGGCCGTGCCGGTGATCCTGCTCTCGGCCCGGGCCGGCGAGGAGGCGCAGATCGTGGGCGTGGGCGCCGGGGCGGACGATTACCTGACGAAGCCGTTCTCGGCGCGCGAGCTGCTGGCGCGGGTGGAATCGAACCTCAAGCTTGCCCGGGCCCGGCGCGAGGCCGCGGACGTGCTGCGCCGGCTCAACGAGAGCCTGGAGGCGCAGGTCGCCGAGCGCACGCGCGAGCGCGACCGGATGTGGCGCCTGTCCAAGGACATCATGCTGATCGCGGGCTTCGACGGCGTCATCCACGCGGTGAACCCGGCCTGGACCGAGACGCTCGGCTGGACCGAGCCGGACCTCGCGGGCACGCGCTTCCTCGACCTCGTCCATCCGGACGACTTCGACCGGACGCTCGCGGAGACCGGGCGATTGCGGGACGGGCTGATAACGCCGCGCTTCGAGAACCGCTACCGCCACAAGGACGGCTCGTACCGCATCCTGTCCTGGACGGCGGTGCCGGGCGAGGGCCATCTCCACGCGGTCGGCCGCGACGTCACCGAGCAGCGCGAGCTCGAGGACGCCTTCCGTCAGGCCCAGAAGATGGAGGCGGTGGGCCAGCTCACCGGCGGCATCGCGCACGATTTCAACAACCTGCTGACGGGCATCTCCGGGAGCCTGGAACTGTTGCAATCGCGCCTCGCGCAGGGCCGGCTCGGCGAGATCGATCGCTACGTCAACGCCGCGCAGGGCGCCTCGAAGCGGGCTGCCGCGCTCACCCATCGCCTGCTCGCCTTCTCGCGCCGCCAGACCCTCGACCCGAAGCCCACCAGCGTGAATCGCCTCGTCTCCGGCATGGAAGAGCTGGTCCGGCGCTCGGTCGGCCCCGGCATCACCGTCGAAGTCGTCACCGCGAGCGGGCTCTGGAGCACGCTGGCCGACCCGAACCAGCTCGAGAACGCGCTGTTGAACCTCTGCATCAACGCCCGCGACGCCATGCCGGAGGGCGGGCGCCTGACCATCGAGACCGGCAACCGCTGGTTCGACGAGCGCGCCGCCCGCGAGCAGGATCTCACCCCCGGCCAGTACGTCTCCCTCTGCGTCAGCGACACCGGGACCGGCATGACGCCCGAGGTGATCAAGCGCGCCTTCGACCCGTTCTTCACCACGAAGCCGATCGGCGCCGGCACCGGCCTCGGCCTCTCGATGATCTACGGCTTCGCCCGGCAATCGGGCGGGCAGGTGCGGATCTATTCCGAGCTCGGCGAGGGCACGATGGTCTGCCTCTACCTGCCGCGCCACTGGGGCGCCACGGACGAGGCGGACCTGCCGAGCGCCGCGACGGCGGTGCCCCGCGCCGAGCAGGGCCAGACCGTGCTCGTGGTCGACGACGAGCCGACCGTGCGCATGCTGGTGACGGAGGCCCTGGAGGAACTCGGCTACACCGCCATCGAGGCTCCCGACAGCGCCGCGGGTCTGCGCATCCTGCAATCGGACGCGCGCATCGATCTCCTCGTCACCGATGTCGGCCTTCCGGGCGGCATGAACGGGCGCCAGATGGCGGATGCCGGCCGGGCCGCGCGACCGGAGCTGAAGGTGCTGTTCATCACCGGCTACGCCGAGAACGCGGTGCTGGGGAACGGTCAGCTCGATCCGGGCATGCAGGTCCTGACCAAGCCCTTCGTGATGGAGATGCTCACCGCGCGCATCCAGGACCTGATCCTCAAGGATTGAGCCTGGCGCGCGAAGCCCGCTCTGTCGTGAAATTCAAAATACAAAACACGCTCGACCCAAGTCGAAACGGGCCGCCGCACCGTCGAGATGAGGGCGTTCGGCGCTCTGCGAAATGTTCGGCCGTGAACACGGTCGGTTTTTGGCATACAGGATGCCGGCCAGTCGCCGCGCGCCGCGCAGCCTGTCACGGATTTGCCAAGTGCGCCGCAACAGGACCTTGCCGCGCCGCAAGATCAGACCGCTTCCTCTTGCGGAGGACGGCGCCGCTCACTACGCTCGCGCCGTCCGTCGAAGAAAGACTTCCGCCGCGCCGTCCTCAGCAGGATAATACTTGCAAAACCGGCACGAGAGGAGGCGACAGGAGGAATAGAGGTCTCATGCGGAAAAATAAGGTCATCACCGCCGACGAGGCGATCGCGCTGATCCGGGACGACGACGTCGTCACCACGACGGGCTTCGTTCAGAGTTGCATCCCAGAGGCCCTGCACGCGGCGCTTGAGCGCCGCTTCGTCGCCTCCGGCGCACCACGCGACCTCACCCTGATCATGACCGCGGGCGCGGGCGACAGCAAAGGCCTCGGGACCGGCCGCCTGCACCACGAGGGCCTGCTCAGCCGGGTGATCGCGGCGAATTTCGGCCGGATGCCGAAGGTCGCCCAGGCCGCGCAGGAGAACAAGATCCGCGGCTACAACCTGCCCCAGGGGGTGATCTCGCAGCTCTACCGCGCCTGCGCGGCGGGCCAGCCGGGCCTCTTCTCCAAAGTCGGCCTCAAGACCTATGTCGATCCGCGCCACGGCGGCGGCCGCGTCAACGACGTCACCCGCGAGGACATCGTGAAGCTCGTCGAGGTCGATGGCGAGGAGTGGCTGTTCTACACGGCGACCAAGATCGACGTCGCCTTCATCCGCGGCACCTCGGCCGACCCCTCGGGCAACATCTGCATGGCCAAGGAGGCGCTCACCCTCGACAACCTCGCCCAGGCCATGGCCGCCCGCAACAACGGGGGCATCGTCGTCGCGCAGGTCGAGCGCATCGTGGAGCAGGGCTCGATCAAGCCGAAGGACGTGCGCGTGCCCGGCATGCTGGTCGATTGCGTCGTGGTGGCCGAGCCCGAGCAGCACCGGATGAACTACGGCGTCGTGCACGACGCGGCGCTCGCGGGCGAGATCCGGGTCCCGGTCGGTGCCATGAAGCGGATGCCCCTCGACGCCCGCAAGATCATCGCGCGCCGCGCCGCCTTCGAGCTGCCGCCGAACGGCGTGGTCAATCTCGGGGTCGGCGCCCCGGAGGGGATCTCGTCGATCGCCGCCGAGGAGAAGGTCACCCCCTACATCACCCTCACCACGGAGGCCGGCGCCGTCGGGGGCGTGCTGGCGAGCGGGTCGAGCTTCGGCGCGGCGACCAACGCCGACTGCATCATCGACCAGAACCAGATGTTCGACTTCTACGACGGCGGCGGCCTCGACATGACCTGCCTCGGCATGGCCGAGTGCGACGGCGAGGGCAACGTCAACACCAGCCGCTTCGGCGGTCGCCTCAACGGCTGTGGCGGCTTCATCAACATCTCGCAGAACGCCCGCAAGGTGATCTTCGCCGGCACCTTCACGGCGGGGGGCCTCGAGACCCGGATCGAGGAGGGCAAGCTGCGCATCCTGCAGGAGGGCCGCTCGCGCAAGTTCGTCGAAAAGGTCGAGCAGAACACCTTCAGCGGCCCCTTCGCGCAGGAGCGCAACCAGCCGGTGCTCTACGTGACGGAGCGCTGCGTCTTCCACCTGACGAAGCGCGGCCTCGAGCTGATCGAGGTGGCGCCCGGCATCGATATCGGCCGGGACATCCTCGCGCACATGGCCTTCACGCCGATCATCGAGAACCCGATCACCATGGACCTGCGGATCTTCCGCGAGGAGCCGATGGAACTGCTCGCCGACCTGCTGAACCTGAACCTCAGCGAGCGCGTCAGCTACGATGCCGGCCGCAACCTGCTCTTCGTCAACCTCGAGGGCTGGCAGGTGCGTTCCAAGGGCGACATCGACGCCCTGCGGCAGGTTCTGGAGACCGCGTGCCTCAAGGCCGGCCAGCGGGTCAACTCGGTGGTCAACCACGACGGGTTCCGCATCACCGAGAACCTGTACGACGACTATGCCGAGATGATCGAGTACATGATAAAGTATCATTATGTGACCTCGACCCGCTACGCGACCAGCGCCTTCCTGCGCCTCAAGATGCAGGAGGCCCTGCGCAAGCGCGGGCTCGCGCCGCACATCTTCGAGCGCAGGGAGGACGCGCACGCCTTCCTGGACGCGACGGAGGGGGCGACCTCGACGATCGCCTCGGCGGCCTGAGCGAGGCGCGCGGGCCCGGCCGCCCGCGCGCCTGGGCGGCGGCGTCAGGCGGCGTCGTGGAAGATGATGCCCGTGGTGAGCCGCTCGCCCGAGCGCACCCGGCTGACCCCGTGGCGCAGGCTCACCCGGTAGGTGCCGCGCGTGCCCGCCACCGGCCGGGTGTGGACGGCGAAGACCACGGCCTCGCCGCGGGCGAGCGGCACCACCTCGGCCCGCGACTGCCTGCGGGGGCGCTGCTCGGTGACGACGAACGCGCCGCCCGTGAAATCCCGGCCCGGTTCGGAGAGCAGGATCGCGACCTGCAGCGGGAAGACGTGCTCGCCGTAGAGGTCCTGATGCAGGCAATTGTAGTCGCCCGGCCCGTAGCGCAGCAGCAGCGGCGTCGGCCGTCCCTGGCCGGCCGCGTGGCAGCGCGCCAGGAACGCCGCATGCCGCGCCGGGTAGCGGACCGGCAGCCCCATCGCGGCGTTCCAGCGATTGGCGATGGGCACCAGCCGCTCGTAGAGGCGCGGGCGCAGCTGCGCGATCGGGTCCGGCAGCGGGTAGCCGAAATACTTGTACTCCCCCTGCCCGAAGCCGTGCCGCGCCATGACGATGCGGCTGCGGAAGGGCGCGTCCTCCCGGTAGAGGGCGCGCAGCCCGGCGCAGGCCTCGGGCGCCAGGAGCCGGCCCATCGCGGCGCAGCCGAATGCGTCGAGATCCGCCGCGATCCCGGCCCAGTCGAGCCCGTTGAGCGCCTCCGTCATCGGGTGACGCCCTCGCGGGCGAGGAGGTCGCGCTTGCGCGCCACGCCCCAGCGGTAGCCCGAGAGGGCCCCGTCCGAGCGCACGACCCGGTGGCAGGGGATCGCCACCGCGATGGCGTTGGCGCCGCAGGCCTGGGCCACCGCCCGCACGGCGCCGGGCGCGCCGATCGCCCGGGCGACCTCGGCATAGCTCGCCGTGGTGCCGGCCGGGATGCGCCGCAGGGCCTCCCAGACCCGCTGCTGGAACGCGGTACCGCCGATGTCGAGGGGCAACGCGAAGGCCCCGGCCGGGGCCTCGACGAAGCCGACGACCTGCGCCACCATCGCCTCGAACGCGGCCTCGCCGCCGCGCAGCTCGGCCTCGGGGAAGCGATCCTGCAGGTCGCGCAGGAGCTGGTCGGGGTCGTCCCCGAGCAGGATGGCGCAGACACCCCGGTCGGTCGCCGCGACGAGGATCGCCCCGAGGCTGCATTCGCCGAGCGCGAACCGGATCACCGTCCCGGCGCCGCCCCGGCGATAGGCCGTCGGCGTCATGCCGAGGCGCTCGGCGGCGTAGAAGCGGCTCGCGGAATGGTAGCCGGCCTCGTAGATTGCTTCGGTCACCGTGCTGGCGCCCTGGAGCCCCTCGGCGATGCGCCCGGCGAGGCGCGCCCGCCCGTAGGCTTTCGGCGTGACGCCGGTGATCCGCTTGAAGACGCGGTGGAAGTGGAACGGGCTCATCCCGGCGGCGCGGGCGAGGTCGTCGAGGGGCGGCAGCGTCTCGGCCCTCTCGATCAGCCGGCAGGCACGGGCGATCGCGGCGGCGTGGCGCGCCTCGACCGGCGCCTCGTTCGGGCGGCAGCGCTTGCACGGCCGGAACCCCGCCGCCTCGGCGGCCTCGCAGCTGGGGTGGAAGCTGACGTTCTCGGGCCGCGCCGCCCGCGCGGCGCAGCTCGGGCGGCAATACACGCCGGTGGTGCGCACCGCGTAGACGAAGCGGCCATCGGCCCGCGGGTCGCGGGCGGCGAGGGCCGCCCAGCGCGCCGCGTCGCCGGTCTCGGCGGGACGCTCGGTCTCGGCGGGAGGCTTGGTCTCGCTCTTCAGGTCGGAGGGTCGCATCGGGTTGTCCTTCGGGCTGGCTCCGGCGCCCGGGGCGCCGGTCGATGCCGCAACCTCGCCCATCCGGACCGCCGCCGCATCCCGGCGCTTGCTCCCCAATCGCGGGGGCGGCGCGGCCTCGGCGTCGGCCGCCCAGAGATGCATGACCGCGTAGGCCCGCCACGGGCGCCACGCCTCGGCGCGGGCGATGAGGCCCGCGTGGCTCGGCCGCCCCTCCCCCTGGTCGAGGGCGCGCAGCAGGCCGATATCGCCGGGCGGCAGGGCGTCCGGCTCCTTCAGCGCCCGCAGGGCGATGTACTGCGCCGTCCAGGGGCCGATGCCGCGCAGCGCCGTCAGCCGCGCCGCGGCGGCCTCGAGGCTCGGCCCGGGGGCGAGCAGGGCCGGGTCGGCGGTGGCCGCGGCGGCGAGGCTCCGGATCGCCGCTCCCCGGGCGCGTGGCATGTTCAGGACGAGCGCGGCATCCGCCTCGGCGAGGTCGGCGGGGGACGGGAAGACGTGGGTCAGGCCGGGCTCCGCGTCGTGCCCGAGCGCAACCCCGAAGGCTCGGACGAGCGTCGCGGCGAGCCGGCCCGCGGCCGTCACCGAGACCTGCTGGCCGAGGATCGCCCGCACGCCGAGCTCGAACCCGTCCCAGGCGCCGGGCACGCGCAGACCGGGGCGCGCCGCCACGAGGGGTGCGAGGGCGGGATCGGCGGAGAGCTGCGCCCCGATCGCGGCCGGATCGGCCGCGACGTCGAAGAGGCGGCGCAGGCGCGCCAGGATTTCGGCGATGCCCGCCGGATCGGGGAAGCGGATCGTCGCACCGAGCGCCGCCGCGCCCGCGCGGTGGACCCGGACGGTGCCGTGGCACCCGCCGAGGCGGATCGTGCGCGCGTAGCTGTCCGGGCCCACGATCTCGACGCCGGGAATCGCCCGCGCGGCCAGGAAGCCGAGGATGCCATCCCAGTCGTAGGGCACCGTGCAGGCGATCGGGACCGTCTCGCTGAAGCCGGCCTTTCGGATCGATGGGGCTTGGCGGCCGCGTCGCATGGGTCTGTCTTAGGCCTCCGTGGCCGCGCCCGATAGGCGATGCGGGCCGGCGACGCACCGCGATTCCTCCTCCGGCCTCCGCTCGCGCGATCGGGGCTGGCGAAGCCGGCGTGCCTCGTGACATCTGGAGCCTTCGCCGCCGACGAGGACCCGATGACCGGACGCTGCACCGATCCGCCGAGGCGCAGTTTTCTGGCGGGCAGCGCCGCCCTGCTGCTGAGCGGGCGTGGGCTCGCGCCGGCGGCCGCTTCCCCGGCGGAGCCGCCCTTCGGGACGGATCTCCGGCTGCCGGGCCTGGCGCGCGCCGTCGTCGCCCGGCCGCCGCTCCGCGGCTGGCGCCTCGCGCGGCTCGATCCGGACGCCACGCGGGCGTTTCCGGGCGTCCTCGCGGTGCTGCCGCTCGCGCCCCTCGGCCACGATGGGCCGACGAGCCTCGGTGGCGTCGCCGTCGTCGCGCGCGACACCTGGAGCGCGCATCGCGGCCTCGATGCGCTCAGGCTCGGATGGGAGCCGCCCGAAGCTCAGCCCGGGATACGCCCGGGGCCAAGCCACCGGCCCCGCGCGCCGCAATCGGCCCTGTCCGATCCGCCCGGGACGCCCGCGGAAGTCCCCTCGGCCACCGCGCTGTCCACCGCGGGACGCGCCACGGTCTGGGCCTGCCTCGAGCACCCGCAGAGCGCGCGAACCGCCATCGCGGCGCTGACGGGCGTCGACGACATCGCGCTGTGCCCGGTGCGGCTCGGCGGCGGATCGAGCCGCTTCGTCGCCCCGGCCTACGCGGTCGAGGCCCTGCGGATCGCCCGAGCGCTTCCCGGCCGGCCCGTCACGCTCCTGTGGACACGGGCCGACGACATCCCCTTCCGGTACCGCTCGGAGGCCGGTGTCGGAGGCCTCGGGGCGTGGGACACGAGCGCAAGAAACGGGACGATCCCGAACCGGATCCATGCTGCCTGACGGGGCGGATGCCGTTGCCCCAAAGCGCCGCCAGTGGAGTGCGCAGGATGATGGACAGGATCGCGACGCGAATCGGCTTGACCCTCGCGCTGGGGCTTTCCGCATCGGCCGCGCCCGCCGCCGAGGCGATGCCCGGGGCGTACACGGTCGAGACGCGGGTCGAGCTGCCCCATCTCGAAGACCTGAACAGCCGCAGCCTCGCCAGCCTCTGCATCACGGCGGATGCGGAGCGGGCCCACGGGCTCGGCTCCCTGAGCGCCAACACGCCGCTCGCGGGGTGCCCCTTGGCGAATGTCGACCGAGCGGGCGAGGTGCTGACCTTCGACATCGTCTGCGCCGGCAAGAACCAGGCACGCGGCAGCGCCCGGTTCGTGATGGCGGCGGAGCGCTTCGAGGGCCGCATCACGATGCGACTCGGCGGCAAGAACATGACGATGACGGAGGTCCAGTCGGGGCGCCGCACCGGTCCGTGCCCGTGAGCCCGAGGGGGGCCGCCCCTCAGGCCCCCTGGCTCAGGGCCCGGACATGCGCGGCGGCCGACTGCGCGAGTGCCGGCAGCAGGTAACCGCCCTCCAGCATCGAGACGAGGCGCCCGCCGCAATGGCGCCGGGCCGCCTCCACGAGGGCATCCGTCACCCAGGTGAAGTCCGCCGCCCCCAGCCGCAGGCGACCGAGCGGGTCGTCCGCATGCGCGTCGAAGCCCGCCGAGACCAGGATCAGGTCCGGCCGGAAGGCGTCGAGGGCCGGGAGAATCCGGCTCCGCACCGCCTCGCGGAACACCTCGCCGCCGTCCCCGGCCCGCAGGGGCGCGTTCCAGATGTTGCCGACCCCCTGCTCCGAGACGGCGCCGGTGCCCGGGAACCAGGGCATCTGGTGCGTCGAGCCGTAGAACAGGTCCCGGTCGGCCCAGAAGATCTCCTGCGTGCCGTTGCCGTGGTGCACGTCGAAATCCACCACCGCCACGCGCTCGGCGCCGTGCTTGGCGCGGGCGTAATGGGCCGCGATGGCGACGTTCGAGAACAGGCAGAAGCCCATCGCCCGGTCGTGCTCGGCGTGATGGCCGGGCGGGCGCACCTGGCAGAACGCGTTGGCGAGGCCGGAACCCCGGTCCATCACGGCATCGACCGCGCGCAGGCCGGCGCCGACGCCGCGCAGCGCCGCCTCCCAGCTACCCGCGGACATCACCGTGTCGGGATCGAGCCGCTGCGGCTGGGCGGCGTCGCGCGCCGAGGCGGCGTCTCGCGCCGCCCGCACCCGGTCGAGGTGCCGGGCGCTGTGGGCCAGGAGGATGCGGGCCTCGGCATCCTCGCGGAGCGGCGCCGCCTCCCGCTGCAGCCCGGCGAATTCGGGGCCGGCCAGCGCCTCGTCGATCGCCCGCATGCGCGCCGGACGCTCGGGATGGGCGCCGCCCGGCTCGTGCCGGAGGAAGGCCGGGTGCGTGAGAAGGAGGGTCGGCATGGCCGAAGGGTAGCGCCGGAGCCGGCCCCCGCGCGAGGCCCCATCCCGGCATTCAGCTCCAGGCGTGGAAGGGCGGGGCGACGCCGTTGAGCCGGTGGTTGCCGACAAGGGCGTAATTCCAGCGCACCGGATCGTGCAGGGTGTGGGTGCGGGCGTTGCACCAATGCCGGGCGCGGTTGTTCTCCGCAAGCGTCGCGCGGGTGCCGGGGAGCTCGAACAGCATGTCGGCCGCCGCGAGCGCAATCTCGGTGGTCAGCACCTTGGCCTCCGCCACCGCGAGCTGAGCCGCCGCGACGTTTCCGGAATCGGGTTGCGCCACCGCGGCGTCGAGGGCGAGCCCGGCCCGGTCGAGAAGGGCTTCGGCCGCGTGGAGGCGGATGGTCAGGTCGCCGATGGCCTGGATCGTCTAGGGGTCCTTGGCGGTGAGCTCCTGGCCGCTGTCGATCCAGGCGGCAGCGGGAGAGAAGAATGTTTTCCTCGCGGTTGAAGCGGGGGCGGCCATGTCGAGGCGCGCGGGCCCGGAACCCGGCCAGGCACCTGCGCAAGATCAGCGGCCGCCCGGTCAAGACGCGGAACGGTCAGGACCGCGTCCCCGAGGCTCATCGCCGGTGGTGCACGGGCCTCGATGATCACTCTACTACGCGAGCCCTTCGCGAAGAGCCGATCATCTCCGATCCAGCCCGCTTTCAGAAGATCGTTTCATTGACGGCGCCGGCCTCGGTCACCACAGTTTGGGGCATCCGCGCCGGGCGCTCCGCTCGTCCTGACCTTCGTTCCCAACTCCGGAAATGATCCCATGACCCGTCCGCGCATCGTCGCCTTCAGCGCGAATGTCCAGCGCCCCTCGAAGACCCGCACCCTGGTCGAGGCCATCGCCACCGAGGCCGCGAGCCGCATCCCCGCGGAAATCCGCCTGTTCGACATCGTCGATGCGGGTCCGGGCCTCGGCTCGGCCTGGACGCGGGATGCCCTCTCCCTCCCGGCCCGGCGCATCGTCGAGGCGATCGAGGAGGCCGACGCCCTCGTGGTCGGCTCGCCGGTCTACAAGGGCGCCTATACGGGGCTGTTCAAGCACCTGTTCGATTTCGTCGGGCCGACGACCCTGGTGAACAAGCCGGTGGCGATCGCGGCGACGGGCGGGGGGGCGCGCCACGCGCTGGTGGTGGAGCACGCCTTCCGGCCGCTCTTCGGCTTCTTCGGAGCGCTCGCGGTGCCGACGGCCGTCTACGCCTCCGATCCCGATTTCCGCGACGGGATCCTGGTGGACGAGGGCGTGCAGGCCCGGGTCTCCGATGCCGCGAGCCAGCTCGGCGCCCTCCTCAGCCGCGGCACCCTCGCGCGCAGCAGCCAGCCGACCCGCGTCGCCTGACCGGAGGCCGCCCCGTGACCCGATAGCGCCGATCGGCGCGCTTCGCCCGTTCGCAACCTGACCGCCCATCTCCGAGGGGGTGGGTCGACGCGAACGGGGCCGGCATGGCAGAAGCGTCGAAACTGCGCAGGGTTACGGTCGTGAGCGAGAGTGGGACACTGCCGAAAGCAACATTCGGCGTCGAGATGGGCCCGGACGATCCGAGGATCCGCATCCAGATCGGGGAGCGGTCGATACCGGTGGACATCGCGCCCGATCAGGCGGCGGAACTCGGCCTCGCCCTGCTGGCCGCCAGCGCCGTGTGCTCGCCCGGGCATCCGCGCCCGGCGCCGGGCGAGCCGATCTACGCCGCCCACATGCCGGTGCTCGGCTGGCAGACGGGCACCCTCAGCGCGGCGCGCCTGCCCGTCCTCGTGGCGATGCTGCTCGGTGGGGCCAGGCTGATCCTGCGCTTCACCCCCGAGCAGGCGGCGAGCTGCGGCGAGGCCCTGAACGCCGTCGCGGCGACGGTCCAGGATCCGCCGGAGGGCTGAGGCTGCTCAGGCGTCGAGGCGGTCGGCGACGTCCTCGGCCAGCGACAGGCAGGAGGTGAGGCCCGGGCTCTCGATGCCGAAGAGCTGGACGAGGCCGGCCAGGCCGTGCTCCGCCGGCCCGTCGATGCGGAAGTCGACCGCCGCCTGGCCGCGCCCGACGAGCTTCGGGCGGATCCCGGCATAATCCGGCACCAGGGCGCCGTCCGGCAGCCCGGGCCAGTAGCGCCGGATCGATTCGTAGAACACCGCGCTGCGGCCCGGATCGACGGCGTAGTCGATCCGGTCGATCCACTCGACATCGGGTCCGAACCGCATCCGCCCCGCGAGGTCGAGGGTCAGGTGCGTGCCGAGGCCGCCGTCGACGGGCGCCGGGTAGATCAGGTGCCGGAAGGCCGGCCTGCCCGTGCAGCCGAAATAATGCCCCTTGGCGAGGACCAGGGGCGGTACCCGCCCGGTCGGGTATCCCTCGGTGCGGGCGGCGATGGCCTGCGCGCCGAGGCTCGCGGCGTTGACGACGGCCGCGCAATCCATCTCGCCCGGACTCGCGCCGCCGAAGCGCGCGACCCAGCCCCCGGCGCGCCGCGACAGGCCCTCGACCGGGGTGTGGAAGGCGATCATGCCGCCGCCTTCCTCGAGGTCGCCCCGGAGCGCTAGCATCAGGCCATGGCTGTCGACGATGCCGGTCTCCTCGGACAGGAGTGCGCCGGTGCAAGCGAGGTTCGGCTCGAGGGCACGGGCCGCGCCACCGTCGAGGAGATGCAGTCCCTCGACCCCGTTCGCGAGGCCCTGCGCGTGGATCGCCGCGATCTTGGCGCCCTCGTCGTCGTTCGTGGCGACCACGAGCTTACCGCAGCGGGCATGCGCGACGCCGTGGCTCTCGCAGAAGGCGTAGAGCCGCCGGCGCCCTTCGACGCAGTGGCGGGCCCTGAGCGAGCCGGTCGGGTAGTAGAGGCCGGCGTGGATCACCTCGGAATTGCGCGAGGACACGCCGGTCCCGATCGCGCCCTCGGTCTCACTCACGATGACGTCGTGGCCGCGCGCGGCGAGGGCCCTGGCGATCGCGAGGCCGACGACGCCCGCACCGATGACGAGACATTGCATGCTCAGCCGGCTCCGCCCGCTCGCCCGTCGCTCGCGCACCAGAGGACGGGGCGGAAGCGGCTTGGCAGACGAGGGCAGCCCGCGCAAGCGGCGCGGGCGTCGCGCTCGACGCCCGCGTCCGGTCTCAGCGTTCGCGCCAGGCCTTGGCGATCTGGTCGGTCAGGGGCTTGGTCAGGT
>NZ_VZZJ01000003.1 GCF_008806345.1 Methylobacterium planeticum | reverse complement strand
AGGTTTGGGCCATGGACTTCAGGTCCGATCGTCTTTTTGACGGGCGTCCGTTTCGGATCCTGACCGTCTGTGTAGGGCGGTGACAAAACCATCCACTGGAGCGTCGGCGTCGTGCTGATGCGGGCGGCGTAAAAGCCGGCCAGGGGAGAGGCTTCTCTTTCGAGAGGAGCCGAGGATGTTCGCCGTGGAAGTCTACGCGGCCGTTTGGCAGTTCGTGTTTATCGAGGGCAACTCTCGGCGTGAGGCGGCTCGGGTATTCGGGCTCAGCCGAGAGACGATCGCCAAGATGTGCCGGTTCTCGCTGCCGCCGGGCTATACGCGCTCGAAGCCGGTCGAGAAGCCGAAGCTGGGACCGCTGCTGCCGGTGATCACGGCGATCCTGGATGCAGACCGAACGGCACCGGTCAAGCAGCGGCACACGGCCAAGCGGATCTTCGAGCGTCTGCGCGACGAGCACGGTTATGCCGGCGGCTACACAGTGGTGAAGGACCACGTGCGGATCTGCCGATCGCAGGGACGGGAGACCTTCGTGCCGCTGGCCCACCCGCCCGGCCATGCCCAGGTCGACTTCGGCGAGGCGGTGGCCACCATCGGCGGCGTGCGCCGGAAGATCCATTTCTTCTGCATGGACCTGCCGCACTCCGACGCCTGCTTCGTGAAGGCGTATCCGCGGGAGACGACTGAAGCCTTCCTCGACGGGCATTGCGCCGCCTTCGCCTTCTTCGCGGGCGTGCCGCTGTCGATCCTGTACGACAACACCAAGATCGCGGTGGCCAAGATCTGCGGCGACGGGCAGCGCGAGCGCACGCGCGCCTTCACCGAGTTGGTGAGCCACTACCTGTTCCGGGATCGCTTCGGCCGTCCGGGCAAGGGCAACGACAAGGGTAAGGTCGAAGGGCTGGTCAAATACGTCCGGTCCAACTGCCTGACCCCGGCTCCGGAAGCGGCCTCGTTCGAGGCGCTGAACGCCGATCTGGAGCGACGCTGCCTGGCGCGGCAGGACGAACGCGCCGGCCGGCATGCCGAGAGCATCGGTACGCGGCTTGTGGACGACCGTGCGGTCCTGCGTGCCCTGCCGGCGGTGCCGCTGGAGCCGTGCGAGAAGCGGGCTGGCCGCATCTCCTCGACTGCGCTGGTGCGCTATCACGGCAACGACTACTCGGTGCCCACCGCCTACGGCTTCCGGGACGTGCTGGTGAAGGGCTTCGTCGAAGAAGTCGTGATCCTGTGCGGCGGGGTCGAGATAGCCCGGCACGAACGCAGCTACGGCACCGGCGTGTTCGTCTCCGATCCGCTGCACTACCTCGCGCTGATCGAGACCAAGCCGAACGCCCTCGACCAAGCGGCGGCCCTCCAGGGCTGGGATCTGCCCGAGGTGTTCCAGCACCTGCGCCACCTCTTGGAGGCGCGCATGGGCAACCGGGGCAAGCGCGAGTTCATCCAGGTGCTGCGCCTGATGGAGGCGATGCCTCAGGCGGTGGTGGCCGCAGCCGCCACGGAGGCGGTCCGGCTCGGGGCGATCGGCTTCGACGCGGTCAAGCTGATCGCGCTGGCCCGGCTCGAACACCGACCGCCCCGGCTCGACCTGGCGGCCTACCCGCATCTGCCCGGAACCACGGTGCGGACCACCGTGGCCGCCGACTACGCCGTGTTGGTGCCGGAGGTGGCCGCATGAGCCCGGCGCGCGACGAGACCACGCCGGGCGTCCTGCTGGCTCACCACCTCAAGCAGCTCAAGCTACCCACGGTGCTGCGCGAGTACGACAAGGTTGCCCGTGAGTGCGCCCAGAGCGGTCTCGACCACCCGCGCTACCTACTGCGGCTGCTCGAGCTTGAGCTGATCGACCGTGAGCGGCGCATGGTCGAGCGTCGGATCCGGGCGGCACGCTTCCCGGCGGTCAAGAGCCTCGACACCTTCGACTTTGCCGCGATCCCGAGCCTGAACAAGATGCTCGTGCTGGAGCTGGCGCGCTGCGGCTACATCCTCGGCCGAGAGAACGTGATCGCGCTCGGCAACTCGGGCACCGGCAAGACCCACATCGCCTTGGCTCTCGGCCTGGCGGCCTGCCAGAAGGGCTTCCCGGTCACGTTCACCACCGCGGCCTCGCTGGTCAACCAGCTCCTGGAGGCGCGCGACGAGCGCCGCCTGCTCAGGCTTCAGCGCGAACTGGCCGCGGTCAAGCTCCTGATCGTCGACGAACTCGGCTACGTGCCGCTGTCGTCGACGGGGGCGGAGTTACTGTTTGAGGTGTTCTCCCAGCGCTACGAGCGCGGCTCGACCGTGGTGACCTCGAACCTGCCGTTCGAGGACTGGACGTCAGTTCTGGGCTCGGAGCGGCTGACCGGTGCGTTGCTCGACCGGCTGACCCACCACGTCAGCATCCTGAGCCTGAACGGCGACAGCTACCGTCTCAAAGCCTCCCGCAGCCGGCGCGGCCGCGCCGGCGGGGCGGAGCAAACCCAGGCCAGCGCCGATACTCATGATCCCGAGACTGGCGAGGTCCTGCCGACCTGACCCTTACAATCAATGACGAAGGCTGAAGGGGACCGCCCAGGCTTCTTCAGCGTTCAGCCGACCCGCCGCCAGTGGCCCGGTTTTGCTCCGCCACAGCGGCCCGGAATTGGATCGCCCTTTACACGTCGAGGCGAAGCGAGGTGCCGAGTGTCGATCTCTTTCGCATGCTTGGGTTCCAGAGCCGCCCGAAGCTCGTCGAGTTTCGCATCGTTAAAGGTGCGAGCTTGAGGCGTGGGGCTCGGGGATTGCGCCGATACCGGGACAACTGAGCAGATGAGGGTTGTCGCGAAAACAGTGTATCGCATGAGACACTCCTTTCCGGAGTAAACTGGGCGATACTGAAATTGTCCTGTGCGGGTCATACAAAAAATCCCTCAGGCCGAAGCCTCGGGGCCAGGTTTGCATCACTCACGCGGGGCCAACGGGTTGAGTGCTGCCGGCTTTAATCCTGCTCATCTCCAGCCATGTACCGACCCTCGTACAAATTTGCCTCGATGAAACGATATGATCATAAATTAAAATTGGCCACAATTTGTATAAATCTGAACATTGAATTGGAAATTTAGTACTAAATGCACCCTATGTGGTCTGAGTTAATGCAACCGTTACGTGACATACACCTTATCGCTAAAAATCTAGACTTGGGGGTGAGAGATTGTAACAGGGTTGAACGCCATGACGCTGCGTCACACAGATCCATTGCTCGACGATGACGATTTCTCTCCTCCGCACTGGGACTTCAGTGATCGCGGGCACAATCATATAAAGGGTGATGACCACTCATCTGGCGGTGGCATGCACACGCCCAATCACGGGCAGGCCCACAACTCGGATCATGGGTACCCGCATACGCCGGACGGGGGGATGCCCCCTCCCAGCGATCCAACAGGCACAGATACGTCCGGAGGCACCGATACGCCCGGTGGAACGAACCCGCCTGTTGGCTCGGGTACATCTGGAGGCACAGGCACGTCAGGAGGCACAGGCTCTTCCGGCACTGGCGGAAATACAGGCGCGGGTGGTACGGGGACTGCCGGGGGTGGCGGTACGGATACCGATGGGTCTGGTGGCACGGACACCGCTGGCGGTGGCGGTACAGACACGGGTGGGTCTGGTGGCACGGACACCGCTGGCGGTGGCGGTACAGAAACGGGTGGGTCTGGTGGCACAGATACGGCCGGTGGCGGTACGGGTACCGATGGATCCGGTGGCACCGACACGGCCGGCGGCGGCGCCGGCGGCGGCGGCGGCGGGTCGGGCCCCGATCCGGACAACGCATTCTGGTTCGGCTCCTACACCCACTACATCAACAGCACCGGCGGGCAGGTCTACGCGCTGTACGAGGGCCTGCTGGATCGTGCCCCCGATCCCCTCGGCGAGGGTTGGAACATCCTCCTCGACCGCGGCACGAGCCTCGGCGATGTGACGCAAGCCATCCTCACCTCGCCCGAGGGCCAAACCCACTTCAACGCCACCAGCAACGCCGGCTTCGTCGAGCAGCTCTACCAGACCGTGCTGGAGCGATCCGGCGACGCGGCGGGCGCTCAGTTCTGGACATCGCTCCTCGACAGCGGTTCGACAACGCGAGCCGCCGTGGCGGACAGCTTCGTCTTCTCATCGGAGCACTTTGCGCAGCTGCAGCCGGCGTTCGAGGCGGGCATCTTCGTGCCCGATCCCGGCAACACCGACGTCGCGCGCCTATATTACGGGCTGCTCGACCGGGCTCCCGACACGACCGGCCTGCAGGGATGGTACGCAGCGGCGCATGACGGACCCTCGTTCTCGCCGATCGCCCAGGCCATTCTGGCCTCGCCCGAATACGCGGCGCTGCATCCGACAGCCCTGACGAACGCACAATTTGTGGAGTCGCTCTACGAAGGCGCGCTCGGACGCGGGGTCGATGCGGTGGGTGCGCAGTTCTGGGGCAACGCGCTGGCCTCCGGTGCGACGCGGGCCGATGTCGCGGTCGCGATCTCGGACAGCCCAGAGGCGAACCAGCACCTGAGCCCCGTCATCGAAGTGGGGTGGGTCCTCGCGTAAACCTTACTGACCGACAGCGGTCAGACTTCTAGCACGCACCAGCGAGACACCCCGCACGCCCTTTGGCTGCGGGGCTGAGGTGTTCGTCAGAGAACGGTCTCGTCGGATGCGATCGGCGGTAAAATGGTCCAGCGGGATCGCGCCGGGGCTTCACACCGGCTCCACGGGCATCGGCCGCTGCGGCACGTCGCGCACCTGCAAATGTGAGGTGGGCGCAGAAGGAAGCCCGCCGCGGTTGGGCGGGCGGGCTGAAGGTTCGGAAGTCTCAGCTACGAGTGTCCGCATCGGTCGACCCAGCGTGCGCCCTTTGGTTCAACCCCGCCGATGGCGTACTGCGGCGGTATCTGGGGGCTGGTGATGTCAGCGAACGGGCGGGCATCGCGCTGCTTTGGCGGTTCGGTGCTGCAAAATTTCGCGGACGGTCTGACTGGCGGCTGACATTAGCAGGAGACAGGGAAGCCAGATTGTCTCCGTGGGGAGAGCAATCGATAAGTGGCAGCCGCCCGCTTTCATTTCTCACTTCCTCAGCGAAGTGCGCGCTCCGATAAGCTTTCGGAGCAGCTGCGCAGCTTTCCCTGCGAAGTTCTGCGCCACCTGGGCCGAGCCAGTCTTGCTCCGCTTTCTCATCCACAGGCCTCCGCCGGCGTTCTTTGCCATCAGCGGTGACGCTTCCAAGACCCGTTCCGGGAAAAGCTTCGCGAACGCATCATTGAAGAACAAAATTTGATAGCTTTCGTTATTCATCAAAAACGCACGGAGTAGATACAACTCGTTCCAAGACCTGTTGTCTTTAACGACCCACTGATATGGGTATTCAAAATTTGCAAATGCATCATGGAAATGCACTATCACTCCGTCTTTCAGCCTTGGAAGTATCTCGAAAATTTCATGATTGACATCGCTTCCGGTTCGAGAAACGTGAGTGGTGTCAAGGAAGAGAATGTCGTTCGCATTAAGTGTCTCGAACAAAGATAGATCAACAGCTTGAATGCCGCTGTTTATGATGTTTACTCTATCCACATCAGATTCTCGTAGAAGGGAATTCAGTCTATGTGGGTGCGGCTCGATGAATGTACAGATAGGGCTGAGTGTCATCCCGGCCTTGTCGATAGTGTCCAAAATCACGGCGCTCGAAAATCCTGAGCCTACTTCGATGACTTTTTTCGGCAAGAAATGCTGCAACATTGCGCTGAGGACTAGCGCGTCGCCGTAGCCATAAAAGTCATTATGAAAATAATACCGGAAATCGTTGTCGGCCTCGAAAGGAAAGTTGATCTTGGTGAAACGGTTCGACAGGGATGTGAACAATTTCTGCATTTCAGAATAATCTATATTCACATCAAGGAGTGGCGTTTTCTCTTGATGTTGCAGATGCCTCAACAGTGAGGGCTGCGAAACGTCAACGATTGGCGAATAATAATGCCCAAGCGGCACAAATAACGGCGCGCTTTCTAGTCCGGCTGCAAGCAATCCAGCTTCATGTGTATTACTCAACTCAAGAGTATATTCGACAGCTCCGCTGCCGAAGTTTACCCGGCTTAGTCCTTCTTGAAGTTCTACATCAGAAGGCTTTCGTCCCATAATCGCGGAGAAAACAGTTCTGACGAACGCGCTGTCTCTTTCCTGCACTATTTGCTCCGATCAAGGAAAATAACAGAATAGTGATCTCGTTTTGCTTATTCACGGTGTCGAATAAGCGTTCCCAAAGCGGTAACAGGCTTCCGCCGAATCTGCAATCAACGCCGGTGCGAGGCCTGAAGCCTGAAACGTAAAGAGCACCCCAGGGCCGAAGCCCTGGGGCGTCCTCGAGTCGGCGTCGATGATGGCGGTCTTACCGATACGGTCGCGGACCACCTCGCGACGCGCGAAGCGGATCACCTCAGCTCCCGCTCCAACCCTGGGCGGGTGCTGCGCGTGCTTCTCGGAGGCGGCGCTCCTCGCCGAGATGCCGATCGACGGCTCGCTCGACCGGGCGCTCGTCGAAGTCTTCCTCAACCACCTTCGCGACCGCGAACATGGCGGCCGAGATGGTCTTCAAATCATCGGTCTGGAGCCGAATGTTGTCCGCGATCGACGCGATGGCCTCGAAAAGGTCGCGCACCGGGCCGGCGGTCAAAAGATTTTCACCGTCCGCGGGATCGCCAGCCAGCTTCTCCGGCATGCCGTCGCTCTTTGCGGATCGCGAAGGTGCTGGTGAACTCCTCCGCTGGCTTCGCAAGCTGACGCAACTCCTTGGGCGGGCTTGGTTGTCAAGGAAAAGACGGATGCAGGGTGCGCCGGTTCGCAACTCCGGTGCGACCCGATTCACGCCAAGTCTATACAAGCACGCTTACGGCTCTGCCGGCAGTAACCCCCGTGCCCCGGAGGCCAGCCGCGACTGGTACTCCGGTGAGGTGGTCAATTGGGCGATAACCTCACCCCGCCGGTCTAGATCTCCGGCGATGACGGATTGGAAATAGGCGAGGCCGTCTGCATCCGGCGGACGATGCAGAAGCATGTGGTAAGCGTAGCGAAGGAAATACGTGTCCGTCTGATTCGAATCCCGCGCGAACCGCCAGACGCGTTCCCGCTCCCAGGCCATGAAGCGGTCGAGGGCCGCGCGGTTGGTAGCCTCGTCCAGTCTGCCGTGGAGGGCGAGGAGCGCCGCTCTGACCTGCGGATTGGCTGCCAGGTAGGCCCGGGTGCCGAAATTTGGTGACGGCACGCGCTCGTTCAGCCATCCCGCCCGGGCGTAGTCAGCAAGCGGATCGAGTTCCGCGCTCTCGATCTCCGAATATTTTGCGAAGTAGTACTCCGTGTCAAAATCGCGGAACACCGTCCGGAAATCCTCGTCGAGGCTCACCCGCGGCGCCCCGGAGTTCCGCGCGTGCAACGACGCCGCGAAATCCAGGACGTCGAGGCCCACACCGCCTCCGGACGGCACCGGGCGTTTCGAGACCTCGCGGACGGTCAGTAGTGGGTCGGCGGGAGAGATCCCGATCGAGAGCTGGACGGAAGGTGAGACGCGCAGGTTGCGGCGCTGGTCGATCTGTGCCCTGGCCGCCCGCCAGCCCTCTGCCTTAACCGCATCCACCGCGCGGTCGACCTCGGAGGTGTTGCTGCCATCATCCTTCCAGAAGTAGTCCCCGATGAGCGTGTCTTTGTGCCGGAAGCTCGCTCTGTACTTCGCGCAGAGGCGCAGCAGGAAATCATAATCTTCAAGGCACCAGAATTTCAGGTCGAAGTACAGGTCCTCGGCGTCAATCCGCCACCGCTCCAGCACGTAGCTATGGATCGGGCAGAAGTTCTCCCGGAAAAGGTCGACGATCCCCGACCCGTTGAACATCTTGTGCTTTTTGAGGACGATGCCGCAATCGTCGAACAGGTCGACCCACTTCACATTGATTCCGCCGAAGGCCAAGGCGTAACCAGTCGAGGCGAGCTCCCGCACGACGAGCGTGTAGGCATCGGGATAGATCACGTCGTCGTAGTCCAGGAACGCGAGGTAGCGCCCGCGCGCGTTCCGGATCCCGAGATTGAGCAGGGCGGAGCGGGCGTCTTTCGGCTCCTCTCCCTCGAAATTCAGAAGGTTGAGGGTGACCCCCGTGGCGAGTTCGAGGATCGGGGCAAGCACGGCCTTGGTCGCCGCGATATCATCTTGCGTGAAGCGCTGCGTGCAGAGATGGATCGTCAGGGGGCGATAGCGCTGGCAGACGAGCGAAAAAATGCAGCGGGAGAGTTCCGCCAGCCGCTTCGCATCATGAAATCGCACGATCACATCGAGGCGACCATCCGCATAGGTCCGATCCTCCTCGGGGGAGGGCGGTACGTCCTGGTCAACGGGTTGGTCATTCAGCATCTCACCACCTCGTCGCTGCGAAGCTGAAGGTGTGCTCGAAATCGGCGACGTCCCGGCGGCTCGCGAAAGCGGGGATCTGCGGGATAACAGGGATGGGAATCCTGGCGTTGCCGAACTCAGCGCGCAACATCTGCTCGAAGGCGTCTCCGCCCCACTTCCGAGCCAGGATGATGCCGGAGGTCAGGAAATGCGCGTGGACCGAGCGGTCGTAGGGTCGGTCGATCACCGGATGGTAGTAGATCGCCCGCGGGCAGGTCTTCACCTCGAAGCCGGCCGCGCGGGCGCGCCAGGACAGGTCGACATCCTCGCAATACATAAAGAATCGCTCGTCGAAGCCGCCGATGGCTTCGTAAATCGCGCGCGGGATCAGGAGACAGGCCCCCGAGGCCCAAGGCGTGTCGAAGCTCGTGGTGTCGTAGATCTTCGGGTGCTCCTCGGGCGATTGCACCGCCTCGATCAGGGCGGTCTCGCGGGCGGCCTGCGCCATTTGAACCAGCGCCTGCACGCATTCGGGATGGAAGGCGCCATCGGGATTGGCTGCGACGTAGTACTCCTCCGAGGGACCTGCTGGGGTATGATTGCTGAAGGCCTCCGCCATCAAGCGATTATGGCCGGCTCCAAATCCAATATTACCCCGGCTCTCCACAAGATGGACCGATGGATCGCGCAGGAGGTCCGGCTCGGTCGGCTGGCCATTATCGATCAGCAGGACCCGCCCATTCTGCGAGAGGCCAGCTTCTCGCAATGCCAAGCGGGCACTGGCGATCGTCGTGGCGAGTTCAGCCGGGTCATTGTTGTAGGTGACGATACCGACCGTGACGTGGGCCGGCCGGATGATCTCGCTGGAACCGAGCACCTGACGCCGGATCCGATCCCGCTCCTCGAGCCAGGTCCGGCTCCTCTTGCGTCCCTGGTGTCGTCCGATCCGAAGGTAGTGGATCAGCGGGTCCATCCCGGCGGCCCGTACGTCGGGGTGCCGGTCGAGGTACCATTCGGGGTCGAAGTCCGGGTGCGGCTGCGGCCGCAATCCGGCCGCGACCGCATCGAGATAATGCAGGAGTGGGCTCTGCCCGGTCGGGACCTCCGGGTTCTGCTGACGGTACCAGGGGGCGTTGAACAGGTGGTTGGGGTCGGAGTTCTTGACCACGCCCACCGTCAGATAGTGCAGCAAGGGATCGATCCCGGAGTCACGTACCTCCGGGCGGCCATCGAGGTACCACTCCGTCTCGAAGAGACCCGAGGCGGCGATGCGCTTCCAGACGGCCAGATCGACGAAGCGTCCGTCCTGCTTGCCCGCCTGCAGGTAGTGGACGAGCGGGTCGCCCCCCGCGGCTCGCCCGTCGGGGTGCCGGTCGAGGTACCATTCGGGGTCGAAGTCCGGGTGCGGCTGCGGCCGCAATCCGGCCGCGACCGCATCAAGATAATTCAGGAGCGGGCTCTGCCCGGCCGGGACCTCCGGGTTCTGCCGACCGTACCAGGCCACGTCGAACAGGCGATTGGGCGCGGCCTGCGCGAGCACGCCGACCGTAAGGTAGTGCAGCAACGGGTCAATTCCGGAGTCTCGCAGATCCGGATACTGGTCGAGGTACCACTCGGGCTCGAACAGTCCCGAGCCCGCGATGCGCTTCCAGCTCGCCTGGTCGATGAAGCGTCCTTCACGCCGGCCCGCCGTCAGGTAGTGGATCAGGGGATCCATACCGGCGGCGCGTACGTCCGGGTGCCGGGCGAGATACCAGGCGGGATCGAAGTCCGGGTGCGGCTGCAGTCGCGAGCCAGCCGCGACCGCATCGAGATAGTGCAGCAGAGGGCTCCTTCCGGTGCACGCCTCTGGGTGCCGTTCGCAGTACCAATCCGCATCGAACAACGGGTTCGGATCCGCGTGCTGCGCCACACCGACCTTGAGGTAATGCGCGAGGGCGTCGCCCCCGGCCGCGCCCGCATCCGGATGCCGCTCGCAGTACCAGTCCGGATCGAACAAGCCGGAACTTGCGATGCGCGCCCGTTCTCGTTCGTCCGCGGTCCGACGGTTCGACCGCGCCAGGATCCGCCGCATGGTTGCGCGCGCCTCGCCCAGGATCTGTCGGCTCCAGCTGCGAACCGCCGGGCGCCCGGCCGAGGCGCGGGGAGACTGTGTCGCCATCCGCGGTGCCACGCGTGTCTCCACGGGATCGACGCCGGAACCTGGGCCGCCGGTCTGATCCGACCCTTGCGCTCCGGGGGCATCGGAGGCGGGCGGAGGGTCACGGTCCACGACGATCAGCGCTTCCGGCTCCTGAACAATGTGCGCCGGCTCCGTCGTGTCGGTTGACGGCTCCTGGGCGTCGCCCGCGCTGGGGCGATCCACGAGGGCAGCCCCGAGCCGGGCATAGGTCTCCCGCACGGAATCCTGGACGTCGCTCGGCGCGTTGAGGAGTTGCGTGATCGCCGCGGGACAGCGCTCGCCGACGGCGAGAACACCGAGTCCATGGCAGTGGGGAAAGTTGAGCGAAGGGTAGGTTCCGTTCAGCTCATCCCAGAACTTCCACACGCCGAAATCTCGCTCAAGCACGGTCGTATCATGGAACAGCACCACGGCGCGGTCCGACAGCTTCGCACGCCAAGTCTCGAAGTCGTGCTTAACGTCCTCGTAGAAGTGACGGCCGTCGATGTGCAACAGGTCTATCGAGCCATCTTCGAACTGATCGACGGCGTCGTCGAAGGTCGAGCGGATGAGACGGGAGAAGTCGGCGTAATGCTCGTCGTGATAGGCCGAGAGCGCCTCGAAAATATGCTCGCCGAACTCGCCCCCGTGCTCATCACCCTTCCAGGTGTCGACGGCATGGCAGGTGGTGTCGAGCCTCAGGCGCCGAATGGCTTGGCAGATCGCCAGATAGGAGTAACCCCGATACGTCCCGAGCTCGACGAAGCTGCGCGGGCGCAAGGTCTCCGTCAGCCAAAACGCGAAGGGACTGTGCTCGGTCCAGGCGGATGCCACCATCCACTCGGGTGTCCAGAACGATGCGGGCGTCAGGAAAAGCCCGAACGTTCCGGCCATTTGCGGGTCATCGCTCGATTGCAGATGATCTTCGGCAAATGACTGCACGAAAGTTCCTCCAAATCGCTTGGTCGAGTGGTTTACTCTTCTGCCGGAACTCTCTTACAGATTCCGGTTTCAGTAAAGTGCCGGCGACACAACTTGATTTTGCTGTGGCCGTGGCTTCCCGGGGCCGGAAGCTGAGCGGCCGTACACAGTTTCCAGAACGCACGCAAGGCTGGGTTCCTGTCATTCGTGCTGCGGTCATGCTTCCCGATTGCGGCCGGGAGAGGACATGTCCTCGATGTTGATCGGTCGCGACGCCGAGGACACGTCGAGGGGAGCTTCCGCCATCCCTCGGTCGAAGGTGGGCCGGCTCCATCCGCCCTCGTCTCGTGGTCCGACCGCTCCTTGTGCGCGGCGACACCGGCAGGGGGACCGCGCGCGGACGCCGCTCGTCCGGGAGCCCCGGCGATCTCGCCCGGTCCAATTTCGCGAGGCATGTCCTGACGGCTGCATCGATCAAGCCCATCGCGCCGCGTGCGGGCTCCCCACGAAACAGAATCTCCGCGAACGTCATACGATTCAGCCCGAGGCCGTGAGGGCAGCGTACTCGGCCGAACCGTGCAGAGCGCCAACGAGCTGTTCGACCGGCACCGAGGCCTGCGCGGTTTGCGCTTCCCACCAGGCGAGGCCGGCAGGGTCGGCGGCCCGTCCCAGGACCAGGGCGTAAGCCCGCTCGACATCGGTCATGCTGATCGCTGCGGGGTTCGGAGCCGCCAGGGCCCGGATGAAGGCCGACACCTCGAATTCCGCGCCCCGCGCCTCCGCCTCAGCCACCAGGATCTCGGTCAGCGCCACCTTGCGCGCGTGCTGCGCACCGAACGAGGCGTGCGAGGCGATGCGATGGGTTGTCAGGCGCGCGAGCCGGTCCGACCATTTCGCCTGGAAGTAGCGCTGGTTGTAGGCGATTTTCTCCAGCCGCTCCGGGTCGTTCAGGAAGTCGCGCGTCGACCCGTTCTCTTCGTGGAGGAGGTTCACGGGCACCTGATAGAGGTTCACGCCCCGCGAAGCCGCTTCGAGCGAGTAGTCGACGTCCATGACGTAGGCCCAGCGATAGCCCGGATCGAACCCCCCGACCATGTCGATGACCTCCCTCCGGATATAGACCCCGCCGAAAGTCACCCAGTCGACGCGTCGTGGCTTGGCGAACCGCTCGTCGTAGCGCGTCGCGTCCGCAGTGCCGATGCCCGCCGCAACGTCGACGAAGCCGCCGATATGCTTGACGATCCCCCTATCGATCTCACCGCCCGCGCATTGCACGTACCAGGCGCCAGAGGGGTGGCGGACCGGATAGAGGAGATCGCAGCCGATGAGGCCGGCATCGGGCAGAGCGGCGACGTTCGCGATCAGGCGCTCGTACCAAGTGTTCCGGGCGTCGTCCGGCAGCGGCCTCATGTCGGTGTGAACGATAATGACATCGCGGTCGGGGAACTGGTTCCAGCAATGCTCGAAGGCCCGCTCGGGTCCGATCAGGGCCGTATCCTGCCAAAGGTGGAACGGGAGGCGGCGACCTCGCTCGTCATCGAGGCCGAACGCCGCGACGACCCGGTCGCGATGCTCGTTCCTGACGTAGGGACAGAGGATCACCGGATCTGGCCGCGGACTGCCCTGCTTCCGCCGAACGGGCGCGAGTGCGGCACCCCTACCGTCACCGGGTGGCCGAAGCGCCCCGCGTCCCGCTGCCCAAGAACCCGCATGCCATGCGAGAGGGGAGCCCACTGCGCGCCCATCGCCTGGCTGATGATCGTCAGCTGGCTGCGGGGCGGACGTGTGTGGGAAGGGTGCCGGTGCCGCACCTGGTCGCAAGGCTGCCTCGCCCGGGGCTGCGCCGGTCTCGTCGAGCCCGGCCGCCGTCATGGGCGATGCGACCTGCCAGCCCGCATCCGAGATCCGCTCGACCGGGATTGCCCCGGATCGGACCCCCGACCAGATCGCCTCGGCGCCCGCGGCCCGGAGCTTGCGGTAGGGTGTCGCCACGGTGATCTCATCCCTCGGCGGGGCTTCGGTGACCTCTTCCGATCGGGACAAGGGGCGCGGGAGGACCAGGGCGACGGGGCCGCCGCTGCGGGCCCGCAATCCGTCCACGCTGTCCGCACGTGGGATCCCGCTCGTGTCTGACAACAGGATCCAATCCTCGGCATCGGCGTCGAGAAGGCCCCGGGTCACGCAGTCGCGCTGGAAGCGTGCGCGCGCTGCGGAACTCGTGAGATCGGGCGGCTCCTCGGCCACGACGACGTAGCGAAGCTTGCGGTGAAATTCCGTGAACCGGCTCCATTGCTGCCGCAGGAACAGGGGCTTGGCCGTCCCGGCATGGGACCGCGTCGCCTCGACGATCACGAATGTGTCGACGGCGGACCTCAACTCACCGAGACGGAACGCCAGGGCTTCGGCGTCGCCGTCATAGAGCAGGCAGTCGAAGATGCGCATGTGAAATCAAAGGGTGCTTAGCTCGGGTTGTACCGGCGAACTAGCACCTGCCACGCCTCAGAGGAACCGAGACGGCGCGACACGCTCCGACCCGAGCCGCGACGGATGAGGGGGCGGTGCCGCTATGCGGAGGCTGAGCCGGGCAAGTGGCGCCCTTGTCCGAGCGAGCAGCCTTGACAACCAAGTGGGCGGGCCGTTACCGATGAGTATGTGCTATACTGTACAAAACCTCTGCAACTCACGGCTGTAGAAAATGTATACGAACGCCCAGAAGTTGTCGGCGCCTGAGACGCAGGAGCTGCGCCGGGAGGCCGGTAAGCTTCTGAAGCACCTGCGTGAGAAGGCGGGGCACTCGCAGCGCTCGTTCTCGGCCGAGATCGGCTCGCCGCTCTACACGTTCGTATCGCAGGTCGAGACCGGCCGCGGGCGAGTCCCGCCCGACCAGATCCGGGTCTGGGCCGATGCCTACGGCATCGAGGCGCGCAAGTTCCTGCAGATGATCATGCGCTTCTACGACCCAGAGACCTTCGCGGTTCTGTTCGAGGGAAATCCGGAGATCCGCGACGGAACCGCGTTTCCCGAACTCGTGGAGATCGGCGCCGCTGTCGCTGCCGACGACTCTCCGTCCGGAAGCCCCCAGGGCTCCCCGACCCAGGCTGCGCAGGACCCGGACGACGCCGCGCCGGCGGGTTGACGGGTTCTGGTTCGGAACAGGGATCCGGCGGCTCGCCGCCGATCCCCGGGTGGCGTCACTGACGCGCGGCCCGTGATCCCGACAGGTAAAGCGCATCCACCTTGATCTGCAATCGCGCGGTCTGAATCACGGAGATATCGCGCGCATCCCTGAGGCCGTCGACCTCCGCCTGCAATCTCCGGTTCTCCTGCTCGAGGGCCGTGATTCGTGCCAGGCGCGCGTCGGCGACCTCCGTCATCTCCCGCACCAGCGCGTCGAGCTCGACCGCGAAGGCGGCCCGCTCCGCCCTGAGATCGGCCCGGCGCGCGACGCGCTCGGCGGTGAGCTGCGTCACCAGGGAATCCCGCTCCGCCCTGAGATGGACGAGCCCGTCGCGCTCGGCGATCAGGGCCTGGATGCCGCCCTCCGGGATCTCGTCGAGGACGCTGCGCTTGCAGGCGATGTAATCGACGCGTCGATCGGTGAAGGGCAGCCGGAAGTGATCGAACACGTTCGGGGGCACGTCGAACAGGTTCTTGCGCCAGGCGTCCTCGTCGCGCACGTAGTAGCGGTTCAGGCCGTCGAAGTAACAGAATTGATAGCCCTTGCGCAGGAGGCCATCCTCCCAGGAGGTCGAGGCGAGGGCGATGCTGTCTGGCTCGGTCGCCTCGATCACCAGGATGCGCGGGCGCACCGTCGTGAAGGGGTAGGCCTCCAGGATCGCAGCCTCGGCTCCCTCGACGTCGATCTTCAGGAAGTCGACCGTCCGACCGTCGGTGTGACGCTCGAACAGGTCGCCGAGGGTAAGCGCCTCGACGCTGACCGTCCCCTGCGCCGAGCGTCCGCTGCTCGTATGGTGCTCGGCTACATCGTCGACCGTCGTCGAGAGCCCGTCCATCAAGTGCAGGTCCAGCGTGCCGGATCGTCCGGACACGGCCACCGCCAGGTTGAGGTCGTGCGGACGATGCTCACGCAGCAGCGCCTGGAAGCGCGGGTTCGGCTCGACGTTGATGCCGGTCCAGCCCTTCGCGTAGAACCACTGGGTGACGTTGTCGATCACGGGATGGAATGCGCCGATATCGATGTAGAAGCCGCGCTCGATCTCCGGCAGGGCGCGGCGGAGCAGGACGTCCTCGAAGTTCTGCGCGTAGCTGATCATCGGCGGCAGCACCCGCCGCCTGCTCCAGTCCGGCGCCGCCGATGCGGGGGACGGGCCACGGCCCCGCAGGGGCGCGCGACGGTATCGCGCCGCAACCACCCGCCCCGATGCCAGGGGATATCTTCGCACTCTGCTTGCCACGTTGGGTCTCGCCTCGACGGTGGGCCTCTGCTAGGGAGGCGCCGCGTCCTTGATCCGATCGTCCGGAGATTACAGGGGTCCGAGGGAGACGAGAAGCCATCCCGGCAAGCCGATTTGTGATCGCGGCCAGGCGCCTCAGCCGGGCGCGCGTCGCGATGGACGGGATGGTCGATGGAGCGGTTCGGAGATCGTGATGTTTGACAACCTGATGTTCCCGGGCGTCCTGGTCGACAAGTGGCAGATGATGCAGTGGGAACGCATCGGCCTCACGGGCGTGCTTGCCCGGATGCGCCCGCGCGGTGCGCTCGAAGTCGGGGTCTATCACGGCGGCAGCCTGAGCCTGACGAGCCAGTACGCCGAGCACATCATCGCCATCGATATCGATCCCGAGGTACCGAGCCGCTTCGCCTGCCCGGAGAACGTCGATCTGCGGATCGGATCCTCCGAGGAACTCGTGCCGCGAGCCCTCGCGGATTTCGAGGCCCGTGGCATGCCCCTCAACTTCGTCCTCGTCGACGCAGACCATTCCGCCGCTGGCGTCCGGCGCGATCTCGAACTCATCCTCGCCTATCGACCCACCGCGCCGCTCGTGATCCTCATGCACGATTCCGGAAACCCGGAGACGCGCCGCGGGCTCCTCTCGGTCGATTGGGCTGCGAACCCTCACCTGCACTTCTTCGACTGCGACTTCATTCCGGGCCAGATCATCGAGCATGCCGTGACCGAGACCTCCGGCGAGATCTGGGGCGGACTCGGGCTCGCCTATCTCGAAGCCACCCCGCGGGCCGGCGCCCCCGAGATCCGCCAGAGCGCGCGGACCTCGATCCGCTGCCTTCACCATTGCGCGCCCGATCTGACGATGCTGCCGCGATGATCCGTAGCGTGATGGAGGAGACCGCCCCGATGCGGGTGGCCGCGGCGAGGCGCGTCGTCATCGTCAGCAACCTGTTCCCGCCCGTGGTGATCGGCGGCGCGGAGATCGTGGCCCACCGCCAGGCGAAAGCGCTCGCGGCCCGTGGCTACGACGTCGCCGTCTTCGCCGGGGGATTGCCGGAGGCGGGGGCGGAGCCCGGGAGCCTGACCCTTGAGATGGAGGACGGGTTTCCGGTCTATCGGCTCATCCTCAACTCCCTCGCGCCCGCGGAGAACTTCCATTGCTCGGCGAACGCCGAACGATTCCTGTCGGTCCTGGCCGCACACCAGCCCGAGCTCGTCCATTTTCACAACCTTGCGGGCCTGGGCTTCAACCTGATCCCGACGGCCAAGGCCTTCGGGGCGCGGGTCGTGGTAACCCTGCACGATCACGCCGGTCTCTGCTTCAAAAGCACGCTCCTGCGCGACGACGGCAGCCTGTGCGACGACATCGAGGAATGTGCGGTCTGTCTTCCCGCCATCGACGCCCCCGACGGGACGCGCCTGCCGATCCGGCTGCGGCGGGACTACACCGCGTGGTGCCTCAGCCAGGCCGATCACCTCCTGAGCCCGAGCGCCTATCTGGCCGGCGCCCTCGCGGCATCCGGAGTGGTGACCCGACCCGTCGAGCACCTCTCGAACGGGATCAGCGGAGAGCGCGTCCGCGTCCGGCCAAAGCCCGCGCCCGAGCCCGTTGCATTCACCTGCTTCAGCTATCTCGGCGAGCATAAAGGCATCCCGACACTTCTGGCCGCCGCCGAGATGCTCGCCGGCGATCGGGATCTGGAGGGTCGTTGGCACCTGACGATCGCCGGGCATGGGCACCTCGCCGACGCCCTGTCCCGGGACATCGCGGCGGGACGATTCCGGGGGGCGGTCGCCTTCGCCGGCCGCCTCGCGCACGAGCAGGCTCTCGATCGTCTCGCCGAGACCCATGTGGTGGTGCTGGCCTCGCACTGGCCCGAGAACGAGCCGGTGACGCTCCTGGAGGCGATCGCTTCCGGGACCGCCCAGATCGCCACCCGTATCGGGGGTAACCCCGACTTGGTCGACGAGGAAAGCTCAGGCGTTCTCGTCACGCCGGGCGACGCAGCGAGCCTCGCCCTGGCGATGCGCCGCTACATCGACGATCCGGAGCTCGCCTCCGCCCACGGCGCCTACAATGCGGCGCGGCGCGATCGCTTCGACGAGAGCCGGACGATCGAGCGTCTCGTCGGGCTCTACGATCTGCTGGCCGGGCCCGAGACAGCTGCGGAGGCGGCGGACGAGATCCTCGTGATCTGTGGCGGCCGCGTCGGCTCGCGCGAGCGCGCCCTGCAGCTCCAGGTGCTGCTGCACCGCTTTCACCTCGTTGAGGACAAGGTCCGGCGCGTCCGCTTCGTCTGGCAGGGCTGGGCCGATGCGCGGGTCTGGCGCGAGGCCCGGATGCTGTGGCTCTGGGGGGAGGCGGACGAGGCTGAACTGCCCCTCGTGGCGCGCGCCCTGCGCGCAGACATTCCCGTGCTGGCGCCGAGGTCGTCCGCGCAGGTGAGCGCCGCCGCGGCCCAGGACGTCGACCCCTACGACACACTCCTCGATGCCCTCGGCGCGCTCGCCGCCCTGCAGGACGTGCCGGCTCCGGCACGTTCCACGACCGGGAGAGGGCCGGGCGCCGCGCGCTTCCTCAACGCGCTGGCGCCAGCGGAGAGTTTCCAGCTTCCGGTTCGAGCGCCCGCGTGACGTCTCCTTCCCGTCATTTGAACAAACCCCGGGTCCTGATCGCGAATGAGCGATTCATCGCGCGCTTCGGCGTCGACCGGATCCTGATCCTGCTCGCTGAGCACCTTGTGGCGCAGGGCGTCGAGGTTTCCTTCGCCTGCATCCGCTGCGACAGGGCGGTGCTGGAGCGCATCAGTCCCAGGATCGCCGAGATTCCCTTGCCGGACGGGATTGATCTTCTGAGCGCGGACGCGCACGTCCGCGCGCATCTCTTGGCCGCTTGGGCGAGCGATCCCGTCGACGTGATCGTCAGCGGAGGCTGGCCCTTCTTCGAGATCGCGGCCCATGCGCGGAGCGCCGGAGCGCACGGCGTCTTCATCGATGCCGGAGCGGTGCCCCATGATGGCATGCCCCCGGGCGCCCTGCCGGTTCAGCGGGCGCTGCGTCGCCTGCGGCAGGCCACGCTCCCGTCGATCGACACGATCCTTCCGATCAGCCGCTTTATTCAGGAAAGTCAGACCGAACCCGACCGTGGCGGCGATCGCGGCGTCAGAACGGTTCTCCTCGGCTCCGACCACATGGCCCTCGGCGCCGATAACGGGGCGCCAGACGACGCGGCGTCCCGCATCCTCCTCGATGATCTCGACAAGCGGATCTCGGTCGGGGCGCGACCGATCCTGGCGCTCGGCCGGGTCGAGAGCACGGGCTACAAGAACTCCCTCGCGGCCTTCGAGGTCCTGCGCGGCGTGCGGCGCAAGGTGCCGGAGGCGCACCTCCTGATGCTGGCAGGGCCCGATCGCCTCGATCCGCCGCCGGATCTGCGGGAGCACGTGACCGCGCTGCCGACGCTCAGCGACGCCACCCTGCGGGCCGTCATGGAGCGCTGCGATCTCGGTGTCAGCCTCTCGCTCTGGGAGGGATTCAACCTGCCGATCGCCGAGATGCAGTGGCTCGAGCGCCCGGTGCTCGCCTACAGCCTCGCTGCGCATCCCGAGGTGATCGCCGATCCCTGGTTCCTCTGCGGGTCGGAGGCCGAGATGATCCGCAAAGCGGCCGAGATCCTCGTCGACGGCTTCCCCGAGCCGATCCGAGCTCTCGATCGCTTCGCGCAATTCCGGGATCAGTTCACCTGGGCGGTGACCCTGTCGCAATGGACGCGAGCGATCCTGGCGCCCTGGCGAGAGGCCGCCCCCGCCTCGGTGCGGGAGGCCAGCCGCCGCCTGATCCTCGTCGACGTGTCGAACTCGGCCCGGGATCCTGCCAATTCCGGGGTGATCCGGGTGACGCGCCGCCTGTCCGCGGCTCTCACCCGCCGTCCCGATCTCGACGTCCTGTTTATCAAGTGGAACGGCGCCACCGGCACCTACGAGCGCCTGTCGGCTGAGAACCAGCCGTTCCTGTCGAGCAATGCCGGTCCGGTCGACTGGATCGGTATGACCGCCGACGCCTTCGGCGATCCCGTCTCCCTCGAACAGGTGATGCGGGCCGCCGATCCGCTCAGCGCTTCGAAGCCGATCCTCCTTCTCCCCGAGGTCATCCTCGATGGGTCCGCGGCGGAGCGGGTTCAGTGGGGCCGCGCGCGGGGATGCCGCGCTGCGTTTCTCCTCTACGACATGTTGCCGATGTACGAGACAGGGTACGTCGACGCCGCAGTGACCAGGGCCTTTCCGCCCTACCTTGCGGCCCTTCGCGAATCCGACGCCATCTACGCGATCTCCGGGTTCAGCCTGAGCGAGTGCGAGCGCTGGCACCGTGACCGGGGCGAGACCCTGCCGGAGCGCCGCGAGGTCATTTGGCTGCCGGCGCAGTTCAGCGACCACCCGCGGGTGCTGCAGCCGGCTGCCACCTCGGAGCAGGTGAATATCCTGTGCGTCTCGACTATCGAGCCGCGCAAGAACCACCGCGTCCTGATCAAGGCCTTTCAGGCACTTCGTCGGCGCCGCCCCGATCTGCCGGTGAACCTGCATCTCGTCGGCAACCTCTACGTCGGCGCCGAGAAGCTCGCCCTCTGGGTGCGTCTCGCCGCCGAGGCGGATGACCGGATCGTCTGGCATGGCATCCTGTCGGATGCGGCCATCGCCGAGCAGTATGCCCGCACGACGTTCACCGTCTATCCCTCCCTCGTCGAGGGGTTCGGATTGCCCATCATGGAGAGCCTCTGGATGGGCAGGCCCTGCCTCTGTCACGAGGGCGGCGTGATGGCGGAACTGGCCGCCGATGGCGGGTGCCTGCCCGTCAACATGACGAGCGTTGCCGAGGTGTCTGCCGCCCTCGAACAGATGGCGGTCAACGGCGCCCTGCGGGAGGTGCTCAATCGCCAGGTCTTCACGCGCCGGATCGACACGTGGCAGACCTACGGAAACGCGATCTCGGCGCGCCTCAAGGAACTCTGATGGACCTGATGCCCGATTCTGCGGCGCCGCCGTCCGCACCCCACACGCGCACCGCCTTCGCGGAGGCCGCAGCCCGGCGCCGGGCGCTGTTTACCGCGCGCGATGCCCTGTCGGCCGAGATCCTCGGCGGCGCGGTCACGCGGGCCGACGCGACCTGCGATCAGGGGAGCCCCGGCGTTCCCCCGTTGGAATACGCCTTGCCCAAGCCGGTGCGGCCGCGATCTTGGCTGGCGCGTCGATCCTACGCCGCCAAGCAGCGCGCGCGCCGCGACGCGCTCCTGTCGTCCGGCCTGTTCGACCCGGACTGGTACCGCGCCCGCTACCCGGACATCGAGACCGCCGGGATGGATCCGCTCCAGCACTTCCTCGACCACGGAAGCTTCGAGGGCCGCTCGCCCGGCCCGGACTTCAACGTGACGGTCTACCTCGCGCTCAATCCCGACGTCGTCGCTGAGCCGATCGAGCCCTGGATGCACTACACCCTTCACGGCAGGGCCGAGGGCCGGGCCACGAAATAGGCGGGTTTCTCGGTCCATTGAGCGGCGACCGGGCGTCGGGCTCACTAATCCGCTGCGAAACCCAAAGATATCAAGCGAGAAGGTAGGGAATGATGGCCAATCAAACGGATCAACTCGGCATCTACGTCGATATGGGCAAGAATGCCGTGCCGCGCTTGAACTTCACACTCGGCGGCCACACGACCAATGTCGACATCGATGGGGTCGGCGCCGCCAACCTCGGCTCATCTCTCCTGATGTCGAGCTTCCTCTCCAGCATCGGCAAGGGTGTGCCCGATGGGACGCTGGTCTCCCCTGGGCAACTGCCCGTGCAGACCGTCGATGGCGGCGTCGATCCTGCCACGAACCTGCCGACGCTCAAGCTTGGCCTGATCGGGGGCGCCGAGCTCACCTTGATCTTCTCCGCCGATCTCGCGGCCGTCGGTGCGACGCTCTTAACCCAGCAGACCATCCAGGTGGTCAAGGGCACGTCGGCCGAGGGCACGAACGGGCCGGCGAACTAGGCTCGGACATCGTCAGGCATTCCCGGCCGGGATCCGGAAAAAGGGAGTGAAGGGCGATCGACGCGACCGTGGCTTAAGGTGTCGCTTCGCCCCGGGAACCCGTCCGCTGGCGTCTCCGCGGGGCGAGGTGGGCGACCTGATGAGGCGGGTCGATCCATCGATGCGGACGCCTGGCACTGCAACCCGGCCGACATCATGCCGGCGCGTGACAGGCTGCGCGAGTGACCATCCGGGATCTCGCCGCTCGGGCGGTCGCGGGATCACGGTCGAGAACGACGATACCCGGCTGATCTTTCTCGCCACAAGCCCGTCGCCTCGTTTCTCGCGCCACCGAGTAGGGTTGTGGCGAGGAGGACCTCAGACGGGCGAGGCCACGAAAGGCATGGACATCCACCAGATGGTCGCACTGACGCAGCAGCACATCACCGACTATTATCGGTGGCTCCTGGAGCGCGAGCCCGAGCCGGAGGTGATCGCCACCTACCTGTCAGCGGGGGTGACGCGCACGCAGCTCGTCCAGACGATCCTGCAATCGGGCGAGTTCGCCGAGCGCAGGCGGCGGGCGGATGCATCGGCGCCCGTTGCCTCGTCCAGCCCATCCCCGGGCGTGCGGGACAGCCAATTCTGGCGACGCTACGTTCCCTTCTGGAATCCCCGCAGCCCGGTTCCGTTCGTCGAGTCCGAGTTCCAGACCTTCGTGGTGCCGGGGGCCGACGGCGAGATCATCATTAAGAGCATGCTGTCGAGCCTGGAGCTCTCCCTCCTCTACGCGCTCGCGCGGGATCACTGGACGGGCGAGGGCGAGATCGTCGACCTCGGCTGCCTGTATGGCCTGACGACGCGCTGCCTTGCCGAGGGCGCAGCCCGGAATGACCAGGTCCCGGAGGCAGCCAAGGGCCGCCGCATCTACGCCTACGACCTGTTTCTCGCCGAGGACTTCGAGTGGTGGTCGCTCGCTTCGCCGACGGTGCACGCCGGGAGCTGGTTCACGGATTTCCTGCGCGTCAATCACGCGTACCTGCCCATGCTCGTGCCCTGTCCAGGCGACCTGCTGCGCATGAACTGGGGCAGCCGTCCGATCGAAATCCTGATGGTCGACGCGGCAAAGTCCTGGGATCTGAATGGCTGGGTGATCCGGAAGCTGTTCCCGAGGCTTATCCCAGGTAAGAGCGTTGTAGTCCAGCAGGATCAGGTCCATTACCTAGAGTATTGGATATCAATCGCGATGGAGTATTTTTCTGATAAGTTCGAATACATTGATACTATTTACGGGTCTTCCGCTTTCTATCTCTGTAAGGCGCCCATCACTGAGGATGAGGCGCGCGTCGACCTGAAAGCATTGCCGTTTCGGGAGAAGGAGCGCCTGCTTCTCGCAGCCATCGCGCGGGGGCGTCCCTCGTTGCGCGAAGCCCTGAAGGGTACCTACGTCAAGCTGCTGCTCGATTGCGAGATGTACGCGCGGGCCCGCGAGGTTCTCGAAGGGATGTCGACCGAACGTCTTTCCGAGGACGAGGCTTACGATTTCTCCGCGATCGCCCGAACGGACAAGGCGAGCTTGCTGGCGCTCCTGGAGACGGGCGAGCCCAGCACTCGTGGATTTGCTCCGCTCGCTTGAAGGGACCTGAACTGAGGTTCAAGCTCGCTTGAGCGCGATCCTCGCGTGCCGGCCTTCGATCTCAGCGCGAGACGAGCGGCGCGGAATTATTGCGGCGCCTGGAGGCACGACTTCAGCGGCCTGCGCGCCCCGGCGGGACCTTCAATCCACTCCCCGCTCGAGACCACGAGAATGATCCGGCCTCGATGCCTGCGCCTGCCGAGAACTCACGAAGCCCCAGGTCCGACCCGCGTGCAACTCCTCAGGCGACGGCGTGCCCATCGCCGATGCCGACGATCTTGATGATCGAGCCGCCCCCGAGATCCCAGGTCATGGCCGAAATGTTCGGATCATTGATCATCGACGTATCGTAGATCTCCAGCGTGGTCGCGGTTGCGCGAATTTCGAGGTTGGGCGTCGCCGCCATGAACGCATCGATGATCCGCAACTGTGCCGCGTCGAGCGGCGTCGGTCCTGTCGTCAGGCTCAGCGAGACCGCCTTGGTGATGGTATTGCTGGAACTTACGAGCGCCGATACCGCGTGCAGGGCGTCCGTGTGCTCGGCTTCCGCCGCCGCCGAAGTCAGAACAGCGTTGTTCGACTGCACCGGCACGGGGATGGTGCCGGTGGCAGCGGCCGGTCCACCACCCGCCGTAACGCTGCTGGACGCCGTGGCAAGCGTCGGCTGGGCAGTGTTTGCCAGAGCCGGCGCCGCCGCCGACGAGTCGGACACGTTGCCGATATGGGCGAGGTCGGCGTTTCCCGCTTGAGACGATGCCGCGGAGCCAGCCGCCGTAATGATCTGAGCGCCTGCCGCGGCCGCCTTGGTGACCGTGGCGGCGGAATCTGCGCTTGCCGTGTGGCTCGCGTCGCTCGTGAGCTTGGATGGGGCGACGGGCAGTTCGGAATGGGTGCCATCGCCCGACGAACCCGTCGCCGCCTGCGTGGTCGCTGATGCGACGATCTTGATGACGGGTGACGGCGAGCTTGAGGAGCTGGCGTCGATCGTGCTCTGGCTCACCGCCAGCTTGGTCGATCCCGTGCCGGGATCGAGGGTGCTCGCAAATGCGCCCTTGAGGCCGACGAGGTCCGTCGTCGAGGAGCCGCCGATGTCGCCGGTGAGTTCGGACTTTGCCGTATCCCCGATGAGGGCGTGCAGGAGCGAGGACACCACCTTTGGCGAGAGGGTCGCGGTGTCCTGCAAGATCGTGCTGAGGCTCTTGCTCGCCGCCGCGTCGCCGCCCGTGAGGGACGACGACGTCGATGAGCCGGAGGCGACCGTCTGACCGCTAACCTTGGTTGTTGCCGTTATGCTCGAACCGGTGTCACTGGCAGCGGTCGATACGAGCTTCGTGGTTCCATCGTTCGGGCTTGCGCCTGAGCTTTGCGCGATTCCGCCAGCCGGAACGGCGCTGTTGTTGCTCAAGACCGGCGCCGATCCGGAGACCTTTTCGGATCCCACCGGGTGGCCGAGGTCGCCCGAATGTGCCGCGTCGCCGGCCGCACTCGGAGCAGCACTCGTCTCCAGGCCGACGCTGGAACCCGTACTCGCCGCGCTCCCGATGGACGTGGTCGGGGCTTTCGCCGGCGCACTCGCCGCGTCGCCGGCATGCGGCGCAACGAGGCGTACCATCCCTGGCGTCGTGAGAAACACGAATTGGAGTGGTGCTGCCCCCTCGAACGCATTGCTCCTGGCAAGAAGGGCGGATCCATCAGGCCCGAGCGTGACGATGCTGGCGCCCGGGGTCGAGAGCAGGATGGCGCCCGCCTCGCGCGGGCTCACGTGAGTGAGCAGAGCGTTGCCGCCGGCGGTCGGCGGCTCGCCGGCAACATCCTGATGGGTTGCCCAGCGGGCGTCCTGGGCCTCTTGGCCGGCCTTCTGCTCCGCGGAGACCAGGCTCGCCGTCTCCGTCGGCACGTGCACGGACTTCACGAGCGTCTCAGCGCTCGAGAGCGCGGTCGCAGACCTGATCTCGTCGGGATTCGCGCTCTGATCGAGGAAGCATGCGATGCAGGCCATCACGACGGCGGTGGCGGCCGCGAGCTCGCGCTGCTCGCCGATCCGCGTCCGCGCGGAATGTCCGTCGCCGGGCTCTATTGAGTCGGCAGCCGACAGCGGCTCGAAGCTGAAGTGTCCCGAAGCGCCCTCGAGGGGCTGCCTGGGAAGGATCGCGCCGCTGTCGAGCTCGCTCGCCACCGCCTCGTTCATGGTTGAGAGCAAGCACGTGGTCGCCACGATCGCCGCCAGGAGGGCAGCGGGGTGCATCAGGATCTGGGCTCCATGGCGGGCACCCGTCCCGCCGGGGCCATCGCGATGGATCGGCAGCACGCTCGGATTGCGGGCGACGAGCTCGGAAAGAAGAGCGCGGAAGTCCGGCCCGATCAGCGGTTCGCCGACCATGTCGCTGACGATGACGTAGGACCCGTCGACCCGCGCGAAGTGGAGGAAGACCTCGCCGTCGTCCCGGCAGAACACGAGCCAAGGATCACCCTCGTCGCTCAGGCCCCGCTCCAGCGAGAGCCGCAGGCCGGCCTGAAGCGAGGCCGCCTCGACGCGGTAGAACTCCGCGAGTTCCTGCTGCGACCAGTCGCCCGACGTGGCGGGAGCAGGCCGAAAGAACGAGAGAACCCTGGCGCTCAAATTCCGCTTCCCACCTCTGTGCCGAACTTCCAGCCCCCAGCGCCGAGATCATCCCGACACCGTGGCATTTTCATGCCCCGGACGCGTGTCAAGGATCCGCGGAGATGCTCGGGCCGGCCGACGCGTCGCCGCCGCTCAACCGACGTGCCCTCGGTGCGGCAGCATGCCGTGGGTTCGTGAGCGGTTTCTTAAATCAACACCAGTACTCATCCCGCACTCTGGCGAGGAACGCGGCTCGGTCAAGTCCAGACTTCGCGAGGCGTCCGCTGAGAGCCGATTTCAGCCCAGTGTGCCCTCGCCGCACGTCCGATCGAGGCACGGCGTCGGTCTCGCCCCGGTTCGGTCACGCGCCCTCTCGCGTCGAGAGGCTGAGAGCACCGGATCCCTCCACTGAACGGATGAGCGGATCCGGAGACGGGGCAGGTCAGGCCCGCTGCGCGGCCGCGCGGCGATGACGGGTGGCGAGCGCGTCGGCTTCCCTCCGGGAGACAGGCCGCACCGCCTCACCTCGCGGATCTCCCTGCCGCGTTTCACCGGTCTCCTTGCCGGACCCGTCGCCGTTCCGGGCAAACCGGATCGGGACGCGCGACGCCGCGTCCCCGTCGGCTCGTCCAAGGTCGTTGAAACGCTGCGAAACCGGGATCAGGGCCCCGGAGGCCGGACCGGATCGGGCGGCTCTTCGGGCTCGGGCGGCCCTTCTGGCTCGGGCGGGCGGGGATCGGGCCGGGTCGCCGCCGGGCGGCGGGCCTGCGGCGCCCGGGACGGCGACCATTGGGCGAACTGGGGGAAGAGGAGCGCCGCCGGGAGACCCGGGGACGCGGCGGGCTCGGAGCGCCGCTTCGGAGTTTGCTCGGGCTTCGGCAACGCGTCTTGCAATTCGCGATCGACCCAGTCGTCGCTCGCCACCGGCGGCTCGATTGTGCCGGGCCCGGCTTCGTCGATGACGACCGGATCTTGCGCCTGCACTTCGGGCGTCGCCTTGCGCGTCGCGCTCTGCTCCGTCGCGCCGGCGATTCCGCCACTGATCGCAGCGGCAAGCTCAGGGTCCGGGATCGCCAGGCCCGTCTGATGGCACCAGCCGTGGCGGGCGCCGGCATAGGATCTTTGCATCGCGACCGTCTTGTGGCCTGCCAGGGCCGCGATCCCGGCGGGATCGAGCCCCGCAGCCTTCCAGCTGGCCAGCGCCAGGTGGCGGAAGCTGTAGAGCGAGAGCCGCCGCTGTCGAGCCCGGGCGCAGCTGCGGGCGAGGCGCTCCGCCAAGGTCTTGCGCAGCCGCTCCCACGGGGCAACCTCAAGGAGGCCCGGAAGCAGTCCGAGGATCAGCGAAATCGCGGACTGGACGCTCGCGTCGAGCCCGCCCAAGCCAATCCTCCGATGATCGGCGCAGCCCCGACCGTTGGTGCGCTTCGCGCAGGGCACGACGAGAGCCTCGCCGTCGATCCACGCTGCGGCCCATTCGATCGGCCGCAACCCGACCTGCGGCGCCGCGAGCACGAACACCGGAAGCAATCGGTCAATCGTGTCGGCCTCGGCAAGGCGGGCGCGTGCCATGAGATCGGCGAGAACCGCGTCGTATTCCTCAGATCCCGGGTCACGCACCTTGCAGCGGCTAGTTCGGTTCGGGATCGCCTTGCTTCGCCGCCGTTCCAGGGCGGCGTCGATCCTGGCCTTGGCGTCCGCCGTGCTTATGGCGGGCCCCGATGGACGGGCGGCGAGCCAGTCGATCAGTGTCTCGACCTCGCACCGATAACGCCGAACGGTTCTGGCGCGGAGCTTGACGGGATCCGTCTCGAAATGGGTGACCAGGGCTGTGAGTTGGCAGGCCAGCATCGGGTAGTGCTTGGTCGCCCGGCGGAGATGCCGACAGCCCTCCCTCAGATAGACGTCGTTCGTGGCTTCGGTGCGAGTGGGGGTCACGAAGCTGCCGGCGGTCACGATTTCGGCCTTTCCCTGCGTTGGTCCACGCCCTCACCATACGATTTGTAAAGCGTTGCACAAGCGTCAAGTCAGGCGTGGTCGCAGCATCGAGTATCGCGATCTCGGTGGCTGTGTATCGGACCGCCGCTACTACGTTTCGGGTGCGCGGAGTCCGATGCGTCAATCCGCCCTGTCCATCGCGCGGTACGCATTTTCCGGATCAGCCCGCAGGCGGTTCCAGGCCGTCCCCGACCGCGCACAGCAGCGTGATCATTGACGTGCATACGTAAAGCAGTGCATACGTAAGAACGTATTAACGTAATGTGCGTTCGACCGTAAGCTTCGGTCGAACGCCTCGGAGGGGGATCGATGCCGAGTCACGACGGGCGCTTCACCCTGAAACTGTCGCCCGACGATCACTTGCGCCTCGCCATCATCGCCGCGAGGCGTCGCCGGTCGATGACTGAAATCGTCCTGGAGGCGCTTCTGCCGGTTCTGCATGGCGAGGTCGCCGAACTCTCGGCCGAAGCCGATACGGAACCGGGATTACCCGAGAACGCCGTGCCGGCAGCGGGGCCGGCGGAGACCGGCGTGGCGATGCGGGACACCGGTCCCGGCGCCGGCGCGCATGTGCCTCCGGACGCACCTCGCGATGCGCCGTGCGGCGATCCCGCTTCCAATCCCGGCCTCGATTCCGCGGTCTCGCCGGAAGTCCTTCGCCTGATCGCCGAAATCGTTCGGCAACAGATCGCTCAGGCCGGGGCTGTCGGGTTGAGGATTGACGAAGGGGCTCGTGTGCAAGGTGGCTCGGTCAAGAAATTGATGCTGAGGATCATCGAGCGCGCGGCCGAGTTGCTGCCGGAGGATCAGAGCTTCACACCGGTGGAGTTGCGCGAGTTGCTCCTTGCGCACAGTGACGCGACCACCGTGCCGACGCTGGCTGAGGTCCAAGCCGTCGACCTTAAACAGATCGCCGACATGCTGGTCTGGCGCGGCGGTCGAGGCGTGGTCTTCAAGCCCCTTGACGACCGCAGCTACACCCTTCTTCCCGGCATGAAGGACAAGGCGAACGTGAGGGAGGCGCTGGCGACAGGCAGGAGGCCGCGATCCAAGAGAGGGCCCATGCGCCGGGATTCCGCCGAGACCGACCGCGCGCGCGACGCGGCAGTACCGTCCACTCGGGTCGAGGGCCATCAGCCCCCCAGCACCAGCGCCCAATAGCGCTTGTAGCGGGTGCCCGGCGCGTCGACGCGGGCGATGCCGATGCGGCGGATCTGCGGGATCAGCATGTTGCGGTTGTGCTCGGGCGAGGCCTTCCAGCGGGCGAGCACCTGGTCGAAGGTCTCGGAGCCCGCGCTCAAATTCTCCGCCGCGTAGGCGCGGCCGAGCCCGACCTGCGCCATCCGCGAGGTGAAGCTGCCGCCGATCTCGTGCGAGAGGCGCCCGGCCCGCGCGTTCGTGGCGGCCTGGTAGGCCGCCGCCTTGACGAGGCTCGGGTCGACCACGACCGGCGAGAGCCCGTGCTGGATCCGGTAGGCGGAGATCGCCACGGCGGCCGCCGCCTCGTCGAGGATCACGTCGAGGGTCGGCGCTCCCGCATCCGGCAGGATCCCGGGTGCGCCGCAGCCCGCCAGGGCAAGGATGAGGCCGGCGGCGGCGGCGCGGAGGAGGGCGGGAGGGGAGCGGTGGGCCATCGGCGCGGGGAGCGTCTCTCGGGGGAGGGGAGGGCTCCCATCCGGGGCCGATGCGGCGAAAGCGGGGCATGGCGCACCGACCCCATCGGCCGCCGCCGGCCTGTGGCCGTCCGGGCACGCCCATCGGTCGGGCCACCGCACCGCATCCCGGCGCGAGGCCGCGTCGATCGGTCCGGAATGGCTGGCGCGCGGGTCTCGGCGCTCGCGCCCGGTGGGCCGCCTCGACGGTTAATCCGCCGCTTTCCCCCGAAACGTAGAAATAATGCTCATTTTGTCATCAATGCCGGGTTGCGATGTCCACAGCGTGTAATCGTCGATCGCCCTACGTCATGATGAGATCTTGACGGCGGGAAATAAGTTCGAGCAAGACTACTCGACGTCGCGACCGAAGTGCCACCCCGAAGGGCATGCCAGCGGCATCATGGAGAGGAAACGATGACCACGAGGAGACGCGCGCTCATGGGCGCGCTCGTCTGCGCGACAGCGCTCGGGTTGATGCCGGCCCAGGCCGCCGACCCCATCAAGATCGGCGTCACGGGCCCCTATACCGGCGGGTCCTCGTCGATGGGCGTGTCGATGCGCGACGGCGCCCGGCTCGCGGCCGCGGAGATCAACAAGGCGGGCGGCGTCCTCGGGCGGCCGCTCCTCCTGGTCGAGCGCGACGACGAGGCCAAGAACGAGGTCGGCGCCCAGGTGGCGCAGGAGCTCATCAACAAGGAGAAGGTCGTCGCCACGCTGGGCTTCATCAACACCGGCGTGGCGCTGGCGGCGCAGCGCTTCTACCAGGAGGCCGAGATCCCGGTCTTCAACAACGTCGCCACCGGCACGATCATCACCAACCAGTTCAAGGAGCCGGATTACGAAAGCAACTACGTCTTCCGGAACTCGGCCTACGACGTGCTCCAGGCCGGCATGATGGTCGACGAGGCCCTCGCCCAGGGCCACAAGAAGATCGCGGTCCTGGCCGACTCGACGAATTACGGCCAGCTCGGCCGCGAGGACATCGAGAAGTATCTCGGCACCAAGGGCGTGAAGCCCGTTGCGGTGGAGAAGTTCAACATCAAGGACGTCGACATGACGGCCCAGCTGCTCAAGGCGCAGCAGGCCGGGGCCGACGTGATCCTGGCCTACGGCATCGGCCCCGAGCTCGCCCAGGTCGCCAACGGCATGGCCAAGCTCGGCTGGAAGGTGCCGATGATCACCTCCTGGCCCTCCTCGATGCAGAGCTTCATCGATATCGCCGGCCCGAACGGGAACGGCGTGATCATGCCCCAGACCTTCATCGAGGATCAGACGCTGCCTCGGCGCAAGAGCTTCCTCGAGAGCTACTACAAGAGCTACGGCGTCACCAAGATCCCGACGCCGGTGGCGGGCGCGCAGGGCTATGATTCGGTCTTCATCCTGGCCGCCGCGATCAAGCAGGCCGGCTCCACCGACGGGGCGAAGATCCGCGCCGCGCTGGAGAACCTGAACGAGCGCGTCGAGGGCGTGATCACGACCTACGAGAAGCCCTTCACGGCGAAGGACCACAACGCGATCTCGCGCAACATGGTGGTGTTCGGGAAGGTCCAGGACGGCAAGATCGTCTACGCCAAGCCCGAGGACGCCCAGAATGCCGGCGTCGTCCGCCTGAAGGAAAAGTCCTCGAACTGAACGGCCGCGCGGGCGGCTCCTCCGCGGCCCCGCGCCACGGGAGAGCTGCCCGCGGCGCGGATCCGGGACCCCGACGCACGGGATCCCGGATCCACCTCCGGCCCCGTGCCGGAACGCCCGCCGGACCCGACGGCCTCAAACCTCCGGGGACGCCCCCGGCGGCGCTGACCCCGATTTCCCGCTCCCACCACACGGCGCCCCATGGCCATCTTCCTGCAGCTCATCGCGTCCGGCGTCGCGGTCGGCATGATCTATGCCGCGATCGCCTTCGGCTATCAGCTGACCTTCGCCACCTCGAAGACCCTGAATTTCGGGCAGGGCGAGGCGCTCGCCCTTGGCGCCCTGTTCGGGCTGACGCTCGCCCCCTTCACCGGCTACTGGCTGATGATCCCGCTGGTGCTGGTCTTCGGCTTCGCCCTCGGCGCCGTGGTGGAGCGCCTCGGGGTGCGCCCGGCCGTGAAGATCAAGTCCGAGTACGGGTGGATCATGGCCACCATCGCGCTGGGCATCATCTTCAAGAACGTCGCCGAGAACGTCTGGGGCCGCGACGACCTCAAATTCCCCTCGCCGCTCCCCGAGACCGCCATCGACGTCGCCGGCGTTCGGATCCTGCCGATGGAGCTGCTGATCGTCGGCGGCGCCCTCCTGATGATGCTCGCGGTCGAGATCTTCAACCGCAAGTCGATCTGGGGGAAGGCCGTGGTGGCGACCTCGAACGACATCGACGCCGCCGGCCTGATGGGCATCAACACCCAGCGGGTCATCACCCTGTCCTACTCGATCAGCGCCATGACGGCGGCCTTCGCGGGCGTCCTCGTCGCCCCCGTGACCCTCACGGGCGCCACCATGGGCGCGGTGCTGGCGCTCAAGGCCTTCGCGGTGGCGATCATCGGCGGCCTCGAATCCGGCCTCGGCGTGATCGTGGGCGGCCTGATCCTCGGCGTCGCCGAGACCCTGACGGGCTTCTACATCTCGACGGGCTACAAGGACGTGCCCGGCCTCATCCTGCTCCTCGTCGTGCTCTCGATCCGCCCAGTCGGGCTGTTCGGCAAAGCCGTGATCAAGAAGGTCTGAGCGTGACAGCCCGCGTCCCCCGCCGTCCCGGCCGCCCGATGCCGTCCCCGACCAGTCCGACGAGAGCTTGACGCCATGGCGCAGTCCACCCTCGCCCCCGCCGCGGCGCCCGCGGCAGCTCCGAGCCTCGGCCGCCATGCCGGCCTCCTCGGCGGCGTCCTGCTCGTCGTGTTCCTCGCCGCCTTCCCGCACGTGGTGACGAGCTCCTACTACATCCACCTTCTGGTGGTGATCGCCATCTACGCGATCCTGATCCTCGGGCTCGACATCGTGGTCGGCTACACGGGGCAGGTCAGCCTCGGCCATGCGGGGCTGTTCGGCGTCGGCGCCTACGCCGCCGCCGTGCTGTTCCTGCACTTCAAGCTCGGGATCTGGTGGGGGCTGCTGGCCGGGATCGGCGTCACCTCCGCCTTCGGCCTGCTGCTCGCGGTGCCGGCCCTCAGGGTCACCGGCCCGTATCTCGCCATGGTGACGCTCGCCTTCGGCACCATCGTGCAGATCTTCATCAACGAGCTGACGCCCCTCACCAACGGCCCGCTCGGCATCACCCTGCCGCCGGCCCGCGTCCTCGACTTCTCGCTCCTCGGGATCCAGGCGCCGTGGGGGGCGGCCGGGCGCAAGCTCGAATTCTACTATCTCGTCTGCGCCGCGCTGCTGCTGACGATCCTGGTGGTGAACCGGGTGGTGCGCTCGCCCTTCGGCCGCGCCTTCGAGGCCCTGCGCGACTCGCCCATCGCCTGCGACTGCATGGGCGTCAGCGTCTACCGCTACAAGGTCTACGCCTTCGTGATCTCGGCGGCCCTCGCCGGCCTCGCGGGGGCGCTGTTCGCCTGGTCGGAGCGCTACGTCGCGCCGAACTCCTACGGGTTCGAGCTGACGGTGCTGTTCCTGCTCGCCGTGACCATGGGCGGACGCAAGTCGCGGGCGGGCCCGCTCATCGGCTCGGCCATCGTCGTGATGATGCCCAACATCCTGGCCGACATCGACCTCGTGCGCATCATGGCGGCCATGATCGCCCTCGCGGCCCTCGCGGTCGCGGCGCTGGCCTTCCTGCGCCGGCGGGAGAACCGCTACGCGATCCTCGTGCCCGTCGTGCTCTGCGTGCTGTTCTTCCCCGCCACCCTCGCCCTGCAATCGGTGACGGATTTCCGCCTGACCGTGTTCGGCCTGATGATCCTGTTCGTGGTCTATTACCTGCCGGACGGCATCGTCGGGTTCCTGCGGGAGAAGATCCCGGCCCTGCGCCCGGCCCACACGGCGGAGGGGCGGACCCTGACGGCGGAGGGCTCCGCGCTCATCGCGCAGCGCGGCGGGGCCGGGGCGGATCCGCTGCTCAGGGTCGAGTCCGCGCTGATGCAGTTCGGCGGCCTCAAGGCGCTCGCCGGCGTCGACCTCGCGGTCCGGCCGGGCACGATCCACGGGCTCATCGGACCGAACGGGTCGGGCAAGAGCACGATGATGAACGTGCTGACTGGCATCTACAAACCGACCGACGGCGCCGTGATCCTGGCGACCGCCGGGGGCACGCAGCGCCTCGACGGGCGCACGCCCTCGGAGATCGCCCTCTCGGGCGTCGCCCGCACCTTCCAGAACGTCCAGCTCTTCCGGGAGATGACGGCGCTGGAGAATGTCCTCGTCGGCCTGCACCACGCCTTCCGGGGCACCATCGTCGACGCGATCCTGAGCACGCCGCGCCGGCGGCGCGAGGAGCGGGAGGCGCGGGAGCGCGCCATGGCGATCCTCGAATTCGTGGGGCTCGGCGGCCTCGCGCAGGTCGAGGCCCGCAATCTTCCCTACGGCAAGCAGCGCCTGCTCGAGATCGGCCGAGCGCTCGCCCTCGATCCCGTCCTCCTCCTCCTCGACGAGCCGGCCGCCGGCCTGACCGCCCCCGACATCGCCGACCTCACGGCGATCATCCGCAAGATCCGGGACGCGGGCATCACCGTGATCCTGATCGAGCACCACATGGACGTCGTGATGGGCCTGTGCGACCGCGTCAGCGTGCTCGATTTCGGCCACAAGATCGCGGAGGGCGGCGCCCGCGAGATCCAGGAGAACCCGAAGGTGATCGAGGCCTATCTCGGCAGCCCGGTTGCGGATCAGGAGCCCGTCCATGCTTGAGGTGTCGAACCTCTCGGCCGGCTACGGCCAGATCGAGGTCCTGCACGGGCTCTCCTTCGAGGTCCGGAAGGGGCAGGTCGTCACCCTGATCGGCTCGAACGGGGCGGGCAAGACCACGACGATGCGGGCGCTCTCGGGCATGATCCGCCCGCGGGCCGGGTCGATCCGCCTGAACGGCCGCGAGGTCGGCGGCCTCGACAGCCACGACGTGGCCCGCTCCGGTCTCGCCCACTCGCCCGAGGGCCGCCGCGTCTTCGCGACGCTGAGCGTCGAGGACAACCTCACCCTCGGGGCCTTTCCGCGCCTGACCGGCTCGCGCCCGAAGGGCGACGTCGCGGCCGACCGCGACCGCGCCTTCGAGCTGTTCCCGCGGCTCAAGGAGCGGCGGGAACAACTCGCCGGCACCCTGTCGGGGGGCGAGCAGCAGATGCTCGCCATGGGCCGGGCCCTGATGCTGCGCCCGGAGATCCTGCTCCTCGACGAGCCCTCGATGGGGCTCGCCCCGAAGCTCGTCGAGGAGGTGTTCCGCATCATCCGACGGCTGAAGGACGAGCAGGTGACCATGCTCCTCGTCGAGCAGTTCGCCATGGCGGCGCTCGGCGTCGCCGACCACGCCTACGTGCTGGAGAACGGCCACATCCGCTTCCAGGGCCCGGCGGCGCAGCTGCGCAACGACCCCGCCGTGCGCGCGGCCTATCTCGGCGGCAGCCACTGACCGGCGTCGGCCGAGACGCAGCGGTTGAACGCTCCGGGACGCGTGGCGGCGGCCCCCTGAGCCGCCGCCCGTGCCAGGCGCACGTGCGCCTGGCCACATGCGCCTGGCCACGTGCGCCTGCCACGTGGGCCTGGCGGAACGCGCGCGAAACGGTGCAGCCGGAAGCGGGTGCGCAGGTCGGCCGGCGATGTCGGGATTGCCGGATACGTGGCGCGGGCGACGGGGCTCGAACCCGCGACCTCCGGCGTGACAGGCCGGCACTCTAACCAACTGAGCTACGCCCGCGTGGCGTGCCGCCTCAAGCGGCGACGGGCCGGGGTTTAGGGGGGTGGTTCGGGGCTGTCAAGCTGCCTCCGCGCCAATCCGGAAGGGCCCGTTTTCAGGGCGTTTGCCCCCTGCGGCGGGGCGTCCTGCGCGCATCTGACGTGTTGGTTGCGGACTGACACGGGCCCATCTCTCTCACCGAGGGCGGTTTGTGCGACGCGCAACGCACTTGTTTCACCGGAACCGCTCGTCTAAGCCTCGCGCCGTGCGCACTCTGGCATTGGAGCAATTCCACATGCCGCCGAGCCGATCGAGGGCGCCGCGGTCTCACTCGAACGCGAGAGGTGTCGCATGACCGGCCTGTTGGCGGATTACCTGCCTCTCATCGTCTTCATCGGGGTGTCGCTGTTCATCGCGGTGGCGCTGCTGGTGGCGCCCTTCCTGGTGGCCTACAACAGTCCGGATCCCGAGAAGCTCTCGGCCTACGAGTGCGGCTTCAACGCCTTCGACGACGCGCGCATGAAGTTCGATGTGCGCTTCTATCTCGTGGCCATCCTGTTCATCATCTTCGATCTCGAAGTGGCCTTCCTGTTCCCCTGGGCGATCACCTTCGGGGAGCTCGGCTGGTATGGCTTCTGGTCGATGATGGTCTTCCTCGGCGTTCTGACCGTCGGCTTCGTCTACGAGTGGCGCAAGGGCGCCCTCGAGTGGGACTAGGCCGAGACCGCCGCCGACACGCACCCGAGCTGACCTGAGGCATTCATGGCCCTCACCACCGATCTCTCCCGCGCTCCCACGATCGCTCCCCAGCCGAAGGGGATCATCGACCCGTCGACGGGTCGGCCGATCGGCGAGAACGACCCGACCTTCCTGTCGATCAACAGCGAGCTGGCCGATCGCGGCTTCCTGGTGACCTCGACGGACGACCTCATCAACTGGGCCCGCACCGGCTCGCTGATGTGGATGACGTTCGGCCTCGCCTGCTGCGCCGTCGAGATGATGCAGATGTCGATGCCGCGCTACGATTGCGAGCGTTTCGGCTTCGCCCCCCGCGGCTCGCCGCGCCAGTCCGACGTGATGATCGTGGCCGGCACCCTGACCAACAAGATGGCGCCCGCGCTTCGCAAGGTCTACGACCAGATGCCCGAGCCGCGCTACGTCATCTCGATGGGCTCCTGCGCCAATGGCGGCGGTTACTACCACTATTCCTATTCCGTGGTGCGCGGCTGCGACCGGGTCGTGCCGGTGGACATCTACGTGCCGGGCTGCCCGCCGACCGCGGAGGCGCTCCTCTACGGCGTGCTGCTGCTGCAGAAGAAGATCCGCCGCACCGGCACGATCGAGCGCTGAGGCCTTCCGATGAGCAACGGCATCACGATCCTCGCCCACACCCAGCCGGAAGGCGGCGAGGGCGCGCTCCAGGCGCTCGGCGACACGATCGCGGGCGCCCTCGGCCCGGCCGTGATCGAGCGCAGCCTGACCTTCGGCGAGCTCACCCTGATCGTCCAGGGCTCGGACATCGTCTACGCGCTGACCTACCTGCGCGACGACCCGGCCTGCGCCTTCCGCTGCTTCATCGACATCTGCGGCGCGGATTACCCGAACCGCGAGAAGCGCTTCGACGTCGTCTACCACCTGCTCTCGCTGCGCCATAACCAGCGCATCCGCGTGAAGGTCCAGACGGACGAGACGACGCCGGTCCCCTCCGTGATCGAGGTCTTCCCGGCGGCCAACTGGTACGAGCGCGAGACCTACGACCTCTACGGCATCCTGTTCTCGGGCCATCCCGACCTGCGACGCCTTCTCACCGATTACGGCTTCGAGGGGCACCCGCTCCGCAAGGACTTTCCGCTCACCGGCTTCGTCGAGGTCCGCTACGACCAGGACGAGGCGCGGGTGGTCTACGAGCCCGTGAAGCTGACCCAGGAATTCCGGAACTTCGACTTCCTGTCACCGTGGGAGGGCACCGAGTACGTGCTCCCGGGCGACGAGAAGAAGACGGTCTGAGGCGGAGGCTTCCCGTGACCGAGCACAACATCCGCAACTTCGCGATCAATTTCGGGCCCCAGCACCCGGCCGCGCACGGCGTGCTGCGCCTCGTGCTGGAGCTCGACGGCGAGATCGTCGAGCGCGTCGACCCGCATATCGGGCTCCTGCACCGGGGCACCGAGAAGCTGATCGAGTACAAGACCTACCTCCAGGCGACGCCCTATTTCGACCGGCTCGACTACGTCGCGCCGATGAACCAGGAGCATGCCTTCTGCCTCGCCATCGAGAAGATGCTGGGGCTGTCGGTGCCGCGTCGCGCCCAGCTCATCCGCACCCTGTTCTGCGAGATCGGGCGGCTCCTGTCCCACCTCCTCAACGTCACCACGCAGGCGATGGACGTCGGCGCGCTGACGCCGCCCCTGTGGGGCTTCGAGGAGCGCGAGAAGTTGATGATCTTCTACGAGCGCGCGAGCGGCGCGCGGCTCCACGCCAACTACTTCCGGCCGGGCGGCGTCCACCAGGACCTGCCCCCGGCGCTGATCGACGACATCGAGGCGTTCTGCGAGAGCTTCCCGCAGGTGGTGGACGACCTCGACGACCTCGTCATGGCCAACCGCATCTTCAAGCAGCGCAACGTCGACATCGGCATCGTCACGGTGGACGAGGCCATGGCCTGGGGCTTCTCGGGCGTGATGGTGCGCGGCTCCGGCATCCCGTGGGACCTGCGCAAGTCGCAGCCCTACGAGGCTTACGACGAGATGGAGTTCGACATCCCGGTGGGGAAGAACGGCGACACCTACGATCGCCAGGTGATCCGCATGGAGGAGATGCGCCAGAGCGTGCGCATCATGAAGCAATGCATCGCCAAGCTCCGCGAGCCCGCGGGCCAGGGCCCGATCGCGACCCTCGACGGCAAGGTCGCGCCGCCCCCGCGCCGGGAGATGAAGCGCTCGATGGAGGCGCTCATCCACCACTTCAAGCTCTACACCGAAGGCTTCCACGTGCCGGCCGGCGAGATCTACGCGGCCGTCGAGGCGCCGAAGGGCGAGTTCGGCGTCTATCTCGTCTCCGACGGCACCAACAAGCCGTATCGCTGCAAGATCCGCGCGCCGGGCTTCGCCCATCTCCAGGCGATGGACTGGATGTGCCGCGGCCACATGCTGGCCGACGTGTCCTGCGTGCTCGGCACGCTCGACATCGTGTTCGGCGAAGTGGACCGCTGAGGGTTTTCGACTGATGGCCAACCGCAGACTCGCTCCCGCAGCCGAGCAGCCCGACGATTTCGCGTTCTCCCCCGAGAACGCCGAATGGGCCAAGGGGCAGATCGCCAAGTACCCGGAGGGGCGCCAGGCCTCGGCCGTGATCCCGCTCCTGTGGAAGGCGCAGGAGCAGAACGGCGGCTGGCTGCCCCAGAAGGCGATCGAGGCGGTGGCGGACGAACTCGGCATGCCGCATATCCGGGTGCTCGAGGTCGCGACCTTCTACACGATGTTCGCCCTGGAGCCGGTCGGCCGGTTCTGGATCCAGCTCTGCGGCACGGTGCCGTGCGATTCCTGCGGCGCCCGCGAGCTGAAGGGCTATCTGCAAGAGCGGCTCGGCCCCCCCGGACACGTCTCGGCGGACGGCAACTTCTCCTGGCTCGAGGTCGAGTGCCTCGGGGCCTGCTGCAACGCGCCGATGGCGCAGATCAACCAGGATTACTACGAGGACCTGACGCCCGAATCCCTCGGCACGCTGATGGACGACCTCGCCGCCGGCCGGCCCGTGAAGGTCGGCTCCCAGGTCGGGCGCACCTCCTCCGAGCCGAAGGACGCCGTCCACACCCTGCAGGACCCGACGCTGTTCGACGGCTCGCGCATCGGCGCGTGGCGCAAGCGCTTCGAGCAGACCGACGCCGAGGCCGAGGAGGCCGGCAGGGACGAGGCCGCCTCGAGCGAGCAGCGCGCCGCCGCCGATCCGAAGCCCGCCCATCCCGACGCCGGCCGGGCTGCCGGGAGCCCCGCGACCGACGCGCCCGCCCAGCGCGCCGCCGGGGGCGAGACGCCCGTGAAGGCGCAGGATCGCGCCGACGCCGCCGACCGCTCGCACTCGACCACCGCGCAGGGCGAGAGCGGCCCGGCCGAGACGGCCGCCGAGTCGACCCCAGCCGAGTCGCCGCCCGCTCAGTCGACTCCCGAGCAGATGGCCGCGGCCGGCGAGGCGGCCGCCGCGGAGGCGGGTGCCCAATCCACGCTCCGTCGCGACGAGGTCCCGCCCCAGCCCGCCGCCCCCGGCGCGAGCGAGGGCGAGATCGCGGCCGAGGCCGAGGAGACCCGGATCGAGAAGACGCTCGCCGACCTGCCGAAGGACGCGAGCCCCGAGCAGAAGGCCGATGCAGTCGGCACCCGGCCCCCGGCCCTCGACGCCGCCCTTGCCGGCCAGCCCGACGCGCTGACGCGCATCAAGGGCATCGGCCCCGGCAACGAGCGCCGGCTGCACGAACTCGGCATCTACCATTTCGACCAGATCGCTGCCTGGACCCGGGACGAGGTCGCCTGGGTCGGCACCTACCTTGCGTTCCCGGGTCGCATCGACCGCGAGGACTGGGTGGGGCAGGCCAAGGCCCTCGGCGGGGCCGACGCGCCCGGCCGTTCAGCGCAGTGAGGACCTGACATGCTCTCCGATCAGGATCGCATCTTCACCAACCTCTACGGCCTCCACGCGCCGGGACTCGCGGCCGCCCAGAAGCGCGGCGCCTGGGACGGGACCAAGTTCCTCCTGGAGATGGGCCGCGACTGGATCATCGACGAGATGAAGGCGTCGGGCCTGCGCGGGCGCGGCGGCGCCGGCTTCCCGACCGGCCTGAAATGGTCCTTCATGCCCAAGAAGTCGGACGGGCGGCCGCATTACCTCGTGGTCAATGCCGACGAGTCGGAGCCCGGTACCTGCAAGGACCGGGAGATCATGCGGCACGACCCGCATCTCCTGATCGAGGGCTGCATGCTGGCCTCGTTCGCGATGAACGCGCATGCCTGCTACATCTACATCCGCGGCGAGTACGTCGCCGAGAAGCACGCGCTGCAGCGGGCCGTCGACGAGGCCTACGAGGCGCGCCTCGTCGGACAGGACAACCTCCACGGCTACCCCTTCGACATCTACGTCCACCACGGCGCCGGCGCCTATATCTGCGGCGAGGAGACGGCCCTGCTCGAGAGCCTCGAGGGCAAGAAGGGCATGCCGCGCCTGAAGCCCCCGTTCCCGGCCAATATGGGCCTCTACGGCTGCCCCACGACCGTGAACAACGTCGAGTCGATCGCGGTGGCGGGCACCATCCTGCGGCGGGGCGGCGCCTGGTTCGCGGGGCTCGGCGGCAAGAACAACACCGGCACCAAGCTGTTCTGCGTCTCGGGCCACGTGAACAAGCCCGGCAATGTCGAGGAGGAACTCGGCATCACCTTCCGGGAGCTGATCGACGAGCATTGCGGCGGCATGCGCGGCGGCTGGGACAACCTGCTCTGCTCGATCCCCGGCGGTTCCTCGGTGCCGCTGGTGCCGGCCGACCAGATCATCGACGCCAAGATGGATTTCGACACCCTTCGCAACCTCGGTTCCGGCCTCGGCACCGCGGCCGTGATCGTGCTCGACAAGTCGACGGACATCGTCTCGGCCATCGCCCGCATCGCCTACTTCTACAAGCACGAGAGCTGCGGCCAGTGCACGCCCTGCCGCGAGGGGACGGGCTGGATGTGGCGGGTGATGCTGCGCATGGCCGAGGGCCGCGCCCAGCGCCGCGAGATCGACATGCTCCTCGACGTGACGAAGCAGATCGAGGGCCACACCATCTGCGCGCTCGGCGACGCCGCCGCCTGGCCGATCCAGGGGCTGATCCGGCACTTCCGCCCCGAGATCGAGAAGCGCATCGACCGCTACAGCGCCAACCCGCACAGCACGCCCGTGCCGATGGCCGCGGAGTGACCGGCTCCGCGACCGCACCGAAGTTCGAGACCGAGAACCAGGTATGACCAAGATCGTCGTCGACGGCACCGAGGTCGATGTCCCGGCCGAGTACACACTGCTCCAGGCCTGCGAGGCCGCGGGCGCGGAGATCCCGCGCTTCTGCTTCCACGAGCGGCTGTCGATCGCCGGCAATTGCCGCATGTGCCTCGTCGAGCTGAAGGGCGCGCCCAAGCCCGTCGCCTCCTGCGCCTACGCGGTCAAGGATTGCCGTCCCGGGCCGAACGGCGAGCCGCCGGAGGTGCTGACGCGCTCGGGCACCACCAAGAAGGCCCGCGAGGGGGTGATGGAGTTCCTCCTCATCAACCACCCGCTCGATTGCCCGATCTGCGACCAGGGCGGCCATTGCGACCTGCAGGACCAGGCGATGGCCTACGGCGTCGACTCGACCCGCTACGGCGAGAACAAGCGCGCCGTCGAGGAGAAGTATATCGGCCCGCTGGTGCGGACCGCCATGAACCGCTGCATCCACTGCACCCGCTGCGTGCGCTTCCTGGCCGAGGTCGCGGGCGTGCCCGATCTCGGCGCCATCGGGCGCGGCGAGGACATGGAGATCACGAGCTATCTCGAGCAGGCGATGGGCTCGGAGCTCCAGGGCAACGTCGCCGACCTCTGTCCCGTGGGCGCGCTCGTGCACAAGCCGCAGAGCTACAACGTCCGCCCCTGGGAGCTGACCAAGACCGAGTCGGTCGACGTGATGGACGCGGTCGGCTGCGCCATCCGGGTCGATTCCCGCGGCCGCGAGGTCATGCAGATCGAGCCGCGGGTCAACGAGGACATCAACGAGGAGTGGATCTCCGACAAGACCCGCCACGCCGTCGACGGCCTGCGGGTGCAGCGCCTCGACCGGCCCTTCCTGCGCGAGAACGGCCGGCTGCGCCCGGCGAGCTGGGGCGAGGCCTTCGGGGCCATCAAGGCGAAGCTCGGCGCGGCCGACCCGACGCGCGTCGGCGCCCTGGTGGGCGACCTCGCGGGGGTCGAGGAGACCTACGCCCTGAAGAGCCTGATGGGCGCGCTCGGCGTCCGCAACCTCGATTGCCGCCAGGCCGGCGAGGCCCTCGACCCGGCCTGGGGCCGCGCCGCCTACACCTTCGGCCCGACGATCCCGGGCATCGAGGAGGCCGACGCGATCCTCCTCGTCGGCGCCAATCCCCGCCTCGAGGCCTCGCTCCTCAACGTGCGCATCCGCAAGCGCTGGCGCATGGGCCCGCTGCCGGTCGGCCTGATCGGCGAGCCCGTCGACCTGACCTATCCGCATGTCCAGCTCGGGGCCGGCCCCGAGACCCTGGCCGACCTCGCGGCCGGCAACCACAGCTTCGCCGAGGTCCTGAGGGCCGCCCAGAAGCCCGTCGTCATCGTCGGCATGGGTGCCATCGCGCGCCCGGACGGGGCCGCGATCCTCGCCGCCGCCGCCGCGCTGGCGAAGGCGATCGGCGCGGTGAGGCCGGACTGGCACGGCTTCGGCGTGCTGCAGACCGCCGCCGCCCGCGTCGGCGCCCTCGATCTCGGCTTCGTGCCGGGGGAGGGCGGCCTCGACGTCGCCGGCATGACCGCCCCGGGGGCCCTCGACGTGGTGTTCAACCTCGGCGCCGACGAGGTCGAGATCGCCCCCGGCGCCTTCGTGATCTACCAGGGCACCCACGGCGACCGCGGCGCCGCCCGCGCCGACGTGATCCTGCCGGGGGCCGCCTACACCGAGAAGAACGCCACCTACGTCAACCTCGAGGGCCGGGTGCAGACGGCCAACCGCTCGTCCTTCCCGCCGGGCGATGCCCGCGAGGATTGGGCGATCATCCGCGCCCTCTCGGACGTCGTCGGCAAGCGCCTGCCCTACGATTCGCTGACGGCGCTCCGCCGCGCCCTCTACGCCGACCACCCGCACCTCGCGGCGGTCGACGCGGTGGAGCCCTCGGACGCCGTCGCGGCGGTCGAGGCCCTCTCGGCCCTCGGCGGCAGCCCGGCGCGCGAGCCCTTCCGCACGCCGATCCTCGACTTCTACCTCACCAACCCGGTCGCCCGCGCCTCGCGGGTGCTCGCCGAATGCTCGAGCCTCGCCCGCGGGCGCGCGCTCGAAGCCGCCGAATAAGGGACGGCCCCGATGACCTTCCTCGAAGTGCTCGGCACCGTCCTGCTCATCGCGCTGAAGAGCTTCGTGCTCCTGGCGCTGCTCCTCGTCTTCATCGCCTACGCGCTGCTGGCCGACCGCAAGATCTGGGCGGCGGTGCAGCTGCGCCGCGGCCCGAACGTGGTCGGGCCCTGGGGCCTGCTGCAATCCTTCGCCGACCTCCTGAAGTTCGTGCTCAAGGAGCCGGTGATCCCCGCCGGCGCCAACAAGGCGATCTTCCTGGCGGCGCCCCTCGTCTTCGCCACGCTCGCCCTCGCCTCCTGGGCGGTGATCCCGCTCGCGGAGGGCTGGGCCATCGCCGACATCAATGTGGGGATCACCTACATCTTCGCGATCTCGTCGCTCGGCGTGTACGGCGTCATCATGGGCGGCTGGGCCTCGAACTCGAAATACGCCTTCCTCGGGGCGCTCCGCTCGGCCGCCCAGATGATCTCCTACGAGGTCTCCCTCGGCTTCGTGATCATCTGCGTCCTGCTCTGCGCCGGCTCGCTCAACCTCTCGCGCATCGTGCTGGCGCAGGACACCGCGCTCGGGCTGTTCGGCTGGTACTGGCTCTGGCTGTTCCCGATGTTCGTGGTGTTCTTCATCTCGGCGCTCGCCGAGACGAACCGCCCGCCCTTCGACCTGCCCGAGGCCGAGTCGGAGCTCGTGGCCGGCTACATGGTCGAGTATTCCTCGACGCCGTACCTGCTGTTCATGCTCGGCGAGTACGTGGCCATCATGACCATGTGCGCGCTCGGAACCGTGCTGTTCCTCGGGGGCTGGCTCTCGCCGATCCCCTTCGCGCCCTTCACCTGGATCCCGGGCGTGATCTGGTTCGCCCTCAAGGCCAGCTTCCTGTTCTTCATGATCGCCATGGTGAAGGCTATGGTGCCGCGCTACCGCTACGACCAGCTCATGCGCCTCGGCTGGAAGGTCTTCCTGCCGCTCTCGCTGATCTCCGTCGTCGTCGTCGCCTTCGTTCTCAAGCTCACCGGCCTCGCGCCGGGGGCTTGACCCGCACCCATTTGGAGATCGCGCGATGCAGCTCGATCAAGTCGCCAAAGGCCTCTTGCTGAAGGAGTTCGTGTCGGGGTTCGTCCTCGCCATGAAGTATTTCTTCAAGCCGAAGGCGACGATCAACTACCCCTTCGAGATGGGCCACCGCGGTCCGCGCTTCCGGGGCGAGCACGCGCTTCGCCGCTACCCCAACGGCGAGGAGCGCTGCATCGCCTGCAAGCTCTGCGAGGCGATCTGCCCGGCCCAGGCCATCACCATCGAGGCGGGCCCGCGCCGCAACGACGGCACGCGCCGCACCACCCGCTACGACATCGACATGGTGAAGTGCATCTATTGCGGCATGTGCCAGGAGGCCTGCCCGGTGGACGCCATCGTGGAGGGGCCGAACCTCGAGTTCTCGGTCGAGACCCGCGAGGAGCTGCTCTACGACAAGGAGAAGCTCCTGCTGAACGGCGACCGCTGGGAGCGCGAGATCGCGCGCAACATCGCCATGGACGCGCCCTACCGCTAGGGGAGGGCGCCGGCCGCGCGCGGATCGCGGGCGGCTAACGGGAGAGTTCGGCGCAGGCTGTCACCCGCGCAAGCGCGGGTTCGGGTTGTGCGCCGTAGAGCCGAGTTCTATAGACGGGCCGCCGGTGCGGCCGATGGCCCACCGAAGGCAGAAGGGGCCGCCACGCGCGGCTGAACCCGACATCGCATGACCGCAGCCGCTGCCTTCTTCTACCTGTTCGCCGGATTGGCGATCGCCTCGGGCTTCATGGTGATCGCGTCGCGCAATCCCGTGGCGTCGGTGCTGTTCCTGATCCTGGCCTTCGTGAACGCCGCCGGGCTGTTCGTGCTGATGGGCGCCGAGTTCCTGGCGATGATCCTCATCGTCGTCTATGTCGGCGCCGTGGCGGTGCTGTTCCTGTTCGTCGTGATGATGCTCGACGTCGATTTCGCGGAGCTGCGCCAGGGCTTCCAGCAATATCTGCCGGTGGGCGGCCTGATCGGGGCGATCTTCCTGATCGAGCTTCTGCTCGTCGTCGGCTCCTGGACCATCGATCCGGGCCTCGTCCAGGCGCCGCTCGGCAACGTCGCGGCGGGCGAGAGCTTCACCAACACGGCCGCGCTCGGCCGGGTGCTGTACACGGAATACGCCTACTTCTTCCAGATCGCGGGCCTCGTGCTGCTCGTCGCGATGATCGGCGCCATCGTGTTGACGCTCCGCGACCGGCCCGGCGTCAAGCGCCAGAACATCGCGGTCCAGAACGCCCGCACGCAGGCGATGGCGGTGGAGACCCGCAAGGTTCCGTCCCGCCAGGGCGTCGAGGTTTGAGTGTGACCTCCCCGCTGCGGGGAGGGTCGAGGACGGAGGAGGTTCCGCAGGGCCGGATGGACGGTTCGCGGCACCCCCTCCCGGTTCACGCCTCCCCGCACGGGCGGGGCGGGTGCGTGTGGAGACGCGGGTAGAACGATGATCGGACTGAGCCACTACCTCACGGTCGCCGCGATCCTGTTCACGCTCGGCGTGCTCGGCATCTTCATCAACCGCAAGAACGTCATCGTGATCCTGATGTCGGTGGAGCTGATCCTGCTCGCCGTGAACATCAACCTCGTGGCGTTCTCGACGCACCTCAACGACATCACGGGCCAGGTCTTCGCCCTGTTCGTCCTCACGGTCGCGGCCGCCGAGGCGGCGATCGGCCTCGCCATCCTGGTCGTGTTCTTCCGCAACCGCGGCTCTATCGCGGTCGAGGACGTGAGCATGATGAAGGGCTGAGGCGACGAACCCGACGCGACCCGACGCCTTCGCCCATTGGACCTTCACGGGGGCGCCCTCAGGCGCCCCGAGAGGCCGGACTGACAAAGAACGATGTATCACGCGATCGTCTTCTTCCCCCTCATCGGCGCCCTCGTCGCCGGCTTGTTCGGCCGCCAGCTCGGGGCGCGCGCCTGCGAGTACCTGACGACGAGCTGCCTCGCCTTCTCGGCGCTGCTCTCCTGGGGCCTCTTCCTCGACGGGGGCGACCACGCCATCCGGGTGCAGGTGGCGACCTGGTTCACGGCCGGCGACCTCACGGTCGACTGGGCCTTCCGGATCGACACGCTGACCCGGGTGATGCTCGTCGTCGTCACCACGGTCTCGACCCTCGTGCACCTCTACTCCATCGGCTACATGGAGGAGGATCCGCACCGGCCGCGCTTCTTCGCCTACCTGTCGCTCTTCACCTTCGCCATGCTGATGCTGGTGACGGCCGACAACCTCGTGCAGATGTTCTTCGGCTGGGAGGGCGTCGGCCTCGCGAGCTACCTGCTGATCGGCTTCTGGTACGAGAAGCCCTCGGCCAACGCCGCCGCCATGAAGGCGTTCATCGTCAACCGCGTCGGCGATTTCGGCTTCTCCCTCGGCATCTTCCTCGTCTTCGTGCTCTTCGGCTCGGTCGCCTTCGACGGCATCTTCCCCCGCGCCAACGAGCTGAAGGACGCGCATTTCCACTTCCTCGGCCATGACTGGCACGCCCTGACGCTCGCCTGCCTGCTCCTGTTCATGGGGGCGATGGGCAAGTCGGCGCAGTTCCTGCTGCACACCTGGCTGCCCGACGCGATGGAGGGCCCGACCCCGGTCTCGGCCCTGATCCACGCCGCCACCATGGTGACGGCCGGCGTCTTCATGGTGGCCCGCCTGTCGCCGCTGTTCGAGCTCGCGCCCGATGCCCTGGTGGTCGTCACGGTGATCGGCGGCATCACGGCCTTCTTCGCCGCCACCGTCGGCCTCGTGCAGAACGACATCAAGCGGGTGATCGCCTACTCGACCTGCTCGCAGCTCGGCTACATGTTCGTGGCGCTCGGCGTCGGGGCCTACTCGGCCGGCATCTTCCACCTCTTCACCCACGCCTTCTTCAAGGCGCTGCTGTTCCTCGGGGCCGGCTCGGTCATCCACGCGATGCACCACGAGCAGGACATGCGGAACATGGGCGACCTGCGCCGCTACATCCCCTTCACCACCGCCATGATGGCGATCGGGACCCTGGCGCTGATCGGCTTCCCCTTCACGGCCGGCTACTACTCGAAGGACGCCATCATCGAGGCGGCCTACGCCTCGACGCGGCCGGGCCACACCCTGGCCTTCCTGGCCACCGTGATCGCGGCCTTCTTCACCTCGTTCTACTCCTGGCGCCTGTTCTTCATGACCTTCGAGGGCCCGGCCCGCTGGGCCGACCACGGCGCCCACGGGCATGACGACCACGCGCACGCGGCGCCGGCCCTCGCCCATGCGGGCGACCACGGTGCCACGGTTCAGGGTGCCACGGTCCATGGCGGCACGGTTCACGCCTCCACGGCGCACGAGGCCGACGGCCTGCCGGGCCACCACGAGGGCGTCGCCCACGACGACAAGGGGCACGATGTCGAGCCGGCCTCCCACAGCGACCTCGAGCATCACGACGAACACGTGCACAAGCCGCACGAGAGCCCGCTCGTCATGACGATCCCGCTGGCGGTGCTCGCCTTCGGGGCGCTCTTCGCCGGCCTGATCTTCAAGGACCGCTTCATCGGCGAGGGCATGGAGGCGTTCTGGGGCCATGCGCTGGCGCACGGCCCGGACAACCACATCATGCACGACATGCACCACGTGCCGGGCTGGGTCGTGGCCTCGCCCTTCATCATGCTGGTGCTGGGCTTCCTCCTCGCCTTCTGGATGTATATCCGCCGGCCGGAGCTGCCGGGCCAGCTCGCCGGGCAGCAGCCGGTCCTGTACCGCTTCCTCCTCAACAAGTGGTACTTCGACGAGATCTACGACCGGATCTTCGTCCGCCCGGCCAAGGATTTCGGCAAGTTCCTCTGGAAGGAGGGCGACGGGCGCGTCATCGACGGCCTCGGCCCCGATGGCATCGCGGCCCGCGTGGTCGACGTGACCCGCGGCGTGGTCCGCCTCCAGACCGGCTACGTCTACCACTACGCCTTCGTGATGCTGGTCGGCGTCGCGGGCCTGATCAGCTGGTACCTGATGACCGGCCTGCCCAAGGGCGGTCACTGATGGCCGCCACGACGGATCCGGGCGGCCGCGGGGGCATCGCGCCCGGCGCGACGGCGCGCCCCGGCGGCCGCCTTCGACCGGTCACGGCCGAGCGCCATACGAAGACAAACGGGAGCACCCGCTGATGTTCGGCCTCGGCATCCTCTCCGGCCTGCTGCTCGTGCCGCTCGCCGGCGCGGCGTTCATCCTGACGCTGAACGGCGACGAGGAGAGCGTGCGGCGCAACGCCCGCTGGGCCGCGCTCGCCACCACGATCGTCACCTTCCTGCTCTCCCTCGTCGCCTGGGGCCGCTACGACGCGACCTCGTCGAGCTTCCAGCTCGTCGAGAGCCACGCCTGGCTCACCGACACGATCCGCTTCAAGCTCGGCGTCGACGGCTTCTCGATGCCGCTGATCCTGCTGACCACCTTCCTGATGCCGTTCTGCATCGGCGCCTCGTGGCACGCCATCGAGACCCGGGTGAAGGAGTACTTCGTCGCCTTCCTGGTCCTCGAGACCACGATGATCGGTGTGTTCCAGGCCCTCGACCTGGTGCTGTTCTACCTGTTCTTCGAGGCCGGCCTGATCCCGATGTTCCTCATCATCGGCATCTGGGGCGGCAAGCGGCGCATCTACGCGAGCTTCAAGTTCTTCCTCTACACCCTGCTCGGCTCGGTCCTGATGCTGCTCGCCATCATGGCGATGTACTGGCACGCCGGCACCACCGACATCCCGACGCTGCTGCAGACGCGCTTCCCCGCGCAGATGCAGACCTGGCTCTGGCTCGCCTTCTTCGCCTCCTTCGCGGTGAAGATGCCGATGTGGCCGGTCCATACCTGGCTCCCCGACGCCCATGTCGAGGCGCCGACGGCGGGCTCGGTGATCCTGGCCGGCATCCTCCTCAAGATGGGCGGCTACGGCTTCATCCGGGTCTCCCTGCCGATGTTCCCGGATGCGAGCCACCTGTTCGCGCCCCTGGTCTTCGCCCTCTCGGTGATCGCGATCATCTTCACCTCGCTGATCGCCATGATGCAGACCGACATCAAGAAGCTCATCGCCTACTCGTCGGTCGCCCATATGGGCTTCGTGACGCTCGGCCTGTTCACCTTGAACGAGCAGGGCATCCAGGGCGCCCTCTTCCTCATGATCTCGCACGGCATCGTCTCCGGCGCGCTCTTCCTCTGCGTCGGCGTCGTCTACGACCGGATGCACACCCGCGAGATCGCCGCCTACGGGGGCCTGGTGAAGCGGATGCCGCTCTACGCGGTCGCCATGATGGTGTTCACCATGGCCAATGTCGGCCTGCCCGGCACCTCCGGCTTCGTCGGCGAGTTCCTGGCGATGACGGGGGCCTTCCGGGCGAACCCGACCGTGGCCTTCTTCTCGGTCTTCGGCATCATCCTCTCGGCGGCCTACGCCCTCTGGCTCTACGCCCGGGTGATCTACGGCAAGCTCGAGAAGCCCTCGCTCCAGGGCATCCTGGACCTCGACAACCGCGAGAAGCTCATCATCGCGCCGCTCGTCGCCCTGACCATCTATTACGGCGTGCACCCGGCCCCGATCCTCGACACCTTCGCGCCCTCCACCGAGGCGCTGATGACGAGCATCCGGGCCGCCCTCTCGAACACGCAGACCGCGGCCGCCGCGCTGCCGCTCGCGCGCTAACCGGTATGGGACCGATGACCGCCGCACATTCCGTCCTGCCCACCCTCGCGCCGCTGCTGCCGGAGCTGATCCTCGGCGTCGGCGTGCTGGTGCTGATCCTCTACGGCGCCTTCCGGGGCGAGCGCTCCGTCGAGGGCGTCAATGTCGGGGCGCTGCTGCTCCTCGTCCTCGCCTTCTTCGTGGTGGTGGCGCAGCCGGCCGGCATGAAGGTCACGACCCTGTCGGGCGCCTTCATCTCGGACGCGTTCTCGCGGGTGATGAAGGGGCTGGTCCTGCTCGGCTCGGCCGCCGCAATCCTGCTGTCGCGCGACTATTTCCAGCGCGCGCGCATCGACCGGTTCGAGTTCCCGGTGCTGATCGTCCTCTGCACCATCGGCATGATGGTGATGGCCTCGGCCAACGACCTGATCGCCCTCTATCTCGGCCTCGAGCTGACCTCGCTGGCCTCCTACGTCATCGCGGCCTTCCACCGGGACGACCTGAAATCCACCGAGGCCGGCCTCAAGTACTTCGTCCTCGGCGCGCTCTCCTCGGGCATGCTCCTGTACGGCGCCTCACTGGTCTACGGCTTCACCGGCACCGTCTCGTTCCCCGGCATCGTCTCGGCGCTGCACGGCGAGACCGCGGGCCTCGGCATCGTCCTCGGCATCGTGTTCGTGGCCGCGGGCGTCGCCTTCAAGATGTCGGCCGTGCCCTTCCACATGTGGACGCCCGACGTCTACGAGGGCTCGCCGACGCCGGTGACCGCCTTCTTCGCCTCGGCGCCCAAGATGGCGGCGGTGGCCATGACGGTGCGGGTCTTCATCGGCGCCTTCCCGGACGTGACGGCGATCTGGCAGCAGATCATCATCTTCGTCGCCATCGCGTCGATGGCCCTCGGCTCCTTCGCGGCGATCGGCCAGCGCAACATCAAGCGCCTGATGGCCTATTCGTCGATCGGCAATATCGGCTACGCGCTGATCGGCCTCGCGGCGGGCTCCGAGGAGGGCATCCGCGGCGTGGTGATCTACATGATCATCTACCTCGCCATGACGCTCGGCGCCTTCGCGATCATCCTGTCGATGCGCCGCCGCAACGAGATGTTCGAGACGATCGACGACCTCTCGGGCCTGTCGCGCACGCATCCGGTGCTGGCCTTCTGCCTCGCCGCGATGATGTTCTCCCTCGCCGGCATCCCGCCGCTGGCCGGCTTCTTCGCGAAGTTCTACGTCTTCGCCGCCGCCATCAAGGCGGGCCTCGTCACCCTGGCGGTGATCGGCGTGGTGACGAGCGTGGTCGGCGCCTACTACTACCTGCGCATCGTCAAGGTGATGTATTTCGACGAGGCGCGGGCGCCCTACGAGCGGATGGCGCCGGGCCTGCGCATCGTGCTCGCGATCTCCAGCGTCGTGGTGATCCTGTTCTGGCTCCTGCCGGCGCCGCTGGTCGGGGCCGCGGGCGCGGCGGCCAAGTCGCTGTTCTAGGGCTTTGAACTACCGGCTCAGCGACGCGGCCCGGGCCGACGGGCACCGCCTGCACGTCCATGACAGCCTCGCCTCGACGAACACCGAGGCGATGGAGCGGGCGCGCGCCGGCGAGGCCGGGCCGCTCTGGGTCGTGGCCCGGCGCCAGGAGGCGGGCCGGGGACGGCGCGGCAACGCCTGGACGTCGCTCCCGGGCAACCTCGCGGCGAGCCTGCTCTGGCCCGTCGCCGGGGTCGAGCCCGACCGGATCGCGAGCCTCGGCTTCGTGGCCGGCGTCGCCCTCGCGGACGCCCTGGAGCAGGCCCGGATCTCGGCCCGCGACACCGTGCCCGGCCTCGCGCAGGCGCCGGGGGCACGATCCTTCACCCTGAAATGGCCGAACGACGTCCTCGCGGGGGACGCCAAGCTCGCCGGGATCTTGCTCGAGGCGGAGGTTCTGCCCGGCGGCCGCCGGGCCGTGGTCGTGGGTTTCGGCGTCAACGTGGCGGCGGCCCCGGAGGGATTGCCCTACCCGGCGGCCTCCCTCGCGGGGCTCGGGATCGCGGTCGAGGCCGAGAAAGTCCTTGAATACCTGTCGATTCATGTCACCGAGACGGCGCGCATCTGGAATCGCGCACGGAATTTCGAAGGCATCCGCGCCCGCTGGCTGGCGCGGGCCTCGGGCCTCGGATCGCGGGTCGCGGTCCGATCCGGCGGAGAGACGCTGGAGGGCCTGTTCGAGACGATCGACGAGGGGGGGCGGCTCGTGATCCTCGCCCCGGATGGTACGCGCAGAACCGTGACGGCGGGCGAGGTGCATTTTGGGACGGCCGCGACGGCGGCATGAGGTTGGATTGAACGGAAATGACGATGAGCCAAGACGAGCTCGTCTTCCTGCCGCTCGGCGGTGTGGGCGAGATCGGGATGAACGCGGCGCTCTACGGCTTCGGGCCGGAGAAGCGCCGGAAATGGATCATGGTCGATTGCGGGATGGGCTTCGCCGGGGAGGAGGCGATGCCCGGCATCGACCTGATGTTCCCGGACCTCTCCTTCATCGAGGAGCGCAAGGCCGACCTGCTCGGCATCTTCATCACGCACGCGCACGAGGACCATATCGGGGCGATCAGCGAGCTGTGGCCGCGCCTGAAGGTGCCGGTCTACGCCACGCGCTTCGCCAAGAGCCTGCTGGAGACCCGCCGCCTCGGCGAGCCCGGCGCCCCGAAGGTGGATCTGCGCGAGATCAAGCCCGGCCGCCGGGTCACCCTCGGGCCGTTCGAGGTCGACTTCGTGCCGGTCTCGCACTCGATCCCCGAATCGAACGCGGTCGCGATCCGCACCGCCCACGGCCTTGTGCTGCACACCGGCGACTGGAAGCTCGACGCCACGCCGATCCTCGGCGACGTGACCGAGGAATCGGCCTTCCGGGCGCTCGGCGACGAGGGCATCCTGGCGCTGGTCTGCGATTCCACCAACGTCGTTCGCGAGGGGCGCTCCCCGAGCGAGGCCGAGGTGGCCGCCACCCTGAGCCGCCTCATCGCCGAGGCGCCGCACCGGGTCGCGGTGACGACCTTCGCGTCGAACGTCGCCCGCATCCGCGCGGTGGCGGAGGCCGCCAAGGCCTCCGGCCGCGAGGTGATCGCGGTCGGCCGGGCGATGGACCGGGTGATCGACGTCGCCCGCGAGTGCGGCTTCCTCGACGGGCTGCCCGACTTCCGCTCCGCCGACAGCTACGGCTACCTGCCCCGCGAGAAGGTGGTGGCGCTGCTCACCGGCTCGCAGGGTGAGCCGCGGGCGGCGCTGGCCCGGGTCTCCCGCAAGGACCACCCGGCCATCAACCTGGCGTCGGGGGACCGGGTGATCTTCTCGTCGCGCGCGATTCCCGGCAACGAGCGCGAGGTCGGCGCCATCATCAACGACCTGATCAACCAGGGCGTCGAGGTCGTCACCGACCGGACCGAGCTCGTCCACGTCTCCGGCCACCCGCGCCGGGACGAGATGGCGGAGATGTATGCCTGGACCCGGCCGCAGGCGGCGATCCCCGTCCACGGCGAGGCCCTCCACCTCGACGAGCACGCGCGCTTCGCCCGGGCGCAAGGGGTGCAGAACGTCGTCAAGGCCCGCAACGGCAGCCTGATCCGGCTCGCGCCGGGCAAGGCCGAGGTGATCGACCACGTCAAGGCCGGCCGCCTGTTCAAGGACGGCAACGTCCTGATCGACGACCGCGACCGGGCGATCCCCGAGCGGCGCAAGCTTGCGCAAGCCGGCCTCGTCTCGGTGGCCATCGCCATCGACGAGACCGGCGAGGTCCTGGGCGAGCCCGCCATCGACATCATCGGCCTGCCCAATCGCGGGCGCGGCGGCCAGCCGCTCCTCGACACGGTGGTGGAGATCGTCGGCCGCACCCTGTCGGGGCTCTCGAAGGGCAAGCGCCGGGACTCGGAGGCCGTCGAGAAGGCGGTCGACCGCGCCATCCGCTCGGCCGTCAACGAGGCCTGGGGCAAGAAGCCCGCCTGCCACGTGCAGGTGGTCGAGGTGTGATATGAGCCTTGCGGGGCTCTCCCGGCGGGAGAGGGATCCTCCGGGAGGGGCCCCGCGGCACGGACAACGCGGACAGGGAGCGAGACAATGATCGGCCGGCTCAACCACGTGGCCATCGCGGTGCGCGATCTCGATGCGGCCTGCGCCGTCTACCGGGACACGCTGGGGGCGAAGATCTCCGAGCCGCTGCCGCAACCCGAGCACGGCGTCACGGTCGTGTTCGTGGAACTGCCCAACAGCAAGGTCGAGCTGATGGCGCCGCTCGGCGCGGACTCCCCGATCGCGAGCTTCGTCGAGCGCAACCCCGCCGGCGGCGTCCACCACGTCTGCTACGAGGTCGACGACATCCTGGCCGCCCGCGACACCCTCAAGGCGCAGGGCGCCCGGGTGCTCGGCACCGGCGAGCCCCGCATCGGCGCCCACGGCAAGCCGGTGCTGTTCCTGCACCCGAAGGACTTCCTCGGCACCCTGACCGAGCTGGAGCAGGTCTGACCGGCCTCACGAGGACGCACGCCCATGCACGCGCTCGCCCGCACCACCCCGCGCACGCTCGCAACCGTGCTCGTGCTGGCCGCCGTCGTCATCACGGCGGCGGTGAGCCTGTTCAAGCTCACGGTGGGGGGCGCCATCGCCCTCTACTTCGTGCTGTGGTGGACGCTGCTCTTCGCGATCCTGCCCCTGCGCAACCAGCCCGAGACGCGGGCCGAGCGCATTGTGCCGGGGCAGGATCCGGGGGCGCCCGCCGTGCCGCGCCTGCGCGAGAAGGCGGTCTGGACCACCGTGTTCGCCGGGGCTGCGCTGCTGGCGGCCCTCGCAATCTTCCCGCTCGCGGGTTTGTAATCCCTCCGACGATTGACAGGCCGAGGACCCCCTCCGACAACCGTCGCAAGGGCCGCGCGGCTCGCCGGGGCCGACGCGCCGCGCGATCGGGGAGGAGCCGGTGCTGCCACGGGCGAGTGCGGCCGGGGGGACGGCCGACGACACCGGGGCGCCGGCCGGCCGGCGCCGCTGGCTCCTGCCCGTCATGCTGGCCCTGTTCTTCACCTGGGGCCTCGCCACCGTCCTCGTCGACATCATCACCCCGAAGCTCAAGAGCCTGTTCGCCCTGAGCTACGCCGAGGCGACGCTGACGCAGTTCTGCTTCTTCCTCGCCTACGCCATCGTGTCCCTGCCGGCGGGCCTCCTCGTCGCCCGCATCGGCTACATCCGCGGCCTGGTGCTCGGGCTGGTGGTCATGGCCCTCGGCGGGCTGATGTTCACCCCGGCGGCGCGGATGGGCGTCTACCCGCTGTTCCTCCTCGCGCTGTTCGTGATGGCCTCGGGGATCGCGGTGCTGCAGGTGGCGGCCAACCCCCTGGTGACGAAGCTCGGCCCGGCCGCGCAGGCCCCGAGCCGGCTGACCCTGGCCCAGACCTTCAACGCCCTCGGCACCACCGTCGGCCCGGCCATCGGCGCCTGGGCCATCCTCTCGCGCGGGCCCGCGACCCCGCCGGACCCCGCCGCCCTCTCGCCCGAGGCCCTGGCCGCCGCGCGCCAGGCCGAGGCCGCCGTGCTTCAGGCCCCGTTCCTCGTCATCGCGGGCGGCCTGATCGGGCTCGCGGTCCTGTTCTGGTGCCTGCGCTCCTGGATGCGGGAGGAGGGGGGAGCGCGGCCGGCGCAGGGGCTCGGCCTCGACCTCCTGGCCCGCCCGCGGCTCGCCCTCGGGGCCCTCGCGATCTTCCTCTATGTCGGCGCGGAGGTGGCGATCGGCACCCTGATGGTGAGCTATCTCGAGCAGCCGCGCGTCCTCGCGGCCGATCCGGCCACCGCCGGGCACCTGCTCAGCGTCTACTGGGGCGGGGCGCTGGTGGGGCGCGTCGTCGGCAGCGTGGTGCTGCGCTACGTGCGCGCCGGGGCGGCCCTCGCGGCCTGCGCCCTCGCGGCGGGGCTCCTCGCCACGGTCTCGGCCGTCTCGGACGGGCCGCTCGCCGCCTGGACGCTGCTCGCGGTCGGGCTCGCCAACGCCATCATGTTCCCGACGATCTTCGCGCTGGCGATCGACGGCCTGGGCGAGCGCACCGCGCAGGGCGCCGGCATCGTCTGCGTCGCCATCGTGGGCGGGGCCGTGGTGCCCGTCGTCACGGGGCTGCTGGCCGACCGGATCGGCCTGAGCCCGGCGCTCGGCGCCCCGGTCATGTGCTACCTCTGCATCGCCGGCTACGCGCTCGCCAACCTGCGCGAGGGCGCCCGGACGCCGGAGAGCGAGCCCGCCCGCTCCCTCGCGGCCTGACCGCTCGGCCACGCGGGATCGCTCCGCAGAGAGCCTCAAAACAAAAAAGCAAGGCGAGGCGCCTTGCTTTTTCAATCAAGTTGATATTCGGCTCAGCCTTGAATTGTCCTACGCATTGCCTGCGTGGCGGCTGGATGTTCCTCCCAAGACTCGGACCGTGCGCGGCCTCTGGCGGGCGTCGCGACCATCACGGCGTCGCTTATAGGAATAAGAATTCGTGCTGTCACCCGTTCGGTGGCAGATATTTGCGTTTTTCTGCCGAGAATGCGGCAAACCGCCCTCGTTTTCCGCAGGCCACCGGGTGGGACAGACCCGAACCGCCGCCGAAACGGCCACGCGGCACCCCGCCGGCGCCGCGGTGCTTGTGTTTTCCCGGCGCAATGTGTTGTGTGCCCCGGCGCGATGCCGCCGCCCGCGGTCCGCCGCACCCGACAGTCCAAGGCCCGCCATGCGTCTCTCCCGCTACTTCCTGCCCACCCTGCGCGAGACGCCCAAGGAAGCCGAGATCATCTCGCACCGGCTGATGCTGCGGGCGGGCCTGGTCCGGCAGGAATCGGCGGGCATCTATGCCTGGCTGCCGCTCGGCCTGCGCGTGCTCAACAGGGTCTGCGCCGTGATCCGGGAGGAGCAGGACCGCTCCGGCGCCATCGAGCTGCTGATGCCGACCGTGCAATCGGCCGAGCTCTGGCGGGAATCGGGCCGCTACGAGGCCTACGGCAAGGAGATGCTGCGCATCAAGGACCGGCACGAGCGCGAGATGCTCTACGGCCCCACCGCCGAGGAGGTCATCACCGAGATCTTCCGCGGCAGCGTGCGCTCCTACAAGGACCTGCCGAAGAACCTCTACCAGATCTCCTGGAAGTTCCGCGACGAGGTGCGCCCGCGCTTCGGCACCATGCGCTCGCGCGAGTTCCTGATGAAGGACGCCTATTCCTTCGATTTCGACCAGGCCGGCGCCCGCCACGCCTACAACCGGATGTTCGTGGCCTACCTGCGCACCTTCGCGGGGCTCGGCCTCAAGGCGATCCCGATGCGGGCCGATACCGGCCCGATCGGCGGCGACCTCAGCCACGAATTCATCATCCTGGCCTCCACCGGCGAGAGCGAGGTCTTCTGCGACCGGGCCTATCTCGACTTCGAGATCCCCCCGGCCACCACCGATTTCGACGACGTCGCGGGGCTCCAGGGCACCGTCGACGCCTGGACCTCGCACTACGCGGCCACGAGCGAGATGCACGAGCCCGAGGCCTTCGCGGAGGTGCCCGGGGCGAGCCGCCTCTCCGCCCGCGGCATCGAGGTCGGGCACATCTTCTACTTCGGCACCAAGTATTCCGAGCCGATGGGCGCCAAGGTGGCGGGGCCGGACGGGATCGAGCGGCCGGTCCACATGGGCTCCTACGGGATCGGCCCGAGCCGCCTCGTCGCCGCGATCATCGAGGCGAGCCACGACGAGGCCGGGATCATCTGGCCGGATGCGGTGGCGCCCTTCGACGTGGCGCTGATCAACCTGAAGACGGGGGACGCCGCCACGGACGGTGCCTGCGCGGAGATCCAGGCCCAGCTCGAAGCCGGCGGGCTGACGGTGCTCTACGACGACCGCGACGAGCGGCCGGGCGCGAAATTCGCCACCGCGGACCTGATCGGCCTGCCCTGGCAGGTCGTCGTCGGGCCCAAGGGCCTGGCGGAGGGCAGGGTCGAGCTGAAGCGTCGGGCGGGCGGCGAGCGCGAGACCCTGTCGCCCGTCGACCTGCTCTCGCGCATCAAGCGCGTCTGAGGCGGCGATGGCGGGCGGGGCAGCGGCGGTGAGAACGGCTCTGGGCGCACGTCTGAGGGGCCTCGGCGCGGGCTTCCGGGCCGGCTCGACGCCGCCCTTCGCGGGCTTCGAGTGGATCCTCGCCGGGCGCTACCTGCGGGCCCGGCGCCGGGGCGGCGGCGTCTCGGTGGTGGCCTTCTTCTCGGTGCTCGGCATCACCCTCGGGGTCGCCACGCTGATCATCGTGCTCTCGGTGATGAACGGCTTCCGCACCGAACTGCTCTCGAAGATCGTCGGCATCAACGGCCACGTCTTCGTCACCCCGATCGACAAGCTCTTCACCGACTTCACCGACCTCTCCGACCGGCTCTCGAAGGTCGCGGGCGTGCGCGCCGCGATCCCCCTCGTCGAGGGGCAGGCCTTCGCCTCCTCGCCCTACGGCGGCAGCGGCGTCCTCGTGCGCGGCGTCCGGGGCGAGGACCTCGACAAGATCGGGGCCGTCGCGCGCAACATCCGCGGCGGCACCCTGGAGGGCTTCGACGAGGGCTCCGGCGTCGCCCTCGGCCGGCGCCTCGCCGAATCCCTCGGCCTGCAGGCCGGCGACCAGATCACCCTCTCGACCCCGAAGGGGGCCACCACCCCCTTCGGCACGGCGCCCCGCACCAAGGCCTACACGGTCAAGGCGGTGTTCGAGATCGGCATGACCGAGTTCGACTCGACCTTCGTGTTCATGCCGCTCGCGGAGGCGCAGGCCTTCTTCAACCGCGAGGGCGACGTCAGCCTGATCGAGATCTACCTCGACAACGCCGACGGGGTGGCGGAGATGCGCGAGCCCCTGGAGATGGCGGCCGAGCGGCCGGTGCTGCTCACCGACTGGCGCCAGCGCAACCGCACCTTCTTCGGGGCGCTCGAGGTCGAGCGCAACGTGATGTTCCTGATCCTCAGCCTGATCGTCGTGGTGGCGACCCTGAACATCATCTCGGGGCTGATCCTGCTCGTGCGCGACAAGTCGAGCGACATCGCCATCCTGCGCACCATGGGGGCGACGCCCGGCACGGTGATGCGGGTGTTCCTGATCAACGGGGCGCTGATCGGGCTCGTCGGCACCCTCGGCGGCCTCGGGCTCGGCATCCTCGTCACCCTCAACATCAAGCCGATCCAGCGGGTGCTCTTCCCGGGCGCCTGGGACCCGACCGTGCGCTTCCTCGCCGAGATCCCGGCGGAGATGAACGCCACCGAGATCACCGTGGTGGTGGTGACGGCGTTCCTGCTGTCCCTCGCTGCGACGCTCTATCCCTCCTGGCGCGCGGCCCGGCTCGATCCGGTGCAGGCTTTGCGGTACGGCTGAGCCGGAAGGGGATCGTCGCCGATGAGTACCACGCCCGAGCCCGCCGGCGCGCAGCCGGTGCCGGCGCTGTTCTTCGCCCGGGTCGAGCGGCGCTACCGGCAGGCCGAGGGGGCCCTCGAGATCCTGCGCGGGGCCGACCTCGCGATCTGGCCCGGCGAGCTGGTGGCGCTCGTCGCCCCCTCGGGGGCCGGCAAGTCGACGCTCCTGCACATCGCCGGCCTGCTGGAGCGGCCGGACGGGGGCGAGGTCTATGTCGGCGGCCAGCCCACCGCGGCCATGTCCGATGCCGAGCGCACGCGCCTGCGCCGCGAGGAGATGGGCTTCGTCTACCAGTTCCACCACCTGCTGCCCGAGTTCTCGGCGCAGGAGAACGTGGTGATGCCCCAGCTCATCCGCGGCCTCTCGGGCCGGGAGGCGAAGGCGCGCGCCGCCGAGCTCCTGAGCTTCCTCGGCCTCAAGGACCGGCTGGCGCACCGGCCGGCGGAGCTGTCGGGGGGCGAGCAGCAGCGCGTCGCCATCGCCCGCGCGGTGGCCAACGGGCCGCGCCTGCTGCTCGCCGACGAGCCCACCGGCAACCTCGACCCGCACACCGCCGGCCACGTCTTCGCGATCCTGATGTCCCTGGTGCGCGCCTCGGGCCTCGCGGCGCTGATCGCCACGCACAACCTCGACCTCGCCGCCCGGATGGACCGGCGCGTCACCATCCGCGACGGGCTGATCGAGCAGCTGGCCTAGCCCGTCCGCGACCCGGGGGTGGCTCAGCCCGCCCGCGACCCGGGGGCGGCCTCGCTCTCCGCCGGGGCCATCCGCTCGATCGCCTCGCAGGCCCGCGCGATCCCGTCCTCCCCGGCCATCCGGGCCTTGGCCACGGCGAGCGCGCGCGCCACCCGCGGCGAGCCGAGGAGCCGGCGCAGGTGCCGCTCCGCCCGGGCCGGGGTGAAGCGGCCCTGGCGCAGGGTGGTGCCGAGCCCGAGGCGCCGCACCCGCGCGCCCTCGTCGAAATGGTCGAAGGCCACGGGCACGATCAGCTGCGGCACGCCCGCCGCGAGCGCCTGCGCCACGGTGCCGACGCCCCCGTGGTGGATCAGGGCCGCCGCGCGGGGCAGGAGCGCGCTCAGGGGCACGTAGGGCAGGTGGATCACCTCCGGCGGCAGGTCGGGCGGGATCTGGTCGGCCTGGGGCGCCAGGAGCACGCCGCGCCGGCCCATGCGCCGGCACAGGGCGATGGCCGTCTCGAAGAAGGCGCGGCCCTGCCGCATGGCCGAGCCGTAGGTGAAGACGAGGGGCGGCGCGCCCGCCTCGAGGAAGGCCGTCAGCGCCGGGTCGAGCCGATCCGTGTCGCCGAAGCGGTCGACCAGCGGAAAGCCGACCTGCACGGCCTGCTGCGGCCAGTCGGTCTGGGGCGGCGTGAACCAGTCGGGGAACATCAGGATCAGGCGGGGGGCGAGGTTCCACCAGTGGCGCAGGCGCCGCACCGGCGGCAGCCCGAGCCCGGCCCGGAAGGCGTTGAGCCGGGGGAGGGCGGCCGGGCCGATCACGTACTTGTCCGCCCCGAGCCCGACCCAGTGCCGGAAGCGTGCGGGCAGGAAGCGCGGCAGCGGCAGCCCCGGCAGCACCGGGGAATCGATCCGGCTCTCCATGAAGAAGGGCATCACGTGGACGGTGGCGAGCGGCAGGTCGAGGCGCTCCTGCGCCACCCGCGCCCCGAGGCTGAGGGTCGAGCCCACCACCACCCCGGCGCCCCGCCGCCAGCGCCCCTCGAGCCAGCGGTAGGTCGGCTCGGTCAGGTCCGAGACGTAGGAGAACAGCGGCTCGACCCCGCGCCACGGGCGCCAGAGGTCGGGCTCGGCGGTGAAGCGCGCGTAATCCTCCGGGCTGCCGAGGCCCTCGAACGGGATCCCGGCGCGCTCGGCCAGGGGCGCGAACGGCGCCGGCGCCGCGAGCGCGACCGTGTGGCCCCGGCGCCGCAGGGCGCTGGCCAGCGCGATGATCGGCAGCACGTCCCCATGCGTGCCGATCGCTACAAGATGCACCTGCATCACGGATGTCTTATCGCTGCGGAGGCTGCGCATCCGCCCCGGTGCGCAGCCGGTCCTGCCGGAATCGGGAACGGTGCCAGCCCGTCCCGCCCAAGCCTGAAGGGCCCCCCCTGTGTCGGCATGGTCGATGTGGTGTCGCGGAGCGATCCCGCGACCGCCCCGCCGGGATCGCCCGGTCGGGCCGGTGCGCGGCGGCACCCGGGTGGCGCGGAGCCGCCGGTCCGGCCCGGAGGCGCGTTCTAGCCGAACACCGCCGCGGCGCCTTGCCCCCCGATCTTCACGAAGACGTAACCATAAGGTGCATTACCCGGCTATCCCCGCTTTACATAGAACAAAACAAGAACAAAACTCAGGGCATCAACGAACGGAGAGGCCCATGTTCAAGCGGATGATCCTGACCGGCGTCGTCGAGTTCACGGCGTTCGGGCTCCTGTCGGGGGCTGTGGCACTCTGGGCCGTAGCCTTGGCTCCAATCCATTAACGGCATTCCGCCAAGAGCGCATTCTGTTCCCGCCTCCCGGGGGCGGCCCACAGGAAATCGGGGTTCCGGTCCGGAAAGAGCCGAAACCGGCAACCGGTGATGCCGCCAGGGCACATGGCGGTGGACATCTGCGGAGAGGTCGCGCTTTCCGGATGACTCGCGGGCCCCGAGCCCGGATCCTGCCCGGCCAACATCAAGGTCGGTCATGGGTCGTCAGCTCACGGAGGTCGGATTCGTCCACCTCCACGTTCACTCGTCCTATTCGCTCCTTGAGGGGGCCCTGAAGGTCGGCGACATCGTCAAGGCCGCGGGCGCCGACCAGCAGCCCGCCCTGGCGTTGACCGACACCAACAACCTGTTCGGCGCGCTCGAATTCTCCGAGAAGGCCTCGGGCGCGGGCATCCAGCCGATCGCCGGCCTGCAAGTGTCGGTGACCTTCGAGGCGGCCGACCCGATGGCGCGCGGGCCGGTGCCGAGCGCCAACATCGTGGTGCTGGCCCAGGACGAGACCGGCTACGGCAACCTGCTGCGCCTCGCGAGCCGGGCGTATTTCGACGGGGCGCCGGGGGAGGCTCCCCGCGTCGCCGCCGCGGCCCTGGTGGAATCCGCCGCCGGCCTGATCGCGCTCACGGGCGGCTCGACCGGCCCCCTCGATTCGGCCCTGCGCCAGGGGCGGCCGGAACTCGCCGCCGCCCGGCTGGCGCAGCTCGCCGCCGCCTTCGGCGAGGACCGCCTCTATGTCGAGCTCCTGCGCCACGGCCTCGACGACCAGGCGCCGGTCGAGGCCGAGCTCCTGCGCCTCGCCGACCGCAACGGCCTGCCCTTCGTCGCCACCAACGAGCCCTTCTTCGCCAGGGCCGACGATTACGACGCGCACGACGCCCTGCTCGCCATCGCGGACGGGCGCCTCGTCTCGGACGAGCGCCGCCGCCGCCTGACCCCGCGCCACGCCTTCAAGACCCGGGCCGAGATGGGCGAGCTGTTCCGCGACCTGCCCGAGGCCCTGGCCGCCAGCGTCGAGATCGCCCTGCGCTGCGCCTACCGGGTCCGCACCCGCAAGCCGATCCTGCCGAACTTCGCGCTCGTCACGGCCGAGAAGGCCGCGAGCGAGGGGGCGGGCGAGCCCGGCGCCTCCGGGGTGTCGAGCGAGCCGGCGGAGCTGCGCCGCCAGGCCGAGGCCGGGCTCGCGCTGCGCCTCGCCCAGCACGGCACCGCGCCGGGCATGTCCGAGCAGGTCTACCGCGACCGCCTCGCCTTCGAGCTCGACGTCATCGTCAAGATGAAGTTCCCGGGCTACTTCCTGATCGTCTCGGACTTCATCAAGTGGGCCAAGGACCACGACATCCCGGTCGGGCCCGGCCGCGGCTCCGGCGCGGGCTCGCTGGTGGCGTGGTCGCTCCTGATCACCGACCTCGACCCCCTCCGCTTCGGCCTGCTGTTCGAGCGCTTCCTCAACCCCGAGCGCGTCTCGATGCCGGATTTCGACATCGACTTCTGCGTCGAGGGCCGCGAGCGGGTGATCGGTTACGTGCAGGAGCGCTACGGCCACGCCCAGGTCGCCCAGATCATCACCTTCGGCACGCTCCTCGCCCGCGGCGTGCTGCGCGACGTCGGCCGCGTGCTGGAGATGCCCTACGGGCAGGTCGACAAGCTCACCAAGCTGGTGCCGCAGAACCCCGCCAACCCCGTGACCCTGGCCCAGGCCATCGAGGGCGAGCCCAAGCTCCAGAGCGCGATCGAGGAGGAGCCGATCGTCGCCCGCCTCATCGACATCTCGCGCAAGCTCGAGGGGCTGCACCGGCACGCCTCGACCCACGCGGCGGGCGTCGTCATCGGCGACCGGCCGCTGGAGCAGCTGGTGCCCCTCTACCGCGACCCGAAGACGGGCATGCGGGTGACCCAGTTCAACATGAAGTGGGTCGAGCAGGCGGGACTCGTGAAGTTCGACTTCCTCGGCCTCAAGACCCTGACGATGCTGCGTTGCTGCACCGACCTCCTCAAGCGGCGCGGCATCACGGTCGACCTCGCGAGCCTGCCCCTCGACGACGAGAAGACCTACGAGCCGATGAAGCGCGGCGAGACCGTCGGCGTGTTCCAGGTGGAATCGGCGGGCATGCGCAAGGCCCTCTGCGAGATGCAGGCGGACCGCTTCGAGGACATCATCGCGCTGGTCGCCCTCTACCGGCCGGGCCCGATGGCTAACATCCCGGTCTATTGCGAGCGCAAGCTCGGCCGAGACGCCGGCAACGAGGCCGCGTGGTACGCGCACCCGACCCTGGAGCCGATCCTGAAGGAGACCTTCGGGATCATCGTCTACCAGGAGCAGGTGATGGAGGTGGCCAAGGTGCTGGCCGGCTACTCGCTCGGCGACGCCGACCTGCTCCGCCGCGCCATGGGCAAGAAGATCAAGGCCGAGATGGACGCCCAGCGCGACCGCTTCGTGCGCGGCTGCGTCGAGCGCGGACTGGCCCAGGCCAAGGCGAACGAGATTTTCGACCTGCTCGCCAAGTTCGCCGATTACGGCTTCAACAAGAGCCACGCGGCGGCCTATGCGCTGCTGACCTACCAGACCGCCTACCTCAAGGCGAACTATCCGGTCGAGTTCCTCGCCGCCGCGATGACCCTCGACATCGACAACACCGACAAGCTCGCGGAATTCCGCCAGGACGCGCAGCGGCTGAAGATCACCGTCGAGCCGCCCTCGATCAACACCGCGGGCGTCGTCTTCGAGGTGCACGAGGGCCGGATCCGCTACGCGCTCGCGGCCATCAAGGGCGTCGGCCGCGCCGCCGTCGAGGCGATCGTGGAGGCCCGCGGGACCCAGCCCTTCAGGGACCTCGCCTGCCTGGCCCGGCGCCTCAACCCGCGCCACGTCAACAAGCGGACCCTCGAGAACCTGATCGCGGCCGGCGCCCTCGATGGCATCGAGCCGGACCGCTCCCGCGCCTGCGCGGCGGTCGAGCCGATGATGAAGCTGGCGCAGGGGGCGGCGGAGGCGGAATCCACCGGCATCGTCGACATGTTCGGCGGCGTCACCTCGGCGGACGTCTCCCTGCGCATCCCGGCCCACGACCCCTGGCCGATGGCCGAGAAGCTGAAGCGGGAATACGACGCGATCGGCTTCTTCCTCTCGGGCCACCCCCTCGACGAGTACGGCCACCTCCTGGAGAAGCTCCGGGTCCAGACCTGGGCCGAGTTCTGCCGGGCGGTACGGGCGGGCACCACCAGCGTCGGGCGGGTGGCGGCCTCTGTCCTCGACCGCTCGGAGCGCCGCACCAAGACCGGCAACAAGCTCGGCATCGTCACCCTGTCGGACCAGACGGGCCACTTCGAGGCGATCATCTTCTCCGAGGGGCTCGGGCATTACCGCGACATCCTCGAGCCGGGAAGGCCCCTGGTGCTGCAGCTCCAGGCCAATCTCGAGGGCGAGGACGTGCGCGCCCGCATCCAGACCGCCGAGCCCCTCGACCAGGCGGTGGCCCGCTACCAGAAGGGCATGCGCATCTATCTCCGCGACGAGCGCCCGATCGTCTCCGTGCAGCAGCGCCTCGCGGTGCGGGGCGAGGGCGAGGTCTCCCTCATCCTCCTCCTCGACGGGGGCGAGCGCGAGGTCGAGGTCAAGCTGCCGGGCAAGTACCAGGCGACCCCGCAGATCGCGGGCGCCCTGCGGGCGGTGCCGGGGGTGGTCCAGGTCGAGGTGAACTGACGCCGGGCCGCGCATCTCGGCCGATGCCCCGGCGGCGCGCCGCATCGGCGCGTCCGGCTGGACGGCGGCGCGACCGCAGACCGGCGCGCCCGCGCATCGCGCTCAGCCCGGACCCGGCTCCGCCCGCGGACCCGGGACCGGCCCGAGGGGCATCCCGCAGCCCCGCAGCCGCTCGGCGACCAGCGCCTGCAGCGCCATCAGGTGCCGGTCGCGGATGCCGAGTTCGGCGCAGGCCTCGGCCGTCCGCAGCAGGTACTCGGCGCTCGGCCCGAGATGGCCGCAGGCCAGCGCGATCTTCTCGGCGATCTCGGCCTCGGTGAGGCGCCCGGCGTAGCGGTCGCCGAGGCGGTTGACCACGAAGGCGAGGGCGTGGACCCGGCCCGCCGCCGTGTCGACGGGCAGCCAGCGCGCCTCGTAGCCGCTGCCCTTCATCTCCCGGCGCCAGACCGGCATCAGGGTCGCCACCGGGTCGCTGCCCTCCAGCCGGAAGGCGACACCCTTGCAGAGGCCGCCCCGGTCGAGGGCGAGCACGAAGCCCGGCCGCTCCCGCGTGCCGCGGAAGCGGCGCTGCAGCAGGCAGAAGCGGCGGTGGAAACCCCGCACGGTGCCGATGCGGCGCTCGCGGACGGCGAATTCCGGCTTCCACATCAGGGAGCCGTAGGCGAAGACCCAGATCTCCCCGGCGGGCCCCGGCTTGCCGGCGACGGCGCCCTCGAGGCCGGGCAGGAGTTCCGCGTCGGTCAGGAGGTGCAGGGCGGTGGCGTCGTCCTCGACGGGATCGGGGTGGGCGCGGGCGATCAGGTCGAGGGTGAGGGAGAACGGTGGGGGCGCCATGCCCCTCAAGGGAGCATCGCCGCGGCGCCCGCGCAACCCTCCCCGGTGCGCGCAAGGCCTCAGCCGCGCCGCGCGGCGTCGGTTTCGAGTTCGGGGAAGGGCACCGCGCGGTGGCCGCTGCAGGCCTCCTCGTCGTCCGCCACGACGCTCAGGCGCTGCGTCCCGATCTCCTCGCGGATCACCACCTTGGCGCGCTCGGCCTCGAACGGGGCGCGGCCCCGCATCCGGCTCGTGACGCAGTAGAGCGTGCGCCCGCCATCCTCGAAGGGCCCGGCGATGCGGCTCTTCTCGAAGCGCACCGGCAGCACCGACACCGACCCGAACTGCACCTGGGCGAGGGCGAGGGCGGCGACCCGCTCCCTGAAGGTCGCGGGGGCCGGCGCCCGGGCCAGGATGGGCGGCGGCCCGGAGCCGGTGCAGCCGCCGAGGAGCCCCGCGAGCAGAAGACTCGCGAGCAGGCTCTCGGGGAGGCGAGCGAGGCCGGGGACGGGGGCGGGGCGGGCGCGAATCACGGCGAGTCTCCGGCGGAGCCCCGAGATTATCGTTGCCCCCGCAACCGGAAAAGGCCGTGCGCCCCGGGATTTTGCTCACAATCCCGCGCCAGAATCCTTATCTGTCTGCCATGCAATGGAGCGACGACGCCCTCGTGCTCGGCCTGCGCAGGCACGGCGAAACGGGGGTCATCCTCGAGGCGATGACGGCGGCCCACGGCCGGCATCTCGGCCTCGTCCACGGCGGCCGCTCGCGCCGGATGCAGCCCGTGCTCCAGCCCGGCAACCGGGTCCGCGTCACCTGGCGGGCGCGCCTCGACGAGGGCCTCGGCGCCTACGCGGTCGAGCCCCTCGAATCGGCGGCCTCGCGGCTCATCGGCTCGGGGCTCGCCCTCTACGGCATCACGCACCTCGCCGGCCTCCTGCGCCTCCTGGCCGAGCGCGATCCCCATCCGGGCCTCTACGCGGCGGCCCGGGTCCTCGTCGCCCATCTCGACGACCCCGCCATCGCTCCGGCCCTGATGGTGCGGTTCGAGCTGGCGCTCCTCGGCGAGCTCGGCTTCGGCCTCGACCTCGACGCCTGCGCGGCGACGGGCGCCAACGACGCGCTGATCTACGTCTCGCCGAAGAGCGGGCGCGCGGTCAGCGCCTCGGCCGGCGAGCCCTACCGCGACCGGCTCCTGCCGCTGCCGGCCTTCCTGTCCGACCGGCGCGGCGCCAACCGGGTGCCGGGCCCCGAGGATGTTCGTCAGGGGTTTACCTTGACGGGGTATTTCCTGGCCCATCACTTCTGGGCGCCGCGCGGCCTCGCGGTTCCGGAGGAGCGGGCACGATTCGTCGCACTCGGGCTCCCCCCCGCGTGAGTTTGTTCGTGATATGTTCCATTGTTTGAACACACCTGATCGGATTTGACATGGGCCAGCCCTTCGAGCCGCCAACCGGCGACGGCATCGAGAGCGTCGAGCTGAAATCCGCGCTGGAGGAGCGCTACCTCGCCTACGCGCTCTCCACGATCATGCACCGCGCCCTGCCGGACGCGCGCGACGGCCTCAAGCCGGTGCATCGGCGCATCCTCTACGGCATGCGCCTGCTCCGCCTCGACCCGAACACGGCGCACAAGAAGTGCGCCAAGATCGTGGGCGACGTCATGGGCGACTTCCATCCCCACGGCGACCAGGCGATCTACGACGCCCTGGTGCGCCTCAGCCAGGACTTCGCGCAGCGCTACCCGCTGATCGACGGACAGGGCAATTTCGGCAACATCGACGGCGACGGCCCGGCGGCCTACCGCTACACCGAGGCGCGCCTCACCGAGGTGGCGCGGCTCCTCCTCGACGGGATCGACGAGGACACGGTCGATTTCCGGCCCTCCTACAACGGCGAGAAGGACGAGCCCTCGGTCCTGCCCGCCGCCTTCCCGAACCTGCTTGCCAACGGCAGCCAGGGCATCGCGGTCGGCATGGCGACCTCGATTCCGCCCCACAACGCGGCCGAGCTCTGCGACGCGGCCCTCTACCTGATCAGCCATCCCGAGGCGACCTCGGCCCAGCTCAACACCTTCGTGCAGGGCCCGGACTTCCCCACCGGCGGCATCCTCATCGATTCCGCCGAATCCATCCGCGAGGCCTACCGCACCGGCCGCGGCGCCTTCCGGGTGCGCGCCCGCTGGGCGAAGGAGGATCTCGGGCGCGGCACCTGGAACATCGTCGTCACGGAGATCCCCTACGGCGTGCCGAAGGCGCGGCTGATCGAGAAGCTCGCGGAGCTGCTGCAGGAGCGCAAGCTGCCGCTGCTGGCCGACGTGCGCGACGAATCGGCCGAGGACGTCCGGGTGGTGCTGGAACCGCGCTCGCGCAGCGTCGACCCCGTCATCCTGATGGAATCCCTGTTCCGGCTGACCGAGCTCGAAGCCCGCATCTCCCTCAACATGAACGTGCTGGTCGGCGGCCTCGTGCCCCGGGTGATCGGGCTCGCCGAGGCCCTGCGCGAGTGGCTCGACCATCGCCGCGTCGTGCTCCAGCGCCGCTCGCGCCACCGCCTCGGTCAGATCGAGCGGCGCCTCGAGATCCTCGGCGGCCTGCTCATCGTCTATCTCGACCTCGACGAGGTGATCCGCATCATCCGGGAGGAGGACGAGCCCAAGCTCGCCCTGATGAAGCGCTTCGAGCTGACCGAGGTCCAGGCGAACGCGATCCTCGATACCCGCCTGCGCTCCCTGCGCAAGCTCGAGGAGATGGAGCTGAAGCGTGAGCTCGACGCGCTGACGAAGGAGAAGGAGGGGATCGAGGTGCTTCTCGGCTCCGAGAAGGAGCAGTGGAAGTCGATCACCCAGCAGATCCGCGCCGTGAAGAAGGCCTTCGGGCCCGAGACCGCGATCGGGCGCCGCCGCACCAGCCTCGAGAACCCGCCCGATACCGCCGGCATCGACTTCACCTCGGCCCTCGTCGAGCGCGAGCCGATCACCGTGATCGTGTCGAACAAGGGCTGGATCCGGGCGCTGAAGGGGCACGTCGCCGACCTCTCGGGCGTCGCCTTCAAGGGCGACGACACGCTGAAGATCGCCTTCCCGAGCGAGACCACGGCGAAGATCCTGGTGCTCGCCTCGAACGGCAAGGTCTTCACCCTCGACGCCTCGAAGCTCCCGGGCGGGCGCGGCTTCGGCGACCCGATCCGCCTCATGGTCGACCTCGATGACGGCACCGAGATCGTCGCGGCCTTGCCCTACCAGCCGGAGGGCAAGCTGCTGATCGCGGGCTCGGACGGACGGGGATTCCTCGCGCCGGCGGATGCGCTCGTGGCCAACACCCGCAAGGGCAAGGGCATCCTCGGCCTCGACGGCGACGCGAAGGCCGCGCTCCTCGTGCCGGCGCAGGAGGGCGACCACGTCGCGGTCTGCAGCGCGGACAAGCTGCTCCTCGTCTTTCCCCTGTCGGAGCTGCCGGAACTCGCCCGCGGCAAGGGCGTGCGCCTGCAGCGCTGCCGCCAGACCACGCTCGTCGACGCCTGCGTCTTCGGCCTCGGCGAGGGCCTGCCCTGGCGCGACGGCTCGGGCCAGTCCCGCCTCGCCAACGCGCAGATCCTGGAGAAGTGGATGGGCCACCGCGCCGAGGCCGGCACCCTGATGACCCGCAGCTTCCCGAAATTCGAGCGCTTCGGGAAGTAGGACGCGACCCGGATCCCGGACCCGTCCGGGATCCGGCCCGATCGTTCATCCCGGGACGAGCGTGCGAGGCGCGAGCCGGCAGCGGCGGCGCATAGCCGCTCCGGAGGTTTCCTCAGGTCCACGACAAAGCGGCCCCGGTCACGCGTGGCCGCGCATCCGAAGGCCGCTCGAGCCTCGATGAAGGATGTGGAGCGGGGCGGCGCTCAGCGGCGCCGGAACTGGCCGCCGCGGACCGGGGGACGCGGACCCGAGCGCTCGTCCTTGTGACGGAACACGAGGCGGCCCTTCTCCAGATCGTACGGCGACATCTCGACGGTGACGCGGTCGCCCGCGAGGGTCTTGATGCGGTTCTTCTTCATCTTGCCGGCCGTGTAGGCCACGATCTCGTGGCCCTGGTCGAGCTGCACGCGGTAGCGGGCATCCGGCAGGATCTCGAGAACGAGACCGTCGAACTGCATCAATTCTTCTTTCGCCATCCACCATCTCCAGCCGGGATGCCTGACGGGAAGGCGTCCCGGGGCCCAAATCTCCAGCCAATCAGCAAAACGCCGGGGCGGCGGGTCCGATCCCATCGGATGCGCGAGGCCGTCAAGCGTAGCTCGGATGTAATGTTCGGAGGATGCCGACGCAAGCTTGCCGGCTCCGCAGGCGGTCTCCGATCGACAGGAAACCGGCCTCATCTGCGCCAAATGCCCGTTTTCGGCCGTCTCGTCAGGGCGCGACTTCGTTGCCCGCATAGTCGAGGCGCCCGTCCGGCGTCCGGCGCCAGACCCGGAGGGTGACGTCGCTCGGGCTCGGATCGCCCCGTCCGTCGAAGCCGATCTCGCCGACGACCGTCCGGAACGGACCGCCCGCGTGGAGGGCCGCCGCGACCTTGCGGCCGTCGCCGGTCCTCGCCCGGGCGATGCCCTGGGCCAGGATCTCCACCGCCGCGTAGGCCTCGGCCGCGACGGCGTCGGCTTCCGGGCTCCGCGGAGCCGGCCGCGCGCCCTTCGGGTCGGGCAGCCGGTGCGGCTCGGGGGTCACCGTCATCAGCGTACCGTCGCCGCCGGGCCCCGCATTGGCGGCGAAGTCGCGGTCGAGGATGCCGTCGCTCGCGATCACGGGCGCGTCGAGCCCGGCCTCGCGCAGGGACCGGACGAGGAGCGCGCCCTCCGGCGCGAGGCCGCCGAAATACACCGCGTCGACCCGCGCCGCCTTCAGCTTGGCGACGAGGTCCGACGCGTCCCGGGCGCCCCGGGGCAGGCTCTCGAACACGGCCTCGCGGTGGCCCCGCGCCTTGAGCTTGCGGGCGACCTCGTCGGCGAGCCCCCGCCCGAAGCTGCTGCGGTCGTGCACGAGGGCGATGCGGCCGCTGCCGTAGCGGTCGGCGAGGTAGGCGCCGGCGAGCGCCCCCTGCTGCGCGTCGCTCGCCACGGTGCGGAACAGGTTCCACTGGCCCCGGCCGGTCAGGGGGGGCCAGGTGGCGCCGGGGGTGACCACGACGATGCCGGCCTCCTCGTAGACCGGGGCGGCCTGGGCGGTGACGGCGGAGCTGAGCGGCCCGACCACGAGGCTGATCCCCTCCGCGGCGAACCGGCGGGCGAGCGCCACGCCCTGGCGGGCGTCGCTCGCATCGTCCCCCACCGCGAGGACGAGCTTGCGCCCGCCGGCGCCCCCCGCCCGATTGATCTCCGCCACCGCCTGCTCGGCCCCGAGCCGCAGCCCCTGCCCGAAGGCGGCGTCGGGGCCCGTGAGCGGCGCCGACAGGCCGATGCGCAGTGGCGCGGACGCCTGCGCCCATGCGCCATGGGGCAGGAGCAGGAGGGCGAGGAGCAGCGGCCACGACGTCATCGGAACTTGCCTCCCGGGGGCGGTCCTCAGGACATCCTGGGCTCCGCCTTGATAATCCGGCGCCCCACGTGCGCAAAGGCACGCGGGAACGCGGATACGCCGCGCGGTGCCTTGCAGCGCGGGCGGTGGAATTTACGTGGCCCGATCTCATCTAGGAAGGCGGGGAGGCCGTTCGCGTGCAGGCCAGGCCCCGGGACCCCGCGACCATGATCTCCACCGAAACCGATATCCTCGCCGCGGCCGAAGGCTGGCGGCGCGACGGGCGCCGCGTGGCGCTCGCCACGGTGATCGAGACCTGGGGCTCGGCCCCCCGGCCCGTCGGCAGCCACCTCGTCATCGACCAGGAGGGCAACTTCCTCGGCTCGGTCTCCGGCGGCTGCGTCGAGGGGGCCGTCATCACCGAGGCCCTGGACGTGATCGAGGCGGGGCAGCCGCGCGTCATCGAGTTCGGCGTGGCCGACGAGACCGCCTGGCAGGTCGGCCTCTCCTGCGGCGGGCGCATCCGCATCTTCCTCGAGCGGATCGACTGACGATGCGCGCCGACACCCTCGCCCAGCTCAACGCCGAGCGCGCCGCCCGCCGCGCCGCCATCCTGGTGACCGACGTCGCGGACGGGCACCAGCGCCTCGTGCGCGAGGCGGACATCGCCGCCGATCCCCTGTCCGAGACCCTCACGGCCCACCTCGTCTCGGGCAAGAGCGGGCTCGCGGCCGCGGAGGGGCGCCAGCTCTTCCTCACCGTGCAGGTGCCGCCCGTGCGCCTCGTGGTGATCGGGGCGGTCCATATCAGCCAGGCGCTCGCCCCGATGGCGGCGGGCCTCGACCTCGCCGTCACGGTGATCGACCCGCGCACCGCCTTCGCGACGCCGGACCGCTTTCCGGGCGTGCCCCTGGTGGCGGAATGGCCGGAGGCCGCCCTCGCCGGCCCGGTCCCGGCCCTCGACCGCTACTGCGCGGTGGCGGCCCTCACGCACGACCCGAAGATCGACGACCCGGCCCTGATCGCGGCCCTGCGGGCGGGCTGCTTCTACGTGGGCGCGCTCGGCTCCCGGAAGACCCACGCGAGCCGCGTCGCGCGCCTCGGCGCGGCGGGCTTCACGCCGGACGACAGCGCGCGCATCCACGCACCGATCGGCCTCGACATCGGCGCGGTGAGCCCGGCCGAGATCGCGCTGTCGATCCTTGCTCAGATCGTCGCGACGCTGCGCCGGGAGAGAATCAGGGCCGTTCCGTGAAATTCGGCCCCGTTCCCATCCGGGAGGCCGCCGGCCTCATCGCGGCCCACTCGGTCAAGGCCGGCGCGGTCTCGCTGCGCAAGGGCAACCCGATTCCGCCCGAGGTCGCCGTCCGGCTGCAGGACGAGGGCGTGCGCGAGGTGGTGGCCGTCACCCTCGAGCCCGGCGATGTCGGCGAGGACGCGGCGGCCGAGCGCCTGGCCGGGCAACTGCTCGGCCCCGGCCTGCGCCGCGACGCGCCCTTCACCGGCCGCTGCAACCTGTTCGCGACCCGGAACGGCCTGCTCCAGGTCGGGCGGTCCGGGATCGACGCGGTGAATTCCGTCGACGAGGCGATCACGGTGGCGACCCTGGCCCCGTTCAAGCCGGTGGTGGCCGGCGAGATGGTGGCGACCGTCAAGATCATCCCCTACGCGGTGCCGGGTTTCCTCCTGGAGGAGGCCTGCGGGGCGGCCCGTCCCGGCCTCCTCGGCGTCGCGCCCTACCGGCTCGCCCGCGTCGGCGTCGTCTCGACGGTGCTGCCCGGCCTCAAGGACGCGACAATCGACAAGACCCTGCGCAACCTGCGCCGCCGCCTCGCCCCGACCGGGGCGGAGATCGCCACCGAGCGGCGGGTGCCGCATGCCCGCGAGGCCGTCGCGCGGGCCCTGGCGCAGGTGATCGAGGCGGGGGCGGAGATCGCCGTGATCTTCGGAGCCTCCGCGATCGCCGACCGGCGCGACGTCATTCCGGCGGGGATCGAGGCGGCGGGCGGCACCGTCGCGCATCTCGGCATGCCGGTCGATCCCGGCAACCTGCTGCTCGTCGGGGCCCGGGGCGGCGTGCCGGTGATCGGGGCGCCGGGCTGCGCCCGCTCGCCGAAGGAGAACGGCTTCGACTGGGTGCTGCACCGCCTGCTCGCCGGCCTGCCCGTCACCCGCGCGGACATCGTGGGGCTCGGCGTCGGCGGCCTCCTGATGGAGATCGTGTCGCGGCCCCAGCCCCGCGCCGGCGGCGCCAGCGCCGAGACGGAGGAGGACGATGCCTGAGGCGGCCGTCGCCACCGTGCTGCTCGCGGCCGGCCGCGGCACTCGCTTCGGTACGGCCCCGAAGCTGCTCGCCGACCTCGACGGCCGGCCCCTGGTGCGCCACGCGGCCGAGGCGGCGCTGGCCGCCTCGGCCCGGCCGGTCGTCGTCGTGCTCGGCGCCCACGCGCAGGCCTTGCGGACGGCGCTGGCCGGGCTCGACCTCGTCCTGGTCGAGAACCCGGATTACGCGGCCGGCCTCTCGACCTCCCTGCGCGCCGGGCTCGCGGCCCTGCCGGCGGCGATCCCCGGCGCCCTCGTGCTCCTCGGCGACATGCCGCGCGTCACTCCGGCCCAGCTCGACCGGCTGGTCGCGGCCTTCGCGGCGGCCGACCCGCGTCCCGCCGCGGTGGTTCCGGTCCATGCCGGGCGCCGCGGCAACCCGGTCCTCCTGAACCGGCACCGCCTCGCCCCCGACCTCGCGCGCCTCAGCGGCGACCGGGGCGCCGGGCCGATCCTCGCGGGCCGCACGGACGTGCTGGAGATCCCGGGCGATGCGGGCACCGCCCTCGACATCGACACGCCTGCGGCGCTCGCGGGACTGGGCGGGGATTAGCCGCGCGGGCCCGGATCCGCCTCATCCGGGCCGCCCCCGCTTCGCCTCCGCCCGGCAGCGGTCGGAGCAGTAGCGGACCTCGTCCCAGACCCGCTCCCACTTCTTGCGCCAGGCGAAGGGCTTGCCGCACCGGGCGCAGGTCTTCGTCGGCAGGTCGCCCTTGCGGCGCATCGGCGGCATGATCGGCTCCGGTCCGGGTCAGCGCCCGATCTGCGCCGCCTCGCTCACCGGCACCGGGCTCCAGCGGGTGAGGACGATGTAGCCGTCGCGTGCCGCCACCACGACGCTGCGGCGGTAGCGGTGGACGACGGTGCCGGGCGTCAGCGTGTGGGCCTCCCGCCAGCCGTCGGCTGCGGCGACGAAGACCCGGGCATCGCCGAGGCGCGCGATGGTCTCGATGGCTCCGAAGGCCCGGACCCGGCGCAGCACAGCGTCGACGTCCTTGCGGAAGTCGAGGGTGCGGTCGGCGTCGCTGACCCGGGCCCAGTAGGAGCCGTCGCCCTGGGGCTCGGGCCGGCGCCAGCGCTGGGGCAGTTCCCGGGCGATCGGCCCCGCGGCGAGGCGGCGGGCCGCCATCTGGCACTTGGCGAGCAGGCTCTCGTGGGTCTCCTGCGGCGAGACCGGGAAGAGGTCCTGCGCGAGGATGTCGCCGGTGTCGAAGCCGTCCTCCGACAGGGTGTGGGCGGTGACGCCCCAGGTCTCGTAGCCGTCGAGGATCGCCTGGAACAGCGGGTAGGGGCCCCGGCCCGTGGGCAGGGGCGAGGGGTGGACGTTGATCCCGTAGGCCGCCCGCCCGCGCCAGCCCGTCACCAGCCAGGGATAGCCCGAGACGACGAGCGCCCAGTCCTTGCCGTGGGCCGCGTGGAGCGCGTCGAGGTCGGCCTGCCGGATGCGCGAGAGCTGCATCGGCAGGCGGCGCTGGCGGGCCTGGGCCACCACCACCTCGTTGTGGTCGTAGAGCCCGTCGCAGGGACGGGTGAACAGCTTGACCGGCGTCCAGCCGGCCTGGACCAGCGCATCGAACACACCACCGAGGAAGTCGATGCCCGCGAAGGCGAATTTCATGACGATCCTGACGCCGAACGGGCGATCCGAGACACGGGGCCTGCGACCATACGGAGCGGGCGGTTGCGGCTGCGGCAACTCCACGCGGGCCATCCGCGCGTTACCTAAGGGATCCTGAGGGGAAAGGGAGCGCCGATGCAACGGGTTGTGATCTACGGCGGCACCGGGGGGATCGGGCGGGCCACCGCCCGGGCGCTCAGGGCCCGCGGCTACCCCCTCCACCTCGTCGCCCGCGACGCCGCGCGCCTCGAGGAGGCGGCGGACCACCTCGGCGACACCACCATCACGGCGGGCGACGCCACCGAGCCGGGCTTCGCCGACCAGGTCGCCAAGGAGGCCGGGGACCGGCTCGGCGGCCTCGTCTACGCGGTCGGCACCATCAACCTGCGCCACCTCGTCCGGCTCACGCCCGAGGACATCGAGACCGATTTCCGCGTCAACGCCCTCGGGGCCTTCCTGGCGGTCCAGGCGGCGGCCCCGGCCCTCAAGGCGGGGGCCGGCGAGGCGGGGGCGGGCGTTGTGCTCTTCTCCACCGTGGCGGTCGCGCAGGGCTTCCCCTCCCACGCCTCCGTGGCGATGGCGAAGGGCGCGGTCGAGGGGCTCGCCCTCTCGCTCGCCGCGGAACTCGCCCCGCAGGTGCGGGTCAACGTGGTGGCGCCCTCGCTCACCCGCACGCCGCTCGCCGCCGCCATCACGGGCAACGAGACCCTCGCTTCCGGGATCGCCTCCATGCACGCCCTGCAGCGCCTCGGCACGCCCGAGGACATCGCGGCGCTCGCGAGCTTCCTCGTCTCGGCGGAGGCGGGCTGGATCACCGGCCAGGTCATCGGCGCCGATGGCGGCCGCTCGATGCTGCGCACCAAGGGCTGAGGCGCGTGCCCCGAAGCGAGGCGCGGCCGCCGGCGCCGCGGATTCTGCGTTTCCTCCTCGGGGATCAGCTTCACCGCCGCATCGCGACGCTGACCGACCTCGACGCGGAGCGCGACGTCGTGCTCCTCGTCGAGGTCGAGGCGGAGGCGACCTATGTCCGCCACCACAAGCAGAAGATCGCCTTCCTGTTCTCGGCCATGCGCCACTTCGCGGCGGAACTCGCGGCCGAGGGCATCGCGGTCGACTACGTCCGGATCGACGCGCCCGGCAACAGCGGCAGCTTCACCGGGGAGCTCGAGCGGGCGCTCGCCCGGCACGCCCCCGACCGGGTCGTCGTCACCGAGCCCGGCGAGTGGCGGGTCTGGGAGATGATGCGGGGCTGGCGCGCGGATCTGCCCGTGCCGCTGGAGATCCGCCCGGATAACCGCTTCCTCTGCCCCCGCGCGGACTTCGCCGCCTGGGCCGGCGACCGGCGGGCCCTGCGGATGGAGACCTTCTACCGCGGCATGCGGCGCCGCACCGGCTTCCTGATGGAGGGGGCGGAGCCCGTCGGCGGCCAGTGGAACTTCGACCACGACAACCGCAAGCGCCTGCCGAAGGGCCACGCGGTGCCCCCGCGCCGCGGCTTCGAGCCCGACGCGACGACCCGCGCCGTCCTCGACCTCGTGGCGATCCGCTACGCCGACCATTTCGGCGATCTCGACGGCTTCGCCTGGCCGGTGACCCGGGCGGATGCCCTCGCGGCGCTCGCGCATTTCATCGAGGCCTGCCTGCCGTCCTTCGGCGATTACCAGGACGCGATGAAGGCCGGGGAGCCCTTCCTCTACCACGCGATGATCGCCCCGGCCCTCAATGCGGGCCTGCTCACGGCCGAGGAGGTCTGCGCGGCGGCCGAGCGCGCCTTCCGGGACGGCGCGGCGCCCCTCAACGCCGCCGAGGGCTTCATCCGGCAGATCCTCGGCTGGCGCGAATACGTGCGCGGCCTGTACTGGGCCCGCATGCCCGATTACGCGCGGACCAACGCCCTCGAGGCCGTCCGCGATCTGCCCTGGTTCTACTGGTCGGGCGAGACCGCGATGAACTGCCTCGCCCAGTGCGTCGGCGACACGCGGGCCCAGGCCTACGCCCATCACATCCAGCGCCTGATGGTGACGGGCAACTTCGCCCTGATCGCCGGGATCGACCCGGCCCAGGTCGAGGAATGGTACCTCGTCGTCTACGCCGACGCCTACGAGTGGGTCGAGTTGCCCAACGTCCACGGCATGGTCCTGTGGGCCGATGGCGGGGTGATGGGCTCGAAGCCCTACGCGGCATCGGGGGCCTATATCGACCGGATGTCGGATTATTGCGGCGCCTGCGCCTACGACGTGAAGGCCAAGGCCGGGCCGACGGCTTGCCCGTTCAACTACCTCTACTGGAACTTCCTGATCGAGAACGAGGCGCGCCTCGCCGGCAATCCCCGCATGGCGATGCCCTATCGGACGCTCGCCAGGATGGGCGACCGGCGCCGGGCGGAGATCCGCGCCGATGCGGGCCGCTTCCTCGACGGCCTCTCCGCCGCGAAGCAGGACCCACCGGACGGCCAGCTCAGCCTCGGCCTCGCCGGTCCCCCTCAGAGGTCGGTCCAGGCCGAGACCGCGACGTAGGGGCTGCCCGCCCCACCGCTCGATTCGAACTGGAAGCCCGCCGAGGCCCGCAGGCCGAAGCGGCCGATCGCGAAATCCGTCCCGTGCAGGCCGATGCTCCACTTCCGGTAGCCGGTCCGGTCGGCATAGAGGCCGACCTCCGGGCCCAGATAGGTGTCCCAGAGCCGGTAGCCGAGGGCGATCCGGGTCCAGGCATCGCCGCGGGCCGAGCCCAGGATCGCGGTGGCGGCCAGGAGGGTGTCGGTGCTCGGCCGGGCCCAGACCTCCCCGTGCAGGCGCAGGCCGGTGCGGCCCGGGAAGACGTACAGGGTGTTGCCGTCGAGGATCGCCTCGCGGCTGCCCTCGACCCCCGCATAGGCGGCCACCACGCCCCAATCGGCGAACCACTGGTAGCCGACGAGCGCCGAGCCGAGGAACGTGTGGCGCGCGAGGCTCGCCACCCCGGCCCGCGTGTCGCAGGTGCAGGAGCTCCGCTCCACGCGCCGCCCGATCCCGGCGCTCGCGAGCGCGACGAAGCCCGGCCGGTCGAGCCGGTCGAGGGCGATCTTCGCGCCCGCCGTCGCGAAGGTCGAGGCGGCGGCATCGAGGCTCCCGAACAGCAGCGTGCTGGCCTCGCCCTCCGCCGCCGGGGCGCCCGTCGCCATCGGGGTCCCGGTCGCCATCAGGGCCAGCGCTCGGGCGAGCCGGCGGCGCCGCAACAGGACGGCGCGGCGGCGCTGGGCGGGACGAGGCAACGTGGTCCTCACGGAGCCAACCTGTGAAGCAATGACGAGGCGGTCTCGGAAGACTATGGTTCAGATCAGCTTGTCGACTCTCATCAATATTGCGAGAGCGAACATTTCAATCATATCTGTTCAACTATAGAGCAGAAAACAATTCGCGCTCGAGTGATTAATACTCTAGGTTATATGATTGGCGGGAATATTAACCTGAGCGAGGCTCGGCGCCGGTTGTGCGTCCGCGCACCGGTCGGGCGATCCGCCGCCGAGCTCGGCGGCCCGCCGGGTCCCCCCGCGCTTGGCGCTGGGTCCGAGATCGGCTAGAGCCCCGGCCGGGAACAGCAGCCAGCGGCCAGCCTTGTATTCAAGTGCACGAACTTCCGACGTCCTCACCGTGCTCGCGAGCCAGGAGGGCGATCGGCTGACCGTCGGCGACATCGTCGCCGTGCTGCGCGATCGTGCCTTCGCGCTGCTCGTGGTGCTGCTCGGCCTGCCGAACTGCCTGCCGATGCCGCCGCCGATCCCGCTGATCTGCGGCCTGCTGCTGATGCTCGTGGCCGCGCAGATCGCGGCCGGGATGTCGGCGCCCTGGCTCCCCCGCATGCTGCTCGAGCGCTCGATCGCCCGCAGCGACGTGGAGCGGGCGGTGAAGCGGGCGGTGCCGCTGCTGCGGCGCCTGGAGCGCTGGTCGCGCCCGCGCATGAGTGTGTTCGAATCCGCGCTCGGCATGCGCGGCATGGGCCTGATCCTGCTCACCCTCGCGATGGCGCTGATCGTGGCGGCCCCCGTGGTCGGCCAGATTCCCCTCGGCCTCGCGGTCTGCCTCGTCGGGCTCGGCCTGGTGGAGCGCGATGGCGTCGTCGTCCTCGTCGGGCTCGGGATCGGGGCGCTCGGCGTCGCCCTCAATGCGGGCTTCGTCTACGCGATCGTCGCCGGCATCATGAGCCTGTTCCACCTCTGAGCCCGGATCGCCGGGCTCCTCAGGCCTCGAGGTGGCGCGGCCGCACGAGGCGGTAGAGGAGGCCGCCGCGGGGGCCGACCAGCATCGAGGCGAGATAGAGCGCCCCGGCCGAGAGCACGATGGCCGGGCCGGTCGGCAGGTCGGCGTGGTAGGACAGGCTGAGGCCGGTCAGGCTCGCCAGCGTCGAGACCAGCATCGAGGCCGGGATCAGTCCGCTGAGGTCGCGCGCCCAGAACCGCGCCGTGATCGCCGGCAGCAGCATCAGACCGACGGCGAGCAGCGTACCGAGCGCCTGGAACCCCCCGACGAGATTCATCACCACGAGCGCCAGGAAGGCGAAGTGGACCGGCCCGCCCGCCCGGCTCACCGTGCGCAGGAAGAGCGGGTCGACGCATTCCATCACGAGGGGCCGGTAGAGGGCGGCGAGCGCGAACAGCGTCACGGTGGCGATGCCGCCGAGGAGCAGCAGGGCGGCATCGTCGAGCGCCAGCACGGTGCCGAACAGGATGTGGAGGAGATCGATCTGCGAGCCGCGCAGCGACACGAGCAGGACGCCGGCCGCCAGCGAGATCAGGTAGAAGGCCGCGAGGCTCGCATCCTCCTTGAGCTGTGTCGAGCGGGTGACCAGCCCGGCGAGCAGCGCCACCGTCAGGCCCGCCGCGAGGCCGCCGAGGGTCATCGCGGGCAGCGACAGGCCCGCCACCAGGAACCCCGCCGCGGCGCCCGGCAGGATGGCGTGGCTCATCGCCTCGCTCATCAGGCTCATGCGCCGCAGCATCAGGAAGACCCCGACCGGCGGGGCCGAGAACGAGAGCGCGAGGCAGCCCACGAGGGCCCGGCGCATGAAGCCGAATTCCAGGAAGGGCGCGACCAGGGCGTCGATCACGCCGCGTCTCCGTGCCGGTGGGGAGGGGCGTGCACCGTGCCGTGCTCGGCGTAGCGATGCGGGGCGTGGTCGTGCTGATGGTGATGACTGTGCGCGTGGTCATGCGCATGGTCATGCGCGTGATCTTGCGCGTGATCCTCGGCGGCGGCGTGCGCGTGCCCCGCATGGTCGCGGGCGCAGATCGCGGCGTTCTCGTCCCAGGCCTCCGAGATCCGAGTGGCGCGGGCGAGGTTGGCCGGCGTCAGCACCGTCCGGGTCGGCCCCCAGGCCACGGGCTCGCGGGCGAGGAGCAGGGTCGAGGGGAAATGCGCCCGCACCTGCCCGAAATCGTGCAGGGCGGCCACGATGGTGCGGCCCTCGGCGTGCCAGCCCCGGATCAACGCGACCAGATCCCCGGTGGTGCGGGCGTCGATGCCCGTGAAGGGCTCGTCGAGGAGGATCACGCGGGCATCCTGCAGGATCAGCCGGGCGAACAGGGCGCGCTGGAACTGGCCCCCCGAGAGGGTGCCGATCGGCCGGTCCTCGAAGCCGTCGAGGCCCACCGCCCGGAGCGCCGCCACCACCTCGGAGCGGCGCCCGAGCAGGCTGCGCCAGGGGCCGAGGCGGCGCCACAGGCCCATGCTGGCGAGGTCGAGGACGCTGAGCGGGAAGGTGCGGTCGATCTCGTCGGCCTGGGGCAGGTAGGCGATCGCCTCGCCCGAGCGCTCGATCCGCCCGTCGAGGGCCGGGATCTCGCCGACGATGCCCTTGAGGAGGGTCGACTTGCCGGCCCCGTTCGGGCCGACGAGGGCGAGGAGGTCGCCCGCCGGAATCGTGCCGTCGAGGTGGTGCACGGCCGGGTGCCGGTCGTAGCCGAGGGTGAGGCCGCGCAGGCCGATCGCGCCGGGCCGGGGCATCGTCATGAGCCGAGCGCCCACAGGATCGCGAGCCAGAGCAGGCCGGAGAGGGCGCCCGCGCAGGCACAGCGCAGCCCGAGGCCGGCGCGGAAGAGCGAGGCACGGGGCAGGCGGGAGGTCCGGTCGGTTGATGTCACGGTGAGGCCGGTTCGATGGCAGGCGCGGGCGTCGGCGTGCCGGTGTCGCCGCCCCGCGCCCCGCGGAGGATTTGCCGGGGCCCGGGCGGCGTCTTATATTCCGGGCTGATACACTGTAACACCCGCCGAGTTCAATCGGGGCCCGTGCCCCGGGCTCAGGGTCCCGCGGGATGGCGGGCCCCCGCGGGCGGCTCGATCGGGGGGATGGAATGCACGAGCATGCGGCCGCCCATGACAGTTGCTGTGGCGGCGCCACGGACGCGCTGGCCCGCGCCGAGCGCTTCTGCGGCGAGCGCGACCTGCAATTCACCCGCCTGCGCCGGGACGTGCTGCGCACCGTCGCGGCCGAGGGCAAGCCCCTCGGAGCCTACGACATCGCCGAGCGCCTGAGCGGCACGGGCAAGCGCGTCGCCGCGGTCTCGGTCTACCGCGCCCTCGACTTCCTCACCGAGCACGGCCTCGTCCACCGGATCGCCAGCCGCAACGCCTTCGTCTCCTGCGGGCACAGCCACGGGGAGGGGGCGGGCCTCGTTTTCCTGATCTGCCGCAGCTGCGGCAGCATCGACGAGACCACTTCGCCGGAGATCGAGGACCAGCTCGGCCGCACCCTGGCGCGGGCGGGCTTCCGCCCGACGAGCCGCATCCTCGAGGTCGAGGGCGAGTGCGGCGCCTGCCTCAGCCGCGAGGCGCACGCCCACGAGGGTGCCTGAGGGAGAACGCCCGAGGAAGGGCGCCTGCGGCGGCCCCGACTCAGAAGGCGTTCCTGTAGGCGCGAGGCGAGATCACGGTCTGGACCATGATCCGGATGTCGAACCAGATCGACCAATGGTCGATGTAGTGCAGGTCGTGCTGGACCCGGCGCGCCATGTCGAGGTCGGTCAGGGTCTCGCCGCGCAGGCCGTTCACCTGCGCCCAGCCGGTGATGCCGGGGCGCACGTTGTGGCGGCGGGCGTAGAGGGCGATGCGGCGTTCGAAGCTGCGGTCATGCGCCAGCGCATGCGGGCGCGGGCCGACGAGGGACATCTCGCCCAGCACCACGTTGAGGAGCTGCGGCAGCTCGTCGAGGTTCGAGCGGCGCAGCATCGCGCCGACCCGGGTGATGCGGGAATCGTTGCGGCTGGCCTGCCGGAAGGCGGCATTCTCCTCCATCTTCATGCTGCGGAACTTGAAGACGCCGAAGGGCTGCTGGTTGAAGCCGTAGCGCTTCTGCCGGAAGAAGACCGGCCCCGGGCTGTCGAGCTTGATCAGCACCGCCACCGCGGCGAGCAGCGGCGCGAGGAGCATGAGGGCGGCGAGCGCGACGACGAGGTCGAAGGCGCGCTTCAGGAGGATCTCGCCGAGGTTCAGCGGGCGCCGCCCGATATTGATGCCCGACAGGCGGCCGACGCGGGAGATCTGCATGTCGGGGAAGCGGTCGAGCACCGTGCCGGGGCGCAGGTGCAGGGCGGCGGGCACGCGCAGGAAGGCGTCGATGCAGCGCTCGACATCGGCGGTCTCGGCCCAGGGCACGAGGATGAAGACGTCGTCGGGGCGCAGGAAGCGCACCACCGAGACGGCGAGGTCGAGATCCTCCGACATCTGCGCCTGCCGGGCGGCGGCCTCGGCGGCCGGGTCGATCCGGCGCAGGTAGCTCGTGCCGATGACGCGCAGGCCGAGCGCCTCGGCGTCGTTGCCGGCGTAGAAGCGCGCGATGTCCTCCTCGTAGCCGACGAGGTGGATCCGGCTCACCGAGGCCGAGGCCGGGGTGATGCCCCGGCGCACCAGGGCGATCATGCCCGCGCGCATGCCGAGCATCGCCGGCAACCCGACCACGAAGAGGGTGACGGCGACGACGCGCGAGAAGTCGGTGGTGGTCTTGGTGGCGAAGCCGAGGACCAGTACCACCGCCCAGGCGGCGAGCCAGAGCGAGGCGGCGCGCCGCAGATGCGGCTTCAGCGCCAGCGCGTTCTCGATGCTGTACTCTTCGCGGAACAGGTTCGTGAGCAGGACCACGATGGCGATGAGCCCGGAGATGCGCAGGCTGCGGGTCTCGGCCATCGGGATGAGCCGGCCGGTCAGGGAGAAGTGGTAGGCCGCCTCGATCAGCAGGCCCGTGCCGCAGATCGTGACGAAGTCGGCGACCGCGATGGTCGCCGAGATGCCGAGGCGGAAGGCCGCCCGGCTGCGGCGCGGCAGCAGCGACGCCCAGACGTCGCGGCGGCGCGGGGCGCCGGCCGGCAGGCTCTGGAAGGTCTCGGGAAGCCGTTCGTGAAACATCGGGCGCTGCGTTCCGTCATGAACCGGATTCTGTCCCGAACTGAAACAAGGCTGCGTTCAGTCCCGGATCTCCGAGACGTTTGCGCAAGCTTCAGGCCCCAGTCTTGAGTACCGATTCAGAGCGTCCCGCCTGCCGGCGCGAGTAGTGGTTTCACGCAACACGCGCAACGCGGGCAGACCGCGCGGCCGCCGCGGAAACACCCCCGCGGGGCCCCGCCGCGGCGAATCTCCCCGCTGCGGAAACAGGTTAATGAATTCGATCGGATTGTCGGCGCGTCGATCAAATAATTGTGATTGACGAGTGCGACGCGGCTCCCTCGCCGATTGAGCGATTTTTGCGCACTCGCTGCCGCCGCAATCCCAGCCCGGCGCGCGGGACGCCGCGCCGGGCGCGGGCCCGAGCGAAGCGTCAGGCGGCGGCGTCGGCCGAGCCCGCGGCGGTGTCCTCCCGCGCCACATCCTCCCGCGCCACATCCTCCCGCGCGACGTCCTTCCGAGCGACGGTCTGGATCGTCTCGAAACCCTCGAATTGCGGGTGGCCGAGATAGAGCGGCTTCGTGCTCGGCGCCCGGCTATGGACCTTGCGGAACTGCTCGGAGCGGGTCCAGGCCTCGAAATCCGCCTTCGAGCGCCAGATCGTATGGGAGGCGTAGAGGACGTGGTCCTCGTGTTCCGGTCCGCGCAGCAACTGGAATTCGACGAAGCCCGCCATCTCGCCGAGGTGACTGTCGCGCCCGAGCCAGACCTGCTCGAAATCGTCCGTCGCGTCCTTGACCACCTTGAATCGATTCATGGCGATGAACATGGGCTCGTCTCCATCCTGTCTTGCTGCGGGATACCTGCGCCGGGACCGTAGCGGCGGCATCGGCGCCGGGGAATTCGGCGCATTGACGCGACGGATGCGGCGGCCGCCGGGAGAACCCTCCAGTTCGACCGGGCGGCCCCGATCACTCAGCATTAATTGTCCGTCAATTCCGGAAGGTGATCTCCCATTAGGCTTGCAATCGTTAAGCCCTTCGTGGTCAAGTTGTTGCCAAGGCAACCGTTCGCGAGGCCTGGACAGAGCCCGCTTCCGATCACGTCGGCGTGATTGAAAAGCGTGGTTTCTGCGGGCGTTAGGGCCTGATGCCTTCGGAAGCGAGATGGTAGGTCAACTGCCGCCGCATGTCCGTGTCTCGGATCGCATCTTCGAAATGCAGGCTCGTCCCGCCGATGGTCCGTCGGCGGAGTGGGCGAACTCGCAGAAGGACCAGTTTGAACCATGATGCCCAAGCAGACCACCGACGTCGATCGCCTCGTCGGCATCCGGATCACCGCGCTGCGCAAGGCCCGCGGGATGAGTCAGACCGCGCTCGGCACCGCGGTCGGCGTGACCTTCCAACAGGTGCAGAAGTACGAGAAAGGGCAGAACCGCGTCGGCGCCGGCCGCCTGCGCGAGATCGCCCGCCTGCTCGAGGTGCCGGTCTCCGCCTTCTTCGAGGAGAACGAGGCCGGATCCCAGGGCCAGGGGGACGTGTTCGGCTTCCTCAGCGCGCACGGGGCCATCGAACTCCTGCGCGCCTACGCGCTGATCGGGGACGACCAGATGCGTCGCGACGTGCTCGCCCTCGTGCGCACCGTCTCCCGGCTCGGCCAGCCCCCGGCCCCGGACGAGGCCGCGCCCGCGCCCGCGCCCGCGCCCGCGAACGTCGAGGTCACCGAGGCCTGAGCCCGGTTTCGGGGCCTGCGGATCCGGGAAATTCGGGAATCCGGGGCCCGCCCCGTGGGCCACCGGCTTGATCCCCCGCGATCAGGTGGAAGAAGCTTCCGGTGACGTGGCCGCTGCGGTGGCCGGCGAGCCCCTGCGGGACGCCCTCCGCATCGGTGACCCGCGCCAGCGCGTTCCCGGCGACGGGCGGCGCGGTCAGCTCGCTCGCGTAGTGGAACTCGTGGCCGACGCAGCGGCTCCCCGCGCCCCCGAGCACGCCGTCCGCCAGGAGCGTGGCGACCCGGTAGCCGAGGTGGAGCCTGCGGCTCCGGTAGGAGGTCGCCACCGGCAGCAGGCCCGCCATGGCGTGGGTGACCCCGGCCGCGTCCTCCAGCCCCTCGCCCAGCACCATGTAGCCGCCGCACTCCCCGTGGACGGGCTTCGCCCGGGCGAAGCCGCGCAGGCCGGCGAGGAAGCGCGTCGCCGCGGCGAGCCGCCCCGCATGCAGCTCCGGGTATCCGCCGGGCAGCCAGCAGGCGTCGCAATCGGGCGGCGGCGGCGCGTCGGCGAGGGGTGAGAACGGCACGATCTCGGCGCCGGCCGCGCGCCAGCCCGCCGCCATGTGCGGGTAGAGGAACGAGAAGGCCTCGTCGGAGGCCACCGCGACGCGCTGGCCCGGCGGCCGGGGCAGGGCGCCCGCGCCGGGCGCGGGACCGGCGCCGCCCGCGCAGGCCAGGACCGCGTCGAGGTCGAGCCCGGCCTCCGCGAGGTCGGCGAGCCGGTCGAGGCGCGCGTCGAGGTCCGCGGTCTCCCGCGCCTGGACGAGGCCGAGATGGCGCTCCGGCAGGACGAGGCTCGCATCCCGCATCAGCGCGCCGAGGACCGGCAGGCCGATTCTCGCGAGCCCCGCCTCGACGAGGCGGCGGTGGCGCGCGCTCGCGACCTTGTTGAGCACGACGCCCGCGATCTGCACGCGGGGATCGTAGCGGGCGCAGCCGAGCGCCACGGCGGCGGCCGATTGCGCCGCCCCCGAGACGTCGAGGACGAGGAGCACCGGCCAGCCGTAGCGCGCCGCGATGTCGGCATTGGCGCCGGTGCGGCCCTCGCCGGCCACGATCCCGTCGAACAGGCCCATCGAGCCCTCGGCGACGACGAGGTCGGCCCGGTCCGTGGCGAGCGCCGCCACCGCGTCGAGGAGGGCGTCCGGCATGGCGAAGCTGTCGAGGTTGAAGCTCGGATGCCCGGTGGCGGCCTGATGGAAGGCCGGGTCGATGTAGTCCGGGCCGCATTTCGCGCCGCGCACCGCCAGCCCGCGCCGGCTCAGCGCCCGCATCAGCGCGAGGGTGACGGTGGTCTTGCCCGAGCTCGACCGGGGCGCGGCGATCAGGAGGCCGGGCGGGTTCATGGTTCGGACCGGCCCAGGGCGGCGCCCGTCGGCCGGAAGCGGCGGTCGTAATCGACGGAGTAGAGCGCGCTCTCCCGGAACGCCCCGGGCGCCAGCGCCGGCCCGACCAGGATCAGGGCGGTGCGCTCCAGCCCCGCCGCGGCGACGGCCGAAGCGATGTCCGCGAGGGTGCCGGTGATCACGCGCTCGTCCGGCCAGGTCGCGCGGAACACCACCGCGACCGGGCAATCCGGCCCGTAGAAGGGCGTCAGCTCGGCCACGATCGTCCCGGTGACGTGGATCGAGAGGTGGAGCGCCAGGGTCGCGCCGGTCGCCGCGAAGGCCGCGAGCGTCTCGCGCTCCGGCATGGCGCTGGCCCGGCCCGAGGTGCGGGTCAGGACGACGGACTGGGCGAGGCCCGGCACCGTCAGCTCGCGCCCGAGCCGCGCCGCCGCGGCCGCGAAGGCGGGCACCCCCGGCGTCACCGTGTAGGGGATGCCCAGCGCCTCGAGGCGGCGGGTCTGCTCGGCGAGGGCGCTCCAGATCGAGAGGTCGCCCGAGTGCAGCCGGGCCACGTCCTCGCCGCGGGCCTCGGCGGCGGCGCACTCGGCCATGATCGCGTCGAGGTCCAGGGGGGCGGTGTCGACGATGCGGGCCCCCGGCGGGCACCAGCCCAGGATCTCGGGCGCCACCAGGGAGCCGGCATAGAGGCAGACCGGGCAGGCCGCGATGCGGTCGCGGCCGCGCACCGTGATGAGGTCGGCCGCGCCCGGGCCGGCGCCGATGAAGTGGACGGTCATGCGTGCGGCTCCGCCGGCTCGGGGTCCCGCGGCTCGGGGTCCCGCCCGGGTCGCGCCAGCGCGCAGGTGGCCCCCGGGCTGGCGATGCGGGGCAGGATGAGGCGGGCGCCGTCGCCGGCCGCCGCGAGGGCCGCGGCCTCCGCCAGGGACCCGATGCCGCGCAGGCGCTCGATCCGGGGCGAGCGCGTCGGCACCCGTGCGTCGACCGCCGCGAGCGCTGCCGGCGCCACGCCGAGGGGCACGAGCCCGAAGGCCCGCGCCGCCTCGCGGCAGGCGGGCGCGTCGGCCCGGTCGGCGGCGGTGGCCAGCGCCCCGAGGTCGTCGGAGGCGGCCTCGCGCAGCGCGCGGCGCAGGAGCGCGACGATCTCGGCGGCCGGCGTGCCGCGACGGAAGCCGATTCCCGCGACGACGCTCACGGCTTGGTCCAGGCCCATTGGGTGACGGGCATGGCGGCGCGCCAGCCGTGCAGCCCGCCGACCGGATCGGCCCGGGCCACCGAGAGCCGCCGCAGGGTGCCGCCCCGCTCCGCGAAGGCCGCGAGCAGCACCGCCTCGGCCTCCAGCGTCACGGCGTTGGCGACGAGCCGCCCGCCCGCGGGCAGCGCCGCGATGGCGGCGGGCAGGAGGCCGGGGGCGCCGACGCCGCCGCCGACGAAGATCGCGTCCGGCGCCGGCAGGCCGGCGAGGGCCGCCGGCGCCTCGCCCTCCACCACCGCGAGGTCCGGCACCCCGAGCGATTCGGCGTTGCGCCGGATGCGTGCGGCCCGCTCCGGCCGGGCCTCGATCGCGACCGCGCGCTGGGCGGGGTGGCGCAGCATCCACTCGATCGAGACCGAGCCCGCGCCCCCACCGATATCCCACAGGCGCTGGCCGAGGCGCGGCGCCAGGGCCGCCAGGGTCACGGCCCGGATCTCGGCCTTGGTGAGCTGCCCGTCATTCTCGAACCAGGCGTCGTCGAGGCCGGGAGCGAGGGGCACCGGGCGGGCCCCGGGCTCGGCCGCGACGGCGACCGCCAGGGTGTTGAGGGGGGCGATCCCCGCGAGGTCGAAGCCGGCGGCGGCGGCCTCGCGGACCCGCTCGCGCGGGCCGCCCATCGCCTCCAGCACCGTCAGACGCGAGCCGCCGAACCCCCGCGCGCGCATCAGCTCCGCGACGGCGGCGGGGGTGGTCTCGTCCCAGGACAGGACGAGGAGGCGGGCGCCGGGCTGGAGATGGGGCACGATCCGGGCGAGGGCCCGGCCGTGCAGGGTCAGGCAGGCGCATTCGGCGAGCGGCCAGCCGAGGCGGGCGCAGGCGAGGCTGAAGGCCGAGGGCTGGGGATAGGCCCGGATCTCGGCGGCCGGCACGAGGCGGGCGATCTCGGCGCCGATGCCGTAATGGAACGGGTCGCCGGTGGCGAGGATGCAGGTCGGCTGCCCGCGCCGGGCCAGGATCTCCGGGTAGGCCGCCGTGATCGGGCTCGGCCAGGGGCGGCTCTCCGCCGCCAGGGGGCCGGCCAGGGCGAGGTGGCGGCGCCCGCCCCAGACCAGGCGGGCGCCCGCGAGGGCCGCCTCGGCCGCGGGCGACAGCCCGGCCCGGCCATCCTCGCCGATGCCCACGATGGCGAGCCAGGGCGCGCCGGCCGCCCCGACCCCGCTCGACACGGGCTCAGCCCTCGTGGACAAGGCGGCCATGCGCATCCTCATCCTCGGGGGCACCGGCGAGGCGAGCGCCCTGGCGCGGGGCCTCGCCGGCGCGCCCGGCCACGACGTCACCCTCTCGCTCGCCGGCCGCACCGCCGCGCCGAAGCCCGAGCCCGTGCCGACGCGGACCGGCGGGTTCGGCGGCCCGGACGGGCTCGCGGCCCATCTCGGCGCGAACCGGATCGACCTCCTGGTCGACGCGACGCATCCCTTCGCGGCCCGGATGTCCCGCAACGCCGCGCTCGCCGCCGCGCGGGCCGGCGTGCCGATCCTGGCGGTGCGCCGCCCGGCCTGGACCCGCCAGCCGGGGGATGCCTGGACCGAGGTCGCCACCGTGGCGGAGGCCGCCGCGGCGCTCGGGCCCGCGCCCCGCCGCGTCTTCCTGACGATCGGCCGGCAGGAGGTCGCGGCCTTCGCGGCCGCGCCCCAGCACGATTACGTGGTGCGCACGATCGAGCCCCTCGGGGCCGCGCTGCCGGTGCCGCGCCTCACCGCGATCGAGGCCCGCGGCCCCTTCGACGCGGACTCCGAGGCGGCGTTCCTGGCAAGCCGCGCCATCGCGGTCCTGGTCAGCAAGAACTCGGGCGGGTCCGCCACCGCCGGCAAGATCCTGGCCGCCCGCCGCCTCGCCCTCCCGGTCGTGATGATCGCGCGTCCGCCCAAGCCCGCCGTGCCGGCGGTGCCGGATGCGGAATCGGCCCTGGCCCTGATCCGGTCCGGGGCGGTGCTCGGCTCCGGCTGAGGCGCGCGCCGGAGCGGTCGCCTCCCTCAGCCCAACCTTCTCCCGGACGGGAGAGGGGGCGCGTCGCCCCACCCGCACCGATCGCGACACCCGCACCATCAGGCCGGCTCCGCGGGGGGCACGCTGCGGGGGGTGTAGACGTAGGGCCGCGCCCCGGGCCCGCGCGGGATCAGGCGGGTGGCCGAGGCGCCGATGATCACCAGCGTGGCCATGTCGGCGGGGGCGTCGCGGGCCTCCGCCAGGGTGAGGACCCGGATCGCCTCGTCGGGGCGGGTGACGGCGCGGGCGAGCATGACGGGCGTTCCGGGCGCCCGGATCTCGGCGGCGAGGCCGAGGGCGGCGCCGAGCTGCCAGGGGCGGGCCGCGGAGATCGGGTTGTAGAGCGCCACCACGAGATCGGCGCGCAGCACCGCCTCCAGCCGGGCCGTGATCACGTCCCAGGGCTTCAGGTTGTCCGAGAGGGAGAGCGCGCAGAAATCCCCCCCGAGGGGCGCCCCGAGCCGGGCGGCGGCGGCCAGCATCGCGGTGATGCCGGGCTCGACCGTGATGGGGAGCCGGCGCCAGGCCGGGTCGCCGGCCTCGACGGCCTCGAACACCGCCGCCGCCATGGCGAAGACGCCCGGATCCCCGCCCGAGACCACCGCGACGCGCCGGCCGGCGGCGGCGAGCGCGAGGGCGTGGCGGGCGCGGTCGACCTCGACGCGGTTGTCGCTGGCATGCCGCCGCAGGCCGGCGCGCTCGGGCACGCGGGCGACGTAGGGATGATACCCGATCAGGTCCTCGGCGGCGTCGAGGGCGGCCTGGGCGGCGCCGGTGAGGAGGCGCGGGTCGCCGGGGCCGAGGCCGATGATCGCGACGCTGCCGCTCACGGCCGGCGGCCCTCGCCGGGCACCAGCACCATCGAGAAGTAGGGGGCGTCGTCGTCCGGCTTGTCGGCGAGCGCCACCACGCGCTCCCCCGCCATGGTGCCGCGCTCGACATAGACCGCCCGGGCGAGGAGCCCGGTCTCGGTGAGCGCCGCGCGGACCTTCGGCAGGTGGCGCCCGAGCTTCATGATCACCGCCGCGTCCGTGCCGCGCAGGCGCTCGACGAGGGCCGGGTGCGGCAGGGTCGCGGGCAGGACCGTCAGGACGTCGTCGCCCCAGGTGATCGGGGTGCCGGCCCGCGTCCAGCAGCCGGACATGCCGGTGACGCCGGGCACCACCTCGACCGGGAAGCGGTCCTTCAGCCGGCGCCAGAGATGCATGAAGGAGCCGTAGAAGAAGGGGTCGCCCTCCGACAGGATCGCCACGTCGCGGCCCGCGCCGAGGTGGTCGGCGAGCCGCCCGGCCGCGTCGTCGTAGAAGCCCGCGAGCGCCGAGACGTACTCAACATGGTCCGGCGGCAGTTCGGTGGTGTAGGGGTAGACCAGCGGGAACTCGCGGGCCGGGTCCCTGAGGATCGCGTCCGCGATGGTGCGGGCGTTGCCGCGCCGGCCCTTCTTGCAGAAATGGACGAGCACGGGGGCGCGCTCCAGCACCCGCATGGCGCGGACCGTGAGGTATTCCGGCTCGCCCGGCCCCATGCCGACCCCGTAGAGGGTGCCGGTGGCGACGGCGGCGAACGCCGACCCGTCCTCGCCCCCCAGCGCGATGCGCTCCCCCGCCTCCATCACTCGACCTCGTTCGCCAGCGCGTTGACGGCCGCCGCCGCCATGGCGCTGCCGCCGCGCCGCCCGTGCACGACGCAGAACGGCACCCGCCCGTCGCGGGCCAGGGCCTCCTTCGATTCCGCCGCGCCGACGAAGCCGACCGGGATCCCGATCACGGCGGCGGGGGCGCCGACGCCCGCGTCGAGGAGCTCGAGCAGGCGGAACAGGGCGGTGGGCGCGTTGCCGACCGCCACCACGCTGCCCGGCAGGTGCTCGCGCCAGAGCTCCATCGCGGCGGCGGAGCGGGTCGTGCCCATCGCGGCGGCAAGCTCCGGCACGCGCGGGTCGCCGAGCGTGCAGATCACCGGGTTGCTCGCCGGCAGCCGCGTCCGGGTGACCCCGTCGGCCACCATGCGCACGTCGCACAGGACCGGGGCGCCGGCCTTGAGCGCCGCCTCGCCGGCCTCCGCGAAGGTCTCCGACACCTCCACGTCCCGGGGCAGGTCGGTCATGCCGCAGGCGTGGATCATCCGCACCACGACGCGCTCGGCGGCGCCCGTGAACCGGGCGAGATCGGCCTCGGCGCGGATCATCGCGAAGGAACGGGCATAGATGGCTTGCCCGTCGCGCAGGTAATCGAGGCGCGCGCTCATGTGGTCAGGTCCTGAAAGCGTGATCGAGGCCGAGGGCGGAATCCGCCCTCCTTACGCGCTCCAGCGCCGCCTCGAAAGTGAGTTGCATCGCCGGTTCCGCGCCGGGCGTCCCGCCGAGCACGAGGCCGTAGCGGCCATCCGCGCCGACGAGGGTGAGGTCGGCCGCGCCCGGATGGGCGCAGCCCTTGGGGCAGCCCGAGACGTGGGCGCGCAAGCCCCGCGCCGCGAAGGGCCGGAACGCCTCGGCGAGGCGGGCGGCGTCGGCGAGGGTCGGCGTCGTGCCCGAGGCGCAGGCCGGCGCGCCCGGACAGGCCGCCACCGCCCGGCGGGGATCGTCCGGCTCGGTGACGAAGCCCTGCGCGGCGAGCGCGGCGAGCGCGCCCGCGGCGGCGGCCTGGTCGGCTGCGGCCAGCACGAAGCCGCGGGTCGGTGCGAGGCGGATCTCCGGCGCCCCGAGCCCGTCCGCGATCGCGGCGAGGCACTCGAGCCCGTCCGCGCCGCAGCGCCCGAACGCGGCCTCCACCACGACGGCGATCCGCCCCGGCGCGAGCGGGATCAGCCCGGCGGGCAGGGCGGCGTCGCGCGCCCCCGCTCCGGTCCGGGAGAGGTCGGTTCCGCGAGCGCGGAACGGTGCGGGAGCGCCGGCGCTCCGGGCCACTGCGGCCCGCTCGGCATCGGTGAGGTCGCGCAGGCGCCGGCCCCCGGTGCCCGCGAAGGCCGCGAGGGCGGCGGCCACCGCGTCGGCGAGGCGGGTTGTCCCGATGGGGCCGAGCCAGAGCGGGCCGTCCTCCGCCGCGAGGCCGAGGGCGGCCTCGTCGGGCCCGGTGGCGCGCACGAGCACGTCCGCGCCGGTCTCGCCGAGGGGCCAGCGCAGGCCCTCGACCGCCACCAGGGTCTTGGCCGGCAGGCCGGGCAGGGCGCGGCCCAGGGCCTCGACCGCGCGGGCGATGCCGGCGGCATCGAAGGCCTCGGCCGGGTCGAGGCCGCCGAGCGGGTGCGTCAGGGTCAGGCGCTGCGGGCCGCCGTCGTGGCGGGCATCGCCGAGCCCGGCGGCCTCGACGGCGGCGGCGAGGGGCCCGCGCGTCTCCGCGCGCACGCCGCGGATCTGCAGGTTGGCCCGGGCGGTGACGTCGACATGGCCGTTGCCGAAATCCCGGGCCGCCCCCGCGACGGCCCGCGCCTGCGCCGGGCTGAGGCGGCCGCCCGGGGGATGGATGCGGGCGAGCAGGCCGTCGCCGGTCGGCATCGGGCGGGCGAGGCCGGGGCACCAGCCCCGGCGCGACGGCGCTGTCGGGGCGATCCGGCGGGGGACGCTCACTCGGCGGCCTCGCGCATCAGCTCGTCCGCCGCGCGGGCGTTGCGGCGCGAGTGCCAGAGGCCGCGCGCCCGCGCCGCGTCGAAGCGCTCGAGGATCGCCCGGGTCGCGGCGGGGTTGGCCGCGCGCAGGGCCTCGAACACCTCCGCGTCGGCGATCCAGGCGCCGTAGAGCCGGTCGAGGTCGGCGTCGCTGACGGCCCGCGTCGTCGCGGCGAGGACGAAGACCGCGTCGAGTCCCTGCGCCAGCTCCTGCGCGCCCCGGTAGCCGTGGCGGAGCTGCCCGGCGATCCAGCGCGGGTCGGCGAGGCGGCCCCGGATCAGGCGGGCCACGTCCTCCCGCGCGCTGCGGGCCTTCGGGGCCTCGGGGTTCGAGACGTCGAGGCTGTAGAGGGCCGGCGCCGCGCCGCCCAGGTCGGCGGCGGCGGCGAACCCCCCCATGGCGTCGGCGGCGGCGTCCCCGTCGAGGAGGTCGCGCTCGGCCACGTCGAAGGCGTGCAGGTAGGCATCCGCCCCGGCGACGCGGGCGGCGAAGCCCGGATCCGCCGCCGCCTCGGCGCCCCCGTAGGCGTGGGTGGTGGCCGCGAGATAGGCCCGGCCGAGATCGGCGCGGGCGTCCCAGGCCCCGTCGAGGGCGGTCTCGGCCGCCCCCGCGCCGTAGCGGCCCGGCGCCGCGCCGTAGACCCGGGCGCCGGCCTCGCCCCGGCGCCGGGCGGCGGCCAGCGGGTTCTCGGCATCCTCCTCCTCGCGGGCCGCGACCGCGCGGGCCGCCCGGTCGAGGAGCGCGAGGGTGTCCGGGAAGGTGTCGCGGAAGGCGCCGGAGACCCGCAGGGTCACGTCGATGCGCGGCCGGTCGAGGAGGGCGAGGGGCAGCACCTCGAAGCCGGTGACACGGGTGCTGGCGTGGTCCCAGACCGGGCGCACGCCCATCAGCGCCAGGGCATGGGCCACGTCCTCGCCGCCGGTGCGCAGCGTCGGCGAGGCCCAGAGGTCCATCACCACCCGGGCCGGGTACGCGCCCTCGTCCTGCAGGTAGCGCGTCACCACCGTCCCGGCCGCCCGGGTGCCCAGGAGGGCGGCGGCCCGGGTCGGGATCGCCCGCGGGTCGAGGGTGGTGAGGTTGCGGCCCGTCGGCATCACGTCCTGGCGCCCGCGCGAGGGCGAGCCCGCGGGGCCGGGGGGCACGAAGCGCGCGTCGAGGGCGGCGAGCAGCCCGGCCCGCTCGGCCCCGGCGCAGGCCCGGACCGAATCGGGCGCAGTGGCCTGCTCCCCTGCCGGCACCCGGCCGAAGACGTGCAGCCCCTCGCGAAACACGGTCTCGCCGAGGTCGCAGAGATGCGCGTCGAGGGCGGTGAGCGCGTCGGCCATCGGGGTGTCGGGGGTGATGCCGGCCCCGTCGAGGAGGCCCGCCGCGTCGGCCTCGTCCAGGATCGCGCGGGCGATCAGCTCGGCCCGGCGCGGGTCGAGCACGCTCGCGGCGGCGTATTCCTCGACGAGCTCGCGCAGGCGCGCGGCCTCCGGGGAGAGCCCGGCCGTGCCGGTGCGCGGGGTCAGGTGGCCGAGGGCGATGCCGCCGAGCCGCCGCTTCAGGGGCGCGGCCTCCCCCGGATCGTCGACGATGAACGGGTAGATGACGGGAAGCGCCCCGATGGCGCGGGCCGGCCAGCACGCGGGGGAGAGGGCCACCGCCTTGCCGGGCAGCCACTCGGTGGTGCCGTGGGTGCCGAGATGCACCAGCGCGTCGAAGTTCTGCCGCAGGCCGAGGTAGAACGCCAGGTAGGCGTGCGTCGGCGGCTCGTCGGGGTCATGGTACCCGGCCTTGCGGTCCTCGCCCCGGCCGCGGTCGGGCTGCAGGAAGACGGCGAGGGGTGCGACTTCTCCGGAGACGTCGCGTCCCTCACCCCAACCCTCTCCCGCACGGGAGAGGGGGCCCGTCGCGCTGCCGGTGCCGTTTGCGCAGGGCCGCGTGGGCGGAGCGGCGGCGAGGGGGCCCGCCGGCGCCACCGGGAAGCGGAAGGCCCCGTCGCGGCAGGCCGGATCCGCCTCGGGGGTGCCCCAGCGGGCCAGGAGGGTGTCGCGGGCGGGCTCCGGCAGGCCGGCGAGCCAGGCGCGGTAGGCGCCGAGGGGCACCGCGAAGCCGGCCGCGTCGCCCGTGAGCGCCCGCATCAGGGCGCCGGCCTCGGGAATCGCGCCCACGGCGTAGCCGGCCGCCGCAAGGTCGGCGAGGATGGCGCGGGCGCTCTCCGGCGTGTCGAGGCCCACCGCGAAGCCGGCGCGGCCGCCGCGGGCCGGGTAGTCCGAGAGCACCAGGGCGACCCGGCGCTCGGGGCGCGGCAGGCGGGCGAGGCGGGCCCAGGCGGCGGCCCGGTCGGCGAGGGCCGCGATGCCGGCGGGGTCCGGCACGGCGCGGCGCTCGGCGAAGCCCGCCACCTCCGGCGCCTCCTCCTTGAAGGCGATGGGGAAGCCCGCGAGCCGCCCGTCGAATTCGGGCAGCGCCACCTGCATGGCGAGGTCGGCGGCGTTGAGGCCCCGCGCCGAGGCCACCCAGGCCGCCCGGGGGGCGCCGACCGTGTAGGCCTGCAGCACCGGGCAATCGGCGGCGTCGAGGACGAAGCCCGCATCGTCCCGGGCCGCGAAGGCGGTCGCGGCCAGGATCACGGCCGGCCGGCGCGCCGCGATCGCGACGCGCAGGGCCGCCAGCGCCTCCGGGTCCTTGAGGCTCGACACCGCCAGGATCACCGGGCTCAGGCCCCGCGCCGACAGGGCGGCGGCGAGCGCCGCGACCGGGGCGCCGTCGCCCGCGAGCACGGCCGAGCGGTAGACGAGGAGGAAGGCCGGCGGCCCCGTCCCGGCCGCCGCGAGGGCGGTGCCGAGGGGGAGCGGCCCGCAGCCGGGGCACCAGGGGAAGCCGCGCGGCAGGGGCTCCGGCGCCTCGACCGGGCCCGGGTGGCCGATCTCGCCCGCGAGCCGGCCGAGCAGGCGGCGCAGGTTGTCCGGCCCCCCGGCCCGGAAATAGGCGTCGAGGACCGGCGCGAGGTGGGGGGCGGTGGCGTAGGCGTCGAGGCGCGGGTCCGGCCGGTCGTCGCCGGGCAGCACCACCAGGATCACCCCGTGGGCGCGGGCGGCGGCCAGGGTCCGCTCGAGGCCGTAGCGCCAGTAATCGAGCCCGCCGAGGCAGCGGATCACCACGATCCGGGCCTTGGCGATCACCCGGTCGACATAGAGGTCGACCGACATCGGGTGGCGCAGGCGCGCCAGCCGGGCGAGCCGCAGGGAGGGCAGGCCGGGCCGGGCGGCGTGGGCGCGCGCCACCCCGTAGAGATCGGAATCGGTGAACGACAGGAAGACGATGTCGCCGGGCTCCTGCCCGAGGTCGACCGCCGCCTCGCCCTCGTCGAGGGACACCGTGTCGATGCGGATGAGGTGCATGGCCCGGGCCCGCTCAGGCCGCCGGGCCGGGCGACGCGTCCTGAGCCGGCCGCGGCCGGGCCGGGACAGCCACGCCGCCCACGAGCGCGGCGCGCTCCGCCCGGCGTTCCTGCCGGGCGAAGGACGCCGCCACGCTCATCGGCCTCGTGATGCGCTCCAACATCCTGGTTTTGTGTCCCTCGGGCCCGGCATGATAGCGCGGCGGGCCCCGCCGCCCTATCCCGCCAGTGCGGCGGCGACGGCACCCCGGTCGAAGCCCTTGAGGCCGATCACCACGAGGCGTCCGTCGCGGGGCTCGGCCGGCTTCCAGGGCCGGTCGAAATGGTGCGCGACGCGCCGCCCGACGCCCTGGACCACGAGGCGCATCGGCTTGCCCTCGATCTCCGCGAAGCCCTTGATGCGCAGGACGCCGGGCGTCTCGGCGGCCCGCTCGACCCGCGCCGCGAGGTCGCCCGCGGTCACGGCCGGGCGGACCGCCATCGCGACGGTCTCGAAATCGTCGTGGTCGTGGTCCTCGCCCTCGCCGTGATGCGAGGGGCGGGCGTCGAGGTCGTCCTCGGCCGCCGCGCCGAGGCCGAGCAGCACCCGCGGGTCGATCGCGCCGTGGGCGGTCTCCACCACCTTCACGGCGCGGGGCAGTTGCCGTTCGACCTCGGCGCGGACCCGGGCCAGGGCCCCGGCGTCGAGGAGGTCGGCCTTGTTGAGCACCACGAGGTCGGCGCAGAGGAGCTGGTCCTCGAACACCTCCTCGAGGGGGTTGTCGTGGTCGACGCTCGGGTCGGCGACGCGCTGCGCCGCGAGGGCGGCCGGGTCCTCCGCGAAGGCGCCGGAGGCCACGGCGGGGCCATCCACCACCGCCACCACGCCGTCCACCGTCACCCGCGAGCGGATCGCCGGCCACTGGAAGGCCTGGACCAGGGGCTTCGGGAGGGCGAGGCCCGAGGTCTCGATCAGGATGTGCTCGGGCGGGTCGGCGCGTCCGAGGATCTGGTTCAGGGCGGGCACGAAATCGTCCGCCACGGTGCAGCAGATGCAGCCGTTCGGCAGCTCGACGATCTGGTCCTCGGTGCAGCCCGCGATGCCGCAGGCGGCCAGGAACGAGCCGTCGAAGCCGACATCGCCGAACTCGTTGACGAGGATCGCGAGGCGGCGCCCCTCCGCCCGCTCCATCAGGTGGCGCACCAGCGTCGTCTTGCCGGCCCCGAGGAACCCCGTGACGATGGTGCACGGGATCTTCTGCACGATGCTCATTCGGCGGCTTCCGGAATCGGGGGCGGGACGGAGGGCGGGAAGGGCGGGATGCGGGCGACGACGCCCTTGCGGAAGGCCTCGGGCCGGGCGCGCCAGGGCACGATGCCGTCCGGCGTGGCGGCGTAGAGGCCGATCCCGTCGAGGAGGGCGGCGGCGGAGGCCGCGGGGTCGAGGTCGCCGTAGACGTAGGTCCAGCGTCCGGCCGAGGCGACCGCCACCGTGCAGGGCCGCCTGCAGACCGAGAGGCACTCCACCGGCTCGATCCGCAGGCCCGGCACCGGCGCCTCGGCGAGGCGCGCCTCCAGGGCGGCTCGCAGGCGCGCCCCGGCCCGGATCTCGGCGCTGTCGCCCTCGGCCCGGCAGGTGGTGCAGACGTAGAGCACCACGTCGCCTTGGGATCCGGGCACCGTCCGGTCAGGCCGGGTTTGATCGGGCCGGGTTTGATCAGGCCGGGTTTGATCAGGCATGGGCCGGCGCCGGGGCGGTGCGGCCGAAGGCCTGCCAGGCCCAGCCGAAGGCGAGCCCAATCACGGCCCAGAACACGAACGCGATGGCGAGGGAGCGGGCGGCGAACTGCGCCGCGAGGCCCGCGGGCAGGGGCGAGGCCGTCGCCGCCACCTCGGGCGCGCCCGCCACATGGGGGGCGACGAGGAGCACGAGGCCGCCCAGGATGGTGACCGGCACCCGCCGGATCGCGATCAGGTAGAGCCCCATGGCGGTCGAGGCCGCGGTCATCAGCCACCACGCCTGGCGCGCGGCGAGCGGCGCCGCCTCGCTGCCGGGCAGCTCCGGCGGCAGGCCGAGCGCCGGCGCCAGCGCCACCGCCAGGAAGCCCGCCACCGCGAAGCCGAGGCCGCGCTCGAGGGTCGGGGCCCGGCCGCAGGCCAGCATCACGGCACCGAGGAGGAGGGCGTAGCCGACGCCGCCGATCAGGGTCGCGAGGCCCGTGAAGGCCATGCGGGGCAGGCCGGGGCCGGGCTGCCACGCGGCCGCCGCGCCCGAATCCGCCTCCGCCTCCGAATGCGCCGGCGCGCCGGAATGGGCATGCGCCAGGACGATCGGCAGGGCGCCGGGCAGGGCGCCGGACCGAAGGACGGGCGGGTGCCCGGCGCTGGCCTGCGCGTCGTGCGTCTCGTAGCGCTCGGCCGCGACGATGAGCGGCGAGGTCAGGGCGAGCTGAAGGCCCGTCGCGACGACGGCCGCGAGGAAGCCGGCGACCAGGGCCGCCGACAGGAGCCGGATGATCATGATGCGCGGGTGGTTCGGCGCGGGGCGATCAGTGGCAGGGGAAGTTCTGGGTGTGCCGGAAGTCGTGCGCGGCGTTGTGAAGCGCCGAGGCCGGCGCGAAGCCCGCCAGGAAGACGAGGCCGAGCCCGAGGAAGGCCGCGATCGCGACGGCCGTGCGGGCCTCGCCGGCGCGGAGCCCGGCCGCGCCGAGGGTCTGGGTACCGAGGGTCTGGGTCGTCGACATCGTCAATCTCCAGCCGCCCCGCCGGCGGCGTTCGAGGATCACGCGGGGGACGGCAGGTCTCCTGGCTCGCGGATCGCTGCGCCTGCCGCCTTCCCGGCTCGCGCCGGTGGCCGTCTGGCAGGAGCTAGCCGCTCACAGTTGCGGGGGCAGCCGCGGCCTCGAGGCGAACCTCTCACCGCATTCCCTTTTCACCCCGTCTCCGGGGCACCGTCCGGATAGGCTTCTACCCTGTCGCGGGCCGGCGCACAACGCGGGGGATCGGCGAATCGGCGGGGGCCGCCGGCTTTGACCCGCGCCCCCCGCTCGGGCAAAGGAGCGTCCATGCGGCACTCCCCGTTCCGGATGACCCTGGTGCTCGGCGGCGCGCGCTCGGGCAAGAGCGCCTACGCGGAGGCGCTGATCGAGGCCGAGCCCGGGCCCTGGCTCTACCTCGCCACCGCCCAGGCCTGGGACGAGGAGATGCGGGCGCGCATCGCCCTGCACCGGGCCCGGCGCCCGGAGGGCTGGATCACCCGGGACGTGCCGATGGACCTCGCCGAGGCCCTGCGCCTGTCGGCCGGCCCGGTCCTGGTCGATTGCCTCACCCTCTGGCTCACCAACCTGATCCTGGCCGAGGCCGACGTGCCGGCCGCGGGCGCGGCCCTGGCCGGGGCCTGCGCGGCGGCGCCGGGGCCGGTCGTCCTCGTCTCGAACGAGGTCGGCCTCGGCATCGTGCCCGAGAACGCCCTCGCCCGCCGCTTCCGCGACGAGGCCGGGCGCCTGCACCAGCGCCTCGCCGCGCGCGCCGACCGCGTCGTCCTCACGGTGGCGGGCCTGCCCCTCGTCGTGAAACCCCCCGGAGGAACCCCGTGAGCACCGAGACGAGCGACGCCGCGCGCCACCGCGAGAAGATGGAGAAGCGCAAGGCCGTGCAGGATGCCGAGGTGGCGGCCAGGACGATCGAGAAGGGCCTGCTCATCGTCAATACCGGCCCCGGCAAGGGCAAGACCACGGCGGCGCTCGGCCTCGCGCTCCGGGCCCTCGGGCGCGGCCGGCGCGTCGGCGTGGTGCAGTTCATCAAGGGCGGCTGGGACACGGGCGAGAAGCACGCCCTCGCGGCCTTCGGGGACAGGGTGTCCTGGCACACGATGGGCGAGGGCTTCACCTGGGAGACGCAGGACAAGGCCCGCGACATCGCCGCCTGCCGCGAGGCCTGGGCCAAGGCGCTGGAACTGATGGCCGACGCGCGCATCGGCCTCGTCCTCCTCGACGAGCTCAACATCGCGCTGCGCTACGACTATCTCGACCTCGACGCCGTGGTGGGCGCGCTCCGGGCCCGGCGCCCCGGCCTCCACGTCGTGGTCACCGGCCGCAACGCCAAGCCGGCCCTGATCGAGGCCGCCGACCTCGTCACCGAGATGGGCAACGTCAAGCACCACTTCTCCGCCGGCGTGAAGGCGCAGGAGGGGATCGAGTTCTGATGGCCCCCGAGGCGCCGGCGCGCAGGCGCGCCCCCCGCCGCGGCCCGGCGGGTCCTTTCATGAGCTTCTTCGCATGAGCTTCTTCGCATGAGCTTCGTCGCATGAGCTTCGTCACATGACCCGCGCCCTGATGATCCAGGGCACCGGCTCCGACGTCGGCAAGTCGCTGATCGTCGCGGGGCTCGCCCGCGCCTTCACCCGGCGGGGCCTGCGGGTGCGCCCGTTCAAGCCGCAGAACATGTCGAACAACGCCGCCGTGACGGGGGATGGCGGCGAGATCGGGCGGGCGCAGGCGCTGCAGGCGCGGGCCGCCGGGGTGGCGCCCTGCGTCCACATGAACCCGGTCCTGCTCAAGCCCCAGAGCGAGGTCGGCGCGCAGGTGGTGGTGCAGGGCCGCATGGTCGCGACCGTGAAGGCGCGCGACTACCAGGCCTGGAAGCCGCGCCTGATGGGCGCCGTGCTGGAGAGCTTCTCGCGGCTTCGGGCCGAGGCCGACCTCGTGCTGGTCGAGGGGGCGGGCTCGGCCTCCGAGGTGAACCTGCGGGCCGGCGACATCGCCAATATGGGATTCGCCCGCGCCACCGGCACGCCGGTCGTCCTCGTCGGCGACATCGACCGGGGGGGCGTCATCGCGAGCCTCATCGGCACAAAGGTCGTGATCGACCCGGCGGATGCGGCGATGATCCGCGGGTTCCTGGTCAACCGCTTCCGCGGCGACCCGAGCCTGTTCGCGGACGGGATGGCGCTGATCGCGCGGCGCACCGGCTGGGAGGCCCTCGGCCTCGTGCCCCACTTCCCCGACGCGGCGCGGCTCCCGGCCGAGGACGTGCTCGGCCTCGCGGGCTCGGCCGGGGGCGCCACGGTGGTGGCCGTGCCGGTGCTGCCGCACATCGCCAATTTCGACGACCTCGACCCCCTCCGCGCCGAGCCCGGCCTCTCGGTCGTGCTGGTCCGGGCCGGCATGGCGATCCCGGGCGACGCCGCCCTGGTGCTGCTGCCCGGCTCGAAGACCACCATCGACGACCTCGACGTCCTGCGGGCGCAGGGCTGGGACCTCGACATCCGGGCGCATCTGCGCCGGGGCGGCCGGGTGCTCGGACTCTGCGGCGGCTACCAGATGCTCGGCCGGACCCTGAGCGACCCGCACGGGATCGAGGGCGAGCCCCGCACCGTGCCGGGCCTCGGCCTCCTCGACGTCGAGACCGCGATGACGCCCCTCAAGCGCCTGGAGGCGGTGTCCGGCACGAGCCTGCCCGACGGCGTGCCCTTCCGCGGCTACGAGATGCATGTGGGCGACACGGCGGGCCCGGACGCCGCCCGCCCGCTGCTGCGCTTCGGCGACGGCCGCCCCGACGGGGCGGTCTCGGCGGATGGCCGCGTCGCCGGCACCTACGTGCACGGCCTCTTCGCCGACGACCGCCAGCGCGCCGCCTGGCTGGCGCGCCTCGGCACCGCGGCGACCGGGGCCTCCTACGAGGCCGGCATCGAGGCCGCCCTCGACGGCCTCGCCCGCCACCTCGAGGCGCATGTCGATTGCGACCGCCTGCTCGCCCTCGCGGCGGGCTGAGGGCGGCCCCGGGGCCTTCACGCCACCGGTGTCGGACCAAGCAGGGGCAGCACGCCGCGCCCCCTCTCCCGTGCGGGAGAGGTTTGCCCGCGGAAGCGGGCTGGGGTGAGGGGTGCGCGCTCTCCGGAGAGGTCGCACCCCTCACCCGGTCGGCTGGCGCCGACTCGACCTCTCCCGGACGGGAGAGGTGAGGCGCCGCCGTCCGCGTCATGCCATGCGGTTGGATCTGGCGCGGGTGGCGCGACGCGCTCCCTCTCCCGGACGGGAGAGGTGGGTGCACCACCCTCCGCGTCATGCCAGGCCGTTGGATCTGGCGCGGGCGGGGCGCACCGTCCGCGCCATCGGGTCCGCGATGGCTGAGCACAATCGCCGATTGCGATGATCGGATTCAGGAAACCGAAAGGCCTGGCGCGCCTCTGATCGTCCTTAGCCGTCGCGGGCGGACGAGGGGCGTCGGGCGCACCTCGTTCCGGATCATCCCCCGGGATGCGATCCGGGATGTCCGGTCGAGGGCACGGGGTGTCGACGTCGGGGTGAGGTGGATGAGGGACGAGGCGCGTCATCTCGGCATGTCCGTGCTGGGACTTGCTTTTCTGGGTGTGGCCTGGACCAAGGAACAGCTTCGCGGATACGCCCCCGATCGCCTGCCGAAGACCGATGCCGAGGGGCGCATCGCCTACCTCCTGAACGTGTTCGCGTCGCTGCGCCGCTTCCTGCCGGAGGGAACCGACCTGCGCGGCCGGGACGTGCTCGAGGTCAGCCCGGGGGCCTCCCGAGGCAACGGCGCCCTGTTCCTGGCGATGGGCGCCCGGTCCTACCACGCCATCGACGTGTTCGGCCTCGCCGCCGGCGAGGACCCCGCGCTCTACGGGCGCCTGCTCGACCGCTTCGGCGAGACCGCGGACGCCCCCGCCGGCTGCGCCGCCGACTTCGCCGCCGATCTGGCCCGGGCCCGCGCCCTGACGGCGGGGGGCCCGTCCGAGGCCTTCAGCTACGCGGTCGGCCGCAGCTTCGACATCCCGGCCCTGGCGGACGGCCGGGACTTCGACCTGATCGTCAGCTGCGCCGCCTTCGAGCATTACGACGACGTCCCGGGCGCCATCGCGGGGTTGACCCGGGTCGCGCGGCCGGGCTGCGTCACCGCCCACATCATCGACATGCAGACCCATTCCCGCTGGATCCGCGAGCACGACCCCAACAACATCTACCGCTACCCCGAGGCGCTCTACCGCGTCTTCGCCTGCCCCGGTCAGCCGAACCGGAAGCGCCCCGTGGACTACGTCCGGGGCTTCGAGGCGCAGGGCTGGCGCGACGTCCGGTTCGAGCCCGCGCGGACGATCGCCCCGGCGCTGCGCAAAGCCTCGCTCACCGGGCTGGCCGCCCCCTTCGACGACCCCGCCATGGCGATGACGGTGCTCGACGGCGCCCTGACGGCGCGCCGGCCCTGAGGGGCGCGGCGCCCCGCCCGACCCGCCTCAGGCGCCCGCCAGCAGGAAGCCCGCGCCCGCCAAGGCGGCGGCGATCCCGAGCAGAAGCGCGCAGGCGGTGCGGTAGAGCGCGAGCGCTCCCTCGACATCGGCGGGGCCGGCCTCGGCCCGCCCGTCGCCCATCCAGGCATCCGCCACCCGGGTCCCGCCATAGACCCGGGGACCGGCGAGCCGCAGCCCGAGGGCGCCGGCCATCGCGGCCTCGGGCCAGCCGGCATTCGGCGAGCGGTGGCGCCCCGCATCCCGCGAGACCGCCCGGTGCGCCGCCCGCGCCGAGGCGCCCCGGTGGAGCGCCGCCGCCGCCACGATCAGCGCCGCCGAGAGCCGGGAGGCCGGCAGGTTCACGAGGTCGTCGAGGCGGGCCGCGGCCCAGCCGAAGGCCTCGTGGCGCGGGGTGCGGTGGCCGATCATGCTGTCGGCGGTGTTGATGCCCTTGTAGAGGGCGCCCCCGGGCAGGCCCCCGAGCCCGATCCAGAACGCGGGCGCCACGATGCCGTCCGAGAAGTTCTCGGCCAGGCTCTCGATCGCGGCCCGGCAGATGCCGGCCTCGTCGAGGGTCTCGGGGTCGCGCCCGACGATCATGGCGACCGCCCGGCGCCCGCCGGCGAGGCCGCCGCCCCGCAGGTCCCGGGCGACCCGGGCGACGTGGTCGTGCAGGCTTCGCTGAGCCGGCAGCCCGGCGCACATGAGCCCGACGAGGAGGAGGCCGGCCACCGGCCCGGCGAGCCCCGCCGCGGCCGTCAGGGCGAGCGCGGCCCCGCCCACGGCGGCGATCAGGACCCCGAGCGCCAGCACGCCCTTGCGCTTGCGAGCCCGCGCCCCGCCCCGGTTCAGCCCGGCCTCGAGGGCGGCGATCCCCCGGCCGATCCAGGTGACAGGATGCCCGGCCGCCCTGTAGAGCGCGTCCGGATAGCCGGCCGCCGCCTCGATCGCGAGGGCGAGGGCCAGGGCAGCGAGCGTGTCGGGCGGATGGAAGAGGGCGGTCCAGGACATCTGATCTCGCTATCGGCGGATCCGGCCGGGGCCGGCCCCCCGGCGCCGATCGCGCACGGGGGCGACCTCGACGCGGCGCGGCGCCTGTTCCCCGGCGCGCCGGAGCCCTGGCTCGACCTGTCGACGGGGATCAACCCGGTCCCCTATCCCTGTCCGCCGCTGGAGGCCAGCCTGTTCCGGCGCCTGCCCTCGGGCGCCGACCACGCCGCCCTGCGCGCCGCCGCCGCCGCCGCCTATGGCTGCGCGCCCGATGCGGTCGTGCCGGCCCCGGGGACCCAGATCCTGATCGAGACGATCCCGCGGCTTCTGCAACCGAAGCGTGTAGCGGTCGTCGGACCCACCTATGCCGAGCATCAGGCGGCCTGGATCCGGGGCGGCCACGCCGTCGCGGCGGTGCCGGATCTCGGGGCGGCCGGGGATGCGGCGGTGATCGTCGTCGTCAATCCGAACAACCCGGACGGATTGGTGCACTCCGTTCATGATTTGTTCAATGCGGCGGAGCGCCTGGCGGCGCGCGGCGGCTTCCTCGTGGTGGACGAGGCCTTCGCGGATCTGGAGCCGATCCGGAGCCTCGCCCCGCGGCTCCGGCCCGGCCTCGTCGTGCTGCGCTCCTTCGGAAAGACCTACGGGCTCGCCGGGATCCGCCTCGGCTTCGCGCTGGCCGAGGCCGCCCTCGCGGACCGGATCGCGGCCGCCCTCGGGCCCTGGGCGGTCTCGGGCCCGGCGCTGGCGATCGGCCGCGCCGCCCTCGCGGACGCGCCCTGGCGCCGCGCCGCCGCCGCCGCCCGGCAGGCCGACGCCGCCCGCCTCGACCGCCTGATCGCCCGCGCGGGGGGCCGGGTCGCGGGCGGCACGGCGCTCTTCCGCACGGCCGATTTCCCGAACGGAATCAACCTGTTCCGCCGCCTCGGCGAGGCCGGGATCTACGTCCGCCGCTTCGAATCCGCCCCGGACCGCCTGCGCTTCGGCCTGCCCGCCGACAAGGCGCAATGGTGCCGGCTGTCGCGGATCCTGCGCTGAGTCTCAGGCCCTGGCCGGGTGCCTGTCGCGCAGCGCCACCAGCGAGGCGAGCCCCGCCAGGACGAGCCCCACGGTGCAGACGCCGGGCCAGCCGACGAGCAGGTAGGCCTGCGATCCCGCATAGGCCCCGAGCGCCCCGAACACGAACATCACGGTGAACAGCACCGTGTTGATGCGCCCCCGCGCCCCCGGCACCAGCGCGTAGGCCCGGGTCTGGTTGGCGATCAGCGCCCCGTTCAGGCCGATATCGATCAGCAGCACCCCGATCACCACCGCGGCGAGCGACCCCCCGGCGGCGAACCAAAGCACTGTAAATGCAGCGAAAACCATCAGGCTGCCGCCGAGCACCACCGGCCGCGCCCCCCGCCGGTCGGTGAAGCGCCCCGAGAGCGGGGCCACGAAGGCGCCCGCCACCCCGATGACGCCGAACAGCCCGGCCCCGGCCGCTGTGAGGTCGAATGGCGGCGCCTCGACGAGGAGCGCCAGCGTCGCCCAGAACGCGTTGAAGCCCGCGAACAGCAGCGCCTGCGACAGGCTCGCGGTCCGCAGCACCGGCTGCGTCCGCGCGAGGTAGAGGATCGACAGCATCAGGGCGCGGTAGCGCAGGGGCTTCGTCCGGGGCGTGCGCGGCAGGGTCGCGGCGGCGATGCCCGCCATGGCCAGCGCCACGCCGGCGGCCGCGAAGAACACCGCCCGCCAGCCGAACTGCGCCCCGACGAGGCCGCTCACCGTGCGGGCGAGCAGGATGCCGGTGAGGAGGCCCGTCATCACCTGCCCGACGATCCGTCCCCGGCTCGCATCCGGCGCCAGTTCCGCCGCGAACGGCACGGCCTGCTGCGCCGCCGAGGCCAGGATGCCGATGACGAGGCTCGACAGGGCCAGGAGGGGGAGGTTGGGGCTCGCACCCGCCAGGAGCAGGGCGAGGCCGAGGCCGAGCAGCTGTCCCATGATGAGGCTGCGCCGCGGCAGGCTGTCGCCGAGCGGCACGAGGCCGAGGATGCCGAGCCCGTAGCCGACGAGGCACGCCGTCGGCACCCAGAGGGCTGCCCGGTCGCCGAACTCCGCCACCAGCAATCCGAGCAGGGGCTGATTGTAGTAGATGTTGGCGACCGCGCCGCCCGCGATCAGCGTCAGGCCGAGGCGGGCCCGGGCGGTCAGACCGTCTCCGGCGATGCTCATGCGGCGGTCCCCGGGGTCGACGGGCGAGCAGGTGGCATCGGCATGGGGCTGGCGGCTCGGCTTCTCGGGGCGGGGCTTCCGCCTAGGCCGCGCCCCGGCGCTTTGGCAACCACCCAAGGCCCATCGGGGCTAACGGGCGCCGATTCCGGGGCAGGCTTTCAATATCCGGGAGCGATCCCCATATCGTCCGGGAGGCTGCGCGTGGAGAGACCGCTCGCGCATCCCGTGACAGGCCCTTGGAAACCTTGCGGTTTCAGGGTTTCATCGGACCCCGGCAGGCGCTCGTCACCGATTCGCCGCCGCAGCTCGGTCTCGTGACACATCAGGGAGTTCCGCATGCAGAACTACCGCGTTCATTTCGCCAAGCAGATCCTCGGTGTGCCGTTCACGGTCGGCTCCGTCGGAATCCAGCGGGCGCGCGATCCCGAGCGGGCGCGCCGCGCCGCGGAACTGCGCTTCGCCCGGCAGCACGGCGTCGAGGATTGGCGCGAGCGCGCCGACCATTCGGAGATCGAGGCCTCGGGCGGCGAGCGCGCCTGACGCGCATGCGTCTCGCGCAGGCGGGACCGAGCGGCAGCCTCTGGTCCCGGCGGCCCTAGCGCCTTAAACTGCGAAGCTGACGGTCCCGGACTTGCGGGGCGGTGTCTCACACCGGCGGGCGGCGAAGGAGCGGACGGCGTTTCATGGCGGCGATCTCTTTCTTCGGTGACCTTCTCCAGACCATCAGCGACCGCGGACGAGACCTGATCAGCTTCGGGCGAGGCGACATCGCCGCCCGGGCCAATCCGTCCGAACTGGTCCGGTTCTGCGACGACCTGATCTCCCGGCGCGGCGAGGCTTCCGGCGTCGCCCTCGCGCGCCTGATCCTCGATCGTTACGCGAGCTTCCCGAAATCCGAGCGCCTCGCCTTCCTGCGGCTGATCGCACAGGAATTCGACGCCGATCACGACGCAGTCGAAGCGGCCATCGCGGCCTACCGCTCGGACCCGACGCGGGCCCGGCTCGGACGTCTCCACGGGGCGGCCGAGCCCCGCAGCCAGGAATTGATCCGGCGTCTCAACCTCGCGCGCGACGGGACGCTCGCCCTCGTGCGGATGCGCGAGGACCTGTTCGACCTGCGCAACGTCCTGCGCGCCGAGGAGGATGCGGATTCCGACCTGATCGACGCGGTCGACAGCCTCGACGGCGACTTCGAGCACCTGTTCGCCTCCTGGTTCAACAGGGGGTTCCTGGTGTTGCGCCACATCGACTGGACCACGCCGGCGCATATCCTCGAGAAGATCATCCGCTACGAAGCGGTGCACGAGATCCAGGGCTGGGACGACCTGCGGCGGCGCATCGAGCCGACCGACCGGCGCTGCTTCGCCTTCTTTCATCCGGCCCTGGCCGACGAGCCGCTGATCTTCGTCGAGGTCGCGCTGACCGGTGCGATCGCGCCCGCCATCACGCCGATCCTTGCCCACGAGCGCGAGCTGCAGTCCCTGCGGGCGGCCACCACGGCGGTGTTCTACTCGATCTCGAACTGCCAGAAGGGCTTGGCCGGCGTCACGTTCGGCAACTTCCTGATCAAGCAGGTGGTCGAAGACCTCGCCCGCGAGATTTCGAGCCTGAAGACCTTCGTGACCCTCTCGCCGGTGCCGGGCTTCGCCCGCTGGCTCGACCGCGAGCGCCGGGCCGACGCGCCGCAGGGGCTGACGCGGGAGGATGTCGAGGCTCTGCGCCTGATCGACGAGGGCGATTGGCCCCACGACAAGGCCAAGTGCGAGGCCGTCCGCAAGGCCCTGCTGCCGGCGGCGGCGGCCTACTTCCTGCGCGCCAAGAACGAGCGCGGCCGGCCCCTCGACCCGGTCGCCCGCTTCCATCTCGGCAACGGCGCCCGGCTGGAGCGCCTGAATTTCCTCGGCGACACCTCGCCGAAGGGGCTCAAGCAATCCTACGGCCTGATGGTGAACTACCTCTACGATCTCTCGGCGATCGAGAAGAACCACGAGACCTACGCCAACCTCGGCACGGTCGCGGCTTCGGGCACCGTGAGCCGCGAGCTTCGCGCGAATCTGCCGCCCCCGCGCGCCGTGGTGCTTGCCGAGGCGTGAAGCTCTCGTCAAAAAAACGGCCGGTGTGCTAAGGGCCGCGCGCATGAGCAACCACCTCTTCGATCTCGTGCGGGGCAATCTCCCCGCCGATCCGGCAGCCAAGGCCTTCATCGAGACACCAGAGGGCCGGCGCTACAGCTACGCGGATCTGCTCGCGCGATCCGGCGCCTACGCGAGCGCCCTGGCGGCGCTCGGCGTGAGGACGGGCGACCGCGTCGCCGTGCAGGTCGACAAGAGCCCGGAGGTGATCTTCCTTTATCTCGGCGCCGTCCGGGCGGGCGCGATCTTCCTGCCGCTGAACACGGCCTATACGGGGCCCGAGATCGCGTATTTCCTCGCGGACGCGGAGCCGGCCCTGTTCGTCTGCGATCCCGCCAAGCGCGAGGCCCTGACCGAGGTGGCGGCCCGGGCCGGCGTGGCGCAGGTGCGCACCCTCGGGGGGGACGGGCACGGCACCATGGCGGAGGCGGCCGACACGGCCGCGACCGACGTCGCGGACGTCGCGCGCGGACCGGACGACCTCGCGGCCATCCTCTACACATCGGGCACGACCGGGCGCTCGAAGGGCGCGATGCTCTCCCACGAGAACCTCGCCTCGAATACCCGGACCCTCGTCGATGTCTGGCGTTTCACGGCGGACGACGTGCTGATCCACGCCTTGCCGGTGTTCCACACCCACGGGCTGTTCGTGGCGACCAACATCGTGCTGGCGACGGGGGCCACGATGCTGTTCCTGCCGAGGCTCGACGCCAAGCAGATCCTCGGTTTGATGCCGCGCGCCACGACCCTGATGGGCGTGCCGACCTTCTACACGCGGTTGCTGAAGGAGCCCGGCTTGTCGCGCGAGGCCGCGGCCCACATGCGCCTGTTCATCTCGGGCTCCGCCCCGCTCCTCGCCGAGACCCATCGCGAGTGGGAGGCCCGCACCGGCCACGCGATCCTCGAGCGCTACGGCATGACCGAGACCAACATGAGCACCTCGAACCCCTACGAGGGCGCCCGGATCGCCGGCACGGTCGGCTTCCCCTTGCCGGACGTGGCCCTGCGCGTCGTCGACCCGGAGACCGGCGCGGCCCTGGGGGCCGGCGAGGTCGGTATGATCGAGGTGAAGGGCCCGAACGTCTTCCAGGGGTACTGGCGCATGCCGGAGAAGACGGCCTCGGAGTTCAAGGCGGACGGGTTCTTCATCACGGGCGACCTCGGCAAGGCCGACCCGGATGGCTACGTGCACATCGTCGGGCGCGGCAAGGACCTGATCATCACCGGGGGCTTCAACGTCTACCCGAAAGAGATCGAGACCGAGATCGATGCCCTGCCGGGCATCGTCGAATCCGCCGTGATCGGCATCCCGCACGCCGATTTCGGGGAAGGGGTCACGGCGATCGTGGTGGCCGGCGCGGGCGCGCCCGACGAGGCCGCGATCCTGTCGCATCTCGAGGGCCGGCTCGCCCGGTTCAAGCTGCCGAAGCGGGTCCTGTTCGCCGACGATCTTCCGCGCAACGCCATGGGCAAGGTGCAGAAGAACCTCCTGCGCGAGGCCCATGCACAGCTTTATCGGGGTTGATTCGCCGCGGCCGCGTTGCCACGCGCGCGCACTGCGGGAAGGATGATCGGAACAGCGCGCCCGTACTGACGTTTGTGCTGCCGCGCCCGCATTGCGGCGCAGCCTCCCCTGGTTCGGTTCCTTCATGCCGTCGTCTCCCTCCCGCACGCCCGATCCGCAGCCCGACGGGGGGGCCCGCGCGATCCTGTGGACGCTGTTCCTCGGCTCGGCGCTGATCGCGCTCGCCGCCGCCCCGAAGCGCGCGCGGGGGATGCCGGGCCCTGAGCCCGAACCGGTCGGCGCCGGCAACGGAGGCGCGCGTTCGCATTCGGGCCGCTCCGCGGAACTCGTCGCCGCCACGCAGGCCAACCGGGGCCGAGCCGCCGAGAGTCCGACCGAGATCACCGGCTCCGGCTGGAAGGACATCGCCGTCCGGGTCTACCTGGAATTCAACAAGGACCGGGTCCTCTCCGTCGCCGCGGGCGTCACCTTCTACACCCTGCTGTCCCTGTTCCCCGCCCTGGCGGCTCTGGTGACGAGTTACGGCCTCTTCGCCGACGTCAACGTCATCAACGAGCATCTCTCGGCCATGCAGGGCGTGCTGCCGTCCGGCGCCATCGAGATCATCGGCGAGCAGGTCAAGCGCATCGCCGCCAAGGGGGGAGGCACCCTCGGGATCACCTTCTTCACCAGCCTGCTGATCTCGCTCTGGAGCGCCAATGCCGCCATGAAGGCGATGTTCGATGCGCTCAACGTCGTCTACGAGGAGGAGGAGAAGCGCTCCTTCGTGATGCTGAACCTGCGCTCCCTCGCCTTCACGGGCGGGGCGCTCCTGTTCATCATCTTCGCGCTGACCTCGATCGTGGTCCTGCCCGTCGTCTTCAAGTTCGTCGGGATCAGCGATGCGGCGTGGTTCATCGCGCTCCTGCGCTGGCCGGCGATGATGCTGGTGCTGCTCGGTGGCCTTTCCGTCCTCTACCGCTACGGCCCGAGCCGCGAACGTGCACGCTGGCGCTGGGTCGGGACCGGGAGCGCGGTGGCTTGCCTTCTCTGGTTCATCGCCTCGCTGCTCTTCTCCTGGTACGTGGCAAGCTTCGGCAACTACAACGAGACCTACGGGTCGCTCGGCGCCGTGATCGGCTTCATGACCTGGATCTGGATCTCGGCCACGATCGTGCTCATGGGCGGCGAGATCAACGCGGAGATGGAGCATCAGACCGCCAAGGACACGACGACCGGGCCGGCCCTGCCGATGGGGGATCGTGAGGCCCGGATGGCCGACACGGTCGGCGCGGCGGCGTGACCTGCCGCCGCCGGGTGAGGTCGCGCCGAGCCGCCGGCGTCACCATATGGGGCTGATCGATAGCAGACGGAGGAACCGATGGCCGAACGGAATGCCGGCGCGTCAGCCGAGACCCGCACCGAGCGCGAATGGCGCGAGACGCTGACTCCCGAGCAGTACCGGGTCCTGCGCGAGCACGGGACCGAGCGCGCGGGAACGAGTTGCCTCCTGGCCGAGAAGCGCCCGGGCACCTTCACCTGCGCCGGCTGCGGGACGCCGCTCTTCGTCACCGGGACCAAGTTCGAGTCCCGCACCGGCTGGCCGAGCTTCTTCGAGCCCCTCGAGGGCGCGGTCGAGACGAATGTCGATCGCAGCCATTGGATGGTGCGCACGGAAGTCCATTGCGCCCATTGCAAGGGCCATCTCGGCCACGTCTTCGACGATGGTCCGCCCCCCACCGGCCTGCGTTACTGCATGAACGGCGTCGCGCTGGCCTTCAAGCCGAAGGGCAACGAGCCCGGTGGTGGATGATGGGGAAAGCCCGCGGGTGAGCGGTGTCATTTCGCACGTGGTCTTGATTTCGACGCCTTTTTGCTTAGTCCCTGTTTGACCTGAGGCCCCAGCGGCTCTCCGGCCCGAGGATTTGGCGGGGCGGAATGAAGATCTTGTCCCGTGACGGCGAGGCTATTCGTCGTCCTGTCGACAATCCTCATGTCCGGCCTTGGGCTCGAAGTCACGACGGCAGAATGCGTCCGCTCCCATGGCCCGTGGGCCGGGACGGGCGATTGCGCGGAGGTAGAGTATGAGCGTCGTTCGGCGGTTTCTCGTGGCACCGGCCCTGGTGCGTCTGATCCGCAAGGAACGCGGTGGATCCCGCATCACCGAGGGTTACTTCGCCCCCCAGGCGGGCCGCACCTCCTTCGTGCGCGTGGACGGGCAGCAATGCCACCTCGTCCTGGTGACCGCAGGTGCCGACGGGTCTTCCAGCGAGGAGCGAACCGACGTGCCGCGTGCCCACGGCGACGCGCTCCTCGACGTCTGCAGCGGCAAGGCCGCCTATGACCGCACCACCCTGCCGGTGGCCGGCCGCGACGTGGTGATCGATCGCTACGTCAGTCCCGGCAGCCTCGATCTCGTCAGCATCACCTTCGATAATGAGAACGATGCCAACGCCTTCGTGGCCCCGGTCTGGTTCGGGCGCGAGGTCTCCTCGGATGCCGCCTACGAGCGCCACACCGTCGCACTCCAGGGCCCACCGCAAGCCGCCGAGGTCGGTCTCAGCAACGCCGCCCTCGATGCCGTGCTCGACCTGATCGAGCCGCGCTTCGGCTTCGGACGCTACGGTTCCGGCGCCAAGGCGAGCGAGGGAGGGCCCAGCCTGGGAAAGTCTGGTGAGGACGACGGCGGCGTGGTGAACGCGCTGCGTCGGATCGCCGGGAACGGTTCGGCGGCCGCGGCGCCGGCGGCAGCCGCCGTCGCGGTGGCGGCCCCCGCCGAGGTGCGTGCACCGGAGCCCGAGCCGGCGCCTGAGCCCGTACAGGCCGAGGCCGAGGCGACGCATGCCGAGCACAACGAGGCCGCCCCGGGCGATGCCCGTATCGACGACGTGATCGAGAGCTTGTCGCAGGCCCTCGGCGCCGCGATCCAGCAGCCCCAGGAGCCGGCCCACGACCAGGCCCGCGAGGACGACCCGGCCTCCGCCTTCGAGCGCTGGACCGTTCGCCCGCGTCGCAGCCAGCAGTGAGCGTGGCGGCCTGAACGGCCGCCCGAGATCCGCGGCGTCAGTTGCGGATCACCACTCGGGCTCCGCCATGCAACCGGGTCAGGCGGAACAGGGCGCGCGCGTGCCCCGGGCTGAGGCGGATGCAGCCGTGGCTCGCCCGGCGTCCGAGGTGCCCGACCGCGTAGGTTCCGTGAATGGCGTAGCCGCCGCGGAAGAACATCGCGTGCGGCATCGGCGATCCATGATATTTGCGCGAACGCCACATCGGCGCCATCAGTCCCACCCGGTAGCTGCCGTTCGGCGTGACGAAGCCCTGCCGCGCCGTCGAGACCGGCCAATCGTAGGCGAGGCTTCCGTCGACGTAGACCCGCATGCGCTGGCGCGATTGATCGATCTGCGCGAGGATCCCCGCGAAGGCCGGCGCACCGAGCGCGCAGGCGAAGATCCCACCGAGGATGGCGATTCGAAGAGCGCGCAGGGGTTGCACGGCCGGGCTCCGGTTTGTCGAAGCGCGGGATATTCCGGCGCCTCAACCTTGAGTGCGTCGAAGCGTGCCGGCGGGAAAGATTTGTTCTGGGGTCATCGACAGCTTTTGTAACACCTCGGTGAAGCCGAAATACTGAGCCCGTGTTGAGCGGCGCCGGTAACTCCGCTAGCGTCAAGACCAATTAAAGACCGGGAGGGTGCACGCACGCGTGCACGGGTGATCGACATGGCCCAGGCGACGACCCATGGAGCGACGACGGCCGCGGCTGCCCCGGCAGCCAGCGAGCCCTGGTACAAGGTCCTCTACATCCAAGTGCTGATCGCCATCGCCCTCGGCGTCGCGGTCGGCTACTTCTACCCGGAATTCGGTAAGTCCCTGAAATGGCTTGGGGATGCCTTCGTGGCGCTGATCAAGATGATGATCGCGCCGATCATCTTCTGCACCATCGTGCACGGAATCGCCTCGATCGGCGACCTGAAGAAGGTCGGCCGCGTCGGCCTCAAGGCCCTGATCTATTTCGAGGTCGTCTCTACGATCGCGCTCCTGATCGGAATCCTCGTGGGCGAGGTGGTCCAGCCGGGCGCCGGCTTCCACGCCGATCCGGCCAAGCTCGATGCCAGCAAGGTCGCGACCTATGCCAGCAAGGCTGCCGCCGATTCGACCATCGCCCACATCATGGCGCTGATCCCGAAGAGCTTCTTCGACGCCTTCGCCACCGGCGACCTGCTCCAGGTCCTGTTGATCTCGATCCTGACCGGCGTCGTCGTCACCGGCATGGGCGCGCGCGCCGCCGGCATCTCGCACGCCATCGACACCGCCGGTCAGGTCTTCTTCCGAATCATCGGCCTGATCGTGAAGCTCGCACCCATCGGTGCCTTCGGCGCCATGGCCTTCACCATCGGCGAGTACGGCATTCAGAAAGTCGTGGATCTCGCCTGGCTCGTCGGCACCTTCTACGTCACCGCGATGCTGTTCGTGATCGTGGTCCTCGGCTCGATCGCGCGCTTCGCCGGCTTCTCGATCTTCCGCTTCCTCGCCTATATCAAGGACGAATTGCTGATCGTGCTCGGCACCTCATCCTCCGAGACCGTGCTCCCGCACATCATGACGAAGATGCGTCGCCTCGGCGCCTCTGATTCGGTCGTCGGCCTCGTCATCCCGACCGGCTACTCGTTCAATCTCGACGGCACCAACATCTACATGACCCTGGCGACGCTGTTCCTCGCGCAGGCGGTCGGCGCCGACCTGTCGATCGGGCAGTACGCCACCATCATCCTCGTCGCGATGCTCACCTCGAAGGGCGCCTCGGGTGTCACCGGGGCCGGCTTCATCACCCTGGCGGCGACGCTCGCCGCCATCCCGAACAACCCGGTCCCGGTCGCTGCCATGACCCTGGTGCTCGGCATCGACAAGTTCATGTCCGAGTGCCGGGCCCTCACGAACCTCATCGGCAACGGCGTCGCCTGCGTCGTCGTCAGCCGCTGGGAAGGCGAACTCGACGTGACGAAGCTGAACGAGGTGATGGCCAACCCGATCTCGATCGGCACCCACATCTCCGACGAGTCGCCCCAGCCGATGGACACCGACAGCAGCGCCCCGAAGGTTGCGGCAGCCCAGTGACCCGCGCGTGAGCGGGGCGCCGCTGCGCCTCGGCCTCGACCTCGGCGGAACCAAGATCGCCGGGATCGTCCTCGACCACTCGGGCCAGACCCGGGCGGACGCGCGAATCGCGTCGCCGCGCGGCGATTACGCGGCGACGCTCGCTACCAGCCGCGCCCTGGTGGCGCGGCTGGAGGACGAGGCGGGGGACCGCTGCAGCGTCGGCATCGGTATGCCGGGCGCCGTCTCGCCCGCTACGGGTCTCGTCAAGAATGCGAACTCCACTTGGCTCAACGGCCGGCCCTTCGTGGCCGATCTTGCGGCAATGTTGGACCGGCCGATCCGCGCCGAGAACGATGCCAATTGCCTCGCCGTCTCGGAGGCGATCGACGGGGCGGCCTCGGGCGCGGAGATCGTCTGGGCGGTCATCCTCGGCACCGGCGTGGGATCCGGTATCGCGCTCCGGGGCCGCGCCCTGTCCGGCCGGGGTCGGATCGCGGGTGAGTGGGGTCACAATCCCCTGCCGCGCCCGCGCGACGACGAGCGTCCGGGACCGGCCTGCTATTGCGGGCGCACGGGCTGCATCGAGACCTGGCTCTCGGGTCCTGGACTCGCGGCGGACCATGCCAGGCGCACGGGCCAATGCCTGCCCGGGGAGGCGATCGTCGCGGCGACGCGGAGCGGGGATCCGGACGCCCAGGCGACCCTCGCCCTCTACGTCGAGCGGCTCGGCCGAGCGCTCGCGCATGTCGTCAACATCCTCGATCCCGACGTCATCGTGATCGGCGGCGGGCTCTCGCGCGTGCCGGAACTCCTGGAGGCCCTGCCCGGGGCGACCGCGCCGCACGTCTTCTCGGACGCCTTCGACACGCCGATCCGCGCGAGCGCGCACGGCGATGCCTCCGGTGTCCGGGGGGCCGCCTGGCTCTGGGGACGGTAAGGCACGCGCCTCAACGACGCCGTCGGCGAGAGGAGAGGCTGCGAGTCGAGAGACGGCCGCAATCGTCCTGCCCTGCCGGCCCGATGCGGCGAAACCGCTTGCCAACCTCGCGCGCCTCACATAAAGATATCTTTATGTCTAGCGAGCGCACCATAGCGACCCACGAGGTCCCCTTCGCGGAGGCGCTGGGCGTGCTCCGCGCGGCGGCCGAGGAGTCGCGCCTGCGCATCCTGGCGCTGCTTGCCGAGGGCGAGCTCTCGGTCTCGGACCTCACCGACATCCTCGGCCAGTCGCAGCCCCGCATCTCGCGTCACCTGAAGCTCCTCGTCGAAGCGGGCCTGATCGAGCGCCATCGAGAAGGCGCCTGGGCGTTCTTCCGTCTGCGCGAAGGCCGGGCCGGCCTCGTCGATCCGCTGATCGCGGGTCTCGACCGGCAGATGCCGCCGCTGTCGGAGGATCGCGCCCGTCTCGAGGCGGTGCGGGGCCAGCGCGCCGAGGCGGCGCAGAGCTTCTTCGCCCGCCTCGCGCCGAAATGGGATCACCTGCGCTCACTTCATGTGCCCGAGACCGCCGTCGAGGCCGCGGTGCTCGATGTCGTCGGCCCGCGCCCGATCCAGAGCCTGATCGATCTCGGCACCGGAACCGGCCGGATGCTCGGTCTCCTGGCGCCTCGGGCTGCGCGTGCGACCGGGCTCGATTCGAACCACGCCATGCTGTCGGTCGCCCGCGCCAACCTGGAGCGGGTGGGCCTGTCTCGGGTCGATCTGCGCCAGGGCGACATCCACGCTCCGCCCTTCGGCCGCGGCAGCTTCGATCTCGTGGTGGTGCACCAGGTGCTGCATTACCTCGACGACCCGGCCCGCGCGCTTCGCGAGGCGAGCCGCCTCGTCGCTCCGGGGGGACGCCTGCTCGTTGTGGATTTCGCCCCCCACGAACTCGAATTCCTGCGGGAGACCCAGGCGCATCGGCGCCTCGGCTTCGCCGCCGACCAGATCTCCGGCTGGCTCGCCGATGCGGGGCTCGGCGCGGTCGAGACCCGCGACCTCGCCCCGATGGCACAGGCCGAGCACCAGCTCACCGTCACCCTCTGGCTCGCGGCGGAGCGCCGGGAGATCATCGAAGCGGAGTCGGAGCGCGCCGTCGCCTGAGCCCTCTGGGCACCATCGTCCCGACGTGTCGCGCCGGGACCCGCCAGACCGTCTGAACCGAAGACATAGAGGACGTCCCATGCCCGCATCCACCTACCGCGCCAGCCGCGAGGGCTGCCGCCCGATCCGGGTCTCATTCGAGTTCTTCCCCCCGAAGACCGAGGAGATGGAGAAGACGCTCTGGTCGTCGATCGAGCGCCTCGCGCCCCTCCACCCGAGCTTCGTCTCGGTGACCTACGGGGCCGGCGGCTCGACCCGCGAGCGCACCCACAACACCGTCGCCCGCATGGTGCGCGAGACGAACCTCAAGCCCGCCGCCCACCTGACCTGCGTGAACGCCACCAAGGACGAGGTGGACGAGGTGGTGCGCGCCTATTGGGAGGCGGGCGTCCGTCACATCGTGGCGCTCCGCGGCGATCCCGCCGAGGGCGTCGGCAACGCCTATGCGCCGCACCCGGGCGGGTATCAGCAGACCTGCGATCTCGTCGCCGGCATCAAGCGCATCGGCGATTTTCAGGTCTCGGTCTCGGGCTATCCCGAGAAGCATCCGGAGGCGACGTCCCTCGACGCCGACATCGATGCCCTGAAGGCCAAGGTCGATGCGGGCGCGGATCGCGCCATCACGCAGTTCTTCTTCGAGAACGACGTCTACCTGCGCTACGTTGACCGGGTGCGCGCGCGCGGCATCGACATCCCGGTCGTGCCCGGTATCCTGCCGGTTCAGAACTTCAAGCAGGCTTCGAACTTCGCCCGCCGCACCGGCGCCTCGGTGCCCGAGTGGCTGGCCCACCGCTTCGAGGGCCTCGACGACGACGTCGACACCCGTCGCCTGATCGCGGGCGCCGTGGCGGCCGAGCAGGTGCTCGACCTCGTGGACCGGGGCATCCACGATTTCCACTTCTACTCGATGAACCGGGCCGACCTCGTCTACGCGATCTGCCACCTCCTCGGGCTGCGCGCCGAGAAGCCTGCGGTGGCGGCCGAGCGGGTGGCGGCCTAAGCCACCGGGAGATCCGATCGCGGGCATCCCGCCCGCCGATCCGGACGTCCAACCGCGGTCCGGGGCCGCGATGCGGTGCCCAAGATCCAAGAACCGCCGACGCCGATCGACACCGTGCGCCGGCAGCCGGCAACGACCTTTCCGGACCCTCTGCGGTTCCGGGCCCCGGGCGCCGCTTCCACCGCGCCGGGACGATTGTGAGAGACCTGATGACCGACTTTCCCACCGTCGACGGCACCGAGATCGAGAAGGCTCTGCGTGAGCGCGCGCAGGAGAAGATCCTCGTGCTCGACGGAGCCATGGGCACGGTGATCCAGCGGCTCGGCTACACCGAGGCCGATTTCCGGGGCGAACGGTTCAAGGACCATGGCCACGATCAGAGGGGCAACAACGACCTCCTGATCCTGACGCAACCCGACGCCATCCGGCAGATCCATCTCGACTACTTCCTGGCCGGCGCCGACGTCTGCGAGACCAACACCTTCTCGGGCACCACGATCGCCCAGGCCGATTACGGCATGGAATCGATCATCCACGAACTGAACGCGCAGGGCGCGCACCTCGCCCGCGAGGCCGCAGCACTCGCCGAGAAGCAGGACGGCCGCCGCCGCTTCGTCGCGGGCGCCATCGGGCCGACGAACCGCACCCTCTCGATCTCCCCCGACGTGAACAACCCGGGCTACCGGGCCGTCACCTTCGATCAGGTCAAGACGGCCTATGCGGCGCAGGTCCGCGGCCTGATCGATGGCGGCGCCGAGCTGATCCTGATCGAGACGATCTTCGACACCCTGAACGCCAAGGCGGCGATCGCGGCGACCTGGCAGGTCTTCGAGGAGACCGGGATCCGCCTGCCGATCCAGATCTCCGGCACGATCACGGATCTGTCCGGCCGGACGCTGTCGGGCCAGACCCCGGAGGCCTTTTGGAATGCGCTGCGCCACTGCGCGCCCCTGACCTTCGGGCTGAACTGCGCCCTGGGTGCCAAGGAGATGCGCGGCCATATCAGCGAGCTGTCGCGCGTCTGCGACACCCTCGTCTGCGCCTATCCGAATGCCGGCTTGCCGAACGAGTTCGGCCTCTACGACGAGTCGCCCGAGGCCATGGGCAAGCTCGTCGGCGAGTTCGCCGCGAGCGGCCTCGTCAACATGGTCGGCGGCTGCTGCGGCACCACGCCGGACCATATCCGGGCGATCGCCGAGGCGGTGGCCGGCAAGGCGCCGCGCAAGATCCCCGAGATCCCGCGCCTGATGCGCCTGTCCGGCCTCGAGCCCTTCACGCTGACGAAGGAGATCCCCTTCGTGAACGTGGGCGAGCGCACGAACGTCACCGGCTCGGCCAAGTTCCGCAAGCTGATCAAGAACGGCGACTACGCCGCCGCCCTCGATGTCGCCCGCGATCAGGTGGCGGCGGGCGCGCAGATCATCGACGTCAACATGGACGAGGGCCTGCTCGACAGCCAGCAGGCCATGGTCGACTTCCTGAACCTCGTGGCCGCCGAGCCCGACATCGCGCGCGTGCCCGTCATGGTCGATTCCTCGAAGTTCGAGGTGATCGAGGCCGGTCTGAAATGCCTGCAGGGCAAGGCGGTGGTGAACTCGATCTCCATGAAGGAGGGGATCGAGAAGTTCATCCACGACGCCAAGGTGTGCCGCTCCTACGGCGCGGCCGTGGTGGTGATGGCCTTCGACGAGCAGGGGCAGGCCGACAGCCTCGAGCGCAAGGTCGAGATCTGCACCCGCGCCTACAAGATCCTGACCGAGGATGTCGGCTTCCCGCCGGAGGACATCATCTTCGACCCGAACATCTTCGCGGTCGCCACCGGCATCGAGGAGCACAACCCCTACGGCGTCGCCTTCGTCGAGGCGACCCGGCAGATCCGCCGGACCCTGCCGCACGCCCACATCTCGGGCGGCGTCTCGAACCTCTCCTTCGCCTTCCGGGGCAACGAGCCCGTGCGCGAGGCGATGCACGCGGTGTTCCTCTATCACGCCATCCAGGCCGGCATGGACATGGGCATCGTCAATGCGGGCCAACTCGCCGTCTACGACGAGATCCCGGCGGATCTGCGCGACCTCTGCGAGGATGTCGTCCTCAACCGCCGCGACGATGCGACGGAGCGCCTCCTCGAATCCGCCGAGCGCTTCAAGACCGGCGGCGAGGCCAAGGCCCGGGTCACCGATCTCGCCTGGCGCGAGGCGCCGGTCGAGAAGCGGCTGGAGCACGCGCTGGTCAACGGCATCACCGAGTACATCATCGTCGACACCGAGGAGGCCCGCGCCAAGTCCGCGCGCCCGCTCCACGTCATCGAGGGGCCCTTGATGGCCGGCATGAACGTCGTCGGCGACCTGTTCGGCGCCGGCAAGATGTTCCTGCCCCAGGTGGTGAAGTCGGCCCGCGTGATGAAGCAGGCGGTGGCCTATCTCGAGCCCTACATGGAGGCCGAGAAGCTGGCCAATGGCGGCGACGGCAAGCGTCAGGCCGCCGGCAAGGTGCTGATGGCCACCGTCAAGGGCGACGTCCACGACATCGGCAAGAACATCGTCGGCGTCGTGCTGGCCTGCAACAACTACGAGATCATCGATCTCGGGGTGATGGTCTCGGCCGCCAAGATCCTCGACACGGCCAAGCGCGAGAAGGTCGATATCGTCGGTCTCTCCGGCCTGATCACGCCCTCTCTCGACGAGATGGTGCACGTGGCGGGCGAGATGGAGCGCGAGGGCTTCGACGTGCCGCTGCTGATCGGCGGCGCCACCACGAGCCGCGTCCACACCGCCGTGAAGATCCACCCGGCCTACGAGCGGGGGCAGGCCGTCTACGTGACGGATGCGAGCCGCGCGGTCGGCGTGGTCTCGAGCCTGATCTCGAAGGAGACGCGGGGCGAGACGATCGAGAAGGTGCGGGCCGAGTACCGCAAGGTGGCCGATGCGCATGCGCGCTCCGAGGCCGAGAAGCAGCGCCTGCCCCTCGCGAAGGCCCGCGCCAACGCCTTCCGGATCGACTGGACCGGCTACAAGCCGGTGAAGCCGAGCTTCACCGGCACCCGGGTGTTCCGCACCTACGAGGTCGCCGACCTCGTGCCCTATATCGACTGGACGCCCTTCCTGCAGACCTACGAGTTCAAGGGCCGCTACCCGGCGATCTTCGAGGACCCGAACCAGGGTCCGGCCGCCAAGGCCCTGTTCGACGACGCGCAGGAGATGCTGAAGCAGATCGTCGAGGAGCGCTGGTTCAACCCGAAGGCCGTGATCGGCTTCTGGCCGGCCAACAGCGTCGGCGACGATATCGCGCTCTTCACGGGCGAGAGCCGGCAGGAGAAGCTCGCCACCTTCCACGGCCTGCGCCAGCAGCTCTCGAAGCGGGATGGCCGCCCGAACACCTGCATCGCGGATTTCGTGGCGCCGGCCGGGTGCGGCATCGCCGATTACGTCGGCGGCTTCGTGGTCACGGCGGGGCTCGAGGAGGTGCGCATCGCCGAGCGCTTCGAACGCCAGAACGACGATTACCGCTCGATCCTCGTCAAGGCCCTCGCCGACCGCATCGCCGAGGCCCTGGCCGAGCGCATGCACGAGCGGGTGCGGCGCGAGTTCTGGGGCTACGCCGCCGACGAGACCCTCGCGCCCGAGGATCTCGTGCGCGAGGACTATGCCGGCATCCGGCCCGCGCCCGGCTACCCGGCCCAGCCCGACCATACCGAGAAGGTGACGCTGTTCGACCTGCTTCAAGCCGAGCCGCGCATCGGCGTGCGGCTCACGGAATCCTACGCCATGTGGCCGGGATCCTCGGTCTCGGGGCTCTACATCGCCCACCCGCAATCCCACTATTTCGGCGTCGCCAAGGTGGAGCGGGATCAGGTCGAGGACTACGCCGTGCGCAAGGGCATGGACCTCACCGAGGTCGAGCGCTGGCTCGGCCCGATCCTCAACTACGACCCGGCGCGCTACCTCGCCGCCGCGGCCGAGTGATCGCGGGCCGCGCGCCGGCCCCTGCGAGGCGATCCGGACCGGAGTTCCGAGGCGCCGTCACGGCCGCGCCAATGCCTGCGGCCGGGCGGATGCTCAACCTCGGCAGGAGATCTGCGGTGCCGGGAGCTTGGCGCTGCTTCGGCCGGCGATTGTCCTGATCGTTCATACGATTGGCACGAAAAAAATCACGTGGGTCTGCCGCTGAACCGGATTGGACATTTACGCTTGTCTTCCGACGTCCAGTCTCGGGGCGGCGGCCAAAGCTCCATTAAGTGCGCACAATCTACAACATGACTGTCGCGGGGAGATGGTCATGGCGTGGTTCAGAAACACGAGAGGCGCGGGCGGTGACGGCGACGCGCGCCTCAACTCCCTCGACCGCTCCCTGTCCACGGTCGAATTCGCGATGGACGGGACGATCCTCGACGCCAATGCCAACTTCCTCGCCCTCATGGGCTACGAGCTGGACGAGGTTCAGGGCAGGCATCACTCCATCTTCGTCGAGCCGAACACGGCGGAATCCGACGCCTACCGCTTGTTCTGGCAGAATCTGAAGCGCGGAAAGTTCCAATCCGCCGAGCACAAGCGTCTCGGCCGCGGCGGCCGCGAGGTCTGGATCCAGGCGACCTACAACCCGGTTCTGGACCGCAGCGGCCGGCCGACCCGGATCGTGAAGTTCGCCACCGACATCACCGCCGAGAAGCTGAGCAACGCCGATTTCAGGGGGCAGGTCTCCGCGATCAACAAGTCCCAGGCCGTGCTGCACATGTCCCTGGACGGCACGCTGCTGGAGGCGAACGACATGTTCCTGCGGCTGTTCGGCTACGAGCGGCAGAGTGTCATCGGCAAACATCACAGCATGTTCGTCGATCCCGGCATGATCGAGAGCTGGGAGTACGCGTCCTTCTGGCAGAAGCTCCGGGCTGGCGCGTACCAGCAGGGAGAGTTCAAGCGCGCCGGGATCGGAGGGCGCGAGGTCTGGATCCAGGCGACCTACAACCCGATCTTCGACGCCGACGGCCGGCCCTTCAAGGTCGTGAAGTTCGCCACCGACGTGACGGAGGCCAAGCTGAGGGCCGCCGATCACGGCGGTCAGTTCGAGGCGATCAGCCGCTCGCAGGCGGTGATCCAGTTCGATCTGAACGGCGTCGTCCTCGATGCGAACGAGAATTTCTGCGACGCGATGGGCTATCGGATCGGCGAGGTGCGCGGTCAGCACCACCGCATGTTCGTGACGCCGGCCTACGCGGCGAGCCGCGAGTACGAGGAGTTCTGGCAGCGCCTGCGCCGGGGCGAGTTCTTCTCCGCGATCTTCGCGCGCATCGGCCGCAACGGGCGGACGGTCTCGATCCAGGCGACCTACAACCCGATCCTCGACCTGAACGGGAAGCCGTTCAAGATCGTCAAATACGCCACCGACGTCACCGTCAACATGGAGGCGCGCGCCCTCGCCGTCGCGTCCACCGCGCAGACGCTGAGCAACGTGCAATCCGTCGCCGCGGCCGCCGAGGAGATGAGCGCCTCCGTCGCCGAGATCGCCGAGGTGATGGTCCGCTCGAAGGATGCGGTCGACGGAATTCACGGCAAGGCCCATGCCGCCGATCAGGCGCAGAGGCGCCTGCGCGCGGCGGCCCAATCGATGGACGGCGTGGTCCAGGCGATCACGAAGATCGCCGAGCAGATCAACCTCCTCGCTCTCAACGCCACGATCGAGGCGGTGCGGGCCGGCGAGGCCGGCAAGGGCTTCGCGATCGTGGCCAACGAGGTCAAGAACCTCGCGAACCAAGCCACGGTGGCGACGGCCCAGATCCTGACGGAGATCACGGCCATGCAGGCGGTCTCCGACGAGGTCGCCGACACCTTGAGCTCGATCACCCTCGGGGTCGCCTCGGTGCAGGAATTCGTCACCCAGGCCACGGCCTCGATCGAGGAGCAGAGTGCCGTCACCCGCGAGATCTCGGTGAGCATGCAGGCTGCCGCGATCGACGTCCGGAGCATCGGCGAAGGCCTCACCGCCTGGGCATAGGCGCGGGGACGGCCCATCCGGGGACCGGCTCAGGCTTGACCGCAGGCGCCCGGCCGCTTCAATGGCGGTTCGGGACGGCGCGTGGCTCGGTCGGGATGGCGATGACAGGCAAGGGGCTGACGCTCGTAGGCGCTCTCGGCTTCGCGGTGACGGGCTGCACCGGGTTTTCCTACATCTCGAAGACCTATGTCAGCCTGACCCCGCAGGTGGTCACCATCGGCTGCAACGATCCCTACGAGATCTACGATCAGCGCCAGCAGCGCCGGATGCTCGTCGTCTCGAATGCCCTGCGCGAAGTGACGGGCTGCGGCCTCGGCGGGCGCTACGAGGGGCGCGACCCGGCCGAGTCCCGCACCCAGCGCTTCCGCCTCGCGGCCCGGACCTACCTCGACGAGACCGTGCGTGAGGATTGCCGGATCACCGGCGAGACGATCTTCACCGACCTGCAGAGCGAGTTCGTCTACAGCTGCGCCGGCCCGATCGAGGCGCGCGGCGCCAAGGTCCCGCGGCTGCCCGGGCGCGGCGGCGTCGGGGTGGGCCAGCGCTGATCCGGCTCAGTCCGTCCCGCCCGGCGGGTGCGGGAACGTGCGCTCCATCGCGTCGCCCGCAGCGGCGAGCAGGGCGCGGGCGAGGTTGCGCGCCTCGTTCCGGTCGAGATCGAGCAGAGCCGTCAGCGGCCGGCCCTCCAGGTCGTTGAGGCCGAATTCCAGTCGTACCCCGTCCTCGATCGTGGCGACCGACAGGCTCCAATCCCGACTCCGCTGTGATCCGCTCATCGGCGCTGCGCCTTTCTTTTGCATCGGGTCGTCTCCGCGCGATGCCCGCCCTGCATGAACGATCGTGCCGCGAGAGGCCAGACGCCAAGACAGCGGAGGTGGTGACAGCGGAGGTGGTGACAGCGGAGGTGGTGACGACGCAGGCCCGGCTGCGGGAGGTGGACGCCCGGACGTCGTGCGCCCCGGCGATTGACGCTGCGCGCCCCGGTAGTGTTTCTGCGCGCTCGTCACACCACGAAGGGTAACAGGACATGTCCGAGATCTGGTTCCGCACCGGCGAGGCGACCGTGCTCGCCGCCGAAGGTCAGTACACGGACGCGATGCCCGAGGTTCTGATCGGCTCGACCCGCGGTCCCGCCGGCCAGGCCTTCGCGAACATGATGGGGCAGGTCCAGGGCCACACCCGCATGTTCGTGGTGCGCGACCTCAACCAGCTCGTGCGCCCCGCCACCATGATGACCACGAAGGCCACGATCCACACGGCCGAGTACGTGGAACTCCTCGGCGGCGTGGTCCAGGCGGCCACGGGCGATGCCATCGTCGACTGCATCATCGAGGGCATCCTGCCGAAGGACGGCCTCGACGAACTCTGCATGATCATCATGATCTGGCTCGACCCGCGCTGCGCCGAGGACGCCAATCTCGATCGCAAGGACCTCTACCGCACCAATTACGAGGCGACGAAGCTCGCCATCGGCCGGGCGCTCAAGGGCGAGCCGACCGTCGACGAGCTGATCGCCAACCGCAAGACGGTGAAGCACTACGCGCTGGAAGACGTGATCGAGTACTGATCCGGGCGGGACCGGCGCGCATCGGCGGGTGCGCGCGGGTTCCCTGGTCTGCGCGGCGCGCGTCAGCCCGGCGGGATCCGCCCGACCGAGCAGAGGGTGCGGATCGCCCCGGCCGTGTCGGTGTAGCAGCTCGCCGACCAGCCGTTCTGCTGGATGAAGGACTTGCGGCGCTCAGCGAGAGCGGTCTGATAGGCCTTGCCGAGCACGGATTGGACGGTGCCGGCGGATTCGCCGACGAGGAGCTGGGAGGCGACGGAGAGGTCGCGGAAGAACACGGGCGACGGGGTCGGGTCGCCGGAACTCGCCTGCACGATGGGCTCGGCCCGGCAGGTCAGGTCGAGCTTGATGCTGCCCGGGATCCGGATGTCGATGCTCGGTCCCGAGCGCCGCCCGACCTTGCCGCCGGTCGCCCCCGCGATCTGCTGCGCGAGGCCGTCGCAGGCGTCGGCGAGGGCCGCTCCGGGCACGAGGAGCAGAAGGGCGAGGGGGAGGGCGAGTCGCAGCATGGCGGCACTCTACGCGGGTGCCTCCCGTTGTCGAGGAGCGGGAGGGCGGAGGGATGGGCCCCCGGCTCGATCCCCTGCTCTCAATGGAAATCCCGGCTGCGATAGACCCGCCGGTCGATCGGGGCGCCGAAATCCGTGGTCTCGGGGGGCAGCTTCACGCCGCCCTCGCGCAGGGCCCGCAACTCGTCCGTGAGATCGCGGAAGCGCTCGGCGATCACGTGCACCACCTTGTGCACGCCCGAGCCCTCCCGCTGCACCCGGCCCCGCACGGCGAGGAAGCGGGCCGTCATGGCGACGCGGCGGTTCGCCTCGAAGACCTTGCGCCAGACGATGACGTTGGCGATCCCGGTCTCGTCCTCGATCGTCAGGAAGACCACGCCCTTGGCGGTGCCCGGCCGCTGCCGGGTGAGCACGAGGCCCGCCACGGTGACGCGGCTGTTCGGCGCCAATCCCTCGTCGAGATGGTCCCGGGCGGGCATCGCCCCGATCCGGCCCAGACGCTCGCGGAAGAACGCGACGGGGTGGCCCTTCAGCGAGAGGCCGGTGGCCACGTAATCCTCGGCCACGTGCTCGCTGAGGCCCATGGCGGGGAGCGCCACCGCCGGCTCCTGGCGGAACAGGCCGTCATCGGCATGGAAGGCGAAGAGCGGCAGCGGCGTCTCGAGGAGATGCGCGCGCCGATCCGGGCCGGCCTCGGCGGCGGCCTTCGCGGCCTTGCGGGCCGAGGTGCCCTCGAGGGTGCGCACCATCCAGAGGGCGGCGCGCCGGTCGAGGTCGAGGGAGCGGAAGGCGTCGGCCTCCGCCAGGCGCTCCAGGGCGTTGCGGGGCAGGGCGAGGGCCGCCTGCAGGCCCTCGATGCTGGCGAAGCCGTTGCCGCGCACCGCCACGAGGCGCCGCATGGCGCCCTCGGGCAGGCCGCTCACCTGCCGGAGGCCGATCCGAACCGCGAGGCGCCGCGGCACGCCGGCGGGCGGGGGATGGGCGGCCGGCTCCAGGGTGCAATCCCAGTCGCTCGCATTGACATCGGGTCCCCGCACCTCGACGCCGTGGGCGCGGGCGTCCCGCACGAGCTGGGCCGGCTGGTAGAACCCCATCGGCTGGGCATTGAGGATGGCGGCCAGGAACACGTCCGGGTGGCGGCACTTGAGCCAGGCCGAGGCATAGACGAGGAGCGCGAAGCTCGCCGCGTGGCTCTCCGGGAAGCCGTAGGTGGAGAAGCCCCGGATCTGCGCGAAGCAGCGCTCGGCAAACTCCTTCGGGTAGCCCCGCCGCGTCATCCCGCCGACGAACTTCTCCTCGAAGAAGCCGATGGTGCCGACATGCCGGAAGGTCGCCATCGCCCGGCGCAGGCCGTCGGCCTCGGCGGGGGTGAAGCCCGCCGCCGTGATGGCGATCTGCATGGCATGCTCCTGGAACAGCGGCACGCCGAAGGTCCGGTGCAGGACCGCGTATAGCTCGTCGGCCGAACCCTGGTCGGGGTGAGGGGCCGGGAAGACGACCTCCTCGATCCCGGCGCGGCGGCGCAGGTAGGGGTGGACCATGTCCCCCTGGATCGGGCCGGGACGGACGATCGCGACCTGCACCACGAGGTCGTAGAATTCCTTCGGCTTCAGGCGCGGCAGCATCGACATCTGCGCCCGGCTCTCGACCTGGAAGACGCCGACGGAATCGGCCCGGCTCAGCATCGCGTAGACGGCCGCGTCGTCCTGCGGCAGATCGGCGAGGGTCGGGTAATCCAGGCCGTAATCGCGCTCCAGGAAGGCGAGGCCGCGCTTCAAGCAGGTCAGCATGCCGAGCGCCAGCACGTCGACCTTCATCAGGCCGAGGACGTCGATGTCGTCTTTGTCCCACTCGATGAAGGTGCGGTCCGGCATGGCGGCGTTGCCGACCGGGACCGTCTCGTCGAGGCGCCCGCGGGTCAGCACGAAGCCGCCGACATGCTGCGACAGGTGGCGCGGGAAGCCGATCAGCGAGACCGCGAGATCCACCGCCTGCCGGATCGCCGGGTTGGCCGGGTCGAGCCCGGCTTCCGTCACGTGCCTGTCCGGCAGGTCCTTGCCCCAGGAGCCCCAGACCGTCTCGGACAAGGCCGTGGTGACGTCCTCGGTGAGCCCCAGCACCTTGCCGACCTCGCGGATGGCCGAGCGGGGCCGGTAATGGATCACGGTGGAGCAGATCGCGGCCCGCTCGCGGCCATACTTGCCGTAGAGGTACTGGATCACCTCCTCGCGCCGCTCGTGCTCGAAATCGACGTCGATGTCGGGGGGCTCGTCCCGGTTCTCGGAGATGAAGCGGGCGAAGAGCAGGCGGTGCTTGGCGGGGTCGACGGCGGTGATGCCGAGGCAGAAGCAGACGGCGGAGTTCGCCGCCGAGCCGCGCCCCTGGCAGAGGATGCCCTTGTCGCGGGCGAATTCCACGAGGTCGAACAGGGTGAGGAAGTAGCGCGCGTAGTTCATCTTCGCGATGAGGCGAAGCTCCTCGTGGAGCGTCGCCTCGACGCCCTCGGGAACGCCGTCCGGAAAGCGCCAGCGGGCCCGCTCGAAGGTCTTCTCCTCCAGATAGGCCTGCGGCGTCCGGCCCGGCGGCACCGGCTCGTCGGGATACTCGTAGTGAAGCTCGCCGAGGGAGAAGTCGCAGGCTTCGGCGATCTCGAGGGTGCGGTGGAGCGCGTGGGGATGCTCGGCGAAGAGGCGTGCCATCTCGGCAGGGGGCTTCAGGTGACGCTCGGCATTGGCCTCCAGGCGGTAGCCGGCCTCGGCGAGCCGGCAGCCCTCGCGGATGCAGGTCAGCACGTCCTGGAGCGGCCGGCGGTCGGGGTGATGGTAGAGCGCGTCCGAGACCGCCACGAGGGGGGCGCCGAGACGGTCGCCGATCTCCGCCAGCCCACCGAGCCGGCGCCGCTCGTCGCCCCGATGCGCGTGGCTGCCGCCGAGATAGGTCCGGCCGGGGGCCGCCATGGCTAGGGCCTCGAGATGGGCCGCGAAGGATTTCGGCGGCGTGAGCCGGCGTCCCGGCGGCATCGCGATGAAGATCTGGCCCTCGGCCGCCTCCAGCATCTCGGTGAACCCGAAGCGGCACTGCCCCTTCCACGAGCGCCGGTTGCCCGCCGACAGGAGCCGGCACAGGCGCCCGTAGGCGGTCCGGTCCATCGGGTAGGTGACCGCCTCGAACCCCTCCTCGGTGACGAGGCGCACCCCGGGCAGGAAGCGGATGTTCCACGTCTCCGGCCGGCGCGGCCCGTCCGGCTTCCCGGGCTTGACCCGGGCCGCCGCGTAGGCCCGCACAAGTCCCGCGAAGGTGTTGCGGTCGGCGATGCCGATGGCCGAGAGCCCGTAGCCGAGCGCCTGCTCCACATATTCCTGAGGGTGCGAGGCGCCCCGCAGGAATGAGAAGTTGGTCGACACCGCGAGCTCGGCATAGGCCGGCGCTGCGGTCACGCGAAGAGCCCGTGGACGTACCAGGCCGCCGGCTCGCCGGGGGCATGGGCGCCGTCCCGGTAGAGCCAGAGCCGGCGGCCGGCCTCGCACTCGACGACGTAGTAGTCGCGTGCCGGCGCCGGCGCATGCCACCACTCGGCGGCGATGCGCTCCGGGCCCTCCGCATGGGCGACGCGGTGCAGCCGCCGTCGCCAGCGGAAGCGCTCGGGCGGTCCCTCGGGCGCCAGCGCGATGACCTCGGTCGCCTCGCTGCGCTCGAACAGCACGAGGGGGCGCGGGCGCAGGCCGTCCTCCGGTCCCGGCCAGTTCAGGGTCACGCGGGTGACGGGCTCTGGGGATGGCCTCAGCCTGCCGGCCCGGTTCCGCCACGGCGCCAGCATGTCCGCCCGCTCCGGGACATGGCTCGCCCGCGGCTCCAGGCGGATCACCCGCCGGCCGGTGCGCTGGCGCAGGGCGTCCGCGAGCCGGCCGAGGGCCAGGGGCTCCGGGACCGCGACGGCCGAGAGCGCCGCCTGCCGCTCCAGCATCGCCCCGGTGCCCGTCACGTCGAGGCGCACGGTCTCGAAGCCGAAGCCCGCGTCGAGATCGGAGCCGAGCCGTTCGAGGCGCAGGCGCAGCAGGCGCGCCACGTGCTCCGCGCACCGGGTCGGCTCGGCGAAGCCGAGATCGAGGCCGCGCATCACGTCGTCGACCCGGTGCAGGGTGAGGCGCAGGCTGCAGGCGCCGAGGCCGTCGGCCGCGAGGCGCGGCGCGATCTCCCGCATCAACCGGTGCACGCAGGCCACGATGGTGTCCTGCTGGCTGATCGGATCGAGGAAGCCGCGCGTGGCCCCGTAGGCGGTCGCTTCCCCGATCGGGACCAGCGGCTCCGGCCGGTGGCCCTGCGCCTGATCGAGGCGCGTGAGCAGGACCTCGCCGAAGCGGCGTGCCAGCGGGGCGCGGGGCGCCTCGGCGAGCGCCCCGATCCGGCGCAGGCCGAGGCGCTTCAGGGCCGTGACGAGGCCGGCCTCGAGCCGCAGGGCCTCGATGGGAAGCGCCCGCAGGGCATCCGCGCATCCGCCGGGGGGCACGATGCTGCGGCCGGATCCGTGCCGGGCGAGGGCGAAGGCCGCGCCGGCCGTGTCGGCGAGCGCCAGCCGGGCCGGGATGGCGTGGGCCGAGAGCCGCCCGGCGAGATCGGCCATCAGCTCCGCCTCGCCGCCCTGGAGATGGCTCGCGCCCTCCACGTCGAGGAAGAAGCCCTCGCCCCCCTCCGGGCTCCCGAAGGGCGCGACGCAGGGCGTGTAGCGCTGGGCCCAGAGGCAGAGCCGCACCAGGGCCGCCGCATCGGCCTCCGGGTCGGCCGGATGAACCCGGAGCGGCGTGCCGATCCGCGCCCGCACCCGTCCCAGGGGCTCGCCGGACCGCAAGCCCAGCGCCCGGGCGCGCGCGTCGACCGCCGTGAGGCGCAGGCCCCCCGGACCGACGGCCGCGACGGCGAGCGGGGTCCCGTCGTCAGGAACGGCCTGCGCGCGCCGCAGGCGCGTGATCGGCCAGTGCGTCAGGCAAACCGAAACGATGCGCGGCATGATCCCACTCCAAGAGCCACGTGCCCGGCCGCCCGTTTCGGCAGCGTTCGAGATGCACCCGCCAGCGCGGGCGCAGGAGACAGCCGAACCGGTCCCGCGCGCCCTGCGCGCCGCCGATCCGCCAGCGTGTCGCCGCCCCGTTGGGCAGGTCGGCGCGGGCCGGACGCAGGACGAGGAGGAGGGGAGCTGAGGCTTCGGCGACGAGTTGCAGGCGGCGTCCCTGCTTCAAGGGCAGGCCGGCATCGAGGAACCCTGCCACCGCCCGCAGGCCCCGTGTCCGCAGGGCTTCCTCGATGGCAAGGTAGGCCTCGTCGTCGCTGCCCACCTCGAACAGCAGGATGCGGTCTGGATCGAGCCCGAGCCCGGACAATCCGTGGCCGTAGGGGGTCGGGTGTCCCGGCGCGATGACGAGAAGCGCCTCGCCTCCCGCCAGCCCGAGATGCCGGGCGATGAGGGCCAGGGTGAAGCCGAGGGCGGCCGGCTCGTCGCCCTCGGCCTCGGGCGCGACCTCGTGAGGCAGGCCGAGCCCGAGGCCGCCGGCAGGCAGCCGGTCGTCGAGGGCGGGGACGCCGAGGGGCAGGGCCGCGCCGGGATCGCGCCGCGTCCGGTCGGACGCCACGAGTTCCCGAAGGCTCGCGAGGGCCGCGGCGCGGTCCGGTCTCGGGTCGTCCTCATCCGGCTCCGCGTCACGCGACCGCTCCATTCCGACAGGCTCCGATCCGGCGGCCAGGGATGTGGGAAACTAAGAACAAAACAAGAACATACTCAATCGGTTTCCGGCGCCATGATGTTTTCCGTCCCCTGTCAGGGGCTTGGCCTGTGGAGAGGTGTGGACAGCTGTGGATTGCGGCTCGATCGCGATCGCGGCCATGGGTTGGTCCATGCAGCCTGCGAGCCCCGAACCGAGGGTTGACCCCGGCGAGGACCGGGCGGCAATGTCCGCCCCGCCCGCGCGGCCACGGCGCCGGGCCATCCATCGGGGAAATGTTCATGCACCTCGTTCGCGTCGCCACGGCCGTGCTCGGCCTGCTTCCGCTCGCCTGTGCAATCCCGGTCTCGGCGCAGCAGGAGCCGCCGGGCATGCAGGCCCAGCCCCAGGCCTCGCCCGCGCGCCAATCCCGTCCGCGGCCGCGCGGAGCCCAGCCGCGGCCGCGCGGCGTCCCGGCGCCGAGCCAGCCGATCATGGTCTACGACGCCCGCATCGAGGCGGGGGACCTCAGGATCTCCGGCTCCGTGCGCAAGGGCGGCACCGTGGTGGTGATGGACGAGGACATCTCGGTCATGGCCGACAAGCGCGGCCGCTTCCTGTTTCGCCTGCCCCATCGGCCCTCGACCTGCGTCGCCACGCTCAAGGCCGACGAGGACGAGCGCGAGGTCGTGGTGGCGAATTGTGCCCCCGAGGGGCCGGCGGGACCCGCCGGCCCCTCGGGCCCGACCGGACCCCAGGGCGTGGCCGGGCTGCAAGGCCCTCCGGGGCCGCAGGGACAGGCCGGCCTCAAGGGCGAGGCGGGCCCCAAGGGCGAGGCGGGCCCCAAGGGCGAGGCGGGGCTCAAGGGCGAGGCGGGCCCCAAGGGCGAGGCGGGGCTCAAGGGCGAGGCGGGGCTCAAGGGAGAGCCGGGTCCGAAGGGCAGTCCCGGATCGAAGGGCGAGGCGGGCCCGCAGGGACAGGCCGGACCTGCGGGTGCGGCGGGCGCGGTCGGCCTCGCGAGCGATCCGGGCCCGGCCCCGTTCCGCGCTGTCCGCACGGAGAGCTGTCCGGCGAGCGGCTGCGTCCTGTCCTGCGCGGAAGGCGAGGTCTTCGTCTCGGCCTACTGCCTCAAGGAGGGCAGCCCGGTCTTCACGCCGGGGGCAGGGGGCACGGCGAGCGCGGCCTGCCCGAGCGAGGCCACCGGCATGGTGGGGTTCTGCAGCAGGCTATGAGGCCTCCGCCTCCTTGAGCCAGGCGATCATCCCGGCGGCGGCCGCCCGGCCGCTCGCGAAGGCGCCCTGCAGCAGGTAGCCCCCGGTCGGCGCCTCCCAATCCAGCATCTCGCCGGCCAGGAAGGTCCCGGGCCGCTCCCGCAGCATGAAGCGCGCGTCGAGGGCCGCCGCGCGGACGCCGCCGGCCGTCGAGATCGCCCGCTCCATCCCTTGCGTTCCGTGAAGCCTCAGGGGCGCGGACTTGATCAGGGCGGCAAGGTCCGGGGCGGGGGGCGGCAGGGTCAGGCCGGCCGCCTCGCGCAGGAGCCCGGCCGCGACGGGGGACAGGCCCGCGGCCTTGCGCAGGCGCGTCGCCATCGACTCGCCGGGGCGCGGGGCCCCGAGGCGCCGGGCCAGGGCCGCCTCGGACAGATCGGGCCGCAGGTCGAGAACAAGTTGGGCCTCCCCGCTCGCGCGGATCCTCTCGCGCAGGAGCCGCGACAGGGCGTAGACGGCGCCCCCCTCGATCCCGTCCCGGGTGATCACCGCCTCGCCCCGCACCGTGAGGCCGTCCGCGGTGAGGGCGATCCGCTTCACGGGCTCCCCGGCGAAGCGCGACCGGAACACCTCCGACCAGGCGACCGTGAACCCGACATTCGCCGGACGCAGCTCCGAGACCGGCACGCCCTGTCCTTCGAGCAGCGGGACCCAGGCCCCGTCCGAGCCGAGGCGCGGCCAGCTGGCCCCCCCGAGCGCCAGGAGCGTCGCGCGGGGCGCAACCCTCCGGACCCCCTCCGGCGTCTCGAAGGTGAGCCGGCCGGCCTCCGCGCCGACGAGCCGATGGCGGGTGAGAACGCGGACGCCCGCCGCCCCGAGCCGCCCGAGCCAGGCGCGCAGCAGGGGCGAGGCCTTGAAGCTCCTCGGGAACACCCGTCCGCTCGACCCGACGAAGGTCGGCTCCCCGAGATCTTCGCACCAGGCCCGCAGGGCATCGGGCGGGAAGGCCGCGATCGCTTCCGCGAGGCTGCCCGCCGGGTGATAGCGGGCGAGGAAAGCCGGCAGCGGCTCGCTGTGCGTGAGGTTGAGGCCGCCGCGCCCCGCGATCAGGAGCTTGCGCCCGACCGAGGGCATCCGCTCATAGACCGTGACGGATCGTCCGGCCCCGGCCAGCACCTCGGCCGCCGCGAGCCCGGCCGGCCCGCCGCCGACGATCGCGATCCCGTCATCCGCCTGCATCTCCATCCCTGCGGAAGAAGCGAGCGTGGCGCCTGTGTCAAGGCGATGCGACCCATGAGGACGCGCCCTTGATTCGACGCTATCCGGTCCTTAACTCGCGTTGATCGGCTGCGGGCCCCTCTGGCGGGATGCACAGTGATGCTTCCGTGATGTCGGAGCCGATGCTTTCCTTTCGAAAGAAGCATCACGGTCCCGCATGGTTGATTTTCTGTATATCGCGTGGCTTGGCAAGCCGGTCTGGATGTGGCTCGGTTTCCACGCCCTGATCCTCGGACTGCTCGCCTTCGACCTCGGACTGCTCCACCGCGACAAAAATCACGAGATCGGCGTCAAGGAGAGCCTCGGGCTCACCGCCTTCTACCTGACCCTCGGATTGATCTTCGGCGGCTGGGTCTGGTGGTATCTCGGGCCCCAGGCCGGACAGGAATACGTGGCCGGCCTCGTGGTCGAGAAGTCGCTGTCGATGGACAACGTCTTCGTCATCGCGGTCATCCTCTCGGCGCTCGGCATCCCGCTGGCGGCCCAGCACCGGGTGCTGGTCTGGGGCATCCTCGCGGCGATCCTGCTGCGCGGCCTGATGATCGGCCTCGGCGCGGCCCTGGTGCATCAGGCGGCCTGGGTGCTGTCCCTGTTCGCCGCCTTCCTAATCTATGCCGGCCTCAAGATGCTGTTCTCCAAGGAGGAGGATGCGGGCGACATCCAGGACAACACCGCCGTCCGCTGGTTGCGCAAGACCCTGCGCATCACGCCCGAGCTGCATGGCCAGCACTTCATGGTGCGCAAGCCGAGCCCGACGACCGGCAAGCCCGTCCTCTGGCTGACGCCGCTCGCGCTGGCGCTGGTGCTCGTCAACGGCGCCGACGTGATCTTCGCGGTCGACAGCGTGCCGGCGATCTTCGCCATCACCACCGATACCTTCGTGGTCTACACCTCGAACATCTTCGCGATCCTGGGCCTGCGCGCCCTCTATTTCGCCCTCGCCGCCATGGTCGAGCGCTTCGCCTATCTCAAGACGGCGCTCGCCTTCATCCTGATCTTCATCGGCGGCAAGATCGTCGTGGCCGACACCTTCGAACTCGTCGACGTGCCGCCCTGGGTCTCGCTCGCCGTCACGGTCGGGCTGCTCGCCGGCGGGATCGTCTACAGCCTGTGGCGCACCCGCGGGGACGTCACCGTGAGCGCCGCGCCCCGGGTGGAGCGCGAGGCCGAGCTTCGCGGGCGGGCCTGAGCCCGCTCTCAGGGGCGGCGGGTGTAGATGCCCGTGAAGCTCACGTTCATGCCGCCGCAGCCTGTGTTGCTCTCGGCGATCAGGAGCGGCGGCGGCAGGCGCATCCGGATACCGCACGCCGTCCCGTCCGCGTCGTCGGTGGCGGCCACACCCGTCTCGCCGTCCGTGAAGGCGAGGGGGCCGCGCCCCGGGGGCTGGCCTTGCCGGCGAGCGACAGGCCCTCGCCCGCGCGCCTGATCGCGAGGTTGCATGGCGGGTTCGTCTCGTCAGCCCGGAACGGCCGCGATCAGATCGCGCAGCGTCATGATTGTCGAGGCGTCGGCGACGCCGTCCACGCGCGCCTGCCGGAAATGACGCTGGAAGGCGGTCACGACCGCGTGGGTGCGGGCATCGAAGCGCCCCGTCACCGGCAGGTCGTAGCCGTAGAGGCCGAGCATCGCCTGCAGGGCCTCGATCGGCTGACCGGAATCGCCCTGCGCGAAGAAGCGCCCGTCCCGGATCGGTGCCGGGGGGACGTGGTGCCCGAGGCCCGCATGGGCGAGCCGGTCCCAGGGGAAGACCTCCCCCGGATCCTCCTTGCGCTCGGGGGCGATGTCGGAATGCGCCAGAACCCGCTCGGGGGGGATCGCCCAGCGCCGGACGAGGTCGCGGCCGAGGGCGATCACGGAGGCGATCTGCGCCTCCGGATAGGGCGGCAGGCCGCCGACGTGGCCCGGATGGGCGATCTCGATGCCGAGGGAGCGCGAGTTGATGTCCCGCTCGCCCTTCCAGGCGCCCTGTCCCGCGTGCCAGGCGCGGCGGCCTTCCGGCACCATCTGCACCACGCGCCCGTCCTCGAACACGAAGTAATGGGCCGAGACCTCGGCCAGCGGGTTGGCGAGGCGCTGGAGCGCGACGGGCGCGCTCTCCATCCCGGTATAGTGCAGGATGAGCATGTCGGGCGGCGCCCCCCGCCGCTCGCCGTGATTGGGCGAGGGCACGACGCTTCTGGCGACGGGGCTCTCGGGCGTCGCACTCACCGCAGGCCCCGCTCTGACGCGATCCGGTCATAGGCGGCGTTGATCGCCGCGAGCCGGCGCGTCGTGATGGCGACCGCTTCCGGCGGCAACCCGCGGGCGATGGCCCGGTCCGGGTGATTCTCCGCCACGAGCTTGCGGTAGCAGGCCTTCACCTCCGCATCACCCGCCTCCGGCTCCAGGCCGAGCACGAGGTAGGCGTCGTCCGCGAGGCTGACATGGCGGGCGGCGATGCGCCGGAAGGCCACCGCGTCGAAGCCGAAGATCTCGGCCACCGCCCGGAGATAGCGCTCCTCCGCCTCGTGGATGGCACCGTCCGCCTTGGCGACGTGGAACAGGCCGTCGAGCACGTCCTCGAGGAGCGCCGGCTCGTCCTGGAAGGCGGAGGCCATCTGGTGGGCATAGGCTTCGAAGCCGCTGGCGGTCTTCTTGGCGAGGTCGAACAGGCGCACGACGCCGGGCCGCTCGCTCTCTTCGACCTGCACGACCTTGCCGAAGGCCTCGACCTCCGATTGGGTCACCACGCCGTCGGACTTCGCCATCTTGGCGGCGAGCGCGACGAGGCCGGTGGTGAACACCACGTCCCGCGGCGTCGCCCCGAAGAGCGCGCCCTCGCGGTCGACGAGGAAGTGACCGGCCACTCCCCCGGCCAGAGCCCCGAGCGGCCCACCGATCGCCATGCCGAGCCCGACCCCGCCGAGCTTGCCCCAGATTCCGGAGGTCATCGCGGCCCTCGCGGCGGGCGCGGTCTGTCGCAGGGAGGGTGGGGCATCGGTGAGCGCTAAGGGGGCTGTCGGGAGCGTGCGCCCGTCAGAGCGCCCCCCGGGATACGGATGAGAAGAACCGGCTGGATAGCCTCTCCGTTCAGCGCAAAAAAGGGGCCGGAGCGCAAGGCTCCGGCCCCCGATGCCGAAACTCGGTGCCAGGATCAGCGGCAGTAGACGTTGCCGTAGGGGTCGCGGTAGGTGCCGTAGGGGCACTGGGGCGCCGTGGCGGCACCCGCGATGGCGCCGCCGGCGCCGCCGATCGCCGCACCCGCGAGGGCGCCCCCCGCCCGACCCGTCGCGGCACCGCCGATCGCCGCACCCGCGAGGGCGCCGAGGCCGGCGCCGCCGAGCGCGCGGTCCTGGGGCGTGTTGCAGGCGCCGACGGAGAGCGCGAGGGTGGCGGCCAGGGCCGCAGCCATGATCTTCTTCATGAGGTCGAGACTCCCTTGTGCATGATCGAGTCCGGCGTTTCGCCGTGGTGCGGGGCGAGCTTAGCTATTATGGCTGGGGAATGCACGCCGTATGGCCAAGGTTCCCGCCAAGGACCGTGCGCCAAACGAAAAACCTTTCATTCGTGCGTCGCCGGGCCAACATGCCCGTGCGAGGCCCCATCCGCCCGGCCCAGGGCAGGCCGATGACCCGCCCCGGCGGGATGCTAAACGAGGACACCATGCTGCGCGCCACCACGATCGTCCGGAAGCCCGCGGTCCGCCCCGAAGGGATCGTCGACACCGTCACCCTCGACCATGCCGGCCGGGGCCGGGGCCACGCCCCTCTGACCGCCGAGGGCGGCCTCCGCTTCGACCTGGCGTTGCCCAAGGCCGCGACACTCGAGGACGGCGACGCCCTGCGCCTTGAGGACGGCCGCCTGATCGCGGTCCGGGCGGCCGGCGAGGCGCTGCTGGAGGTGCGCGCCGAGAACCCGGCGCGGCTGGTGCGCCTCGCCTGGCAGCTCGGCGGCAACCACGTCCCGGCCGAGATCGGCGCCGACGTGCTCTACGTGCCGGCCTCCCCCGCCACGGCGGAGCTCATCCGCGGCCAGGGCTGCACCGCGACGGCCGTGACCCGCGCCTTCCGCCCCGAGCGGGAGGCCCACGACCACAGCACCTGCGGGCACGATCACGGCCACCACGACCACCCGCACGATCATGACCACGCCCACGCCGATCACGGCCACGCGCATGATCATGCTCATGAAGGTCATGCCCAGGAAGGTCATGCCCATGAAGGTCATGCCCATGAGCAGGCGCACCGCCATGAGCATGCACACAGCCATGAGCATGCACACAGCCACGCGCAGGACCATGCGCAGCAGGACCACGCGCATGGACACGCTCACGTCCACGGCCCCAGCTGCAAGCACGACCACTGAGGGGCAGTCCCGCGCGGCGCCCGCGTTGATGCGCGGCCGCGCGGCCGCTATCTCGGCCCGATGATACCCGCCGACATCCGCTTCTCGGTCGCGCCCATGATGGACTGGACGGACCGGCATTGCCGGGCGCTCCACCGCGTGCTGACGCGCCGCGCCCGCCTCTACACCGAGATGGTGACGACGGGAGCGGTGCTGCATGGGCCCCGCGAGCGCCTGCTCGGCTTCTCGCCGATCGAGCATCCGGTGGCGGTGCAGCTCGGCGGCTCGAACCCGGCCGACCTCGCCGCGGCGGCGCGGATCGCCGAGGGCTACGGCTACGACGAGATCAACCTCAATGTCGGCTGCCCCTCCGACCGGGTGCAGGACGGGCGCTTCGGCGCCTGCCTGATGCGCGAGCCCGCCCTCGTGGGGGAATGCGTCGCGGCCATGAAGGCGGCCGTCTCGGTTCCGGTGACGGTGAAGTGCCGGATCGGCGTCGACGACCAGGATCCGGAAGCCGCCCTCGATGCCCTGGCGGAGGCCGTGGTGCGGGCCGGCGTCGACGGCCTCGTGGTCCATGCCCGCAAGGCTTGGCTCCAGGGCCTGTCCCCGAAGGAGAACCGCGACGTGCCGCCCCTCGATTACGGTCGGGTGGCGCGCCTGAAGCGGGCCCGGCCCGCGCTGCCGATCGCCGTCAATGGCGGGATCGGCACGCTGGCGCAGGCCCGCGCCCGCCTCGACGAGGTCGACGGCGTGATGATGGGGCGTGCCGCCTACAGCGATCCGGCCCGCCTCATCGCGGTCGATCCCGAGCTGTTCGGCGAGCCGGCCCCCGTCGCCGACGCCTTCGAGGCGATCGAGGCCTTCGCCCCCTACCTCGCCGACGCGCTGGCCGGGGGAGCTCGCCTGCACAACCTGACCCGGCACATGCTCGGCCTGTTCAACGGCCGCCCCGGCGCCCGGGCCTATCGGCGCCACCTCGCCACGCACGGCTCGCGCAACGATGCCGGGCTCGCCACGTTGCGCGAAGCGGCAGCCCACGTCTCCCAAGCAGACATCGCGCTCGAAACAACTGCAGCTTGAGCAATTACTGCAAAAACACGTAAATGTATTTGATACGAGCTTCCTCGGCGCCGGCCTGCCGACCGACCGGTCCGCCCTCGTGGCCGAGGCCGGCCTGACCTCAGGGGCCCCCGAACGCGACGCCCGGCGCCGCCGATACGGGCCGGGGTCGGCAACCGCGCCGAGACCCATGCGGTCGAGGGCAACCTCACCGATCGGTTCTGAGCGCGCGGGGGCGCTGGGCCCGGCTCAGCGCGCCTGAAGGATCAGCCGGTCGCCGCGGACCTCGTAGGAGGGCAGGCGGCTCAGGAAGCTCTGACCCAGGAGGTTGTCCGAGAGGGCGCCGGGCCGGCTCACCATGGCGGCCACGCGCCGCTCGGTGATCGGCCCGATCCGGATGCTGTCGAGGAAGATCGGGGCCGCGTAGGTCACGCCGTTCGCGGTCGCGACCCGGGTGGAGAACGCGCTGTCCGCCGGGCGGATGCCGAGCGCCGCCGCGTTCTCGGCGGTGAGCACCACCGCGCTCGCCCCCGTGTCGAAGGTGAAGCTCTGGCTCTGCCCGTTCACGTCCGCCCGCACCGCGAAGGGACCGTCGGCGCGGCGCGTGATGGTGACGGTGCCACCGGGGCCGACCGCGGCGACGCCCGGCCGCAGCTCGCCCATCACGCGGGCGCCGACCGCCTGGAACTGGTCGCGGTAGGCGTAGGCGGCGAGGCAGGCGAACCCCAGCAGCGCCCAGATCAGCAGGTAGCGCAGGTTCTCGCCCATCCGCTCGCGGAACTGGTGCCAGAACCCCGCCGCCACCAGGGCCAGGATGGTGCCGCCCCAGGCGAGCCCGGCGAGCTGGTCGGGCTCGATCAGACCTCCGGTGCGGCTGCTCCCGTCCGTCGCGATCAGCACGACGAGAACCAGCCCGAGAGCGATGAGCCCGAGATACATCATGTGGACGCCGGCACCTGCCCGCGCTTGAGACGGGCACGCGTCAACCGCGCTTCGAGACCCGCCATGATGGCGAGGCGCTGCGGCTCCGACATCGAGCCCCACAGGGCGATCTCGTCGCGGGTGCGCCCGCAGCCCTCGCAGAGGCCGGTGGCCGCGTCGAGGACACAGACCTTGGTGCAGGGACTGGAGGGCTTGGGGCGCGACGGCAGGGTCATGGCGTCCGTCCATGCCCGCAAGGCCGCCCCGCGATCAAGCCCGTCCCGCCGGGCCAGCTCACGCCGGCACCCCGGCGATCAGGCCGAGCAGGGCCGCGATCTCGGCGACCTGCTGACAGCCGCCGATCACGTCGCCGGTCTGGCCGCCGATCTTGGCCCGGGCGATCGCGCTCAGGGCGAGGGACGCCGCGAGGGCGAGGACCGGCATCAGCGCGAGGCCTCCGAGGGGCAATCCGAAGGGGAGGGCGAGGAGCGTCAGGACGAGACCGGTCCCGGCCGCGATCCCCACCGTGGCCGTGCCGGGCCGGCCGACGGCGGCACTCGCGCCACCCGGCCGCGCCGGCCCGAGCAGCACCATCGGGACAAGCGCCGCGACGCGCGACAGGCTCGCCGCGAGGACGAGCGCCGCGGCCGCCGGGACGGCCCCGGTCCGGTCGAGGAGGGTGGCCAGCGCGCCGATGCGCAGGGACAGGGTCAGCACCAGCGCGACGCCGCCGTAGCTGCCGATGCGGCTGTCGCGCATGATCTCGAGGCGCCGCTCGCGGGTCGCGCCGCCGCCGAACCCGTCGGCGAGGTCGGCGAGGCCGTCCTCGTGCAGCGCGCCCGTGACGAGGACCGCGACCGCGACCGCGAGGGTGGCGGCCAGGAAGGGGCCGAGGCCCAGCCCCTTGGCCGCGAGGAGCATCAGGCCGGCCGGCAGGGCCAGGAGCACGCCGGCCACAGGCAGCATCCGGGGCACCGTTCGAAAATCCGGGGTCGCGTGCGGGTCGGCCTCCCCCGGGAGCCGCGGCACGGGCAGCCGGGAGTAGAAGCGGAGGCAGGCGGCGAGATCGTGGGCGAGGCCGATACCGGGGATGTCGCCCTCGCCCGAGCCGCCGGAACCCTCGTGCATCGCGCCTCGCCTTCACCCCTGCCGCCGCCCCCGTTATAGCTCCCGCCCGAGGCGGCCCTCCATCGGGGCGGGGCCGCCCACAGGATTGTTCGCGCGTCGTCCCGCCACCTCACCGACCCTGACCAGAGAGCCCCATGACCCAGGAGAGCCCCTTCGCCGATATCCGCCGCCTGATCGGATCGATGCCCGGACCGGATCGCGCGGCGGCGGAGTTGATCGCCGAACGCGAGTCGAGCCTGACGAAACCTGCCGGCGCCCTCGGACGCCTGGAGCACCTCGTCGCGTGGCTCGGCGCCTGGCAGGGCAAGGGCAGCCCGAGCCTCGACCGCCCCCTCGTCTGCGTCTTCGCGGGGAGCCACGGGGTCACGGCCCGGGGCGTCTCGGCCTTTCCGGACGCGGTGAACCGCCAGATGCTCGACAATTTCGCGGCCGGCGGCGCGGCGATCAACCAGATCTGTGCCGCCTACGGCCTCGGCTTCAAGGTGTTCGACCTCGCCATCGACATGCCCACGGGCGACATCACGATAGGGCCCGCCTTCGACGAGAAGGCCTGCGTCGCCACCATGGCGTTCGGCATGGAGGCGGTGGCGGCCGGCACCGATTGCCTCGCGGTCGGCGAGATGGGCATCGGCAACACCACGATCGCGGCCGCCCTCTACGCGGCCCTGTTCGGGGGCGAGGCCGCCCGCTGGGTCGGGCGTGGCACCGGCCTCGACGAGGCGGGGATCGGCCGCAAGGTGGCGGCCGTCGAGGCGGCGCTCTCCCATCATGCGGGCCATCTCGACGACCCGCTGGAGGTGCTGGCGCGCCTCGGCGGCCGCGAGATCGCCGCGATGGCCGGCGCGATCCTGGCCGCGCGCCTGCAGCGCGTGCCGGTCGTGCTCGACGGCTACGTCGCCACCGCGGCCGCGGCGATCCTGCACGCCCTCGACCCGGGCGCCCTCGACCATTGCCTCGCGGGCCATGTCTCGGCCGAGGGCGCGCACGCGGAGGTGCTGGAGCGCCTCGGGCTGGTGCCGCTGCTCGCCCTCGGCATGCGCCTCGGCGAGGGCTCGGGGGCCGCGATGGCGCTCGGCCTCCTGAAGGGGGCGCTCGCCTGCCACCGCGACATGGCGACCTTCGCGCAGGCTGGCGTCTCCGGGCGTTCCGAGGGCTGAGGGCCTCGATCCTCGGCAATTCTCGGCGCGGTCGCCAGGCCGCCTTGGGGCCGTCAGGCCGCCTCGGATCCGCCAGGCCGCCTTGGGGCCGTCAAGCCGCCTCGGGGCCATCAGGCAGCCTTGGGACCATCAGGCCGCCTTGGGGCCGTCAGGCCGCCTTGGCCGGGGCCTTCGCCGCGTCCGCGGCGGGCTCGACGCTCACGGCCGCCAGGGTGTCCATCACGCGGGTCGCCGGCAGGGTGACGATCACCTCGGTGCCCTCGCGGGGCTTCGACTTCAGCTGGAACTGGCCGCCGTGGAGGTCGACGAGACCCTTCACGATCGGCAATCCGAGGCCGGAGCCCTGCTCGGCGGTCTTGATCGCCAGGGAGCCGCGCCCGAAGGACGACATCACCGTGCCGAGCTCGTCCTCGGGGATGCCCGGCCCGCTGTCCTTCACCGCCACGTACTGGCCGCCCGAGCTCGTCCAGCCGACCTTGATGCTGATCTCCCCCCCCGGCGGCGTGAACTTCACGGCGTTCGACAGGAGGTTCAGGACGATCTGCCGGAGAGCCCGCTCGTCGGCCCAGAGGCGGGGCAGCGAATCGTCCACGAAATCCAGGAAGGTCTGACCCTTCTGGCGGGCGCGCAGGCCCATCATGTGGCGGCATTCCTCGACGATGTGGGCGAGGAGCAGCGCCTCCTCGTTCAGCTCGTAGCGCCCGGCCTCGATGCGTGAGAGGTCGAGGATCTCGTTGATGAGGTTGAGGAGGTGCATCCCGCTGTCGTGGATGTCGTTCGAGTATTCCTGGTAGCTCGGGGCGGTGTGGGGCCCGAACACCTCGTTCTTCATCACCTCGGAGAAGCCCAGGATCGCGTTGAGCGGCGTGCGCAGCTCGTGGCTCATGGTGGCCAGGAAGCGCGACTTGGCGAGGTTCGCCTCCTCGGCGCGGCGCCGCGCCTCGTCGGAATTCGCCTTGGCCTGCTCGAGCTCGCCGAAGATCGCGTCCTTCTCCGCCCGCGACTGCAGCGCCCCGACGGTCGAGGTGTAGAGCCGCCGGGCGAGCCCCATGAAGAACAGCTGCGAGCCGAGCGCCATCGCGACGAGCAGCACGGAATCCGCGTCGCGCGAGAACAGGAGCAGCGACAGGGTGGCGACCACGAGGGGCCCGAGACCCGCCACCGCCGCCGCCGGCACGGTCGCGCCGAGCATCGTGGCGACCGCCGCCGCGATGACGAGGCCAAACAGCGCGAAGGTCCGGCCGCCCGTGGCGCCGAGCCCGATCATCATCGACCAGCACAGGCTCTGCATGCCCTCGCTGAGGACGAAGAGCCGCCGCCATCGCGCCAGCGAGACCTCGCCGGAATTCTGCCGCAGGAAGTGCCGGCTCAAGGTCGTGATCAGCGTGATGGTGACGAAGACGCAGAGCGCCCAGACCGCCGCCACCACCGGCGCGACCCAGAAGATCGAGGCCGCCGCCATCGCGACGGCGAAGAGCCCGAGGGGAATTCCGGCCCCGACCCGGTACTCGGCGTAGAGGCGCAGCAGCTCGTAATCGAAGGCGCGCTCGAGGCCCGTGGTCGAGGTCAGCTTCTCCCGGGCCGAGCGGATCTCGCGGGCGATCCCGCGACGCCGGTTCGCCTCCTCCGTCGAGGGTCCGCGCCCCCGCTGCACCATCTCCACAGTCAGGTCGGACATCAGATCAGGAAAGCTACGCGGGAGGAACCTGGGATCGGGCCATCTCAGACAGGTCGAGACGCGATGGCGTTCAGGATGGGACGGATGTGTTAAGAACGGCCTGCCAGGACCGGTAAGATTCTCCGCACCCGCTTCACCGATGCCGCCGGGCCACAATGGCTGGTGGTAAGGTGCGACGACGCACATCCTCGGTTTGCGTCGCCGGACTAGCGCTGATCGGTCAAGGCTCGATCCGAAGGGCAAGCGATGCTGAAGTTGACCGTCAACGGCGTCCCTCACGAGGTCGACGCCGATCCCGAGACGCCGCTGCTCTGGGTCCTGCGCGACCAGCTCGGCAAGACGGGCACCAAGTACGGCTGCGGGATCGCCCAGTGCGGCGCCTGCACGGTCCATCTCGACGGACAGCCGGTGCGGTCCTGCCAGACCGCGATCAAGGATGTGGGCGAGGCCAAGGTCACGACGATCGAGGGCGTGTCGGGCAGGGTCGCCGAGGCGGTCCAGGGCGCCTGGCGCAAGCTCGACGTGGTCCAGTGCGGCTATTGCCAGTCCGGCCAGATCATGTCGGCCATCGGCCTCCTGACCGACAACCCGAAGCCCACCGACACCGACATCGAGGGCGCCATGGACGGCAACATCTGCCGCTGCGGCACCTACCAGCGCATCCGCGCGGCGATCCACGAAGCCGCCCGCACCCTCGCCTGATCCCCGTTCGCCCTGACTGGAGCAACCCCATGCTGACACTCGGTCGGTCGAAGGCCGGAGCCCGCACGCCGCGCGTCTCCCGCCGCAGCTTCCTCGGCGGCGCCGCCGCCGCGACGGGTGCCATCGTCATCGGCTTCCGCCTCGATCTGAAGAACCCGGCCCGCGCGGCCGGCGGGCCCGACCTGTCCACCGTGAAGGCCATGCCGAACGCCTTCGTGCGGATCGCCGCCGACGACACCGTCACGGTGATCATCAAGCATCTCGACATGGGCCAGGGCAACACGACCGGCCTCGCGGCGATCCTGGCCGACGAACTCGACGCCGACTGGGCTCAGGTCCGCACCGAGTTCGCGCCGGCGGATGCCGCCCTCTACAACAACCTCCTGATGGGGCCCGTCCAGGGCACCGGCGGTTCCACCGCCATCGCCAATTCCTGGTTCCAGCTGCGCAAGGCGGGGGCGGCCGCGCGCGAGATGCTGGTCGCCGCGGCGAGCTACCAGTGGAAGGTCCCGGTCTCCGAGATCACGGTGGAAAGGGGCGTGCTGCGCCACGCCGCCTCGAAGAACGAGGCCCGGTTCGGAGCGCTGGCGGCCTCCGCCGCGACCCTGCCGGTGCCGCAGGAGCCGCGCCTCAAGGATCCGAGCGAGTGGCGCCTGATCGGCACCAAGGTGGCGCGCCTCGATTCGGCCGCCAAGACCGACGGCAGCGCGATCTACTCCCTCGACATCCGTCGCCCGGGCCAGGTGACCGCGATGGTGGCCCACCCGCCGCGCTTCGGCGGCACCGTGGGACGCGTCGACGACAAGGCCGCGCGGGCGATCCCGGGCGTCCTCGACGTCGTGACGATCCCGAGCGGCGTCGCGGTGATCGCCAAGGACACCTGGACCGCCCGCAAGGGGCGCGACGCCCTCGTGGTCGTCTGGGACGATTCGGCGGCCGAGGCGCGCTCCTCCGACGCGATCCTCGCCGAGTACCGCGAGACGGCCAAGCGCCCCGGCCTCGTCGCCTCGGAGCGGGGCGACCCCGCGGCGGGGATCAAGGGCGCCGCCAAGGTGCTGGAGGCGGAATTCATCTTCCCCTACCTCGCCCACGCCCCGATGGAGCCCCTGAACGCCACGATCGAGCGGGCGGCCGACGGCAGCTACGACGTCTTCGCCGGCTGCCAGCTCCAGACCATCGAGCAGGCCGTCGTGGCCGCGATCCTCGGCGTCACCACCGACAAGGTCCGGCTCCACACCCAATGGGCCGGCGGCTCCTTCGGCCGCCGCGCCACCCCGACCGCGGATTACCTCGCCGAGGCCGCCGCGATCGTGAAGGCGACGCGCGGCAGGGCGCCGGTCCACTTGGTCTGGACCCGCGAGGACGACATGACGGGCGGCTACTACCGCCCCACCGTCCTCCACAAGCTGCGGGCGGGGCTCGATGCCAAGGGGGCGATCACGGGCTGGCAGCACATGGTGGTCGGCAAGTCGATCATGATCGGCTCGCCCTTCGAGGCGATGATCGTGAAGAACGGCATCGACGGCACCACCGTCGAGGGCGCCTCGGACACGCCCTACGCCCTGCCGGCCTACCGCTTCGAGGTCCACAACGCCCGCGAGGGCGTGCCGGTGCTGTGGTGGCGCTCGGTCGGCCACACCCATACGGCGCAGGCCATGGAGGTGTTCATCGACGAGCTCGCCCACGCGGCGGGCGTCGATCCCCTGGCCTACCGCCTCTCGCTGCTGGCCTCCGCCCCCCGCCTCTCCGGCGTCCTGAAGCTCGCCGCCGAGAAGGCCAACTGGGCGGCGGCCAAGCCCGACAAGGGCCGGGCGCTCGGCATCGCCGCGCACGAATCCTTCGGCTCCTACGTCGCCATGGTGGCCGACGTCGCGGTGGAGACCGGCAAGGTCAGGGTGAACCGCATCGTCGCGGCGGTCGATGTCGGCATCGCGGTGACGCCGGACGTGATCCGGGCGCAGGTCGAGGGTGCGGTCGGCTTCGCGCTCTCCTCGGTCCTGCGCAACCGCGTCACCCTCAAGGAGGGGGTCGTGCAGGAGCGCAACTTCGATACCTACGAGCCGACCCGCATGAGCGAGATGCCGGTGGTGGAGGTGCACATCATGCCCTCGCAGGCGGCCCCCACGGGCATCGGCGAGCCCGGAGTCCCGACGCTCGCCCCCGCGATCTCGAACGCGATCTTCGCGGCCACCGGGCAGCGCCTTCGCTCGCTCCCCCTCGACCTCACGAGCCTCAGGGGCGTGTGAGGAAACGCACAGACCCGCGCCGCCGCGCGGCGCAGGGTGGCCTCATCCCAACGGTTTCGACCCGACTCGACGACGGCGCGGCACACACCGCGCCGTTCTTCTTTTCCGGCGGGGGCGGCGAAACGCGCCGTGGGCCTGCGAGGCCCCGCGCCCCATCTCAGGCGGGCATGCCCGCCCTCGGAACACCCTTCGACGCCACCGCCGCCCGCCTGCGGGCCTGCCGCCTGTGCCGGGATGCGCCGCGCTACGGCGCGCCCCTGCCGCAGGAGCCGCGCCCGATCGTGCAGGGGAGCCGCACCGCGCGCCTCTGCATCGCGAGCCAGGCCCCGGGGACGCGGGCGCACCGCAGCGGCACGCCCTTCATGGACCCGTCCGGCATGCGCCTGCGGGATTGGCTCGGCCTCGACGAGGCCGCGTTCTACGACGCGGCCCGCGTCGCCATCGTGCCGATGGGGGCCTGCTTCCCGGGCCTCGATGCGAAGGGCGGCGACCGGCCGCCGCGGCGGGAATGCGCGGAGACCTGGCGCGCCGAGCTGTTCGCGGGGTTGCCGAACCTCGAATTGATCCTGGTGATCGGGCAATACGCGCAGGCCTGGCACCTCGGCCGTCTCGCCGACGGCCTCACCGGCACGGTCCAGCGCTGGCGCGAAATCCTGGGCGAGCCCCGGCGTCCCCGCGTCCTGCCGCTGCCCCATCCGTCCTGGCGCAACAACGGCTGGCTCAAGCGCCATCCCTGGTTCGAGGCCGAGCTGCTTCCGGTCCTGAAGCACGAGGTGGCGCGGGTCATGGCCGGGCCGGGCGTCCCGGTCCCCGCATTGACACCGGCGCGCCCGCGCGGGAAGCGGTCCCCGCCTGTCCCGGAGCCTGCGCATGATTGACCCACGCGACCGCCTCATCGTCGCCCTCGACCTCGGCGACCCGCGCGAGGCCGAGGCGCTGGTCGAGCGCATCGGCGACGCCGCGACCTTCTACAAGATCGGCTACCGGCTGGCCTATGCGGGCGGCCTCGCGCTGGTGCCGAAGCTCGCCGCCCGCGGCCTCAAGGTCTTCCTCGACCTGAAGCTCCACGACATCGGCAACACGGTCGAGGAGGGCGTGCGCGCGCTGACCGATCTCGGCGCCACCTTCCTGACCGTGCACGCCTATCCGCAGACCATGCGGGCCGCCGTGCGGGGCCGGGGCGAGGCCGGGCCGAAGATCCTCGCCGTCACGGTGCTGACCTCCTACGACGAGGCGGATGCGCGCGAGGCGGGCTACGCCCTGCCGGTGCCGGACCTCGTGGCGCAGCGGGCGGCGCAGGCGGCGCAGGCCGGCCTCGACGGCATCGTCTGCAGCGCCGCCGAGGCCGCCTCCGTCCGCGACATCATCGGGCCGGACCGGCTCATCGTCACGCCGGGGATCCGGCCCGCGGGCGCCGAGGTCGGCGACCAGAAGCGCGTGATGACGCCGGGCGAGGCCCGCGCGGCGGGCATCGACCACGTCGTCGTCGGCCGCCCGATCACGGGCGCGGCCGACCCGCGCGACGCGGCGCAGCGAATCGTCGCCGACATGGCGTGATCAGGAGGGAAACGAGATGGCGCGAGGCTACTGGATCGTTCGGGTCGATGTGCGCGACACGGAGGCCTACACGGTATACGCCGCGGCGAATGGCGAGGCCTTCCGGGCGTTCGGCGGGCGATTCCTCGTTCGGGGCGGCGCGTTCGAGGCGGTCTCCGGGACCGCGCGGGCGCGCAACGTCGTGATCGAGTTCCCGACCTACGCGGACGCCCTGGCCTGTTGGCACTCGGACGCCTACCAGGCCGCCCGCGCCAAGCAGAAAGGTGGGGCGGAGACCGACCTCATCGTGATCGAGGGGTATGACGGCCCTCAGCCGAGCGAGGGCGCGCCGCCCCAGCCGGCCAACCCCGCCTCGGAGTAAGCCCGGCGGCGGGGCCGGGGACGGCGGCCCGCGCACCTCGCATCGGAGGATCACGCCGGGCTCGCCGCGCCCGGCGCGCGGGTGCCGAGCGCCCGCAGCAGAAACCCGATCATCGCCTCCAGGGGCGGTGCCGGGGCGTTCGGGTATTGGCTCACCAGGACCGGATGGCAGTAGCGCACGATCGCCACGTGCACGCACTGCCCCGCCATCGCCGGATCCTCGGCCACGAACTCGCCGGTCCGCGCCCCCTCCGTCACCACCCGCACCAGCACGCCGCTGATCCGGTCGACGTGGTGGCGGCAGACGTCCCAGCTCTCGGACATCGCCGCCTCCACCATCTCGTGGATGCGCGGGTTGTCCTGGCAGCGCTTGAGGCAGTCGCGGTGAAGGGTCCGGACGATCTCGGCGATCCGCTCCGAAGCCGACAGGCCGGGCTGGGCCGCGATGGCGGCGATCAGCGCCTCGACCTCGCGCGTGACGCGCTCGACCACCGCCTCGTTGATCGACTTCTTGGAGTCGAAGAACCGATAGACGTTCGCCGGGCTCATCCGCAGCGTCTTGGCGATGTCGGCCACGGTGGTCTTCTGATAGCCGATCTCCCGGAAGAACCGCTCCGCCGTTTCCAGAATCCGGCAGCGCGTGGTGGGAGAGCTTTCCTCGACGAGTACGAGGGCCTGATCGGCGTCGTGGTTCATGGCCGGAACCTAAGCTGGGGCGCACCCGGCGTCAAAACGATCTCGAGACCTGTACAACGCGCAGGGTCATCGGATTGTCCGTCTCGGGTCGCGCGAAAGCGCGATCCACGGAACAACGTGGCCGGGGGCGGGATTGGCTGCGCAACGGGCCGGCGTGCCCGATCCCCATTCCCCCTGCGGACACGAGACGCGATGAAGCTGCAAGGCAAGAAGGCCCTGATCACGGGCGCGGATTCCGGCATTGGCCGAGCGACCGCCGAGCTCTACGCCCGCGAGGGCGCGGATGTCGCCATCACCTACCACACCGACGAGGCCGGGGCGGCGGAGACGGCGCGCCGGGTCGAGGCCGCGGGCCGCAGGACCCTCGTGACCCGGACCGATGTCGGCGACCCGGCCTCGGTCGCGGAGACCTTCGACCGCGCGGCCAGCGCCTTCGGCACCCTCGACATCCTCGTCAACAATGCCGGCCAGGCGATGAGCGGCATGGCGGTCGCCGACATGGACGACGCCAAGCTGGAGCAGATCCTGCGGGTGAACCTGATGGGTCCGCTCTTCTGCTGCCGCGCCTTCATCAAGCTCCGGCGGGCCCAGGGCGGGCGCGGGCGCATCGTCACGATCTCGTCCGTGGCTCAGCACCTGCCGACCCCGGAGAGCGCTCCTTACGGCATGTCGAAGGCCGGCGTCGGCTCCCTGACCCGCAGCCTCGCGCGGGAATTGGCCGAGGACAAGATCAACGTGAACAACATCGCCCCGGGCCTGATCCAGACGCCGATGACGCAGGAGCGCTTCGAGGATCCCGAGAAGATCGAGGCCTCCCTCCAGAAGATCCCCTGGCACCGGGCCGGCCAGCCCGAGGAAATCGCCAAGGTCGCGCTCTTCCTCGCCTCGGACGATGCCGATTACGTCACGGGTCAGACCTGGGTCGTCGACGGTGGCCTGACCATGCAATGGGGCGGCGCCTGAGAGACCGGGCTTCCTCGCCGCTGACATGGGCTCGACCGGCGGAAGCCGCGATTTGGCGTTCGCCGTGAAGCGATCGTCACGGCCCGGTCCGGAACGACGCGAATTGCCGGAGCCTGCGCATCTTCGACGACCGCACCGGCATCACGGCCAGCGCGCTCGACGCGCCCCGCCACCGTGCGGATCTATCGCCGGGAGGTGGGGCCGGATCGTGATGGTGCGGGAGGTGGATGCCCCGATCCGCGCCGGCGGCGGCACTGGGGGCTGCCGGACGGCGTGCCGCCTCCAACGAGAAAACCCTCCCGGTCCCGAACGGGACGGAGAGGGTTCTCACACAGGGCGCTGTCTCGGCTCAGGAGCCGAATTGCGAGCCGAGCTGCTCCAGATATTCGGCGAGATCGACGCCGCCGACACGCTTGCCGTAATCGAAGCGCATGCCCTGGCGGATGTCGACGCTGGCGCTCTTGGTGGTGAGCGTGAACGGCTTCACGCAAATCCAGGCGCCGTCCCGGCGATGCTCGAAGAAGCCGAGAATCTCGTGCTTGGCCATGTGCGCCTCCGAATGAACCTGAGCTTATAACGGCGCACCCCAAGAACGGTTCACCGTTGCTCAAGCTTTTCGCTCAGATTTCGGCCAAGCTTGGCCGTAGAGGCGCCGACCGGGGCGGGTTTTGCACTGCAAGACAGCAGTTTTCGGGGGTGGGGCGCGACCGGGTTGTCCAGTTTTCCGGTCACCGTCCCGCCACCGCGTTGCGGAAGGGCCCGGGCGCGGCCGCTCGGCGTCACCCTGGGGCGGGACGGGGTGGATCGGAGGCGGCGGCCCGTGCGGCCGCCGCGGTGCCCGTGCTCAAGCGGCGCTCTTGAGCGCGCCGGTCGCCTCGTGGAAGTCCGGACCGTTGATGGTCCGGGCGACGTAGCCGGCGCGGATCAGGAAGTCGCCGAAGCGCTCGCCCTTGGTCCTGCCCGTGGCATAGGCGGCAAAGAGCGGGTCGAGGATCGGCCTGATCTCGGCGGCCGTCACGTCCTCGGCGTAGAGCTTGCCGAGGCGCGAGCCGTCGAAGGCGGCGCCGAGATAGAGGTGGTAGCGTTCGGGGCCGCGCCCGACGAGGCCGATCTCGGCGATGTAGGGACGGGCGCAGCCATTGGGGCAGCCCGTCATCCGGATCGTGATCTCGTCCTCCTGCAGGCCGTGGCCGGCGAGGCTCTCCTCGAGCTCGGTCAGGAGGTCGGGGAGGTAGCGTTCGCTCTCCGCCAGGGCGAGGCCGCAGGTCGGCAGCGCCACGCAGGCCATGGCGTTGCGCCGCAGCGCGCCCGCGCCCTTGGTCAGGCCGTACTCGGCCACCAGGGCATCGATCTCCGCGCGCTTCGCCTCCGGCACGTTGGCGATGATGACGTTCTGGTTGCCGGTGAGCCGGAAATCGCCCTCGTGCACCTCGGCGATGCGGCGCAGCCCCGAGAGGAATTGCGGTCCGCCCTCGACGTCCTTGATGCGGCCCGACGGCACGTAGAGCGTCAGGTGCTGGCGGCCGTCCTCGCCCGCGACCCAGCCGTAGCGGTCGCCGTTGCCCGTGAACTTGAAGGGTTTCGGGTCGGCGAAGCTCTTGCCGACGCGCTTCTCCACCTCGGCCCGGAAGGCCTGCAGGCCGTAGCGCTCGATCGTGTATTTCAGGCGCGCGTTCTTCCGGCTCTTGCGGTTGCCCCAGTCGCGCTGGACCGTCATCACGGCCTCGGCCACCTTCACGGCGTCGTCGGGCTCGCAGAACAGCATCAGGTCGGCGGTGCGCGGGAAGGTGTCGGTCTCGCCGTGGGTCATGCCCATGCCGCCGCCGACCGTGACGTTCCAGCCCGTCACGCGGTTCTTCTTGTCGAGGATCGCGATGAAGCCGAGGTCGTGGGCGAAGATATCGACCTCGTTCGAGGGCGGTACCGCGATCACGATCTTGAACTTCCGCGGCAGGTAGGTCTTGCCGTAGACCGGCTCGACGAAGCTCTCCTCCTCGCCGCCGACCACGCGCTCGCCGTCGAGCCAGATCTCGCGCCACGCGCCGGTCTTCGGCAGCAGGGTGTCGGAGATCGACTTGGCGAGGTCGTAGGCCGCCTTGTGGGCGCCGGTCTGAGCCGGGTTCGTGGCCGCCATGACGTTGCGGTTCACGTCGCCGCAGGCCGCGATCGTGTCGAGGAGTGCCCCGTCGATCGCCGCCATGGTCCGGCGCAGGTTCGACTTGATGACGCCGTGGTACTGGAAGGTCTGGCGCGTGGTCGCCCGCAGGGTGCCGTTGGCGTAGGTGGTGGCGATGTCGTCGAGGACGAGCCACTGCTTGGGCGTCACGACGCCGCCGGCGATGCGCAGGCGGATCATGAAGCTGTAGGCCTTGTCGAGCTTCTTCTTGGTGCGCTCCGGGCGCAGGTCGCGGTCGTCCTGCAGGTACATCCCGTGGAACTTCACGAGTTGCCCGTCATCGTCCGAGATGGCGCCGGTGGCGTGTTTGAGGAGCCCGTCGGCCAGCGTTCCGCGCAGGTAGCCGCTGGCGATCTTCAGGTGCTCGTTATGCGCGAGCCCGGCGGCGCGGGCGGCCTCCGCCTCGTCGATGGGGCGCGCGGTCGGCGGCGTCTCGTAGACGCGCTCGGGGGTCGGCTTGCGGTCGTCCATGGCGGTGATCCGGTCTTCTTTGGGGCAACCGGACCCTGCGGTCCGTCGCACCCGGATGGTGTCAGCCTGCGCTGCGATGGGGTCGGAGGAAAGGGGACCGCTTGACCCGCCTCGACCCACCCCGGAGCCCTGGCGCCGATGGCGGCCTCCGGCGCTCCGTCGAGGTTCAGGGCGATCCCTCGATCGTCCGGGCCTCCCGGGGCGGGGTGTTTTGTCGGGACGAGCCGGAGCCCTCCGTTTCCCTCAGTAAACGTCCTGCTGATAGCGATGGGCCCGCTCGAGGGCGGCGACGGCGGCCTCGGCATCGGCCTGCGACAGGCCCTTCACGTCCTGATAGGCGCGCACCACCGCCCCGCGGACATCCTTGGCCATGTTCTTGGCGTCGCCGCAGACATAGAGATGCGCGCCGCCGTCGAGCCATGCCACGAGGTCCCTGCGGCGCTCGTAGAGACGATCCTGCACGTAGATCTTCTCGGGCTGGTCGCGCGAGAAGGCCACGTCGATCTGCGTCAGCGAGCGGTCCTCCAGGGCTTCCTGCCACTCGAGCTGGTACAGGAAGTCGTGCGTGAAGTGCCGGTCGCCGAAGAACAGCCAGGAGCGGCCCGGCGCCTCGACCGCGCGGCGCTCCTGCACGAAGGCGCGGAAGGGCGCCACCCCCGTGCCGGGCCCCACCATGATGATGTCGGTGGCGGGATCCTGCGGCAGGCGGAAGTGCCGGTTCGGCTTCAGCTTCACCCGCAGCTTGGCGCCGTTGCGGATGCGGTCGGCCACATGCGTCGAGGCGACGCCCGCGCGGGCGCGGCCATGGGTCTCGTAGCGCACCGCCGCGATGACGAGGTGCACCTCGTCGCCGACATCCCGGCGTGAGGACGCGATCGAGTAGGCGCGGGGCGGGAGCGGCCGGGTGATGGTGCTGAGGTGCTCGGCCGAGAGCGCGGCCGGGTAGGTCTCGATCAGGTCGATGAGATGGCGGCCCTCGATCCAGGCCCGGACCTCGCCGCTCTCGATCAGGCGCTGGGCCTCCGCGTGGCCCGTCGCCTTGGCGAAGCGCTCGACGGTGGTGGCCGAGAGGGTGGTGATGTCGCGCTCCGACAGGAGCGCGCTCCGCAGGCCCTCGTCGCCCGTGAGCCCGGCGGCCCTCAGGATCTCCTCGACGAGCTGCGGATCGTTCTCCGGGTAGATCTCGAGGGAATCGCCGGGCTGGTAGGCCGGCGCACCGTCCTCGAAGGCCAGCGCGAGGTGGATGGTCTCCTTGTCGGAGCGCGATGAGTTCAAGTTCACGTGATCGACGACCTCGACCACGACCGGGTCGCGGCTCGGCTCGGCCTCGTCGTCGTCGGCCGCGAGGCCGCGGGCGAAATCCACCGCCACGACGTTGTCGGACGCGGAGACCGGCGGGGCGAGGGCCTTGAGGGCGCCCTTGATCCACTCGGCCGCCGGCTTGTCGAAATCGAGGTCGAGATCGGCGCGGTCGTAGGCGCGCTTGCCGCCCAGAGCCTCGAGCCGCGCGTCGAGCGCCTTCCCGATGGCGCAGAACTCCGCGTAGCTGGTGTCGCCGAGCGCGAGCACGCCGAACTCGACGCCCTCAAGGCGCGGGGCCCCGTCGCCCATCAGCGCGTCGTAGGTGCGCACGGCACGGGCCGGCGGCTCGCCCTCGCCCCAGGTCGCCGCGATGACGACGAGGCGCTTGTCCTTGCCGAGCGTCGCGAGGTCGAGATCGGCGAAGTCGACGACCTTGGGCTTGAAGCCGCTCTTGCGCGCGAGCTTGGCGACGTCGCCCGCAAGCTTCTCCGAGTTCCCCGATTCGCTCGCGTAGAGGATGGTCAGCGGCTCCGAGGCCTTCGGCGCCTGCGCCGGCGCGGCGGCCGGCTGGCCGCCCGCGGCGTCGAGTCCCGCGAGGAAGCCCGCGAGCCAGGCGCGCTGGATCGGCGTCGCCGTGCCCAGGACGGCGTCGAGGCTCGCGCGCTCGGTGTCTCCGAACGGGGCGGTGCGGGGGAGGAGTGCTTGTCGTGACATCAAGGGACCATGTCGTCTCGGAGAGGTCTCCTGTCAACGGGAATGTCCGTTTTACAGAACGCCGTCTGGGGAGAAGGAGCTGCCTGTTGTTGCGGTGCGAAAGAGAAATTTATTCTCCAACCACGGAGAGCGCCGGCATGTGGCGGCCATTCGTCGGCGGCGCCGGGAGAGGAAGCGCGGTCGTGGATTTCACCTTCTCCATCGCGAAGCGCGAGGTGACGTTCTTCAGCGGCAACGTCGCGATCAGCTGTTTGTAGAATGTGTCATAGGCCCGCATGTCGGCCACGACGACGCGGAGCATGTAGTCGACGTCCCCCGCCATGCGGTAGAATTCCAGCACCTCGGGCATCGCCGCGACGGTCGCGGCGAAGCGCTCCAGCCACTCGCGAGAATGGTCGGCGGTCTCGATCGAGACGAACACCGTGAGCCCCAGCCCGAGCTTCACCGGGTCGAGCACCGCCACGCGCCGGTCGATGACGCCGTCGGCCTCGAGGCGCTGGATGCGCTTCCAGCAGGGCGTCTGCGACAGACCCACCTTCTCGCCGATGGCGGCGATGGACAGGGTCGCGTCCTGCTGCAGCAGCGCGAGGATCTTGAGATCGATCGAATCCAAGCCGGACCTCGTTTCGTTCGGGGCGCGGGACGGCGAAGCGGGCCGAGAGCCCACGCCGCATGAGAAGGATTTTCCTTCCTCACGCAACCGGCCCACCGCCCGACGCGCTGCCCATCCACCCTTTGATGCAATGCCGGAATGCTCCGGCCGGGTGGCGCCTGCCTTGACACCGTTCGTTATAGCGAACATTTCAGGGTTCGGACAAGCAGGTATCCATCAGCGATCCATGACCCTCGAACGTGCAAAGGCCGCGCAGGCGCTCGCCGCCGCGATGGCGGGCTTGAATCTCAAGCAGCGCATCGCCCTGGTCGAGGCCGAGTTCTCCGGCCGCCTCGTCTTCACCACGAGCCTCGGCATCGAGGATCAGGCGCTGACGCACGCCCTCGCCCTGGCCAAGTCCCGCACCGAGATCGTCACCCTCGACACCGGCCGCCTCTTCCCCGAGACCTACGACGTCTGGGCGGAGACCGAGGCGGCCTACGGCATCCGCATCCAGGCCTACGCGCCGGAGCGCGAGGCCGAGGAGCGATTCGTGCGGGAGGAGGGCATCAACGGCTTCCGCCATTCCGTCGCCGCACGCCAGGCATGCTGCGGCTTCCGCAAGGTGGAGCCCCTGGGGCGCGCGCTGGACGGCGCGTCCGTCTGGTTCACGGGCCTGCGGGCGGGACAATCCGCTGACCGCGCCGAGACCCCCCTGGCCGAGGCCGACGAGGCGCGCGGCTTGATCAAGGTCAACCCGCTCGCCGACTGGACCCGGGCGGATGTCGATGCCTTCGTTCGGGACAATTTCATCCCCTACAACGTGCTGCACGATCGCGGCTTCCCGTCGATCGGCTGCGCCCCCTGCACCCGCGCCGTCCGCGTCGGCGAGCCCGAGCGGGCCGGACGCTGGTGGTGGGAGCAGGAATCCAAGAAGGAATGCGGCCTGCACGTGCATGTGCCCGAGGCCGCGGTGCAGCCCGGCCAGGAAGCGGCCGCCTTCGAGACCACGCAACACAAGACCCCGGAGCTGGCCCGATGAGCGCCTCCCCCGCGACCAGCGCAGCCTTGAGCGGCGCCGATCGTCTGACCCACCTGCAGCGCCTCGAGGCCGAGAGCATCCATATCCTGCGGGAGACGGTTGCCGAGACCGAGAACCCGGTGATGCTCTACTCGATCGGCAAGGACTCCTCGGTCCTGCTGCATCTGGCGCTGAAGGCCTTCGCGCCCGGGCGCCTGCCGTTCCCCCTGATGCACATCGACACGACCTGGAAGTTCCACGAGATGATCGCGTTCCGGGACAGGCGCGCGGCCGAGATCGGCGCGGACCTGATCGTGCACACGAACCAGGAGGGACTGGCCAGGGGCGTCGGCCCGATCAGCCACGGCTCGGAGGTCCACACCGACGTGATGAAGACGCAGGCCCTGCGTCAGGCGCTCGACAAGCACAAGTTCGACGCGGCCTTCGGCGGCGCCCGCCGCGACGAGGAGGCCTCGCGCGCCAAGGAGCGCATCGTGTCGCTCCGGACCGCCCAGCACCGCTGGGACCCGAAGCGCCAGCGCGCGGAGCCCTGGCACCTCTACAACATGCGCAAGAAGCGGGGGGAATCCCTGCGCGTGTTCCCGCTCTCGAATTGGACCGAGCTCGATATCTGGCTCTACATCGCGCAGGAGCAGATCCCGATCGTGCCGCTGTACTTCGCCAAGGAGCGACCCGTCGTCGAGCGCGACGGCCAGCTCATCATGGTCGATGACGCGCGCCTGCCGCTCGAGCCCGGCGAGACCCCGCGCAACCTGAGGGTCCGCTTCCGGACTCTCGGCGACTACCCGCTCACCGGGGCCGTCGAGAGCCCCGCCGAGACCCTGCCCGAGATCATCGGCGAGACGCTCGCGGCCCGCACCTCCGAGCGGCAGGGGCGTGCGATCGACAAGGACGGCGCCGGCGCCATGGAGCGCAAGAAGCAGGAGGGCTACTTCTGATGACGATCCATCAGTCACCCGAGGCGTTCGGCTACGAGGCTTTCCTCGCCGCGCACCAGAGCAAGGAAGTGCTGCGCTTCATCGCCTGCGGCTCCGTCGACGACGGCAAGTCGACCCTGATCGGGCGCCTCCTTCACGACACCAAGCAGATCTTCGACGACCAGATCACGGCGCTGCAGCGGGATTCCCGCAAGCACGGCACGCAGGGCGCCGAGGTCGACCTCGCGCTCCTCGTCGACGGCCTCCAGGCCGAGCGCGAGCAGGGCATCACCATCGACGTCGCCTACCGGTTCTTCTCGACCGACAAGCGCTCCTTCATCGTCGCCGACACCCCCGGCCACGAGCAGTACACCCGCAACATGGCGACCGGCGCATCCACCGCCGACGTGGCGGTGATCCTGGTCGATGCCCGTCAGGGCCTGACCCGGCAGACGCGGCGGCACGCCCTCCTCGTCTCGATGCTCGGCATCAAGCGCGTCGCGCTCGCGGTCAACAAGATGGACCTCGTCGGCTGGTCTCAGGACAAGTACGACGCGATCCTCAAGGGCTTCCACGCCTTCACGGCCGGGTTCGGCTTCTCGGACGTGCACGCCATCCCGCTCTCGGCCAAGAACGGTGACAACGTCGTGCTGCCGGGCACCGCCGCGGCCTGGTACACCGGCACGCCGCTGCTGCGATATCTCGAGGAGGTGCCGGTCCATGTCGAGGCGCAGGCCGCTCCGTTCCGCATGCCGGTGCAGTGGGTCAACCGGCCGAACTCGGAGTTCCGCGGCTTCGCCGGCCTGATCGCCAGCGGCCGGGTCCGTCCGGGCGATCCCGTCACGATCGCGCCCTCCGGCCGCAGCTCCTCCATCGCGCGGATCTACACGGCGGACGGGGACCTCGCGCAGGCGATCGAGGGCCAGTCGGTGACGCTGGTGCTCTCCGACGAGGTCGACGCGTCGCGCGGTTCCGTCATCGCGGCGGCGGAGGCGCCGATCCGGGTCACCGACACCCTCGAGGCCCGCCTGTTCTGGGCGGCCGAGACGGAGCTGACCCCCGGCGCCACGCTTCTGGCCAAGGTCGGCACCGTGACGGTGAACGCGATCGTGACGGCGATCCGGACCCGGATCGATCCCGAGACCGGTCAAGCCGGCCCGGCCGAGCGCCTCGTGGCGAACGACATCGGCGACGTGGTGCTGAGCCTCGACCGCGCCGTCGCGGTCGATCCTTATGCCCGGAACCGGGACACGGGCGGTCTCATCCTGATCGACCGCGAGACCACCGACACGGCGGCGCTCGGTCTCGTGCAGGCCCCCAACGCATCGGCCCCGACGGCCGATCTCGCCGCGCAGCCGACCCCGCAGCCGACCCCGCAGCCGACCCCGCAGCTTGGGGGCTTCCTCGCTGGCCTGCGCCGGCTGTTCGGCGGCGCCTGAGGCGCCGGCCCTTCCGAGGCAAACCCTGAACAAGGGGCCTGCCGCTCACCGTTCGGGCGGCAGGCCCTCGTCGCATCGAGGGCGGTCTCGGCCGGGCTCAGGTGGCCGGGGTGAGCGTGCGGTCGATCGCGAGGCCGAGATCCCGGCACCAGTGCGTCTGGATGGTCATGGAGACCGTGCAGAGAATCCTGCCGTCCCCGGTGCGCACCGTCGCGCTCAGGGGCTCCTCCCGCCCCTCGGCGGTGGCGATGCGCGCGAGATCGTGCAGGGTGGCGACCGCCAGTTCATGCGCGCTGAGGTCGTCGAGGACGATCACGCCCTCCAGATCCCGCTGATCCCGGACTCCGACGGCGGCGTCGATGAAGTAACGGGGCATGGCATCTCCCATTCGCGTTACCGACCGAGCTAGCGCCCCCTGCCGCGCCGTCGCATTAACGTGTGTGCAGACGGGCTGATCGGATGCGCCCCTCTGCCGAAATGGTGAGGCTTCGAGCCCGGTGCCGGGTCCGGCTGCTGATCCGGACAGGGCCGGTCCGCCGGGGTCAGGCCGGGTCCCGCGCTCCATCAAGGCCGCAGGCTTTGGCGATCAGCGCGTAGGACCTGCGCCGGGCCGCCTGATCATGGATCGCGGAGAAGATCATGATCTCGTCGGCCTGCGTCGCCTGCGCCAGGGCACCGAGGGTGGCGCGCAGGGTTTCCGGACCGCCGACATGGAGGCGGGCGCGTCCGCGCTGGACGCGGGCCCGCTCGGCCTCCGAATAGGGATAGGCCTCCGCCTCGGCGAGGCTCGGGAGCGGCGCGTACTCGCCCCGCTCGCGCCGCAGGGTGGCGAGCTGCGTGCTGAGGGCGAGGCGTTCCGCCTCCGCGTCGGTCGGGGCGCAGACCGCCGCGATCGCCAGGATCGCGTGCGGGCGTTCCCGCCAGCCCGAGGGCCGGAATAGGCGCCGGTAGGCGAGCATCGCCTCCACCGCGTCGAAGGCGGCGAAGTGCTGCGCGAAGGCGAAGCCCATTCCGATCTCGGCGCTCAGATGCGCGCTGTAATCGGACGAGCCGAGGAGGAAGAGCGGCGGCAGCGGCACACCGGCGGGCATCACCGAGATGCTGCGGAACGGGTGGCCTTCGGGAAAGCCCCCCGTCTCCCACAGCATCAGCTCCTGCAGGCGCTCGAGGAAGTCGTCGCCGCCCCGGGGCGCCTCGCGCCGCCGCAGGGCCTGCGCGGTGATCCCGTCCGTGCCCGGCGCGCGGCCGAGGCCGAGATCGATCCGGCCCGGGAACAGGGCCTCCAGCACCTTGAAGCGCTCGGCCACCATCAGGGGCGCGTGGTTCGGCAGCATGATCCCGCCCGAGCCGACCCGGATCCTGCTGGTCGCCGCCGCGATCTGCCCGATCATGATCTCGGGCGCGGGGCTCGCCACCGAGGGCAGCGCGTGATGCTCGGCGAGCCAGTAACGGGCGAAGCCGAGCCCATCGACGTGGCGGGCGAGGGCGAGGGAATCCTGCAGGGCCTGCGCGGAGGTCGCGCCGGCATTCACGAAGGACAGGTCGAGGACGGAGAGCGGTCGCATGGGCCCGAGATGGGGATCGGGCACGGGCCGTGCGAGGCGACGGGGGCGCCCCCGGCATGCGCGGCGTGCAACCTGCGCCGGGCGCACGGGCGGCCCGTCCCGAGCAACCGCCACGCATGACAAAGCGCCGATTCCCGGTGGCCCGCACCTTGCCCGTGTGGCCTGCCGCGACTAGGGTCCGCGCCGCCTCGAACAAGGCACATCTCACCAAATTCGATCGGAGTACCACCCCATGGGCTTTCTCGCCGACGCCCTCTCCCGCGTGAAGCCGTCCGCGACCATCGCGATGACGCAGAAGGCGCGCGAGCTGAAAGCGCAGGGGATGGACGTGATCAGCCTGTCGGTCGGCGAGCCCGATTTCGACACGCCGGACCACATCAAGGACGCGGCGATCGAAGCGATCCGGCGCGGCGAGACCAAGTACCCGCCGGTCTCCGGCATCACCCCGCTGCGCGAGGCGATCGTCAAGAAGTTCAAGCGCGAGAACGGCCTCGACTACAAGGTCTCGCAGACCATCGTCGGCACGGGCGGCAAGCACGTCATCTACAACGCCCTGCTCGCCACCCTGAACCCCGGCGACGAGGTCGTGATCCCGCGTCCCTACTGGGTCTCCTACCCGGAGATGGTGATCCTGTGCGGCGCGATGCCGGTCTTCGCCGAGACCGACATGGCGCACGACTTCAAGCTCCAGCCGGAGGAGCTCGAGCGGGTCATCACGCCGAAGACCAAGTGGATCATCCTCAACTCGCCGTCGAATCCGTCCGGGGCCGCCTACACGCGGGACGAGATGAAGCGCATCACCGACGTGCTGATGCGCCATCCCCACGTCTGGGTGCTCACCGACGACATGTACGAGCACCTGACTTACGGCGATTTCGAGTTCGTGACCCCGGCCCAGGTGGAGCCCGGCCTCTACGATCGCACGCTGACCATGAACGGCGTCTCGAAGGCCTACGCGATGACCGGCTGGCGCATCGGCTACGCGGCCGGTCCGGAGCAACTGATCAAGGCTATGGATTTCGTCCAGGGCCAGCAGACCTCGGGCGCCGCCTCGATCTCGCAATGGGCGGCGGTGGCCGCCCTCGACGGCACGCAGGAGCACCTCGCCCGCTTCAAGGCGGCGTTCCAGGAGCGGCGCGACCTCGTGGTCTCGATGCTGAACCAGACCAAGGGCCTGCGATGCCCGACGCCGGAGGGGGCCTTCTACGTCTACCCGTCCTGCGCCGAGACGATCGGGCGCAAGGCGCCGTCCGGCAAGACCATCGAGACGGACGAGGATTTCGTCACGGAGCTGCTTCAGGCGGAGGGCGTCGCCGCCGTCCACGGTTCGGCCTTCGGCCTCGGACCGAACCTGCGCATCTCCTACGCGACCTCGACCAAGACCCTCGAGGAAGCCTGCAACCGGATCCAGCGCTTCTGCGGCTCGCTCCGCTGAGGCCACGGGCGGCCTGAGCGCCGTCTCCCATGAAATCGGAAGAGCCCGGCCCGCGCCGGGCTCTCTGCTTATCCGGGTCCGGCCGCGCGTGCAGGCGGATCGTCACAGACGGGGCGAATCCGCAGGGATCGGTTGCCGGCTTGCCCGCGGACCCCTACATCGGCTCTCCCCGGCCACCGATGCGCCCGATGGTTTCGCGAGCCCTCTCGGGCCTGCGTGGTGGCGGGGCCGGCAGTGACGGGACGGTGCGGACCAGTTCTCTGCGCTCCTCCTGTGAGGCTTAGTGGGCCGAGTAGCTGCAGGCGTGTCGCGATCGCGGGGAACAGGAACCGCGGGTCTCGGCGCATGGCCCACCTCGATTCCCGATCCGCCGCGAACGCGAGGGCGCCCGGCCGTCCTCTGCCTCATTCCGGGACCCGCCCGTCCCGGGCCGGTGGCGACTTCATTCACGATCCTGCGGGAAGATTGCGAAGGCTGGGAAACCGGTCGCGTGCTCCTCGCGTTCTCTCGGGTTTGACCACCATGCGGCGCCTCCTCTCGGGTGGCATCAAGGCGATCCTGGCGATTGCCGCCCTCTCCACCGCGGCCCATTGGGCCATGCGCGTCCAGCGCGCCCCCGGCCAGCCGGCTCCCGCCATCGCCGCGCTGCCCGACCCCGTCACCACGGGCTCGATCGAGCCGCGGCGGGTCGAGGCCCCGGAGGCGCCTCGAGCCGAGGTCGTCACCCGCGGCCTCGACCAGAGCCACCTCTCGGCCCTGATCGCCAGCACCACGGCCGACAAGCCGAAGGCGCAGAAGGCCGTCGCCAAGCGCTGAGGCGCGCTCCATCGATCGGGGCCGTCCACGAAAAGGCCGTCCGCCCTGGGCAGGACGGACGGCCATGGCCGAGTGATGCGCGCGCGACGCGTTCAGGCGGCGAGCTGGCGCGGCTCGTGCCGGCCTTCCCGGATCTCCTCGATGATCTTGGCCGAGAAGGCGTCGAGGTCGCCGGGATTGCGGCTCGTGATGATGCCCTGGTCGGTCACGACGGCCTCGTCGTGCCAGGTCCCGCCCGCGTTGATCACGTCGGTCTTGATCGACGCGAAGGAGGTCAGGTTGCGGCCCTTGGCAGCGCCGACCTCGACGAGGAGCCAGGGCGCGTGGCAGATCGCGGCCACCACCTTGCCCGAGGTTAGGAAGCTCCTGATCAGCGCGAGTGCCTTCGGCTCGAGGCGCAGCTTGTCGGGATTGATCTGGCCGCCCGGCAGCACGAGGGCGTCGTAATCGCCCGCATCGACGCTCTCGAGATCTTTGTCGACCGCGACGTTCCTGCCCCAATCCGTCTTGTCCCAGCCGCGGATCGATTCCGCGGCCTCGCGCGATTTCGGCGCGACGACGTGCACGGTGGCGCCCGCCTGCGTGAGCTTGGCCTGGGGCACCGTCAGCTCGCTCTCCTCGAAGCCGTCGGTCGCGAGAATCAGGATCTTCGCCTGCGTGATGTCGGTCATGGCCGTTCCTCCAGATCGGTGAATCTGCAGGCGCAACAGGGGGCGATCCCCGAGGTTCCGGCGGATCGGGTCGGCCCGATGCCGCACGGAACCAGGACCGGCGGGCGATTGTTTGTCCGCAATACCCCCACATCCGAGAAGGAGGCTTCGCATGGCCAACCCTGGCCTTCCGACCCCCGAACCCACGCCCGGCGGCGGCATCCCGGGCGATCTCCCGCCTCCGCCCCAACCCGATGAGCTGCCGGATACCGGACCGACCGGTCCGCGCACGCCCTATCCGGTGAACGACCCCGGCATCGACGAGCCCGCCGGCCCCGGCTCCGAGCCGGACTACCTGCCCGGCACCCCGACGGATCCGGGCGTGCGGATGTAGCGGACCGCGTCAGTGGCCCCCGTGCGAGGCACGCACGTCGCGCGGGGCATTGAGGATCTCGGAGAGGCTCGTCGCCACGTGACGGGCCTCTTCGTCCGTCAGGCGTAGCTGGAAGGGCGGCAGCGCGCCGGCCTGGAGGGCGACGACGGCCTGACCCTGCTCGTCGGTCCCGACCTCGATTGCCGAGGAGGTGACGTCCAGCATGGCGATCTCCTCGTCGCTGAGGTCCTCCGGCAATTCGCCGTCGTCGGGTTCGTCGATGGCAGTGAGGAGTTGCCCCACGGCGCGCACGAGGGCGCGGGCGGCCCGGGCATCCATCACGACGGCGGTCGCCTGATCGTCTTTCTGAAACGAGAGCTGGATGTTCGCGCCTTCGAGGGAAACCGAGATACCCGCCATGGATCGCCTAAATGCCTCAAACCGAATTCTTATATGCACCTGAGACCGGGAAAATCACAGAGCATGCCAATGCGTTCCCCCAGCGCAGCGGTCGGGTCCGGACGGGGGCACGACCACGAGTTTCGAGGGGCCGCCTTGTTGCCGCCGCACGAATTGCCTACATAGAGGCTCGGGGGGCGAAAGCTGAGACGGGCGCTCGATGGCCCGACGTCTCACGCCCCGCCGATCCGTCACATAACGGAAGAAGCCATGGTGCTCGCGTCGAGCAGACGGGAGCTGTTGGCCAATTGGACGATACGAGGTTCTATTCGTGAATACCGGCACTGTTAAGTGGTTCAACGAGACCAAGGGTTACGGCTTCATCCAGCCCGACGACGGCGGTAAGGATGTGTTCGTTCACATCTCCGCAGTCGAGCGCGCCGGGATGCGCAATCTCATCGAGGGCCAGAAGATCTCCTACGAGATCCTGACCGACAAGCGCAGCGGCAAGGACGCGGCAGGCAACCTGCAGGCGGCCTGAGGCCTCCGACGCCAGCCTCGTCCAGGCTGGCGTCATCAGCGGCCGTCCCCCGAACGGCTCACACCGTCCGGCGCTCATCGTTCTTCAGGAACACCCGCGCCGGTCGGCCAACGCCATCACAAGAACCAGAAACGACATCGGGCTTCGCCGCTCAGGCGAATATCCGACCCTAGAGAAGACAAGAAGAAAAAATATGTTGTTCGAGTACACCCCGCGCCGCAGCGCGCGCTCGCCCGTCACCGACGCGGCGACCTTCAGGGTGGATCGCCTGAAGCAGGCCTCGACGTCCGGCAAGCCGACCGTCGATCTCAGCCACCTCATCGATCAATCCTATCATTATCATTCCCCTCGCGAACTGCGCTGGCACCTCGCCGACCGGCTCGGCCTGAAGCCCCACGCGGTGGCCTTGCGCGAGGCGGGACGCGCCTGACCGGCGAGGCAGGCCCTCCGCACCGCGCGACGCGGCGCCGGAGGGCCGGACTCGCGTGATCTCCGGGCCCCGGGCCCGGGGACGAGGGCACGGGTCCCTGTCTCGGGGGCCCGGAACACTTTCAGCGCCTCAGGCCATCGCGGCGACCGCCACGTCGCGCAGCGTGTTCGGCAGCGCGAGCAGTTCGCCATGCACCGGCTCCGGTCGGTTGTAGGACGTCGGGCGCCCCGACAGATCGCAGACCGTGCCCCCCGCCTCGCGCAGGATCAGGTCGGCGGCCGCCAGATCCCAATCCCGCGCATCCTTCGAGACGAGGCCGACATCGATCGAGCCCTCGGCCACCCGGGCGACGCGCAGGGCCAGCGAGGGCACCCGCTCGATCTGCACGAAGGCCGGGTCGGCGCCCGCGCGCGCGACCCCCCGCGTCAGCCGATCGAACATCGGTTTCGGGCCCGTCACCCGCGCCTCCGTGAGGGCGCCGCGGGCCGAGACGGCGATCGGCTCCCCGTTGCAGGTGGCGCCGGACCCCGCCACCGCCTCGTAGAAGCGCTCGCCCGCGGGCGCGTGCACGAAGCCGATCAGCGGATCCCCGCCCGACAGCAGCGCCACCGCGATCGACCAGTCGGGATGCCCCGACAGGAACGCGCGCGTGCCGTCGATCGGATCGACGATCCAGACCAGGTCGTGGCCGAGCCGGATCGGGTCGTCGCGGGTTTCCTCCGAGAGCCAGGCGGCGGCCGGCACGATCTGGCTGAGGCGCACCTTCAGGAAGGCGTCGACCGTGACGTCGGCCTCCGTCACCGGCGAGCCGCCCGCCTTCGACCAGGTTCGTGCCCGCGTCTGCGCCCCCACCCGGAAATACGGGAGGGCGAGGGAGGCCGCTTCGCGGATCGTCTCGCGCAGGACAGGCATGAGAGCCTGCGCGGCCTCGGGGGACATGGTGTCGGGCATGGAGTTCCGGTCTTCGAGGGTCAGGGACCGCCCTGGGGACGGGGGGACAAGCGGGCTTCGGCGAAATCGTTGCGGGCGCGTCGGGACGGAGGATCCGGGCGCGGTCGAGCCCGGGATCGGCCGCCCGCCCTTCACCGAGCTTAGGCTCCGGTCTGATTCGTCACAAGGATTAGTCCGCAGAGTCGGATACGGCCGTGTTGTCGCAATCACGGCAAGGAAGTGTTGAGCATTCTGGCCACAAACCCGACGTCCACTTTCGCTTAACGCTCACTCTTAAGGTGGATTGAGGGGGTTAGACGCGATTTTGCTTGGCATAACGGACGGCCCGGCAGAGGCCGCCACTTGCAACAGGGCGTCAGGCAGATGAACACTTATCAGAGCATGAACGCGCACGGTCCTGCGGAGGTCGCTTTGAGCCACTTCGCCATCACCCCCTCGCCGCTCCCCGTGATCGGCGCCCAGGCCCACGCCACCAAGGCCGCCGGCATCGCCCTCGCGTTCGCCAACGAGGCGACCGAGAGCTGTGGCGAGGACCGCTTCGACCTCCTCCTCGTCGATGCCGAGGGCGAGGTGCTCTCCCGCCTCGGTCCCTTCGCGGAGGAGGACGTGGTGGCGATCTGGCGCGACCTCGCGGCCAAGACCGGCCTGCCGCGCATGATCGTGCGGGAGGACGGCATCCTGAGCCTGGTGTCGCAGCAGCTCGGCCGCGTCGCCCTCGGGACCACCCGCCAGCGTCGCCGGACCGGCCTGCTCGGCGACCGCCGCCCGCGCTTCCTCGTGCGCCGCAAGACCGGCCGCCTGCCGGTCCGCCCGCAGATCCACCGGGGCGAGAACGAGATCATCGCCCGCTCGTGAGGCGGCTCAGCCGGGCCAGCCCTGGCCGACCGTGTCGGCGGCAAGCCCGAGGAACAGGATCAGGCCGGCATTCCGGTTCGAGCGGAACAGCGTGAGGGCACCCTGGCCGTCGCGCTCCTTGAGCCGCAGGACCTGCCGCCCGAGATGGGCGGCGAACAGCGCGATGCCGACGAACCCGACCGGCCCGACGCCGGCCCCGAGGGCGGCCAGCGCGACGCACAGGACCGCGAGCCCGTAGCAGAGCCCCACCGCGAGGCGCAGGCGGGGGCCGAACAGCCGGGCCGAGGAGCGGATCCCCGCGATCTCGTCGTCCTCGATATCCTGCACGGCGTAGATCGTGTCGTAGCCGACGACCCAGGCGATGGCGCCGGCGTAGAGCCAGAAGGCGGGCGCGGCGAGCGCGCCGAACACCGCGACCCAGCCCATCAGCGCGCCCCAGGCGAAGGCGAGGCCGAGCACGAGCTGCGGCATCGACATCACCCGCTTCATGAACGGGTAGATCGCCACGGGCAGGAGCGAGGCGATGCCGACCAGGATCGCCACCCCGTTGAACTGCAGCAGCACCGCGAGCCCGACGAGGGCCTGCCCCACCAGGAAGGCGGCGGCGGCCCTGGTGCTGACCTGCCCCGAGGGCAGGGGCCGCGAGCGGGTGCGCTCCACCTGCGCGTCGAGGTCGCGGTCGGCGATGTCGTTGTAGGTCGAGCCCGCCCCCCGCATCGCGACGGCGCCGATGAGGAACAGCAACAGGTGCCGGGGATCGGGGTAGGGGGCGCCCGCCCGCGTCGCCGCGAGGGCCGCCGACCACCAGCAGGGCAGGAGCAGCAGCCACCAGCCGATCGGCCGGTCGACCCGGGCGAGACGCAGGAAGGGACGAAGCCGCCGGGGCGCGAGGCGGTCGACCCAGTGCCCCGAGACCGCGTCCGCGACGCGCCGGTCCTCCGCCGTCCCGCCGCTCACGCGGGACGCCGGCGGGTGGGTCGGGGGGAGCGCGTCGGGATCATCGGCGGGACCGGAGGCATCGGATCATCGCCGGGAGCGGCGACGCGGAGCCGGCGCGCGGCGTCGCGGCCCGCAGGGCACAGACCGCCGGGCCCGGGTCGGGACGCGCGTCCTAGAGCGCGCCCTGCGGCATCTTGAAGGAGCCGGTCAGGCCCGGGCCGCCGAGGAGACCGCCGCCGCCGCCGTTCTGGGCCTGGGCGCGGGCCTGGGCTTCCATCTTGGAGGCCTGGGCGGCGACCGAGCAGATCTTGGTGCGGATGCCCGTCACCTTGACGTGGTCGGCCTTGAAGCCTTCCGCGAAGGATTCCGGGATCGAGCACCATTCCTTGTTGGCGGCGATCCACTTCACGCCCTCGGCCCCGTTGGCCTGCAGCTTGCCGAACAGGGCGCAGGCCTCCTGCGGCGTCATCTTCTTCTTGGTGTTCGAGGCCGCGTTGGCCTTGGCGACGAGGTCCTTCCGCGCCTGCAGGGTCTTCTGGATGTCGCCGCACTCGGCCGTCTGCGCGAAGGCCGGGCTGCCGATCAGCAGGATCCCGGCGAGCGCGCCGGCTACCGTCGCGATGTTTTTCGTGAGCATTGCCTCGATTCCTCTCTCGCCACTCTCGGCGACCGCGCCATGTGCAGGGCCCGAGGCCGCCCGCGGGCCGGAAGCCTGCCGCCCGGGACGGGCGCCGCCTTCGATGCCGCGCGGCGCCGGCCCGGGTTGCCTTGCCGAATAGTCGTACCGTTCCGTCTTGCCGAATTGTCTTTCCGAATTGTCTTGCGCCCGGTTCTGCATAGGAATGTGGCGTCATTCGAGCCGCAAACCGGCCGCTCCCTTCCCCGGTGGGCGAAATCCCAAAAACCCGCGGGCGTAACGTTTTTGCAACGTATCGGTGGGGCGGTTCCGGCGCAGGGCCGCGCCCGCGTTGACAGGCCCGCCGCCGCACGCGACGAGACCCGCATGGCCGCCTACGAGTTCACCGCGCCGCGCCTCTTCGTCGAGGCGGATCTCACCCCCGGCGCGCGCCTGCCCCTCGACCGGGCGCAGGCGAACTACCTCCTCAACGTCCTGCGCCGGAAGCCCGAGGATCCGGTCCTGCTCTTCAACGGGCGGGACGGCGAGTGGCGCGCCCATCTCGATCCGACCGGGCGCAAGAGCGCCGACCTCGTGCTCGCCGAGCGCACGCGCCCGCAGCCGCCCCGCGCCGACCTGCACTATCTCTTCGCGCCCCTGAAGAGCGCCCGCCTCGACTATCTGGCGCAGAAGGCCGTGGAGATGGGGGCGGGCACGATCCGACCCGTCTTCACCCGCTACACGCAGGGCGAGCGGCTGAAGCCCGAGCGCCTGCGCGCCAACGCGATCGAGGCGGCCGAGCAATGCGGCATCCTGGCGATCCCCGACCTGCCGGAGGCGGCCCGCCTGCCCGCCGCCCTCGCGGATCTCGAGCCGGGGCGTCTCCTCGTCGTCTGCGACGAGGACGCACCCGTCGCCGACCCGGTGGCGGCGTTGCGCGGGGCCGCCGACCCGGCGGCGCCCCCGCCGCTCGCGGTCCTGATCGGCCCCGAGGGCGGGTTCGCCCCCGAGGAGCGCGCCCTGATCCGGGAACGGCCGAACTCCGTCGTGCTCTCCCTCGGGCCGCGCATCCTGCGGGCCGACACGGCGGCGGTCGCGGCGCTCGCCCTCGTCCAGGCCGTCCTCGGCGACGCGCGCTGAGCCCGGCCGGACCGCGTGCGCCCGCGCACATCCGATGTCCGGGAGGCGGCGCGCCCCGTGTACGGCCGAGGTTTGCGCGATGAGGACGCGCACGGCGCGCGTTGTCCCGCCTTGCCGGGTAGATTAAGGACACGACATCCCGCTGAAAGGGGCTCAACCGCACCGAGAGTCTTTCGCGAAACTACCCGTGTACCAGCCTCGCCGACAGATGAGGTGCTGTGGGCGGTGGTTTGGCGAGGAGCCTGAAGGTCGGTGCAGCCTCGGCTTCCGCCCATCGATTCCGCAGACGAGGCAGCGCATGGCGCGCGATACGTCCGACACGACCCCGCTGACCACGCGCGCCGAGCTGATCGCGTGGTTCGCCGCCGGCGAGAAGCCGCGCGAGAGCTTCGCGATCGGCACCGAGCACGAGAAGATCCCCTTCTTCCGCGAGACGCGCGCCCCCGTCGCCTACGAGGGCGAGACCGGCATCCGCGCGCTCCTCGAGGGGCTCGCCCGCGAGACCGGCTGGGAGCCGATCCTCGATGCCGGCAACGTCATCGGCCTCGCGGCGGAGGCGGGGGGCGCCATCTCGATCGAGCCGGGGGGGCAGTTCGAGCTCTCGGGGGCGCCGCTGCCCGACGTCCACGCCACGGTGCGGGAACTCGACGAGCACCTGGCGGCGACGCGCCGCGCCGCCGACCCCCTCGGCATCGGCTTCCTCGACCTCGGGATGAGCCCAAAATGGACGCGGGAAGAGACCCCCGTGATGCCCAAGAGCCGCTACCGCATCATGGCCGGCTACATGCCGAAGGTCGGCAGCCTCGGCCTCGACATGATGCTGCGCACCGCCACCGTGCAGGTGAACGTCGATTTCTGCTCGGAGGCCGACATGGTGCGCAAGATGCGCGCCTCCCTGGCGCTGCAGCCCGTCGCGACCGCGCTCTTCGCCAATTCCCCCTTCACGGACGGGCGCCCGAACGGGTTCCTGTCCCGCCGCTCCGAGATCTGGCGCGACACCGATCCCGACCGCACCGGCATGCTGCCCGAGGCCTTCGAGCCGGGCTTCGGCTACGAGACCTATGTCGACTGGCTGCTCGCCATGCCGATGTACTTCGTCAAGCGCGGCGACACCTACCACGACGTCTCGGGCGCTTCCTTCCGTGACCTGATGGCCGGCAAGCTGGCGCAGTTGCCCGGCGAGTACGCCACGGTCTCGGACTGGGCGAACCACGCCTCGACGTCCTTCCCGGAGGTGCGCCTCAAGCGCTTCCTCGAGATGCGCGGCGCCGATGTCGGCGGCCCCGCGATGATCGCCGCCCAGGCCGCCTTCTGGACCGGCCTGCTCTACGACGAGGCGGCCCTCGACGGGGCCCTCGACCTCGTGAAGGGCTGGAGCGCCGCCGAGCGCGAGGCGGCGCGGGCCACCGTCCCCCGCCTCGGCCTCGCGACGCCGGTCGCCGGCCGCAGCATCGGGGCGGTGGCGGCGGAAGCCCTGGCGCTGGCCCGGGCCGGGCTGCAGAGGCGCGGGCGGCGCGACGCGTCGGGCCGCGACGAGACGATCTACCTGCAGCCCCTCGAGGCCATCGTGGCGGCCGGGCGCTCGCGGGCCGAGGAGCGGCTCGCCGATTACGAGGGCGCGTGGCAGCGCTCCGTCGACCCGGCCTTCGCCGATTGCGTGTTCTGACCCTTCGACGCCCGCCCCGAATCCCGCGAGCCTGATCGGACCGGACGCCGGGAGGCCCGGCCAGTCGGTTCGGGTCTCCGTTCGGGCCCGGGCGCGTGGGTGGATCGTCGCCGGAGGGCCCGGACCGGACGCGGGTGCGTGAGCACACCCGCGAAACGGCACGGAGCTGGGCGTAAGCGGAACGAGAAGCCCGGCTGCGCCGTTCCTAGGGCACGATGACATCCTTCACGGAGATTGCCCGCATGTCGCGCATCCTTTCCCTGGCCCTGGCTGGAACCGCCGCCGTCGGCCTCTCCGCCGCCTCCTTCACCCCCGCCGAGGCGGCGCCGCTTCCGGCGCTGAACTCGGCTCAGGTCGGCGGCCCCACGGGCAACGTCGATCAGGTCCGCTGGCGCGGCGGCTACGGCTACGGCGGCTATCGTGGCTACGGCGGCTATCGTGGCTATGGCTATCGGCGCAACGTCGGCGGCGCCCTGGCGGCCGGCGCGGCGCTCGGCCTGATCGGCGGCGCGATCGCGGCGAGCGCCGCCCCGCGCTACGGCTATTACGACGGCTATTACGGGGCCGGCTACGGCGGCTACGGCGGCTACGGCTACCCGGCCTACGGCTACAGCTACCCCGCCTACGGGTACGGCTACGGTTACCCGGCCTACGGCTACTGAGACACCCGCGGGCCGGCCGGCACCTGTCCGGCGCCGACCGCATCGTCTACAAGCCCCGTCGACGGCATGCGCCGTCGGCGGGGTTTTCGCGTCGAGGGCCACCATGACGGGCGGGGCGGGGATGATCGAACTCGACCTCAGCGGGCTGAAATGCCCCCTGCCGGTCCTGCGGACCCGCAAGGCCCTGCGCAACCTCGCCCCGGGGGCGGGCCTCGTCGTCACCTGCACCGACCCGATGTCGGCGATCGACATCCCCAATCTGGTGCGGCAGGAGGGGGACCGGGTCGAGGCGCAGGAGCGCCTCGCCGAGGCCGTCCGCTTCACCATCCGCCGGATGCCCCGGCCCGCCTGATCGCCAGGGGCCGGCGCGGTGCCGGGATCGGGCCATCCTCCGCCTCATTCATGCGCCATCTCGCGGTTACAGCCCCGCACGATCTAAGTCCGGGGGGCGCTGCGGCCCGCGCGAGACCTCACGGCGGGAGACTGGCCATGGCACCCATCATCCGCGGGACCCGCATCGTGCATGACGGCTGGAGCCGCTTCCTCATCGCCGACGTGACGATGCCGGACGGTACCCGCCTGAAGCGCGAGATCGAGGATCACGGCCGGGCGATCGCGGTGCTGCCCTACGACCCCGAGCGGCGCCTCGCCGTCCTGATCTCGCAGTTCCGCGCCCCGGCCTTCTACGCCGACGGCACCACCGAGGTGCTGGAGGCCCCGGCCGGCCTCCTCGACGAGGCCGAGCCGGAGGAGGGCGCTCGGCGCGAGGCCTACGAGGAGACCGGTCTCCGGCTCGGCAGCCTCGAGAGCGTCGCGCGCGCCTGGAGCATGCCGGGCATCTCCACGGAGCAGATGGACCTGTTCCTCGCGGCCTTCGCGGAGGGCGACCGGGCGGGGCCGGGCGGCGGCCTCGCCGACGAGCACGAGGCCATCACGGTCCACGAGATCCCGCTGGCCCGCCTCGCTGAGATGAGCGACGACGGCGGGATCACGGACGTGAAGACGCTCCTCCTCGTTCTCGCCCTGCGCCTGCGCCATCCGCATCTCTTCGTCGAGCGCTGAGGATCGACCATTCGCTCAAGGCCGAATGTTCGGATGTTCGCCCGACATCAGGGCGCGCGTCCCAGTCAGCATTGTCGTTGCCTTGGCAAGCATCGCGGTTGCGAGGCCTTGCGAAGGATTTCGGCAAGGTTCGTCGCGCATAGTCTTCGGCATGAAGCGTGACCGCGATCCGGCCCGGACGCCCGCGCGCCGCCTAGCCGGCGGCGCTGTCGCGCTCGCTCGCCACGATCCGGACGAAGCGCCAGGAGCGCACGAAGTAGCGGCGGAACAGGCGCTGCGGCGCGTGCAGGAAGCGGAACAGCCATTCGAGCCCGACGCTCTGGACGAGGCGCGGCGCACGGGGCGCGAGCCCGGCGGCCACCGTCACGGCATCGCCCACCGCCAGGACCACGGGCTCGCCCAGCGCCGCCCCCTGCCGGTCGACCCAGATCTCGGATTTCGGCGCGCCGACCCCCATCAGGAGGAGCGTGGTCCCGTGGGCGCGCACCGCGTCCGCGAGCGCGCGGCCGTAGGTCGCGTCCTGCTCGAAGCCGAAGGGCGGCACCGCGATGGCGACCGCGTCCGGGGCGAGGCCCGCCTGCACGAACAGGTCGCGGATGCGCTCGCCCACGCGGGTGCCGGCGCAGACCACGAAGACGCGCCGGTCCTCCGGCTGCGGCCCCGCGAGCGCGCAGGCCAGCAGGTCATGGCCCGTCACCCGGACGGCGTCGTAGCGCCCGCCGAGGCGCGCCAGCCAGACCAGCGGCGTGCCGTCGAGGGTGCGGACCGCCGCCCGCTCGTAGGCCATCCGGAAGGCCGGGTTCTCGGACAGGACGACGATGTGGTCGACATTGGCCGTCACCACGAGGCGGGGCCGCGCCCGCGGGCCGGCCTCCGCCTCGGCGAGGATCGCCGCAGCACTTCCGGTGGAAAACACATGTCCGAACAGACTGAGGCTCATGCCGCGTCTTCCGAAGGGGTTCGTGCGGGACTTGGAGCGGTCTCGGACATTGGGAAGGGCCGGATGAACGGGGTGGGGGCCGCCGCGTGAGCGATGCGCCCGTGCCGCAGGTCGAGCAGGGCTGGTCCAGCGGATACGACCGGACGCTGTTTCGGTTCCTTGCACGGCGCGTGCCGTCGCGTCGCGTCAGCCTCGCGGGAGCGGGGCCGGTGGCGAGCATCACCTTCGACGACGTGCCGGAATCGGCCGCCCGTATGGGCGCGCCGCTGCTGGAGCGCAAGGGCCTGCGGGGCACCTTCTACGTCGCGGCGGCGTGGTGCGGCCTGCAGGATCAGTACTGGCGCGTCGCCAGCCGGTCGCAGGTCCGCGCCGTCGCCGAGGCCGGCCACGAGATCGGCTGCCACACGGCCCGCCACGTGAACGTGCAATCCCTCAGCCCGCGCGACCTCGCCCGCGAGTGCGACCGCAGCCGCGCGCTGCTCGGAGAGATCTGCGGGGCCGATCCCCGTCATTTCTGTTACCCGTTCGGCGATGTCGGGCTGGCCCAGAAGCGCTATCTCGCCCGCCGCTTCGTCACCTGCCGGTCGATCTACGAGCATCCCAATCTCGGCCGCGTCGATCCGGCGCTGCTCGGTGCCGTCGGGCTGTTCGACGCGACCTACCGGCGGGAGCGGCTCCTCGCCCTCGTCCGCCAGACCGTCGCCGCCCGCGGCTGGCTGATCCTCTACACCCACGACGTCTCCCCCGATCCCACGCGCATCGGCACCTCGCCGCGTCTCCTCGAGGAGACGCTCGCCGTGCTGGCCGACCACGGCGTCCCGGTCCTGACCCTGACGGACGCCGCGCGCCATCACGGGCTCGAACCCGGCTGACGCCCGCCGCTCACGCGTCGGCGGCGCGGAAGCTGCGGGCGGAGCGCTTCGGGGCCCGGGCGGCGCGGCGGCGGTCGCGGTCGGCGCCGAGCGTCAGGGCGATGGCGCCGCCGAGCGCCATGCCGAGCAGGAGGGCGATCGGCAGGACGAGCTTCGGCGAGGGCGGCCAGTTGCGCAGGCGGGCGGGCGTCGCCGGCGAGATGATCCGCACGTTGGTGGTGTTCAGCCGCTCCTGCTCGCTCGCCTCGCGGGCCCGGCGCAGGAAGGCCTCGTAGACGCCCCGGCGGGATTCCACCACCCGGTCCAGCTCGCGCAGGCCGACATTGGCGCGGTCGCTGGTGGCGGTCTCGGTCTTGACCCGGTCGAGGCTTTTGCGGATCGCCGTCTCGCTCGCCGCCGCCCGGTCGTAATCCTTCTGCGTCGTCTCGATGATGCGCTCCTTCTCGCGCTGGATCAGGCGCTGGAGGTCGCGCTGCTGGGCGTATTGCTCGGCCATGGCGGGGTGGCGCTCGCCGAGGCGCGTGGCGAGCTCGGCGGTGTTGCGCGAGAGCGTGGCGTATTGCTGCCGCAGCGCCTGCATCTCGAGGGATTGCAGCATCTCGGGCAGCGCCGTGCCGCCGTCGCCGTTCTTCATCTTCCGGGCCTGCTCCAGGCGGGCGCGGGACTCCGCCGCCTTGATCGAGGCGGTGACGAGCTGCTGGTTCAGGTCGCCGAGCTGCTGATCGGTGAGCAGCCGGCCGCTCGAGACCACGAGCTTGTTGTCCTCCCGGTACTTCACGACGCGGCTCTCGGCCTCCTCCACGCCCTGGCGCAGGGTGTTGAGGCGGGCCGTGAGGTTGTCGGAGGCGCGCTTGGCGGCCTCGGTGCGGGCGCTGGCCTCCTCGATGAAGTAGGCCTCGCCGATCGCGTTCGCGATGCGGGCCGCCTTCTCGGGGTCCTGCGACTGCACGAAGACGTCGATCACGAAGGTGCGCTCGGCCCGGCGCACGCCGAGCTTCTGGCGCAGGTTGTCGAGGGCGATGTTGACGGGGTCGCGGCTCGAGGGCGGCGGCACCATCCCGAGGGCACGCTTGAGGCCGACGATGGCGGGGTTCTGGGAATCGGGCTTGGCGAACTCGTCGTCCTTGTCGAGGCCGAGCTTCAGGGCGACCCGGCGCAGGACGTTGTCGGACTGGACCACCCGCACCTGGCTCTCGACGATCGAGACGCCGCTATCGGCCTGGGGCGTCCGGGCCGTGACGTCGTTGTCGACGAGGCGCAGGTCCGAGGGGTCGATCAGGATCTGGACGTTGGAGGTGTAGGTGGGCGTGAGCAGGCCCATCCCGGCCACCGCCACCGCCAGCATGAACAGGCCGCCGAGCAGGATGAAGCTGCTGCCGCGCCAGAGCCGCCGCAGGATGACCCGCGCGGTCGGGCGCGGGGCCGGCGGCTCTGCCTTGGGCAGCACCACCTCCACCGGCTCGCCGCGCGTGGGCGTCGCGAAATCGAACATCTGGCTCGTTCCCTGACCTGGACACCGCCGGAATGGTCCGGCCGCTGTATGGTCCCGCTCCGGCGTCCCGCGATCCGTGCCGGACTGGCACAGGGTTCGGGGCGGCGGTAACGGTCCAGCGACACGTCGCAACCGTCATGCCGAAAAGTTAGACCACTTTGCGACCGGCGTGTCTTCCGTATTGACCCGGGAAACGGTGAAGATCCCGATCGGTGCCGATTGGTCGACCGTTAAGACTAACGTTGCCTCCATCGGTTTCTGCTTTCGCAGCGTGCTCAATCCGAGGCTGTGGTCTTGTGCCGCGGGCAAAACTGTTCTGCGGCGGGTCCCGTGCCGGGCGGGGTCGCGGCGGGCGGCGTCGCCGAGGCCCGGGGCGCAGAGGCCGGGGGCGCAGAGGCCGGGGACGCAGAGGTTATGTCGGGGCCGCGCCCTCGCCGGGCGGGACGGTGCCGCCCGCCGCGTAGGCGCTGGGGCCGTCGCTCAGGAAGGCCCGGAACCGGTCGGCATCCGCCGCCGCGAGGGCGTTCCAGCGCGCCACGTTCTCCCGGGCCAGGCCGGCCGGCGCCGCGAGGCCGCCGGCGCGCAGCCACGTGCCCACCCGCGCGGCGGATTCCACCGGATCCTCGGGCCGGATGAAGAGCCCGGACCCGCCCAGGACCTCCCGGAAGACCGGGCCCTCGGGGGCGATCACCGGCAGGCCGCCGTGCTGGACCTCGAGGAGCGGCAGCCCCAGGCCCTCGGCCTTCGAGGTCGAGACGAGGGCGTGGCAGCTCTCGGCGAGCTGGCGCAGCCCCGCATCGTCCACGTAGCCGTGCAGCCTCAGGAACGCGGGCGGCGCCTCGAGGAAGGCGTGCCGGCCCCAGCCGACCCGACCGACGACGTGCAGCTCCGCCGGGAGGCCGGCGGCGTTGAGGGCGGCCGTGAGGGCGAGCGCCGCCGGGTAATCCTTGCGCGGCTCGATCGTGCCGATGGCGAGGAGGCGCAGCGGCGCGCCCGGGCGGTAGGGCGCGGGCCCGGCGAGCGCCCCGAGGCCGAACACGTCCGAGACCGCCGGCCGCAGGGTCGCCACCAGGGCCCGCGGCGCGCAGACCGCGCGCAGGGCCTCGCCCGTGGTGCGGGAATTCACCAGGAAGCGCCGGCCGTAGCGCATCGCGAGGCGGAAGCTCGGCGCCATGTAGAGGCGGCTCTTCCAGCTCAGGTCCTGCGGCCGGGTGATCAGGAAGGTGTCGTGGACGTAGAGGATGCAGCGCTCCCCGAGGAGGGCGCAGAGGGGCCCGGGCGGGAAGCCCGGGAAGATCATCAGCGCCGCGCGGTCGGCAAGGCCCCGGAGCGGCAGGCCGAATTGCTGCTCGGCGATCATCCGGGCGACGTTGCCGCCGCTCAGGGCGCGGACGGGATGCGGCGCGAGGCGCCCGGGCGCGAACAGGTCGCGGGCGACCCGCTCGATCCCCGTCACGTGGCCGCGCAGATGCGTCTGGTCGACGTAGACGCGGCGCGGGGTCATCGGCCGGTCCCGGCGGCACGCGGGCTGCCGTCGAGGCCGCGGCTCAGGGCGCCGCGGAGCCGCGCCGCGCCGAAGCGGGCCCACCGGAGCCACGGGGGCAGGTTGCGGCCGAACACGGCCTTCTTGGCCCGCCTCAGCCGGCTGACGAGGGCGGAGGAGGGCGGCTGCACGGTCCCGGTCGCGCCCGGGTAGCGCTCGGCCGCGAAGGCGAAGCGGCCGAGCATCGCGGGGGTGAAGCGCGGGCGGGCCTGCGGGTCCGGCAGCAGGCCGCGCCCGGCCAGCACCGCGTGCAGGGTCAGGGCCGCGGCCGCGTCGCTGAAGCGGTTCTCCAGGGCGATGCGGGCGAAGGCGCCGAGCCGGCGGCGGGCGGGCGCGTCGGCGATCAGCTCGGCGAGCGCCCGCGCCAGGGCGCCGGGCTCGGGGGCGACCAGCCGGCCGCTGACCCCGTCGATCACCGCCGTGGTCAGGCCGGTGGCGGCGTAGGCGAGGGTCGGCGTGCCGCACAGGCCCGCCTCGACCGGGGTCTGCCCGAGGGTCTCGGCCCGGCTCGCCGTGACGTGGAGGTCGCAGGCGCCGTACCAGGCGGCGAGCTCCGCCTCCTCGGCGACGAGGCCCGGCGCGAACAGGTTCGGCAGGCCGAGGGCGCCCGGGTCGTCGAGGCGCCCGATCCCCACGAAGCCGATGCCGGGCCCCGCGACGCCGCGCAGGGCCGACACGAGGTCGGCGAAGCCCTTGTCCGGCGCGTCCACGATGACGGCCGAGAACAGGATCAGGCAATCCTCCTCCGGCAGCCCGAGCCTGCGGCGCAGGGCGCCGCGCCCGGCCGGCCGGAACACGCCGCTCGGGAAGGCGAGGGTGATCTCGGCGATGTCGGCGCCGGGCGGCGCGTAGGTCCGGGCCCGCTCGGCGGTCCAGGCGGAGTTCGCCAGGAGGAGGGGCGCCCGCAGCCCCGCGAGCAGCCGGCGCTTGGCCGCGTGGACGGGCCCGACGCGGGCGCGGGCGAGTTCCGGGTACTGGTCCGGCGTCGGGCAGCCCGCGTCGCAGCCCGTGACGATCCGGGGGCAGTCATTGGGATAGGCGCAGCGCCCGGTGAGCGGGAAGAGGTCGTGCAGGACCTGCGCGACGGGGAGCCCGGCGCAGAGCCGGCCGAGGATGTCGAGGCTGCGCGTCGCCCCGTGCAGGTTGCCGGCGATGACGAGGTCGTGCCTGCCGGAGAGGATCGCGGCCTCGGTCCGGGGGAAGCGGTCGGTCCACTCGGCGGCGGCGGCCGGAGATTCGTCGGTGAGCCGGAGATGGCTGACGCGATGGCCCGAGAGGGCGAGGGCGTCCGCCAGCCGGCGCTGGCCGATGCCGGCGCCGCCCTCGTAGCCGGCCCCCGTGAGCGACACCACGGAGAGGCCCGGCGGCGCGGGCGCGGCCCCGGGCGCCCGCTGCAGCAGGACCGGGCGGCCGATGCGGACCCGGCCGCCGCCGGCGGGCGCGCCCTCGGCGAGGCGGGTCCAGAGCTCGGCGGGGGAGCGGCCCGGCGCGAGGCCGCCGGCCCGCACGATCGCGGCGCGCGCGAACAGCATCTCGCCGCCCGTGAAGGGCAGGCCCGCGTCGGGGCCGGACAGGGCGGGCACGTCGAGGCCGGTCACCGCCCGGTCGAACAGCACGCGCAGGCCCGCCACCGCGGCGGCCCCGCTCAGCGCCGCCTCGAGGCAGAGGGCCACGAGGGCACCGGGGGCCAGCAGGTCGCCGGCGCGCAGGAACAGGAGGTATCCGGTCTCCGGATCGTCGAGGGCCGCCGCCAGCGCCGCCTCGGCCCGCGGACCCGCCGGCACCACGTCGTGCCGGGCCTCCGCGTAGCCCTGCGCCAGCACCGAGGCCACGGTGTCGCTCAGGCCCGGCACGTCGCCATCGATCGGCGTCAGCACGCGCACGCGCGGCCAGGGCCCGCCGTCCGGCAGGGTCCCGGGCCGCGGGACGGTGAAGCCCTCGCGGGGGCCGGGCCAGTCCGCGACGCCGTGCGCCGGCCGGGGGACGGCCGTGGCGTCTGCGGGCGGGTCGTCGGGCGGGCGCGTCAAGGCGGGGATGGACCGGGGGGAGGAGAGGGCGAGACAGCCGATACCTTGTCCGGGAGAGATGAAGAAGCCCTTCCCGCCACGGCGCGCCGCCCCTCCCCAGCCCGATCCCCGCGAGGGCGGCCCCGGCCGGCCCGGCGCGCCGGCCGGAACGGGACGCGACATCGGGCCCGCGCAGGACCATATGCGGGTGACGCGACGTCTCCGCCGAGGAACCCCATGGCCGCCGACACGACCCGCAGCTTCATCCCGCTCTCGATCGCCGTGCTGACGGTCTCGGACACCCGCCGGCCCGAGGACGACCGCTCCGGCGACACCCTGGTCCAGCGCCTGACGGAGGCGGGCCACGGCCTCGCCGCCCGCGCCATCGTGCCCGACGAGGTGGCGGCGATCCGCGGGCAGGTCGAGGCCTGGGTGCGCGATCCCGCCATCGACGTGGTGATCACCACCGGGGGCACCGGCTTCACCGGCCGGGACGTCACCCCGGAGGCCCTGGAGCCCCTGTTCGAGAAGCGCATGGACGGTTTCTCGGCGGTGTTCCACCGCATCTCCTACGACAAGATCGGCACCTCGACGCTGCAGTCGCGCGCGACCGCGGGCGTGACGGGCGCGACCTACGTGTTCGTGCTGCCGGGCTCGCCCGGCGCCTGCAAGGATGCCTGGGACGGCATCCTGCGCCAGCAGCTCGACTACCGCCACCGGCCCTGCAACTTCGTCGAGATCATGCCCCGCCTCGACGAGCACCTGCGCCGCGGGGCCGCCGTGACGGCGTGAGCCGCCGTGACGGCGTGAGCCTCAGTCCCGCTCCAGGCGGGCGAGCAGCGGGCGAGGCTTGAGCCGGGGCGAGAAGGCCGGCCCCGCCATCAGCCGGTCGCGGCGCACGAGGTCGCCGGGGCGGGCGGTGGCGACGCCGATCACGCGCTCGCCCTTGGCGGCGAGGCGCTGGGGCAGGCCCGCATGCGGGCGGCGCAGGCGCGCCAGCGCTACGTCGGGCCGCACCGTGCCGACGAAGCGGTCGATGCTGCGGATCCAGCCCTCCGCCGGCACGTCCCCCGCCTCGAGGCACAGGACCCAGTCGCGCCGGGCCACCTTGGCGCCGGCGACCCAGGGGCTGACGCCGCGCGGGCGCACCACCACGGCGGCGCCGGTCGCCTCCGCCACGGTGTCGATGGCCTCGCAGGCCGTCCCGGCGACGATCACCGCATCGCCGATGAGCCCCGCCGCCACGCCCGACACGAGGGCGCTCAAGGTGTCGGCGAGGCGGTCGATCGCGTCTGGGTCGGCCGGCCGCGCCACGTAGGTCAGGGCGGAGATCATGCGGGCCCATAACGTATTTTTGACCTGATGGCACAGCCCTTTGCGCCGCATCCGAAGCGGTCGCCGACCGGGCCGCCGCCGTGGCCGCCGCCGTGGCCGCCATGGGGAGGGCCGGGAGGACGCCGGATGCCTCGAATTTAGGCGCAGCACCGGCGCTTGTTCCTGATATGTTCGGATCGAGCGCCCCGGCCCCGCCTGGGCTCAGGCCCGGGAGGGGATCGCGGATGCGCAGACAGGCCCCGGAGGGCATATCCGAATCAGCGCCGCGCCGGCTCGCCGGGACGACGCCCGAGGCCGGGAGCCGGCGCGGGCGCGGCGCGACGGCCAATCCCGCCGGCCGGTTCGAGCCGAGCCGGCGGGAGGCCTTCGACGACGGCTGGGAGCAGGATCCCGCCCCGATCCGGCGCACCGAGGTGAGCCCGGAGCGGGCGCGCCGCATCCTCACCCGCAACGAGTCCCCCGACATTCCCTTCGACCGCTCGATCAACCCCTATCGGGGCTGCGAGCACGGCTGCGTCTACTGCTTCGCCCGGCCGAACCACGCCTATGTGGGCCTGTCGCCCGGGCTCGACTTCGAGACGCGGCTGTTCACCAAGCCCGACGCGGCCCGGCTCCTGGCGGCGGAGCTCTCGGCGCCGGGCTACAGCCCGCGCACCATCGCGCTCGGCACCGCCACCGACCCCTACCAGCCGATCGAGCGGGAGCATCGCCTGACCCGCGGCGTCCTCGAGGTGCTCGCGCGCTTCCGCCACCCGGTCGGGATCGTGACGAAGTCGAACCTCGTCACCCGCGACATCGACATCCTGGCCGGGATGGCGCGGGAGCGCCTCGTCAAGGTCGCGGTCTCGGTCACCACCCTCGACCCCGTGCTCGCCCGGCGGATGGAGCCGCGGGCGCCGCATCCGCGCAAGCGCCTGGAGGCGATCCGGGCGCTGAGCGAGGCCGGCATCCCCGTGATGGTGATCGTCGCGCCCGTGATCCCCTCGCTCAACGACCACGAGATCGAGGCGATCCTGGCCGAGGCGCGGGCGCAGGGGGCGGGGGAGGCGAACCACGTGCTGCTGCGCCTGCCGCACGAGCTCGACGCGCTCGTGTCGGACTGGTTCGCCGAGCATTATCCGGGGCGCCGGGAGCACGTCTTCTCCCTCGTGCGCCGGGCCCGCGGCGGCAAGGCCTACGACGCGACCTTCGGGCGCCGCATGGTCGGGGAGGGGCCCTACGCCGACCTGATCGCGCAGCGCATGCGCCTCGCCAAGGCCCGCCTCGGCTACGCCGGCGCCCGCGTCACCCTGAACCCGGACGCGTTCTCGCCCCCGGGGGCGCAGCTCGCCCTGTTCTGACGGCTCACGGCCCGAAGGGGCGGGTGAAGCTGATCCGGTGGTGGGGGCTGCGCCCGCGCCGGGTCAGGCCGGCGAGGTGGGCCGCGGTGCCGTAGCCGACATTGCGCTCCCAGGCGTAGTCCGGGTGGCGCTGCGCCAGCGTCCGCATCAGGGCGTCCCGCAGGGTCTTGGCGACGATCGAGGCGGCGGCGATCTGGGGCACCAGCCGGTCGCCCCCGACCACGGCCTGGCAGGCCTGGCTCAGGCCCGGGACGGGGTCGCGCCCGTCGACCAGCACGAGCCCGTCGAGGCCGAGCCGCAGCACGGCGCGCCGCATGGCGTCGAGGGTGGCGCCCCGGACGTTGAGGCGGTCGACGAGGGCGCGCGAGCCCGCCGCCACGGCGACGCGGGCATGGGCCCGGATCAGCGGGGCCAGCGCCTCGCGCAGGGGCGGCTTCAGGCGCTTGCTGTCGTCGAGGCGGCCCAGGATCCCGGCCGGCAGGGCGGCGGGGTCGAACCACACGGCCGCCACCACGACGGGGCCGCACAGGGCGCCGCGGCCGACCTCGTCGCAGCCGATGAGGGCGGGGTAGCTGGCGGCGCGCGCCGGATCGAACGGGGGTATGGGCGAGGTTCGGGGCGAGGTTCGGGGCAAGGTTCGGGGTTCAGGTTCGGGGCGAGGTTGTGGACGCGTCCGCGGGCGGACCCGCAGCCTTGCCAGCTTCCGCGACCGGCGTCACCGGTCCTCGGGGAGCTCCGCCGTCTCAGCCGATCTCGACGGCGCCGCGCCCCCGCGCCGGGGCGGGACTCCGCGCCGCCGGCCCCCGGGCATGGGCCGCCGCGATGTTGGCGTAGAACTGGCGCGCGCTCTCGGCCCAGGTGTAGCGCAGGGCCTCGTCCCGGCAGCGCCCGCGCGGGATCGCGAGCGCCCCGAGGGCCGCCGCGCGCAGGTCCCGGTCGAGCACCCCCGCCCCGGTTCCGGCGATGACGTCGAGGGGGCCGGTCACCGGGTAGGCCGCCACCGGCAGCCCGCAGGCGAGCGCTTCGAGGAGCACGATCCCGAAGGTGTCGGTGAGGCTCGGGAACACGAAGGCGTCGGCGGCGGCGTAGATCCGTGCGAGCGCCGCGCCGGTCTGGGTGCCGAGGAAGCGCGCCGCCGGCGCCAGGGCCGCGAGCCGGGCCCGGTCCGGCCCGTCGCCGACCACCACCTTGGTGCCGGGCAGGTCGAGGGCCAGGAAGGCCGCGATGTTCTTCTCCACCGCGAGCCGCCCGACGAACAGGAAGATCGGCCGGGGCAGGCCGGCGAGCGCGTCGGAATCCCGGGGCCGGAACAGCTCGGTGTCGACGCCGCGTGTCCAGCGCATCAGGTTGGTGAAGCCGCGCCCCGCGAGGTCGCGCTCGAGGGAGGGCGTCGACACCATGGTGCCGCTCGAGGCCCCATGGAAGCGGCGCAGCCAGGCGTAGCTCCAGGCCTCCGGCACCGGCGCCCGGGCCGCGAGGTATTCGGGGAAGCGGGTGTGGTAGCTCGTGGTGAAGGGCCGCCCCCGCGCCAGGCAGTAGCGCCGCGTCGCGTAGCCGACCGTGCCCTCCGTGGCGATGTGGACGTAGGTGGGGCTGAGCCCCGCCCAGCGCTCGGCGATCTTGCGCTTGGTGGCATAGGCGAGCCGGATCTCGGGGTAGCCCGGCAGGGGCATCGAGCGGAAATCCTGGTGGGTCAGGAACACCGGGTCGAAGCCGAGGTCGCGCCCGGCCGCCGCCATGTGCTCCAGGGAGCGCACGACGCCGTTCACCTGCGGCGCCCAGGCGTCGGTGGCGATGAGGAGCCTCATGGAAGCCTCATGGACGCCTCACGGCAGCGGCCGGGCGCGGGGCGGGTTCCTCACGCGACGGCCCGCCGGCCGGCCGGGGCCGGCTCCGCCAGCCGGGCGACCTCGGCGCGGCCGGCCTCGCGGGCACGCAGGATGCTCGGGTAGTGCAGCACCTCCATGGTGCCGTCGTAATGCTCGACGACGGCGGTGCAGGATTCCACCCAGTCGCCGGTGTTGAGGTAGCGCAGGCCCTCGATCTCGCGGTTGGCCGCGTGGTGGATATGGCCGCAGATCACCCCGTCGGCGCCGACGCGCCGGGCCTCGGCGGCGAGGAACTCCTCGAACTTGCCGATGAAGTTGACGGCGTTCTTGACCTTGAGCTTGGCCCAGGCCGAGAGCGACCAGTAGGCGAGGCCGAGGCGGCGGCGCACCTTGTTCAGCCCGGTATTGATGACGAGCGCCAGGGTGTAGGCGCCGTCGCCCAGATAGGCGAGCCACTTGGCGTGGCGAACCACCATGTCGAACTGGTCGCCGTGGATGACGAGGTAGCGCCGCCCGTCCGCCGCCTCGTGGATGCGGCTCTCGGCGATCTCGATGCCCCCGAAGGTGGTGCCGATGTAGTCGCGCAGGAACTCGTCGTGGTTGCCCGGCACGTAGATCAGGGTCGAGCCCTTGCGCACCTTGCGCAGGAGCTTCTGCACCACGTCGTTGTGGGCCTGCGGCCAGTACCAGCCCGAGCGCAGCTGCCAGCCGTCCACGATGTCGCCGACGAGGTAGATCTCGTCGGCGTCGTAATCCTTCAGGAATTCCAGCAGCAGCCCGGCTTGGCAGCCCTTCGTGCCCAGATGCATGTCGGACAGGAAGAGCGTCCGGACGCGGATCGCCTTCTCTGTGTCTTCGGCCACGAGCGTCTCCCGGCGGCTGCGAGGCCCCGAGCCAAACCGGATTCCCGTATCAGTTTGATGACGCCGGCGGCCCGCGCGGCGGCGCGGGTCCTCGCCAAGATCGCTTGCTGCATCGCACCATTATTTGTGCGGCTGCACAACATTGACGAGGGCGGAGCGGCAGTCTTCCGTTGCAGTGCACGTAATTTTTTTGACAGACGCCCAAGTTTTTTCAGTTTTCCTTCCCTTGAGAAGGTCGTCATAATCAGGCTCAAGGAGACCACCGGGCTCGCCCGGTGCCGGAAACGGCCAATGGGATCGCCGGCGACAGGAAGGAAGGTGTCCATGAACCGTCGGAGCGCTTGCATGCGCGGCCCGACCGACGCATTGAGGCTCTGGCTATTCGGAGGCGACCGGCATGCGACCATGCCGCGACCGCGGGCGGCGCCTGCCGCCCTGCCGCTCCGCACAGCACCATGATCTGACCTGGGGGCGGACGACGTCGACGGAACGGAATGCGGCCCTTGATCCGGCCCGGCCTTCTCGAGACGGCGAGATCCGCGAAGACCGGACCATCCGTCCGCGACCACCTTCGGGCCCCTACGGCCGAGGGACCCGCCGTCACGACGATCACGGCATCCACGAGCGACGCTGGCTCACTGACATCATCCCTGGCGCCGGACGCACGGTCCGGCCATCGAGTTAGGAAATCGGAGGAAACATCATGGCGGCAACGAGACGGCCGGGTCGTAATCATCTGTTCGTGCCGGGCCCGACGAACATCCCCGACCGCATCCTGCGGGCGATGATGGTGCAGTCCGAGGATCACCGCTCGGTCGATTTCCCCTCGCTGACGAAGCCCCTGTTCGAGGACACCAAGAAGGTGTTCGGCTCGACCGACGGGACCATCTTCCTGTTCCCGGCCTCCGGCACCGGCATCTGGGAATCGGCCCTGTGCAACACCCTGGCGCGCGGCGACAAGGTCCTGTCCTCCCGCTTCGGCCAGTTCAGCCACCTCTGGATCGACATGGCGCAGCGCCTCGGCCTCGAGGTGATCGTGCAGGAGGAGGCCTGGGGCACGGGCGCGAACCCGCAGCGGATCGAGGAGGCGCTGCGCGCCGACAAGAACCACGCGATCAAGGCCGTCATGGTGGTCCACAACGAGACCGCCACGGGCGTCACCAGCGACATCGGTGCCGTGCGCAAGGCGATGGACGCGGCCGGCCACCCGGCCCTGCTCTTCGTCGACGGCGTGTCCTCGATCGGCTCGCTGCCGTTTGATGCCGACGGCTGGAAGGTCGACGCGGCCATCGCCGGCTCGCAGAAGGGCCTGATGCTGCCGGCCGGCCTCGGCGTCGCCTGCATCAGCCCGAAGGGCCTGCAGGCCGCCGAGAGCCAGGCGGGCAAGAACGACCGCCTCGCCAAGGTCTATTTCGACTACGCCGACCAGCGGAAGGCGAACCCGGCCGGCTACTTCCCCTACACCCCGCCGCTGCCGCTGCTCTACGGCCTGCGCGAGGCCCTGGCCTGCCTGTTCGAGGAAGGCCTCGAGAACGTCTACAACCGCCACCACGTGCTCGGGGAGGCGACCCGCCAGGCCGTGGCCGCCTGGGGCCTCAAGACCTGCGCCAAGGAGCCCCAGTGGAACTCCGACACCGTCACGGCGATCGTCGTGCCGGAGGGCGTCGACGCCGCCAAGATCATCAAGCACGCCTATGTCCGCTACAACCTCGCCCTCGGCGCGGGGCTGTCGGAGGTGGCCGGCAAGGTGTTCCGCATCGGCCATGTCGGCGACCTGAACGAGCTGCAGCTCCTCGCCGCCATCGCGGGGGCCGAGATGGCGATGCTCGACAACGGCGTGACGGTGACCCCCGGCTCCGGGGTCGCGGCCGCCTCGAGCTACCTGCGCGAGAACCCCCTCGCGAAGGCGTAGTGGATCACCGGGGCGGGGCCGCTGCCAGGGCGGCCCCGCTTCGCGCCAACACACGGATGAAGGCCGGGCGGACGCCACCCCCGGCCGCCCGGGTTCTGAAAGGGGTTCTCCATGACGCACAAGATCGTCTTCCTCGACCGCGAATCCCTCGACGCCACCGTGCGCGAATTCAGCTTCCCGCACGCGTATACGGAGTACGAGTCGACCTGGACGCCCGACGAGATCGTCGAGCGCCTGCAGGATGCCGACATCGCCCTGATCAACAAGGTGCCGATGCGGGCCGAGACCCTGAAGCGGCTGCCCAGGCTCAAGCTGATCGCCGTGGCGGCGACCGGCACCGACGTCGTCGACAAGGCCCAGGCCAAGCAGCAGGGCATCACGGTCGTCAACATCCGCAACTACGCCTTCAACACCGTGCCCGAGCACGTCGTGGCGCTGATGTTCGCGCTGCGCCGGGCGATCGTCCCCTACGCCAACTCGGTGCGCCGGGGCGATTGGTCGAAATCGACCCAGTTCTGCTACTTCGACTACCCGATCTACGACATCGCCGGCTCGACGCTCGGCATCGTCGGCTACGGCGCCCTCGGCAAGTCGATCGGCAAGCGGGCCGAGGCGCTCGGCATGAAGGTCATCGCCTACGACGTGTTCCCGCAGGAGGGCCTCGTCGACTTCGAGACGATCCTGTCCCAGTCCGACGTCATCACGCTGCACGTGCCGCTGACGCCCGAGACCAAGAACATGATCGGCCGCGACGAGCTCGCGAAGATGAAGCGCACCGCCATCCTGATCAACACCGCCCGCGGCGGCCTCGTGGACGAGGCGGCGCTCCTGGAGGCTCTCAAGGACGGCACCATCGCGGGGGCGGGCTTCGACGTGGTGGCGCAGGAGCCCCCGAAGGACGGCAACGTCCTGGCCGATGCCGACCTGCCGAACCTGATCGTCACCCCGCACGTGGCCTGGGCCAGCAAGCAGGCGATGCAGATCCTCGCCGACCAGCTCGTCGACAACGTCGAGGCTTACGTCGCCGGCAAGCCGCAGAACGTCGTCGAGGGCTGAGGAGGCCGGCCCGCGGGCGGGTCCGCCGGGCCGTCCGGCCCCGGGCCGCGGCGAGGCCGGCAGGACGGGACGACGACCGGGCGGGCTCGCCCGGAACCTGCCGGGACCAAACCGGGCGCGTGCGCCCGCTCGGGAAACGCTGAACCGCGCGCTGACGCGGGTGAAGGGACAAGAAAATGAAGAAGCTGCTCTTCCTGTTCGACACGGATGCGGTGCCGAGCGTCTTCGACACGGTCGTCGGCTACGACGGCGGCGCCGACCACATCACGGGCTACGGCGGGGTCACGCCGGAGAATGTCGGCGCGCTGGTCGACGGAACGATCTACACCCGCGGCGGCTCGGAGAAGAAGTCGACCGCGATCTTCGTCGGCGGCGGCAACATGGCGGCCGGCGAGGCGGTGCTGGCGGCGGTCAGGAAGCGCTTCTTCGGGCCCTTCCGGGTCTCGACCATGCTCGACTCGAACGGCTCGAACACCACCGCGGCCGCGGGCGTCGCCCTCGTGGCCAAGGCGGCGGGCTCCCTCGAGGGCAAGAAGGCGGTCGTGCTCGCGGGCACCGGCCCCGTCGGCATGCGCTCGGCGGCGCTGCTCGCCAAGGAGGGCGCCGAGGTGATCCTGGCCGGGCGCCAGCTCGACAAGGCCCAGGCCGCGGCCGAGGCCGTCAGCAAGCGCTTCAACGTCAAGATCGCGGCGGCCGAGACCCCGGATGCGGGCTCGCGCGCCAAGCTCGTGCGGGGCCAGAACCTCGTGTTCTCGGCCGGCGCCATCGGCCTCGAATTGCTGCCGGAGGAGGTCTGGAAGGACGAGTCCGGCATCGAGTTCCTGGCCGATTACAACGCCCAGCCCCCCCTCGGCTTCGGCGGCATCGACGCCATGGACAAGGGCAAGGAGCGCAACGGCAAGCGCGTCTTCGGGGCCCTCGGCATCGGCGGCCTGAAGCTCAAGCTCCACCGCGCCTGCGTCGGCCAGCTCTTCGACAACACCGAGCAGGTGCTCGATGCCGAGGAGATCTACGCCCTGGCCAAGAAGATGGCCTGAGGGAGGGGTCGATGGCCGAGAACGAGACCATCCGGAACTTCCTCGACGGGCTGGCGAGCGCGGCCCCGACCCCCGGCGGCGGCGGCGCCGCCGCCATCTCGGGCGCCATGGGGGCGGCGCTGGTGTCGATGGTGTGCAACCTCACCATCGGCAAGAAGAAATACGTCGAGGTCGAGGGCGAGCTGAAGCAGATCCTGGCCAAGTCCGAGGCGCTGCGCGCCGAGCTCACCGGCATGATCGCCGACGACGTCGCGGCCTTCGACGCCGTGATGGGCGCCTACGGCCTGCCGAAGGAGACGGACGCCCAGAAGGCCGACCGCGCCGAGAGGATCCAGGCGGCGCTCAAGACCGCCACCGACGTGCCGCTGGCCTGCTGCCGGGCCTGCCGCGCCGTCATCGACCTCGCCGAGACCGTGGCCCAGAAGGGCAACCTCAACGTCATCTCGGATGCGGGCGTGGCCGTGCTCTCGGCCTATGCGGGCCTGCGCAGCGCCGCCCTCAACGTCTACGTCAACGCCAAGGGCCTGGACGACCGCGCCTTCGCGGACGAGCGCCTGACGGCGCTGGAGACCCTCCTCGGCGAGGCGGGCGCGCTGAACGAGAGGGTCTACGAGGTGGTCAAGGGCAAGGTGAACTGAAAGGTGAACTGAGCCGGCACAGCGCATTCATCCCCGGCTCGACGGGCCGGGGATGGCCCAGAACTGAATCCCGAGCTGAATACGGAAGCATTCCGGTCGCCCTTCAAGGCAGACTCAAAGAGAGTGCAAAAAAATATTAAAACAGGAGCGCTTCCCGCGAAAAGAAATTTGCGGGATGATCCTCCGAAGGAAACGGCAAGGAGGTCTCAGATGGACGTTCACGAGTATCAAGCCAAGGAACTGCTCGCGGGCTTCGGCGTCGCCGTGCCCAAGGGCGCCGTGGCCTTCAGCCCGGACCAGGCGGTCTACGCGGCGACGGAACTCGGCGGCTCCTTCTGGGCGGTGAAGGCGCAGATCCACGCGGGCGCCCGCGGCAAGGCCGGCGGGATCAAGCTCTGCCGCACCTACAACGAGGTCCGCGACGCGGCGAAGGAGCTCCTCGGCAAGCGCCTGGTGACGATCCAGACCGGCCCCGAGGGCAAGCCCGTCCAGCGCGTCTACGTCGAGACCGCCGACCCGTTCGAGCGCGAGCTCTATCTCGGCTACGTCCTCGACCGGAAGGCCGAGCGCGTCCGCGTCATCGCGAGCCAGCGCGGCGGCATGGACATCGAGGAGATCGCCGCGAGCGAGCCCGAGGCCCTGATCCAGGTGGTGGTGGAGCCGGCGGTCGGCCTGCAGCAGTTCCAGGCCCGCGAGATCGCGTTCCAGCTCGGCCTCAACATCAAGCAGGTCTCGGCGGCGGTGAAGACGATCATGAACGCCTACCGGGCGTTCCGCGACTGCGACGGCACCATGCTGGAGATCAATCCGCTGGTGGTCACCAAGGACGACCGGGTGCTGGCCCTCGACGCCAAGATGTCCTTCGACGACAACGCCATGTTCCGCCGCCGCAACATCGCGGACATGCACGACCCCTCGCAGGGGGACCCGCGCGAGGCGCAGGCGGCCGAGCACAACCTCAACTATATCGGCCTCGAGGGCGAGATCGGCTGCATCGTCAACGGCGCCGGCCTCGCCATGGCCACCATGGACATGATCAAGCACGCGGGCGGCGAGCCGGCGAACTTCCTCGACGTCGGCGGCGGGGCGAGCCCCGAGCGCGTCGCCACCGCCTTCCGCCTCGTCCTCTCGGACCGCAACGTGAAGGCGATCCTCGTCAACATCTTCGCGGGCATCAACCGCTGCGACTGGATCGCGGAGGGCGTCGTCAAGGCGGCGCGCGAGGTCCAGATCGAGGTGCCCCTCATCGTCCGCCTCGCCGGCACGAACGTGGAGGCCGGCCAGAAGATCCTCTCCGAGAGCGGGCTCGACCTCATCACCGCCGACACCCTGACGGAAGCCGCCCGGAAGGCCGTCCAGGCCTGCAGCGACGCCAAGCGCGCTCACTGACGACGCGATCACCGACGGCGCGTCCACCGAACCGGCACGAGCGGAGACACATCATGAGCATCCTCATCGACGAGAAGACCCCGATCCTCGTCCAGGGCATCACCGGCGACAAGGGCACCTTCCACGCCCAGGAGATGATCGCCTACGGCTCGAACGTCGTCGGCGGCGTCACGCCGGGCAAGGGCGGCAGGACCCATGTGGGGGTCCCGGTCTTCGACACCGTCAAGGAGGCGGTGCGCGAGACCGGCGCCACCACCTCGATCACCTTCGTGGCGCCCCCCTTCGCGGCGGACGCCATCATGGAGGCGGCGGATGCCGGCATCCGGCTGATCTGCTCGATCACCGACGGCATCCCGGCCCAGGACATGATGCGGGTGAAGCGCTACCTGATGCGCTACCCCAAGGACCGCCGCTCGATGGTGGTGGGCCCGAACTGCGCCGGCATCATCTCGCCCGGCAAGTCGATGCTCGGCATCATGCCGGGGCACATCTACCTGCAGGGCAATGTCGGCATCATCTCGCGCTCGGGCACCCTCGGCTACGAGGCCGCCTCGCAGATGATGGCCCAGAACATCGGCATCTCGACCTCGGTCGGCATCGGCGGCGACCCGATCAACGGCTCCTCCTTCCTCGACCACCTCGCCCTGTTCGAGCAGGACCCGGACACCCACGCGGTGCTGATGATCGGCGAGATCGGCGGTCCCCAGGAGGCCGAGGCCTCGGCCTGGATCAAGCAGAACATGTCGAAGCCCGTGATCGGGTTCGTGGCGGGCCTCACGGCCCCCAAGGGCCGCCGCATGGGGCATGCCGGCGCCATCATCTCGGCGACCGGCGACAGCGCCGCCGAGAAGGCCGAGATCATGCGCTCCTACGGCCTCACCGTGGCGCCCGATCCCGGCTCCTTCGGGCTCACCGTGGCGCAGGTGATGAGCCAGCGGGCCGCCTGAGCCCCGCGACGTGTTCCCCTTCCCGCGCGGCGGGGAGGGGCAGGGATGGGGGTGGTGACGGCACCGCCGAGCCCAATCCGGCATCGCCCCCATTTCCCGGCGCCTCCCCACCCGGACCGGGCCCGCCCGGTCCGGGTGGGGAGGCGCGCCGCCGCGCCGCCGTGCGGGACAGGCCCAGGAGACCATCCCATGACCCAGACGCTGCACGCTTCGCCGGGCGCCGCCGTCGCGCCGATCTTCGCCCCCCCGGTGATCACCGGCACCTCCTCCAAGGAGGCGCTCGACATCCTGTTCCACGCCCTCCTGGACGTCGCCCGGCGCCACGAGCCCGAGCTCGAGGCGGTGCTGCACGGCCACGCCAACATCTCGGAATTCACCCCCGAGCTCCTGGCGCGCGCGCTCCAGGTGCAGGGCATCTGGTTCCAACTGCTCTCCATCGCCGAGCAGAACGCCGCCATGCGCCGGCGCCGCCACATCGAGCGCAACGAGGGCCGGGAGGCGCTCGGGGGCAGCTTCAGCAAGGTCCTGTGCGAGGCGGCCGGGGCCGGCATCGGGGCCGATCAGATCCACGGGCTGCTCAAGGACCTGCGCATCCGCCCGACCATCACGGCGCATCCGACCGAGGGCAAGCGCGTCACGGTGCTGGAGAAGTTCCGCCGGATCTACCTGCTGCTGCGCGAGCTCGAGCTGCCGCGCTGGACCGAGCGCGAGCGCAACGGCCTGATGAACGACCTGCGCGACCAGATCGAGCTGGTCTGGATGACGGGCGAGCTGCATCTCGAGAAGCCGACCGTCGAGCGCGAGGTCGCCTGGGGCCTGCACTTCTTCGACGAGACCCTGTTCGAGATGCTGCCCGAGGTGCTCTACTCCCTGGAGGAGAGCCTGACGCAATACTACCCGGACGAGAAGTTCGAGGTGCCGGCCTTCTTCCAGTTCGGCTCCTGGATCGGCGGCGACCGGGACGGCAACCCCTACGTCACCGCGAGCGTCACCCGGGCCACCCTGCAGCGCAACGCCCTCGCGTCGCTGCAGCGCTACCGCGACGGGGTGAACGGCCTCGGCCGCATGCTCTCGCTCACCGAGCGCTCCCTGCCGGTGCCCGAGTCCTTCCGGCGCGAGCTGGCGCACCTCCTCGCCGAGAGCGGCGACGCCAAGGCGATCGCGGGCCGCAACCCCGGCGAGGCCTTCCGGCAGTTCCTCACCTGCATCCTGCGCAAGATCGAGGCGACCATCGCCCGCAACGAGGGCCGCAAGTCGACGGGGCCGGATTACCCGAGCGCCGACGGCCTCATCAACGACCTGCGGGTGCTGGAGCAGGGGCTTTCGGACGCCAAGTGCACCTCGCTGGCGATCGACCTCGTTCGGCCGGTGCGCCGCATGGTCGAGATCTTCCGCTTCTCCACCGTCCGGCTCGACCTGCGCGAGAACACCACCCGCACCACCCGGACCCTGCAGGCCCTGTGGCAGCAGCAGCACGGCCCGAAGGCCCCGCCCGACATCGCGGCGCCGGACTGGAAGGCGTGGCTCCTCGCCGAGCTGGCCAAGCCCCGCAACCCCGAGCGCAGCTTCGAGGACCTGCCCGACGACGCCCGCGAGACGCTGGAGACCTTCGCCCTCGTCGGCGAGATGCGCGAGCAACTGGACCGCGAGGCCTTCGGCGCCTTCATCCTGTCGATGACCCGCTCGGTGCCCGACATCCTCGGGGCCTACCTGCTCGCCAAGGAGGCCGGCATCTTCCTCGACGCGGCGGGCACCGAGATCTGCCCGCTGCCGATCGTGCCCCTGTTCGAGACCATCGACGACCTGCGCGCCGCGCCCGTCATCATGAAGGAACTCCTGAGCGTGCCGGTGGTGCGCCGCTCCACCCGCTGGCAGGGCGGGGTGCAGGAGGTGATGATCGGCTACTCGGATTCGAACAAGGACGGCGGCTTCGTCGCCTCGAACTGGGAGCTCTACAAGGCGCAGTCGAAGCTGACCGTGCTGGGCAAGCATCTCGGCGTGCCGATCGCCTTCTTCCACGGCCGCGGCGGCTCGGTCAGCCGGGGCGGGGCCCCGACCGCCCGCGCCATCGCGGCCCAGCCGCCGGGCTCGATCAACGGGCGCTTCCGCACCACCGAGCAGGGCGAGGTGGTGTCGTTCAAATACGCCAACCGCGGCACCGCCGCCTACCAGATGGAGCTCCTGGCCTCCTCGGTCTTCGCCCACGCGCTGAATTCCGAGCGCGAGGCCGCCTCCGTGCCCCGGGCCGAGTTCGACGACGTGCTGGAGGCCTTCTCGGGGGCGAGCCGGGCGGCCTACGTCAACCTGATCCAGCACCCCGACCTCGTCACCTATTTCGGCGCCGCGAGCCCCCTCGACGAGATCGCGCTCCTCAATATCGGCTCGCGCCCGGCCCGGCGCTTCGGGGCGCGCTCCCTCGGCGACCTCAGGGCGATCCCCTGGGTCTTCGCCTGGGCGCAGAACCGGCACGTCATCACGGGCTGGTACGGCGTCGGCTCGGGGCTGCAGAGCTTCCTCGAGGTGCGGGGCGCCCAGGGCGAGGCGCAGCTCAGGCGCATGTTCCGGGAATCGCGCCTGTTCCGCCTGATCATGGACGAGGTCGAGAAGACCCTCCTGATGGTCGATCTCGAGATCGCCCGGGACTATGCCAGCCTGGTGCCCGACGCGGAGGCCCGCGAGAACATCTTCGCGCTGATCGAGGCCGAGTACCGCCTCACCTGCGAGATGGCGGTGCGTGTCAGCGGCGACCGGGTGCCCGCCGAGCGCTTCCCCCTGTTCCGCGACCGGCTCAACGAGCGGCTGCCGACCATCAACCAGGTCAGCCGCGAGCAGGTCGAGCTCCTGCGCCGCTTCCGCGCCGAGGAGGACGAGGACCAGCGCGAGGCGGTGAAGTCCGCCCTCCTGCTGTCGATCAACTGCATCGCGGTCGGCTTCGGGGCCACGGGATGAGCGGGGCCCGATCCAGAACGATCCGACCGCGCTGTCTCGCGGCCCGCCGGACGGCCCGTTGAAAACCTCCCGCCCCGCGCCCTAGCTGCGCGCCGGCGCCGACCCAGTTTCCCCCCGACCCCAGACGTCCAACAGGAGGCATCCCATGAGCTTTACCCTGATCCAGCAGGCCACTCCGCGCCTGCACCGCTCCGAACTCGCGGTCCCGGGCTCGAACCCGACCTTCATGGAGAAGTCCGCGGCCTCGAAGGCCGACGTGATCTTCCTCGACCTCGAGGACGCGGTCGCCCCCGACGACAAGGAGCGGGCCCGCACCAACATCATCCAGGCGCTCAACGAGATCGACTGGGGCACCAAGACCATGATGATCCGCATCAACGGTCTCGACACCCACTACATGTACCGCGACGTGGTCGACATCGTCGAGGCCTGTCCGCGCCTCGACATGATCCTGATCCCCAAGGTCGGCGTGCCGGCCGACGTCTACGCCATCGACGTGCTGGTGACCCAGATCGAGCAGGCCAAGAAGCGCGAGAAGGCGATCGGCTTCGAGGTCCTGATCGAGACCGCCCTCGGCATGGCCAATGTCGAGGCGATCGCCCAATCCTCGAAGCGCCTCGAGGCGATGTCCTTCGGCGTCGCCGACTACGCGGCCTCGACGCGCGCCCGCTCCACCGTCATCGGCGGCGTGAACCAGGATTACAGCGTGCTGACCGACAAGGACGAGGCCGGCAACCGCCAGACCCACTGGCAGGACCCGTGGCTGTTCGCCCAGGCCCGCATGCTGGTGGCCTGCCGCGCCTACGGCCTGCGCCCGATCGACGGCCCCTTCGGCGACTTCTCGGATCCCGACGGCTACCTCTCGGCGGCCCGCCGCTGCGCCGCCCTCGGCTTCGAGGGCAAGTGGGCGATCCACCCGAGCCAGATCGACCTCGCCAACGAGGTGTTCACCCCCTCCGAGGCCGAGGTCGGCAAGGCCCGCCGCATCCTGGAGGCCATGGAAGAGGCCGCCAAGGCCGGCCGCGGCGCCGTCTCCCTCGACGGCCGCCTCATCGACATCGCCTCGATCCGCATGGCCGAGGCGCTGATCGAGAAGGCCAACGCGATGTCGGCCCAGTAGGGGGCGCGTCGCGCCGCCCGCGGGGAAGCGGACCCACCAGAGCGGAGGCAGCGGCCATGACCGTTCCGAGCCCGGACCTCGCCATCCTGACGGTCACGAGCGTCGATCCGCTGATCGCGCTCGGGGTCGTCCTCGCCACCGGGGTGACGGACGCGGCCTACGTGTTCTTCAACGCCGCCGTGACGGCCCGGCACCGGGTGCGCGCCGCCAACTGGAGCGCGGTCTGGTACCTGCTCTCCGCCTTCGCGGTCATCAGCTACACGCAGAACGCGATCTACGTCCTGTTCGCCGCGCTGGGGTCCTGGCTCGGGGCCTACGCGTCGGTGACATGGCTCGCCCGCCGTCCCGATGACGGAACCGGCCGCCACATCTAACCATTGCGCAGGGGCCGCGCCGTGCGGCCCCGCTTCGAGGAGACCACGCCATGCACGTCACGATGGAAGAAGCCCAGAAGGCGATCGAGGCCGCGCGCGCCAAGGCCGTCTCGCTCGACACCCAGATGTGCATCGCGGTGGTGGATTCGGGCGGCAACCTGAAGGCCTTCCACCGGATGGACGACGCCTGGGTCGGCTCCATCGACATCGCGCAGAAGAAGGCCAAGACCGCCCTGTTCTTCGGCATGAAGACCGGCCAGATCGGGCAGCTGTCGCAGCCCGGCGGCCCGCTCTTCGGCATCGAGCACTCGAATGACGGGCTGATCACCTTCCCGGGCGGCATCCCGATCGTCGACAAGGACGGGGTGATGTCCGGCGCCATCGGGGTCAGCGGCTCCACCGTCGAGAACGACCACACGGTGGCGGAGGCCGGGGCCAGCGCGATCGGCGCCACCGAGCTGCCGGACCATCCCTGGCGCACCTGACCGGGTCCGCGGCGCCCCCGACCCCGGGGGGCGCAGATCCCCGACCCGGGGGCGCAGACCCCCCCCCGGGAAAACCAGCGGTTAAGCATGTGGCCCTATCACGGAGCCGAGAGCCAACCGCAGGAGACACGGGGAGCGCCGATGATGCGGGAACAGATCGCCGACGCGCTGAGGCGTCTCGTCGCCGTACAGGTCGAGGACATCGAGCGCGCGGTCAAGGATGGCCACAAGACCATCGCGCTGAACGAGCTGGCGGACCTGAACCGCCAGCTCAAGGCCTTCGCGGCCGCCCTCAAGAAGGTGCCGATCCGGGCCTGATCGGCCTGCGCCGATCGAGGCGGAGACCGAGTCGGCACAATCACCAGCGCGGGCCGCCCCAGAGTCCCTCCGGGACCTCCCGCGGCGGCAGGTCCCGCGGCGGCAGGTCCCGCGGCGCGACCTCCTGCGGCGGGAAGGGCGGCGGCCCGTAGCCGTCGCCCCCGAGATGGCCGGGCCCGAAGCGGGGGCCGCGGCCGAAGCCCGGCCGCGCGTCGCAGACCCGGACGCGGCGCACCACCTCCTCCCCGTCGGCGTCGAAGCGGCGCTTCACGAAGGTCCGGCATTCGTCGGCCGGCGGCGGCTCGAAGCGGGGCCCGGCGCTGAAGCGCGGCGCTTGGAAGACCGGGGGCGGGGGGCGCCGCTCGAACTCGGCCCCGTATTCGGGCCGGGGCGGCGGATAGGCCCCGTCGAAATCGGCGGCGAGGGCCGGGCCGGCCACGAGCGCCAGGGCGCTTAGTCCGGCAAGACGCGTCAGGATGGGGCGCGTCAGGATGGGGCGCGCCAGGATTGGGCGCGTCGGGAGCGCGCGCGTCGGAGCAGGGCGCGTCGGAAGATGGGGCAACACGGGTGTACGGCCTCCGCGGGGCGGGCCGGCGGGATCGTCCGGCCCTGCCGAGCCCGTACCATGCGGGTGCGTTCATGAACTGTTCCAGAGCTTGTGCGCGGGATTCCGTTCAGATCCGACCGCCGCACCCTTGACCGAACCATGCGACCCGTGGCGTGTTCTTGTTCTGTTCGCATCACAGGACCGCCGATGCCCCCGCGACCGAGCGCCGAGACTTCGCCATCGCCGACCGTCGAGGCGATCGCCGCGGCCTATCTGGAGGCCGCCGACGGGGATTCCGCCCTGGCGATCCGGCGCATCATCCAGGATGCCCTGACGGATCTGTGCGAGGCCGAGCGCCGGACGCTGCGGCGCGACCGACTGATCTCGCACGGCTACGTGCGGGGCGCGTTCGAGGCGAGGCGCTGAAGAACGCGCGGCCGGTCCTGAAAACGCGAGGCCGGTCAACGGGGTGGCGGCTCGTCCTCGACCTCCCGGTTCTCCTCGACCTCCCGGTTCTCTTCGACCTCTGGGGCGACCTGCCCATAATTCAGCACCGCCACCAGGGCGACCCCGCCGAAGACGTTGCCGAGGAGCGTCGGCAGGAAGAACCGGACGACATATTCGCCCATCGTGGCGGTGCCGTTCGCCACGAGGAAGAACGCCTCGACCGAGCCCGCCACGATGTGGGCGAGGCCGCAGAGCGAGACGAGCCAGGTCATCAGGAAGATCACGAAGGGCGCCGCCGACCCGGTCGCGGGCAGGATCCACACCATCAGGGCGATCATCCAGCCGGCGAAGATCGCCTTGATCAGGGTGGTGCCGAAGGAGAACGCGACGGCGTGGTGGCTGATCTCCGCGAAGGCCGCCGTCACGGCCGGCCCGAACGCGTCCGAGCGCGCCAGCACCGTGGCGATCGCCGCCGTCGCCAGGATGTTGCCGGACAGCACGATCGCCCACAGGCGCAGGACCCGCCAGGCGGTCTTGGCCGAACGGTCGTGCAGCAGGGGCAGGATCGGCGTGATGGTGTTCTCGGTGAACAATTGCTGGCGCCCCAGCACCACGACCAGGAAGCCGACCGCGTAACCCATGGTGGTGAGGATCGCGGTCCACTCGCCGGAGGGCAGGTGGGCCTTGAGCACGCCGGGCACGATCAGCGAGAGGGCGATGCTCAACCCCGCCGCCACCGCCGACAGGAACAGGGCCCCGCCGTGCCGGCGCAGCTCCTCGTCGCCCTCGTGCCGGATCACCTCGTGCAGCACGAGGGCGTCCGGCCGTCCGATCGCGCTCACCGCGTCCGCCATCTCGTCGCGCTTGGCGACCATCTCGGCCCGATCCCGCGTCATTGCCCCAGCCCGCCCCGTCCGCCCGGCGCCCGCGCCGCGTGAGGTCGACGCCCGGGAACGCTCATCGATCCGCGACGCACGTGAAGTCGCGTGCGGGCATGCGGGGACGGGGCATGCGGGGACGGCATCTGCGGGGGCTCATCCCCGAAGGCGCGCCACCAGGGTCTCGATCTCGGCCCGCGCCCGGATGACCGCCGCGGGGTCCTTGCTCCGCACCACGATGCGGTTGAGGAAGCCGTCCGGCGTCATCGACGGATAGGAGCCGACCGAGACCCCCGGATGGGCGGCCGCGAGCGCCGCGAGGTCGGAGGCGTAGGCGCCCTCCGGGATGTTGCCGACCTCGATCGTCTCCGAGATCACCTTGGCCCCCGTCGACAGGGTCGGGCCGATATTGTCGAGCATCGCCTGCATGATCGCCGGCACGCCGGCCATCACGAAGACGTTGCCGATGCGGAAGCCCGGCGCCTTCGAGATCGGGTTCGCGATCAGGTCGGCCCCGGCCGGGATCCGGGCCATGCGGAGCCGCGCGGCGTTGAGGTCCTCCGGCTTGATCCGCTCGAGCAGCATGGCGCGCGCCCGCGGGTCGACGTCGATCGAGACCCCGAAGGCCTCGGCCACGCAATCGGCCGTGATGTCGTCGTGCGTCGGGCCGATGCCGCCGGTGGTGAACAGGTAGGTGTGCCGCGCCCGCAGGGCGTTCACCGCCTCGACGATCATCGGTGCCTCGTCGGGGACGATGCGGACCTCGCGAAGGTCGATGCCGATCGCCGTCAAATAATCGGCGATCGTACCGATGTTCTTGTCCTTGGTTCGTCCCGACAGGATCTCGTCGCCGATGACGAGGACGGCGGCGGTCACGGCGTTCGGTGCGTCGGTCATGATGTCCGGGGGCGGTCGCGTGCGCTCACCGGCACGCTCAGCGGCAGATAGTGCGCCGGCGGGCGGCGGCCATATCCGTCCGGGCCGAAGCCTGTTCAGGCCGCGGATCGCCGGGTAGGGAGGGCCCGCGTCTCCCTCCCAGTCGACGGCTCGTCCGATGCGCTTTCCCGCGCCCCTGATCGAGGGGCGGCTCGTCCAGCGCTACAAGCGCTTCCTCGCCGACGTGGCCCTCCCGGACGGCCGCATCGTCACGGCCCACTGCGCCAATCCCGGCGCCATGCTCGGCCTCAAGGCGCCCGGCAGCCGGGTCCTGCTCTCCGAGGCCGGCAACCCGGCGCGCAAGCTGCGCTTCTCGTGGGAACTCGTCGAGGCGGACCTGCCGGGCGGCCCGCAATGGGTCGGCGTCAACACCCTGCGCCCCAACGCCCTCGTGGCCGAGGCCTTCCGGGCCGGGGGGCTCGCGCCGCTCGGCGGCTACACCCGGCTGAAGCCGGAGGTCCGCTACGGCGCGGCGAGCCGGGTCGATTTCGTGGCGAGCGGCGACGGGCTCCCGCCCTGCCATGTCGAGGTCAAGAACTGCCACCTGATGCGGCGCGCAGGCCTCGCGGAATTCCCCGATTGCGTCGCCGCGCGCAGCGCGCGCCACATGGCGGAGCTCGCCGGGATCGTCGCAGGGGGCGGGCGGGCCGTCGTGATCGTCGCGGTGCAGATGCGGGCCGAGGCCTTCGACGTCGCCCGCGACCTCGACCCGGCCTTCGACCGCGCCTTCCGGGCCGCGCGGGCGGCGGGGGTCGAGGCTTACGCGTATCGCGCCCAGGTCGGTCCGGAGGGCGTCGCGCTGGCGGACCCGATCCCGATCACGACCCCGCCCTGACCGTCAGGCCGCGGGCGCGGCGCGCTCGAACACGAGGTTGAGGCGCGAGCGCGCGATCTCCCGGTAGCCGTGGGTGCCGAGCAGGCGCGGCAGGTCGAGCTGCCACTGGTCCGTCCCGTTCTCGAGGAGGAGAAGTTTCGGCAGCAGGGATTCGGGGGCCTCGCGCAGGAAGGGCTCCAGGATGAGGTCCTCCGCCCCCTCGACATCGAGCTTGACCGCGTCGATCCGGGTGATGCCCTCGGCCTGGACGAGGCCGAGCAGCGTCACGGCCGGCACCTTGATCTGCGCCCCCTCGTTGGTGCCCACGATCCTCAGGCTGGATTCGCCCCGGTTGCGCGGATCGATGAACAGGGTCAGCTCGCCCGCCTTGTCGGCGACCGCGCAGGCGATCGCCTTCACGGTCCCGAACGGGTTCTGGGCGATGTTGTAGGTCAGCCGGTCGAACACGTCGGGCTGCGGCTCGACCGCCAGGATGCGGGCGCGGGCCCCCGCGAAGGCCGCGACGAAGAGCGTGTAGGCCCCGATATTCGAGCCGATGTCGAGGAAGACGCAATCGGCCGGAAGGCGCGCCTTCAGGATCGCGCGCTCCTCTGGATCGAAGAATTGCGGCGTGAAGAGCACCTTCTTCTCGCAGTTGTTGTTGTAGGGATGCAGGCGCATCCGGGCGCCGTAGCGCTCGACGTCGAGGGGCTTTCCGCGCAGGAGCGAGATCGCGATCCGGCGCAGGAACAGGGCGAGGCGGCGCCCGCTCCAGGTGCCCGCCGGGATGCGTGCGGTCCGCTCCGCGATGCGCGCGACGAGACCCGCGGGGGCGAAGGTTCCGTAGGGGTGGATGTCATTCATCGGCAGGCGTGATGCCAGCCCCGCTGTTTCGCCGCAAGCCGTTCCGGCATTGCCTGCCCGGCCCCGGCTGCTCTAAGCGGACAGCCACCCGCGAGAGACGAGGCCGAGACCGACCGATGCAGACCTTCGATTCCGACGGCGTGACCATCGCCTTCATCGACGTGCCGGCCAATGCGGGCCCGGGGGATCCGATCCTGCTGATCCACGGCTTCGCCTCGAACCACGCGGTGAACTGGGTCAACACGCTCTGGGTCAGGATCCTGACCCAGGCCGGCTACCGCGTGGTCGCCCTCGACAATCGCGGGCACGGAGAGAGCCAGAAGCTCTACGACCCCGCCCTCTACGGCTCCGACGCGATGGCGGGCGACGCCGTGCGCCTCCTCGACCATCTCGGCATCGCGCGGGCGGACGTGATGGGCTACTCGATGGGGGCGCGCATCACCGCGCATCTCGCCCTCGACCACCCGAACCGCGTCCGCTCGGCCCTGCTCGGGGGCCTCGGCATGCATCTCGTCGAGGGGCGCGGCCTGCCCGCCGGCATCGCGGAGGCGCTCGAGGCGCCGGCCGGCGCCCCGGCCCCGAACCCCACCGCGCAGGCCTTCCGCACCTTCGCGGAGCAGACCCGCAGCGACCTGCGGGCGCTGGCGGCCTGCATGCGCGGCTCGCGCCAGACCCTGTCCCGGGCCGAAATCGCCCAGATCGAGCAGCCGGCCCTGGTCTCGGTCGGCACCCTCGACACGGTGGCGGGCTCGGCCACCGGCCTCGCCGCGCTGATGCCGAATGCCCGCGCCCTCGAGATCCCGGACCGCGACCACAGCACCGCGGTCGGCGCCAAGGTCCACCGCGACGGGGTGCTGGCCTTCCTCGCCGCCCGGCCCTGACGCCGCCGCCTCAGCTCTTCAGCCGGTAGCCGGTGCGGAAGATCCAGGTCACGAGGCCGAGGCAGACCGTCAGGAACAGGCAGGTCATGCCGAGGCTGATGCCGAGGCTGACATCGGCCTTGCCGAAGAAGCTCCAGCGGAAGCCGCTGATCAGGTAGACCACCGGGTTGAACAGGCTCAGGGCCCGCCAGAAGGGCGGCAGCATGTCGATGGCGTAGAAGCTGCCGCCCAGGAAGGTCAGGGGCGTGACGATGAGGAGCGGCACAAGCTGCAGCTTCTCGAAGCCGTCCGCCCACAGGCCGATGACGAAGCCGAACAGGCTGAAGGTGACGGCGGTGAGGAGCAGGAAGGCCAGCATCCAGACGGGATGCTCGATGCGCAGGGGCACGAACAGCGCCGCGGTGGCCAGGATGATCAGCCCGATCAGGATCGATTTCGAGGCCGCCGCCCCGACATAGCCGAGCACCACCTCGAGGGGCGAGATCGGGGCGGACAGGATCTCGTAGATCGTGCCGGCGAAGCGCGGGAAGTAGATGCCGAAGGAGGCGTTGGCGATGCTCTGCGTCAGGAGCGAGAGCATGATCAGCCCCGGCACGATGAACAGGCCGTAGGGCACGCCGTCGACCGCGGTCACCCGCGAGCCGATGGCCGCGCCGAAGACCACGAAGTAGAGCGAGGTCGAGATGACCGGCGCCAGGATGCTCTGCATCGCCGTGCGCCAGAATCGCGCCATCTCGAAGCCGTAGATGGCGCCGACCGCCTGCCAGTTCATGCGCGCTCCTTGACGAGGTCGACGAAGATGTCTTCGAGCGAGCTCTGGCTGGTCCGCAGGTCGCTGAACCGGATGCCCGCCGTGGAGAGCGCGGTCAGCAGCCCGGTGATCCCGGTGCGCTCGCCCTTGGTGTCGTAGGTGTAGATCAGCTCGTGCCCGTCGCCCGCGAGTTCGAGGCCGTGCTCGGCGAGCGCCGGCGGGACCTCGGCGAGGGGCGCCTGGAGCTGCAGGGAGAGCTGCTTGCGCCCGAGCTTGCGCATCAGCTCGGCTTTGCCCTCGACCAGGATGATCTGCCCGCGCCGGATCACCCCGATCCGGTCGGCCATCTCCTCGGCCTCCTCGATGTAGTGGGTCGTCAGGATGACGGTGACGCCCTGGTCGCGCAGGCGGCGCACGAGGCGCCACATGTCCTGGCGCAAAGCCACGTCGACGCCCGCGGTCGGCTCGTCGAGGAACAGGATCTGGGGCTCGTGGCTCAGCGCCTTGGCGATCAGCACCCGCCGCTTCATGCCCCCCGACAGCGCCATGATGCGGCTGTCGCGCTTCTCCCAGAGGGACAGGTCGCGCAGCACCCGCTCGATATGGGCGGGGTCCTTGCGCAGGCCGAACAGGCCGCGGGTGAAGCTCACCGTGTTCCAGACCGTCTCGAAGGCGTCGGTCGTCAGCTCCTGCGGCACGAGGCCGATCCGGCGCCGGGCGGCCCGGTAATCGCCCAGGATGTCGTGCCCGTCCGCCGTCACCGTGCCGGCGCTCGGCGTGACGATGCCGCAGACGATGTTGATCAGCGTCGACTTGCCGGCGCCGTTCGGGCCGAGCAGCGCGAAGATCTCGCCGCGCTCGATCGTGAGGGTCACGTCTTTGAGGGCGACGAGACCCGATGCGTAGACCTTCGACAGGTTCGAGATCGCGATGATCGCCACGGGATCGGCCTCGCTGCGGGGGAGGGCGGGTCGGCCTCGAACCGGCCCGAAAGAAAAAAGCCGCCCGGAGGCGGCTTTCGTCGGTTCCGGCCCCGGGGGTCAGGCCCGCAGGCGGTTCCGGACCTCGCCGAGGCTGAGCCGGACGAGGTCCTGGGCGGCCTCGCCCTGCATCCGCTCGCGCAGGATGGTCTCGGAGACCCGGACCGCCGCGTCGGCGGCGGCGGCGCGGACCTGGGCGGTGGCCTGCGCCTCGGCCTGGGCGATCTTGGTCTCGGCCGCCCTGGTCCGGCGGGCGATGAAGTCGTTCAGGCGGGCATGGCCCTCCTCGGCGGCCCGCTCGGCCTCCTCGCGGGCGCCGGCCACGATCCCCTCGGCCTCGCGCTCGGCCTCGGTGCGGCGGCGCTTGTAATCGGCCAGCACGGCGGCGGCCTCCTCGCGCAGGCGGCGCGCCTCGTCGAGCTCGGCCCGGACGCGCTTGGCGCGGCCGTCGAGGCCCTTGGTCATCAGGCCGAAGCCGCCGACCTTCCAGACGATCGCCATGAAGACCACGAAGGCGACCGCGACCCAGAACTCAGCTGTCAGCAACATGTGCGTCGCTCCCGTATCAGTGCGCGGTGACGGCGCGGTCGAGGGCCCGGTCGAGGACGGCCTGGTCCGGGGCCTGTCCGGTCAGGCGCTCGACGATGGCGGAGGCGGTCTCGCCCGCGATGCCGCGGACATTGCCCATCGCCTCGGTGGTGCGCGTCCGGATGGTGGCCTCGGCGGCGGCGAGCTTCTGGTTCAGCTCGGCCTCGAGGGTCTTGCGCCGGGTCTCGGCCTCGGCCGCGAGGGTGTTGCGGGTGCCCTGGGCGATGTCGCGGGCCTTGGCCTGCGCGTCGCTCAGCGACTTCTCGTAGGCCGCGCCCGCGGCGTCGGCCTCGGCCTTCATGCGCTGCGCCTCGTCGAGGTCCGACGACAGGCGGTTCGAGCGCTCGTGCAGGATGGCCTGGATGCGCGGCAGCGCGACCTTGTCCATCAGGTAGTAGAGCAGGCCGAAGGCGAGCGCGAGCCAGATCAGCTGCGACAGGAAGGTGTGCGTCTCGAAGGGCGGAAAGGCGGCGCCGTGCGGCGCGGGATGCTCGGTGTGAGCGCCCAATTGCGTGTCGGAGCTGGGCGAGGGATGCGTGAGGGGGTTTGGCTGCGCCATGGCCTCGTCCGTGATCTTGCAACACGTGATCTTGGAAAAAACGAGCGCTCCGCGTGTTCGGAGCGCTCTCCCTCGGCTGGCCGGCCCCCGCGGCGGGGCCGCGGAGGCTGCTGGTCCGACGTCTCAGACGGCGAAGAGCAGGAGCAGCGCGATCAGCAGCGAGAAGATGCCGAGCGCTTCCGTCAGGGCGAAGCCCAGGAGCAGCGTCGCGCGCTGGCCGTCGGCCGCGGAGGGGTTGCGAAGGGCGCCGGCGAGGAACTGACCGAAGAGGTTGCCGAGACCGATACCCGCACCAGCCATGCCGAGGCAGGCGAGGCCGGCGCCGATGTACTTCGCAGCGACGGGATCCATGAGTAACTCCTGATAGGTTTTGAAGAACGAGAGTTCGTTTTCGGCGGGAGGAGCCGACCGTCAGTGGCCGGGGTGAAGGGCGTCGTTCAGGTAGATCGCGGTCAACGTCGCGAAGACGTAGGCCTGCAGGGCCGCCACGAGGAACTCGAGGGCCGTCAGCGCGATCGTGAGGGCAAGCGGGAGGGGCGATAGCACGCTCCAGGCCCCTGCGGAAAGCAGGGCGGCGACGAAGAACGCGAAGATCTTCATCGCGATGTGGCCCGCCAGCACGTTGGCGAAGAGACGGACCGAGAGGCTGATCGGCCGCGACACGAAGGAGATGATCTCGATCGGCACGAGGATCGCCAGCAGGGGCTTGGGCACGCCCGACGGCACGAACAGGCCGAAGAAGTGGGTGCCGTGCGTCATCACCCCGTAGCCGATGACGACGCCGATCACGAGGGCGGCGAGCCCGAAGGTGATGATCAGGTGGCTCGTCACCGCGAAAGCGTAGGGGATCATCCCGAACAGGTTCAGGATCAGCACGAACATGAACAGGGAGAACACCAGCGGCATGAACTTGCGGCCGCCGTCGCCGGTCGCCTGGTGCAGCGTGTCGGCGATGAACTCGTAGAAGATCTCGGCGAGGGACTGCATCCGCCCCGGCACCACCGAGCGGCTCGCGGTGGCCACGATGGTGATCAGCGCGATCACCCCGACGGCGGCGAACATGTACAGCGCCGATTGCGTGAAGGCGATCTCCTGGCTGCCGATGTGCCCGAGGGACACGAGCGGCTTCAGCTCGAACTGGTGGATCGGGTCTACATTGACCGCCATGCCCGCTTCCGTCCCTTGCCTGTCTCCGGGCGCCCCCGGGGATCATCCCGCGGCGGCCACCCGTGAAGCCCTTCGTCGCTCACGATCCCTTGCGGTCGTCCGGCCCGGAGCGCGGTCCGCTGAAGCCAGAGGCGCGCATCACGTTGTAGACGCCCGTCACGAAGCCCAGCATCAGGAATACGATCATCCCCCAGGGTTTCGTCCCGAGGAAACGATCGAAGATCCAGCCGAGGATGCCCCCTGCGATCACGCCCGCGATGAACTCCGTGGAGAGTTGCATCGCGCGCCCGAGCGGGGATGGCCCATCGGACGACCCGGAGCGCGACGAAGGACCGGGAGAGGCCGAGGGCCGCTTCCGTTCAATCTGCGTCTCGAGACGTTTGAGCCTCGCGGAGAGATCGCTGTCCGGTGCCGCTCCCCGTCCCGTGTCGCCCTCGTCCTTTGCGTCGTTGCCGCTCACGGCGATAACTCACATTGGCGAGAGCGAGAGGAACCGGCTGGAACGCCCCTTCAAGCGCGGCGCACCATAGTTTCGCCCACCTTGGGTGTCAAGGCGAGCTCAGGGCGATTTAAGTCTTTGAGATCTCAGACTTATTGCAGTCTTCGCCGAACCTTGCCGAAACCGCCGCGCCGCGCGGCCCGCGGGGGATCCCGCCGGGTGTCCCGCGGGCCGCGCTGCGCCGATGGTGCGGCCGGCCGGGCGCCCCGGAGGGGCCGGCGGACCGGCCGGAAGGGTCAGGCGCCGAGGATCGGCTTGATCACCTTCTCCATGCCCTCGATCGAGATCTCGCCCTTGTAGCGCTCGCCGTTGATGAAGAAGGTCGGGGTGGAATCGACCTTGAAGGTGTCGAGCCCCCGCTGCTTCACGGCGTTCACGGCGTTGTAGATCTTCTGGTCCTTGAGGCAGGCCTCGAACTTGTCCTTCGAGTAGCCGGCCTGGCGCAGCATCTGCTCCAGGGCGTCGACGGGGGATTGGGGCTTCTGCACGAAGGCCCAGGCGGCCTGCTGGTCGAAGAGCAGGTCCGTGATCGGGTAGTACTTCGCGTCCCCGTCGCAGCGCGCCAGCATGAAGGCGGCGGTGGCCAGGGGGTCGAGGGGGAACTCGCGCAGGGTGAAGCGCACCTTGCCGGTATCGATGTAGCGCGCCTTCAACTCGGGCCAGGTCTGGCGGTGGAAGGCCGCGCAGTGCGAGCAGGTCATCGAGGCGTACTCGATGATCGTGACCTTGGCGTCCTTCGGGCCGAGCCAGACGTCGCCGAGGGGGCCGGGCTGCAGCAGCGCGGCCACGTTCTCGCTCTGCGCGAAGGCCGGGAGCGAGAGCTTCGGCAGGATGATGGCCGCGCCGAGCGCAAGGCCGGTCGCTTTGATGGCGTCGCGCCGGGTGATCATGATCGTGACGGGCTCCGGTGGCAGTTGATCCGTGGATATAGGGCTGCGGTAGAATCTCGGGCAGATCGTGGCAAGACGCGTCCCGGCAAGACGCGTCCCGGCAAGACGCGTCCCGGCAAGACGCCCGTCATCCCCGAGCCTCGCCGATCGGGCGCCGACACCGGTCGCGCCGAGGGGGAGCGGGGCCCCGGGCGGCACGGCGCCGCGCCGTGTCTCAGCGCTTCGGCCCCGCGGCGACGACCGCCGTGCCGAGCCGGTCGAGGGCGTCGCGCAGGGCCTCGTCGCCGATGGCGGAGACCGCGAGGGCGACCTCGCCCCGCCGGACCGGGTCGATGGCGGCGGCCGGCGCGCGCCGGCCGCCGCGGTCGATCCGGCCCTGCTGCATCACGATTTTGCCGATGCAGGCCCAGCCGTAATGGGCGTTGATGCGCTCGATCACCACGGGGGCGAGGTGCTGCAGCTCGAGGGCGAACACGCCCTCGACCCGGACCACCAGGGTGCCGGAGTCCGGGCGCCCGTCCTCGTCCCGGCGGCGGCGGCGCGGCCATTCGAGCTTCGAGGGCTGGCAGTGGCGGGCGAGGCGCGGGCCGACGATGTCGGGCCACGCCGCCAGGATGTCGGTCGAGGCGAAGCCCTGCGCGGCGAAGGCCGGGCCGATGCAGGCTTCGAGGAGCTCGGCCAGCGGTTTGACGCGCGCCATGGGGTTTCTGGGCCTCGGTGTGATCGGCCTCGGTGTGATCGGCCTTGGTGTGATCGGCCTGGGTCTGATCGGCCTCGGGACCGCCGGGGCGCGATGATACGCCAAGCCGGGCCGCGACGGGAGCGCTTTGATCGGGCCGCCCGCCCGGCTATGCACGGGACCGCATGTCAGCGCCCGATGCGACGATTCCGGGGCCTCGGGCCGCCGACCTCCTGTGCTGGTACGACCGGCACCGCCGGGTGCTGCCCTGGCGCGCCCCGGCGGGGGAGCGGCCCGACCCGTACCGGGTCTGGCTCTCCGAGGTGATGCTGCAGCAGACCACGATCGCGGCGGTGAAGCCCTATTTCCACCGCTTCCTCGAACGCTTCCCCGACGTGGAGGCCCTGGCGGAGGCCCCCGAGGAGGCCGTGATGGCGGCCTGGGCGGGGCTCGGCTACTACTCGCGGGCGCGCAACCTCCACGCCTGCGCCCGGGCCGTCGCGGCGGCGGGGCGCTTCCCCGACACCGCGGACGGCTTGCGCAAGCTGCCGGGCATCGGCGCCTACACGGCGGGCGCCATCGCGGCCATCGCCTTCGACCGGCAGGAGGCGGCGGTCGACGGCAATGTCGAGCGGGTGGTGACCCGGCTGTTCGCGATCGAGACCCCGCTCCCCGCCGCCCGCCCCGAGATCCGGCGCCTGACCCAGGCCCTCGTGCCGGCGGCGCGGCCCGGCGACTTCGCCCAGGCGGTGATGGATCTCGGCGCCACGATCTGCACGCCCAAGCGCCCGGCCTGCGCCCTCTGCCCCTGGCTCTCCCCCTGCCGGGCGCGGGCGCTCGGGCTGCAGGAGAGCTTCCCCCGCAAGCTGAAGGCCGTGAAGGGGAGCTTGCGCCGAGGCGCCGCCTTCGTGGTGGTGCGCAGCGGCGACGAGGCGGTCCTGCTGCGCACCCGCCCGGCGACGGGCCTGCTCGGGGCCATGGCCGAGCCGCCGATGAGCGCGTGGGAGCCCGATTACGACCCGGCCCGGGCGCTCCTCGACGCGCCCCTCGACGCCCGCTGGAAGCGCCTGCCCGGCCTCGTGCGGCACGGCTTCACGCATTTCCCCCTGGAGCTCACGGTGTTCCTGGCCCGGGTCGCCCTGGCGACGCGCCCCCCGGAGGGCATGCGCTTCACGCCCCGGCGCGACCTCGCGGACGAACCGCTGCCCGGGGTGATGAAGAAGGTCCTGGCCCACGCCTTCGACCCGCCGGCCGAGCCGGCGCCGGCGCGGGCGGTCAAGCTCCGGCGCGAGCCCGCGCCCGCGCCCCTCCTCGCCGCCGCGGAGGCGTCCGTGCCCGCCCCCGTGCCGGCGCCCAGCATCCGCTCGGTGCCCAAGCCCGGGCCCCGCCCGTCCGCCCGGCCCGCGGGCGCGGACCCGGATTTCGAGGATGCGCCGATGGAGGCGGAGGCGCCCGCCCGGCCGGCGCCCCGCGCGAAGCCCGCGCGGGGCCGGCCCCGCGCGGCGAAGCGCTGATCGGGTCTCCGCTCGATCGAAGCGGCGGCCGCATCCGCGATCGCGCCCGGGCTCCGCCGGATCCGGCATCGGACCCGGCGCGGGCGGCACGACGCCCCCCCTGTCTCGTGCGGGAGCGGGCCGGGGCGAGGGATGCGCGTTGTCCGGATGCGTCGCAGCCCTCACCGTTCCGCTCACGCGGATTCGACCTCTCCCGAACGGGAGAGGTGGGGCGGGCCGCCGTCCGGAGTGAGTCGTGGTCCTGTGATGACGCGGGTGGCGCGACGCGCCCCCTCTCCCGTGCGGGAGAGGGTTGGGGTGAGGGGTGCGCGCTCTCCGGAGAGGTCGCACCCCTCACCCGGTCGGCTGGCGCCGACGCGACCTCTCCCGGACGGGAGAGGTGGGGCGGGCCGCCGTCCGGAGTGAGTCGTGGTCCTGTGATGGCGTGGGTGGCGCGACGCGCTCCCTCTCCCGTGCGGGAGAGGGTTGGGGTGAGGGGTGCGCGCTCTCCGGAGAGGTCGCACCCCTCGCCGGTCGGCTGTCGTGGAGGAGATCCCGCGCGAAAAATCCGCTGAGGCCCGCCCAGGTGCCGGTCAGGCGGCGGAGCCCATCTGGGTGCGCATCTTGGCCCGGAAGGTGTCGATGACGACGCGCTGGCCGTTTCGCTCCGCGTGCCAGAAATCCCAGCCGTTGCAGGCGGGCAGGCCCTGGACCAGGGCGCCGATCTTGTGGATCGAGCCGCTGACCGGGCCGACCATGACGGTGCCGTCCGGCCGCACCACCGCCTTGAAGCGGCCGCGGGCGTCGCTGAGCGTCTCGCCGGCCCGGACATGCCCGGCCTCGATCACGCTGAGGAAGGGCACCCGCGGCTCGGCCCGCTTGGCCGGCGCCAGGGCGAGGGTCGCCTGCGACAGGGGCTCGACCGCGTCGATCCGCCGGCGGGCCGCCGCCGCGTAGACGCTCTCCCGCTCGATGCCGATGAAGCGCCGGCCGAGGCGCTTGGCCACGGCCCCGGTGGTGCCGGTGCCGAAGAACGGGTCGAGCACCACGTCGCCGGGATTGGTGGCCGAGAGCAGTGTGCGGGCGAGGAGCGCCTCCGGCTTCTGGGTCGGGTGGACCTTGTGGCCGGCGGCGTCCTTCAGGCGCTCGTCCCCGGTGCAGAGGGGGATGAACCAGTCGGACCGCATCTGCAGGTCCTCGTTGCCGCCCTTCAGGGCCTCGTAGTGGAAGGTGTACTTCGCGCTCGGGTCGCGGGAGGCCCAGATCAGGGTCTCGTGCGCGTTGGTGAAGCGCTTGCCGCGGAAGTTCGGCATCGGGTTGGCCTTGCGCCAGACGATGTCGTTGAGGATCCAGAAGCCAAGATCCTGCAGCGCGCTGCCGACCCGGAAGATGTTGTGGTAGGACCCGATCACCCACAGGGAGGCGTTCGGCTTCATCACCCGGCGGCAGGCCGTGAGCCAGGCCCGGGTGAAGCTGTCGTACTGCGCGAGGCTGGAGAACTTGTCCCAGTCGTCGTCGACGGCGTCGACGCGGCTCTGGTCGGGGCGCAGCAGCGCGCCCTCGCCGAGCTGGAGGTTGTAGGGCGGGTCGGCGAAGACGCAATCGACGCTGGCCGCCGGCAGGCCGTCCATCGCGGCGATGCAGTCGCCGATCAGGATCTCATCGAGGGGAAGACGCTGGACGGCGGGTACGAGACCCATCCGTGGCGCCGACGCGAGCCGCCCGGGACGCGAGACTTGTTTCCGGGCGGCGGCGCCGGCGACCACGGTACGCGGGGAGGCCATGGCAAACACCGGTTACGCGACTGACCAGGGGACCATGGGGCCGTTAGGGTAAAGGTCGGGTTGCGGAGTTCGACGCAATGCGTCTCGATTTGGGGCTGCAGTTTTTGCCGAGTGGCCGGCGCGTTGCTGGGCCTGAACCGGATCGTCCCGGGTTTCAACGCTTGACGCCCCGCGCGACTGCTTCCGACATCAGGGGTCGGTCGGATTCTCAAGCCTGCCCGCGGGGGCTGCGGCGCGGCCGGGCCGCGATGGGGCCGCGAGGCGGAACAAATCCACGCGCCTGGCGGGCCCGCGTCCGGGGCGTTCCGCGCGGGCGTCATATGATTTGTTCCATCGCTGAGCGGGAGGCAGGGCTTCGCTGAGCGCAGATCTGGCCCCGCGCCGGACAGCTTCCGCGCGGCGCTCCGATCACTTCGGGATGAAGTCGTGCGATGTATCGAGGATCGCCTCCCAAGAGGAGCGCATGAATTCAAATCTATCGCGATACTTCGCCGAAACCATGCGTGGCCGGCGACGGGAATTAGCCTGAGGCGTCGCGTTTCGGGTCGCGAAGAGCCGGTCTCATTTTGGCCGTCATCGGCTTCATTTTCCGCGGCCATCGCCAACAACGAAGGGAATGCGAATGCACATGACGCCTGTTCGTGGGTCCGCAGCTGTCATCCTGGGTCTTGTCGTCTCCCTCGCCGCCCAAATTCCGGCCAAGGCACAAAACGGAGCCGCCTCCTGGTATGGCAGCGGGCACCGGACCGCGAATGGTGAGCGCTTCAATCCGAACGGAATGACGGCCGCTCATCGCAGCCTGCCGTTCGGCACGCGGGTCCGCGTCGAGAACAAGCAGACCGGCCGCTCGGTGGTGGTGCGCATCAACGATCGCGGGCCCTTCGTCCGCGGCCGCATCATCGACCTGTCCCGCGGCTCGGCGCGCGCGCTCGGCATGGGCGGCACGAGCTACGTCTCGCTGCACGTCATCGATTGAGCATCCCGCCGGCTGGCGTTGCCTGAGCCGCCGGCCGGCACCATCTGGAGGCGCGCAGCACGAAGGATGGTTCTTCTCGAATGGCTAAGCCCCTGATCGTCGAAATTCCGCACGAACTCGGTCGCGACGAGGCGCGGCGCCGGATCGAGACCGGCGTCGAGCAGGGGCGAGCCCTGTTGGCCAAGAGCGGCGTCACCATCGGCAACCTCGCCTGGACCGGGGATCGCCTCGACTTTGCCCTCGCGGCGCTGACGCAGAGCGTGGATGGTCAGATCGACGTCGGGCCTGAGAGTGTGCGCGTCGAGGTTCGCCTCCCGCTCCTCCTCGCGCTCTTCGCGGAGAAGATCCGCAAATCCCTGGGCAAGGAAGGCAATCTCCTCCTCACCAAGAAGTAGGCAGCGGCGGAACCGGCCCACGACGGGGTCGTTGCCGACGACACACAAAGCCGTCACCCGGAGGAGCAACCGCCATGTCGAACCCAGGCCCGATCCCGGAAGCTCCGGTTCCCGACACGCCCTACGAGCCGCCCCAGGTGCCGCAGCCGAGCCCAGGCCCCGAAATACCCGGTGAGACCCCGACGGAAGCACCTGGCGGGCGCCCTGCCGAGATACCGATCAACGATCCGGGGACCTCGCCGCAGATCACGCCGGATCCTTCGCCCACCGGCCCCGCCAACCCAACAGCCTGAAGCCGAGCTTGCTGACTGGCGCGTTTGGCCTGAAGCGGGGATTTGTTTGCGGGCACGGGCGCTGTCATAAGCCCGCCCATGGCCGCACCCCCGCTTCTCACCCTTCAAGGCGTCGCGCTCACCTTCGGCGGTACGCCGCTGATCGAGCACGCCGACCTCGCGATCTCACCCGGTGAGCGGACCTCCCTGGTCGGCCGCAATGGCTCGGGCAAGTCCACCCTCATGCGCATTGCCGCCAGTCTGGTCGAGCCCGACCGCGGCGTCCGCTTCCTCCAGCCCGGTACGACGATCCGGTATCTTGCCCAGGAGCCCGATTTCTCCGGCTTCGAGACGACGCTCGGCTTCGTCGAGGCCGGTTTGGCACCGGGCGACGATCACCACCGCGCCCGTTATCTCCTGGAGAGCCTCGGTCTCACGGGCTCCGAGGACCCGGCTCGTCTCTCCGGCGGCGAGGGGCGCCGCGCCGCCTTGGCACAGGCCCTCGCACCCGAACCCGATATCCTGCTCCTCGACGAGCCGACCAACCATCTCGATCTGCCCGCGATCGAGTGGCTCGAGAGCGAACTGAAGGGGACGCGCGCGGCACTCGTGCTGATCAGTCACGATCGCCGTTTCCTCTCGGCACTCTCCCGCACCACGGTCTGGCTCGACCGTGGTGTCACCCGCCGGATCGAGCAGGGCTTCTCGACCTTCGAGGCTTGGCGCGACGCGTTCTTCGAGGAGGAAGAGCGCGACCGGCACAAGCTCGACCGAAAGATTGCGGCCGAGGAAGATTGGCTGCGCTATGGCGTGACCGCGCGCCGGAAGCGCAATGTCCGGCGTCTCGGCAATCTGCACAACCTGCGCAAGGAGCGGCGTGAGGATCGCCGCCCGGTCGGCACGGTCAGCATGACATCGACCGAGGCCGAATCCTCCGGCGCCCTCGTGGTGGAGGCGCGCGGTGTCTCCAAGTCCTACGGGGAGCGCCGCATCGTCGATGGCGTTTCGCTGCGGATCATGCGAGGAGACCGTCTCGGCATCGTCGGTGCGAACGGCACCGGCAAGACGACCCTCGTCAACCTCCTGACGGGCAAGCTGGAGCCGGATGAAGGCAGCGTGCAACTCGGCACCAATCTGAAGATGATGCTGCTCGATCAAGCGCGCGCCGTCCTCGAGCCGAGCCAGACCGTGACGGAGGTTCTCACCGGCGGGCGCGGCGACACCGTGACGGTGGGTAACCAGTCCCGCCACGTCATCGGATACCTCAAGGACTTCCTGTTCGCCCCCGAGCAGGCACGCACGCCCGTGAGCGTCCTCTCGGGCGGAGAGCGCAATCGCCTCCTCATCGCGCGCGCTTTGGCCCAGCCCGCCAACCTCCTCGTCCTCGACGAACCGACGAACGATCTCGATCTCGAGACGCTTGACCTGCTTCAGGAGATGCTAGGAGAATATTCCGGTACCCTGATCCTCGTCAGCCACGACCGCGACTTCCTCGACCGCGTCGTCGGCAGCGTGCTGGTCAGCGAGGGAGAGGGACGCTGGGTCGAGTACGCTGGCGGGTACACCGACATGGTCACGCAGCGCGGCCAGGGCGTGCAGGCGCGATCGGCGCCCGGCTCGGCCAGGCCCGAACCGCGCGAGAAGAACCCGGCGGTAAACCCAACCTCGGCCGCGACGGCCCGGACCAAGCTCGGGTTCAAGGAGCAGCATGAGTTGAAGACCCTGCCGGCGCGGATCGCGAAGCTCGAGACGGCGATCGCGCAGCTCCGCGAGATCCTCACGGATCCGTCTCTCTACGCGCGCGATCCCGGGCGTTTCGAGAAAGCGTCCGCGATGCTGGCCGAGGCGGAGGCCGGACTTGCGGCTGCGGAAGATCGTTGGCTGGCTCTCGAGATGCTGCGCGAGGCGCAGGATGCGTGAGAGCTCAGTCTAGGTCGATCCGAGCCCAGGCAGGGTTCACACTGGGTTTGGCGACAGCGCATTGTGCAATTGCGTGGCATTCGATCACACGCAACCACGCAAACACGCCACATCTTAATTTTCGCTGCGCGGAAGCGATCGAATTGGGCAGGATGCCCCCAATTTAAACGTTGCGAGCCTGCAACAGCCTCGTGCAAAGGCGATTTGTGACCGATCTGAGTCACGAAAGCGTGTTGCCCGCCGGGGGGGGCTCACTCATGGTGGATCAGAGACAGGGAGAAACATCCCTTCTCAAGGTTTGGCCAGTGCCCATGCGGGGAGGGCCCTACCTCCAAGGGATACAAGGATTGTGGCGCGAGATCCCCTCGAACGAAGAGGTCAGCGCCGCGCAAAAGTCCGGTCCCACGGGTCTCGAAACTTTTGGAGGTTTCACAATGAAGCTCGTGAAGAGCCTACTTCTGGGTTCGGTGGCGGGGATGACCGTCGTCGCGGGAGCACAGGCCGCTGACCTTCCCGTCAAGAAAGCGATCCCGGTCGAGTATGTCCGCGTCTGCTCGGCCTACGGCGCCGGCTTCTTCTACATCCCGGGCACCGACACCTGCCTGCGCGTCTCCGGCCGCGCTCGTCTCGAAGTGGGATATCTGAACAGTTACAACCGGAACACGACGACCGGCGACACCACACAGTACCGCGGCCTCGCCCGCTTCAACCTCGACGCCCGGACGCAGACCGCCTACGGCACGCTCCGCGCCTTCACGCGTCTCGAGGTGGCGAGCCGCACCGGTCAGCACATGACCTCGGGCACGCAGCAGCGCTACGGCAACGCCTTCCCGGCGCTCGGCCCCGACACGTTCGGCCGCGCCCAGCAATACGTGAACGTCGACAAGGCCTTCGTGCAGTTCGCCGGCCTCACCGCCGGCCGTGCCTCCTCGTTCTTCGACTTCTACGCCCACGACTTCGAAATCATCGCCCTCTCGGGCGGCTCGGACACGCCCTCCACGAACCTCCTCGCCTACACGGCGAAGTTCGGCGAGGGCTGGTCGGCCACGATCTCGATGGAAGACCCGACCTTCCGCTTCCAGCCGATCTTCGCGGGCTACGCGGCAAATGCCGGCGGCATCAATAGCGTCGTCAACGTTGCGCCTGGCGGAACCGCCGGCAATTCCGGCTTCAACATCTTCGCGAATGCGACGGCCTTCTCACCGATCTACATCACCAACGCGGCCGGCGTGCCGGTCGCCCTCGCGAATTTCGACGTCACGCAGAAGAATCGGACGCCCGACTTCGTCGGCGCGCTGCGCTACGACGCGGCCTGGGGGTCGTTCCAGCTCTCGGCAGCAGTACACGAGGTGGGGATCGGCAGCGCTCTGAACCTGACGGGCGTCAACGGCGGTGCCGCGCCGCTTGTCGCGAACGTGGCGCGTCCGAGCAACGTCTACGGCTGGGCCGTGCAGGGTGGCGTGAAGCTGAATCTGCCTTTCATCGCTCCAGGCGACACCCTCTACCTGCAGGGCGCCTACGCCGATGGCGCCATGTCCTACTCGGGCTTCAACTCGACGGTTGCGGGGGAGTTGATCGCCTCCTCGATCATCCCGATCGTCGGCGGTGTCCAGCCCTACATGAGCGACGCCGTTCTCAACCCGGCGACGGGCCGCCTCGAGACGTCGCAGAGCTGGACGGTCACGGCCTCCTACCTGCATTACTGGACACCCGAGTGGCGCTCGGCCTTCTTCGGCTCCTACGGCGAGGCCTATCAGCCGCAGGGTGCGCGCACCCAGCTCGCGCGCATCGGCTTCGCTGGCATCCCGAACATCGGTCCGGGCACCGCGACGGCCTTCAACCAGCTCGCCTTCAGCAACATCCTGCGTGACACGAATATCTCCTACGCGGGTGCGAGCTTGATCTGGTCGCCGGTGAAGGATCTCGATATCGGCGCGGAAGGCGCGTACCTGCGCTACGGCGTCAACAACGGCCGCATCGCGGACGGCAATCGCCCGGGTTTCACCGCAGCCGGTGCCACGACGGTGGCTGGCGTCCCGGTCCGGACGGTGTCCTCGACGGACGGTTTCTACGCTCGCTTCCGCGTGCAGCGCGACTTCTAGGACGCTCGACCGGCTTCGACGAGCCGGCCACGCGGTCGCCTAGCCTGACAATGCATCGAGACCCCGGCCCAACGGCCGGGGTTTTCTTTTCTCGGCGCCCGTGCCGCGCTTTCGTCCGTGGCCTTCAAGATGCCGCGAAGATTCGCTGAAATCGGTCCGTTCCTGCGGTTTTTCGTTTGTCGAGACCCGTCGTGCCGTCGTTCCGCTTGCAACGTCTTCGTCAGCATCGAGCCAGCTGGCTCCTGGGGCTTCCGGTTCTCACCGTGATCTGGGGGGCGACGACATACTTGGGCGCGCCTCGTCTCGAGCGCTCCCTCGTTACTGCCGCCGACCGGGTCGTGGAGACGACGGGCGCCGTCGGGACCGAACCCTGGCTTCGCGTTGAAACCCGGGGGCGCGACCTCATCGCGAAGGGAGAAGCACCCGCTGCCGAGGCGCGCGCCAGCGCCCTCGAACGGCTCGCCGATGTGGCGGGCGTGCGTCGGGTCGTCTCCAGCATCGGGATCGTGGAAGAGGTTTCCCCCTTTGCCTGGATCGCGACCCGTTCGACCGGAGACCAGATCGCCCTGACCGGCAGCCGTCCCGTCGAGATCGGGCGTGCGACGCTGGCGGGCAGCCTCAAGGCCGATCTCCCCGAGGCGGTGAGCCTGACCGACGAATCCAAGGCTGCCCGGGGCGCGCCGCCAGATTTCCTCGCCGCCGCACATTTCGCGGTTGCACGCCTGCGCCTCCTCGCGCGTGGAGCCGTCGCGACCGTGAAGGACACCACATTGTCCTTCGAAGGTGAGGCGGTCGGTGTCGCGGAATATGACGCGTTGCGCACCGCCCTCGCCAACCCGCCTCTCGGCTTCAGCATCGGACACGCCGATATCCTGCCTCCGACAGTTCCGGATTTTCACTTCGGGATCGAGCGAGGACGTGCGGGCGGTCTGGTTCTGACGGGCTACGTCACCTCCGAGTCGGAGCGGGCACGGGTCCGCGCTCTCGCCACTGAGGCTGCCGACGGCGCCTTCGTCGATGACCGCATGCGGACCGCGCGCGGCCTTCCCGCCAGCGTTGATGGCGCCGCCCTGGCTCGCTTCGCGTTCGCGGTGGTGGCGCTCCTTCAGGAGGGAGCGGTCGAGTTTGACAAGGACGCTCTCGGTGTTTCCGGATATGCCCTCGATGCTCAGGCCGTGGGAGAGGTCGACGCGCTGATCCGAGATCAGCGACCGGCTGGCGTTGCGGCGCGGCCCGTCGCCTTGAATGTCCGGCCGCTCTCGCCCTACCGTGTCGCGATTCGACGCGAGGCGGAGAGCGTTACGCTCACAGGCCATCTGCCGGACGTCGCGGCGCGCGAGCGCCTGCTGATCGCCCTCCGGCCGCGCTTCTTCCGCGAGCGTATCATCGACAAGACCCGCCTCGCCGCGGGGGCACCGGATGGCCTCGTGCGCGCATTTGAGGTCGCGATACCGAATCTCGCCACGCTGGCATCCGGAGACTTGTCGGCGAACGATCGCCGTCTCGTGCTCACGGGCGAGAGCCTCTACCCGGCGAGCGCCAGCCGCATCGACGCGACTCTGCCCGGGATGATGCCCCCGGGCTGGACCGCGCTGGCGCGCGTGCAGGCCCGCAATCCGACCGAGCGTCGCGATGCCGAGACCTGTCGGTCCCGGTTCGAGGTGGATACGGCCGCCCGCCATCTGCGGTTCGAGCCTGGCACCACCACGATCAGACCCGATTTCTATCCAGTGCTGGATAACCTTGCGGTGCTCGCCAAAGCCTGTCCCGACCTACGCGTCACGGTGACGGGGCATGTGGACCCGACACCGCCACCGAATGCGGTCAAGCCGCCGGCTCCCGCAGCCTCTGCGCCGGAGCCCGCGCCCGTGACAAAGTCTGCCCCGCCGCAGGCCGCGAAGGAGCCTCCGAAGTCCGTGAAGGAATCCGGAAAGGACGCCGCGAAGCCCGCGAGCAAATCCTCGAAAGCCGCGAGCGCATCGAAGCCCGACGACAAGGCGCGGGAGGACGAGCCCCCACCTGATCTGCCGCGGCTCCGGGCGCTCGTCATCGTCGAGTACCTGCTCCAGGCCGGTGTCGCGCCGGATCAGATCACCGCCGTAGCGCCCGAGGTCTCGGATGCGAAGCGATCCGAGATGAGCTTCGCGCTTCGCTGATCACCCGAAACTTCGACTGAAGCCTAGGATCGCTTCCGGTCTTGATCGAGACGGGACACGAATTGGGTGCTTGCCTCAACGCGGAGATGGCGGCAGGAGCAGCCAGCGACGCCTGCGCTCCCCATCGACGACCTCGTGACTTCCTCGCCAAGAAGAAATTCTGTCCGTGACCGCATTGCTGTCAGCTCTCTGGCCCGGCCTTGCCGGGGCGCTCCTCCTCGGTCTTGCCATCGGCGGCGTCATGGGCTTGCCGGACCGGCGCGTCGTTCCCCTCGGACTTCTCGGTGCCGCGCTCCTGCTGGCAGGCCTCGCGCAATCGGGTATCCTGTCCGGCCTCATCGGGTTTTCCGTCGAGGCGGCGGCCCTGATTCTGCCCGTCTACCTCGTCGGCTGCCTGAGCAGCGCTCTCCTGTTGAAGAGCTTGGGGAAGTACCCGTCGCGGAGCGCCGGGGCTGATCGCTAACGGGCTCCCCGGTGTAGGTCGCCCTCGATCAGGAGCGCGCTCTTGCCATCGAGCCGCGTGCGATAGACCTGCAGATTCTCCATCACGCGCTGCACGTAATTGCGCGTCTCGGTGAAGGGAATCCGCTCGACCCAATCGACTGGATCGACCTCGCCCTTGCGTGGATCACCGTAGGCATCGATCCACTTCTTCACGTTGCCACCGCCCGCATTGTAGGAGGCGAAGGCGAGGATGTAGGAGCCACGCCAATCCTCCATCAACTCGCCGAGGTGGGCTTGGCCGAGGCGGGCATTGTAGGCCGGATCACTGGTCAGGCGGTCCTGATCGTAGGCGGCGCTGACCCGGCGAGCCGTCCGCTGGGCGGTGGCCGGCATCATCTGCATCAGGCCGCGGGCACCGACGCCCGATTGCGCGCGTGGATCGAACTGACTTTCCTGCCGGGCGATCGCGAACACCATCGCCTTCTCCACCAGCGGCACGGCCGAGAACGCCTCGTAGCTCGGGATACCGATTGTCGGATAGGCGTGTGCATCGAGAGGCAGTCCGCGCTGCACGGCGAGCTTGCCGATGGCCACGAGGGCGCGCGGGTCCTTCATCTCGACGGCGAGGTCGCCGAGCGCCTGCAGGTCGCTCGGGTCCGTGAGCCTCTGCGCGGTATCGATGTAGAGCGGAAGCGCGAGTTCCTTGAGCGAGGCCGCGCCGAGGAGGCGCAGGGCTCGGATGCAGAGCCGGTCTTCGAAGGCCGCCCGCGCCGTAACATCGAGGTCGGTCGGTGCACGAAGCGGGAGGCTGGTCTGGCCGAGCTTCGCCCGGGCGAGCTGTCCGTAATACGCGATCGGCTGTAGGGCGGCCTTCTCGTAGAAGAGCTTGGCTTGCGCAGGATCTTGCTGCGCCTCGGCGGCGCGGCCCTGCCAATAGGCCGTCCGAGCGAGTGAGATCGGCGTTTCGGCAATGCTTGCGGCCTGCGCGAAGTGGCGCGCCGCCGTTGTGGGATCATTGCCGAAGCGCAGCGCGATCCAACCCGCATGGAACTCGGCCTCGATCCGCTTTTCCACCGTGCGGGCGCTGTGTCCGCCGGCCACGCCGTAGGCAGCCTTGGCATCCCCGAGATCGAGGAGCTTGCGGGCGACGATCCGGCGCTCGACCCACCACTCGTCCCCATCGACGAGAACATCGGGGTTGGTCGGCGCGGTGGCGAGCATCGCGGCCGCCTCGGTGGGCTTGTCGGCGCGGCGCAGATACTGCGCCCGGGACAGGATGTAGGATGCGTCGTTTCGCAGGGACGGCGGCACGGCGTTGAGGGCTGCCAGAGCGCCCGAGCTCTTGTCCTCGACGGCCCGGCGTGCCCGCACGAGGCTCACGTAGGCGCCGCCCGCGTAGCCGGCGGCACGACCCGCCGCTTCCCAATCCTCCTTCAGGAGGGCGCGCTCCATGCGGTAACGATGATCGACCCGCGTCAGCACGCCCGGAAAGGCATCGAGCACCTTCCCCTCGAGCGACCGGCCGAACGTCTCCTCGCGCCACAACTCGCGCACGAGGACCGCCGCATCCGCATCGAGGGACTCCGTCTTGAACGCGAGAGCAAGTGCGAACTTGCCCGGCGCGCTCGAGGGCTTCGCCGTCGCGAAGAATGCGCGCACCACGGCCGGGCTCTTGCGCTCCGTGAGCAGCGCCTCCTCGGCCCGGCGCCGCAGGAGCGGGCCCGCCGGCCAGGCCGGGTTCGCGCGGGTGAAGGCGACCGTGCGCTCGAAGCCGATGCCGGCGCCGGCGCGGATCGCGATCCATTCCAGGAGCATCCGCGGCGCCGGGTCGGTGAAGCTGTCGCGCAGGCGGTCTCCGTCCGCGACCTTGCCCTTCCGGTAGAGATCGATCGCCTGCCGCAGGAGGGTGACGTCGGTATCCCCCGCCCGTGCTGCGCGGTTCGGATCCGGCACCTCCGGCACTGGCGCTGCCGGCGTCACGCCGGCATCGGGCAGCGGGAAGGCGATCGGTGCATCAGGGTCGGCCGAGGCGTAGGCCGCGGCGGCTGGTACCATCTTGCCCGGTTCCGTTGCCTTCGCCTCGACGCGCAGGGCGTCCGCTGCGGCCGGGTCGAGGATAGGCTGCGCATCCTGAACCTGCTGCGAGGGCGCGACCGCGTCGCTCGCGGGGGGCGTCGGCTGCGAGGCTGCCTCGCCCCCCTCGACGCCAGCGCGGGCCGCGAGCACGGTGAGGGTCACGCTGGCCGTGAGAGCGAAGGCCAGGGACGAGAGGCGCGAGCGTGTGAGAGAGGCCATGGCTCCGATCAGTCCCCGACGAGAGCGGACAGGGCACAGGCTCGCTCCGGCCCCCTAAAGAAGTCATTAACCGCGTTCGCAGAGCGTTTGCGCAGGCGTGGCGGAAGGCCTATGTCTGCGCCGCCGCATGAAGCGGGAGGCCGGGTATCCGGCGCAGGAAACGACCGGCCGGGAACGCCAGGATGACCGATACGAACGCTCGACGCCTGAGGGGCTCGATGACCGCCCTCGCGACCCCGTTCCGCGAAGGCGCCTTCGACGAAGCGGCCTTCCGGTCCTTCGTGAGCTGGCAGATCGATCAAGGAACTCACGGCCTCGTGCCCGTTGGCACGACCGGCGAGACGCCGACCCTCAGCCATTCCGAGCACGATCGTGTTGTCGAGGTCTGCATCGACGAGGCGGGCGGCCGTGTGCCTGTCGTGGCCGGTGCCGGCTCCAACTCGACCGCGGAGGCCGTTGAGCGCGCGCGTCATGCGGAGAAGGCCGGGGCGGACGCGGTCCTCATCGTCACGCCCTACTACAACAAGCCGACGCAGGCAGGACTGTACGCGCACTTCAAGGCGGTCAACGACGCTATCGGCATCCCGATCATCATCTACAACATCCCCGGCCGCTCAGTTGTCGACATGAGCGTCGACACGATGAAGCGCCTGTTCGAACTCAAGAACATCGCCGGCGTGAAGGACGCCACGGCCAAGCTCGACCGTGTCAGCCTGCAGCGCCAAGCCATGGGAGAAGACTTCGTCCAGCTTTCTGGCGAAGATGCGACGGCGCTCGGCTTCAATGCCCATGGCGGTTGCGGCTGCATCTCGGTGGTGTCGAACGTGGCACCGCGGCTCTGCGCCGATCTGCAGGAGGCCACGCTGGGCGGGGACTATGCCAAGGCCTTGCAGATTCAGGACAAGCTGCTGCCGCTCCACACCAGTCTGTTCCTCGAGACGAACCCCTCACCCGTGAAGTACGCGCTGGCAAAGCTCGGCCATATGTCGGAAGACGTACGCCTGCCGCTACTCCCGGTCGGCGACGAGACCCGTCGCATCGTCGATGCCGCGCTTCGCCATGCCGGGCTGCTCGAGGTCTGAGCGGTCGGATCTCGCGGAGAGCGGATCGACGCCCCATATGAACGCGCTCGGCCGCACGATGCGGCCCACCTGACCCTGCGATGAGATGGCTCCGAAACCTGATCCCGCCCGCCGCGTCGTGGCCGACAACCGTGCCGCGCGCTTCCATTACGCGATCCTGGAAACCCTTGAGGCCGGCATCTCGCTGACCGGCACCGAGGTGAAATCCCTGCGCAATGGCAAGGCGACGATCGGCGAAGCCTATGCGGGGGCCTCCGGTAACGACCTAATGCTGTTCAACGCCTACATCCCCGAATACTTGGAGGCGAACCGCTTCAATCACGACACGAAGCGGCCGCGCCGGCTGCTCCTGCATCGCCGCCAGATCGACAAGCTCATCGGCGCGACGCAGCGGCAGGGCTACACGGTGGTTCCGCTGAAGATCTACTTCAACGATCAAGGGCGCGCGAAGGTTGAACTCGGCCTCGGCAAGGGTAAGCAGCTCCACGACAAGCGCGAGACGTCGAAGCAGAGAGACTGGGAGCGTGATCGCGCACGCCTGCTTCGCGATCGGGGCTGATCTCCGTCGAGACGCGGCAAGACGATTATCCTGAGCGGAGCGTCTGCAGAGAATCTGAGTTCGAAAAATTGTCCGCGGGCACGCGGGTTCTCACCGAAGATGACGCGGCCGCTCGTCCGTCGACCGATTCCCATCTGAAACGATCGCGTCGCCATGAAAGCGGTCGATCCGGGCACCCGCAGAACCGCAGCTTTGCTGCGGATCCGGCGAGATCCGTGGATGAGTCGATCCAAGAACTATTTTTCGGCGGGTTCGTCCACCGTTGCCGCTTGCCGGATGCCGTACCGGGTTTCCAAGCCGGGATTGGCCCGGGCCGGGCGGTCCGCGAGGTCCCGGGCGGGGCGGCCGTTCTCTCCGGCCGGACGGCCCGAGCGCTCGCCCGGATCGCGGCCAACCTTGCCGATGAGGTGCACGAGATCCAGAAATTCGTCGGCTTGCCGGCGCAGGTCATCCGCGATCATCGCGGGCTGGGTCTGGATCGTGGAGACGACGGTCACCTTGACGCCGCGCCGCTGCATCGCCTCGACCAGAGACCTGAAATCTCCATCGCCGGAGAACAGCACCATGTGCTCGATATACGGAGCCAGTTCGAGGGCATCGATCGCGAGTTCGATGTCCATGTTGCCCTTGAACTTGCGACGCCCCATCGAGTCTGTGAATTCCTTCACAGGCTTCGTCACGACGCGGTAGCCATTGTAGTCGAGCCAATCAATCAGCGGTCGAATGGAGGAATATTCCTGGTCCTCGATCATGGCTGTGTAGTAGAAAGCGCGGATCAGATTGTCTCGACTCTGAAATTCCTTCAACAATCGCTTGTAGTCAATATCGAAACCGAGCGCCTTCGTAGTCGCATAAAGATTTGCACCGTCGATAAACAGGGCGCTGCGCTGCAATGTGCTCATGGCACGATCCAACTATCAATGAGGGTAACGAGTGGAGCGGGCGGTAGAACTGCGTTCAAGCAGCTCGAACAACAAATATTGCTAAATTAATGGAATTCGAAATTTGAGCGAATGCGACGGCAACGCCGCACATTACGATCTCCAGATAAAAACCTTCCACTGCAATCGGGGCACGCTCGGCGCTTCAATGAAAACAGTTTTGCATTAACAACGGCGTAGGACGGCTCGTCTGAGCTTTGAGGGGCTAAGTGCTTTATGTCAAGCGAGATTGCTGGACATCGGCTCGCCCGTGACGGAATACATCGCTGTCTGAGCGATAGCTCATGAACCTAAGGTAAACATTCGTCGGGCAGCGTGGTGTCGCGGGCGCTTGTGCGCGGGATGTCACCGGATGAGGATCAGGACTTCTGCTGTGCCCGACTCCCGGGCTTGACCGCAGGAATTGCAGCCAGTTCCGGGGGCAGGGCGTCGGCTGGATAGGCCGGGATATCCAGCGTCACGAGGGACAGAAGCGGCAAGCCGATCTCACCGCGCCCGCCGGATCGATCGATGAGGCAGGCGGCTCCCACGATCTCTCCGGCCTCGTCCGTCAAGGACGCCAGACATTCGCGCGCCGACAGACCGGTCGTGACGATGTCCTCGACGATGACGGCGCGCTTTCCCTTCGGGATGCTGAAACCGCGCCGCAGCGTGAACGGACCACCGGGATCGCGCTCCACGAATATCGCCCGGGCGCCGAGATGGCGGGCAGTCTCGTACCCCGGAACGATCCCGCCGATGGCCGGCGAAACCACGATATCGATCGCACCGAACCGTGCCTCGATCGCCTCCGCCAGGGCGCGGCACAGGCGCTCGGTGCGCGGCGGCTCGGAGAAGATCGCCATCTTCTGAAGGAACACGCCGGAGTGCAGACCCGAGCTCAGGATGAAATGCCCTTCGAGCAATGCCCCGGCATTGCGGAACTCTTCGAGCACCTGCTCTGGGGTCATGACGTCGAGGCTCCGCGGCATCGGAAAGGGCGGCACGCTTGTGACAGCGGCCGGCTCGACAGGCAAGCGAGACGGGCCTCTCAGCCGTTGACGCGATCGACGCGGCTGACCGCGCGCTTGCCGCGCAACTCCGCGATGATCGCGTTGAGATGCTTCAGGTCCCAGACGGACAGGTCGATGACGATATCGGTGAAGTCCTGGGTGCGCCGCTTCATCGAGAGATTGTCGATGTTGCCGTCGTGATCGGCGATGACCTGAGCAATCTGGGCGAGCACGCCGGGCTCGTTGATCGATTGCAGGGCGATGCGGGCAGGGAAACGCTCGCTCGACCCGGCTTCCACATCCCAGCGGACGTCGAGCCAGCGGGCCGGCTCGTTGTCGAAGGCGGCCAGAGCCGCCGATTGGATCGGGTAGATCGTGACGCCGACCCCCGGCGTCAGGATACCCACGATCCGGTCCCCCGGCACGGCGCCGCCATTCGGCGCGAAGCTGACGGGCAGGTCGCCGGCGAGGCCGCGGATCGGGATCGCGTCGGCTTGCCCGATATCGCCCGTCCCATCCGGGAAGGTCAGGCGCATGGTCTGATCCTTCGAGCGCGTCAGACGGCCCGCACCATTCGCCGGAGGCTGCGAGACCGGCGCCGCACCGGCGCGCCGCTCGTCCTTGTAATCGGGATAGACGGCCTTCACGACGTCGCCTGAGAACATCTCGCCACGGCCCACGGCGGCGAAGACGTCCTCGGTCGATCCGCGGGCGAGACGCGGCAGGGCACCGCGCAGCTTGTCCTCCGAGAAGCTTTTGCCGGCCCTCTCGAAGGCGCGATCGAGGATCTGGCGCCCGAGGCCCGCATATTGCCGTCGCACCGCGGAGCGGGTCGCCCGGCGGATCGCCGCCCGCGCCTTGCCGGTGACGACGAGGGATTCCCAGGCCGCAGGCGGCGACGCCCCATCGGAGCGCGCGATCTCGACCTCGTCTCCGTTCGCCAACTCGTGCAGGAGCGGCGCCATGCGTCCATTGATCTTGGCGCCGACCGCCGTGTTGCCGACATCCGTGTGGACCGCGTACGCGAAGTCGATCGGCGTCGCCCCCCGCGGCAGCGCGATCAGGCGGCCCTTCGGCGTGAAGCAGAAGACCTGATCCTGGAAGAGCTCGAGCTTCGTGTGTTCGAGGAATTCCTCCGGGCTGTCGCCCTCGGCCAGCAATTCGATGGTGCGGCGGAGCCACTGGTAGGCGCCGCTCTCGGTCGCGAGGCGCGGATGGATGCCGCCGCCATCGTCCTTACCGCTCACTTCCTTGTAGTGGGCGTGGGCCGCGATGCCGTACTCGGCGATCTCGTCCATGGCCGCCGTCCGGATCTGCAATTCGACCCGTTGGCTCTTCGGGCCGATCACCGTGGTGTGGATCGACCGATAATCGTTCTGCTTCGGCGTCGAGATATAGTCCTTGTAGCGGCCCGGAACCATCGGCCAGCTGGTGTGAACGACGCCGAGCGCGCCGTAGCAATCCGCGAGGGTCTCGACGACGACGCGGAAGCCGAAGATGTCGGAGAGCTGCTCGAAGGCGACGGACTTGCGCTCCATCTTCGACCAGATCGAGTAGGGCCGCTTCTGCCGTCCGGTGACCGACGCCGCGATGCCGCGCGCGGCGAGCTTGGCGGTCAGATCCTGCTCGATGCTATCGACGAGCCGCTCGGATTTCATCGAAAGGTCGCTCAAGCGCTGCGTGATCGTCGCGTAGATCTCGGGCTTGAGGTTGCGGAAGGCGAGGTCCTCGAGTTCGTCGCGCAGTTCCTGCATGCCCATGCGGCCGGCGAGGGGCGCGTAGATGTCGAGGGTTTCCTCCGCGATCCGCACCCGCTTCTCGGGCGGCATGTGGTGGAGGGTGCGCATGTTGTGCAGGCGGTCGGCGAGCTTGACGAGCAGAACCCGCACGTCGGCCGCGACCGCGAGCAGCAGCTTGCGGAAGTTCTCGCCCTGCGCCGCGCGCTTCGAGACGAGATCGAGACGCTTCAGCTTGGTCAGGCCGTCGACGAGGGCGCCGATCTCGGGGCTGAAGATCTCGCGGATCTCGTCGAGCGTCGCGGCGGTGTCCTCGACGGTGTCGTGCAGCACGGCCGCCACGATGGTGGCGTCGTCGAGCCGAAGGTCGGTGAGGATCGCGGCGACCTCGAGGGGATGGGCGAAGAACGGATCGCCGGAGGCCCGCTTCTGCGTGCCATGAGCCCGCATGGCGTAGACGTAGGCGCGGTTGAGCAAGGCCTCGTTGGTGGCGGGATTGTAGCGCTTGACCCGCTCCACGAGTTCATACTGGCGCATCATCCGCCGACGGACCCTTCCCAAGGCTTGCGATGATCGGACGTGTCCGGCCAAACTCTCCCGTATTGCACGCGGGCGCGCCAGACCTGAAGGCGTCGCAACGGCGCGATTTCGCGAGGCGCCGATCCCAAAGACGCGAAAACCCGGCCGAGGGGCCGGGTTCGCCAGGACGTGATGGACGGCGCGCGAAGGTCCGCGCGGGCGGCGCGGTCAGTCGCCCTCGTCGTCGGTCTCGACCGGGGGTGCCAGGTTCTCGAGGCCGCGCAGGAGGTCTTCCTCGCTCATGCGGTCGAACTGCACGGCGCTGTCGTCGCTCGAGGATTGGGGCGCGACGGCGGCGGCGGCGGGCGAGGAGGAGAGCAGCGGCACCGTCTCGGCCTCGGGCTCGTCGACCTCGACGTATTTCTGCATCGAGTGGATGAGCTGTTCCTTGAGGTCGTCGGCCGTGATGGTCTCGTCGCCGATCTCGCGCAGGGCGACGACGGGGTTCTTGTCGCGGTCGCGGTCGATGGTCAGGGGGGCGCCGGCGGCGAGGAGGCGGGCCCGGTGGCTCGCCAGCAGGACGAGTTCGAACCGGTTCTCGACCTTGTCGATGCAGTCTTCAACGGTGACGCGAGCCATGGAGTGCGGCTCCTTCCTGAACCTGAAATGCCGGAATTTCGATGATGAACGCGCGTCTTACACCGGATGACGCCCTGCAACAAGCGGGAGCGCCGCGGCCTCCGGGGTTGTGCGATGCATTGTTGACACAGGGCGCCCGGCGGTGCGACTGCGCCGCGCTTCCCGGTGACCGATCTGGAACAAATCATGAGCGATTCCCTCATTTTCCCCGGCCAGGGCAGTCAGGTCGTCGGCATGGGCCGGGCGCTCGCCGAGGCCCACCCCCAGGCCCGCGCGGTGTTCGAGGAGGTCGACGCGGCGCTCGGCCAGAACCTGTCCGGGCTGATGTTCGAGGGTCCGGCCGAGGCCCTGACCCTGACGGCGAACGCCCAGCCGGCCCTGATGGCCGCGAGCCTCGCGGTGCTGCGGGTGCTGGAGGCCGAGCGCGGCCTCACCCTCGCGGGCGGCGTGCAATGCGTCGCCGGACACTCGCTCGGCGAGTACTCGGCCCTGGCCGCCGCCGGCAGCGTGACGATCACGGATGCGGCACGGCTCCTGCGCATCCGCGGCGAGGCGATGCAGCGGGCGGTGGCGCCGGGCGCCGGCGCCATGGCGGCCCTGATCGGGGCGGAGCCGGCCCAGGCCGCCGAGATCGCCGCCGAGATCGCCGCGGAGGCCGCGGAGGATCAGGTCTGCGACGTCGCCAACGACAATGGCGGCGGCCAGGTGGTCCTGTCGGGCGACCGGGCGGCGGTGGAGCGCGCGGTGGCGATCGCGCAGGGGCGCGGCATCAAGCGGGCCGTGATGCTCAACGTCTCCGCGCCCTTCCATTGCCGCCTGATGGCGCCCGCCGCCGAGGCGATGCGCGAGGCGCTGGCCGATGTGGCGCTGAGGGCCCCGGTGGTGCCCGTCTACGCCAACGTCACGGCGGCGCCCGTGACGAGCCCGGAGGCGATTCGCGAGGCCCTGGTGCGGCAGGTGACCGGCACCGTGCGCTGGCGCGAGGGCGTCGCCGCGATGGCGGGGGCCGGCGTCACCCGCTTCCTCGAACTCGGGGCCGGCAAGGTCCTGACCGGCCTCGTCAAGCGCATCGCGCCGGGCACGACGGGCAGCGCCATCGGAACGCCCGACGACGTCGCGGCCTTCTCCCGCGGCTGACGCCCGTCCCCTTCCCGAAGCCTTCAAGGACGATGCCCATGTTCGATCTCACCGGCCGCAAGGCCCTCGTTACCGGCGCGACCGGCGGCCTCGGCGGCGCCATCGCGCGGGCCCTCCACGCGCAGGGCGCGACCGTGGCGCTGTCGGGCACCCGCCAGGAGGCCCTGGAGGCGCTGGCGCGGGATCTCGGGGGCGAGCGGGTCCATGTCAGCCCGACGAACCTCGCCGACGCGGCCGCGGTCGAGGCGCTGGTGCCGGCGGCCGAGGCCGCGATGGGCGGGCTCGACATCCTGGTCAACAACGCGGGCATCACCCGCGACAACCTCTTCATGCGGATGAAGGACGAGGAGTGGGAGGCGGTGATCGCCGTCAACCTCACGGCGGCCTTCCGGCTCTCGCGCGCGGCCGTGAAGGGCATGATGCGCCGCCGCCACGGCCGCATCGTCAATATCGGCTCCGTCGTCGGCGCCACCGGCAACCCGGGCCAGGGCAACTACGCGGCGGCCAAGGCCGGCCTCGTCGGGATGACCAAGGCGCTCGCCGCCGAGGTCGCCTCGCGCAACATCACGGTCAACTGCATCGCCCCGGGCTTCATCGCCTCGCCGATGACGGACGAGCTCAACGAGAAGCAGCGCGAGGGCATCCTCGGCCGGGTGCCGATGGGGCGGCTCGGCACCGGCCAGGAGGTCGCCGCCGCCACCGTCTACCTCGCCTCGCAGGAGGCGGCCTACGTCACCGGGCACACGCTCCACGTCAACGGCGGGATGGCGATGTACTAGGGGGGCGATGGTCCGGGATCGGGCGCCCCGCCATCCCCGGTTGCATGCCCCGGCGCGGACCCGGGCGGGGCGAAAACGCTCGAAAAACCACAGGGATGAACGGTTCGTGAACCGGCTCTCGCCAGCGCCGGAACCCTGTGTTAACACCCCGGCAGCCGTGCAAGGGGGGTTGACGGTTCAGCGGGTTGCAAGTCCAAGACGACACGCGATCGGAGACCGGCCGCTTCCAACGTTCAAGGCCCGGCAGCGGCTGAAGCGGCCACGGCGCCATTCACCATCACGACTGACACACGAGGACCAACAACGATGAGCGATATCGCTGAGCGCGTGAAGAAGATCGTCGTCGAGCACCTGGGCGTCGAGCCCGAGAAGGTGGTCGAGGGCGCGAACTTCATCGACGATCTCGGCGCCGACAGCCTCGACACCGTCGAGCTCGTGATGGCGTTCGAGGAGGAGTTCAACGTCGAGATTCCCGACGATGCGGCCGAAACCATCCAGACGGTCGGCGACGCGGTGAAGTTCCTCGAGAAGAACTCCGCCTGAAAAATTTTCCGGCGGCGCGGACGGGGCCGAAACGCCCCGCGCGCCGTTTATGGTTGGACGAAAACGGTTTCGGGAATTCGCGATGCGTCGGGTCGTCGTCACGGGTCTGGGTATGGTCACGCCGCTGGGCAGCGGGGTCGAGCACACCTGGAGCCGCCTGATCGCGGGGGATAGCGGTGCCTCGAAGGTCACGGCCTTCGAGACCGAGGACCTCGCCTGCCGCATCGCCTGCTCGATCCCCCTCGGCGACGGCCGCGAGGGCACCTTCAACCCCGACCGGTGGATGGAGCCCAAGGAGCAGCGCAAGGTCGACCCGTTCATCGTCTACGCGATGGCGGCGGCCGGCGAGGCCCTGGAGGATGCCGGCTGGGCCCCGAAGACCGACGCGGACCAGGTCGCCACCGGCGTGCTGATCGGCTCCGGCATCGGCGGCATCGGGGGCATCTACGACGCCTCCGTGACGCTGCACGAGAAGGGGCCGCGGCGCATCTCGCCGTTCTTCATCCCCGGCCGCATCATCAACCTCGCCTCGGGCCAGGTCTCGATCGCGCACGGGCTGAAGGGCCCGAACCACGCGGTGGTCACCGCCTGCTCCACCGGCGCGCACGCGATCGGCGACGCCGCCCGGCTGATCATGCTCGGCGATGCCGACGTGATGGTGGCGGGCGGGGCCGAATCACCCGTGAACCGCCTGGCGCTGGCGGGCTTCGCCGCCTGCCGGGCCCTCTCGACCGGCTTCAACGCGGACCCGACCCGGGCCTCCCGCCCCTACGACAAGGACCGGGACGGCTTCGTCATGGGCGAGGGCGCCGGCATCGTGGTGCTGGAGGCGTACGAGCACGCGCGGGCCCGCGGCGCCAGGATCTACGCCGAGGTGGTGGGCTACGGCCTCTCGGGCGACGCCTACCACATCACCTCGCCCTCGCCCGACGGCGACGGCGCCTATCGCTGCATGAGCGCCGCCGTGAAGCGCGCCGGCATCGACCCCTCCGAGATCGACTACATCAATGCCCACGGCACCTCGACCCCGATGGGCGACGAGCTGGAGCTGAAGGCGGTGGAGCGCGTCCTCGGCCCCGCCGCGGCCAGGGCCTCGATGTCCTCCACCAAGTCGGCCATCGGCCACCTGCTCGGCGCCGCCGGCTCCGTCGAGGCGATCTTCTCGGTCCTCGCCATCCGCGACGGCGTCCTGCCCCCGACCCTCAACCTCGACAACCCCAGCGTCGAGACCGCCATCGACCTCGTGCCGCACGAGGCCAAGCGCAAGCGGGTCGACGTGGTGCTGTCGAACTCGTTCGGGTTTGGCGGGACGAATGCCAGTCTGGTGATGCGGCGGGTTGTCGATTAAAGCCAAAAATCAATCCCGACTTACTAAAAGCAAATACCCGCCAGTATTTTTGGAAAAATAATTTGCGATTTAGTATAATTTATAGGGAATGACTTTAGCTAGTTGAATTTCTGCCTTAAGACTTAGTGGTTTTTTCGGTTCTCGCCTAGGCGGAGGCTTTGCAGTGGATCGTATCACAAAAAGTTTGCTTGATAAGTTTTCTGAATACCAGAGCTTAGACTCCTTTTCTACGGAGACTAAATTCGAGCATTTTGCAAATTATTTGGTGCTCAAGCAGTATGATGAAGACGAAATTCCAGTTTTAGAATTTCACACAGGCGAAAACGATCCATTGTCAATTGATGGTATCGGTGTTTACGTGAATGGGTCGTTCGTTTTATCTGCTGACGAGATCTTAGAATTTGCGAAAGACAATAAATATATAGATGCAACTTTCATTTTTATTCAAGCCAAGACTTCAACTTCTTTCGACACGGGTGATATCGCTAAGTTCATGCTTGGGGTATCCGATTTTTTTTCCCCAGAACCGAAATTGCCGCGGACTGAAAAATTCGAAGATTTCGAGTTACTTCGCGAAGCCGTGTATGCAGATCCTTCTTTATTCAAGCAAGGTAATCCCAAGTTAAAATGTTACTATGTGACTACAGGCATTTGGAATAACGAAACGCATCCACGTAATACCGCTGAAGCTCATAAAAAACAGCTGCAAGATACACAATTGTTTCGTAGCGTCGAGTTTTCGCCGCTAGGCGCATCTGAACTTCAAGGACTTTATCGGTCTGCTGAGGCTGCGCTATCGGTTACTTTCAAGGTAGCGAAATCAATCATTATTCCGACAGACGAAAAGGTCAGCGAGGCTCATTTGGCTCTGTTGCCATCAAGCGAATATCTTCAGTTGATCACTGATGAGGGCGGCAATATCCGACGTTCAGTGTTTTATGCAAATGTCCGTGATTTTCAAGGTAATAATAATGTTAACAAGGAGATTGGTGGAACCTTGCAATCGGATCGAAAGATAGATTTCGCTTTAAGAAACAATGGAATAACTGTCGTTGCTAAAGAACTCGGCCGAGTTTCCGATAATTTTACTTTGAAGGATTTCCAGATAGTCAATGGATGTCAGACAAGCCATGTTTTGTTTGCAAACCGTGATGTGTTGGATAGTTCTGTAAATATTCCTGTAAAGATAGTAGTGACTGAGAACGAAGATATTATCAACTCAGTCATTCGCTCGTCGAATCGACAAACAGAGGTGAGTGAAGAAGACTTCATTTCGCTTGACGAGTTCCAGAAAAAAATCGAAACTTATTTCGATACTTTCCAGGATGAACAAAAAATATTTTATGAGAGGAGATCTAAGCAGTACGCAGGTCAGGCTCTTCAGAAAGTCAAAGTTGTGTCTCGCGGTGTGCTAGTTAGGGCGTTCGCCGCGACATTTTTAGATGAACCTCATCGATCCAGCCGATACTACGGAAGAATTCTAAATACTGTTGGAAAAAGCATATTCGCAAAAACACACAAATTGTCACCTTATTATACCTCGGCTTTTGCTGCTTATAGACTCGAATTCCTTTTCCGGAACGGACGCCTTGAAGGAAAATACAAAAACTTCCGCTGGCACCTCCCTATGGCTTTGCGTTACTCAGTCTGCGGCCAAGACATGCCTCAAATATCCCATCCAAAGATTGACAAATATTGCGAGAAAATGAACCAGATACTGTGGGATGAAGACAGGGCAAAAGTGGAATTCGATAAGGTATGCAAATTTGTGGATCTCGCTATTGCTGAATCCGGTCGGGATTTTTCTTCGGAAACTGCGCGCCAACAAGAATTTCGCGATGTTTTGGTTAGATTAATTACGCGATAATTTCACCATCCCCGCCGCTCCTGCTCCCCCGGCACCCGCCCCTGCGGCGTGAGCTGTGAGATCACCTCCGGCAGGACCTGGGCGAGCTGGCCCAGCAGCGCAGTGCGGTCGAGGCCGGTCTGGTGCTCCAGGGTGTCGATGGTGTCGGGGCCGAGGGCGTCAGCGAGCTGGTTCGGCTGGACCGGACGGTTCTGGCCGTGGCCGATCCAGGATTCCATGACGTCGCCGAGGCCGCCGCGCTGGAAGCGCTCGATCAGGCCGTCGAGGCCGCCGAGATCGCCGCCCATACCCCCGCCGCCTTGATGCCCGCGCCCGAAGCCGCCCGCGTCGGGCTCCCGGTCGAGATGGGCGTAGGGGCCGGCGCCGGGACCGCGGCCGGCCGCGGTGCCGCCGCCGCCCTCGCCGGGGCCGTCGAGCATGCCCGAGAGGTCGCCATAATCGCCGGGGGGCAGGGGGGCGTCGCGCCGGCCGCCCTCCGGATCGTAGCCACCGGGCCGGCCGAAGCCGCCGATGTCACCGGGATCGCGGCCGTAGGGGCCGGCACCGCCGGAGCGGTCGTCCTCCGGGCCGGCCTCGCGCGGGTCGCCGCGGCCGTCGTGACCGCCGGCGCGCCCGAAGATGTCGCCGAAGCCGCCGCTCGCGCCCTTGGCGAGGAGCAGCATCAGGAGCGCCTTCACGATCGGCGACAGGCCGGCGGATTGGGGGCCGGAGCCGTGCGGGCCCGAGGGCGCCGGGCCGCCGCGCCCGCCGCCGAGGACCTGACCCAGCACGCCGCCGATGACCGAATCGAGGAGACCCATGCTGCGCACTCCGGTTGCCGGTCCGGTCCCGTCATGCCCGGCCCTGCGCCATTAACCGCCGAGGCCGGCCCGGGGTTGCGCCGGCCGGCCTCGCGCCATGTCGGCGTGCGGGATGGCCTATTCGCGGCCGGAGCGCTGGTTCCTCGGCAGGTGGTCGAGGGGGTTGGTGACGCTCGCCTTGCCCGCCGTGTCCGAGCGCACCACCGCGGTGGTGTTCCGGATGGCGCTCGGGGGCGCCACGCCGGCGGTCGGGCGGTTCGCCGCCGGGTTGCCCCGCACCGTGTCGGTGCCGGCCGGCGAGGTGCGGGCCGGCAGGGTGCCGGCGCCGGGCTGATCGGTCTGGTTCGCGGCCGATTGCGCCACGGCCGGCTCGCCCATCGGGGCGACCAGGATCGCGGCGGCGCCGGAGACGGCGAGGCCGCCGAGGAACAGGGCGGTGGCGAGCCCGCCCGCGCGGGGACGCAGGGGCGGGACCTTCCGGGGACGGTGCTGGGGCATGGGCGATCGATCCCGTTCGTCGCGAGGTCGGGGGCTCGAGCCGTGCGGCTCGTCTGCCAGAGCAAAGACGGGACCGGGCCGGGGGTTCCGTCGCCGGTCCCGGCCCGACCCCGCGGGCGGCGCGCGCCCTCTCCCGTGCGGGAGAGGCGGGGCCTGCCGCCGTCGGAGTGCGTTGTGGTTCCGCGCGGGCGCGGGCAGCACGACGGGCCCCCTCTCCCGTGCGGGAGAGGGTCGGGGTGAGGGATGCGCGCTGTCCGGAGAGGTCGCACCCCTCACCCGGTCGGCTGGCGCCGACTCGACCTCTCCCGGACGGGAGAGGTGGGGCGGGGCGCCGCTCCGGAAGGACGGGTTGGTGGGCGCGGGCGTCGCGACGGGCCCCCTCTCCCGTGCGGGAGAGGGTTGGGGTGAGGGATGCGCGCTCTCAAGATATGTCGCACCCCTCACCCGGTCGGCTGGCGCCGACTCGACCTCTCCCGGACGGGAGAGGTGGGCGCATCGCCGTCCGGAGTGAGTGGTGGTTCCGTGCGGGCGCGGGCGGCGCGGCGCGCCCCATCGCCCGACCGGGAGAGGGGGCGGCCCTAGCGCTTGCCGCCGCGGCCCTTGTATTTCGGGCGCTGGCCGCCGAGACCTTGTGTCGAGCGGGGCTTCGGGCGCTCCTGGAACGGGAGGGCGCCCCCGACCGGGATCTCGCGGTCGGTGCCCGGGCCCATGTTGTCGAGGCTGGGCTTGGCGATGCGCGAGCCGTCGCCCCGCGGGCCCTTGCGCCCGAACTTGCCGGCCTCGCGCGCGACATCGGCCTGGCGGGCCATGGGGTCGTCCGCGACGAGGAGCTCGGTGGCCTGGAGGCGCTTGAGCTCGTCGCGCAGGCGCGCGGCCTCCTCGAAGTCGAGGTCGGCGGCGGCCGCCCGCATGCGCTTCTCGAGGTCGCCCATCACGGCCTTGAGGTTGTGGCCGACCGTGATGGCGTCCCGGGCGAGGCCGGTATCGACCCGGACGTGGTCGCGCTCGAACACGCTGTCGAGGATGTCGGCGATGCCGCGCTTGACCGATTGCGGGGTGATGCCGTGCTCGGCGTTGTAGGCGAGCTGCTTCTGGCGCCGCCGCTCGGTCTCGGCCATCGCCCGCTCCATCGAGCCGGTGCGCTGATCGGCGTAGAGGATGCAGCGGGCCTCCGCGTTGCGGGCGGCGCGGCCGATAGTCTGGACGAGGGAGGTCTCGGAGCGCAGGAAGCCCTCCTTGTCGGCGTCGAGGATGGCGACGAGGGCGCATTCCGGGATGTCGAGGCCCTCGCGCAGCAGGTTGATGCCGATCAGCACGTCGAAGGCGCCGAGGCGCAGGTCCCGGATGATCTCGATGCGCTCCAGGGTGTCGATGTCCGAGTGCATGTAGCGCACCCGGACATTGTTCTCGTGCAGGTACTCGGTGAGGTCCTCGGCCATGCGCTTCGTCAGCGTCGTCACGAGGGTCCGGTAGCCGGCCTGGGCCACGTCCCGCACCTCGCCGAGGAGGTCGTCGACCTGGCTCCGGGCCGGCCGCACCTCGATCACGGGGTCGACGAGGCCGGTCGGGCGGATCACCTGCTCGGCGAAGACCCCATCCGTGCGCTCCATCTCCCACCGGCCCGGCGTCGCCGAGACGTGGACCGATTGCGGGCGCATCGCGTCCCATTCCTCGAAGCGGAGCGGGCGGTTGTCGAGGCAGGAGGGCAGCCGGAAGCCGTACTCGGCCAGCGTCGCCTTGCGGCGGAAGTCGCCCCGGTACATGCCGCCGATCTGCGGCACGGTGACGTGGCTCTCGTCGGTGAAGACCAGGGCGTTGTCGGGCAGGTACTCGAACAGGGTCGGGGGCGGCTCGCCGGGCTTGCGCCCGGTGAGGTAGCGCGAGTAGTTCTCGATGCCGTTGCAGGAGCCCGTCGCCTCGATCATCTCGATGTCGAAGGTGCAGCGCTGCTCGATGCGCTGCGCCTCGATCAGGCGGCCCATCCGGGTCAGCTCTTCGACCCGGGCCTTGAGCTCCGTCTTGATGCCCTTGACCGCCTGCTGCAGCGTCGGGCGCGGCGTGACGTAGTGCGAGTTGGCGTAGACCTTCACGAACTTCAGCTCGTTGATCTTCCGGCCCGTGAGCGGGTCGAACTCGACGATCGACTCGATCTCGTCGCCGAACAGCCCGACGCGCCAGCCGCGATCCTCGAGGTGGGCCGGCCACAGCTCGATCACGTCGCCGCGCACCCGGAAGGTGCCGCGGGCGAAGTCCGACTGGATGCGCTTGTACTGCAGGGCCACGAGGTCGGCGATGAGCTGGCGCTGCTCGATCTTCTCGCCGAGGCTGACGGTGAACGACATCGCCGTGTAGGTCTCGACCGAGCCGATGCCGTAGATGCACGAGACCGAGGCGACGATGATGACGTCGTCCCGCTCGAGCAGCGCCCGGGTGGCGGAGTGACGCATGCGGTCGATCTGCTCGTTGATCGAACTTTCCTTCTCGATGAAGGTGTCCGAGCGCGGCACGTAGGCCTCGGGCTGGTAATAATCGTAGTAGGAGACGAAGTACTCGACCGCGTTGTCGGGGAAGAAGCTCTTGAACTCGCCGTAGAGCTGCGCGGCGAGCGTCTTGTTCGGCGCCAGGATCAGGGCCGGGCGCTGCGTCGCCTCGATGACCTTGGCCATCGTGAAGGTCTTGCCCGAGCCCGTGACGCCGAGGAGCACCTGGTCGCGCTCCTGCGCCTTCACGCCCTCCACCAGCTCCGCGATGGCGCGGGGCTGGTCGCCCGCCGGGGTGAACTCGGAGGCGAGCCGGAAGGGCACGCCGCCCTCGGATTTCTGCGGACGCTCGGGCCGGTGCGGCACCCAGGTCTGCCCGTCCTTGAACAGCGGGTTGCCCTCGGTGAGGAGGCGCGACAGCGCGTCGACCGTGGCCGAGACCCCGTCGCTGGCGAGCGAGGTGTCGTCGCCCTCCACCAGGCCGGCGGGGGCCGGCCCGTCCTCGCCGTCGCGCAGGCCGAGCGCCTGGGCGAGGCGCGGGTCGACATCGGCCGCGCTCCCGTGCGCGAAGGCCGCCTGCGGCGCCTCGGCGAAGCCGGCCGGCGCCGCGTCGGACTTCTTTCCCCGGCCCTTCCGCTTCGGCTCGGACGGCCGTGCCGGCGGCGGCTCCGGCAGGCGGTTGCGGTTGAGGGCCGGGTTGAGCAGTTCGGCCAGGAACGGGTCGAGCGGCTTCAGCTCGGGCTTCTCGGCCTTGCCCGAGGCGGGGCGGGGCTTTCTGGGAGTCGGCATCGGGCGAATATGGCGTCTCAGGCCGGTGCCGGAAAGGGCGGCCCGTCAGGCCCGGGCGACAGCGATGGCGGCGCCGTCGAGGAGCGAGAAGCAGATGCCGGCGGTGCGGAGCGCCGCGACGGCAGCATGGCGCGACCGGGCGGCGATGGCCTCGACGTCGTCCTCGAGGCGCCGGATCGTCGAAAAGGACAGGCCGCTCGCCGCGGCCAGATCGTGCATCGACCAGCCGAGGAGGGCGCGTGCCGCCCGCACGTGATGGCCGCGGACCTGCTCCTCAAGCCTGCGCCGGACGTCGCCGGTTGGCTGCAAGCCCTGGCGGCCTACGGGGGTCACGAAGTGGGTCCAGCCCTCGATCCCGCCATCCGGACGCAGGATCGGGAGGACGATGAAGCGGAATCGTCCTTTCTGTCCGTCCGCCAGGATCAGGAGCGGCGTGGCGTGGAAGATCCGGGCGGAGGGAAAGTGTTCCGCTCCGAATTCCCGCCAGAAGCTCCGCTCCTCGCTGGCGATGGCGCGTTGCGAGTCTTCGAGAAAAGCCTCCCTGGACTGGCCCGTCAGGTCCATGAACTCGCGCGAGAATTCCAATGCGGGATGGCTGTACGTGTGCGTGAAGCTGCGGGTCCGCTGAAACAGCGCCCACGCCCGCCGCCGCTCCGCCGCCTGAGCGCGGGCGAGCGCCTCGCGATCGGTGATGTCGAGCACCGTTCCGGCCGCTGCCTGCGGGCGCCCGTCCGGCGCGACGTAGATCTCGGTTTGGATCGACAGGAGGCGCATCGTGCCGTCCGGCCTGATCACCCGCACGGTGGCGTTTCGTGCGAGCCCGTCCCGCATCTGGGCGCCGGTTTCGAGCGACGCGCGGTCCTCGGGATGGACGAGGTGGAGGAACAGGTCGTAGCTCGGTGGGACCATGCCGGGTTCCAGCCCGAGCAGGCGAAACAGCCCGGGCGACCAGACATGCTCGTTGGTCGCGAAGTTCCAGCCCCAGTTGCCGGTCAGCCCGGCGCCCTCGATCAGCCGCAGGAGCGCGCGCGACGAGTAGGGGAGGGCCGAGGGAGTAAGGAGAAGGGTCAAGGCTCCACCTCAGGTCTCGGCCACTGCGACCACGTCGCCGTCGATCGGCGGGACGCGCATGCCGGTGGCCCGAGGGGCCACGGCGGCGGCATGACGGGAGCGCTCGACCCCGCCGGCGCCCTCGATCCGGCCCGGCTGGCCGGTGAGGCCGAAGCCCTCCACGAGGCGGAGGCTGTCGCGGCAGGCGAGGGCGGACGCGGAGGCTTCCAAGGCCGGCCCTCTAGCGTTGTCCGACGGCGATGGTGCTGCTGTCGAGCAGCGAGAACTGGATGCCGGCGGTCCGCAGCGCCGCGACGGCCAGATGGCGCGAGCGCGACGCCGTGGCCTCGCCGTCGTCCTCCAGGCGGCGGACCGTCGAGAAGGACAAGCCGCTCGCTCGTGCCAGGTCCATCATCGACCAGCCGAGGAGCCCGCGCGCCGCCCGCAGGTGGCGGCCCTGGACGCTCTGTTCCAGGCCCTGCCGAAGCTCGCCGCCGAACGTCGCGAACGGCGTCTCGACGGGGGAGATGACGGCCGACCAGCACCCGATCGACGCATCCGCCTCGTAGACCGGGACCATGGTGTAGCGGAAGCGCGCACGCTCGTTCCCGACGAGGTTCAGGGTGGGAATCTCGATGAAGGGCTTGCCGGTTGCCAGGAGGCGCAGGGATTCGTCCTGCCAGAACGCCCATTCCTCGCGCGCGACATGCGCCAGCCAGTTGTCCAGGAGGTCCTGTCGCTGCAATCCGGCGAGGTCGACGAATTCGGGCGGATATTCCACGAAGGGGACGACCCGGTTCGAGCAGGTGAAGATGCGCGCCGTCTGCGCGAGCACCCGCTGGCGCTGCTTCTCGAAGGCGCTGATCGTGGCGAGCCGCTCGCGCTCGGTCACGTCGAGGAATGTGCCGGCAGCCGCGCGCGGCCGTCCCTCCGACGTGAAGTAGACCTCGCCCCGGCTCGACAGGACGCGGATCGAGCCGTCCGGCCGGATCACCCGGAAGACGTGGTCGCGCAGGATCCCGCCCTGCATGATCTCGGCGGTCGTCTCGAGTTCCGGCTTGTCCTCCGGATGGACGAGGCCGAGGAGCAGGTCGTAGCTCGGGAGCATGTCGGACGCCTGCAATCCGAGCAGTCGGAACAGGCCGGCCGACCAGACCTGCACATTCGTGTCGAAGGTCCAGCCCCAATTTCCGGTCAGTCCCTGGTCTTCGATCAGCCGCAGGAACTCGCGCGAGGAAAAGGCCAGGCCAGACCTGTTGAGGGAAACTCCGTTTGGTCCATCGTCCCGCATCGTGACATCCACGGGCATTTCCTCCCGACCTCCCCGCTCTGCGGGTCGCGTCGACGAGAAAAACGCTCTCTTCCATGTTCGAATACGTAGTCTTCGCGTTCCGCCTGCAAGTCTCGGATCGATCCTCGGGTCCCGGGCCATCCGAAAAACAGGGCGCTGACCCTGTATGCCCTCGTGTCCCTGCTTTGCAGGCAGGGTTGTGCTAACATGAGATATGCGTGAAACGTCCCTGGAGCAAGCGCATCTTCCCGCGATCCGTTTCAGTTAAGCTGGTCTCTATACGGGATACTTGCGCGCGATGCTGCAATTTGAATACATTTTGAGCTTGAGCATTCCGGGAGCGCGCGTGATCGCGCGCGGAGGTCGGTCGTGGTCGCTGCCGCCGCCGGTCCCGCCGACGGCCGTGCTGGACAGCGGCACGCGTCCACCCCAGATGCGCGGGCAGCGTTTCCCGAGCGTCCTTCCGGAGCCGTCCGATGCCCACCGAGCCCGCTGCCTCTCCGCCCGTCCTCGACGACGCGACCCTGGCCTTCGCGGGCCGGGTCTTCCAATACGCCCGGACGGGCGAGGCCGAGGCCTTGGCGGAGCTGTTCGGCCAGGGCCTGCCGGCGAACCTGCGCAACGACAAGGGCGACAGCCTGCTGATGCTCGCGGCCTATAACGGCCAGCGGGAGGCCACCCGCGTCATCCTGGGGGCCGGGGGCGACCCCGAGCTCGCCAACGACCGGGGCCAGACGCCGCTGGCCGGTGCCGCCTTTAAGGGCGCGGTCGAGATCGTCCGCCTGCTCCTCGCCCACGGGGCGGCGGTGGACGGCGTCGGCGACGGCAGCCGCACGGCGCTGATGACGGCGGCGATGTTCAACCGCACCGAGATGGTCGACCTGCTCCTCGCCCACGGGGCCGATCCGGACCGCCGCGACGCGGGCGGGCAGACCGCCGCCGAGATGGCACAGGCGGTGGGGGCGCCCGACACGCCGGCCCAGCTCGCCCGGGCGCCGAGGCCCGGCGCCTGAGGCGCGGCCTCGGCGGCGCCCGTTCGACAGGGGCCGGGGCTTGCCGTAACCACGGCGCGAACGACCAGGAACACTCGAGAAGACGCATGTCAGGGAAGAACCGCCCATCATGAGCCGTCCCGCTCCGCGCGCCCGCGCCGGCCGCCCCGCGCTCGCCGCGACCCTGGCGATGCTCGCCCTCGCGGCGCCGAACTCGGCCGGCGCGGCGCCGAACTCGGCCGGCGAGGCCTCCCGGGACTGGCCGGTATTCGGGGGCGACCATAGCAACCGCCACCACTCGCCCCTCGCCGGGATCGATCGGGGCAATGTCGGACGCCTGCGCCCGGCCTGGATCTTCCAGACCGGGGTGACCGGCTACTTCCAGGCCGAGCCCGTGGTGGTGGACGGGGTGATGTACGTCTCGACCACCGGCAACCACGTGGCCGCCCTCGAGGCGAAGTCGGGCCGGGTGCTCTGGACCTACACCCACAAGGCCCGCACCGAGAAGATCTTCGGGCCGCCCTCGAACCGGGGCGTCGCGGTCTCGGGCGGCCTCGTCTACGAGGCCACCATGGACGGGCGGGTGATCGCCCTGGATGCGGGCACCGGCAAGGTCGCGTGGGACCACGAGGCGGTGCGCCCCGAGGAGGGCGAGACCGAGACCGCCTCGGCGCTCGCGGCGCAGCTCGGCGACAAGCCGGTCCAGGGCTCGAGCCGCCTCGGCTTCAAGATGCCGCCCCTCGTGGCCGACGGCCTCGTGATCGTGGGCGTGGCGGGGGCGGGCTACGGCCTCCATGTCGAGGACGACAAGGGCGGCCTCGACGGCGGCTCCGTGGTGGGCATCGAGGGCGGCTACGGCCGGCGCGGCTGGCTCGCGGCCTATGACGCCAGGACCGGTGCCGAGCGCTGGCGCTGGTACGTCACCAAGGCCGACGGCTGGGAGGGCGGCTTCGTCGCGGCGACCGCCGACGGCGTGCCGCTCCACCGCGACATCGCGGCCGAGAAGGCCGCCGCGCCCCGGAACGCCGAGGCGTGGCGCGTCGGCGGCGGCTCCCTCTGGATGACGCCGGCCTACGACCCCGACCTCGGCCTGATCTATCTCGGCACCGGCAACCCGGCGCCGCAGAATTTCGGCCTGACCCGCCCGGGCGACAACCTCTACACGATGAGCCTCGTGGCCCTCGACGTGAGGACCGGCGCCCTGCGCTGGCATTTCCAGCAGGTGCCCCACGACGAGTGGGGCTACGACGTGGCGAGCCCGCCCTTCCTCCTCGACCACCCGACGCCGGAGGGCCCCGTGAAGGCGGTGGCGCAGGGGTCGAAGACCGGCTGGCTCTACGTGCACGACCGGGCGACGGGCAAGCTTCTCGCCCGCTCCGAGGCCTTGATCCGGCACAAGAACCTCTACGCGCCGCCGACCCCCGAGGGCACCGTCGTCAGCCCCGGCCCCCTCGGGGCGATCTCCTGGCATCCGGTCGCCTACGATTCCGCGACGGGGCTCGCCTACGCGCAGGTCCGCCACGGGGCGGCGACCTACACGGTCAGGACCGTGCCGGCGGCACAGGGCCGCCCGGAGATCCGCTACACCGAGACCAGCGAGGCGAAGGGCGAGCCCGCCTTCAGCACCCTGACGGCCGTCGACCTCGCGCGGGGCGGGGCCGTGGCGTGGTCGCGCAAGGCCGGGAGCCGGCTCTCCGGCGGCACCCTCGCGACGGCGGGCGGCCTCGTCTTCTCCGGCGAGGAGGACGGGCATCTCGACGCCCACGACGCCGGGACCGGCGAGATCCTGTGGCGCTTCCAGTGCGGCGCCGGCATCGGAGGCCCGCCCGTGACCTTCGCGGTGGACGGGCGCCAGTACGTCGCGGTGGCGGCGGGGGGCGCCTCCTTCACCAAGGGCGCGGGATTCGGCACGGGCGACGCCCTGGTGGTGTTCGCGCTCCCCGATTGAGGCGGAGCTGGTCGGCGGGCCGGGGAACTGGACCCGGGCGGCGGCCGGTGTCAGGCCTGGGTGCCCCCCGCCGTCCCGGACCTGGCACGGTCATGGCAAGGCGGACGCAGAGCCCGGAGGCCCGATCCCATGACGACCGAGACCCCCGCCCCGGCGGCGCCGGCGGCGCGGAGCCAGCCCGGCGACCGGGGCGCCCCGGTGATCCGCACCATCGCGATGCCCTCCGACACCAACCCGGCGGGCGACATCTTCGGCGGCTGGCTGATGGCGCAGATGGACCTCGCCGCCGGCAACGTCGCGGCCCGGCGCTCGCGCGGGCGCTGCGCCACCATCTCGGTCGAGGCCATGACCTTCCACCACCCGGTCTTCGTGGGCGACGAGGTCAGCCTCTACGCCTGGATCCTCAAGGTCGGCCGCACCTCCCTGCGGATCCGGGTCGAGGTCTGGCGCCGGGAGCGCGAGAGCGAGGCCACCATGAAGGTCACCGAGGCGATCTTCACCTTCGTGGCGATCGGGCCCGACCGGCGGCCGCGCCCGGTGCCGCCGGAGGCCTGACGCCTCAGGCCGCGATCATCCGGTGCGAGGCGCGCAGGCGCAGGCCGAACACCGCCATCATGAACATGCAGCAGGTGGCGTTGTTGCCGTTCAGGAGCACCGATTCGAACGAGGCCGAGATCAGGGCGAAGAACCACAGGCGCAGGAACAGCATCGTGGCCGGGTCGATCCCGTGCCCGTCCGTGATGCGCTGCAGGTCGCGCAAGGGGGCGATCAGGTAGGCCAGGAGGATGACGCCGAGCCCCGGCACGCCGAGCATCAGGGCCACGTCGATATAGGCGTTGTGCCCGTGCCGGGCGGTGTTCACCCAGGTCTGGGTCTCGCCGGTGGCGTACATGGTGCGCTCGGTCAGCCAGAAGGCGCCGTAGCCCCAGCCCTGGAGGGGCCGCGCCAGGATGTTCTCCATCGCGAATTCCCAGATCTCGCTGCGCCCGGTGAACGAGGCGTCGCTGAGCACCGAATCGAGGAGGTCCTTCACCGCCGGGATGAAGACCGAGCCGACCGAGATCACCGCGAAGCCGATCACGGGCCCGAGGAGCAGGATCGCGCGCAGGACCGTGCCCCTGAAGACGCGGCAGAGGGTCGTGACCACGAAGATCACCGGCAGGGTCGCCAGCGCGGTCTTCGAGTTGGTGCCGACCAGGAAGGTCGCGGCGAGCAGGATCAGGGCCCAGCCGTAGAGCCGGCTCGCGCTCGCCGCGACGTAGAGCCCGATGATGATGAAGATCACCATCACGGCCCCCGCCTCGTTCTTGAACGGGAAGACGCCGCGCCACAGGCCGGTGTGGCTCGGATCCGCCTGGACGTCGAAGGGCGAGTGCACCGCGAGGTGCGGCACCAGCGCGACCGCCAGGAAGGACGGGATCAGGATCACCAGGGCGGCGCCCGCGAGGGTCAGGGCGAATTGCCGGGCGGAGCGGGCGACGACCAGGATCCCGGCCGAGAGCATCGCCGCGATGACGAGCAGGATCGCCCGCCGGATCGACAGGAGCGGCTCGACCGAGGTGAAGATGGTGATCGCGAGCCAGGTCGCGACGGCGAGGAGCGGCCAGCTCGCCAGCGGCCGCAGGCGCTCGAGGCCGAGGCGCCGGAGGGCGGCCGCCATGGCGAGGCCGAGCCCGATGAACAGGAGCTGCGTCAGCAGGCTGCCGTCTTCCGCGGCGTCGAGCAGGGAGCGGTCGCTGAGGTCGCTGAACCAGACGTGGTTCCAGAGCACGACCAGGGTGACGCCGTTCAGGAGGACGCGCGCCCAATCGGCGAGGTCGCGCGCGGGCTGCGCGGCCGCGGCCGGTTCGAGGGCGTCGATCTCTGCTGCCGATGACACGGGCGGCGCGGCCTCATCGCGGGGAGGGGAGCATCGGGCGAGGCTCCGGGACCCATCCTAACCCGGAACCCCCGCGGCGGCGGCGCCCGCCGCGGCGTCATGCCCAGCAATCGCCCCGTAAGGTTGACGGCGCGGGGCGCTCAGCGCAGGCGCGCCGCCGCCTGCGGGCGCAGCGCCGTCTGTCCCTGCAGGAAGGCGGCCATCTCGGCGAGCTCGGGCGCCTTCGCCCGGAAGGTCACGGAGAGCGCCAGCAGGGTGTCGGCGTGGTCGAGGCCGGGATAGATCCGCTCCTGCACCGGCACGCGGGCGGCGCGCAGCTTGGCCGCGAGGCTCTGGGTGTTGCGCGGGCGCACGACCGTGTCGGCCTCGCCCGTGGCCAGGAAGGCCGGCGGCGAGTGCGGGCCCGCGAAGGTGATGGGCTGGGTCGCGGCCGGGTCCGGCGCCTCGCCGAATACCTGGATCGCGGTCCCCTGGTCGAAGGGCAGGAAGTCGTAGGGGCCGGAGAGCCCGGCCACGGCCCGCACGACCTTCGGATCGACGCCCGCCGCCCGCAGGTAGCGCGGGTCGAGCCCCAGCATCACGGCGTTGTAGGCGCCCGCCGAGTGGCCCGCGAGGACGATCCGGCGCGGGTCGCCGCCATAGGCCGCGATGTTGTCGCGCACCCAGGCGATGGCCGCCGCCCCGTCCTCGAGGAAGCCGGGGAAGCGCACCTCCGGGTAGAGCCGGTAATCGGGGAGCACCGTGACGAAGCCCTGGGCGGCGAGCGCCTGCCCGACGAAGGCGTAGTCCTCCTTGGCTCCGTTCTTCCAGGAGCCGCCGTAGAAGAACACCAGCACCGGCGCGTTGGTCGCCCCGGCCACGGGCACGAACACGTCGAGGCTCTGGCGCGGATGGCTGCCGAAGGGCTGGTTCTTCAGGGCCTGGCGGCCGCCGCTGTCCCGCGGGCCGATGGCGTCGAACAGCGCGAGCGGCGAGCAGGCGCCGATGCCGAGCGCCGCGAGGGCGAGGCAGACGAGGCTGGCGACGGCGGTGAAGGCTCTGATCATGCGTCTCTCGGGTGGCCTCCACCCTGATCGCATGCCGGTTCGGGCGGATTCATGACGAAGGTAAGGAATTGAACGGTCGCGCCGCCGCGACGCGCGATTCCGCCCGGACGGACCCTCACGTCCTCAGGACGATGCAGGCGCCCCCGACATGGCGGATCTTGCCGCAGAGGGTGTCGGCGGCCTGCCGGCTCTGGGCCGGGATGCGGATGCGGTAGAAGGCCCGCGTGCCGCGGTTGCGCAGGCGGGTGCCGATGATCATCGGGCGCACCTCGCCGATCACCTGCGCGTAGGCCGAGCGCGCCCGCGAGAAGCTCTGGAGCGCGAGCGACTTCGAGAAATTGCCCGCGAGCTGGATTCCCCAGGGCGCGGCCGGCCCCTCGTTGAGGCCGAGGGCGAAGCGGTCGCCGCGCGACGGGATGCGCAGCGCCGCGGTGACCTGCAGGCAGGTCTGCGGCGCCTCGACCCGCTTCTCGGCCGGGGGCGTCCGGTCGGCACCCGCCTCCTTCCCGCCGGGCTTGTCGCCGGCGGGCGCGGCGCCCCTGTCCGATGCCTTGTCGGAATCCTTGCCCTCGGGCGGCCCCATCTCGACAGCGCCGGTGCCGCCGCGCCAATCCTCCGCCGGCTGGCCCGTGATGGCGTAGACATAGGAGCGGGTCTCGGCCGGGAGCCCGCCGGACCCCGCGAGCCAGTTCGTGACGCGGCCGGCGCCGCCGTTATAGGCCGCCGCCGCGAGGCCGAGATTGCCGAACTGCCGCTTCAGGTCCGCCAGGAGGTGGGCCGCGTGCGGGATCGCCTGCTCGGGGTCGAAGGGGTCGAGCAGGCCGCGCTCCCGGGCGGTGCCCGGCATGAACTGCGCCACGCCCTGCGCGCCGACGGGACTGACGGCACTGACCCGGAAGCTGCTCTCGCGCCAGATCAGCCGCGTCAGGAACGGCACGGGCAGCCCCCGCGCCTTGGCGGAGGTCTCGATCAGGCGGCAGAGGGCCTGCTCGACGGTCTCGGTCGCCCCCTCGGAGGGGGCGGCGGAGGCGGGCAGGGCGAGGAGGAGCGCGCCGAGCAGGATCGCCGGCATCCGGAACGGGGAGATCTTCACCGCGCCGGTTCTAGCGTGAACCGGCTCAGGTTCAATCCGTCGCCGCGCCGCGGTTCGCCCTCGCGCCGCCGCCGCGCTATAACCGCCGGACCCCGCCAGCGCCCCGCCCCCGAGGCAGCCCCTCCCGATGACCGAACCCCTCCTGTCCGTCGAAGACCTCTCGGTCGCCTTCCGTACCCGGGAGGGAGAGACGCGGGCGGTCGACCGCGTCAGCTTCACGATCGCGCCGGGGGAGACGCTGGCCCTCGTCGGCGAATCGGGTTCCGGCAAGTCGGTGACGGCGCTCTCGATCCTGCGGCTTCTCGACGGCGCCGCGCATCACCCGGGCGGGCGCATCGTCTTCAAGGGGCGCGACCTCCTGGCGCTCCCCGAGCGCGCCATGCGCGACGTGCGCGGCGCCGACATCACGATGGTCTTCCAGGAGCCGATGACCTCGCTGAACCCGCTGCACTCCATCCAGCGGCAGATCGGCGAGGTGCTGGCGCTGCACCGCGGCCTCAGCGGCAGGAAGGCCCGCGCCCGCATCCTCGAACTGCTCGAGCTCGTGGGCCTGCGCGACGCGGAGCGCCGCATGGGCGCCTACCCGCACGAATTGTCCGGGGGCCAGCGCCAGCGCGTGATGATCGCGATGGCGCTGGCCTGCGAGCCGGACCTCCTCGTCGCCGACGAGCCGACCACCGCCCTCGACGTCACCGTCCAGGCGCAGATCCTGTCGCTGCTCGCCGACCTGCAGAAGCGCCTCGGCATGGCGATGCTGTTCATCACCCACGATCTCGGCATCGTGCAGCGGATCGCCGGACGCGTCTGCGTGATGCTCCAGGGCAGGATCGTGGAGACCGGCCCGGTTGAGGCGGTGTTCTCGAAGCCGCAGCACGCCTACACCCAGCGCCTGATCGCCTCCGAGCCGAAGGGCCGGGCGAACCCGGTCCCCGCCGAGGCGCCGTTCCTGATCGAGGCCGGCCCCCTCAAGGTCTGGTTCCCGATCCGCGAGGGGCTCCTCCGGCGCACCACCGGCCACATCAAGGCGGTGGACGGCGTCCGGCTCCTCGTGCGCGAGGGCGAGACCGTCGGGGTCGTCGGCGAATCGGGCTCGGGCAAGACCACGCTCGGCCTCGCGCTCCTGCGGCTCACGGGGTCGGAGGGCCCGATCGTCTTCATCGGCAAGGCCATCGACGAGTTCGGCGTCGCCGCGATGCGCCCCCTGCGGCGGGACATGCAGGTGGTCTTCCAGGATCCCTACGGCTCCCTCTCGCCGCGCATGTCGGTGGCCGACATCGTGGCCGAGGGGCTCGTGGTGCAGGGCGAGATCCGCACGGCGGCCGAGCGCCGGGTCGTGGTGGCGCAGGCCCTGACCGATGTCGGGCTCGACCCGGCCGCGATGGACCGCTACCCGCACGAATTCTCGGGCGGCCAGCGCCAGCGCATCGCCATCGCGCGGGCGATGGTGCTGAAGCCCCGCTTCGTCGTCCTCGACGAGCCCACCTCCGCCCTCGACCGCTCCGTGCAGTCGCAGATTGTCACCCTGTTGCGGGACCTGCAGCGGGAGCGCAAGCTCGCCTACCTGTTCATCAGCCACGACCTCAAGGTGGTGCGGGCGCTGGCCAACTACGTCCTGGTGATGCAGCACGGCCGCGTGGTCGAGGAGGGGCCGGCGGAGGAGATCTTCGCCAAGCCCAAGACCGAGTATACCCGCACGCTTTTCGCCGCTGCCTTCGCGATGGAGAGCGAGACCGTCGCGGACACCGAGACCGTCTGAGCCCATGCCCCGCGCGCTTCTCATCGTGCTCGATTCCGTCGGCATCGGCGGCGCGCCGGATGCCGCCCGCTACGGCGATGCCGGTGCCGACACCCTCGGGCATATCGCGGAGGCCTGCGCCGCCGGCCGGGGCGACCGGGACGGTCTGCGCCGCGGGCCCCTCGGCCTGCCGAACCTCGCCGCCCTGGGGATCGGCCTCGCAGCGGCGGGGGCGACGGGGCGCGTGCCGCCGGGCCTGGAGCCGGCGGGCCCGGTGCGGGGCGTCCACGGCCACGCCGTCGAGACGGCGGCCGGCAAGGACACGCCGTCGGGGCATTGGGAGATCTCCGGCCTGCCCGTCTCCGAGGATTGGGGATACTTCCCGGACACGCGCCCGGCCTTCCCGGCCGCGCTCACGCAGGCGCTGATCGCGCGCGGGGGTCTGCCAGGCATCCTCGGGAATGCGCACGCGTCGGGCACGGCCGTGATCGACGCCCTCGGCGCGGAGCATGTCCGGACCGGCAAGCCGATCTGCTACACCTCCACCGACAGCGTCTTCCAGATCGCCGCCCACGAGGAGACGTTCGGGCTGCAGCGCCTCTACGATCTCTGCGCCATCGCGCGGGATTGCTGCGACGCCTACCGGGTCGGGCGCGTCATCGCCCGGCCGTTCGTCGGCACCGCGGCGGCGGGGTTCCGGCGCACCCTCAACCGCAAGGATCTCGCCGTCGCGCCGCCGGGCGCCACCCTGCTCGACGCCCTGGCGGAGGCCGGCCGCGCCACCGTCAGCGTCGGCAAGATCGGCGACATCTTCGCCCACCGCGCCACCGGGCGCGAGGTGAAGCCCGGAGGCAACGCGGCCTGCCTCGACGCGGCCCTGGCGGCGTTCGAGCCCCTGCCGGCGGGCGGCCTCGTCTTCCTCAACCTCGTGGATTTCGACACCGAGTACGGCCATCGCCGCGACGTGCCGGGCTACGCCGCCGAACTCGAGGCCTTCGACGCGCGCATCCCCGCGATCGAGCGGGTGCTGCGGCCCGGCGACCTCTGCCTCGTCACCGCCGACCACGGCAACGATCCGACCTGGCACGGCACCGAGCACACGCGCGAGCAGGTCCCGATCCTGGCCTTCGGCCCCGGCATCGAGCCCCGGGATATCGGCCGGCGCGCGAGCTTTGCGGATATCGGCGCCGAGGTCGCCCGGCATCTCGGCCTGCCGGCCCTCGCGGCCGGGCGGGCCTGGGGCTAGGCCGGCGCGGGGCCCCGGGTCAGCGCGGGGCCGGCTCCGCCTCCTCGGCCGCGAGGGCCCGGACATCCTCTTGGGTCGCGTCCCCGGGGGCCTTGCGCAGGCGCAGCGCCCGGGTCGGCCGGCCCGCCCGCATCACCAGCACGACGGTCTCGGTGTCGGGGCAGCCCGGATCCGGGCAGGCGACGGCGTTGACGTGGAGCGCATCCCCGTCGCCGAGGGCGAGGCCGGCGGCGAGATCCGCCTTGAGGCGGGCGCAGGCGGCGGCCTGCGCCGCCGTGCGTGCCCGCCACGCCTTGAGGCCGAGGATGGGCACAGCCGGCTCAGGCCCGCGCGGAGACGCCGCGGGGGCGGGCGGTCCGGGGCTGTTGGCGAACGGGACGGGGCATGGCGGCTCTGGCTCGATGTTGTAATACTGTTACATTCGCGGAATCCGTGCCTGTCAAGCCGCACCTGTGCAGCAACCGTCCGCGCGTAGCCGTCCGGGGTCGAAAACCGTCATTCGCGTGTTAGGGGAAGACACGAGCCTGAAACCAGACGCGCGCGACTCCGCCCAGTCGGCGGGACGGCGTGCGAGGAGGACCCCTTGCGACCCTGGCGCGAAGGACCGGGCGACCGGCGCAGCTACCACCACGGCAACCTCAAGGAAGCCCTGATCGAGGCGGCGCGCCGATTCATCGCCGAGCGCGGCGTCGGCGGCTTCACCCTGGTGGATGCGGCCCGCCTCGTCGGCGTGACGCCGGCCGCGCTGTACCGGCACTTCCGGGGGCGCGAGGCCCTGCTGGAGGAGGTGGCGGGCCGCGGCTTCACCGACCTCGCCGAGCGGCTCGCCCGAGCCCTGACCTCGCGCGGCACGCCGCTGGAACGCTTCACCCGCATGGGCGAGGCCTACCTCGCCTTCGCGGAGGAGGAGCCCGGCTACTACGCGGCGATCTTCGAGACCCGGGGCCTCAATCTCGGGCCGCAGGCGCCGGAGCGCCCGAGCCCGTTCGACCTCCTGGTCGAGGCCCTGCAATCGACCTTCCCCGACGGCTTCGGGGGCATCGATCCCCGCTTCATCGCCCTCGAGGTCTGGGCCCTGTCCCACGGCCTCGCCACCCTCTCGGCCGCCGGTCAGTTGCCGCGGAGCCAGGGCGTGCCCGACAAGTACGAATTGCTGCGGGCCGGCGTGCTGGCCCTGGTGCACGGGGCCGGGGCGGCGAAATCCGCCTGAGGTCGCGCCGATGCCCGAGACCGGTCCCGGAAATCTCGCGGGTCGGGCCCTTGAAACAGACGGGGCGGGCCCGCATGTGAATGTGGTTCACATTAACATCGGAGCCGTGAACCGTGAGCTTTTCCTCGACCTCCCCCTGGGCCAGCGGCAAAGCCTGCCGTAGCGGCCCGTTTCCCCGCCGCTCTCTCGAGATCGGCGCCATCGTGGTGAGCTTCATCTACTGGTGGCCGCTCGCCGTCGCCTACGTCGCGTGGAAGATCGCGGGCTATCCGGCCCTCGGTGAGATGCGCGACCTCGCCCGCCGCGGCGTGTCCTCCTGGAACACCGGCACCCGCCCGGCCTCCCGCTTCGCCCGTGCCTTCGAGGCGGCCAATGCCGGCCCGAAGACCGGCAACTGGGCCTTCGACGAGTACCGCAAGGCCGAGCTCGACCGTCTCGACGCGCAACGCCGCGCCCTCCAGGAGGAGAGCCGGGCCTTCGCCGAGTTCGTCGAGGAGCTGAAGCGGGCCAAGGACCGCGAGCAGTTCGACGCCTTCATGGCCAAGCGCCGGGCGCCGGGCGAGGACGGCGCGACGAGCGTCTGATCCGAACCTCCGGTCCACGGACCGCCGCCGCATCACGAGGGCTCCCCGCATCGCGCGGGGAGCCTTTTTCGCATGGGCACGCGAGGATCCGGGCCGACGGAATCCGCCCCGTGCCTGTGGCCGCCGCCGCCGCTTTCGTGCATGCCTTCGCGGGGGCCGGGGGCGGCCCCGGGGCTCGCGCAAGGGGATCGGCGATGCAGGGTCAGACGGCTTCGGTGACGGTGGTGGACCACCCCCTGGTGCAGCACAAGCTGACCCTGATGCGCGACCGGAACCGCTCGACGCAGGGCTTCCGGCGCCTCCTCAACGAGATCGGGATGCTGCTCGCCTACGAGGTCACCCGCGACCTGCCGCTCGAGCCCGTCACGATCGAGACGCCGCTCGAGGTGATGGAAGGCCGGCAGATCCAGGGCAAGAAGCTCGTCCTCGCGCCGATCCTGCGGGCCGGGGTCGGCTTCCTCGACGGGATGCTGTCGCTGCTGCCCTCCGCCCGGGTCGCGCATGTGGGCCTCTACCGGGACCCCGAGACGCTCGAGGCGGTGGAGTACTACTTCAAGGCACCCTCCGACCTCGCCGACCGCACCGTGCTGGTGCTCGATCCCATGCTGGCGACGGCGAATTCCGCGGTCGCCGCGCTCCAGCGCCTGAAGGACCGGGGCGCGCAGGACCTGCGCTTCGTCTGCCTGCTCGCCGCCCCCGAGGGCATCGCCCGGCTGCAGGCGATCCACCCGGACGTGCCGATCTGGACGGCCGCCATCGACAGCCACCTCAATGACCACAGCTACATCGTCCCAGGATTGGGGGATGCCGGCGACCGGATGTACGGCACGCGCTGAGCCCGCCATCCCCAGGCTCCGGCCCGCCGATTGCGCCGGAGACGCTCGCCCGCCCTTGCCAACGGCCGGGCGGACCGCAACTAGGTTGGCACCTGAGGAGGACCCCGATGCCAGCCACCCCGTCCCTGCCCGACACCATGCGCCGGATCCGGTTCGACGGCGCGGGCGGCCCCGAGGTTCTCAAGATCGAGACGGCGCCGCTGCCCCAGCCGGGTCCGGGGCAGGTCCTGATCGAGGTCGCGGCGGCCGGCGTGAACCGGCCGGACGTGATGCAGCGCCTCGGCCAGTACCCGCCGCCGAAGGACGCGACCGAGATCCCCGGTCTCGAGGTCGCGGGCCGCGTCGTCTCCCTCGGCGAGGGCGTGCAGGGGCTGGCGCCGGGCGCCCAGGTCTGCGCCCTGACGATCAGCGGCGGCTACGCCGAGTTCGCGGTGGCGGAGGCCGCCCAGTGCCTGCCGAAGCCCGGGCCTCTGTCCCTCGTCGAGGCCGGCGGCCTGCCCGAGACCTTCTTCACGGTCTACGCGAACGTGATCATGCGCGGGCGCCTGAAGCCCGGTGAGATCTTCCTCGTCCACGGCGGATCGAGCGGCATCGGCACCACGGCGATCCAGATCGCCAAGCAGCTCGGCGCCCACGTCTTCGCCACCGCGGGCTCGGCCGAGAAGTGCCGCTTCTGCGAGGAGCTCGGCGCGGACGCCGCCATCAACTACCGCGACACGGATTTCGCCGAGGAGGTGAAGCGCCTGACCGACGGCAAGGGCGTGGACGTGATCCTGGACATGATCGGGGCGAGCTACCTGCAGAGGAACCTCGCCTCGCTCGCGGTCGAGGGGCGCCTCGTGCTGATCGCCCTGATGGGCGGCTACAAGGCCGAGGCGCTCAACATCACGCCGATCATGCTCAAGCGCCTCACCTTCACGGGCGCCACCCTGCGGCCCCGGCCCAAGGCCGACAAGGCCGCCATCGCCGAGGGCCTGCGCCGCGACATCTGGCCGGAGCTCGAGGCCGGCACGATCAAGCCGGTGATCCACGCGACCTTCCCGCTGGAGAAGGCCGGCGAGGCCCATGCCCTGATGGAATCGAGCGCTCATCTGGGCAAGATCCTTCTGGTGACCGGGCGCTGAGGCGCGGAGCCCCGGGGTGGCCAATCCCCACCCGATCACGGCGGAGAGAGGAACTTGCGCCTGCGACCCCGCGTTTCCGGCCGCCACATCCGTTTGGGTTTTGGCATCACGGATCGCCCCGCGGGGGCGGACAGGCGAGGTTGCAAATGGTTGAACGGCTTCCCGATGAGAATGCGCGTCAGGGCTCGAAGGGTAAGCCCGTCCTGTACGTGCTGATTGCGAGCCTGGTGCTCCTCGCGATCGCGACGGTCGGCCTGCTGACGTGGAACGGTGCCAATTCTCCGAAGGATCATGCGAGCCAGAGCCAGGACGCCTCCCGCAGGGAAGTGACGGGCTCCGTGACAGGCCAGTCCAACGCCCCGGCCTCGTCGAACAGCGGCAGCGTCCCGGCCGGCAATCCCTCCTACCCCCAGCCGGCCCAGCCGAACGCGAGCGGCAACCAGCCGAAGCCCTGATCGAGGATCGGTCCGGCAGGGACCGACGGGCCGACGCTTCCGGGAGAGACCGATGCGCCGCTCCGCCTCCGGGCCGGGCGGCGTTCGCCTCAGCGGGTGGGGACCGGGTGCTCGCCGCGGTAATCGTAGAAGCCGCGCTTCGTCTTGCGGCCGAGCCAGCCCGCCTCGACGTATTTCACGAGGAGCGGGCAGGGGCGGTACTTCGAATCCGCCAGGCCCTCGTAGAGCACCTGCATCACCGACAGGCAGGTATCGAGGCCGATGAAATCGGCGAGCTGCAGCGGGCCCATCGGGTGGTTCGCGCCGAGCCGCATCGCCGTATCGATCGATTCCACCGAGCCGACCCCCTCGTAGAGGGTGTAGATCGCCTCGTTGATCATCGGCAGCAGGATGCGGTTGACGATGAAGGCCGGGAAATCCTCCGACATCGTCGAGGTCTTGCCGAGCCTGGCGATGAAGGCCTTGGCCGATTCGTAGGTCGGATCCTCGGTGGCGATGCCGCGGATCAGCTCCACGAGCTGCATCACCGGCACGGGGTTCATGAAATGGATGCCGATGAAGCGCTCCGGCCGGTCGGTCGAGGCCGCGAGCCGGGTGATCGAGATCGACGAGGTGTTGGTCGCCACGATCGTGTCGGGGCCGAGGGACCCGCAGAGGCTCGAGAAGATCTGGCGCTTGGTCGCCTCGTCCTCCGTGGCGGCCTCGATCACGAGGTCGCAGGCGGCGAGGTCCTGGAAGCTCGCGGCCGGTCCGATCCGCCCGCGGGCGCTGCGGCGCTGATCCTCGTCGAGATGGCCCTTGGCGACCTGCCGGGCGAGGTTGCCGTCGATGGTGGCGAGGCCGGACTCGACGCGGGCGCCCTCGCGGTCGTTCAGCAGGACATCGAGGCCCGCCACCGCGCAGACTTGGGCAATGCCGCTGCCCATCTGGCCTGCACCGATGATCCCGACCCGCTTGATTTCGATGCCCATGTCGTCAACACGCCCCCGGCGCGCGGCCGGACGGCCGCCCTGAAATTCCTGTCGACGCGGCGGGCGATCGAGGCTCGCCGCTGGCGCGTCGCTCCCAGTCTTTAGAACATTCCCACGCGGCGGTGGAGCCCAATGCGCGGGAATGGTTGCGACTCCGTCGGTTCCCTCAAGCGTCGGGAAACCCGGAGGTTGTTCAGCCCTTGGCCTTGCTGATTTCGGATTGCAGCTCCGGCAACACCTGGAACAGGTCGCCGACGAGGCCGTAATCGGCGACCTGGAAGATCGGCGCGTCCTCGTCCTTGTTGATCGCCACGATCACCTTGGAGTCCTTCATGCCGGCCAGGTGCTGGATCGCCCCCGAGATGCCGACCGCCACGTAGAGGTCCGGCGCCACCACCTTGCCGGTCTGCCCGACCTGCCAGTCGTTCGGCGCGTAGCCCGCGTCGACCGCCGCCCGCGAGGCGCCCACCGCGGCGCCGAGGCTGTCGGCCAGGGGCTCGATCAGTTCCTTAAACTTCTCCGCCGAGCCGAGCGAGCGCCCGCCCGAGACGATGATGCGCGCCGCGGCGAGTTCCGGGCGGTCGGACTTGGCGATCTCCTCGCCCTTGAAGCTCGAGCCGCCGCCCTCGGGGGCCGCCGCCGGGACGGCCTCGACCGTGGCGCTGCCGCCTTCGCCCGCCGCCTTGAAGGCCGCGGTGCGCACCGTGATGACCTTCTTGCCCGCCCCCGCCTGAACCGTCTGGATGGCGTTGCCGGCATAGATCGGGCGCTCGAAGGTGTCGGGCGACACCACCGTGATGATGTCGGAGATCTGCGCCACGTCGAGGAGGGCGGCCACCCGCGGCAGCACGTTCTTGCCGGTGGTGGAGGCGGCCGCCAGGATGGTGTCGTAGGGCTCGGCGATGGCCGCGATCAGGGCGGCGGTCGGCTCGGCCAGGGCATGGTCGTAGACGGCATCCTCGGCGTTCAGCACCGTCTCGACGCCCTCGAGCTTGGCGGCGGCCTCCGCGGCCGGCTTCGAGCCGGACCCGAGCACCAGGACGTGGATGGGGCCGCCGATCGCCTGGGCGGCGGTCAGCGCCTTCAGGCTGGCGTCGCGGATGGTACCGTTCTCGTGCTCGAGAAAGAGGAGGGTGGCCATGGTTCGTCCTCGGGTGATGGGCCCGCGGCGCCGTGCGGCGGCCTGCGGGCCGGTGGTGGGAATGGGCCGGAGGGCGGGCGGCCCCCACCCTCCGTGCGCGAGGGGCTCGCCCCCTAGATGACGCCGGCCTCGACCTTCAGCTTCTGCACGAGCGCGGCGGCGGACTCGACCTTCACGCCGGCCTTGCGGCCCGCGGGCTCCACGGTCTTGAGCACCTTCAGACGCGGCGTGACGTCGACACCGAGGGCATCGGGCGCGAGCTCCTCGAGGGGCTTCTTCTTGGCCTTCATGATGTTGGGGAGCGAGGCGTAGCGCGGCTCGTTGAGGCGCAGGTCCGTGGTGACGACGGCCGGGAGCTTGAGGCTGACCGTCTGCAGGCCGCCATCGACCTCGCGGGTGACGTCGAGGCTGCCCTCGCCGAACTCGACCTTGAACGCGAAGGTGCCCTGGGGCCAGCCGAGCAGGGCGGCGAGCATCTGGCCGGTCTGGTTCGAGTCGTCGTCGATGGCCTGCTTGCCCAGGATGACGAGCTGGGGCGCTTCCTTCTCGACCACGGCCTTGAGGAGCTTGGCGACCGCGAGCGGCTCGCAGGTCACGTCGGTCTTGATCAGGATGGCCCGGTCCGCCCCCATGGCGAGCGCCGTGCGCAGGGTCTCCTGGGCCTGCTGCGGCCCGATCGAGACGGCGACGATCTCCGTGACCTTGCCCTTCTCCTTCAGGCGGATCGCCTCCTCGACGGCGATCTCGTCGAAGGGGTTCATCGACATCTTGACGTTCGACAACTCGACGCCCGAGCCGTCCGCCTTGACCCGGATCTTGACGTTGTAGTCGACGACCCGCTTCACGGGCACCAGAACCTTCATGGCGGTCACAATCCTCCGACACGGGAATAGTCACGCGAGCGGACGCGTCTAGCGGCGCCGCTTCGCGGGCGATCGCAAGGGATCAGGCCCCGTTCATTCGGGGCGGCGGACCGTAACGACCCCATTTCCGCCTTGTCAACGCGCCCGCGGACGAAGGCCCGCCGATTGCGGGGAACAGTCGACGCGGACATTTTGAATGCACGGTACGGCGATGGCGGCGTCCGCCGATGGGCGGGCGCCCGGGTCCGGTCCGGCTCCGCTCAGCGGTTCTTGTCAGCGGTTCTTGCCCGGAACCCAGAGCACGTCGTCGGCCCCGTTCGCGTTCGCGGTACGGCTGGCGACGAAGAGGAAGTCGGAGAGTCGGTTCAGGTACTGCAGGGCCTCGGGGGAGATCACCTCGCCGTCGACCATCGTGAGTTGCACGGCGAGGCGCTCGGCCCTGCGGCAGACGGTGCGGGCGAGGTGGAGCGCCGCCGCGGTCGGCGAGCCGCCCGGGAGCACGAAGGATTTCAGCGGAGCGAGGTCGGCGTTGAGGGCATCGATGTCGGTTTCGAGCCGCTTCACCTGCTGCGGGACGATCCGCAGGGGCTCGTAGGCCGGCGGCGCCTCGCTCGGCGGGGTGGCGAGGTCGGCGCCGAGATCGAACAGGTCGTTCTGGATCGCCGCCAGCAGGGCGTCGAGGCGCGGCTCCGCGTGGAGGCGCGCGAGGCCGATGCAGGCATTGGTCTCGTCGACCGTGCCGTAGGTCTCGATCCGCAGGTCCGCCTTCGAGCGGCGCTCGCCGTTGGCGAGCGCGGTGGTGCCCTTGTCACCCGTGCGGGTGTAGATGCGGTTGAGGGTGACCAACGGCGTTCCGACCCATGATTGTCTGTTAGAACGTGTAGCCGAGCTTGCCGCCGAAATTGGTCAGGCCGCGGTTGTTGGCGCAGAGCCCCGCATTCGACATGTGCTCGACGGTGGCCATGATGCTCCAATGCTCGGTGAGACGGAAGCCCAGGGCCGCCGCCTCGCGGAAGAGCGGGTTGCAGCCGAGCGCGTTGAAGCCCGGCGGCGTGATCGCCTTGATGCCGGTGGCCCCGTCGTGGAAGCCGACGCCGAAGAAGCCTTCGAGGAAGACCGTGTTGCGCAGGGTCTCGGGGAAGACCTCCACGGTCCAGGTGCCGCCGAGATAGCCGTAGCTGGTCTTGCCGCCGAAATTATAGCTGCCGCCGGCGGTCGGGCGCGGCACGAAAGCCTGCCAGAACGGGTCGAGGCTGACGAGGGGCTTGGCGAACAGGATTTCGCCGTTGATGTTCTGGGTGTTGCGCTCGGCGCTGCCCGGATCCTGCACGGAGCCGCCGATCCGGACCTCGGACACGATGCTCATCGGCTGGACCGGCGGCGCGTAGGCGGCCCGTGGCGGGGCGTAGCCGAGATCGGCGGCCGCGACGCTGTGGGCGGCCGTCAGGGCGACGGCGCCGGTCAGGATACGGGTGAGCTTGGAGGTCATGCAGGACGAATCCGGTTGAACCGGATGTGCGTATCACGCCGCCCCAGGGGCCGGCAGGCGCCGGCTGCACCGAGCGCGCGAAATCATCCCCCGGGGACCACGTTAGACCGGCGGTGCGGCCTCCTCGCCACACCGCTGCGGTGCGCCCCAGCCGGGGCGGCTCAGGCGGAGCGCCACCACACCACGCCCATGATGATCACGATCGCCACGAATTGCAGCAGCACGCGCAGGCGCATCAGCCGCTGGGACAGGTTGGCGCTGCCGCCGCGCATCATGTTGGCGAGGCCGAGCAGCAGCACGAGCGCCACCGCGAGGCAGGCGAGAAGGACGAGGGTGTTGGCGGACATCGCAGGTTCGGTCTCGGATGCGGGCATGGCGGGGTGCGGGGATCGCGAGGGCATCCGCCTCGGATCGGGCTTCGAGCCGCAACATAGGCCTTCGGGGCCGCCCCCGTCAGGGGCGGGCCCCGCTCAATTCCGACGCAGCAGGCGCTCGAAGTAGTCGAGCTCCTCGCGCGGGCGGGTCGGGTCGCCGAGCTTGCGCCGCAGCTCCTCCATGATCCGGCGGGCGCGCTGCACCGCCGACTCGTCCGCGTTCGGCACCCGCACGCGCCCGTCCGACATCTCGCGACCCCGGGTCGGCCGGCCGAGGGGGTCGTCGTCGCGCGCGCCGGCCTGACCCTGCTGGCTCGGCTGCTGGCCGCCCTCCTGCTCGCCCTGGCCCTCGCCCTCGGCCATGTCCTGCATCTGCTGGGCCATGCCCTCGGCGCCGCGCTTGAGCCCGTCGAGGGCGCGCCCCTGCGCGTCGACCGCCTCGCCGTCCTTGCCCTGGCGCAGGGCGTTCTCGGCCTGCCGCATGGCGTCCTCGGCATCGGAGAGGCCTTCCTCCCCCTGCATGCCGTTCTCCTTCATGCGGCGCTGGAGGTCTTCCAGGCGCTGGCGCAGGGCCTGCTGACGCTCGCCGACGCCGCCCTCGCCCTGCTGGCCGCGCTGCCCCTGGCCGCGCTGCCCCTGCTGGCTTGGGTCCTGGCCCTGCTGCTGGCCCTGCTGCCCCTGCTGGCCTTGGCCGCGCTGGCCCTGCTGCGGCTGCTGGCCGCGCTGCTGCGGGCGCTGGCCGCGCTGGCCCTGATCGGCCCCGCGCTTCTCCTGTCCCTCCCGGAAGGTCTCGTCTCGCAGGCCCTGCTGCTCGCGGGCCATCTGGTCGAGATCCTTCATCTGCTTCTGCATCTCGCGGGAGGTCGGATCGGACTTGCCCCCCTGCTCGGCGGTCTGCAGGTTCTCCAGGATGTTGCGCAGCTGCTCCATCAGGCGCTGCGCCTCGGCTGTGTCGCCGCGCTTCATCGCCTCGGCCATGTCCTTCAGCATCTTGTCGAGGTCGTCGGGCGTGACGGATTTCGACGATTGCTGGCTCTGCTGACTCTTCTGCGAGGGGTCGCGCGGCTCCTTGCGCTGCTTCTCCGCCAGCTCCTTCATGAACTTGTCGAGGGCCTGCTTCAGGTCCTGGGTGAGGCGCTGGATCTCGTCATCGGCGGCGTTGCGCTCGATCGCGTCCTTGAGCCGGTCCTGCGCCTGCCGAAGCTGCTTCTCCGCGTCCGAGAGGTCGCCGTCCTCGATCTTGAGGGCCATCTCCCACAGGAGATCGGCCACCTCGGTCAGGTTCTCGTCGGTCACGGCCCGGCGCAGGCGGCCGGTCGCGGTCTTGAGCCCGAGAAACACGCTCGGCTGCGGCGTGAACAGGTTGGGGGCGATCAGCAGGGCGTCGAGGGCGGCCTGGACCCGGGCGCGACCCTCGTCGGGGCCGGTGACGAGGCGGCGCCGCTCCTCCGCCAGGGCGCGGGCGAGGGGATCCTTGAAGGGACGCGCCGGCAGGGTCATCTCGGCGGGCGCGGTGCGGCCCTCCTGGCCGGCCTCGTCCTTGACCACGATCGTCAAGCGCACCCGCGCCCCCGACCACGGGTTGTCGGTGAGGTCGACGAGCGTCTTGGTGTCCGCCTCGCCGGTGGCGTCGGCCGGGAGCGCCAGCGCGATGCGCGGGGGCGGCACCAGGGAGCGCCCGGCGCGCAGCGGCTCGACCAGCCCCTCGGCGGAGGCGATGCCGTAATCGTCCTTGGCCCGGTAGGTGAGGTTGAAGGTGCCGCGCCCGTTCACCTCCGGGCCGCCGACGCTGCGCACCTCGGGCGGGTTGTCGGGGATCGCCTCGACCACGAGGCGCTGGCTCTGCGTGCCGGTCGCGATGGTGAGATCGGCCAGGGGGCCGACGAGCTGGAAGCGGTCCTCGCGCAGGTCGGGGCGCGCGGGCTTGCCGGGCAGCGCCTTGAGGCCGGCATTCGGGGTCAGCGCCGCCTCGCCCTCGCCGGCGATCCGCACCACGAGCTGGGAATTGACCGGCGCGCGCAGGCGCTGCTCGGCGCCGTTGATGGTCACGATCAGGGGCGGCATCCGGGTGTAGAGCGGCGGGTCGATCCAGCCGTCGACGCGGAAGTTCGGGCCGGGGGCCGGGGGCTCGTGCCAGTCGAAGGCGCTGCCGATCCGCGCGCGCCACTCGGGGCCGGCCACGAACAGGCTCGCGATCGCCGTCACCACCAGGGCGGCGCGCAGGGCGTAGGGATCGTGGCGCGGCATCATCGGCCGGGGCGGACTGACCCGCAGCCTGGCGACGGCCGCCGCCGCCCGGCTCTGATGCAGGGTCCAGAGCGCCCGCGTCGCCGGATCCTGCGTGCCAACCGCGAGGGTGTCCTCGATGGCGGAGGCCGGGTTGTGCAGCAGCGGGACCGTGCCGGTCCCGTCGCGGGTGGCGGCGTCCCGGTCGATGCGCGCCAGCGCCTCCCGCCGGTCGAGACGCGGCGTCCGCAGGAGCGGCACCAGGGCGGCCACCAGCGCCAGGGCGAACAGGCCGAGCCCGACCATGCGCCAGACCGGCGCCAGGTCGAGCCACAGACCCAGCCAGGACACGGCCAGGAAGGCGAGGGCCACCCCGATCCCGCGCCAGAGCAGGGGCCACGCCCGCTCCCACAGGCCGGCCGCACGAGCCTGCGCCACGAGCCGGTCGAGCCGCGCGTGCACGGCGATCTCGGTCGTTCTCGGAGGATCCTTGCTCACGCCTGTCGTCGTCCCGTGCCCCGTTCGCGCCGATCGGAAGAGCGTACCGTGGAGAAGCATCGCGTGCCTGCACAACCGCAGATTTGCCCCTGGGGGCCCGCATGCACGGTTTGTTAGGCTAGCATGGTGATCAAGCCGGGCCAGCGGGTCAAATCCGCCCAGGTCGAGGCGCAACCGGAAACACCATGGCTGTTCAAACCCGAGTCGAAGCGTTACCGGATTGGTTGCGCCGGCAACCGAGTCGCCGCGCGCCGCAAACGACGCGAGCCAGGACCATGCCGACCTACCATCTGCGCGTCGCGTGGCGAGAGGAGAGCGGTGTCGTGCGGCTGCCCGTCTGCAACGATCCGATCGAGGCGCCGAGCCTGCGCGACGCCATCGCGGTGGCGCTGACGCGCTCGCAGCACCTCCTCACGGCCGGCACGAACCTCGCTTGGCTCGTCGATCCCGACGGACACATCGCCTGGACCCTGCGGATGGACGAGGACAGCACAGTCGCGGACTAGGTGCACCGCATCGGCCGGCATCTCGACGGATCGGCTCGGGGCTGTAGGCTCGCTGCCCGACGCGGATCACGCAACGGTTGGCCGGGGTCGGGCGAGGGACGTGACGCGCATGAGTGACGACGCGCAGCAATTCGCGAGCGACAACTATTCCGGCATCTGTCCCGAAGCCTGGGCGGCGATGGAAGAGGCCAATCGCGGCCACGCCGCGGCCTACGGCGAGGATGCCTGGACGATCCGCGCCGCGGACGCCTTCCGGAGCCTGTTCGAGACGCCCTGCCAGGTGTTCTTCGCCTTCAACGGCACGGCCGCGAATTCCCTGGCGCTCGCGTCCCTCTGCCAGTCCTACCACAGCGTCATCTGCGCCGAGTCCGCCCATGTGGAGACGGACGAGTGCGGCGCGCCGGAGTTCTTCTCCAACGGCTCGAAGCTCCTCACGGTGCGCACGGCGAGCGGCAAGCTGACGCCGGAGGCGATCCGCGCCACCGCGACGAACCGCACCGACATCCACTTCCCGAAGCCCCGCGTGGTGACGATCACCCAGCCGACCGAGACGGGGCAGGTCTACGGCCTCGCGGAGATCAGGGCGGTCTCGGCCGTGTGCCGGGAACTCGGCCTCAGCCTCCACATGGACGGGGCCCGCTTCGCCAATGCCTGCGCGAGCCTCGGCTGCAGCCCGGCCGAGATGACGTGGCAGGCCGGCATCGACGTGCTCTGCTTCGGCGGCACCAAGAACGGCATGCATGCGGGCGAGGCGGTGCTGTTCTTCGATGCCGGGCTCGCGGAGGATTTCGGCTATCGCTGCAAGCAGGCCGGTCAGCTCGCCTCCAAGATGCGGTTCCTCGCGGCGCCCTGGGTGGGGATGCTCGAGACCGGGGCCTGGCTCACCCATGCCCGGAACGCGAACGCCTGCGCGCGGGGCTTCGCGGCGGCGATCGCGGAACTCCCCGGGGTGGAGCTGATGTTCCCGGTCGAGGCGAACGGTGTCTTCCTGCGCATGCCGCCGGAGCGGATGGAGGCCCTGAGGGAGCGGGGCTGGCGCTTCTACACCTTCATCGGCGGGGGCGCCCGCTTCATGTTCGCCTGGGATGCGGACCCGGCCCGGATCGCGGCCCTGGTCCGGGACCTGCGCGCGGGCGCCCATCACCGGGGGGCCTGAAGGATCGGGCCTCCCCGAGCGCGCGGGTGCCCCGCGCGGCGGGCTGCTTGCTCCGGACGACCGGCGCGGCCCATCGGGCGCAAGGCCCCTCCGGAACGACAGGGTGACGAAGGCCCAGTTCCGGGACCTGACCGCGGTGAACGCCCCCGACCGGGTCGTCCCGAGGTTCCGCCACCAGGGCCGCGCGGTCGAGATCGTCGGTCGCCACGCGGCGAGCCGGACCCGCGTCGAGCGCCCGGGCAGCCACGACAGGCCCGGCGCCGCGCTCGCGGGCACTGCCGCCGGCGGCTAGTCGAGCCAGGCGGGCACCCGGTCGAGGCCGATCAGCTCCTCGTAGGTCTGGCGCGGGCGCACCACCGCCGCATCGCTGCCGCGCACCAGCACCTCGGGCACGAGGCGGCGGGTGTTGTAGGTGCCGGCCTGGACCGCGCCGTAGGCGCCCGCCGTCATCACCGCGATGAGGTCGCCGGGCGCGACCTCCGGCATTTCGCGGTTGAGCGCCAGGTAGTCGCCGGTCTCGCAGACCGGCCCGACCACGTCCGCGACGATGCGGGGGGTCTCCGCGCCGGGCTCCGCCACCGGGCGCAGGCCGTGATAGGCCTCGTACAGCGTCGGGCGGATCAGGTCGTTCATCGCCCCGTCGACGATCACGAAGGTGCGCCCCTCCGAGTGCTTCACGAAGATCACCCGGGTGACGAGGATGCCGGCATTGCCGGCGATCATCCGGCCGATCTCGAAGACCGGCCGCAGGTTCAGGGGCCGGAAATGCGGGCGCAGCACGGCGGCGAGCGCCACCGGGTCGGGCGGGGGCGCGTTGTCGTCCCGATAGGGAATGCCGAGGCCGCCGCCGAAATCGATGTGGTGGAGCTCATGCCCCTCCGCCAGGAGGTCGCGGGCGAGGCCGGCGAGCAGCCGAGCGGCGCTGTCGAAGGGCGCGAGGTCCGTGATCTGGCTGCCGATATGCATGTCGACCCCCGAGACCTTGAGGCCCGGCAGGGTGGCGGCCTGCGCGTAGACGGCGGGTGCCCGGGTGATCGGGATGCCGAACTTGTTCTCGTACTTGCCGGTCGAGATCTTGGCATGGGTGCCGGCATCGACGTCCGGGTTGACCCGGATCGAGACGGGGGCGACCAGCCCGAGGCTCTGCGCCACCTCCGACAGCACGACGAGCTCGGGCTCGCTCTCGACGTTGAAGCAGAAGATCCCGGCCTTCAGCGCGGCGGCCATCTCCTCGCGGGTCTTGCCGACCCCTGAGAAGACGATGCGCTGCGCCGCGACGCCCGCCGCGAGGGCGCGCCGCAACTCGCCCTCCGAGACGATGTCCATGCCGGCGCCCTGGCGCGCGAGGGTGCGCAGCACCGCCTGGTTCGCGTTCGCCTTCATGGCGAAGCACACGAGGGCCTCGTCCCCCGCGAAGGCCTCGGCGAAGACGCGGTAATGCCGCTCGAGGGTGGCGGTGGAGTAGCAGTAGAACGGCGTGCCGACCTCGTCGGCGAGGCGCGTCAGGTCGACGTCCTCGGCGTGCAGGCGGCCGTCGCGGTATTGGAAATGGTGCATCGGCTGACGGCTGGCGCCCTACAGGATCGGATCGAGGAGGAAGGGCTTCTTCGGCACGGTGTAGCCGCGCTTGGCCCCGCGCTCGGTCTGCACCGGCGCGTCGGTGCCGGAGGGCGGGATGGCCGAGAGGGGCAGCTCGTCGCCGGCCTGGACGGCGGCCGGGTCCGGCGTCGGCGCACCGAGACCGAGGCCGACGCTGCTCGGCAGGGAGCGCGCGCTCGCGGGCGAGGAGGTTCCCGCCCGCGGGGCCGCGTCGGCGCGGGCGTCGGGCGGCTCGAGGGAGCCGCGCCGCCCGCAGGCCGAGACCGCCAGAGCGACGAGGCCGGCCGCGGCGAGGAGCTTCAGGGATCGGGAAAGCTGCATCGACGCGGGTCCGGCACGCATTCGGGGTGCCCGTGACGGGCGCTCCACCTTAGCGACTGCCGATAGCCGAGGCGAGCGCAGGCGCGCAACAGCCAAGCTGCGCACCCGCCGCGATGCGTCCTCCTCAGCCCTTCTTGCGGCCCGGAGTCGCCTGGTAGGCGTCGATCGCCCGGCGGCAATTCTCGGAGAGCTTCTGCCAGTTCTTCTCGAAGCACGCATCCATGGCCGGATCGTCGGGCGAGAGGTTACCGCAATAGGTGAGGTAATCGCCCGTGCAGTACTTCTTCAGGGTCTCGTTGCCCCGCTTGGTCTGGGGCGCCGGGTCGGCGAAGGCCGGGGCAGCGAGCGACGCGGCGATGCCGAGCGCAAGGCCAAGGGACGTCAGCTTCAGAGCCATGGAGTGTCGTTCCGTCTTCTGTGAAGGGAGAATGGTGCCCGGATGATGCCTTTGCGTGGTCGAAACAAGGCATACCGGACGTGAGGGTGCGGTGAACGCGCGATTCGAACGCGTCCGCGGCGCGGGCCCATCCCGGGCGGTTTCCGATCGGCGGCGCGCGGTTCCTCAGTTCCTCGCCTGGAGCGCGTAGGCATCGACGGCGGGCAGGCGCTCGCGCCGGGTCAGCGCGTCCGCGACCTCGGTGATGCGGTGGCGCAGCTCGGCGTTCTCGCGATGCAGATCCTCGCCCCGGTTCGTCAGCGCCTGGGCGAGCGCGTCCTCGGCGGCCGCGAGGCTGGCGCGCAGGGCCTCGCGCTCGGCCACCAGGGACGCGTGCTGCGCGGAGAGGGCGACGGGCTCCGTCGCGCTGACGGAGAGCCGGGCGGCATCGCGCTCGCGGCGGGTGGTGACCAGGGTCTCGAGCATGTCGCCGTGCGCCTCCTCCAGCGCCCGAAGGGTGGCGAGCCCCGCCACGCCCTCCTCGCGGGCGACGCCGAGCTCGTCCTCGACCCGCACCAGGGTCGCCTGCACGAAGGCGGTCTCGCGGGCGCGCTCGGCGAGCGTCCCGTCCCGCGTCTCGACGTCGCGGGCGAGTGCCGCGATCTCCATGCTGCGGGCGCCGATCTCGGCGAGGTCGGCGTGGCGTTTGGCCAGCGTCGCCTCGACCTTCCGCTCGAGCCGGCGCTGCTGCACGGCGAACTGCGCGCGCAGGAAATCCTTCTCCGCCGCGATCTCCGTGTACGAGAGCGGGAACATCGCCTCCACCCGCCGACGGGCGAGCCGCGCCGCGCGCTTGTTCACGGCCGGCAGGATCAACAGGGCGACCAGGCTCGCGGCCAGGAAGCCGAGGGCGAAGATCATGAAGGTTTCGATCACGCGGGCACGCTCATCCGTTGAGCCTGACGGGACGGGGCCGGACGGGTCCGCTCGCGCGGCACCGCTTCCGGCCGGATCCCGTCATTAGCCCATCTTCGGGGCTCGCGGGCAAATTTTGCGCCCCGGCCGGCCCGGGCCGGCCCGGCTCAGAAGGGGTTCCAGGTCGGGCGGCTGGTGAATTTGAGGTAGCCGATATTGATCCCGAGCCGCGCTCCCACGCCGGTCCGGATCGGCACCACGACGATGCCCTCGGCGGTCGCCGCCGTCATGCCGAAGCCTCCGATGAGGTAGGCCGAGCCGTCGACCCCGCCGAAGCGCCGGTACAGATCCTCGACCGCGGACAGGTTGTAGACGAGCATCATCGTGCGGGCGCCCTCGCCGCCGACGTCGAAGCCGAGGGTCGGCCCCTGCCAGTAGACGCGCCGCTGGCCGGCGTTGCGCGTGTAGAGGGTCCCCTCGCCGTAGCGCAGGCCGCCCACGATCGCGCCGGAGGCTTCCTGCCCCAGGATGTAGCCGTTGGGCTCGCCCCAGCGCCGGGTTGCCTCCTGCACCGTGAGGGCGAGGCCGCGGGAGACCGAGCCGAAGAAGCGGTGGCCGGAATCGACGATCTCCGAGGGCCGGAACGAATCCGGGTTGCCCGGATCGTCGCCGGGGCGCGCCAGCGTCGCGCCGACGCCGCCGAAGGCGAGCATCGCCGCGAGGGCGAGTACGGCCGCAAGGGCGGCCGGGACAGTGCGGCGCCGGGCTGCGGCGCGGTGGTGGGGACCTTGAATCCTCGACATCGTTCCTCCTCGCCCGCGTCGGGCTCTCCGAGGCGATCGTGCGGTCCGTCCGGGCCCTGCGCCCGGGCGACGTGTGGGCCGCGTCCCGGCGCGGCGGCGGCATCCGGTTCCCGGACACCGCATCCCGGGCCCGAGCCGCGCGGTCTGCGGGGTCCCGGGATTGCATTGCGGCCGGCGGTGCGCTCGAAGGCGGCCTCGCCGGTCCGGCCCCGCCGCGACGGCGATTCGGCGAGCCTGACACGGACTTTCGCAAGATGTGGTTAACGCTTCGACAACGCATCCGGATGGCGCCCGCGCTCGCGCTCTTCGCCGGATTCGTGCTCGGCACCGCTCCTGGGCCGCTCCCGTCGGCGTCCCGCGCCGAGGCGCAGGGCCCGCCCGATGCCGTTCGGCCCGGAGCCAGACGCGACACGCTGCCCGCCGCCGATCTCCTGGCCCTGCGCGGCTTCGACGCCGTCAGCTACTTCCTGCCCGGCGGGCCGACCTCCGGCCGGGCCGCCTACGAGCTGTCGTGGCGCGGGCGGGTCTGGCGGTTCGCCAGCGCGGCGAACCGGGAAGCCTTCCGGCGCGATCCCGAGACCTACGCGCCGCGCCTCGGCGGCTACGATCCGGTCGGGATGGTCGAGGGCCGGCTCGTCGATGCCGACCCGCTCGTGTTCGCGCTGATCGGCGAGCGGCTCTACCTGTTCCGGGATCCGGAGCGGCGGGCGCTCGCCGGGCCGGACCTCGCGGGGCGGGCCGAGGCCCGCTGGCCGGACCTGCGCACCCTCACCGAGGCGACGGCTCCGGATTGACGGCCGGGTGCAACTCCGCGAGCACCTCGCCCTGCGGGCGCATCAGCGGCCCCCGGTCCGGCAGGTCGAGGCGATCGAGGTAGGCCGGGTCGCCGAGCGCCGCGAAGGGGCCGTTGCGGTAGGAAAGGGCGTGGCGCCCGTAGACCATCGGCCGGCCGGTCGGTGCCACGACGCAGCCTCCCGCGACCGTCAGTACGTGGTCGCCCGCCGCGGTATCCCACTCCATGGTCGGGCCGCAGCGCACGTAGATGTCGGCCTCGCCGGAGGCGATCAGGCAGAACTTCAGGGCCGAGGCCGCGCCGCGGCGCGACTCGATCGGCAGGCCGGCGAGACAGGCCTCGGTCTCGCTGTCGCCGTGCCGGCGGCTGACCAGGGCGACGAGGCCCGCGGGCGGCGCCTGGCGGGCATGGATGGGGTGGGCGGCCTCGACGCGGCCCGCCCGGATCGGCGCCTCGAAGGCGCTCGTGCCGGCAAACCAGACCCGGGCGACACCGGGGGCCGCGAGGGCCGCCGCGACCGGGCGGTTGCCCTCCACCAGCCCGATATTGACCGAGTATTCCGGATTGCCGGCCAGGAAGTCGCGCGTGCCGTCGAGGGGATCGACCAGGAAGAACAGGTCGGCCGGCGGCACGTTGTGGCAGGTCTCCTCGGCCACGACCGGGATGCCCGGGCAGGCCTGGGCGAGGGCCGAGAGGATCAGCTGCTCGGCCTGCAGGTCGGCCACGCTGGAGGGTGATCCGTCGGGCTTGATGACGTGCGGGCAATCGCCGCCATGGTGGGCGCGCAGGATCTCTCCGGCCTCGCAGGCGATCCCCGCCAGGGTCGCGGCGATGCGATCGCGCTGCGTCTCCGAGAGTGTCATCCGGTCGTCATGCCCGAGGCCTCCGGGATTGTCGACCCGGACACGGAACGGTCCCGAAAGCTTTTCAAAGCAGGACGCGGCGTCTATCCGTGCCGGAGCGGCCGTCGCGGATGCGGCCACAGCTATCTCCGATGAACCTCGCGCGGAGCGCGCCATGACCACCGTGAACCTCGACGCCCTCGATCTCTCCGCCCTGCTGTGCTCCCGCGTCTGCCACGACGTGATCAGCCCGGTGGGCGCGATCGTGAACGGACTCGAGGTGCTGGAGGACGACAACGACGCCTCCATGCGCGAATTCGCCCTCGACCTGATCCGCAAGAGCGCGCGTCAGGCCTCGGCCCGCCTGCAATTCGCCCGCATCGCCTTCGGGGCCGCGGGATCGGCCGGCGCCTCGATCGACCTCGCCGATGCCGAGAAGGTCTCGCGCGGCATGTTCTCCGACGAGAAGACCCAGCTGACCTGGAGCGCGCCCCAGGCCCTGTTCCCGAAGAACAAGGTCAAGCTCCTGCTCAACCTGGTGATGATCGCCACGAGCGCGATCCCGCGCGGGGGCCTGATCGACGTGAAGGTGAGCGGCGACGGCGATGCCCCGCTCCTCGTCCTGAAGTCCAAGGGCTCGCACGCCCGCATCCCGTCCCACGTCGAGGACCTGCTCGCCGGCACGCCCGAGAGCGGCTCCGTCGACGCCCACGGGATCCTGGCCTACTATGCGGGCTTGGTCGCCCGCGCCGCCGCCATGGACGTGCGCTTCTCGATCGAGGGCGACGAGGTGACGATCCGGGCGGAGCCCACCGCCGCCGCGGCCGAGCCGGCGGCGCCAGGAGCTGCCCCGGCGACGACAGAGGACGCCCGTCCCTCCGACAGCGAGCCGAGCGACACCGCGCTCGCCTGAAGCTCGAAGGACCGCTGTCCGGGCAGGCCCCGGCCGTCGGCTGAGCCGATTTCGTTCACGCCGTGCGGCGGGGCCCGGGCCAGCCGGCCCGGCGGCTCCTCCGCAGGCGGGCGGGGTCGGCGCGGCGGTCGGACGTTGTCCGTGCAGGATCGCGTGCGGGCTGAAATCGCCCAGCGCCCGGTCTGGTAAACACGTGGAAACGCTCTCGATATTCCCGGATTTTCAGGTTCGGGAGTATCGGCCGGCAACGGTTCCCTAACCCATCCCGTTCAAGGTTGGATCAGCACGGACTTTGTGCGGATCTGGACCGAGAACCTGTCATGGACGACTTGCTGCGTGAGTTCCTGACCGAGAGCAGTGAGCATCTCGACACTGTCGATACCGAGCTGGTCCGGTTCGAGCAGGAACCAAACAACCAGCAGATCCTGCGCAACATCTTCCGCCTCGTCCACACCATCAAGGGCACCTGCGGCTTCCTCGGGCTGCCGCGCCTGGAGGCGCTGGCGCACGCCGCCGAGACCCTGATGGGGCGCTTCCGCGACGGGCTTCCGGTGAGCGGTCCCTCCGTCACCCTGATCCTGTCGACCCTCGACCGCCTCAAGGCGATCCTGGCGGACCTCGAAGCCACGGGCTCCGAGCCGGCGGGCTCCGACGACGACCTCATCGGCGCCCTCGAGCACATGGCCTCCGCCCCGATCGCGGCAGCGCCCGCCCCGCCGCCGCTCATCACCCTGCCCGAGCCCGTCTCCCGCGAGCTGAAGCCCGGCGAGGTGTCGCTCGAGGACCTCGAGGCCGCCTTCCTGGCCGCGCCCGGCCCCGAGGAGATGATGGCGGAAGCCCCGCCCATGCCGGCCCCCGCAGCCCTGCCGGCCGCCGTCGCGGCGCCGGCTCCGGTGGCGAAGCCGGAACCCGTCGCGATGCCGGAGCCCGCGCCCCCGGCCGCCGCTCCCGCCGCCAAGGCCGCCGATGCGCCGGCCTCCGAGGGCGAGGGCAGCATCGCCAAGGTCCAGACCATCCGGGTGAACGTCGACACCCTCGAGCACCTGATGACGATGGTGTCCGAGCTGGTGCTGACCCGCAACCAGCTGCTCGAGATCGCCCGCCGTCACGACGACACAAGCTACAAGGTGCCGCTGCAGCGCCTCAGCCACGTCACGGCCGAGCTGCAGGAAGGCGTCATGAAGACGCGCATGCAGCCGATCGGCAACGCCTGGCAGAAGCTGCCGCGCGTGGTGCGCGACCTCTCCTCGGAACTCGGCAAGCAGATCGAGCTGGTCATGCAGGGGGCCGAGACCGAGCTCGACCGCCAGGTGCTCGAGGTCATCAAGGACCCGCTCACCCACATGGTCCGCAACTCGGCCGACCACGGCATCGAGTCGACTGCCGAGCGCAAGGCCGCGGGCAAGCCGGCCCGGGGCACGATCCGGCTCGCCGCCTACCACGAGGGCGGCACGATCACGATCGAGATCTCGGACGACGGCAAGGGCCTCGACCTCTCCGCCATCCGCCGCAAGGCGGTGGAGCGGGGCGTGGCGAGCCAGGCCGACATCGAGAAGATGACCGACGCGCAGGTCGCCAAGTTCATCTTCCACGCCGGCTTCTCGACCGCCAAGGCGGTGACCTCGGTCTCCGGCCGCGGCGTCGGCATGGACGTGGTCAAGACCAACATCGAGACCATCGGCGGCGTCATCGACATCAACACGCAGCTCGGCCGCGGCACCACCTTCACCATCAAGATCCCGCTCACCCTCGCGATCGTCGCCGCCCTGATCGTCAAGGCCGGCGACCACCGCTTCGCGGTGCCGCAGGTCGCGGTGCTGGAGCTGGTGCGGGTGGACAAGACCACGGGCCAGCGCGTCGAGCGCATCAACGGCTCGCCGGTGCTGCGGCTGCGCGAGCGGCTGCTGCCGATCGTCACCCTCACGGGCCTCCTCGGCCAGGACAACGGCACCGAGGCCGAGACCGGCTTCGTGGTCGTGGCCCAGGTCGGGCGCCAGCGCTTCGGCATCCTCGTCGACGAGGTCTTCCACACGGAGGAGATCGTCGTGAAGCCGATGTCCTCGAAGCTGCGCCACATCCCGCTGTTTGCCGGCAACACCATCCTGGGCGACGGAGCGGTGGTCCTCATCGTCGATCCGAACGGCGTCGCGCGCCAAGTCAGCCAGGGCTCGCAGACCGGCGCGATCCCGATCGATGCCGAGGTCGAGGAGACCGAGACAGCCGACGCCAAGGCGACGCTGCTGGTCTTCAAGGGCGGCAACAACACCTACAAGGCGGTGCCGCTCTCCCTCGTCACCCGCCTCGAGGAGATCGACGCCTCCAAGATCGAGTGGCTCGGCGGGCGCCCCCTCATTCAGTACCGCGGCCGCCTGATGCCGCTGGTGCCGGCCGACGAGGCAATCACCATCCGTTCCGAGGGCACCCAGGCCCTTGTGGTGTTCTCGGACGGCGAGCGCGCCATGGGCCTCGTGGTCGACGAGATCGTCGACATCGTCGAGGATCGGCTCGACATCGAGATCACGGCCGAGCGCTCGGACCTGATCGGCTCGGCGGTCCTGCGCGGGCGCGCCACCGACATCATCAACATCGCCCACTTCCTGCCCCTCGCCTACGACGACTGGGCGCGGGGGCCGCGCAAGGCCGATAAGCGCAGCGCCACGCTGCTCCTCGTCGACGATTCCGCGTTCTTCCGCGACATGCTGACCCCGGTCCTCAAGGCCGCGGGCTACGCGGTGATCGCGGCCGCGAGCACCGAGCAGGCCCTTGCCGTGCTCCAGTCCAACCCCCGCATCGACGTGGTCGTCACCGATCTCGAGATGCCCGGCCGCAGCGGCTTCGACCTCGTGTCCGCCATGCGCGGCGCCGACCCGCGCCTCGCACGCCTTCCCGTCGTGGCGATGTCGGGCTCGATCGGGGCCGACGCCGTGGAGCGGGCTCGCGCGCTCGCGATCAGCGACCTCGTCGCCAAGTTCGATCGCAGCGGCCTGATCGCGGCCCTCGCCGAAATCAACTCCGTCACCCTCGCCGAAGCCGCCTGACCGCCCGATCCCCCGGAGTCCCACCATGATGCAGGCCGCCAACAGCAACGCCACCGCGGAGGCGGGCACCACCTCCGATTTCGTCACCGTCTTCGTCGGCGACACGATGTTCGGGCTGGCGATCAACCGGGTGCACGACGTGTTCATCCCGGCGGGCGTCACCCCGGTGCCGCTCGCGCCGCCGGAGATCGTCGGCCTCCTCAACCTGCGCGGGCGGGTCGTCACCGCGCTCTGCCTGCGCCGCCGCCTCGGCCTCGCGCCCGCTCAGGGCGAGGGCAACAAGATGGCGATCGGCCTGGAGCAGGGTGGCGAGACCTTCGCCCTCGTGGTCGACGGCGTCGGCGAGGTCCTCAAGCTCGGGGCCGACACCCACGAGGCGGTTCCGATCAACCTCGACGCGCGCTGGCGCGATCTCGCGCTCGGCGTTCACCGCCTCGACGGACGCCTCCTCGTCATCCTCGACGTCGATTCGCTTCTGGCCTTCGGGGCCGGGCGTCTCGGCGCCAGTGCGGCCTGATCGCCAGCGCATGAGCCTCACCATGAAGACCTGCCTCATCGTCGACGATTCCGCCGTGATCCGGAAGGTCGCGCGCCGCATCCTGGAGAACCTCGACCTCGCCGTGAGCGAGGCCGAGGACGGCGCCAAGGCCATGGAGCAGTGCTCCGCGGCGATGCCGGACGTCATCCTGCTCGACTGGAACATGCCGAACATGGACGGCTACGCCTTCCTGCGGGCGCTCCGTCAGGCGCCGGGGGGCGGGGAGCCGAAGGTCTTGTTCTGCACCACCGAGAACGATGTCGGCGCCATCGCCCGCGCCCTCCACGCGGGGGCGGACGAGTACATCATGAAGCCCTTCGACCGCGACATCCTCACCGCCAAGCTCGAGCAGGTCGGGCTGGCTGAGGCGACCGCGGCCTGAACCCCGCACCCGCCGCGTCGCGCCGGGTGCCGCCACATCCGGCCACCCACGCGTCCGGCCGGGACGATAAGGAATGCGGTCCCTTCGCGCGCCGGCCGATGCCGTGCCGGGAGGGGACCGGAGAATCCCAGATGGGAGCGGCGTCGATGGGCCCGGATGGGCCGGCGCCGGTTCGGTGACGCGTATTCGAGGCGTAGGACACATGCTGGCAGCGACCGCCAATCCACCCGCCTCCGGGACCGCCGCCGGCGCGGCCGGGCGCATCAAGGTGCTCATCGCCGACGATTCCGCGGTGGTGCGCGGCCTCGTTGCCCGCTGGATCGGCGAGGCCGGCTACAACGTCGTCGGCACCGCCGCCAACGGCCGGATCGCCGTCGAGATGATGGGCCGGCACGACCCCGACGTGGTGCTCCTCGACATCGACATGCCGGAGCTCGACGGCACGCAGGCGCTGCCCCTGATGCTCGCCCGCTCGCCCGGCCTCCAGGTCGTCATGATGTCGACGCTGACTACGCGCAACGCGGACATCTCCCTGAAATGCCTAGCGCTCGGCGCCGTCGACTACCTCCCGAAGCCCGAGAGCAACCGCGGCGTCACCACCTCGGACGCCTTCCGGGCCGAACTCGTCGAGCGCGTCCGGGTCTTCGGCGCGGCGCGCGCCCGCCGGCGCGGCCCCGCGCCCGCCGCTCCGGGCGCCGCCGCCGCGCCCGCTCCGGCCCAGCCGCGGCCCGCCGCGCCCCTCGTCCTGCGGCCGAAGGCCCGAAGCGCCACGACGCCCCGCGTGCTCCTGATCGGATCCTCGACCGGGGGCCCGCGCGCCGTCGGCGAGGTGCTGGAGAAGATCGGCGCGCCGACGCTCCGCAAGATTCCGGTCCTGATCGTCCAGCACATGCCGCCGGTCTTCACCGCGGTCTTCGCCGAGCATCTCGGGGCCCGCACGGGCATCCCGGCGGGCGAGGGCAAGACGGACGAGCCGGTCCTGCCGGGCCGGATCTACGTCGCCCCGGGCGGACGCCACATGCGCCTCGTCGGCGCGGCCGGGCGCGACCTCGCGATCCGCCTCGACGACGGCCCGGCGGTGAATTTCTGCCGGCCCGCGGTCGACGTCCTGTTCCAGGATGCCGCCGCGATCTTCGGCCCGGCGACCCTCTCGGTGATCCTCACCGGCATGGGCTCCGACGGGACCAACGGCGCCCGCGCTCTCGTCGAGGCCGGCGGTGCCGTCTTGGCCCAGGACGAGGCCACCAGCACGGTCTGGGGCATGCCCGGCAGCGTCGCGAAGGCGGGCCTCGCCCAGGCCATCCTGCCGCTCCCCGACATCGGACCGGCTCTGCGCAGCCTGATCACGGGTCTCAGCGCATGACCGACCTCGATTTCGACTTCCTCCGCGCCTACCTGAAGCAGCGATCCGGCCTCGCCCTGACGGCGGAGAAGCGCTACCTCGTCGAGAGCCGGCTCGGCCCGGTCTGCCGCCGCTTCGGGATCGCCACGCTGCGCGACCTCGTGGGCGCCCTCAAGGTCTCCCGCGATACCGGCATCGAGCGCGCCGTGATCGAGGCGATGACCACCAACGAAACGTTCTTCTTCCGCGACCGGGCGCCCTTCGACCTGTTCCGCGACGTTCTGCTGCCGCAGGTGATCGCGCGCCGGGCGAGCCAGCGCCGCATCCGGATCTGGTGCGCCGCGTCCTCGACCGGGCAGGAGCCCTACTCGCTCGCGATGCTGCTGCGGGAGGCGGGGCCGCGCCTCGCGGGCTGGCACGTCGACATCGTGGCCACCGATCTCTCGACCGAGGTGATCGAGAAGGCGAAGCTCGGCCTCTACAGCCACTTCGAGGTGCAGCGCGGCCTGCCCGTGCAAATGCTGCTCAAGTACTTCACCCAGGTCGGCGAGCAGTGGCACATCGCCCCGGGCATCCGCTCGATGGTCGATTACCGCCAGCTGAACCTGCTGAACGGGTTCGAGGCGCTCGGGCCGTTCGACATCATCTACTGCCGCAACGTGCTGATCTATTTCGACGCGCCGACGAAGGCGGACGTGCTGGCGCGGCTCGCCGCGTGCCTGACCCCGGAAGGGGCCCTGCTGCTCGGCGCCGCCGAGACCGTCATCGGCCTGACCGACCGCCTCGCGCCGAACCCGGACCATCGCGGCCTCTACGGGCATCCCCCGGATTCCGCCCGCACCGCCGCGACCGCACCGCGCCCCCTGCGCGTCGCCGCCCTCCGCTGAGCCCCGGGGCTTCCCCGGCCCGACCAACTCCCGACCGACCCCGGCTCTCACCCCGAAAGCCGGGGTCTTCCGTTTGCGGATCCGACTCCGGTGAGGGCTCCGGGAAGGGGGCAGCGAAGGCCGCCGGCCGGCACCGGCGCTCCCGGAGGAGGGAACCCGCCCGGCCGCGCACCGGTCCGTGGCGGCCGCCCTGTGCGGAAAAAACAAAAAGCCCCGCCGAAGCGGGGCTTGTTCGTGAGGGGAGGGGGTCTGCCGCGATCAGACGGCGATCCGCTCCTCGCCGTCCACGGGCTCACGCAGCACGTAGCCGCGGCCCCAGACGGTCTCGATGTAGTTCTTGCCCGAGGAGGCGTTGGCGAGCTTCTTGCGCAGCTTGCAGATGAAGACGTCGATGATCTTCAGCTCGGGCTCGTCCATGCCGCCGTAGAGGTGGTTGAGGAACATCTCCTTCGTCAGGGTCGTGCCCTTCCGGAGGCTGAGGAGCTCCAGCATCTGGTACTCCTTGCCGGTGAGATGGACCCGCGAGCCCGAGACCTCGACGGTCTTCTGGTCGAGGTTCACGATCAGGTCGCCGGTGGTGATGACCGATTGGGCGTGGCCCTTCGAGCGGCGCACGATCGCGTGGATGCGGGCGACGAGCTCGTCCTTGTGGAAGGGCTTGGTCAGGTAGTCGTCGGCCCCGAAGCCGAGGCCCTTCACCTTGTCCTCGATGCCGGCCATGCCCGACAGGATCAGGATCGGCGTCTTGACCTTGGCCACGCGCAGGCTGCGCAGGACCTCGTAGCCCGACATGTCGGGCAGGTTCAGGTCGAGCAGGATGATGTCGTAATCGTAGAGCTTGCCGAGATCGACGCCCTCCTCACCGAGATCGGTGGTGTAGGTGTTGAAGTTCTCGGACTTGAGCATCAGCTCGATGCTCTGCGCCGTGGCGCTGTCGTCCTCGATCAGAAGTACCCGCATCGTCGGTCCCCAGCCCAGCACGGCCGTTTCAGCGTTCGGACACGTCCCGCCATACGCCCGCCACCGGCCTGTGGACGGGCGCACCCTCGTCATTGACGTGAAACGCTATTCGTTAATCGTTAACAAAACCTGATTCTCGCTTGCAAGCGTCCGTTTGGTGTTCACGCTCTCCGGGACGAAAAATCGTCAGCGATGTGGTCTCGCGACGATCGCCGCCCTTCTCCCTCAGCGTGGCCACAACCCCGGCCAAGTGCTTCGCCCTGCACGGTTCGGCGCGATCTGTGACCCGAAAGTCACGGCCGCTCGCGCGTCGGATGCCGCGCCCCGCGCTTCATCCAAGATGTGAACGGCTCGCTACAAGCCCGATGCACTCAGTGTTAAGGAGGGAGGTAAACGAAGCGTGAAGGGGGCGCGGATGACCGACGATCTGCGCGGAACGGGGCGGGCCTCGCTCGCGGCCGCCCGGGCGGCCCTTGAGCGGATCGAATCACTCGAGACCTACGGCCGCGTCGTGGCGATCCGGGGCCTCCTCGTCGAGGTCGCCGGACCGGTGGCCGCCATGCGCCTCGGCGGCCGCCTCGACATCGAGGGGGCCGGGCGCTCCGGGTTGATCCCCTGCGAGATCATCGGCTTCCAGGGCGACCGGGCCCTCGCGATGCCGTTCGGGTCCCTCGAGGGTGTGCGCCGGGGCTGCCCGGCCTATGTCCGCGACGAGGCGGCGGGCGCCATCAGGCCCTCGAGCGCCTGGCTCGGCCGGGTCGTCGATGCCCTCGGCCGCCCCGTGGACGGCCTCGGGCCGCTGCCGCCCGGCCCCGAGATCTATCCCCTGCGCGCCGACCCGCCCCCGGCCCACGCGCGCCGCCGGGTCGGCCGCCCCCTCGATCTCGGGATCCGCTGCATCAACACCTTCCTGACCATGTGCGCCGGCCAGCGCATGGGCATCTTCGCGGGCTCGGGCGTCGGCAAGTCGGTCCTGCTCTCGATGCTGGCGCGCTACACCGCGGCGGATGTCGCGGTGATCGGGCTCGTCGGGGAGCGCGGGCGCGAGGTGCAGGAGTTCCTGCAGGACGATCTCGGGCCGGAGGGCCTCGCCCGCTCCGTGGTGGTGGTGGCGACCTCCGACGAGCCGGCCCTGATGCGCCGGAACGCCGCCTACGTCACCCTGGCGCTCGCCGAGCACTTCCGCGATTCCGGCGCCAAGGTCCTGTGCATGATCGACTCGATCACGCGCTTCGCCATGGCTCAGCGCGACATCGGTCTGGCGGCCGGCGAGCCGCCCACCGCCAAGGGCTACACCCCGACCGTGTTCAGCGAGCTGCCGCGCCTCCTCGAGCGGGCCGGGCCCGGGGTGGGGGAGGGGACCATCTCGGCCCTGTTCACGGTGCTGGTCGAGGGCGACGACCACAACGAGCCCGTGGCGGACGCGGTCCGGGGCATCCTCGACGGGCACATCGTGATGGAGCGCTCGATCGCCGAGCGCGGGCGTTACCCCGCCATCAACGTGCTCCGCTCGGTCTCCCGCACCATGCCGCGCGCCTGCGATCCCGCCTTCCTCCCCGTGGTGCGCCGGGCGCGGCGGGTGCTCTCCACCTACGCCGACATGGAGGAGCTGATCCGCCTCGGCGCCTACCGGGCCGGCTCCTCGCAGGAGGTGGACGAGGCCGTGGCGCTCATGCCCGATCTTGAGGCTTTTCTGGGGCAGGGTAAGGAAGAAGCAACCTCCATCGGCGATGGTTACGCACGGCTCGCCCAGATCGTGGGCGGACCCTGAGAGGCGTTGCGGGCGGTCTTCGCCGAGCATGCCCCTAGGCGTTGCGTGGAGTGAGCGTTCCCATGAAATCGCGTGACACGCTGATCCGTCTGCGTCGCTTCCAGGTCGACGAGAAGCGTCGGCGCGTGACCCAGATCGAGATGATGATGGCCGACTTCCTCCGGATGGCCACCGAGCTCGATCGTGAGGTTGCCCAGGAAGAAGGCCGCGCCGGCATCTCCGACACAGCCCATTTCGCCTACCCGACCTATGCCCGCGCCGCCGCCGGCCGCCGAGACAACATGCGCCAGTCCGCCGCCGCCCTCGAGGGGCAGCTCGCCGAGGCCAAGGCCGAGCTCGGCGAGGCCTTCGAGGAGCTGAAGAAGGTCGAGATCCTGGAGGATCGCGAGCGCAGCGCCGAGCGCGCCGCCGAGGCCCTGCGCGATCAGGCGGCCATGGACGGGATCGGCCTGTCCCGGGCGCGGGCCTGAGCTTTCGGCCGAGCCGGCACGAAACCGTCACGATCCGGTGACATCACGCATCGCCCCGCGGCGCCGAGAGGCCTCGCTTGCGGTGCGTCCGATCCTGGCGCATCAGGGGCCCTCTGCCCAAGGGTGCGTCCGGTTTCCATGAAGAAGATCAGCGAATTCATCTGGCCGATCATCGGGATCGGGGCACTCATCGTATCGGGCTGGCTCCTCTACCGAGAGCTCAAGGACATCTCGATCGCCGACATCGAGACGAGCCTCGCGGCGATCCCCTCGCACCGCTTCCTGCTCGCCGGTCTCTCGACCCTCGTCGCCTACGCGGCCCTCGCCTGGTACGACCGGATCGCGCTGCTGCATCTCGGCGTGCGCCACATCTCCTGGTTCTTCGTCTCGGTCTGCTCCTTCACCACCTACGCGCTCTCGCACAATATCGGCGCCTCGGTCTTCTCGGGCGCGGTGGTGCGCTACCGAGCCTACACGGCCAAGGGGCTGTCGGCCGCCCAGGTCGCCGTGCTGGTGGCCCTGTGCTCCTTCACCTTCGGCCTCGGGACCCTGCTCCTCGGCGGGGCCGTGCTGGCGCTGAAGCCCGACCTGCTGGCGCGCCTCGAAGGCCATCTCCCGAACCTCCTGACGAACCCGACGACCGCCTTCCTGCTCGGCCTGGCGCTGCTCGGGGCGGTGGGGCTCTACGTGGTGGGCTCGCTCCTCCACCTGAAGCCGCTGCACATCCGCGCCTTCAAGCTCGAATATCCGCGCCCGAACATCATGGGCCGGCAGCTCGTCGCGGCGCCCCTCGAACTCCTCGGCGCGGCGGGCATCATCTACTTCGCGCTGCCCGAGGCCGGCAATCCCGGCTTCCTCGTGGTCCTGGCGGTGTTCCTCGCCTCGTTCTCGGCGGCCCTCGTCTCGCACGCGCCGGGTGGCCTCGGCGTGTTCGAGCTGATCTTCGTCCTGGCGATGCCGGAGGTGGCGCGCCCGCAAGTGATCGCCGCGCTCCTGGTCTTCCGGATCTTCTACTTCTGGCTGCCCTTCGCCCTCTCGGTGGTCGTCGTCGTCCTGTACGAGCGCTCCCGCCTCTCCGAGGCCTGGAAACGGCGCGCCGACATTTCCGCCGAGCCGCCGCCGGAGCCCCCGCTGGTGGCGCCCGGCCTCGACGCGCACAAGATCGAGCACCGGCTGGAGAAGAAGGCGGTCTGAGGACGGGCAGACGGCATGGATCGATCCCTCGACGCGGCACGACTTCAGCAGGCGTTCGATCTTCTGGGCGCCGACCTCGCGGCGCGCGGTGCCTTCGTCGAACTGGCTGTCTACGGAGGTGGTGCCATCATGCTGCAATTCGCGTGGCGCCGTTCGACCGAGGATGTCGATGCGGTGGTGCGCGAGGGGTACGATGAGGCGGTTCTGGGACCATCCGTAGCCCATGTCGCCACTCGGATGAACCTCGACCCCATGTGGCTGAACGACGCCGTAGGCATGTTCACGCCGCTCGATGAGCAGGACACGCTTTTCATGCTGTCCGGCAGCTATCCTGCCGGTGCGCAGCCAGGGCTGAGAACCTTCGTCGCGAAGCCGCACTACCTCCTGGCGATGAAGCTCCAGGCCCTTCAGAACCTCGATCGCGGCGATCGTGACATCAACGATGCGCGGATGCTCGCGAGCCACCTCGGTCTGACCGACGTGGCCGAGCTGGATAGGCTCTACCGATCCATCTACGACGACGCGCCGCCTGAGACGGCGCGAAGCCGGTTCGCGGCTGTCGTGGAGGTGTCCAAGCCATGAGGCCGCGCTCCCTTCGCGAGGTTGTCGAGCGCTCCCGACGCGATCCGGATTGGGAGCATCACCTCCGCGAATTCCTCGACGCGTTCTACCTGGCCGATGGGGAGCGGGTGCGACAGACGGGCTTCATCGCGGAGGAGCCGGGGCTGCTGGGCCACGCGCGCGCCGATGCCTTCCTGGGCGGCGTCGGCGAACATCTGGCCCGGCGCTGGGGGCTCGCGGTCCCGGTCTGGGTCCGCGACGACGCCCGCTACCTGACGACGGCCATGTTCGTTCCGGACGAGAGGAACCTGCGCCCCTACCTGATCTGCGTCAGTCCCGTGGCGTTTCGGGCGCGCCTGATCTTCACCGGGCCCGATCCCCTGCAACGCGCGCGTTTCCCGTATCGGCGCGGCGTCGTCAGCTTCCCGGACTCGTTTCCGGGCGCGCCCGAGGCGTCGGCCTGATCCCGTCGCGGGTGCGTCCGCTCCGTCAGACCGATCCGACGGTCCGCAGCCGCGCCCGCGGGTGGATCTCCGCCTGGCTCATCACCGGCGTCTCGCGGCGGAAGCGCTCGATGATCGAGCGGACGAAGGGCCGGGCCTGAACGGAGGTGACGAGCACCGGCATCTCGCCCATGCGGGCGGCCGTCTCGAAACGGTCGCGGACGGTGTTGACGAATTCCGACAGTTTCGACGGCTGCATCGCGAGGTAGCGCTCCTCGCGCTCGCCGACGATCGATTCGAGGAAGGCCTGCTCCCAGCTCGGGGAAAGGGTGATGATCGGCAGCATGCCGTCCGGGCCCTGGTACTGGGCGCAGATCTGGCGGCCGAGGCGGGCGCGGACGTGCTCGACGATGTCGCGCGGGTTCTTCACCGAGCCCGCTACCTCGGCGATGCCCTCGACGATCGAGCCGAGGTCGCGGATCGAGACCCGCTCCGCCAGCAGGAACTGCAGCACGCGCTGGATGCCCGTCGTCGAGATCTGGCTCGGCGCCACCTCCTTGAGGAGTTCCGCGTGCTCCTTCGAGAGCTCCTTCAGGAGCTTCTGGACCTCGACATGGTTCAGGAGCTCCGAGACGTGGGCCTTGATGATCTCGGTCAGGTGCGTCGAGACCACGGTCGCGGCGTCCACCACCGTGTAGCCCTTGAGCTGCGCCTGATCGCGCAGGGACGCGTCGATCCAGGTCGCGGGGAGCCCGAAGGTCGGTTCCAGCATGTGCTGGCCCGGGAGCTGCACCTGGCCGCCCATCGGGTCCATCGCCATGAATTGGCCCGGGAAGATCTGGCCGGTGCCGGCCTCGATCTCCTTCACCCGCACCACGTAGGCGTTGGCGTCGAGCTGCACGTTGTCGAGGATGCGCACGGAGGGCATCACGAAGCCCAGCTCGGCCGCGAGCTGGCGGCGCAGGGCCTTGATCTGGTCGGTGAGCCGGTCGCCCGCCTCGCCGTTGACGAGGGCGAGGAGCGCGTAGCCCATCTCGAGCTTGAGGTCGTCGAGCTTGAGGAGGTCGGTGACCGTCTCCTCCTTCGCCGCGCTCGTCGCCGCGGCATCGATCGGCGCGCCGTCCGCATCCACCGGCGGGGCTTCCCGGGCGGTCTTGGCGATGCGCCACGCGGCGTAGCCCGAGGCCCCCCCGAGGGCCAGGAACGGCAGCATCGGCATGCCGGGCAGGAGCGCGATCAGCACCATCACGCCCGCCGACATGCCGAGCGCCTTCGGATAGTTGGCGAGCTGCTTGCCCAGCGCCTTGTCGGCGGAGCCCTTCACGCCGGCCTTCGAGACCAGGATGCCGGCCGCCGTCGAGACGATCAGCGCCGGCACCTGGGAGGCGAGGCCGTCGCCGATGGTGAGGAGCGTGTAGCTCTTGGCGGCGCCGAGGAACGGCATGCCCTGCTGGGCGACGCCGATGATGATGCCGCCGATGACGTTGATGAAGGTGATCAGGAGCGCCGCGATGGCGTCGCCGCGCACGAATTTCGAGGCACCGTCCATGGCGCCGAAGAAGGAGGATTCCTCCTCCAGCGCCGCGCGCCGGGCCTTGGCGGCCTTCTCGTCGATGAGGCCCGCCGAGAGGTCGGCGTCGATCGCCATCTGCTTGCCCGGCATCGCGTCGAGGGTGAAGCGGGCCGCGACCTCGGCGATGCGCCCCGAGCCCTTCGTGATGACGACGAAGTTCACGATGATCAGGATCGCGAACACGATGATCCCGATGACGAAGTTGCCCCCCATCACGAAGTTGCCGAAGGCCTCGATGACGTGGCCCGCCGCCGCCGTTCCCTCGTGCCCGTGGCCGAGGATCAGCCGCGTCGAGGCGAGGTTCAGCGCCAGCCGCAGCATGGTGGCGATCAGGAGGAGTGTCGGGAAGACCGTGAACTCGAGCGGATTGTCGATGAACAGGCCCGTCATCATGATCAGGACGGACAGGATGATCGAGACCGCGAGCAGCAGGTCGAGCAGGATCGCGGGCAGCGGGAAGATCAGCACCGTGAGGATGCCCATCACCGCCGTGGCGAAGAACAGGTCGGTGCGCCGCGTCAGCGCCTCGAGGTTGCCGCGGGTCGGCAGCGAGAAGCCGCCGAAGCGCGGGAGCCCGGAGGTCGTGGCCGGCACCGTCGCCGTTTCGCTCATGAGGCTCGCATCCCGCCGACGCACACGCAGACCCGGCAAGATTTGCCGGGCTTAGGGTTAGCGTCGCGTTAACGCGAGGGCCGCCGGGCTCCGCTCACGCTGGAACCCGCATCCGACCCGGTTGCTTGAAGGGACACGATCCGCAACCGCTCAGAGGCCTTTCCCATGCGCACGACTCTGGCACTCGCCGCTGTCCTGACCCTCGCGGGGGCGGGGGCCGCCTCTGCCCAGGCCAGTCCGGCTCCCGATCCGAATTCGGAGACGAAGGCCGGTCCGCATTCCGGCGGCATGCCCCACGGCACCGTCGGCGCGAAGCTCGAGACCGGCGCCAACAGCTTCACGGAGGGGCAGGTCAAGGACCGGTTCGCCAAGATGGGCTTCGGCGAGGTCAAGGACCTCAAGAAGGACGATCAGGGCATCTGGCGCGGCATGGCCACCCATGCCGGCAAGGAGGTCAGTATCGGCATGGACTACAAGGGCAACGTCGCCGCGCAATAGTCCCACCCGCACCATTGGAGGAACGCATCATGGCGACACGAGCCATCACCGCCCTGTTCGACGCGTACGACGACGCGGCCCGTGCCGTGGACAAGCTCGAGGCCGAGGGCATTCCCCACAGCGACATCAGCATCGTGGCCAGCAACGAGGACGACCGCCATGCCGCGCGGCTGAGCGGCGAGCCGGCCGTCTCCCGGCGGGATCCGAACGAGGAGAGCGACGCCGCCGACGGCGCCGGCACCGGGGCCACCCTCGGGACCGTGCTCGGGGGCGGCGCCGGCCTCCTCGCCGGGCTCGGTCTCCTGGCGATCCCCGGCGTCGGCCCCGTGGTGGCGGCCGGCTGGCTCGTGGCGACGGTGACGGGGGCGGGTGTCGGCGCGGTCACCGGCGGCCTGCTCGGCGGCCTGACGGGCGCCGGCCTGAGCGAGCACGAGGCCGAGACCTACGCCGAGGGCGTGCGCCGGGGGGGCACCCTGGTGACGGTCCGCGCCGACGACGCCCAGGCCGAGCGGGTCCTCGCGCTCCTCGATCAGCACGGCTCGATCGACCTCGACGAGCGTGCCCAGAACTGGCGTTCACAGGGCTGGACCGGGGGCACGGCCCGCCCGGCGACCGAGGAGATCGGCTCGACCGCCATCGGGGCCGCCGGCTCGACCACGACGGGGCTCGATACGGAGAGCGGCCACACCCTGTTCCCGGCCGACGAGGGCCGCGTGCCGGGCACGAGCCCGGCACGCGAGGCGAGCCCGGGCGTCAGCGGCGGGCCGAAGCAGACCCTCGATCCGACCGGGCGCTGAATCCGGCCGCGGGCGGCTCGGCGCCGCCCGCGTTCAGGACATCTGCTTGCGGGCGAACAGGGCGCCGGCGAAGAGCACGGCGGCGCCGGCCGCGATCAGGCTGATCATCAGCAGCGCGCGGGGCTGCTGCGCCGACTGGGCCTGAACCGGCTGGACCACGAGGCTGAAGAACTCGATCTGGCGCGCCGCGATGATGCGCGCCCGCTCGCTCGCGGCCAGCACCTTGGCGTAGTACTTCTCGGCGTCCTTGCGCTCGTTCTCCAGGGTCTCGAACCGCGTGAGCGCGTCCGAGAGCAGGCGCTTCTGCTCCGGATCCTGGCTCGCCGATTGCCGCTCGATCCGCGCGATGTTGTCGTCGAGATCCTTGATCTGCGTCTTCAGGTCGAGGATGCGGCGGGATTCCGGCCCGAGATCGCGCTGGCTCAGGGTCAGCTGCACCGAGAGGTTGATGCGGGCGGTGCGCAGCTCGCTGATCACCTTGAGGTTGGCGTCGTTGGTCTTCTGGGCGTCGAGCACGCCCTCGCGGTTGCGCAGGTCGCGGGTGGCGACCCGGATCGCGGTCAGGCGCTCCTCGGCGAGCTTCAGCTCCCGGTTGCTCTCCGCCAGGGCGTCGTTGCGGGCCGCCGTGCTGAGCGCGTTCACCATCCGCTCGCTCTCGCGCAGGACGGCCTGCGTGATCGCCAGCGACTCGGCCGGATCGAAGGCGTTCACCGTCAGGGTCATGATCCCCGAACCCTGCTCGATCTCGACGTCGACGCGGTTGCGCCAATACTTGAGGAACTTCTCGATCGGCTTGTCGGGATTGAAGCGCGACAGGAAATCGGTCTCGGGGCGGGTGAACATCTCCCGGAGCGGTAGCTCGGCCGAGACTGCCTCGACCATCGGCCGGCTGAGGATGTAGTTGTAGGTGATCAGGGTGTCCTGGGCGACCATCGAGTGGGGCACGCCGCTGTTGGTACCGACCGAATCCGGGGACGCCTTCTCGACCGAGCCGATGGCCGGGCGCAGGGCGAAGCGGGCCTCGGTGACGTAGCGGTCGGAGGCGATGAGGCCGTAATAGACCGCGCCGACCAGCGTCGGCAGCACGAAGCAGAGGAGGAAGAGGAGCGGAACCCAGGGGTCGCTCTTGACGTGGCTCGGATAGGAGCGAATGCCCTTCTTGCGGTCCGCGAACCGCGAGAGCCGCGCGATCTGCCGCAGCGAATCGGCGACGGCGGCCGACCGGTCCGCGGTGGTGAGTGGCTGTCCCTGCGGGTTGCGGATCTCGACGGTCATCGATTCTGGTGATTCCGATGCCTGGCGGACAGGCCCCTGTCCCGTCCTGTCGCACCCGTGCGCGGCAAAACCATGTCCACGCTCACGCGTTGAGGCGTCGGTACACCTCGATCGCGTCGTTGACGTCCTCGTAGATGATGGCGCGCCCGTTGAGCAGGACGATCCCCTGGCTGCACCAGGAGCGGATCGTCTCCATGTCGTGCGAGACCATGATGACGTCGGCATGCTCGCGCCGGGCCGCGAAGACCTCCGTGCAGCGCTTGGCGAAGCGCGCATCGCCCACCGCCGTCACCTCGTCGATGAGGTAGCAGTCGAAGGGGATCGCCATGCTCATGCCGAAGGCCAGCCGGGCGCCCATGCCCGAGGAATAGGTCCGGATCGGCACGTCGAGATAGCTGCCGAGCTCCGCGAAATCCTCGACGAATTCCAGCACCCGGCGGGGATCCTCCCCATAGATGCGCGCCACGAAGATGACGTTGTCCCGCCCCGTCATCTGCGGGTGGAACCCGCCGCCGAAGCCCAGCGGCCACGAGACCCGCAGGCCCCGCTTGATCCGCCCGCTCGTCGGCTCCTCGGTGCCGCCGATGAGGCGCATCGTGGTCGACTTGCCGGCACCGTTGATGCCGAGGATCCCGTAACTGACCCCGGGCTTCAGCGTGAGCGAGACCCGCTCCAGGATGGTGCGGCGATGGCCGTCCGTCCGGTAGATCTTGGTCACGTTCTCGAAACGGATCACGGACGGACATCGCTCCCGGTCACGGGGCGAGCCTGCCCGCACCGTTCACCGACCTGCCGCCCGAAAGCGGCGAATCTGAGGATGGGGGTGTCGGCGAGCGAGAGCGTTATTCCGAAATGACCATGCCCGGGTTGTGGCGGGATGTCGGTCCGCTCAATGGAGGATCGAACTGCCCCGTTCAGGCTACCTCAATGCTCGTTGAACGACCGGCCCATCGCCTCGAAGAAGGGCGAGACCATGTAGCTCAGCGCGGTGCGCTCACCCGTGGTGATCACGACCTCGGCGGGCATGCCGGCGACGAGGCGGTCCTTCATCAGGTCGGGGATCTCGAGCTTGCTGATCTCGACGATGCCGAGGAAGTAGGGCTGGCGCGTCGTCTCGTCGATCAGCCGGTCCCGCGAGACCGATTCGAGATTACCGAGGATCGCCGGGATGCGGCGCGAGTGGAAGGTCGGGAACTTGATCTCGGCCGGCATGCCGGCATGGACCGTCTCGAGATCGTTCGGCGAGAACTGGACATGCACCACGAGCTTGTCGTCGTTCGGCACGATCTCCATCAGGGGTTCGCCGGAGCGAACGACCTGGCCCACGGTGTAGACCTTCAGGCCCTGGACCACGCCCGAGCGCGGCGACTTCACCTCGAGCCGCTTCAGGACGTCCTGGGCCACCGAGAACTTCTCGCGCAACTCGGACGCCTTCTGGCGTGCCTCGAGGAGCTGGCCGGCCACGTCCTCCTGGAACTTCTGCTTGATCTGCGTGATCTGCAGGCCCGCCTCGCCGATGCCGTTCTCGGCCTTCGCCGTGTCGGCGATCGAGCGGCCGATGACGCCTTCGAGGCGGGTGCGCTCGCGCTCCATCACGAGGAGGCGCGAGAGCGGGATGAGGTTCTTCTCGCGCAGGGCGCGCAGACCGGTCAGCTCCTGGTTGATGAAGCCGACCTGCTCCTCGACGGAGGTCTTCTCGACGGCAAGCCCCCGGATCTCGGTCTTGAGCTGGGTGATGCGGGCCTCGAGCAGCTCGATCTGGCCCTTGAGCGAAGCCTGCCGCTCCTTGAACTGATTCGTCTGATCGCTGATCACCCGCGCCAGCAGGGGTTCGGTGCGGCGGGCGACGATCTCCTGCGGGAGCTCGGGCGCGGACGCACCGTCGCGCTCGGCCGACAGGCGGGCCTCGAGGACGAGGGTCGCATCGAGCTGGCCGCGGAACAGGTCGACGCTCGCGCGCGACTGGACCGGGTCGAGGCGCATCAGCACCGCCCCCTGCTCGACGGTCTGGCCTTCCTTCACGAGGATCTCGCGGACCATGCCGCCCTCGTAGTGCTGAACGACCTTGCGGCTGTTCTCCACCGTGATGGTGCCGGGGCTCACCACGGCCCGGTCGAGCCGCGCCACCGCGGCCCAGGCGCCCATCACCCCGAAGGTCGAGAAGATGAGCGCGTAGCCCGCGATGGCGTGGTGCTTCCAGGTCGTCAGGCCGCGCGGATGGCGCAGGGCCTCCGTGACGGCGGGGGAGTTCGTGGCGGCCTCGCCGCTCGGAACCCCGATTCGGTCGATCGCGGTCTTCAGGGTCGCGGCGGTGGGGAGAGAAATCTTCGCCGGAAGCTTGATCTTCATGGCCTTCAACCTGCCGCCCGTTGCGCTTCCATGCCGAGGCGCGGCGCCGCAGCCCCGCCCACCGCCGCCGCCGGATTCGGCACGACCCGCGGACCGGCGACGCGGCCGAGGATCTCCTCGCGGGGGCCATAGGCCTGCACGGTGCCGCTGTTCATCACCAGGACGGTGTCGACCGCCGTCAGGATGTTGACCTTGTGGGTCACGATCATGATCGTCGTGCCCAGGCGCTTCAACTCCTGGACGGCCTGCATCAGGGCTTCCTCGCCGGCGGCGTCGAGGCTGGCATTCGGCTCGTCGAGGACGATGAAGCTCGGGTTGCCGTACATGGCGCGGGCCAGGGCGATCCGCTGGCGCTGGCCGCCCGAAAGCGCCTGGCCGCCATTGCCGATCTGGGTGTTGTAGCCCTCCGGAAGCGACTGGATCAGCTCGTGGCAGCCCGCCTTCTGGGCGACTGCGATCACGGCCTCCTCGTCAATCTCCTCGAAGCGGGCGATGTTCTGCGCGACCGTTCCGGCGAACAGCTCGACATCCTGGGGCAGGTAGCCGATGTGGCGGCCGAGCACCTGCGGATCCCAGTGCGAGAGATCGGATCCATCGATGCGCAGCGATCCGCCGACGATCGGCCAGACCCCCGTCACGGCGCGCGCCAGGCTCGACTTGCCGGCGGCGCTGGGGCCGACCACCCCCACGATGGTGCCCGGCGCGAGGCGGAAGCTCACGCCGCGCAGGATCGCCTGCTGCTTGCCCGGTGCCGCGACGACGAGGTTCTCGGCGTCGATCTGGCCCTTCGGCCGCGGCAGGTTCATGCGCTCGGGCTCGGGGCCCGCGATCTCGATGAGGCGCACGAGGCGGCCGTAGCTGGCGCGCACCGCCGTGAAGCCCTTCCAGTTCGCCACCAAGAGTTCGACCGGCGCCAGGGCGCGACCGATGATGATGGAGGCAGCGATCATCGAGCCCGGCGAGATCTCCCGATGGATCGCCAGGTAGGCGCCGACGCCGAGGATCAGCGTCTGCAGGAACATGCGTACGAACTTCGTCGAGGCGACGATGAGGCCGGCCCGGTCGCTGGCCAGCGCCTGCAGGGTCAGGACCTCGGCATGGCGGCGGCCCCAGAGCGTCCGCAGGGCACCGAGCATGCCCATCGCCTGCAGAACCTCGCCGTTCCGGAACGTCGCCTGCGCGTATTGGCCGGCCGCGTTCGAGGCCTGGCTCGCCGCGGCGAGCTCACGCTTCGTCACGACTTCGTTGATGATCGTCAGCGCGAAGATCATCAGGCCGCCGATGATCGCCATCCAGCCGAACCAGGGATGCAGGATGAAGCAGGCGAGCAGGAAGATCGGCGTCCAGGGGGCGTCGCAGAACGCCAGCAGGCCGCTGCCGGTCAGGAACTCGCGCACCGCATCGACGTCGCGCAGCGCGACCGCGTGACCGCCCTCGGGATTGCGCAGGTTGCCGCGGTGGACCGCGCCGAAGATCGGGCCGGCGATCTTCTCGTCGAACAGGATGCCGCCGCGCACCAGCAGGCGGGAGCGGAGCATCTCCAGCAACGCGTAGACCACCAGCGCGAAAGCCGCGATCACCGTGATGCCGACGAGTGTCGTCTCGTTACGGCTGCCGAGAACGCGATCGTAAACCTGCAGCATATACAGCGGGCTCACGAACATCAGCAGATTGATGAAAAAGCTGAATACGATAGCCGTGACGAAGACAGGCCGCGTCGCCTTGATGCCATCCTTCAAGATAGACGGTCCTGCGCCCATGCCCCTCGTGCTCATTCTGTGGACCTATGGCGTTCAACGCGATGTTGAAGGAATCAGAAGGGTTTACAGATTAAGGTTTTGTGAACGGATAAACTGACAAGCTTGGGAACCGGGGATTTTCCCTTGGCAGGAGACGGGAAAAGTCAATTCTTCGGAGGCCCGACTCAGGCGCCACGCTGGCTTTTAGTCATCCCATCGGCAGCCAAATCCCCTAACAGAATGTTCGGTGCCTGACCATACCTGCCAATGGGCGGAAACGGATTCTCATCGGGTTCGGGGGCAACTTAGCGGTGGGTGTCGCCGCGGGGACTCACCTGCCTGCTGACCACCACCGTTTCCCCCAATCAAGCCGGATTGTGGTCCGCCAATGGCTCCAGCATGACCGGCGGGTAGTCAGGCATCTCGGCAAAATCGAGGCGGCATCGCAACGCGTTGGCCGCAGGCGCCTACCCCTCCTGTACCGATGCACAGGGCACAGCGGGGGCCCGAGAGCGCAAGCGCTTGCCCTCCCCAAGCTAGCCTGACAGAGACTGTCCGATATGGCGATCAATCGCGTTTCACTTCGGGCTCTCGCGAGCCTTCTGCGTCTCTCCCCGTCCGCTCCTCCGATCACAGTGCCTCCGAACCTTCGGGGCAGTGTCGACGCCTATCGCGGTGGTGTCCTCACCGGGTGGGCCTACGATCCCAAGAATCCGGATGCCGCCGTACCAGTCGAGGCACGGCTCGGCGGCGTCGTGGTGGCGCGTGAGCGCGCTGACCGGTTTCGTGAGGATTTAAAGGCCGCTAAGATCGGATCCGGGCGCCACGCCTTCGCGATGCGCTTGGAGCCGGACATCATTGCCAAGGAAAAGCTGCCGGGACAGGTGCTGGAGGTCTATGTCGTCGGCAACCCAGCCAAGTTCCTCGGAAAACTCTCGATCTCGCAAGTCTTTCAGCCAGACGCGTCGCAGGAAATTCCCTACGCGATCATTCAAGGCATGCAGGAGAGAGTTCTCGCAAGCCTTGGCGTGATATCGCCTGCGAACGGCGCAGAGGTCAAACCTCCGGCCAAATCTGCGGCGGCGCATCCGGCTTACATGCCCCTACTCAGAGCCGTTGGACACGAGGAGCGCGCGTTCAATTTTGGCGAATTCTCTCGAAGGCCGCTGCTCTCGCCCTATGCCGAGCAGTTGAGGGACCGCCTCAACCTCAAGGAGCGCTTCCCGGGAGATGATGATCAGGACCACTTCTACCGGTGGTACATCGATGAGTACGGCAGTACCCGGTACCCGCATCGGGCGCCGTTCACTGCGCGGGAAATCTCGTACTTGAATGAACCGATCCCCCTCGGTGGCAGCAAGTACGCTCTGTCGCGCGTTGCCTTGTGGTATGCACTCGACGATGTCGAAATCCGCACGTCCCTCGCCCTCGCGACGGATCCCGGATATCGCCGCGTCGCCTATTGGTGGGCCAGTCAGAAGGCAAACGCGCTCCATGTAGAGGATTGCCTTGTCTCTCACCGCATGGAGACGTTCCTGAGGGCGATACCAGGACCGTCGCAGCGAAGCTTCCTGCCGCTCTCCACCTTCATGGAAGAGGCCTTCGCCCACGATCCCAACTTGTCCTGGGTCTCGAATATGGACGATTCGCAGATCCGGATCTGCTGCTACTTCGTGGTGCTCCTCGAGGCAGCCCATAATCCCGGGATCCTGAGATTTCTTCCGAGAGAAGTAATCGATTACTTTCTCCTTGATCGCAGCCCTAACTTCGAGCTTGTTTCCACATATATTGCTGACAGATGCGAGAGCCGGAACAGGCTTACCCTCAAAACCTATCAAGCGCTGATCGACAGGCAGGGCTTCGACATCGCACGTGCGTGCTACAGGACGCTGACGCCGGATGGCGATCGGATCGATGCGGCGCGCCTGCGACCACGGGCAGCCGCAGATTCGCGAGCGTTCGTTCAGGTCATTGCACCGTTCGAGAAGACGTCGGGCTTGGCCACCGCAGGGCGGTCGACGCGTGAATTGATCAGGCATACGGGCATTCCGGCCCGTTCGGTCAATTTTTCGATCGATAACCCGCAACCCGGTGCCGATGATAGTGATTACGATCAGATTTTATCCGCTGGGGCCGCGGTCAACGTCATTCACATCAACGCCGATCTTTTGCCGCTTGTCTTTGCGTACTCACCGGACGTGTTTACCGGCTCGTACAATGTCGGATTTTTTTTCTGGGAGCTCGACAAGATCCCGACATGCCATCGGCTGGCTCTCGAGCTTGTCGACGAGATTTGGGTGGCTTCCGAGTACAATCGCCGCTGCTACGCGCAAGCGACAAAGAAGCCGGTCTTGAATATGCGCCTGGCCGCTCAAGATCTCGCCTCGATCGACGTCGCGAGCGCTCGCTCCGAGATGAATGCACTCGCGGGTACGACCGACGAGGTATTTATCTTCTTCCTGACCTACGACTCGCTATCTTATATACAGCGGAAAAATCCGATGGCTGCAATTAGGGCTTTTCGCGAGGCTTTCCCTGACGAACGCGATGTGAGGCTCGTGATCAAAACGCACAATGCGTCCGTGATCAACGAATCGGGAACGTCCCACGAGTGGCGATATCTGCTCGACGCCTGTCAGTCCGATTCGCGCATCAGCCTGATCGATCGCACGGTGAGTCACGAGACAATCCTGCAATTAGTCAGTGCGGCCGATTGCTACGTCTCATTACACCGCTCGGAGGGCTTCGGCCTCGGCATGCTGGAGGCGATGCAACTCGGCACGCCCGTCGCCTGCACCGGGTACTCGGGAAATGCGGATTTCTGCACGCCGGAAACCGCCTGGTTGATCGAGTATGACGAGGTTCGGCCAAAGGCGGGCGACTATGCCTATGCCGGTCCCGAGCACCGTTGGGCGGAGCCGCGTCACGCAAGCACTGTGAAAATCCTCAGGGCGGTCCGTAGGAATGCGGCGGAGCGGACGCGTCGCGCGACCAACGCATCCGAATTGGTGTCGGAACGGTATCGGCCAGAGACCCTGTCCCGCCTCATCGGTGTCCGGATCCGGCAGATCTGCTCGGACCGCGGTATCCAGATCTAACGAGGAGCCGCGATCCGCAGAATGCTTCTGGATCGCCGGCGTCCCTCCGAACTAAATCGGATGCGTCGTCGATTGCAGCGAAGACTTGCTGCCGCCGCAGCCAACGCTTCCGGTGATCAGCTCCGTGCCGAATCAATCGGATTTCCGCGCGAGCGAAGTTGGACCGCTGCGTCACTTATCGTCCGTAGACGTCCTCGACGCGGATGATGTCGTCCTCGCCCGTATAGGAGCCGACCTGCACCTCGATGAGTTCGAGGGGGATCTTGCCGGGGTTGGTCAGGCGGTGCATCGAGCCGATCGGCAAGTAGATCGCCTCGTTCTCATGCACCAGCACCACCCGCTCGTTCAGCGTCACCTCGGCCGTGCCGCGCACCACCACCCAGTGCTCGGCCCGGTGATAATGCTTCTGCAGCGACAAGCGCCCGCCCGGCGAGACCTGGATCCGCTTCACCTGGAAGCGCTCGCCGATGTCGATGCGCTGGTACCAGCCCCAGGGGCGGTACATGCGCCGATGCGCCTCGGCTTCCGGGTAGCCCTTGGCCCGCAGCACGCCCACCAGATCCTTGACCTGGCCGGCTTGGGCCTTGGACGTCACCAGCACGGCGTCGGGGGTCGAGACCACCACGACATCCTCGAGCCCCACCACCGCGGTCACGTGCTCGCCCTCGCTGTGCACGAGGCTGCCGCGGGTGTCGATCAGCTCGACCCGGCCCCGCACGGCGTTGCCCGAGGCGTCCTGCGCGAGCACGCTCCAGACCGCATCCCAGGTGCCGACATCGGACCACGCGAACGAGACGGGGAGCACCCCGGCCAACCGGGTCCGCTCCATCACCGCGTAATCGATCGAGGTCTTGGGCGCCTGCGCGAAGGCCGCCGCGTCGAGGCGCACGAAGTCGAGGTCGCGCACCGCGTTGTCGAGGGCGGCCCGCGCGGCCGCCAGGATCGCGGGGGCATGCGCCTCGAGTTCCGCCAGCATCACGTCGGCCCGGAACAGGAAGTACCCGGAATTCCAGACCGCCCCCTCCGCGAGCAGGCGCTCGGCACCGGCGCGGTCCGGCTTCTCGACGAAGCGGGCGACCGCGTAGGCGCCGGGCGCCTCGGGCAGGTCCTCCCCCGGCTGAATGTAGCCGTAGGCGGTGGCCGGGCCGGTCGGCGTGATGCCCAGCGTCATGATGTGGCCGGCCCGCGCGCCCTCCGCCGCGGCGCTGGCGGCGGCCACGAAGGCGTGCGTATCGCCGATGACGTGGTCAGCGGCCAGGATCAGGACGACGGCTTTCGGGTCGGTGCGGGCGGCGTGGCAGGCCGCCACCGCGACGGCGGCGGCCGAATCGCGCCGCTCGGGTTCGAGCAGAATGTCGGCCGGCACCCCGGCCTCGGCCAGCTGTTCGGCGACGATGAAGCGGGCCTCGGCCTGCGTGAGGACGCTGAGGCGCCCGAACACCGCCGGGTCGGCGACGCGGGCCGCCGTGGCCTGGAAGGTCGACTCGGTCTCGCTGACGAGCCGCGAGAACTGCTTGGGCATGCTCTCGCGCGAGGCGGGCCAAAGCCGCGTCCCGGAACCGCCGCACAGGATCACCGGGAGGATCAGGTCAGGCTGAGACATCGCACACCGCCGCATTGACTTCCGGAAGGCTGCTCACGTGGGAGCAACGTGCCCCCTTCTGAACGATCGCGGCCGGCTCTGTAAACGTTGCCCGGCGCCGCCACGGCTGCGAAGCCGTCACGATTCCAGGACGTCGCTTCATTCGAGACGTGCAGTCCGATCGGGCAAATCCGGGCCGAAGCCCGGGCGCCCGCCCGGCGAGGGGCCGATCAGCCCGATCCCTCGCGGGCCACCGTCTCCCGCCAGAAATCGAGGGTGTCGGCGAGCGTCGTCTCCCAGGCAATGCGGGGTGCCCAGCCGAGGGCGGCGCGCGCGCGCGACGCGTCCCCGATCGCCAGCGGCGTATCGTTTGGCCGCATCCGCGCCGGATCGGGCTCGATCCGGATCTCGCGACGCGCCAGCGCCCGCAGGCCTTCGAGCGCGTCGCCGATCCGACGCGGAACCCCGGAGGCGATGTTCAGGATCGTGCCGCTCGCGAGATCGGGCAGAAAGATCGCCCGCACATAGGCGTCCACGACGTCGCGCACGTCGAGGAAGTCGCGCAGGGCGTCGAGGTTGCCGACCTGAAGCGTCGGGGGCTGGAGCCCGGCCTCGATGCGGGCGACCTGCGCCGCGAAGGCCGGCACCACGAAGGCCGTCGTCTGCCCGGGGCCCGTGTGGTTGAACGGCCGGAGCCGCACCGACCTCAGGCCGTCTCGGGCCATCTGGCCGACGAGCAGGTCGGCCGCGGCCTTCGACGCGGCGTAGGGGTTCGTCGGGTCGAGGAGCGCGGCCTCGTCGAGGGCGCTCGTGCGCGCCTTGAAGGTGCCGCCGTAGACCTCCGAGGTGCCGACGAAGAGAAAGCGCGCCTCGGGGGCCTCCCGCATCACCGCCCCGGCGAGAGTCATCGTTCCGATCAGGTTGATGCGGAATGTCCGCTCCGGGTCGAGGCGTGCCTCCTGGAGCGCCGCGATCGCCGCGAGGTGCACCACGGCGGTCGGCCGCACCGACCGGATGGCGGCGCGCACCTGCCCGGGATCCGTGATGTCGAGGTCGACGGTCTCGCAGGCCGCGACCGGGTCCTGACCCGAAGCGCCCGGCGACGCGCCGTGCCGGCCGGCGACGATCCGGATCTCCGCCCCGTACGCGGCCAGCGCATGGACAAGGTGACGCCCCACGAACCCGCCCGCACCCGTGACGAAGATGCGCTCCGTCATGTCCGCGTCTCCGATCGCGACCCCACGTGCTGCCGCTCTAGCGAATGCCGGAGAGCCGCTTGAGGTCGGCGTCCACCATTTCCTGGATCATCGCCTCGAGGGTCGTCTCGGGCTCCCAGCCCAGCTTGGCCTTCGCCTTGCCCGGATTGCCGAGCAGCACGTCGACTTCGGCCGGGCGGAACAGGTCGGGGTCGATCACGAGATACTTGTCCAACGACAGCCCGACATGGTCGAAGGCGATGCGGCACATGTCGCGAACCGTCACGGTGCGGCCGGTCGCCACGACGTAGTCGTCGGCGACGTCCTGCTGCAGCATCAGCCACATCGCCCTGACGTAGTCCCGGGCATGGCCCCAGTCGCGCTTGGCGTCGATGTTGCCGAGGCGCAACTCGTGGCCGAGGCCGAGCTTGATCCGGGCGACCCCGTCCGTCACCTTCCGGGTCACGAACTCGATGCCGCGCAGCGGGCTCTCGTGGTTGAAAAGGATGCCGCTCGACGCGTGCAGGCCGAAGCTCTCCCGGTAATTCACCGTCATCCAGTGGCCGTAGAGCTTGGCCGCGGCGTAGGGCGAGCGCGGGTAGAACGGGGTCGTCTCGCTCTGCATCGGCTCCTGGATCAGGCCGTACATCTCGGAGGACGAGGCCTGGTAGAAGCGGGCGTCCGGCTTCTCGATCCGGACGGCTTCGAGCACGTTGGCGCAGCCGAGGCCGGTGACCGCCCCGGTCAGAAGCGGCTGCTGCCAGGAGGTCTTGACGAAGGATTGCGCCGCCAGGTTGTAGACTTCATCGGGTTGAACGGAGCGCACGACCCGCATCAGGCTCGACAGGTCCGAGAGATCGCCGTCGACGAGCTTGACGTCGTCCACGATGCCGAGCCAGCGCAGGCGCAGGTCGTTCACGTCCGTCGTGCTGGAACGCCGAACCAGCCCATGGACCTCGTATCCGTTCCGATGGAGGAGCTGAGCCAGATAGGCTCCGTCCTGACCGGTGATACCGGTGATCAAGGCCTTCTTCATGAAACGCTCTGCTGTCCAGTCTGAGGAAATCGCGCTCGCGCGGCTCAGGACGCGATATAGCCCCACAACCCGGACGTCAAAGTTCGCGTGCCCGTCCGCTGCGCGCTCGCGCGAACACAGGGCGCGAAAGCAGGGATTGCATCGGGACGGCGCTTATGGCCATCCCTTGTGGAATCCTCCACGCCGCCAGCCCTCGGAGATCCGTCATGTCGCGGCTCGTCAATCTCGAGCGTTTCGCCAAGGTCCGCGCCCTGCACGACAGCACGGACCATGAGGGCGAGCGGGCCGCGGCTCGCCAATACCTCGACGCGGTCGCCGCGGAGGGGCTCCCCGGCGCTCCTGTCCAGGGCGCCGCGACGGCTGGCCCCTCCGCGCAGGCAGCGGGTGAGATCTACCTGGAGGTCCAGCTGTACGGGCAGGTTGGTCCGTTCCGGGTCATGCGGGTCGTGCGCAGCGATGTCAGCCTCGGCCTCACCCACGTCGTCGTGGTCAGCCGCACCGAGCGCGAGCCGACCTTCATCGCGGGCTTTCCCGACACGGAAGAGGGCATCGGCATCGCCGATTACGTCGGTCCCGCCGTCGTCCAGGCCCTCGCCCTGGCCCGGGGCGGAGCCGGCGCTGCGGGCGAGCGCGCGTGAGCCCTCGCGGGAAGAGGCGAGGGGCACGTCGCCGGTCCGTGCAACGGGATGCCGACGCTTTCCTTGACAGGGCGGCCGTGATCCGACGATTCCGGCCCGCGCGGGGCTCGGGCGTCCCGCGGGACGAGGACGCGTGATGCAGGTGGTCGAGACGGACATCCCGGCGGTGAAGGTGGTTCGACCGGCGCGTTTCGGAGACGATCGCGGCTGGTTCTCCGAGACCTACCGGGCCGACCGGCTCGGCCAGGCCGGGATCGACACTGCCTTCGTGCAGGACAACCAGTCCTTCTCCGCTCCCGTCGGCACCGTGCGGGGCCTGCATTTCCAGTTGCCCCCCGCGGCCCAGGCCAAGCTCGTGCGCGTGCTCGCCGGTGCCATCCTGGACGTCGCCGTCGACCTGCGCCGAGCCTCCCCCACCTACGGCCGCCACGTGGCGGTGCGCCTCGACGCGGCCGGGGGCGACCAGCTCTTCGTGCCGGCCGGCTTCGCCCACGGCTTCTGCACCCTCGAGGCCGACACCATGGTGGCCTACAAGGTCGATGCCTATTACAGCCCCGCCCACGACCGGGCACTCCTGTGGAACGACCCGGCGCTGGCCATCGCCTGGCCGGTCACGGCCGAGACCGCCATCCTGTCGGGCAAGGACAAGCTCGCCCCGACGCTCGCCGCCCTGCCCGAGACGTTCTGAGCCGAGATGTTCGGCGTCGGCCCCGGCCCGGCGCCCGTGAGAGGAGACGCCCATGCGCATTCTGGTGACCGGGGGCTGCGGCTTCATCGGCTCGGCCCTCGTCCTGCACCTCGTCGCGGAACTCGGCCACGAGGTGATGACGCTCGATGCGCTCACCTACGCGGCCAATCCCGTCTCCCTGGCGGCGCTCGCCGACGATCCGCGCCACCGCCTCGTCGAGGCCGACATCTGCGATACCGCCGCCGTGCGGGCCGCGTTCGCCGCGTTCGCGCCGCAGGCCGTGATGCACCTGGCCGCCGAGAGCCATGTCGACCGCTCGATCAGCGAGCCGGGCGCCTTCATCCGCACCAACGTGATCGGCACGCAGGTGATGCTCGATGCCGCCCGCGGCCATTTCGAAGGCCTGAGCGGGTCCGAGCGCGCCGCCTTCCGCTTCCTCCACGTCTCGACCGACGAGGTCTACGGTTCCCTGCCCCCCGGCGGGTTCTTCACCGAGGCGAGCCGCTACGACCCGCGCTCGCCCTACTCGGCCTCGAAGGCAGCGTCCGACCACCTGGCGCGCGCCTGGCACGAGACCTACGGCCTGCCGGTTCTGGTGACGAACTGCTCGAACAATTACGGGCCGCGCCACTTCCCCGAGAAGCTGATCCCGCTGATGATCCTCAACGCGCTGGAGGGCAAGCCGCTGCCGGTCTACGGAGACGGGCTGAACGAGCGGGACTGGATCCACGTCGAGGACCACGCAGGCGGGCTGGTGGCGGTGCTGGAGCGGGGCCGGATCGGCGAGACCTACCTGCTCGGCGGGCGGGCGGTGCGCTCGAACCTCGACGTGGTGAGAGCCCTGTGCGCGGCCTTCGACGCCGTGCGGCCGGACCGGGGCCCGCACGAGCGCCTGATCACCTTCGTGGCCGACCGGCCGGGCCACGACCGGCGCTACGCCATCGACCCGGGCAAGGCGGAGGCAGAGCTCGGCTGGTCCCCGTCGAAGCGCTTCGAGGCAGCCCTCACCGAGACGGTGCGGTGGTATCTCGACAACGAGGCCTGGTGGCGCCCGATCCGCGAGGGCCGCTACAAGGGCGAGCGGCTCGGCCTCGGCGCGAGCCCGGCCGCGGGTCGCTGAGCGCATGGATATCCTGATCCTCGGCGGCGCCGGCCAGGTCGGCACGGAACTGCGGCAGGCCCCCTGGCCCGAGGGTGTGCGCCTGCACGCGCCGGACCGGGGCAGTCTCGACATCGCCGACGAGACGGCGCTCGCGCGTGCGCTCGGGGCGCGCAGCTACGCGGTCGTGATCAACGCCGCCGCCTACACGGCCGTCGACAAGGCCGAGACGGAGGTCGGAGAGGCCTGGCGGCTCAATGCCCTGGCGCCGGCCTATCTCGCCGCCGAGACGCGCCGGCGCGCCGTCCCCCTCGTGCAGGTCTCGACCGACTACGTCTTCGACGGGACGGGCACCGGGCCCTACGCCCCCGACGCCCCCGTCAATCCGCAGAGCGTCTACGGCGCCAGCAAGGCGGCCGGCGAGTGGGCGGTGCGCAGTGCCAACCCGCACCACGCCATCCTGCGCACCGCCTGGGTGGTGAGCCCGCACCGGGGCAACTTCGTCAAGACGATGCTGCGCCTCGGGTCCGAGCGGGATCGGCTCGGCGTCGTCGACGACCAGCAGGGCTGCCCGACCTCCGCCGCCGACCTCGCGGCGGCCCTCGTGGTGATCGCGACCCGCCTCGCCGCCGACCCGCAGGCGCCGACGGGCACGTTCCATTGCGTCAATGCGGGCGTGACCACGTGGTGCGGCTTCGCCCGGGCGATCCTCGCGGGGGCGGCGCGGCGCGGCGGGCGCGCGGTGCCGGTGGACGCCATCCCGACGAGCGCCTATCCGACGCCGGCCCGGCGGCCGCACAATTCCGAACTCTCGACGACGAGCCTGACCCGGGCCTTCGGGATCGCGCCGCGGCCCTGGGCCGAGGCGCTCGACGACATCCTCGATCGGCTCGTCGGGCCGGTCGCCAGCCAGGAGCGCTGAGACATGAAGGGCATCGTACTGGCCGGCGGCTCCGGCACGCGCCTGCACCCGGCGACGCTGTCGATCAACAAGCAGCTGCTGCCGGTCTACGACAAGCCGATGATCTATTATCCGGTCTCGGTGCTGATGCTGGCGGGCATCCGGGAGATCCTGATCATCTCCAGCCCTGAGCACCTCGACAATTACAAGCGTCTGTTCGGCACCGGCGAGCAGTTCGGTCTGAGCTTCTCCTACGCGGTTCAGCCGCGCCCCGAGGGGCTGGCTCAGGCCTTCGTGATCGGGCGCGACTTCGTCGGTGCGGATCCGGTCGCCCTGATCCTCGGCGACAACCTGTTCTTCGGCGCCGGCATGTCGGAGCTGCTGGCGCGCGCCGCCGGGCGCGGGGCGGGCGCCACGATCTTCGCCTACCACGTCGAGAACCCGCAGGCCTACGGCGTGGTCAGTCTCACCCCCGAGGGACGGCCGACCAGGATCGTGGAGAAGCCGCGGGCGCCCGATTCGACCTGGGCGGTGACGGGGCTGTACTTCTACGACAACCAGGTCCTCGACATCGCCGCCGGGGTGCGGCCGTCGGCGCGGGGCGAGCTCGAGATCACGAGCGTGAACGAGGCCTACCTGCAGCGCGGGCAGCTCGCCGTCGAGCGCATGGGCCGGGGCTATGCCTGGCTCGACACCGGCACCCATGACAGCCTGCTGGAAGCCTCCGAGTTCGTGCGCACGATCCAGAACCGGCAGGGGCTGCAGGTGGCCTGCCTGGAGGAGATCGCCTTCCTGCAGGGCTTCATCGACCGCGCGCAGCTCGTCGCCCGGGGCGAGCTCTTCGCCAAGACCGCCTACGGGCAGAACCTGCTGCGCCTCGCCCAGGAGTGCTGAGGCGCCGCTCCATATTTCAGTCGTGATCGTGGGCCAGGGAGGGGCGCGAGACCTCCGGGCCCAGAACACCTCATGATCACCGATCAGCAAGCCCTGGCGCCCCGGCGCACCCGCATGGACGCCTACCTGCAGGTGCTCCATGCCCTGATGCTGCGCGACATGCGCACCCGCTTCGGCGGTTCCTATTTCGGCTACGCCGTGGTCGTGCTCTGGCCGGTGGTGCACACCTTCATCCTGGTCGCCATCTACGTGTTCCGCAAGGTTCCGGCGCCGCTCGGCGACAGCCGGGCCCTGTTCTTCGCCTCCGGCGCGGTGCCGGTGCTGATCTTCCAGTACATCTCCCGCGAGGTGATGAAGTCGGTCCTGATGAACAAGCCCCTGACCTATTATCCGCAGGTCAAGAATTTCGACGTCATCTTCGCCCGCATCCTTGTCGAGATCGTCACCGGCTTCCTCGGGCTGATGCTGGTGTTCCTGATCCTGCTCGCGATCGGGGTCGATCCGCGGCCGGCCGATCCGGTGATGGCGGTCGGCGGCTACCTGGCGGCGATCCTGCTCGGCATCGGCATCGGGACGATCAATGTCGGCATCGCGTCGTTCTTCCCGGGCTGGCTGATGGGCTACGCCCTGTTCGGGATCATCATGTACATCTCGAGCGGGGTCTTCATCCTGCCGAACTACCTGCCCGAGCAGATGTATGAGGTCCTCAAGTGGAACCCGGCGCTGCAGATCGTCGAGTGGGTGCGGCTCGGCTATTACCCGGGTCTCCAAGTGCAGGTCGATTATCTCTACATCATCCTGTTCGCCCTGACCTCTCTGACGATCGGGCTGCTCCTCGAGCGCCACGTCCTGCGCAAGCGCACCTGAGGTCGGGCCGGCTGCGAGACGGTGTCGGTTTTTCGGCGCTGCAATTGCTGCGTGCCGTCAACCCTCGGATACGTGTCGCGCTCAGGTCACAAATGGCGGGCGATTGAACCGAGGCGGGAAACCAGCGATTAACCCTGTCCGGCCTATGCCCTAACGAAGAGGCACGGGAAACAACCGCAGACCGATGCTCGCACGCACGCGCCTGATCCGTTCCGCCCTCCTGGCGCTCGCTCTGATCGGGGCCGGGCCGGCGGATGCGCAGGACGGCGACAAGCCCCGCCTCGGGGCGGTCGCGATCGCGGCTGATCTGGCCGGCAGCCCGAACGGCCCGACCAAGCTCACGCTCACGCTGTCGAAGCCCGTCGAGGCGCGCGCTTTCGTGATGGAGCGGCCGGACCGGGCCGTGATCGACCTCGCCGAGGTGAACTTCCAGCTCCCCGCCGAGACCGGCCGGCGCCGGGAGGGCCTGGTGCAAACCTTCCGCTACGGCCTGTTCGCCCCCGGCCGCTCGCGCATCGTGGTCGATCTCGCGGGCCCCGCCACCGTGGGACGGATCGAATCCGTGACGCGCCCGCGCGACGGCGCCGTGCTGCTCTCGATCGAGTTCCAGCGGGCCGACCGCGAGGCGTTCCGCAAGGCCACGGTGTCGAGCGACCCATCCCCGGCCCAGCGCAGGTTTTCGGGCGCCGTCGAGCCCGCCGATGCGCGCCCGCTCATCATGGTCGATGCCGGGCATGGGGGCATCGATCCGGGCGCCATTGCGGCGACGGGGGCCTTCGAGAAGGATATCGTGTTCGGCTTCGCGCAGGCGCTGGTGAAGCGCCTCGAGGGCAGCGGGCGCTACCGCGTGCGCATGACCCGCGACCGGGACGTGTTCGTGCCGCTGGGCGAGCGGGTGCGGATCGCCCGTGAGGCCAAGGCCGACCTGTTCGTCTCAATCCACGCCGACTCGATCTCGGCTGCTCCCCAGGTGCGCGGCGCCACGATCTATACCGGCTCCGAGAAGGCCACCGACGCCGAATCCGCGCGCCTGGCGGACCGCGAGAACAAGGCCGACGCCGCCGCCGGCACCGATTCGAGCGAGGGTCCGAGCGACATCGCCGACATCCTGCAGGAGCTGACCCTGCGGGAGACCCGTGGCTTCTCCTCGGGCTTCGCCCGCACCCTGATGGGCCAGCTCGGTCCCGTGATGGAGATGAGCGCCAAGCCCCACCGGGAGGCGGGCTTCAAGGTCCTGCGCTCGCCGGACGTGCCGAGCGTGCTGGTCGAGCTCGGCTACCTGTCGAGCAAGCGCGACCTCGACCTCCTGCAATCCGAGTCCTGGCGCGAGAGCGTGACGGGGTCGATGGCCAGGGCCGTCGACCTGTTCTTCACGAACCGCGCCACCCTGGTCCGGCCCCCAGGGCCGGCCCGCCGCTCGGCCGCCATCGCCCCAGTTTCACCATAGATCCGGTGTCGATACGGGGTTAACGAAGCCCCGGTCGCGACGTCGCGCAATCGACATCCGTCAGCGGGCATGACACCACCGCCTGGCCGCCGCGATGCTCGTGATCGAGCGAGCGGGCGCGCCTGGACGCGAGCGCGTCCGCAGGTGGCGGCAGCAACCGACGACGGGACACCGGATGCGCTTCATCCTTCGCTTCTTCGCCTTCCTGTTCAGCGCGGGGGCCGTGGTGTTCGTCCTCCTCGCGGCGGCCGGCGCCTTCTTCTACTGGAAGTACAGCCAGGACCTGCCGGACCACGCCGCGCTCGCCAATTACGAGCCGCCGGTGATGACCCGCCTCCACGCCGCGGACGGCTCGCTGCTGGCCGAGTACGCGCGCGAGCGCCGCCTCTACCTGCCGATCCAGGCGATGCCCAAGATCGTGGTCGCGGCCTTCCTGTCGGCCGAGGACAAGAACTTCTACAAGCACGGCGGCATCGATCCCGAGGGCATCGTGCGTGCCGCGCTGACCAACGCCAAGAGCGGCAAGAAGCAGGGCGCCTCGACCATCACCCAGCAGGTGGCCAAGAACTTCCTCCTGTCGAGCGAGCAGACCTTCGACCGCAAGATCCGCGAGGCGCTGATCGCGCTGCGGATCGAGGCGACCTATTCCAAGGACAAGATCCTCGAGCTCTACCTCAACGAGATCTTCCTCGGGACCATCGTGCCCGGCCGCAACCTGCACGGCGTCGCGGCGGCGGCGCTCGATTATTTCGGCAAGTCCGTCCACGAGCTGACCATCAACGAGGCGGCCTACCTCGCGGCGCTCCCCAAGGGCCCGAACAACTATCACCCCTACCGCAAGACCCAGGCGGCTCTGGACCGGCGCAACGAGATCATCCGCCTGATGGCGGAGAACAGCTACATCACCAAGGAGGAGGCCGAAGCCGCCAAGAAGATGCCGCTCGGCATCAACCCGCGCGTCGCCTTCCCGAACGCCGCCAACGCCAACTACTTCACCGAGGAGGTCCGCCGCGAGATCTCCGAGCGCTACGGCGAGAAGAAGCTCTACGAGGGCGGCCTCTCGGTGCGCGCCACCCTCGACCCGAAGATGCAGGCCTGGGCCCGGAAGGCGCTGGTGGACGGGCTCGTCCGATACGACCAGTCGCATGGCTGGCGCGGCGCGCAGACCAAGGTCGACCTGACCGGTCGCGACTGGGGCATGGCGGTCGCCGAGGTCCCGGCGCTCGGCGACGTGGCGCCCTGGCGCCTCGCCGTCGTGCTCTCGACCAGCGGGGGCGGGGCCCAGATCGGCCTGCAGCCCCGGCGCGAGGCCGCCGGCACGGTCTCGAAGGAGCGCGAGACCGGAACGATCCCGGCCGAGGGCCTGAAGTGGACCGGCCGCGGCGCGGCCTCGGCCCTCAGCCCCGGCGACGTGATCTATGTCGAGGCGATCGACGGTGGCCGCGGCCAGTTCCGCCTGCGGCAGAAGCCGGAGGTCTCCGGCGCCATCGTGGCGATGGACCCCTATACGGGCCGCGTCCACGCCATGATCGGCGGCTTCTCCTACGACGAGAGCGAGTTCAACCGCGCCACCCAGGCCCAGCGCCAGCCCGGCTCCTCGTTCAAGCCGATCGTCTACTCGGCGGCCCTCGACAACGGCTACACCCCGTCCTCGATCGTGCAGGATTCGCCGATCACCATCGAGGCCGGCCCCGGCCAGGAGGCCTGGACGCCCTCGAACTACGACGGCAAGTCCGGCGGGCCGCACACGCTGCGCTACGGGATCGAGCACTCGAAGAACCTGATGACGGTGCGCCTCGCCAAGGACGTGGGCATGCCGCTCATCGCCGAGTATGCCCGCCGCTTCGGCGTCTACGACGATATGCTGCCGGTGCTGCCGATGTCGCTCGGCGCCGGCGAGACCACGGTGATGCGCATGGTCACGGCCTACTCGATGCTCGCCAATGGCGGGCGCCGCATCCGGCCGACGCTGATCGACCGGATCCAGGACCGGACCGGCGAGACGATCTACCGGCATGACAATCGCAAGTGCATCGGCTGCGACGCCGAGAAGTGGTCGGGCCAGGACGAGCCGAAGCTGGTGGACGATTCCGAGCAGGTGCTCGATCCGCTCACCGCCTACCAGATGGTCTCGATCATGGAGGGCGTGGTCCAGCGCGGCACCGCGACCATCCTGAAGCAGATCGGCAAGCCGCTCGCCGGCAAGACCGGAACCACGAACGACGCCAAGGATGCCTGGTTCGTGGGCTTCTCCCCGGATCTCGCGGTCGGCGTCTATATCGGCTTCGACAAGCCGCGCTCGCTCGGCGACCGCGCCACCGGCGGCGGACTCTCGGCGCCCATCGCCCTCGACTTCCTGAAGCAGGCCCTCAAGGACAAGCCGCCGACGCCCTTCCGCGTGCCCCCGGGCATCAAGCTCATCCGCGTCAACGTCGCGTCCGGCATGCGCTCCGGCTCGGGCGAGGGCGGCGGCACCATCCTGGAGGCGTTCAAGCCCGGCACCGCCCCGCCGGACGCCTACGTGGCCCAGCCCGCCGCCCCGCCGCCCGGCGCCGTGCCGCCGGATGCCGACCGCGCGGCCCAGGCCGGCGGGCTCTACTGAGACCGGCCGTCGGGACGGGGCGGGCCACGCGGCGCCGCCCCGTTTCTCCGCGGTCAGACGCATCGGGCGCGAGGCCCGGTCGTGTCAGTTGCGCAGTTCGGACCCTTCGCTCGGCCGCGGGGCCGGGACCACCGCGTCGAAGCGCTCGATGAAGCGCAGGCCGTCCCAGAGTTCGACGGCGTGCTCGCCGCTCAGCCTCTCGCCGAGGGCGAGGGCCGCGTGGTCGTCCTCCGCCGGCACGCGTTCGGTGCGCAGCACCAGACCCTCGGCCGTGAGGATCAGGGCGCGATAGCGCGGGCGGTGCGGGCCGGCATCCGGCCATGCGGGCCCGGAGGGAGCATTGGCCATGCTGGCTCCTGTTGGCATTGCGGGTCGCGGTCCGTGACCGCGGGCCGGCCTAGATTGCTCCCAATGAATGCAAAATACTAGCGGCCCCGCTTCAGCGAGGCGCCTGGGCGAGGCTGCGGCCCCGGGCCTGGCGTCGGCGCAGGAACGCCAGGGCGGGCCGCTCGAAGGCCAGGTGATAGGCGAGCCCGAAGCCCACGCCGAGGAGGATGCAGAGCGCGAGGCTCACGGGCCAGGGGCGCAGCGCCTCGAAGCGCCCGGCGATCCGCGCCCCCAGCGAGGCCACCGGGTTGTGCACGAGATAGATTGCGTAGGAGGCGTCGCCGAGCAGGATCATCCAGCCTGGGGCCGCGAGCGATCCGGCCCGCTCCAGCCAGACCGCGCCCGCCACCAGGACGGCGACCGCGAAGCCGAAGCCCATGCGGGCCGGGCCGGCGGGGTCGGTCCCGAGGGCGAAGAAGGCGACGAGCGCCGCGAGACCGATGACGAGCGCGGGCCCCGCCCAGGCCGGCGAGGCCCTGCGCACCGCCAGCGCCGCCAGCATCCCGGCGACGAACTCGGCGTTGATCGGCGCGAACAGGCTGAGCCAGGTCGGCGCCGCGTAGCTGGTCTCGAGGCCGAGCCAGATCCCGGCGAGGATCAGCCCGACCCAGGCGGCGACGATCCAGGCGAAGCCCCGCACGAAGTAGGAGAGCAGGAACAGGGCATAGAACATCATCTCGTGGACGAGGGTCCACGCTGCCGCGAGCGCCGGCGGAGCACCGGTCGGCAGAAGGGTCAGCGAGGTCACGAGGCTCCAACTGCGCTGGCTTCCCGAGACCTGCGGCAGGACGAGATAGAGGCCGATCATCGCGAGGGCGACCGGCCAGTAGGGCACGTAGATGCGCATCAGCCGCTTCACCGCGTAGGCGCGCGCCGCGGCCGCCCCCGCGGGATCGTCCCGATGGGCGTGCAGGATGATGAAGCCGCTGAGGACGAAGAAGAAGTCGACTCCGAAGGCGCCCCGCTCGAAGGCGAAGAAGGCTGCCTCCGGCAGGGCCTGCGCGTAGTCGCGGGTCGCGATCGCCGCGTGGTAGGCGACGATCGACAGCGCCGCGACGGCGCGGCCGGCCTGCAGGACGGTGATGACCCTGTCGCGTCTGCCCGTCATCCCGTCGCCCTGCCTGCCGGCTCCTGCATAGCCCAGGAACCCCGCCCCGCCTGTATCCGCGCGGCCACCGGCGGGGTGCGGCTCAGAACGAGGCGCGCACGCCGCCGAAGAGGCTGCGCCCGTTGCCGGGGTAGAAGGCCGCCAGCGCCGCTGCCCCGCCCACCGTCGCGGCGGCGTTCGTCACCACCGCGATGTCCGACACGTAGCGCGCATCCGTGAGATTGCGGGCATCCACGAACAGCGAGACGCCGTTGGCGAAGTCGATTCCGGTCTGGATGTTGAGCAGGGCGTAGCCCGGCACCTGCAGGGTGTTGGCGTGGTCGGCGAAGGCGCCCCGCGGCACCCAGTCCACCGAGGGCGCTAGGTAGAAGCCGCTCGGATGCGTGTAGGTGAGGATAGTGCGCAGCACGTCCCGCGGGATGCCGGCGATCTGGTTGTTGCCGAAGATCGGGTCGTTGACGAAGCGGAAGTCGTTGTGGGTCCAGATCTGGCTCACCGTGAGCCGGTCGCCGATCCCCGCGAGGTCGCGGGTCAGGTCGAGGCTCGCCGCCGCCTCGACGCCCTGGTGGCGGGTGCGGGGCGCGTTGAAGGTCGCGGCCGGGATGTTGAGGCCGGGATTGACCGAGAAGTTGATCAACTCGTCCCGGATCTCCGAGCGATAGAGGGTCACGTCCCAGGACAATCGGTCGATCCGGCCGCGCGTGCCGGCCTCGTAGGTCCAGGCACGCTGGGCCTGGAGCGGCACGAAGGTGGTGTTCAGGGTGTTCGTCTGAACCAGATCGCTGAAATCCGGCACGTCCCGCGAGCGGGTGACGTCGCCGAAGACCTGGATCTCGGGCAGCGGCTGCCAGAGCAGGCCGAGCTTCGGGTTGACGCCCTCGTAGGTCTCGTTGGCGAAGGAGGCGAACTGGCTGGCCCCCGTGAAGCCGCCCTTGTTGCTGTATGTCCGGTTCGAGGAGAACAGCTTCGCGCCCGTCATCAGCGCCACGTCCGGCAGGAACCAGAAGCGGTTCTCGCCGTAGGCTTCGAGGTTCGAGGCGCTCTGGAGCGCGTTGAGCGTCTGGGCGCCGCGGTTGCCCTGGACGTTGAGGTATTGCTGCGCCGAATTATGTCCCGCGAAGGCGCGCAGGCCGAGGATCGTGTCGTTGCGGAAGCCCGCGACGTCGAAGCTGCCCGACCAGTGCGGGGCGATGCCGTAGGTCCAGCCGTCCTGGTCGATCACCTGGAAGATCGGGTGGTAGAGCGACTTGTGGATCGCCCAGGTGTCGATATCGAGCTTGCCGACGTCGAGCACGAACGAGGTGCGGTTGGCGATCCGCTCGGTCTCGACCTTCCGCGACTGGTTGCCGGTGATGGCGGTCGGGTTGGCGAGGCGCGGGTTGTTCAGGCTGTTGTCGAGGGTGAGCGAGCCCGGCAGCTTCTGGTCGGTGAGGTAGACGCCGACGTAGAACCGGGTCTCGACGCCCGGCGCGAGCTGATAGCCGACATTGGCGTTGACGTTCTGCGTGCGCTGGGTCTCGTGGTCCCGGTAGCCGTCCGAGTTCGTCAGGGTGCCGTTGATGAGGAAATCGGCCGGCCCCGAGATGCGGGAGAACTGGAAGTTCTCGCGGATCGTGCCGAACGAGCCCCCGTCGACGCGCAGGATGTTCGGTGCGAAGGCCGTCTGGGCGGTCGGCGTCACGAAGTTGACCGCGCCGCCGAGCGTCGTCGCCCCGAAGGTGAGCGCGTTGCCGCCCTTGTAGACCTCGACCGAGCGCAGGGCGAGCGGATCGATCTGGTAGAAGTCGCCGCTGCCGTCCGCGAGGTTGAACGGGATGCCGTCCTGCAGCACCTCGATGCCGCGCAGGTGGAAGCCGCGGCTGATGCCCGACCCGCGCACCGAGAGGCGCAATTCCTGGCCGTAGCGCTCCTGCACGTAGACGCCCGGAACATCCTTGAGCACGTCCCGCAGGGTGTTGGCGTAGCGGTTCTGGAAGGTGGCCGCGTCCACGAAGGCGACCGAGCCGACCGTGGCGTTGACCGCCGCGCGCTGCTCGGCGACGCTCGGCACCGTCAGGGAGCCGGGGGAGGGCGTCCCGCTGACCGAGAGCTCGGGCAGGGCCGCGCTGGCCGCGGCCGGCTCGGCGAGGGCGCGGGGGGCGCCCGACAGGATGAGGGCGAGCGCCAGGGCGCCCGGTTGGAGAACGCGAGACATCGGTCGGACTCCGGACGGCGCCCGACCCGGTCCGGGGGCTGCGCGTCCAAGCGAGGAGAGGGTGCGCGAACGCGCGCGCACGGATTGCGTGGGGGGCGGCCGGGCGCCGCTCGCCCGAGCCCGGGGACGCGGCGCCATCGGCGTGCCCGGTCCCGCCCGTCAGTGGTGGCTGTGGCCGCCCGCGGCCTCGCCGCCGGGCCCCTGCGCGCCGATCGGCGCGACCGTGAAGGTCACCGGCACCGTGCCGGCGCGGGCGAAGGTGAGGCTGCCCTGGACCGTCTCGCCGGCCTTCGGACCGCTCTTCAGGTCCTGGAACATCAGGTGGAGACCGCCGGGTTTCAGCTCGACGGTCTCGCCGGGCTTGATCGTCAGGCCGCCCTCGACCGTCGCCATCCTCATCACGCCGCCCTCCATGGACATGGCGTGGATCTCGCCCCGCTCCGCCTGCGGGATCGCAGCGGCCGTCAGGGTATCCGGCTGGCTGCCGGTGTTGGTGATGCGCACGTAGCCGCCCGCCACCTTGGCGCCGCCGGGCGTCGCCCGCATCCAGGGCGTCTCGATCGAGAGGTCGCCGGCCTTCATAGCGGGGACTTGCACGGCGGGGACTAGCGCGGCGGGGACTTGCACGGCGCCCTTCTGCGCCGCCGCGACAATGCGCACGCCGGGGGCGGGCGACTTCAGGTCCTTCGCGCTCTGGCCGGCGGCCGGGACCTCGCTCCAGCGGTACTGGCCCGTCGTGCAATCCTGCTCGATCGGGAAATAGACGGTGCTTCCCGGCGCGAAGGCGTCCGAGACCCGAGCGAAGAAGGTGAACTCGTCGATCTGGTCGTCCGGCAGCTCGCCACCGGTCCAGGTGATCGTCTTGACCCCCTCGCTCACGCTGCCGTGGAAGGATTGGTAGGGCCGCTCGTAGGCGCCCCGCGCGGTGGCGATCTGCCAGCCGGCCTTCGGCATCGGCTTGGCGCCGACCATGCCCTCGGGGATCGTCACGCTCACCCGCGTCGTCGGCCGCCCGTCGCAGCCATGCGTGATCTGGATGACGCCGCGGTAGCTGGCGTTGGGACTCGCCTCCTTGCGCTCGAGGGTGGCGTGCGCGAGGGCGACGGTGGTGGACAGGGTGAGGACGAGGGCGGCGCAGAGCTCGGCCCGGGGAATGCGGTGCATGGCTGGATATCCGTCGGTCTGAAGGGATCGGGTGGGATCGGTTCAGACGACGGGCGGCCCTCGCGGATGCGCGATCGATCCGGGCGGTCCACGGGCCGACGCGGCGGCGACCGGCTCCCAGGCGATTCGGATCGCGGCGCGGCGCGACCACGCGAGCAGGGTCGCGGGCGGGCGCGGCGGCTCCGCGCCGGCGGCGAGGTGGGCCGCGAGGCAGCAATCGCCCGAATGGTGCGGGACCGGCCCGGCCGGCCCGTCATCGACGGGGCCGTGCGTGTCCATCGTCAGGCAGAGCACGCCGCCGGGGGCGGGGGCGCCCAGCGGCATCAGTCCGCCCAGGAAGGCCTGCAGCACGAACGCGTAGAGCGCGATCACCGCCGTGACCGCGCGCAGGCTCCTCGCTCTGGTGTGCCTCGTGCCCATGGGTTCTCCCTTAGGCGATGGGCGACCGCCGCGCCATTGTTGCCACAGGGCGGGCCGCCGCGCTGTTGCCGCAGGGCCGCACAGGGGCGTCGCGTGCGGTCGATGTGCGCCCCGGCACGGCGACGCCATATTCTGGCCCGGAGAGCATGGGTTCTTAACCGTACCTCGACACCTTGAGGGCATGGGATGCGCGGCGCCTCGACGCCGCGATCCAGACCTGCCCCAGCCATGGACCAGAGCTTCCGCCCGATGCTGACACAGGCTCCCACTCCCCGCGCGCTCGGCCTCGCCCTCCTCACCACGGTGGCGCTGGCCGCGGCCCCGGCGCTCGCCCGCGATCCCGGCGGTTTCGCCCAGGCCGAATGGGCCCAGGACTACGCCTCGCCCGCCACCATGCAGGTGCAGCGCTCCTCGACCCCGATCCTGTCGCCGCAGACGGTGGCGGCGACCGAGCAGATGGTCGAGCGCTACAAGGACATTGTCGCCCGGGGCGGCTGGCGTCCGGTCTCCGGCGCCGACCGCCTGCGCATCGGCGCCAAGAGCCCCGTCGTCGCCGCCGTGCGCCAGCGCCTGATCGTCACGGGCGACCTCGACGCGACCTCGGGGGCCTCGGGCGTCTACGATTCCTACGTCGCGGCCGCCGTGAAGCGCTTCCAGGCCCGCCACGGCCTGAGCCAGACCGGAACCATGAGCCAGGCCACGCAGCAGGCCATGAACGTGCCGGCGGATGTCCGCCTGCGCCAGCTCGAGATCAACGCGGTGCGCCTGCGTTCCTATTCGGGCAACCTCGGCAACCGATTCGTGATCACGAACATCCCGGCGGCCCTGGTCCAGACCGTCGAGAACGGTCAGGTCGTGACGCTCCACGCCGCCGGCGTCGGCAAGATCGACCGCCAGTCGCCGATCATGAACACCAAGGCGACGCAGATCAATTTCAACCCCTTCTGGACGGTCCCGGCTTCCATCGTGAAGAAGGACCTCATCCCCAAGATGCAGAAGGACGCGACCTACCTCACCGAGAACAAGATCCGCATCTTCTCGGGCGAGACCGAGATCTCGCCGGCCTCGGTGAACTGGAACTCGGACGAGGGCACGCGCTACCGCTACCGCCAGGATTCGGGCGCCGACTTCAACTCGATGGGCATCGTGCGCATCAACATCCCGAACCCCTACGGCGTGTTCATGCACGACACGAACACCAAGGGCGTGTTCGGCGACGATTTCCGCTTCATCTCCTCGGGCTGCGTGCGCGTGCAGAACGTGCGCGAGTACATCACCTGGCTCCTCAAGGACACGCCCGGCTGGGGCCGCGCCGAGGTCGAGCAGGCGATCGAGAGCGGCAAGCGCGTCGACGCCACCCTCAGCAGCCCGGTGCCGGTCTACTGGACCTACATCACGGCCTGGGCGACCCCGGACGGCCTCGTGCAGTTCCGCGACGACATCTACAAGCGCGACGGCGTCAACGTGCCCTCGACGATCTCGGCCCCGACCCCGGTCGCGAGCGCGCAATCGACCGTGCCGGAGAGCTTCGAGCCGGGCGACGAGGAGAACTGAGCCGCCGGGCGGGTCGGGACGATTTCACGAGGCCCGCGCCTTACCCGAGGCGCGGGCCTTTTTCTGTTGCACGCATCGGGTGCAGATCCTGGCGAAGCACTCAGGTGTCGGGATACCGGGACCAGACTTCAGACGGTCGAGCGTTTCCAAGCCTTGGCGCGCGCCTTGAAGGACGGTCGATTGGCTTCGCGTCGTCGGCTTCGCGGCCCCCTACCGATCCTCAGGGCTGAGGCGACACCTTCGCGTCCAGCACGGCCTTGAATGCCGGCCACTGCGCCTCGACCGATCGGGCATAGGATATGGCCTCTTCGGCGTTCAGGATGCGTCCGTCGCTCGTCTCGAAGACGAGGCCCTGCACGGCCGATTGGAGCAAATTCCTAAAAACGTCCGGTGATATCTCGTCCCCAACCCGGATCTCCGCGGGTCGAACGCCGCACGTCCCATCCCATCAAATCTTTTTCATCATGGACACAAATTCGCCTGTGCTTGGCCTGGCATCCCAGCGCGTGTAGAGATCGTGGTCTGAACGCCCGCCCGTGCACGCCGACGGGTCAGCCGGGTGCGTCACCCGATCATAAGAGCAAGAGGCCATCCATGACCGCCGGTACCGCCGCCGACAAGCACTTCTCGAACACGTTCTTCGCGGCCTCCCTCGCCGAGGCGGATCCCGAGATCTCGAAGGCCGTCGAGCAGGAACTCGGCCGCCAGCAGCACGAGATCGAGCTGATCGCCTCGGAGAACATCGTCTCGCGCGCCGTCCTCGAGGCGCAGGGCTCGGTCCTGACGAACAAGTACGCCGAGGGCTATCCGGGCCGGCGCTATTACGGCGGCTGCCAGTTCGTCGACGTCGCCGAGAACCTCGCCATCGAGCGCGCCAAGCGCCTGTTCGATTGCGGCTTCGCCAACGTGCAGCCGAATTCCGGCTCGCAGGCGAACCAGGGCGTGTTCATGGCCCTGATGCAGCCCGGCGACGTCTTCCTCGGCCTCGACCTCGCGGCCGGCGGCCACCTCACCCACGGCGCCCCCCCGAACGTCTCGGGCAAGTGGTTCAAGCCCGTCTCCTACACCGTGCGCCGCGACGACCAGCGCATCGACATGGAGCAGGTCGAGCGCCTCGCCCACGAGCACAAGCCCAAGGTCATCATCGCGGGCGGCTCGGGCTACCCGCGCCACTGGGACTTCGCCAAGTTCCGTGAGATCGCGGACGCGGTCGGCGCCTACTTCTTCGTCGACATGGCCCACTTCGCGGGCCTCGTGGCGGCCGGCGTCCATCCGTCGCCGTTCCCGCACGCTCACGTCGCCACCACGACGACCCACAAGACGCTCCGCGGCCCCCGCGGCGGCATGATCCTGACGAACGACGAGGCGCTGGCCAAGAAGTTCAACTCGGCGATCTTCCCCGGCCTCCAGGGCGGCCCGCTGATGCACGTCATCGCCGGCAAGGCCGTGGCATTCGGCGAGGCCCTGAAGCCCGAGTTCAAGATCTACGCCCGCCAGGTCATCGAGAACGCCAAGGCCCTCGCCGACACCCTGATCTCGGGCGGCTACGACATCACCTCGGGCGGCACCGACAACCACCTGATGCTCGTCGACCTCCAGAGGAAGGGCCTCACCGGCAAGGCGGCGGAAGCCGCGCTGTCGCGGGCCGACATCACCTGCAACAAGAACGGCGTGCCGTTCGATCCGCAGAAGCCCACCATCACCTCGGGCATCCGCCTCGGCACCCCGGCCGGCACCTCGCGCGGCTTCGGCGTCGCCGAGTTCAAGCAGATCGGCGGCCTGATCGTCGAGGTGCTCGATGGTGTCGCGGCCAAGGGCGAGGCGGGCGATGCGGCGGTCGAGGCCGCCGTCAAGGAGAAGGTGCACGCCCTCACGGCGCGCTTCCCGATCTACGGCTGAACCATCGGCGCGGATCCGGCGGGTTGACCTTCCGGAGCTGCGCACACCACGTTAGAGAACGGCCGCGGATCGCCGATCCGCGGCCGTTTTCGTTCGATCCGAGAGTGAGGCAGGTCCGCCCGATGCGGTGTCCCTATTGCGGCGGCTCCGACACGCAGGTGAAGGATTCGCGCCCGAGCGAGGACGGCGCCGCGATCCGCCGCCGCCGGGTCTGTCCCGATTGTGCCGGCCGGTTCACCACCTTCGAGCGCGTCCAGCTGCGCGAGGTCACGGTGCTCAAGCGCTCGGGCAAGCGCGTCCCCTTCGACCGCGACAAGCTGCAGCGCTCGATCGACGTGGCCCTGCGCAAGCGCGCGGTCGACCCGGAGCGGATCGAGCGCCTCGTCAGCGGCATCACCCGCCAGCTCGAGAGCAGCGGCGAGGCCGAGGTGACGAGCGAGTCGATCGGCGAGCTGGTCATGGAGGGGCTGAAGGGGCTCGACGACGTCGCCTACGTGCGCTTCGCCTCGGTCTACAAGAACTTCCGCGAGGCCAAGGACTTCGAGGACCTGCTCGGCACCCTCGGGCCGGCCGCCGGCCACGTGAACCCGGACGCGGTGCCGCCCCGGCGCAAGGCGCGGGTGCGCCCGTGAGCGCGGATGACCGGTTCATGCGCCTCGCCCTCGCGGTGGGGTACCGCAACCTCGGACGCACCGCCCCCAACCCCTCCGTCGGAGCCGTGGTGGTGGCGGGGCCCCCGGGCCGCGAGCGCGTCGTGGGCCTCGGCGCCACGGCGCCCGGGGGCCGGCCCCACGCCGAGCCGCTGGCGCTCGCCATGGCGGGGGAGGCCGCGCGCGGCGCCACCCTCTACGTGACGCTCGAGCCCTGCTCGCATCACGGCCGCACGCCCCCCTGCACGGACGCGATCATCGCCTCGGGCGTCGCCCGCGTCGTCACGGCGATCGAGGATCCGGACCCGCGGGTCGCCGGGCGCGGGCATGGGCTGATCGAGGCCGCCGGCCTCGCGCTGACGACCGGCGTGCTGCGCGCCGAGGCCCATCGCGACCATCTCGGCCACATCCTGCGCGCCACCCGGGGCCGCCCGGCGGTCAGCCTGAAGCTCGCGCGCACCCGGGACGGCTTCGCGGCGGGATCCCCGAAGGAACGCCTGCGCATCACCGGGCCGATCGCGGATGGGGCGGTCCACCTGTGGCGGGCCCATGCAGACGCCATCCTGGTGGGCATCGGCACGGCGCGGGCCGACGACCCCTCCCTCACCGTGCGGCTGCCCGGACTGGCACAGCGCTCGCCGCTGCGGGTGGTGCTCGACTCGCACCTGCGCCTGCAGCCCGCCAGCACCCTGGTCCGCGGCGCCCGCGACGTGCCGACCCTGGTGATCACCACCCGCACCGCCCCGGCCCATGCCAAGCGCACGCTGACGACCTTCGGCGTCGAGGTCGCCAGCGTCGCGGCCGATCCGGCCGGCCGCGTCGACCTGCGGGCCGCCCTCGCGCTCCTCGCCGGGCGCGGCATCACCCGGCTCTGCAGCGAGGGCGGGCCCTATCTCGCCGACGCGCTGGCGGCGGCCGACCTCGTCGATACCTGCACGCTGATCACGGGCCCGGTCGCCCTCGGCCATGCCGACGGGCTGCCCGCCATCGGCCCGCGCCTGGCGCAGGCCCTGGAAAGCGGCCATCTCCGCGCAGTCGAGACCCTCGATCTTGGGCCCGACCGCGCCGTCACCTTCGAGCGGAGGCTCCCATGTTCACCGGTCTCGTCTCCGATATCGGAACCGTCGTCGGCGTCACCGGCGACGAGCGCCTGCGACGCCTGCTGATCCGCTCGCACTACGACCCGGCCTCGATCGCCCTCGGAGCCTCGATCGCCTGCTCGGGGCCCTGCCTCACGGTGGTCGCGGTGGATGCGGCGGATGGCGGCGCGGTCTTCGCCGTCGACGCGGCGGCCGAAACCCTCGCCCGCACCACCGCCGGGCTCTGGCGCGAGGGCACCCGCCTCAACCTCGAACGCTCCCTCAAGATCGGCGACGAACTCGGCGGCCACCTCGTCACCGGCCATGTCGACGGCCTCGCCGAGATCGTCTCCCGCGAGCCCGTCACGGGCGGGGAGGGCGATTGGGGGGCGAGCGAGCGCTTCACCCTCCGGGCCCCGGGCCCCTTCGCGAGGTTCATCGCCCAGAAGGGCTCCGTCTGCCTCGACGGCACCTCGCTCACCGTCAACACCGTGGAGGGCGATCGGTTCTCGGTGCTGCTCATCCCCCACACCTTGCAGGTGACCACCTGGGGTGAGCGCCGCGAGGGCGACCGGCTCAACCTGGAGGTGGATCTCATCGCCCGCTACGCCGCGCGTCTCAGCGAGAGCCGCGAGGTCCCGCAGCCGGCCTGAGACGATCGCGGCGGCCTCCGGGCACGCGCAGGCCTCCTGCGCGCTTGTGGTGCGGCGACCTTCGGTCTAGTGCTCGCGTCCCGCAGCCGGGCCCACATCGCAGCCCGAGGCCGAGGCGCGGGCACCAGATAAGATTCCGGGGAAGCGGCCGGGCAAGGCGCGAAGCACGTTTGCATCCACGAAGGCCACGATGGTTTCGACGTCATCCTCCCCCCGCCGCGAGGCGAATCCGGACCCGGCCCTGAAGGACGCGCGCGTCCTCGTGGTCGAGGGACGCTTCTACGACGACATCGCCGACGAGCTCCTGGCCGGCGCGCGGGGCGCGATCGCGGCGGCCGGCGCGCGGGCGATCACCGTCACGGTGCCGGGCGCCCTCGAGATCCCGGCGACCATCGCGATCCTGCTCGAGGCCGCCGAGCGCGCGGGCGAGCCCTACGACGCGGTGGTGGCCCTCGGCTGCGTCATCCGCGGCGAGACCGGCCACTACGACATCGTCGCGGGCGAGAGCGCGCGGGCCCTGATGGACCTCTCGGTCGCCCGGCACCTGCCCCTCGGCAACGGCATCCTGACGGTCGAGACCGAGGCGCAGGCCCTCGCCCGCGCCCGCGTCGCCGAGATGAACAAGGGCGGCGGGGCGGCCGAGGCGGCGCTCGCCGTGCTCGCCCTGAAGCGGGCGGCCTCGGCCGCCTCCGTCGCGGAGGCCTGAGGCCATGAGCAAGGTCAACGAGCGCACCGGCGCACGCCTCGCGGTGGTGCAGGCCCTCTACGAGATGGAGATCTCCGGCAAGGGCGTCCTCGACGCGCTGGCCGAGTTCGAGGCCTTCTGGATCGGCCAGGAGATCGACGGCGTCGCCCATCCGGCGGCGGACGCGGCCTTCTTCCGCGATCTCCTGCGCGGCGCCGTCGAGGAGCAGCGCGCCATCGACCCGCAGGTGGACCGCGCCCTGTCGCAGGGCTGGCCCCTCAAGCGCCTGGAGGCGGTGCTGCGCGCCATTCTGCGGGCGGGGGCCTACGAGCTGATGTTCCGCCGCGACGTACCGGCCCGCTCGGCGATCTCGGAATATGTCGACGTCGCCCACAGCTTCTACACCGGCGAAGAGCCGGGCCTCGTCAACGCCGTCCTCGACAAGGTCGCGCGCGAGGTGCGCCCCTCCGAACTGGCCCTGCCGGACACCAAGCGGGGGTGAGCGCGGCTGCGGAGAGCGGGCGCCTGACCGAGGACGCCCTGATCGCACGCTACTTCGCGCCGCTCGCCGGTCCCGGCGCCGACGGTCTCCGGGACGATGCCGCAACTCTGACCCCGAGCCCCGGCCACGACCTCGTCCTCACGGCGGACGCGATCGTGGCGGGCGTCCACTATTTCCCCGAGGATCCGCCCGCCTCGATCGCCCGCAAGGCGCTCGGGGTGAACCTCTCGGACCTCGCCGCCAAGGGTGCGCGGCCCCGCGGCTACCTCCTCACCCTGGCGCTTCCTCCGGACTGGACGGAGCCCTGGCTCGCCGGTCTCACGGACGGACTCCGGGAGGCCGCGGAGGCCTTCGGCTGCCCGCTCCTCGGCGGCGACACCGTCCGGGCGGCCGGGCCCGCGCTTCTCGGGGTCACGGCGCTCGGCGAGGTGCCGGCAGGCACCATGGTCCGGCGCCCGACCGCGCGGATCGGCGACCGTATCTGCGTCACCGGCACGATCGGCGACGCGGCGCTCGGCCTCGCCCTGCGCCTCGCGCCGGACGCGGCCTGGGTCGCCGGCCTCGGCGAGGCCGAGCGGGATCACCTGCGCGACCGCTACCTGCATCCGCGCCCGCGCCTCGCCCTGGCGGCGACGCTCCGCCGCTACGCCAGCGCCGCGATGGACGTCTCGGACGGTCTCGTCGGCGACCTCGCCAAGATGCTGAGGGGCGCCGGCCGCGGCGCCACCGTCGACCTCGCCGACATCCCCCTGTCGCCGGCGGCCGCGCGCGCCGTCGCGGCCGCGCCCGACCTCCTCGGCACCGCGCTGACCGGAGGCGACGACTACGAGATCGTCTGCACCGTCGCGCCGGACCATCTCGATGCCTTCCGGGGCGAGGCGCTGGCGGCAGGGGTCCCGCTCGCGGTGATCGGCAGCGTCGAGGCGGATGCCGGCGCGCCGGTCTTCCGGGACGGGGAGGGGGCGAGCCGCAGCTTCGCGGCCGGCGCCTTCAGCCACTTCTGAGGCGGCGCCTCAGCGGGCGGGATCGGTGGGTCCGAGGCTCCCGTTGCCGCCGATATGCGCCACGCTCTCGGGCGGCAGGCCGAGCTGCACCCGCACGTCGTCCATCAGGCGCTGCGCCACGATCGGCATCCAGAGGGCGAGGTCCGCCTGCGTCAGAGCCGGCCGGCCCATCGGGGGCTCGTCGCGCTTCGGCGGCGCCGAGAACGCGCGCTGCAGCACACGGAGAAGCTCGGGCCGCATTTCCGGCGGCTGATCGTTCAGGCGCTCGGCGACGAGGAACTGGACCGCGCTCGTCAGAACCTCGATCGTGGCAGCCAGCTTGGCGACTTGGTCGCTGCTCATGGGGTCGGTCTCCGCGCTTCGAAGCGGGCCCGTCCTAGACCATTTTTCCCCGCGATGGCGCGGTGGCGCGCGGTTTGCCGGCACGGAGGTCCCGGACATTCCGGGGCGGCAACTCTATTGCGCACATGCAGAGTTGCGTGCCGGCCCGGCGGCGCGGATACTCGTCGCATGCTGCATTGCAGCAATGCAGGATGTTCGCAATGGTACGCGGTGTTTGCGCTTGGCCGTGAAGTTTGGCAATCAGGACGCACACTTCCGGGGAGGAGTGCACAGACCGGGCCTTCGTCCCATGGCCGTCCCGGCCAAGCCCGGTAACAAAAGCCCAACGCCAGGCACCAGAACCAAGGACGGTAGAATGACCGCATTGCTGCTGATCATCCTGGGCGGGCTCTGCGCCGTCGCCTACGGAATCGTCACGATCAACGACGTGATGAAACGCGACGCCGGGACCCAGCGCATGCAGGAGATCGCGGGGGCGATCGCCGAGGGCGCGCAGGCGTATCTGCGCCGTCAATACGCCACCATCGGGATCGTCGGCGTCATCCTGTTCGTGGCGCTCGCCTATTTCCTCGGGATCAAGGTCGCCATCGGCTTCCTCATCGGCGCGGTGCTCTCGGGCACGGCCGGATTCATCGGCATGAACGTCTCGGTGCGGGCCAACGTGCGCACCGCCCAGGCCGCCTCGACGTCGCTCGGCGGCGGCCTCGAGGTCGCGTTCAAGTCCGGCGCCGTCACCGGCATGCTGGTGGCCGGGCTCGCGCTGCTCGGCGTCGCCCTCTACTACACCTACCTGACCCGCTTCGCCGGCCTCGCGCCCGCGAGCCGCGAGGTCATCGACGCCCTCGTGGCGCTCGGCTTCGGCGCCTCGCTGATCTCGATCTTCGCCCGCCTCGGCGGCGGCATCTTCACCAAGGGCGCGGATGTCGGCGGCGACCTCGTCGGCAAGGTCGAGGCCGGGATCCCGGAGGACGACCCGCGCAACCCCGCCACCATCGCGGACAACGTCGGCGACAATGTCGGCGACTGCGCCGGCATGGCGGCCGACCTGTTCGAGACCTACGCGGTCACGGTCGTGGCCACCATGGTGCTCGCCGCGATCTTCTTCGCCGGCCAGACCGACATCGGCGGCCGCAACGTCCTCGAGGCGATGATGCTCTACCCGCTGGCCATCGGCTCGGCCTGCATCCTCACCTCGATCGCCGGCACCTACGCGGTGCGGCTCGGGGCCAACCAGTCGATCATGGGCGCCCTCTACAAGGGGCTGATCGCCGCCGGCGTGCTCTCGGTCGGCGCCATCGCGGCGGTGAACTTCGCCCTGTTCGGCGGCCTCGCCACCGAGTTCAAGACCACCACGGGCGTCAGCTTCACCTCGGGCGGCCTCCTCGGCTGCGCGGTGATCGGCCTCGTGATCACCGCGATGATCGTCGTGATCACCGAGTACTACACCGGCACCAACTATCGCCCGGTGAAGTCGATCGCGGACGCTTCCGTGACCGGCCACGGCACCAACGTGATCCAGGGACTGGCGATCTCCCTCGAGTCGACGGCCCTGCCCGCCCTCGTCATCGTCGGCGGCATCATCGCCACCTACGCGCTCGCGGGCCTGTTCGGCATCGCCATCGCGGTCACCGCGATGCTGGCGCTGGCGGGCTTCGTCGTCGCCCTCGACGCCTTCGGGCCGGTCACCGACAATGCCGGCGGCATCGCCGAGATGGCGGGGCTTCCGCCGGAGGTGCGCAAGTCGACGGACGCCCTCGATGCCGTCGGCAACACCACCAAGGCGGTGACCAAGGGCTACGCCATCGGCTCGGCGGGCCTCGGTGCCCTGGTGCTGTTCGCGGCCTACACCTCGGACCTGAACTACTTCATCCAGAACGCGAGCCCGACCCAGTACCGGTTCTACCAGGGGCTCTCGATCGATTTCTCCCTCTCCAACCCCTACGTGGTGGTCGGCCTGCTGCTCGGCGGCCTCATCCCCTACCTGTTCAGCGGCATCGCCATGACGGCGGTCGGGCGCGCCGCCGGCGCCGTGGTGGAGGAGGTCCGCCGCCAGTTCCGCGAGAAGCCCGGCATCATGCAGGGCACGGACCGGCCCGATTACGGCCGCGCCGTCGACATGCTGACCCGGGCCGCCATCAAGGAGATGGTGGTGCCCTCGCTGCTGCCCGTGCTCTCGCCGATCGTGCTGTTCTTCGTGATCCAGGCGATCGCGGGCAAGAGCCAGGCCTTCGCCACCGTCGGGGCGATGCTCCTCGGCGTCATCATCACGGGGCTCTACGTCGCCATCTCGATGACCTCGGGCGGCGGCGCCTGGGACAACGCGAAGAAGTACATCGAGGACGGCCACTACGGCGGCAAGGGCTCGGACGCCCACAAGGCGGCCGTGACCGGCGACACCGTCGGCGACCCCTACAAGGACACGGCGGGCCCCGCCGTGAACCCGGCGATCAAGATCACCAACATCATCGCCCTGCTGCTGCTCGCGGTCCTCGCCCACAGCTGAGCGTCCCTCCGGAAGCCCGAAGCGCGCCCGCCGCAGGCGGGCGCGCTTTTTGTCGCTGCTCCGATCCAGCCGCCGCGCCGACGCGCGCCAAGCGGCGGATTGCATGTTCGCCCGTTTGAATCCAAGCTCCTGCGAAAGCTACTTCCAGCGTATCCGGCCGTGCGAGCGGGCTGCGCGAAAGGTATCGCGATGCGCTGACGGAGTCCTGTGAGGTACAGGAGCTTCACGGCAGCCGGTCTTGGCAATGTCAGGTAGCGAATGATGCGCGGAGCGATGTGCGAGATCTGCCGCGGAGCAGGCGTTCCGCATGAATGACAGGAACGACGGCTTCCTGTCTCGGCGAGAAAGCCCCAATACAATTAAAAGTTGCGAATCGTATTCTGGCTCGCTTGCGAGTGCGGCGCGCCTGGCATTCTCCTCGCGCGAGATGCTGCACCGGGTCGAGAGCTTCGGGCTGACGGGGAACTGGGGCTGGACCTTTGCGACTGGCGCCCTGGTCTGGTCGCCGGGCGTCCACCGCCTCCTCGGCCTCGAGCTTGGCACCGTGCGGCCGAGCGGGGAGGCATTCCTCGCCGCCGTCCATCCGGGCGACAGAGACGCCGTCGCACGTGCCTTCGCGGCGATGCGCGAGGGGATCCTGAGCGATCAGCGCTTCCGCTTGATCCCCCGGGACGGGGCGGAGCGCACGCTTCTCGGCCACAGCGAAACCTACCACGCGCCGGACGGACGCCCGATCGGTGCGGCCGGGCTCGTCATCGACATCACCGACCGCGAGCGGATCGGGCTCGCGCGCACGGTCGAGAGGCGCCGCCGCAGGAGCCTGTTCCGGGAGACGGGCGCCTACTTCGCGCACATCCCGATGAACCCGTTCGATCCGTACCCACCCGAGCTGCTGGAGCTGACGGGCAGGCGGCTGGAAGAGTTTCACGACGACTGGCTCTGCGCGATCCCGGCGGAGGAGCACGGCTACTGGAAGGGGCCACTTCTCCAGTCCTGGGCGGATGTCCGGCCCTTCACCTACCTTTACACGCAGATCCTCGGGAACGGCGATCGCGTGCGCTACCGCGGCACCTTCGCCCCGATCCTCGACGCGACGGGCACGATCGATGCCTGGGCCGGCTTCACCGGCCCGGAGCGGATGCCGATCGGACCGGCCGGGGGCGTGCTCGCCGAAGGGCTGGAATCCGCGGTCGCCGGCTGGCACCTGCGGGCGGCCCGCGCGCTCCTCGACTGGTCGATGATGGATTTCGCGAAGGCGAGCGGGCTCTCCTTCTCGACGATCCGGCGGCTCGAGGAGAATATCGAGACCGCGGCCGCGCACAGCCGCCGCATGGCGATCGCGGCCCTTCGGCGAGCCGGCATCCGCTTCACGCTGATGGATGGCAGCACGATCGCGGTCGCCCGCACCTGACAGGGCCCGGCGTCTGGCGGGCCGCCTCCGGGGTGTGCGCAGCCGCACCCGCACATGCACACGTGCCCTGGCAGCCGGGGACGCGGCAACCACGTAACGGCTCACCGCGTGACCCCGGTCACGGATGATCGGCCCGCGCCCGTCGTGCGGCGCCGTCCTGCCCTGACGAGAGACTCCATGCCCTCACTGTTCGATCCGATCCGCATCGGCGCCATCGAGGCGCCGAACCGCATCTTCATGGCGCCGCTCACCCGCGGCCGCGCCAGCCGCGCGCATGTCCCGACCCCGATCATGGCCGAGTACTACGCGCAGCGCGCCGGCGCCGGCCTGATCCTCTCCGAGGCGACCGGCATCAGCCAGGAAGGTCTCGGCTGGCCCTACGCGCCGGGCATCTGGTCGGACGAGCAGGTCGCGGCCTGGAAGCCCGTGGTCAAGGCCGTGCACGAGGCGGGCGGGCGCATCGTCTGCCAGCTCTGGCACATGGGCCGGATCGTCCACCCCGACTTCCTCGGCGGCGGCAAGCCGGTCTCGTCCTCCGCCACCACGGCGCCCGACGCGGCGCATACCTACGCGGGCAAGAAGCCCTATGCCGAGGCGCGCGCCCTCCCGGTCGAGGAGATCCCGCGGCTGCTCGCCGACTACGAGCGCGCGGCCCGCAACGCCCTCGCGGCGGGCTTCGACGGCGTCCAGATCCACGCGGCGAACGGCTACCTGATCGACCAGTTCCTGCGCGACGGCCCGAACCGGCGCACGGACGCCTATGGCGGGCCGGTCGAGAACCGCATCCGCCTCCTGACCGAGGTGACCGAGGTGGTCGCGAAGGTCGCCGGCAAGGATCGCACCGGCGTGCGTCTGTCGCCGAACGGCGCCATCCAGGGCGTCGACGATTCCGATCCGAACGCCCTGTTCGGCGCGGCGGCCGAGGCGCTCGGGCGCATCGGCATCGCCTTCCTGGAGCTGCGCGAGCCCGGCCCCGACGGCACCTTCGGCAAGGCCACTCACCCGCCGGTGGCGCCCGCGATGAAGAAGGCCTTCGGCGGGCCCCTGATCCTGAACTCGGATTACGACGGCCGCAGCGCCCAGGCCGCGCTCGATGCCGGCGACGCCGACGCGATCGCCTTCGGGCGCACCTTCCTGGCCAACCCCGACCTGATCGAGCGCATCGCCGCGGACGCGCCCCTGAACAAGGACGTGGCCAGGACCTGGTACAGCCAGGGCCCGGAGGGCTACGTCGACTATCCGACCCTCGCCGACGCGAAGGCCGCCTGACCGCCCGGGCGCCGGTGCCGGGGTCGGCCCCGGCATCGGCCCCGATCGGCGTGGGTGCCGCCCCACCTGCACATATTCGAGGCGGTCCGTGCTCCCGCCCCTAGGCTGTGGCCAGCGCCGCGCCTATGTGATTGCGGGTGCCCGAGGAGCAGCCCTGTTTGGAACCGACCGCGCCTGGCGCACCTTCGAAGCTGAGATGGACCGAGGCGGAGCGGCTCGCTGAGCTGCGCGACCTCGGGATTCTCGACAGCCGGCCGGACCCCGCCTACGACGACCTCGCCCGGATCGCGGCGCTCGTCTGCGCGACGCCGGTCGCCCTCGTCAGTTTCGTCGACGAGACCCGGCAATGGTTCAAGGCCGAGATCGGCTTCGGCTGCACGGAGACCCCCCTCGACCAGTCGATCTGCGCCTACGCCCTCTTGCAGGAGGAGGTGCTGATCATCCCCGACTTAACCGCCGACCCGCGCACGGCGGCCAATCCCCTGGTGACGGGGGAGCCGCGCATCCGCTTCTACGCGGGCGCGGTGATCCGGAGCGCGGCGGGCATCCCCCTCGGCTCCCTCTGCGTGATCGACAGGCTCGCGCGCCCCGATGGGCTCACCGGGGCGCAGGCCGCGACCCTGACGGCGCTGGCGCGCCAGCTCTCGAGCCTCCTCGAGTATCGGCGCAACCTCGACCATATCGCGATCCGCGAGGCCGAGATCGAGGCCAGCGAGCGGCGCTTCCGGGTGATGACCTCCGCGATGCCGCAGATGGTCTGGACCACGCTGCCCGACGGCTACCACGACTATTACAACGACCGCTGGTACGCGTTCACCGGCGTGCCCCACGGCTCCACCGACGGCGAGGGTTGGAACGGCATGTTCCACCCGGACGACCAGGCGCGGGCCTGGGCGCGCTGGCGGCACAGCCTCGCCACGGGCGAGCCCTACGAGGTCGAGTACCGCCTGCGCCACCACACCGGCGTCTACCGCTGGACCCTCGGGCGGGCCATGCCGATCCGCGACGCCGAGGGCCGCATCGAGCGCTGGTTCGGCACCTGCACCGACATCGAGGACCTGAAGCGGGCGGAGGCCGAGGCGCGCAAGCTCGCCGCCGTGGTCGAAACCTCGAAGGACTTCATCGGCATCACCGACGAGACCGAGCAGACCGTCCACCTCAACGAGGCGGCGCTGCGGCTCGTCGGCCTGCCCGACCTCGCCGCGGCGCGCGAGACCGTGATCGCCGACTACTTCACCCCGGCGAGCCAGCGCATCGTCAACGAGGTGGTGCTGCCGACCGTGCGCCGGGACGGCTGGTGGGAGGGCGAGCTCGCCTTCCGGCATTTCGCCACCGGCGAGCCGATCGCGGTGCTCTACAACATCTTTCCCGTGCGCGACGCCACCGGCGCGCCGGCGGGCTACGCCACGGTGACCCGCGACCTGCGGGAGAGCAAGCGCGCCGAGGAGGCGCGCGACCTGCTGATCCGCGAGCTGTCGCACCGCATCAAGAACATCTTCGCGGTGGTCGGCGGCATCGCGGCCCTCACCGCCCGCAGCGATCCGGCCGCCCGCAGCTTCGCGGAGGCCTTCCGCGAGCGCCTCGGCGCCCTGGCCCAGGCCCACGAATACGTTCGCCCGCACTCCCCCGCGAGCGCCCCCGCGGTGAAGGGGCAGACCGTGCTGGGCCTGATGCGCCTGATCATGGCGGCCTACGCGCAGGACGGCCGCGAGCGGGTCGTGGTCGAGGGCGACGACACCCCGATCGGCGAGCGGACCGCCACGTCGCTCGCCCTCATCATGCACGAGCAGGCCACGAACGCGGTGAAATATGGCGGCCTCTCGAGCGAGACCGGGCGCGTGCTCCTGGTCGGCCGCAGCGACGGCGCGCATTACGACCTGACCTGGGCCGAGGCCGGCGGCCCGCGGATCACGCAGGCCCCCTCGCGCCGCGGCTTCGGCACGGTGCTGGCGGAGCGCAGCGTCGCGGGGCAGCTCGACGGCACCCTCGAGCACGACTGGGCGCCCGAGGGCCTGGTGATGCGCCTGCGCGTGCCCGTGGCGAACCTGCGCTTCTAGGGCGCAGCGCCCACACAGCATGACCGGTCCCGCGAACAGCCCCGGCGCGCCGCCGCGCTACCGCCTCGTCATCCTGGATTTCGACGGGACCCTCGCCGACACCTTCCCGTGGTTCTGCGGCGTCATCAACGACGTGGCCGACCGCTACCGCTTCCGCCGCGTCGCCGAGCACGAGACCGAGGCGCTGCGCGGGCTCGGGGCCCGCGCCATCATCGCGCATCTCGGCGTGCCGCGCTGGAAGCTGCCCGCCATCGCCCGGCACATGCACGCCCTCGCGGCCCGCGACATCGCGGGCCTGCGCCTGTTCCCCGGCATCGACGCGATGCTCGACGGCCTGGAGGCGGGGGGCGTCCGCCTCGCGGTGGTCAGCTCGAACACGGAGGCCAACATCCGGCAGGGGCTCGGCGCCCGCAATGCCGGCCGGATCGAGGATTACGCCTGCGGCGCGGCGCTCTTCGGCAAGGCCCGGCGCCTGCGCGCGGTGATCCGACGCAGCGGCGTGGCGCCGGGCGCGGTGCTCAGCATCGGCGACGAGATCCGCGACGCCGAGGCGGCGGCCGAGGTCGGCTGCGGCTTCGGCGCGGTGGCCTGGGGCTACACCCGCGCGGACGCCCTGGCGGCGCTCAAGCCGGACCACCTTTTCGCCGATCCGGCCGAGATCGTCGCCGCCGCGCTCGGCGCCTCACCCGCACAGGCCCCGGGCGTCGGCCTGCGCGAGACCATCTGACGGGAGCGTGCGAGGGGGCGGCTCCCGGGAGCCGCCCGGATCCGCCTCACATGCCGCGGTTGGCGCCCGGCACGTTGCTCTGGCCGGAGCCGAAGGGCTCGTAGCGGGTCAGGCCGCGGAAGAGCTGGCTCAGGAAGGCGCGGTCGGCGCCGCTGGTGGGCGTGGTGCGCTCGATGAAGTCGAAGACCTTGCCGTCCTGCAGGCCGTAGAGGGCGACGCGCTCGACCTTGAAGCCGGCGCTGAAATACACCGCCGTCACCTTCTGGTCCTCGACCTGCTCACCGAGGAACAGCACCGTGCGGCGCGTGTTCTGGGTGATGTAGTACCAGGACTTGTTGCCGACCGTGGAGACCGTCGAGGGCGTGCCGAGGATCTGCAGCACCTGCTCGGCGCTCATGCCCGGCTTCACCGTGGCGAGGGCCGCCTGGTCGATCTGATAGCCATGGCGCAGGTCTTCGCCGATGCAGCCGGACATGCCGACGCCGACGAGGCCGATCACGGCGAGACGAGCGAGCGACGAGACGAGACGGCGCGACATCGGCCCCCCTTGATCTTGTTGCGAAAGCAGACGCGTTTGCGGCACCCGGTCGGGAGCGCCGCGGGGGCGCTTGCACCTTGGCCGTGGGTTGCCGTACCGCGGGGTTATGGTTTTGACAAGGCAAGCACGGCCACACCCGGGGCAGGACGCACAGGGCTCGCGCGATGAGCCGGCGGGGACAGCATGATCGGCCGATTCTTCCGCCGCAGCGATACGCGCCGCCGCACCGTCGAGGCGCTGCACCTGCGCATCAACGCGGCCTCGCGCCAGCCCGCGCTCTACACCGCGCTCGGCGTGCCGGACAGCGTCGAGGGGCGCTTCGAGGGCCTGTGCCTGCACGTCATCCTGACGCTGCGGCGCCTGAAGCGGCTTCCCGCGCCGGCCTCGGACGTGGCTCAGGACCTCGTCAACTCGGTCTTCCAGCAGCTCGACGCCTCCCTGCGCGAGCTCGGGGTCGGCGATTTCGGGGTGCCCAAGCGCATGAAGAAGCTCGGCTCCGCCTTCTACGGCCGCGCCAGCGGCTACGAGGCCGCCCTGGATGCGGGCGACCGGGCGGCCCTCGCGGCGGCCCTCGCCCGCAACGTCCTCGGGCGGGAGGAGCCCGATGCGGCCGCGGGCCTTGCCGCCTATGTGGTGGCGAGCGACGCGGCGCTCGCGGACAGCGACCTCGACGCCCTGCTCAGCCTCGGCCCGACCTTCCCCGATCCGGCCCAATATGGAGATGGCGCATGACCCGGGATGCCAGCATCGGCCCGCTCTCGCGGCCCATGAACGTGGAGCGCCTGGCCCAGGGGCGCGGCGTCGTCACCGTGGAGGCGAGCCAGGCCGAGTGCGACGCCCTGGCCCGGGATTTCCGCATCCCGGCGATCCGCGACCTCGTCGGCCGCTTCGACCTCTCGGGCTCCCTCAACAGGCTCCTCGTCACCGGCACGGTCGAGGCGATCGTGACGCAGGTCTGCACCGTGAGCCTCGAGCCCTTCGAGGCCAAGGTGTCCGAACCCGTCGAGGTGACGTTCACGAACACCGACGCCTTAGCCGGCACGGATGCGGAGGATGTCGACGTGCCGGACCCGATCGTCAGCGGCCGGATCGACTTCGGCACGCTCACCGCCGAGTTCCTGGCCCTCGGCCTCGATCCCTATCCGCGCAAGCCCGGCATCGCCTTCGAGCCGGCCCAGGCCGGGGAGGACATCCGGCCCTTCGACGCCCTCAAGCGCCTGCGCTCCGACGAGGCCTGACAGGGGCTCCCAGCGCCGCATCCTCAGATTTCGTTTGCCCGGCGGGCCTGGATCGCTATTTTCCGCCCCGCCGGGCGGGGGTCCACGCACCATTCTGGGCCGCGGGCCGGCAGCCCTTCGCTCAGAGGCCGCGACGCGAACAGAATGTCTCAACGGGTGTGCATCTCGCTCGACGCCATGGGCGGCGACCACGGGCCGTCGACCGTCGTGCCGGGCGCGGCGCTCGCGCGCGAGCGCCATCCCGGCATGACCTTCCTGATGTTCGGCGACGAGGCGATCCTGACGCCCCTCGTCGCCGCCGAGCCGCGCCTCGAGGGCGCCGTCGAGATCCGCCACACCACGATCTCCATCGCCATGGACGACAAGCCGAGCCAGGCGGTGCGCCAGGGCCGCGGCAAGTCCTCGATGTGGCAGGCGATCCAGGCCGTGCGCGACGGCCATGCCGACGCGGCGGTCTCGGCCGGCAACACCGGCGCCCTGATGGCGATGTCGAAGATCTGCCTCAAGACCATGTCGGGCATCGAGCGCCCGGCCATCGCCTGCCTGTGGCCGACGGTGCGGGGCGAGAGCGTGGTGCTCGATGTCGGCGCCACCATCGGCACGGATGCCGAGCACCTCGTCGAGATGGCGGTGATGGGCGCCGCCATGGCCCGCATCGTGTTCGACCTCGACCGGCCGACCGTCGGGCTCCTCAATGTCGGCACCGAGGAGATGAAGGGCAACGAGGCGGTGAAGGAAGCCGCCCGGCTGCTGCGCGAGATGGAACTACCGAACTTCGCCTATCACGGCTTCGTCGAGGGCACGGATCTCGGCCGCGGCACCACCGACGTGGTGGTCACCGAGGGCTTCACCGGCAACATCGCGCTCAAGACCGCCGAGGGCACCGCCAAGCAGATCGCCGCCTACCTGCGCTCGGCGATGAGCCGGACCCTGTCGGCCAAGATCGGCTACTTCTTCGCCCGTCAGGCCTTCGAGGCCCTGCGCGAGAAGATGAACCCGAGCCGCGCGAATGGCGGCGTCTTCCTCGGCCTCGAGGGCATCGTCATCAAGAGCCACGGCTCGGAGAACGCCCAGGGCTTCGCGGCGGCGATCGACCTTGCCCACGACATGGCCCGACACGACCTGATGCGGACGATCCGCGACATGCTCGACCAGACGCCCGCCGTGGTCACGGCCTGAGGCCCGCGGGGGAAGGATCCACCATGGTAGCCCTGCGTTCCGTCGTCGTCGGCTGCGGCTCCAGCCTGCCCGCCCGGGTCGTGACGAACGACGACCTCGCCCGGCGCGTCGAGACCTCGGACGCCTGGATCGTGCAGCGCACCGGCATCCGCCAGCGCCACCTCGCGGACGAGACCGAGACCACTTCGGTGCTGGGCATCCGCGCCTGCCGGGCGGCCCTCGAGGATGCGCGGCTCGGGCCCGAGGACATCGACCTCGTCATCTGCGCCACCTCGACCCCCGACCACACCTTCCCGTCGACGGCGACCCAGATCCAGGCCGGGCTCGGCATCCACCAGGGCGCCGCCTTCGATCTGCAGGCGGTCTGCGCCGGCTTCGTCTACGGGGTCGCCACCGCCGACAAGTTCCTGACCACGGGCTCGGCCCGGCGCGCCCTCGTGGTCGGCGCCGAGACCTTCTCGCGCATCCTCGACTGGGAGGACCGGACCACCTGCGTGCTGTTCGGGGACGGTGCCGGCGCCATCGTGCTGGAGGCGCGGGAATCCGCCGGCACCCGGGACGACCGCGGCGTGCTCAACGCGAGCCTGCGCTCGGACGGCCGCCACCGGGACAAGCTCTACGTCGATGGCGGGCCGGGCTCGACCGGCACCACCGGCCACCTGCGCATGACCGGCAAGGAGGTGTTCCGCTTCGCGGTGGGCTCCGTCACGGACGTGATCGCGGATGCCTTCCGGCTCTCCGGCACCAGCGCCGAGGAGCTCGACTGGTTCGTGCCGCACCAGGCCAACCGCCGCATCATCGAGGCCTCCGCCGACAAGCTCGGCATCGCCCGCGAGAAGGTGGTGCTCACCGTCGACCGGCACGGCAACACCTCGGCGGCCTCGATCCCGCTGGCCCTCGACGTCGCCCGCAAGGACGGCCGGATCCGGGACGGCGACCTCGTGATGATCGAGGCGATCGGCGGCGGCTTCACCTGGGGCGCCGCCCTGATCCGCTGGTGAGGCGCCGGACTCGAGCCCTGACATTTTCCCGAAACCATGTCGGGACCCGCGGTTGACCCCGGCTTGAACGCGGATTAGCGTGGCGGATCATAGAGATACGTCGCAAACGTCGAATCGCCGAGGGGGCAAACGCATGTCAGGGAAGACGGTCACACGCGCCGATCTGAGCGAGGCCGTCTACCAGCAGGTCGGTCTCTCGCGCACGGAATCCGCGGCCCTCGTCGAGACCGTGCTGTCCGAGATCTGTGCCTGCCTGTCGCAGGGCGAGACCGTGAAGCTGTCCTCGTTCGGCTCCTTCGTGGTGCGCAGCAAGGGCAAGCGGGTCGGCCGCAACCCGAAGACCGGCGTCGAGGTGGCGATCGAGCCCCGGCAGGTCATGGTGTTCAAGCCTTCGAACGTGCTCAAGGCCCGCATCAACGGCCTGAACGGGGCCGGCCCCCACGACGATTCCGACGATTGAGCCGTCCGCCGGGTCGGCCGGGCCGCCCCCCTAGGCCCCGGCGTCCCGAATTCCGTCCAGCCCCCGGCCGCCGCTGCCGGGGCGCCTCGAGAAGGGCCCGACCATGTCGCTCGCAGCCACGAACGATGGCCCGCCCGAGGACGACCGCGCCGGCCCCGAGAAGCGCCCGGGCGCCTTCCGCACCATCAGCGAGGTGGCCGAGGACCTCGACGTGCCCCAGCACGTCCTGCGCTTCTGGGAGACGCGGTTCTCGCAGATCCGCCCGGTGAAGCGGGCGGGCGGGCGCCGCTACTACCGCCCCGAGGACATCGACCTCCTGCGCGGCGTGCGCCACCTGCTCCACGGCCAGGGCTACACCATCAAGGGCGCCCAGCGCATCCTCAAGGAGAGCGGCGTGCGCTTCGTGCAGGCGGTCGGGCGCGGGGAGGCGGACGTCGCCGCGCCCCCCGCCCAGGAATCGGAGGCCGAGGGCGGGGCCGGCCTGTCCGAGCCGGGGGAGTTCCTGGCCGAGACGGGGCGCGCCGCGATCGAGGCGGCCCTCGCCGAGCTCTACGCCTGCCGCAACGCCCTCGCGGCCCTGCGGGGCCCGCCCGAGGGCTGACCCCGCGACGCCTCCCCCCGCAAGCCCTTGCGGGCGTTCCGCCTTTTCAGGTTGCCCCTGGAACGATTCGCGTCCGGGCCGATCGAACTTTGCGGTGGGATCGGCGTTACCGGCGCATGAGCGCGCCCCGCCAGCCGATGTCGCCCACCCAGGAGCTGATCAGCCGCGTGATGCGGATCGTCCGGATCTGCCCGGACGCCGCTGCCGAGGTGCTGGAGCTGATGTTCCTCGTCAGCCAGATCGAGGCCCTGACCAGCGTCGACCGGGAGTACCGGGACGCCCGGCGGGTGATCAGCCGCCTGCGCAACCCCCTCTGGGACATGGGGCCGACCGACCGGGAAGCCCTTCTCCAGGCCGCCGAGAGCATCCGCAAGGCCTGCCGCCTCAAGGAGGCCGACATCCCGGCGACGCCGATCTCGGATATCGGCGAGCGGGAGCGGATCGAGCGCAAGCTCGCCATGGTGCTGTCGGGCGAGTTCAACGCCGCCCAGATCGCCCGGATCACCGGGGCGGTGGCGGCGGTGCTTCAGGAATAGGCAGGCGGCCCTCGACGGCGACGCTCGCGATCCCCACATCGGGTCAGCCAGCGATCCAGTCCGCCGGAGGCCGGCGGGAGGTCGCCTGGGCCAGGAGACCCGCTTCATGACAGCCGTCCGCCCGCTCGTCGCGCTCGTTGCCGGCAGCCTTCTCGCGGCCGCGCCGACCTTGGCGCAGACCACCATCACGAAGAGCGAGACCGCCGCGAGCGGCAAGTCTGTGCGCCTCGCGATCGTGCCGAACCTGAAGAAGGATTGCTCGGCCGGGCCGATGCCGGAGATCCGCATCTCCGTGGCGCCGAAGAACGGCGCGACCATCAACAAGGTCGGGAAGCAGAAGACACCGGCGAGCTATCGCTGCCCCAACAAGGAGGTCGCGGTGCAGGGTTTGTTCTACCAGAGCAAGGACGGATTCACCGGCACCGACGAGGTGACGTTCGAGATCAAGAACTCCGATGGCCAAGTTCAGACCCAGAACATCAAGATCACGGTCGGGGCGGCGCCGGCCAAGAAGGACGGGGACGGCAAGAAGGACGCGACGGACCTCTGATTTGAGGCGGTGACGCCGCGGCCGTGCACAGTTTTTCGGGCTCTCAGAGCTTGAGCGGCGCCGAAAACGGCACGGTCAACAGTTCCGAACCCTGATGGACAGGGCTCGGAACCGCGAATGTGGTTGGCGGACCTGTTGCACGCATCACACGGCGGAACGGCGTGTTGACCGCACTGCGACAAAAGCGGGCCTGTCAGTTGCATCCGAGGCGAGACAGGATGAAGCTGTCTCCGTCGTGGAAGGGGTTATCGAATGCCATTGCAGTCGACGAACGACCTGTTTCAGAGCTTTGCCCGAGGGTACGAGGCTCGGCGCGACACGGAGATGAGCCTATCCGAGTTCCTCGACGCCTGCCGCGACGAGCCGCTGATGTATGCGAGCGCGGCCGAGCGCATCCTCGACGCCATCGGCAAGCCGGAATTCGTCGACACCTCGAAGGACGCCCGCCTCGGCCGCGTGTTCATGAACCGGACGATCCGGACCTACCCGGCCTTCTCCGAGTTCTACGGCATGGAGGAGACGATCGAGCGCATCGTCTCGTTCTTCCGCCACGCCGCGCAGGGGCTCGAGGAGCGCAAGCAGATCCTCTACCTGCTCGGACCCGTCGGCGGCGGCAAGTCGTCGCTCGCCGAGCGCCTCAAGGCCCTGATGGAGGTCCACCCCATCTACGTGCTCAAGGCCGGCAACGAGATCTCGCCGGTCTTCGAGAGCCCCCTCGGCCTGTTCGACCCCGAGATCATGGGCGAGGAGATCCAGAGCCGCTACGGCATCCCGCGCCGCCGCCTCACCGGGCTGATGAGCCCCTGGGCGCTCAAGCGCCTCGACGAGTTCAACGGCGACATCGCGAAGTTCACGGTGATCAAGGTGCGGCCCTCGCGCCTGCGCCAGATCGGCATCGCCAAGACCGAGCCCGGCGACGAGAACAACCAGGACATCTCGAGCCTCGTCGGCAAGGTCGACATCCGCCGCCTCGAGACCCTGTCCCAGGCCGATCCCGACGCCTATTCCTACTCGGGCGGCCTGAACCGGGCGAACCAGGGCATCCTCGAATTCGTCGAGATGTTCAAGGCGCCCATCAAGATGCTGCACCCGCTGCTCACGGCGACGCAGGAGGGCAACTACGTCGGCACCGAGAATATCGGCGCGATCCCGTTCACGGGCGTGATCCTCGCCCACTCGAACGAGGCCGAGTGGCAGACCTTCAAGACCAACAAGAACAACGAAGCCTTCATCGACCGAATCTACGTCATCAAGGTGCCCTACTGCCTCCGGGTCACGGAGGAGCAGCGCATCTACGAGAAGCTGGTCTCGGGCTCGGAGCTGGCGCGTGCCGCCTGCGCCCCCGGCACGCTGGAGATGCTGGCCCGGTTCTCGGTCCTGTCGCGCCTGCGCGAGCACGCGAACTCGAACCTGTTCTCCAAGATGCGGGTCTATGACGGCGAGTCCCTGCGCGAGGTCGATCCCCGCGCCCGCTCGATGCAGGAGTACAAGGACACCGCCGGCGTCGACGAGGGCATGGACGGGATCTCGACCCGCTTCGCCTTCAAGGTGATGGCGGCGACCTTCAACCACGACACCACCGAGGTCTCGGCGGACCCCGTCCACCTGATGTACGTGCTGGAGCAGGCCCTCCGCCGCGAGCAGCTGCCGCCGGAGACCGAGAAGCGCTACCTCGAGTTCATCAAGACGGAGCTCGCGCCCCGCTACGCCGAGTTCATCGGCCACGAGATCCAGAAGGCCTACCTCGAATCCTACCACGATTACGGGCAGAACCTGTTCGACCGCTACATCGACTACGCGGACGCCTGGATCGAGGATCAGGACTTCAAGGATTCCGAGACCGGGCAGCTCCTCAATCGCGAGTTGTTGAACCAGGAACTGACCAAGATCGAGAAGCCGGCCGGCATCGCGAACCCCAAGGATTTCCGCAACGAGGTCGTGAAGTTCGCGCTCCGCTCCCGGGCCCAGCACGGGGGCCGCAACCCGAGCTGGACCAGCTACGAGAAGCTGCGCGAGGTGATCGAGCGGCGCATGTTCAGCCAGGTCGAGGAACTGCTGCCCGTCATCTCCTTTGGTTCCAAGAAGGATGGCGAGACCGAGAAGAAGCACGGCGAGTTCGTGGAGCGGATGGTCGATCGCGGCTACACCGAGCGGCAGGTGCGCCGCCTCGTCGAGTGGTACATGCGGGTGAAGCAGGCGGGGTGAGCCTCCCCCGCTCCGGGGGAACGGTTTTGGACCCTCCGCCGCCACAGTTTCGGGCGATCGGCCGGGAATACTGAACCGGTCGAGACTTGAGGGCGAAGGCGAAGAGACCGGATGCACATCGTCGACCGTCGGCTCAATCCAGGCGGCAAGAGCCTCGCCAATCGGCAGCGCTTCCTGCGCCGGGTCAAGGATGTGGCCCAGCGCGCGGTGCGTGAATCCGCCCGTGAGAAGGACATCAAGGACCTCGGCAAGGACGGGCGCGTCTCGGTGCCGGCGGACGGGGTGCGCGAGCCCCGCTTCTCGCGCCAGTCCGGCACCGGCCTGCAGGACCACATCCTGCCCGGCAACAAGACCTACGTGGAGGGCGACCGCATCGAGCGCCCGTCGGGCGGCGGGGGCGGCAGCGGCTCGGGCGAGGGCGGCGAGGGCGGGGAGAACAGCGAGGATGCCTTTCGCTTCGTCCTGACCCGGGAGGAGTTCCTCGAGCTGTTCCTCGAGGATCTCGAGCTGCCCGACCTCGCCAAGCGCCGCCTCGCCGTGGTCGAGACCGAGGGGCTGCGCCGCGCCGGCTACACGGTGACGGGCTCCCCCGCCAACCTCGCCCTGACCCGCACGCTCCGCAACTCGATGTCGCGGCGCATCGCCCTCAAGCGGCCGAAGCCGGACGAGATCGCGGCCCTCGAGGCCCGCATCGCCGAGGCGCGGCCGGGCGATCCTGCCCTGTCGGACCTGCTCCTCGCCCTCGAGATGCTGCGCGAGCGCTCGAAGCGCATCCCCTATGTCGACCCGATCGACCTGCGCTACCGCCGCTTCGAGCCCTATCCGAGGCCGGTGGCCCAGGCGGTGATGTTCTGCCTGATGGACGTCTCGGGCTCGATGACCGAGCACATGAAGGACCTCGCCAAGCGGTTCTACATCCTGCTGCACATCTTCCTCACGCGCCGCTACCGGCACGTGGAGATCGTGTTCATCCGCCACACCGACCGGGCGACCGAGGTCGACGAGGAGACCTTCTTCGGCTCCCGCGAGACCGGCGGCACCCTGGTCTCCTCGGCCCTCGTCGAGATGAAGCGCGTCATCGCCGAGCGCTACTCGCCCGACGACTGGAACATCTACGCGGCCCAGGCCTCGGACGGCGACAACGTCTCGAGCGACGGGCCGACCTCGACGGAATTGCTGCGCAGCCACATCCTGCCGGCGTGCCAGCACTTCGCCTACCTGGAGGTCGGCGACGAGAACGGCCCGCGCGCCGGCTTCGTCGAGCACCGCACCACCCTGTGGCGGACCTACGAGGGCATCGCCAAGTCGGGGGGGGCCATCGCGATGCGGAAGGTCAACCACCGCCGCGAGATCTACCCCGTCTTCCGCGAATTGTTCGGCCGCAAGGACGCGCAGGCGAGCGCGGAGGGCTGAGGCCGCCTGGGGGCGGGCGCCGCCGCCCGCCCTGACGAGATGCGCCCCTCCCGAGGGGGCAGGGGTCCAAGGAAAAGGACGGTTTTCATGGTCGGCAGCCTGAGCCGCACGAAGCCCCAGACCATCTCCGGGTCGGTCAAGCCGCTGTTCACCGGCAACGACTGGGACTTCGACACGATCCGGCGCATCCACGACGCCTGCGAGGCGATCGCCGGGCCCGAGCTCGGCCTGTCCTGGTATCCGAACCAGATCGAGATCATCACGGCCGAGCAGATGCTCGACGCCTACGCGTCGATCGGCATGCCGCTGTTCTACAAGCACTGGTCCTTCGGCAAGCACTTCGCCCAGCACGAGGCGGGCTATCGCCGCGGCCTGATGGGGCTGGCCTACGAGATCGTGATCAACTCCGACCCGTGCATCTCCTACGTGATGGAGGAGAACACGGCGACGATGCAGACCCTCGTGATCGCGCACGCCGCCTTCGGCCACAACCACTTCTTCAAGAACAACTACCTGTTCCGGCAATGGACCGATGCCGAGGGCATCCTCGACTATCTCGACTTCGCCAAGAGCTACATCTCGCGCTGCGAGGAGCGGTACGGGCACCAGGCCGTGGAGCAGGTGCTGGACGCCGCCCACGCCCTGATGAGCCAGGGCGTCCACCGCTATCCCCGGAAGAAGCGGCCCGACCTCGCCTCCGAGCAGCGCCGCGAGCGCGAGCGCGAGCAGCACGGCGAGCAGATCTACAACGACCTCTGGCGCACCCTGCCGCAGAAGGCGGCGGGGGCCCGGCCGGACCTCGCGGCCGAGCGCCGCCGCGCCCTCCTCGAACTGCCGCAGGAGAACATCCTCTACTTCCTGGAGAAGGCCGCCCCGCGCCTGCGCCCCTGGCAGCGCGAGATCCTGCGCATCGTCCGCCTCGTGGCCCAGTACTTCTACCCGCAGCGCCAGACCAAGGTGATGAACGAGGGCTGCGCCACCTACAGCCACTACCGGATCATGAACGCGCTGTCCGAGAAGGGCCTGATCGGCGAGGCGGCCTATCTCGAGTTCCTGCAATCGCACACCAACGTCATCCGCCAGCCGAACTACGACGACCGCTCCTATGGCGGCCACAACCCCTACGCGATCGGCTTCGCCATGATGCAGGACATCGCCCGCATCGTGGAGCTGCCGACCGCGGAGGACCGCCAGTGGTTCCCCGAGATCGCCGGCACCGGCGACGCCATGGCGGTCCTGCGCGACATCTGGGCGAATTACCGGGACGAGAGCTTCATCGCGCAGTTCCTCAGCCCGAAGCTGATGCGGGACCTGCGCCTGTTCCACGTCGTCGACGATCCCGAGGAGCCCGAGCTGCGGGTCGAGGCGATCCACGACGAGCGCGGCTACCGGAAGATGCGCCGCTCCTTCGCCCGGCAGTACGACGTGGCCTGGCTCGACCCCGATATCGAGGTGATCGACGTCGACCTCGAGGGCGACCGCCGCCTGATCCTGCACCACAGGGCGCTGAACCGCATCACCCTGCAGAAGGACGACGCCAAGCGGGTGCTGCAGCACCTCGCCGACCTCTGGGGCTACGATGTCGTGTTGAAGGAGGTCGACCCCGCGACCGGCAGCGTGCTCGGCGAGCACGCGGCGAGCGCCCGGCCGATCTTCTTCTGAGGCCCGCGCGGGGAGGGGCGCCGGCCCGGCCCCCCGTCGCGACCCGGATCTCAAACCTCGTCCGCGGACGCGGCGAAGGTCGGCCGCATCCGCTCAGATGTAGTGGCGGAACACCACCTCGCCGTCGCGGGCGATCGCCACGAGGTCGCTGGCGCCCCGGTAGGCCGCGACGGTGCCGCCGAGGATGAGGACGAGGCCGAGGAGCAGCGGGTTGGCGATCGGGGCCACCGCGAAGGCGAGCGCGACCACCACGACGACGAGGCGATGGGCCTGAACTGCAACGGTCATCTGGGCTGCCTCCGCTTCGTCCGGTCACTTCGCGTGACGTGTAGCGAACGGTGTTTGCGCAAATGTTTCGTCGCACAGGCTCGTTGGTTTCGTGGTGCCGCGCCGCACATCGGCGCGCGGGGCGGCCCCTCGGCGGCGCCTACGGCCCGTAACGGCGGCCGGTCTCGGCGTAGACGTGGCGCTCGGCCTTGCTGACGATGCTGGCGGGGTCGTGCCCGCGCAGCCGGGCCAGGAGCAGCAGGTCGGTGATGAGATCGACGATGTCGCACTCGGCGATGTCGTCCCCGGCCCGGACGGAGGGCCAGCGGCGCAACGTGGCATGGGCTTGCGTGTGGGCCCGGGCGTGACTCGCAAGGGCCTTCCGGGCGAACTCGGCGCGGCGGGCTTCGGTGGGCATGGCGGCAGATCCCGTGGCAGCGTGACCCCGGGCCGTCCGGCCGCGATGCGAGCGCGGGCCGGTTCGGCCTCGTCTCCTGACCGGATCAACGGGGGCCCGGGGCCGGCGGTTCGCCGCCTGGGTCCGCCCCGGGCCGCCGCGTGCGCTAGCGCGCCGGCCGGATCAGGCCTCCAGGACCTTGCCGGGGTTCATGATCGCCTGCGGATCGAGGGTTCGCTTCAGGGCGCGCATCAGCGCGAGGGCGTCCGGACCGTGCTCCTCCTCCATGAATCGGATCTTCTTCTGGCCGATGCCGTGCTCGCCGCTGCAGGTGCCGTCGAGGGCGAGCGCCCGGCGCACCAGCCGGTCGATCAGGGCGGTGCCCCGCGCCACCTCGTCCGGCGCGTCGGGGTCGACGAGGAGGAGGCAGTGGAAGTTGCCGTCGCCCACATGCCCGACGATCGGGGCGACGAGGCCGCTCTCCACGATGTCGGCCTTCGAGGCCTCGACGCATTCGGCGAGACGCGAGATCGGCACGCAGACGTCGGTGGAGATCGCCTTCGCGCCCGGCCGCAGGCTCAGGGCGGCCCAGTAGGCGTCGTGGCGCGCCTGCCAGAGGCGGCTGCGCTCCTCGGCCTGTGTGGCCCAGGCGAAGGGCCCGCCGCCCTGCTCGGCCGCGATCTCGCCGAAGCGCTCGGCCTGCTCGCGCACCGAGGCGTCGGTGCCGTGGAACTCGCAGAGGAGCAGCGGGGTCTCGGGAAGGTCGAGCTTCGCGTAGGCGTTGCAGGCCCGCACCTGAACCTCGTCGAGAAGCTCGATCCGGGCGATCGGCAGCCCGGACTGGATCGTCAGGATGGTGGCGTCGCAGGCCGAGCCGATGCTCGGGAACGGGCAGATGCCCGCCGAGATCGCCTCCGGGATGCCGCTGAGGCGCAGGGTCAGCTCGGTGATGATCCCGAGGGTGCCCTCGGAGCCGACGAGGAGCCGGGTCAGGTCGTAGCCGGCGGAGCTCTTGCGGGCGCGGCTGCCGGTGCGGATCAGCGTGCCGTCGGGCATCACGGCGGTCAGCGCCAGCACGCTGTCGCGCATGGTGCCGTAGCGGACCGCGTTGGTGCCGGAGGCCCGCGTCGCCGCCATGCCGCCGAGCGAGGCGTCGGCGCCGGGATCGATCGGGAAGAACAAACCCTGGTCGCGCAGATGCGCGTTCAGCGCCTTGCGGGTGACGCCGGCCTCGACCACGCAATCGAGGTCCTCCGCGTGCACCGCGAGGATGCGGTTCAGCCCCGAGAGGTCGATCGAGATCCCGCCGTAGGGCGCGTTGACGTGGCCCTCGAGGGACGAGCCCGTCCCGAAGGCGATGACGGGCATCCCGTGCTCGGCGCAGATGCGCACCACCGCCTGCACCTCCGCGGTGCTGTGGGGAAACACCACCGCGTCCGGGGGCTGGTTCGGCACCCAGGTGAGGGTGCTGGCATGCTGCTCGCGCAGGGCGAGGCCCGTCGACACCCGCGCGCCGAACCGCGCCACGAGGGCCGCCAGCGCCCGCCCGAGGGTCTCGGGGTCGGGCCGCTGGCGAGATGCGGGCGTGATCGCGTGCATGTTCGCGTGCATGGCATCCTCTGCGTGCCGTGGGGCCGCCCTGCCGGAGCTGCCGGGACGGAGCTGCCGGGACCGGCCTGCCCAGGCCGATACCGGAAGGGCCCGCGCGGGACAAACCGCGGGGAGCCGCTATTCCGGATAGGAGGGCATGCCGGCGGCGTCCTGCGCCGCCGCGCGGGCCTTGCGGTCGGCCTCCACCTCGGCCGCGTTGGCGGCCTCCTGGGCCGCCTGCTGAGCGGCGTCCTGCCGGCTCGACCGCGCCCGGCTGGCGCAGCGGTCCCGCAGGTCCCGCAGCTCCTCCTCGGTCAGGGACTCGATGCCGATGTAGCGGTTGTGCGCCGCGCTCGCGCGGATCAGCTCGTCGAGCTTGGCCTGGATCGCCGCCCCGTCCCGGTTCTGCGTATTCTGGATCAGGAACACCATCAGGAAGGTCACGATGGTGGTGCCGGTGTTGATGATCAGCTGCCAGGTGTCGGAATAGTGGAAGAAGGGCCCGCTCACCGCCCAGGCCAGGATGACCACGAGGCAGAGCGCGAAGGCGCTCGGCCGCCCCGCCGCGTGCGCGACCGAGGAGGCGAATGCGGTGAATACCCGGGCGCGCGTCAGAATGCTCCGCGTCATGGATGCCTTTCCGATGAGCCTCCGCGCGGCGCGGCATCCCTCGGGCCGCTCCGCCAGGACCATCCGATCGAACCCCCAGCCGCAGAGTAACGGCGCGGGAGCGAAGACCGATCCCGCGGGGCATGCGGCGGCTTGTGGACAGGCAGGGGGCCAGAACAGAAAAAAGCGACCCGAGGGCCGCTTCGCGCCTCGCGCTGCCGATGCAGGCGAGGAATGGTCGGAGCGAGAGGATTCGAACCTCCGACCCCTAGTCCCCCAGACTAGTGCGCTAACCGGGCTGCGCTACGCTCCGACGCCCCAAAGGGCCTGCGCGTCTTAGCTTTCCGGTCTGGGCTGCGCAACCCCCATCCTGATGCCGGACCGGCGCCGGTGCCGGCATGGCTGGCCCTCGGCGCGCCGGGACGTTAACCGGGCGCAGCAGCCGGCGCCGCGCCGGTCTCCGGCCGGCTCCCGCTCGCCCGGGATCCCGCCCCGCAAGTCCTGTCCCACAAGTCCTGCTCCGCAAGTCCCGCCCCGCAAGTCCAGCCTGCCGCGCCGCCTGGAGGATCATGCCCGAGACCGCGATTGCCTTCGATCTCACCCGCCTCATCACCCGCCTGCGCCACGCCAGCCCCTCGGGGATCGACCGGGTCGACCTCGCCTATGCGCGCCACGTCCTCGCCGGGGCGGGTCCGCGCTTCGGGCTGGTCTCCACCGGGCTCGGCCCCCGCATCCTCGACCGGGAAACCTCCGAGGCGATCGTCGCGGCGGTCGCGGCGGGCTGGGTCGAGGATATCGCCGCGGAGGCGGATCCCGTCTATCTCCGGCTCGCGGCCCGGCTGGCGGGGCGGCCGGATCCGGGGGCTGCGGCGCGGCCGGCGGCGTCCGGCCCCTGGGGGCGCCGGCGGGTCCAGGCCGAGACCGCGGGCCGCACCCTGCGGGGGACGGGGGTCGCGGCGCTGCCGCCCGGCACGCTCTACGTCCACACCTCGCACCTGCGCCTCGACCGGCCGGAGCGGTTCGACTGGCTCTACGACCGGCCGGACATCCGCCCGGTCTTCTTCGTCCACGACCTGATCCCGATCACCCACCCGGAATACGGGCGCCCCGGCGAGGCCGGGCGGCACGCGGAGCGGATGCGCACCATCGCGCGCCACGCCCACCGCATCATCGTCAACTCGGGCGATGTGGGCGATCAGGTCTCGCGCCACATCGCTTGGCTCGGGCTTGCGCCAAAGCCCGTCACGGTGGCCCATCTCGGGGTCGAGCCGGTGTTCCGCCCCGAGGGGCCGGGCTTCGCCCCCGAACGCCCGACCTTCCTGGTCTGCGGCACGATCGAGCCGCGCAAGAACCACCTGCTGCTGCTCCAGGCCTGGCGGGCGATGGCCGAGCGCCGGGCGGGTGACGGGGCGTCCAGCCGGGTCCTGCCCCGCCTCGTCCTCGTCGGGCGCCGGGGCTGGGAGGCGGAGAACATCGTCGACATGCTGGAGCGCTGCGCGGCGATCCGCGAGCCCGTGATCGAGGTCTCGGGGCTGTCGACCCCCGGGCTCGCCGCCCTGATGCGCAGCGCCACCGCCCTGCTGATGCCCTCCTTCACGGAGGGCTACGGATTGCCGGTGGTGGAGGCCGCCGCCAGCGGCCTGCCCGTGATCGCCTCCGACATCCCGGTCCACCGCGAGATCGGCGAGGGCTTCGCGGAGTTCCTCGATCCCCTCGACGGCCCCGGCTGGATCCGGGCCGTCGAGGATCTCGGCGCGCCGGGCTCGGCGCGGCGGGCCACCCTCGCGGCGCGCCTCGACGGCTATGCCGGCCCGAGCTGGGCCGCCCATTTCGCTCAGGCCGAGGAGGCGCTGCAGGGGTGAGCGGCGTCGTGGGCCCGCGGATGGCCGCGCCCGCACGGAGGGTCGTGGCCGCCAGCAGGGCGATGCGGAAGCCGGCGCCGGCGGCGTCCCGGTTGCCACGCTGACGACTGACGAATATGAAAAAGCGTCAGCCCGCGCTTCGGCCGCGGCGATTCCGACGCTTGCCTGCCTGTCACTCCGCCGCCGGGCGCCTCGCCCGGCGGTCATCGCGCCGGTCGGGGATCCCTGCCGGCGACCGATGCCGGCGGACGATCCGCGGGGCGGGTCGGTCCGCGGAACGCGCCGCGGCCTGTCGCCTGCGACCCCGCGCGTCGGGTATGGAGTTGCGCCGGGCGGCGCGGAACGGCCCGCCGCGGCGGGGCCGCGAGGGTCAGGAAAGGGGAGCGTATGAAGGTTGTGGATCTGGACCGGGACGCGATCAAGCGCGGCCTGGCGGACGGCACGCTGCTCGTCATCGACGTGCGCGAGCCCCACGAATTCGAGGCCGGCCACATCCCGGGCTCGGTCACGCACCCGCTCTCGAGCTTCGACACCGCGGCGCTCGCGGCCCTGGTGGCGGAGGACGGGCGCCGGCCGGTCTTCTCCTGCGCGGCGGGCGTGCGCTCGCTGCACGCCCTGTCGGCGGCGCAGAATGCGGGCCTGCCGATCGAGGCGCATTACCGGGGCGGCTTCAAGGACTGGTACGGCTCCGGTGAACCGGTCGCGTAGCTCCGGGCCGGGCCCGTTCCGTCGCCCCGTTCCGGTTTCAACCGGGAATCATCCGGCTCCGGCCGTTCGTTCCGCAGGATTGTGCGGAAACGCACCCCATGACGGGCGCCGAGCTTCTACGGCGCAAGGCGCAGGGAAAACCAACATGCGCAAGCGGCTCACAAGCCTTCTGAATCGACTCGGCTTCACCGCGGGCCTGCTGGGCCTCGGCCTCGCGGCCGGCCCGGCCCTGGCCCAGGCCCCCGGCGGCCCGCCCCCGACCGTGTCGGTGGCCAAGCCCGTGGTGCGCGAGATCGTCGAGCGCGACGCCTATACGGGCCGGTTCGACCCGGTGGAGTTCGTCGAGGTCCGGGCCCGGGTGACGGGCTACCTCGACAAGATCGCCTTCCAGGACGGCGCCACGGTGAAGAAGGGCGACCTGCTCTTCGTGATCGACCGGCGGCCCTACAAGGCGGCCCTCGACCAGGCCACCGCGACCCTGACCTCCGCCAAGGCGCGCCTGAACTTCACCCAGACCGATCTCGACCGCGCCCAGACCCTGAGCCGCTCGGGCAACATCTCCGAGCAGGTCACCGACCAGCGCCGGCAGGCCTCGCAGACCGCGCAGGCCGACGTCGACAACGCCGAGGCGGCCCTGCGCCAGGCCCAGCTCAACTACGACTTCACCGAGGTGCGCTCGCCGATCAACGGCCGCATCAGCCGGCGCCTCGTCACCGAGGGCAACATCGTCATCACCGACCAGACCCTCCTGACCACGATCGTCTCCCTCGACCCGATCTATTTCGGCTTCACGGTCGATGAGCGCTCCTTCCTGAAGTACCAGGGCTCGCTCGGCATCGGCATGGGCCAGACCCAGCAGGGCAAGGGCGTGCCGATCCTGATCGCGCTCACGGGCGAGGAGAAGCCGACCCGCAAGGGCTCCCTCGACTTCGTGGACAACCGCGTCGACAACCAGACCGGCACGGTGCTCCTGCGCGCCACGGTGGAGAACCAGGACGGCTTCATCAAGCCGGGCCTGTTCGGCATCGTCTCGCTGCCGGCGACGAAGCCCTACCAGGGCATCCTGCTCCCCGACGACGCGGTCACGGCCAACCAGGACAAGCGCATCGTCTACGTGATCGCCGAGGACGGCACCGCCGCCGCCCGGGAGATCAAGCTCGGCCCGAAGGTCGACGGCTACCGGGTCATCCGCGAGGGATTGAAGGGCGACGAGACCGTCGTCATCAACGGGCTGACCCGCGTGCGCCCCGGCGCCAAGGTGACGGCCGAGATGAAGACGCTGCCGCCGAGCCGAAGCTGAGCCGGGCCCGCCCCGGCGCGGCCGGACCCGGGACGGCCCAGCCGAACCGCTCTACCTGACGCGGCGCTCCCGGGGGCGGGGTCTCCGCGACAGGCTCGAACCGATGACCGTCGCGCCCGGGGCCACGAGGCCCCGGGCGCCGCGCCGCAGACGACGCAAGCCGCCCACCGCCTCCAGGGGTGCCGGGTGGCGAGAGGTTTGGACCGATGCGCTTTGCCCACTTCTTCGTCGACCGGCCGATCTTCGCCTCGGTCACGTCGATCATCTTCCTGCTCCTCGGCTTCGTCGCCTACGAGGCGCTGCCGGTCTCGCAATATCCCGAGATCGTGCCGCCGACCGTGACCGTGCGCGCCTCCTTCCCGGGCGCCAACGCCGAGACCGTGGCGGCCACCATCGCGACGCCGATCGAGCAGGAGGTCAACGGCGTCGACAACATGCTCTACATGACGTCACTGTCGACCAACGACGGCAACATGCTGCTGACGGTGACCTTCAAGGTCGGCACCAACCTCGATATCGCTAACGTCCTCGTGCAGAACCGGCTCTCGGTGGCGCAGCCGCGCCTGCCGCCGGACGTGCGCAACCTCGGCGTCACGGTGCGCAAGGCCTCGCCCGACCTGATGCTGGTGGTGCACCTGCTCTCGCCGAAGCGGACCTACGACCAGAACTACCTCGCCAACTACATCTACCTGAACATCCGCGACGAGATGCTGCGCCTCGACGGCGTCGGCGACATCTCTATCTTCGGCGGCAACGAGTACGCCGAGCGCATCTGGCTCGACCCGAACAAGCTCGCGGCCTACGGGCTGACGACCACCGACATCACCACCGCCCTGCAGGAGCAGAACGTGCAGGTGGCGGCTGGCGCCCTCGGGGCCCCGCCCGCGCCCTCCTCGAACGCCTTCCAGCTCGTGGTGCAGTCGCAGGGGCGCTTCCAGACGCCGGAGGAATTCGCCGAGGTCATCGTCAAGGCCGCGGACGGGCGCCTCGTGCGCATCAAGGACGTGGCCCGCGTCGAGATGGGCCAGAAGGACTACACCACCAACTCCTTCCTGAACGACACGCCCGCCGTCGGCATCGGCGTGTTCCAGCGCCCGGGCACCAACGCCCTCGACGCCGCCACGCAGGTGCGCGCCACGATCGACCGGCTGAAGAAGAACTTCCCGCCGGACGTCGAGTACCGCATCGCCTACAACCCGACCGAGTTCATCGAGGAATCGATCCAGGAGGTCTACAAGACCCTGTTCGAGGCGGTGGCCCTCGTGGTCATCGTGGTGCTGGTGTTCCTGCAGAGCTGGCGCACGGCCCTGATCCCCGTGATCGCGATCCCGGTCTCGCTCGTGGGCACCTTCGCGGCGATGGCGGCCTTCGGCTTCTCGCTGAACAACCTGACCTTGTTCGGGCTCGTGCTCGCCATCGGCATCGTGGTCGACGACGCCATCGTGGTGGTGGAGAACGTCGAGCGCAACATGGAGCAGGGGCTCTCGCCGGGCGAGGCCGCGCACAAGACCATGGACGAGGTCGGCGGCGCGGTGGTGGCGATCGCGCTGGTGCTCTCGGCGGTGTTCATCCCGACCGCCTTCATCCCGGGCATCTCGGGCCAGTTCTACAAGCAGTTCGCCCTGACCATCGCGGCCTCGACCATCATCTCGATGTTCAACTCGCTGACGCTGTCGCCGGCGCTGTGCAAGCTGCTGCTGAAGCCCCACCACGCCCGCAAGAAGCCGAAATTCTTCCTCGCCCGCTTCGTCGCCTGGCTGGCGAGCCTGTTCAACCGCGGCTTCGACGCGCTCTCGCACGGCTACGCCCGGGTGATCGGGGCGCTGACCGGCTACGTGGTCGGGCTGCTCGTCATGATGGTGCTCTACGCGGGCATCATCGCGGCGACGCTCCACCTCGCGCAGACGACCCCCACGGGCTTCATCCCGGACCAGGACCAGGGCTACCTGATCGGCGTGGTGCAGCTGCCCTCGGGCGCCTCCCTCGACCGCACCACGGACGCGGTGAACCGGGCCGCGGCCGAGGCCCGCAAGATCGACGGCGTCACGAACACCGTCATCATCGCGGGCTTCGACGGCGCCACCTTCACCAACACGACGAACTCGGGCGTCATGTTCATCACCCTGGCCAACGCCAAGGAGCGGGCCGCGCAGGGCCGCACCGCGGCGGTGATCACGGGCGACGTGCTCAAGGCGACCGCCAGCATCCAGGAGGCGCGGGTCATCGTGATCCCGCCCCCGCCCGTGCGCGGCCTCGGCAATGGCGGCGGCTTCAAGATGCAGGTGGAGAGCCGGCAATCCTCGGCGATCGGCCCGCTGCTGGCGGCCGCCGGCGACCTGATCGGGCAGGCCAACCAGAGCAACGACGTGCAGCGGGTGTTCACGACCTTCGGCAACGACACGCCGCAGCTCTACCTCGACATCGACCGCACGGTGGCGCGCATGCTCAACGTGCCCCTCGCCAACGTCTTCGCCACGGTGCAGGCCAATCTCGGCGGCGCCTACGTGAACGACTTCAACACGCTGGGCCGGATCTACCAGGTGCGCGTGCAGGCGGACGCGCCGTTCCGGCTCTCGAAGCAGGACATCGAGCAGCTGAAGGTGCGCTCCTCCACCGGCGCCCTGGTGCCGATGGGGACGCTCGCCCAGATCCGCGAGATCACCGGCCCGCAGATCGTGCAGCGCTTCAACCTGTTCTACTCGGTGCCGGTGCAGGGCGTGGCCAAGCCCGGCGTCTCGACGGGCCAGGCGCTGACCGCGATGGAGCAGATCGCCGCCAAGGCCCTGCCGGAGGGCATGGCCTACGACTGGACCGAGATCGCGTTCCAGCAGAAGGCCACCGGCAACACGGCGATCTACGTCTTCGGCCTCGGCGTGCTCCTGGTCTTCCTGGTGCTCGCCGCGCAGTACGAATCCTGGGCGCTGCCGCTCGCGATCCTGCTCGTGGTGCCGACGGGCGTGCTCGCGGCCCTGTTCGGGGTGCAGCTGAGAGGGCAGGACAACAACATCCTGACCCAGATCGGGCTGATCGTGCTCATCGGCCTCGCGGCCAAGAACGCGATCCTGATCGTCGAGTTCGCCCACGACATCGAGCAGACCGAGCGCAAGGGCCCGGTCCAGGCGGCGGTCGAGGCCTGCCGCCTGCGCCTGCGCCCGATCCTGATGACGGCCTTCGCCTTCATCCTCGGCGTGCTGCCCCTCGTCATCGCCACCGGCCCCGGTGCCGAGATGCGCCAGGCGCTCGGCACCGCGGTGTTCTTCGGCATGATCGGCGCGACGGTGTTCGGCCTGTTCCTGACCCCGGTCTTCTACGTCGCCATCCGGCGCGTGCTGATCTGGGTCGCGAAGAAGCGCGGCAACGACCCGTCCGGCCCGACGCCGGACCGGGACGACGTGCCCCACGGCTCGCCCGCCCATTCCTAGGGCGGAGCCTGAAGAAACCCGGCGACGGCCCGCGATCCGTCGCGGATCGAGGCCGGGGAACGGAAGGGCGCGGGTTGCCGTCGCGACGGGGGGCGGCCCGCCCCATCCCGCCGGGACGCAGTCCCGCCGGGATGCAATCCCGCCGGCGGCCTGATACCTGACGCCATCGCCGCCTCAAGGACGAGACGCCCGTGCCCGGTTACCTGCCCTTCGCGGGCGCCCTCGCGCTGCCCGCCTATACCTGCGACAATTGCGGCTTCTGGCAGCGCCATTTCGAGGCGCCGCCGCATTGCCCGATGTGCCTCGACGCGCGCCACGTGGTGCCGCAGGACGGCTGGCGCTTCTGGACCGAGCCGGAGGCGCAGGCGCGGTTCCCCTGCCACTGGCAGGAGCTGGAGCCCGGCATCTGGCGCTTCTGGAACGAGCCGGTCTCCGGCATCGGCCCGAGCGCCTACCTGATCCAGACGCCGGCCGGCAACATGGGCTTCGAGGCCTGCCCGGTCTTCAGCGAGGCCGCGCTCCAGCACATCGCGGGCCTCGGCGGCATGGCGGTCCTCTCCGCCTCGCACCCGCATTCCTACGGCGCCCTGGTGCAGCTTCAGGACCGCTTCGACCCCGAGCTCTGCCTGCCGGCCGCGGACTTCACCTGGAGCGCGGCGCTCCAGGTCTCCTGGCCCTACGACGATGTCCTGGAGCCCCTGCCGGGGTTGGAGCTGCACCGCACCGCCGGGCATTTCGACGGGCACGCCGTCCTGTTCGACCGCTCGCGAAAGATCCTGTTCTGCGGCGACGCGCTGAAATTCGAGCTCGACCCGGAGGATGCCCGCCGCGCGCTCACGATCTCGGCCCACAAGGCCTTCGTGCGCGGGGTGCCGCTGACCACGAACGAGCTGCGCCGCTACCGCGACGTCTTCGCCCGGCTCGACTTCACCCAGACCTGGACGCCCTTCGAGCCCGCGGCCAATTGCGGGCGCGCCGAGGTTCTGGCGCTGATCGACCGGATGCTCGCCACGCGCCCCCACGCCGCGCCGGTGCCCCTCGACAGCCTGCGCTGACGGCCCCGCTCTCCGCGCGATCGAGTTCTGACGCTTGGTGCGCGGACCGATGGTGCGCTCGGGGTCACGAGCCGACAAGATTAAGGGAGCGATGTCGGCCACCAGCCTCAGCGCCGCGCGACCGCGATGCGGTTGCCGTTGAGGAGCAGGGAGCGGATGCCGGCAATGCGCATCGCGGCGATCACCGCGTGGCGCGAGCGGGCGGCCGGGCTCTCGCCATCGTCCTCGAGGCGCCGGACGGTGGAGAAGGAGAGGCCGCTCGCCCGGGCGAGGTCGGACATCGACCAGCCGAGGAGGGCGCGGGCCGCCCGCAGGTGGTGCCCGCGCACGGCCTGCTCCAGGCCCGCCCGGGCCCCGTCCGTGATCGGCAGGCCCGCGGTCTCGGCGGGCTGGGTGATGCTGCTCCACTCCACGATCGACCCCGCCGCGTCGAGGACCGGGACCGTGACGACGACGAAGCGCCGGTTGCCGCCATGCGCCAGGGGCACCAGCGGCGTGGCGATGTGGACCAGCCCGGCGGCCTGCGCCTCGATGCTGAGGCCGCGCCAGTGCTCGCGCTCCCCCGGATGGATCGTCAGGAAGGGGTCGTCCGCCACCGCGTCGGGGGGCAGCCCCGTCAGGGCGAACAGCTCCGGCGGGAAGTGGAACTCGCCCTCGATCGAGTTGGTGAACTGGAAGCCCTGGCTCTGCTCGAACAGGGCCCAGCGCCGGCGCCGCTCCAGGGCCTGCGCCCGCGCGAGATGCGCCGGCTCGGTGATGTCGAGCACCGTGCAGGCGGCGGCGCGCGGGCGGGCCTCCGGGGAGACGTAGACCTCGCCGCGGGTGGACAGGATGCGCACCGACCCGTCCGGGCGGATCACCCGGACCCGGTGGTCGCGCAGGAGCCCGTCCTCCACGATCTCGGACGCGGTCTCGATCACCGCGAGGTCCTCGGGATGCACCCGGTTGCGGAAGGCGTCGTAATCCGGCCGCAGGGCACCGGGGGCAAGCCCGAGGATCCGGTGGAGGCCGAGGGACCAGGTCTGGATGCCGGTGTCGAAGTTCCAGCTCCAGTGGCCGGTGAGCCCGAAGCTCTCCACCAATTGCAGGTAGGCGTGGGACGAGAAGGCGAGCCCCGCGACCGTCACGACGCGCACCCGCGCCGCGCCGGCCGCGCCCGAGGCTCAGCGCGAGATCCTGCGAAGGAGAATGATGACGCTCCGCAATCGTGGCGTCCACTCGCGCGCGCTTGCCGCCGGGTCCCATCGCACCCACGCGCGCAAAGACCGAGATCCATCTCCGTTGTCCCAGCATGAAAGCGGGCCGCGACGGCTCTGATCCTGCGTCACGGCGCCGGGGTCGGGCTTAGCATGCGGGATGATGAAACTTAAGACCTGCGGCGATCATGGAATGTAGCTGTTCATGATCGAGCACAAGGACAGGCAAGAAAAACCTTAAGGTGTGTGCAGTGCAACCTGAGGCGATCGATTGGTCTTGGCGCGACCGCGGCATCCGCGAATTCTGACGCTTTTCTGTCCTTATCCGCCGCATCTCTCGGCCGCCGCGGCCGGCGGGGAGGCCTTCCCGTCCGGGAAGGCCCCGTGCGGTCAACGCTTCGTGTTCGCGGCCGTCTGGCCGAACATCACCTTCTTGGCGTCCTCGCTCATGGTCTTGCCGAAATCCGGGTTGACCTCCGGGGCGCGCGCGTAGGCGGCCCGGGTCCCGGGGCGCTCGGCGATGGCGCCGAGCCAGCGCTTGAGGTGGGGATGCTCGTCGAGGTTCTGGCCCTGCTTCTCCCACGGCACGATCCACGGATAGGCCGCCATGTCGGCGATCGTGTAGTCGGCGCCTGCCACGAAGGCCCGGTCGGCGAGGCGCCGGTCGAGGACGCCGTAGAGCCGGTTGGTCTCGTTGACGTAGCGGTTGATCGCGTAGGGGATCTTCTCGGGGGCGTATTGCGAGAAGTGGTGGTTCTGCCCGAGCATCGGCCCGAGGCCGCCCATCTGCCAGAACAGCCATTGCAGGGTCTCGGCCCGCCCGCGCAGGTCCGCGGGCAGGAAGCGCCCGGTCTTCTCCGCGAGGTAGAGCAGGATCGCGCCGGATTCGAACAGCGAGACCGGGGCGCCGCCGCCGTCCGGCGCGTCGTCGACGATCGCCGGCATGCGGTTGTTCGGGGCGATCGTCAGGAAGTCCGGCTTGAACTGGTCGCCGCTCCCGATGTTGACGGGCCTGATCCGGTAGGGGAGGCCGGCCTCCTCCAGAAACATCGTGACCTTGTGGCCGTTCGGCGTCGGCCAGTAATACAGATCGATCATCGGAACTCCTGAGATAACGTCCGGTGCGGGCCGCCCTCGCGGCGCAGGTGGGACGCAGGCGTACCGAGGTCAAGCGAGCCCTGGCCCAAGCTTGACATCGCCCTCCGCCCTGCGAGCCTGAAGCCCTGGCCCGGATGCTCCGCCGGGGAGCGGCCCCGGATCCGCGCGGCAGCGAAGGGACATCAGGGGAGGAGCATGGCGACTTCCGGGATCGACGCCGTCCGGGCGCGCCTCGCCGCCCGCCCGCGGCCCGCCGACCTCGCGGCGCGGCGCGAGCGCCTCGACAGCCTCGGGGCCGATTACGCGCTTCCCGCCGACGTCTCCGTCGCGCCGGCCGGGATCGGCGACGTGCCGGCGGAATGGACCCGCACCCCCGCCGCCGACCCGGCGCGGGTGCTCCTGTTCCTGCACGGGGGCGGCTACATCTCGGGCTCGCTCGCCAGCCACCGCCACATGGTCGCCGAGGCGGGGCGGCAGGCGGGCGCCCGCACCCTCGCGGTGGCCTACCGGCTCGCCCCCGAGCATCCCTTCCCGGCGGCCCTCGACGACGCCCTCGCGGCCTATCGGGGCCTCCTCGCCCTCGGGATCGCGCCCGGCGCCGTCGCGCTCGCCGGCGAGAGCGCGGGGGGCGGCCTCGCGCTCGCCACCCTCGGGCGCCTGCGCGAGGCCGGGGACCCGCTGCCGGGCTGCCTCTGGTGCAGCTCCCCCTGGGTCGACCTCGCGCTCACGGGCGGGAGCCTGGCGAGCAAGGACGCGGTCGACCCGCTGATCCACCGCGGCTACCTCGCCGAATTGGCGGCCGACTACCTGCAGGGCACCGACCCGCGCGACCCCCGGGTCTCGCCCCTCTACGCCGACCTCGCGGGCTTGCCCCCGACCCTGATCCAGGTCGGCTCCGCCGAGACGCTCCTCGACGATGCGGTGCGGCTCGCCGGCGCGGCCGGGGCCGCCGACGTGGCCGTGACCCTGGAGGTCTGGCCGCACATGATCCACGCCTGGCACCTGTTCCACCCGGAGCTTGCCGAGGGCCGGGCCTCCCTGGCGAGCGCCGGCCGCTTCGTCCGGGCAGCGCTCGACCGGCGCGCCGGCGGATGAGCCCGGGGGGCGCCGGGGCCGGGCGCATCACCGGCGCGGCCTGCCTCGGCATGCTGGCGGTCGGCGCCAACGGCACCGCCATCATGGCGGCCCTGCCGACCATGCGCGGCGACCTCGGCCTCGGGCGAGCGGAGCTCGAATGGGCGGTGAACGCCTACCTGCTGGCCTCGGCGGCCTGCATCATCCTCGGCGGCAAGGCGGCCGACCGGACCGGGGCCCGCCTCGTCGCGGTGGCGGGGCTCCTCCTGTTCGCGCTGGCCTCCGGCGTCATCGCGGCGGCGGACGGGGCGGTGTCGCTCCTGGCCGGCCGCACCCTGCAGGGGCTCGGCGCCGCCTTCGCGGTGCCGGGCAGCCTCGCGGCCGTGAGCGCCGCGGCGGCGGCGGAGCGGCGCAGCGCCGCGATCGGCGCCTGGGCCGGCGCCCTGCTGCTCGGCTTCAGCCTCGGCCCGCTGATCGGCGGCGTGCTCACCCACGCCCTCGGCTGGCGGGCGCTGTTCGGCGCCAATGCCCTGGCGCTCCTCGTCGCCGCCGGCGGGCTCGCGAGCGCCGGCCGCCTCGCCCTGCCGCCCCGGGCATCACTGCTGCACGGCTTCGACGGGGCGGGGTTCCTCTGGCTCGCGGGCGGGATGGTGGCGACGATCTTCGCCCTGCGCGGGCTCGGCGAGGCCCGGCACGCGCCCCTCGGCCTCGTGGCGCCCCTCCTGCTCGCGGGCGCGAGCCTCGCCCTGTTCGCCCGGGCCGAGCGCGCCCGCGCCGACCCCCTGGTGGATCTCCGCCTCCTCGCCCGGCCGGACTTCCTGCGCCCGGCCGGGACGGGAGCGGTCGCGATGTTCTGCATCCTGCCGCTCCTCCTCTACTTCAACCTCGATGCGCAGGACCCGCGCGGGCTCGGGCTCGGCCCGATCGGGGCGGGCCTCGCCCTGCTGCCGCTGAGCGCCGGCCTGTTCGGCCTCGCGCTCCTCGGCCCGCGCCTCGCGGAGCGGCTCGGGCCGCGCCGCCTGATCGGGGGCGCCATGCTGCTGATCGTCGCCGCCTGCGCGGGGCTCGCCGCCGCGTCGGCGGCGCGCTCGCTGCCCGGGCTCGGTCTCGGCCTCCTCCTGATCGGGGCCGGCCTCGCGCTGCCCTACGCGGTCGCGCCCCGCCTCGCGCTGGCCGCGCTCCCGGCCGGGCAGGCCGGGCAGAGCTCGGGCCTCATCAACGCCTGCACCTTCCTGGGCGGCAGCCTCGGGATCACCCTCGGGGGGCTCGCCTACGGCTTGGCCGGGCTGCCGGGGGTGCTCGCGGTCCTGGCCGGCGCCGCGCTGCTCGGCTTCGGCCTCGCCCGGACCCTGCCCGGGCCGGCCCGCGCCCCCGCGGCGCCGACCGCCCTTGCCGGGACGGGGCGGAGTCCCTAGAAACCTTGGCATGTCGGGGTGTAGCGCAGTCTGGTAGCGCACCTGGTTTGGGACCAGGGGGTCGTAGGTTCGAATCCTATCGCCCCGACCAAGATCTCCGGAGCCGTTGAGTCGAACGATGTCGAGCGCGCGCATCTTCCAGCCGTCGAAGGATGCCTCCCAGTCGGGCATGGCCCGCACCAAGCAATGGCTGCTCGAATTCGACCAGACCAGCCCGCGGGAGACCGATCCGCTGATGGGCTGGGTCGGCTCCTCGGACATGCTGCAGCAGGTCCGGCTCGAGTTCGACACCCGCGAGGAGGCCGTGGCCTACGCCCAGCGCGCCGGCATCGCCTACCGGGTCGAGGAGCCGCACAAGCCGGTCGTGCGCAAGGGCCTGTCCTACTCGGACAACTTCAAGTTCAATCGCACCGCACCCTGGACCCACTGATCCGGGCCTGCGGCGCGGAACATCCCCATCGTCCGGTCCGGGCCCGAATCCGGCGGATCGCTCATGATTTGTTCCGCCTGTCGCGGAACGCCGCGTAGGGCGGCGTCATGGCGTCGGGGCGGATCTGGCGCAGGCGCATCGGTTGCTCGTCGAGCGGCTTGCACAATTCCGCGTAGATGCCCGCGGTGAGCATCCCGTAGCTGTCCGCCTCCTCCGCCGCATAGGCGAAATAGCCCTCCCGGACGCCGGAGAGCCGCATCGCCGCGTGGCACATCGGGCAGGGCTGCCCGCTGGCGTAGACGATGCACCCGGCAAGGTCCCGGCTCCCGAGCCGCCGGCTCGCCTCCCGCAGCGCCACCATCTCGGCATGGTCCGTCGGGTCGTTCGTCCGGTGGATCGTGTTGACCGAGCGCGCCAGCACCGTCCCGTCCTTGACGATCACCGCGCCGTAGGGCGAGCCGCCCTCCGCCACGTTGTCCTGCGCCAGCGCGACGGCGTCGCGCAGATGGGCATCATGCTCGCTCATGGGGGCCTCCTGACGGGATCGCGGGGTCAAACGCGCCCGGCCCGGCTCCGGTTCGTCAGAACGCGTAGCGCACCGTGCAATAGGGCATCCGCTCGGCGAGGAGCGCCTGGAACCGGGCGAGCCAGCGCCCCTTCCAGCCGCTGCGGTAGCGCAGGTTCTCGCCACCGCCCTCCGAGCGCTTGGCCTCCTGGATGTCCGGCCGCCACAGCAGCGCCTCGGCCTTCGGATGCCAGCCGAGATTGACCTCGTGCAACGCCGAATTGTGCGTGAGCAGGATGATCTCGCACTTGAGTTGTGCCTTGGCGGCGTCCGAGATCGAATCGTCGATCTGCGCGAACAGGGTCCGCCAATCCGCCTCCCAGCCCTCGTAAAGGATCACGGGCGAGAAATTCACGTGGACCTCGTAGCCGGCGGCCACGAAGTCGTCGATCGCCGCGATGCGCTCGGCGATCGGCGAGGTCCGGACATCGACGATGCGGGCGATGCGCTCGGGCATCAGCGAGAAGCGGATCCGGGTCTTGCCCTCCGGCGCGTAGCCGAGGAGGTCGCGGTTCACCGCCTTGGTGGCGAAGGAGCCCTTGGCGTTCGGGATCTCGCGGAACAGGGCGACGAGGTCGCGCACGTTGTCGCCGATCATCGCGTCGACCGAGAGGTCGCCGTTCTCGCCGATGTCGTAGACGTGGCATTCCGGGTCGATGCTGTCCGGCGCCGGCAGCGGCCCCTGCCGCGCGGCGTGCCGCCGGATCGCGCCGCAGACCGCCTCGACATTGACGAAGAGCGAGATCGGGTTGGCGAAGCCCTTGCGGCGCGGGACGTAGCAATAGGCGCAGGCCATGGCGCAGCCGTTGGAGGTCGAGGGCGCGATGAAATGGGCGCTGCGCCCATTCGGCCGCATCGTCAGCCCCTTCTTCACCCCGAGCACCAGGGTCGAGCGCTTGATCCGCACCCAATCCTCGACGGAGCCGGCATTTCCGTGCAGCGACGGGATGTTCCAGTGCGAGGGCACGGTGATGCGCTCGGCCTCGGGGAAGCGGTCGAGGATCTCCCGCCCGCGCGCGAAATCCGCGACCGCGGGCTCGTGGTAGATCGTCCGGATCTCGATGATGTCGCGGAGGAGGGCCATGCGGATCGGGTGCGGCGCGACTCGATGCGGCCGCCCTCTCCATATGGCGCGCCGGCCTCAGAGGCGGGAGAGGAGCTCCGCCTTCTTCTGCGCGAACTCGGCCTCGGTGAGGATGCCCTTGCCGTGCAGGTCCGCGAGGCGCTCCAGCGTGGCGAGGATTTCGGCCGGGTCGTCGCCCACCCGCGCGGGTCCCGGCGCCGGGCGCGGCTCGGTCGCGGCCGGGGGCTCCGCCGCGGCGGCTGGCGCCGCGGGGGCCGGCTCGGGTGCCGGCCCGTCGACCCGCTTCAGGGCCGCGAGATCGACGTGGCCGTGGACGCTCGAGAAGCGCAGCGTCCCGTTCGATTGCGAGGCTCCGGTGATGTGGTGCTCGCCCGTGTCGTAGAGGGCGAGGCCGCTCGCCGACTCGATGGCGAGACGGCGCGTCTGCGGGAAATAGGCGTAGCGCAGGCCGTTCTGCGCGCCGGTGGTGGCGGGCCAGCCGAGCTCGGCCGGGTACCAGGCATCCGGGGCCGAGGCGGCCGCTGTTGCGTTCCCGCCGTCCCAGCCCGCCCGCGGCAAGGCGCCGGACAACGCGTTGCAGAGGCTCGAGACCCGTGCTTTGAGGTCCGCGTCGAACATCCGCCCGACCATCACCATGCCGCCCGAGAACCACTGGCCCATGCCGCCGAGATCCGGATGATCGAATTGCGCCATCGTGCCGTGCCCCGCTTCGAGGGCGCGCAGCAGGTGGCGCACCGCGTCGACGCTGACCCCGTGTCTCTCCGCGATGACGGCCAAGCCGCCCGACCGCTCGCGCTCGCTGCCCTCGTCGATCATGTGCCGTCTCCGCCCAAAGCCGACCGGAGGCTGGCCCGCAGCCCTCCGGCATCCCGATATCCCGCCGCCGGTCCCGGCACGCAAGAAGCGCGCTCGACACCCCGGTGCATGCCCGATCTCAGCAAGGCCGCTCAGCCGGACTCCGTTCCGGCGAAGGGTTGCGAACATCCCGGCGGATCGTGGCCTCCGGTCCTCGCTCCGCGGGCGTTGGCGCTCGGTTCCGGCGCGGAGCGTTCCAGGTTTCGGCTCACCGCCGGGACCTCGGATCACCGGTTCTGCGCACGCTGCGCTGCAGCGCAAAAATTTTCCGCGCTACGGACCTTCGCCGCGGTCGGGACGTTCACGTTCCGGCTCGGGCACCCCCGTCCGCCGCAGGCGCGGCCCCCACACGCGGCAGGGTGTCTACTACCGGAGTGAACATGGCCGACCAAACCAGAAACGGGGCAAACCTGGGTGCCTCGACCCGCGCCGCGCGGTCGCGGATCCGCGAAGGCTTGCCCTATCCGCGCGGCGCCACCTGGGACGGCCTGGGCGTGAATTTCGCGCTCTTCTCCGCGCATGCCACGAAGGTCGAGCTCTGCCTGTTCGACGATGCCGGCGAGCGCGAGATCGAGCGCATCCAGCTGCCCGAATACACCGACGAGGTCTGGCACGGCTATCTGCCGGACGCGCGTCCCGGCAGCATCTACGGCTACCGCGTGCACGGCCCCTACGAGCCGAAGGCGGGCCACCGGTTCAACCCCAACAAGCTGCTGATCGACCCCTACGCCAAGGGCCTCGTCGGCTCGATCGAGTGGAACCCGGCCCTGTTCGGCTACCAGATGGAGACGGGCGACGACCTGACCTTCGACGAGCGGGACAGCGCCCCCTACACCCGCCGCTCGCGGGTCATCGATCCCGCCTTCACCTGGGGCCGGGACCGCAAGCCCCACGTGCCGTGGGAGAAGACGATCTTCTACGAGGCCCACGTGAAGGGCCTGACCAAGCTCCACCCGATGGTGCCCGAGCGCCTGCGCGGCACCTATGCGGGCCTCGGGAACCCGGCGGTCCTCGACTACATCAAGAGCCTCGGCGTCACCTCGGTCGAACTGCTCCCGGTGCATGCCTTCGTGCAGGACGATTACCTGCAGCAGAAGGATCTGGTGAATTACTGGGGCTACAACACGATCTCGTTCTTCACCCCCGCGCGCCGCTACGCGGCGGTGCCGGACTTCGCCTTCTCCGAGTTCAAGGAGATGGTGGCCCGGATGCACGGCGCCGGCCTCGAGGTCATCCTCGACGTGGTCTATAACCACACCGCCGAGGGCAACGAGAAGGGGCCGACGCTCTCGTTCAAGGGCATCGACAATGCCTCCTATTACCGGCTGCTGCCGGGCCAGGAGCGCTACTACATCAACGATACCGGCACCGGGAACACCTTCAACCTCTCGCACCCGCGCGTGCTGCAACTCGTCACCGACAGCCTGCGCTACTGGGCGACCGAGATGCGGGTCGACGGATTCCGCTTCGATCTCGCCACCATCCTGGGCCGCGAGCCCTACGGCTTCGACGAGGGCGGCGGCTTCCTCGACACCTGCCGGCAAGACCCCGTCCTCAACTCGGTGAAGCTCATCGCCGAGCCCTGGGATTGCGGCCCCGGCGGCTATCAGGTCGGCGGCTTCCCGCCGGGCTGGGCCGAGTGGAACGACCGCTTCCGCGACGACGTCCGCGGCTTCTGGAAGGGCGACGAGGGCCTGCTCCCGTCGCTCGCCTCGCGCATCACCGGCTCGGCCGACAAGTTCAACAAGCGCGGACGCCGCCCCTGGGCCTCGGTGAACTTCCTCACCGCGCATGACGGGTTCACGCTGAACGACACGGTCTCGTACAACGAGAAGCACAACGAGGCGAACGGGGAGGGCAACCGCGACGGCCACTCCCACAACCTGTCCTACAATTTCGGGGTCGAGGGGCCGACGGACGACCCGGAGATCCGGGCGGTGCGCCTGCGCCAGATGCGCAACATGCTGGCGACGCTGTTCCTCTCCCGCGGCACGCCGATGCTGCTCGCGGGCGACGAGTTCGCCCGCACGCAGAACGGCAACAACAACGCCTATTGCCAGGACAACGAGGTCTCCTGGATCGACTGGGAGGCGGTGGGCGCCGAGGAGCGGGACCTCGCCGAGTTCACGCAGCGCCTGATCCTGCTGCGCAACGCCCTGCCGATCCTCACCCGCGGGCGCTTCCTCACGGGTGCGTTCGACGAGGATCTCGGCGTCAAGGACGTGACCTGGCTGCGCCCGGACGGCGGCGAGATGGCGTCGGAGAACTGGAACGAGGGCGGCGCTCGCGCGCTCGCGGTGCTCCTCGACGGCCGGGCTCAGGCGACCGGCATCCATCGCCGGGGGGGCGATGCGACCCTGCTGATCCTCTACAACGCCTATCACGACCTCGTCTCGTTCACGCTGCCGGAATCGGTCGGCGGCACCGCCTGGACGCGTCTCCTCGACACCAACCTGCCCGACAGCCAGGACATCGAGAGCTTCAAGGTCGGCGAGCGCTACGACGTGACCGGCCGCTCGATGCTGATGTTCGTGCTCAAGCCCGAGGAGGCGCCCGGCGAGGCGATCACCGAGATGGAGCGCTCCTACCAGCACGTGATGCAGGCCTTCGACCGGGCGAACATCGAGAACGTCCGCTTCCACCTCGACTCGGAGGAGTGAGGCGCTCCGGGCGACCGGACCGGCGCTTCCGGGACGCCGAGGGATCTGTCACAGGGTTTGCGACGATTGTGCGCCGCCGCGCGTTGGGGAACAATGCGCGGCGGCTCGCGTGAAAGGGGTATCGCGTGATGGCCAAGATCCTGCTTGTCGAGGACCACGAGGAGATCTGGGATTTCCTGTCCCGCCGCCTCAAGCGTCGCGGCTACGACGTCATCCTGGCCCATGACGGCGAGGCGGGCGTGCAGCAGGCCCGGGCAGGCCGGCCCGACGTGATCCTGCTCGACATGAACCTTCCGGTCCTCGACGGCTGGTCCGCCGCCCGCGCGCTGAAATCGGGCACCGACACCCAGCGCATCCCGATCATCGCCCTCACCGCCCACGCCATGTCTGGGGACCGGGACAAGGCCATCCAGGCCGGCTGCGACGATTACCATCCGAAGCCCGTCGATTTCTCGAAGCTGCTCAGTCAGATCAGCGCGGCCCTCGGCGAGGCGGCACCGGCGGCCTGAGGGACCCGCGGGGCCGTTTGGGCGTGGCGACGTGCGTTGTCGAGGGAGAGGCGTAGAGCATGAGCGATGATCCCGTCACGGCCCGCCGACTGAGGCAGGCGCTGCCGGTCTTCGTGGCCCTCGCCTCGTTCCTGCTGGTCGTGGCCGTGATGGCCGCGCTGTATTTCGGCCGCGACATCCTCGTGCCGGTCACGCTGGCGATCCTGCTCAGCTTCGTCCTCGTCCCCGCCGTCCGGATCCTGCGGCGCGTGGGGATGCCGCGCGTCCCCGCCGTCCTGCTCGTGGTGGTGATCGCCTTCGGGGCGCTGGTCGGCATCGGCACCCTGATCGCCAACGAGGCGGCTCAGCTCGCCGCCGACCTGCCGCGCTACCAGATCACCATGCGCGAGAAGGTCACGGCGCTCCGCGGCGCGACGGCGAGCCAGGGCACGTTCTCGCGCATCATCGACATGGTGCAGGACCTCGGTGCCGAGCTTCAGCCCGCCCCGGCCGGCGAGGCGGCCGCCAAGCCCGGCACGCCCGAGCACCCGCTGACGGTGGAGATCAAGGCCGCCAAGGCCGGCGTGATCGAGACCTTCGGCACCTTCGCGGGGCCGATCCTGCATCCGCTGGCGACCACCGGCCTGATCCTGATCTTCACGATCTTCATCCTGCTGCAGCGCGAGGATCTCCGGAACCGGATGATCCGGCTCGCCGGCTCGGGGGACCTGCGCAAGACCACGGCGGCGATCGACGATGCGGCGAGCCGGCTCAGCCGCTTCTTTCTGGCCCAGCTCGCCCTCAACATCGCCTTCGGCATCATCATCGGCGTGGGTCTCTGGCTGATCGGCGTGCCGAGCCCCACCCTGTTCGGCGTGCTCGCGGCGATCCTGCGGTTCGTGCCCTATGTCGGCGCCGCGATCAGCGCGCTTCTGCCCCTCGTCCTCGCCGCCGCGGTCGATCCCGGCTGGAGCATGGTCATCGCGACCGCGGCCCTGTTCCTCGTCGTCGAGCCCATCGCCGGCCACGTGATCGAGCCCCTGCTCTACGGCCACTCGACCGGGATCTCGCCGGTGGCGGTGATCCTCGCGGCGACGATCTGGACCTTCCTGTGGGGGCCGATCGGCCTCGTCCTGGCGACGCCGCTGACGGTCTGCCTCGTGGTGCTCGGCCGCCACGTCGAACGGCTCTGGTACCTCGACGTGATGCTGGGCGATCAGCCGGCGCTGTCGCCGCCCGAGATCTTCTACCAGCGCATGCTCGCCAACGATCCGGCCGAGGCGATCGACCAGGGCCGCGAGTTCCTGCGCGAGCGCGCCCTCGTGACCTATTACGACGAGGTCGCCCTGGCGGGCCTCCTGATGGCGCAGGAGGACCGCTCCCGCGGCACCCTCGACCGCGACCGCCAGGACCAGGTCGGTGCCGCGATCCGCACCGTGGTCACCCGCCTCGGCGAGGCGCGGGTGCGCCGGCGCGTCGGCAAGGGAACGCCGCGGATCGGCAGCACCGAGACGGCGGCGGCCGTCGCGGCGGCGGGCCCCGACCGGCAGGTCGCCGCCATCGTGCTGTCGCGCGAGGACCTCGATCCGGCCTGGCGCGGCAAGGTTCCGGTGCTGTGCGTCTCCAGCCGAGGCCCCTTCGACGAGGCCGCCACCCTGATGCTGAGCCAGATCCTGGGGCGTCACGGCCTCGCCTCGGAGGTGATCTCCCTCGCGGCCCTGCGGGCGGGGGAGCGGCCGGAGCATTCCGATTTCGCCCTGATCTGCTTCTCCTACCTCGAGCCCGTGAGCCTCTCGACGATCCGCTTCACTGTGCGGCAGGCGCGCGCCGCGGTCCCGGGGGTGCGCATCCTCGTGGGGTTCTGGCGCGAGCGCGACCCCGCGACCCTCGACCGGCTGCGCCGCGCCACCTCCGCCGACATCCTGGTGACGTCCCTCAACGACGCGCTGGCGGCCGTCCTCGACGCCTCGCGCCTGCCGGCCGCGCCGCCGGCGCCCGCGCCGGTCCAGGGGCCCGTGCTCCTGCGGGAGCCCGCCGCCGCGGCGCCGGCCTAGTCGCGGGGCGGCATCAGCTTGATGGCGACGCCGTGGCCCTCCTCCTCGAAGATGTGGGCCACGTCCTGAACCTGCCACCGGCCCGGCTCGGCCCCGAAGGCCAGGATCACGCACTCGCCGATGCGGGGCAGGGCCTCCCCGAGGGCGAAGAGGATGGTGCGGCGCACCAGCGAGGCGCCGGCCCCGGCGGGCGCGATGAACACCACGTCGATCCCGGCCACGCGCGCCTCCTCAGGAACCTGCTCGCGCCACTCTGCGATTCTCATGGTCATGGGCGTGGGAATACAACCCAGAGATGCAAAGCCGCGAGCAAACGCGCGGCGTGAATCGCGTCCCGACGCCCTCGATACTGCTTGAATTCCTTATCAGGTTCGCCGAGGCAAGAAGATCGGTGCGTCCGGGGCTGATTTCTCATGAAGTCGGGACGCCTGTTGCAGCGATGTCGCGAAGGCGGCGGGGTGCGTCGCCATCCGCACCGAACGGATCCTGCCGCACCGCAGCGGCGCGACGGCGATGCACGGGCCCAGTCGGTCGACAGCCTGGGCGCGGATGAATAGAACCACCGTGCACGGTTGGATGGTGCCCAGTGCGGTCCGGACCGCTGAACCCGGTGTGACACACGCGAGCATGGTCGACATTCCCGAGAAGCCCCCGACCGGCACGAGGACCCGCGTCAGCTCGGGCTCCTCCGGCCCCATCACCGATCATCATGCCGACATCTTCTTCGCCGCGGTGGAGACCACGCGGATGCCGATGATCGTCACGGATCCCCACCAGCCGGACAACCCGATCATCTTCGCCAACAAGGCGTTCATCGCGATGACGGGCTTCACCACCGAGGAGGTGATCGGCCGGAACTGCCGGTTCCTGCAGGGCCCCGAGACCGACCGGGAGACGATCGCGGACCTGCGCGGCGCGATCGCCGAGCGCCGGGAATTCGCCACCGAGATCCTGAACTACCGCAAGGACGGCTCCTCGTTCTGGAGCGCGCTGTTCGTCTCCCCGGTGATGAACGTCGACGGGGACCTCGCCTACTTCTTCGGGTCGCAGCTCGACGTGTCGCGCCGCCGCGACGCCGAGGAGGCGCTCGGCCAAGCCCAGAAGATGGAGGCCCTCGGGCAGCTCACGGGGGGCATCGCGCACGATTTCAACAACCTGCTCCAGGTCATCGTCGGCTATGTCGACATCCTGGCGGCGGGGATCGAGAAGCCCGATGCCGACCGGGCCCGCCTGGGACGGGCCACCGAGAACATCCGTCAGGCGGCCGAGCGCGCCACGACGCTCACGCAGCAGCTCCTCGCCTTCGCCCGGAAGCAGCGCCTGGAGGGCCGGGCCGTCAACCTCAACACCCTCGTCGAGGGCATGGCCGACATGGTCAACCGCTCCCTCGGCGCGCAGATCAGCGTGGAGTTCCGGCTCGCCGAGCGCCTCTGGAACTGCCGCGTCGACCCGACCCAGGCCGAGGTCGCGATCCTCAACGTCCTGATCAACGCCCGCGACGCGATGCCGTCGGGCGGGCGCGTCGTCATCACCACCGAGAACCGCACGATCGACGAAAGCGACGGGACCGGCGTCGGGCCGCTGCGGGGTGGGCGCTATGTCGGCATCAGCATCACCGATTCGGGCACCGGCATCCCGCCGAACCTGCTGGCGCGGGTGATGGACCCGTTCTTCACCACCAAGGACGAGGGCAAGGGCACGGGCCTCGGCCTCTCCATGGTCTACGGCTTCGCCAAGCAATCGGGCGGGGCGGCCCAGATCGAGTCCGCGATGGGGGAGGGCACGACGGTGCGCCTCTCCTTCCCGGCGACCGAGGGCGACGACCACGCCGCGCCGCGGATCTCGCAGCGGGTGGTCGACCGCCCCGGCACCGAGACCGTCCTGATCGTCGACGACCGGGAGGACGTGGCCGAGCTCGCCCGGGCGATCCTGCGGGATTTCGGCTACACCACCCTGACGGCCGCCAACGGGCGCGAGGCCCTCGACATCCTCGATGCCAGCGAGCAGGTCGACCTGCTCTTCAGCGACCTGATCATGCCCGGGGGAATGAACGGCGTCGTGCTGGCCCGCGAGGCCCGCAAGCGTCAGCCGCGCCTCAAGGTTCTGCTCACCACCGGCTACGCCGAGGCGAGCCTGGAGCGAACCGATGTCGGGGGTTCGGAGTTCGACATCCTGAACAAGCCCTACCGGCGCACCGACCTCATCCGGCGCGTGCGTGCGGTCCTGGATGGGCCCACCGACGTCGGCTGACCGGCGGCGGGCCGAGCGTGAGGAGCGTAGCATGTCCCGCGGCGACAAATCGAAATACACCGACAAGCAGGTCCGCAAGGCGGAGCACATCGCCGAATCCTACGTCGATCGTGGGGTGCCGGAGGCCGAGGCGGAGGCCCGGGCCTGGGCGACGGTCAACAAGGATGACGGCGGCGGCAAGAAGCCCGGCGGCTCCGGCCGCGGCAAGGTCACCGGGCACCCGGCGGCCCACAAGGGCGGTGCCGCGGGCGGCAAGGCCGCGGCCACCCGGACGGCCGCCGAGCGCTCGGCCTCCGCCCGGAAGGCCGCGGCGACCCGCAAGCGCAACGCGGCGGCCAAGGCCTCCTGACGACGGCGGACGGGCGCGCGGACGCACCCCCGCCCGCATCCGCGGGCACGGCGAGCGCTACTTCACGTTCGCCCGCTCGGCGGCGAGCCGTTCGGCGCGGCCGCGCTCGTCGGCCGTGAGGCCGGTCAGGGTCTGGTCGAGCCACGCGTCGGAGAGCCCCTGGGCGGCCGCCGCGAGGTTCCAGGCCGCCGCCTCCACGAGGTTCTTCGGGACGCCGCGCCCGACCGCGTAGAGCCGCGCCACGCGGTTCTGCGCGATGGCGTTGCCGCGGGAGGCCGCGTGCAGGAAGTAGCGGGCGGCCCGGGGCTCGTCCTTCGTCAGGCCCGTCCCGTTGAACAGCAGGATCGCGAACTCGACTTCGCCGGCGAGATCCCCGTTATCGGCCGAGCGCCGGAACCAATCCGCCGCCCTGGACGGGTCCTTCGGGACCCCGCGGCCCTGGAGATAGAGCACGCCGAGATCGTGCTGGGCGGGGCCGAGCTCCGCATCCGCAGCCTTGCGGAAGAGGGTGGCGGCCCGCGCCTGGTCCGCATCCGTGCCCGAGCCGAGCAGGAGCAGGGCGAGGTTGTAGGCGGCGCTCGGCTGCCCGGCCTCGGCGGCCTGTTCCAGCCAGCGCCGGCCCGCCTTCGCGTCCTTGACCATGCCGCGGCCGTCCATCGCCATCAGCCCGAGGGAAGCCATGGCCTGCGGCTCGCCCTGGGCGGCGGCGAGGCGGTACCACTCGGCCGCCTTCTGGGCGTCCTGCCGGATGCCCAACCCCTGGTTGTAGAGTTCGCCGAGCAACGTCATCGCGGCCGTGTCCTTGCGGTCGGTCTCGATGCGCTTGGTGGCCTCGCGAAAGGCCGTGACGTACTGGCCGCGCTGATAGGCCCCGTAGGCGAAGTCCGGAGCCTTGTCGGAGGGCGGCGGCCGGGCGCCGCCGTTGTAGTTCGGGGTGTAGGGTGAGGGCAGCTCGCGCGTCGGCGCCTTGGGCGACTCGCCCTTCGCGTCGGCCTTGGGTGCCTCGACCTTCGACTGGGCCCTGGCAGGGCCGCCGGGTTGCGTCGCCGCGGGCGGCGTCGGTGCCGCGAGCGCCGTGCCGGCGACCAGGGACACGACGGCCGCGAGCGGTCCCGCCAGCTTCACGAAGCGGCCCCGGAGGCGGCGAGCAGCGCCTGCGCCCGGGCCACCGCCGCCGGTTCGGACATCCAGATCCCGCTCTCCAGCCCGACGAACTCGGAGCCCGTCGCGACGAGGCCCGCGACCTCGGCCTCGGCCGCGGCGACCGCGATGCAGGGCGTCTCGAAGATCTCGGCCCACCAGGCCGCGCGCTCCCGCACCGCATCCGGGTCCGGCGCGGCGCCGTCGGCGTAGAGGCCGCCGATCATCAAGTAGTCGATGCCGGCCTCGCCCGCATCCATCGAGGCGTGACGGCTCTCGATGCTGCCGGTCCCCAGGATGCGCCCGTCGCGCAGGCGGCCCCGCAGGTCCGCCAGGACTCCCTCGCCCGGCTTGTCGACATGGACGCCGTCGGCGCCGCCGCGGGCGGCGACGCTGACGAGGTCCCCGTCATGACCCGCGCAGGCCACCACGAGGGCGGCGCCCGCCTCCTGCACCGCCGGCGCGACGCGCTTCACCAGGGCGACGAGGCTGCGCTCGTCGCTCGGGGCGAGGCGCAGCAGCACGGCGGCCACGTCGCCCGCCGCGCAGCCCGCCCTGAGGGCCGTGACGAGGCCGTCGGCGTGGCTCCCGTCGACGCGGTGGGGCGTGAGGAGGGCGAGGCGGGTCTGCGGTTCGGTCATGGGATCTCGCGCCGGGGTCTCGCGCGTGGCGCGGCTCAGTGCGCCCCGCCGATCTTCGGGTCGAGGGAGCCATCGGCGTAGCGCTTGGCCATCGCGCCCACCGAGACGGGGCGGATCTTCGAGCCCTGGCCGGCGGTGTTGAATTCCTCGAAGCGCTGCTTGCAGAGCTTCGTCATCGCGTCCATCGCGGGCTTCAGGTACTTGCGCGGATCGAACTCGGCCTTGTTCTCGGTGAGGACCTTCCGGATCTGGCCCGTCATTGCCATGCGGTTGTCGGTGTCGATGTTGATCTTGCGCACGCCGTGCTTGATGCCGCGCTGGATCTCGTCGACGGGCACGCCCCAGGTCGGCTTCATCTCGCCGCCGAACCGGTTGATGATGTCCTGGAGGTCCTGGGGCACCGAGGAGGAGCCGTGCATGACGAGGTGGGTCGAGGGCAGGCGCCGGTGGATCTCCTCGATCACGTTCATGGCGAGCACCGCGCCGTCGGGCTTGCGGGTGAACTTGTAGGCGCCGTGGCTCGTGCCCATCGCCACCGCGAGGGCGTCGACCTTGGTGGCCTGCACGAACTTCACGGCCTCGTCCGGGTCCGTCAGGAGCTGATCGTGCGAGAGCTCGCCCTCGGCGCCGTGGCCGTCCTCGGCCTCGCCAGTGCCGCTCTCGAGCGAGCCCAGCACGCCGAGCTCGCCCTCGACCGAGACGCCGGCCCAATGCGCCATCTCGGAGACCTTGCGGGTGATCTCGACGTTGTAGGCGTAGTCCGCCGGCGTCTTGCCGTCGGCCTTGAGGGAGCCGTCCATCATCACCGACGTGAAGCCGTACTGGATCGCCGTGGCGCAGGTGGCTTCGTTGTTGCCGTGGTCGAGATGCATGCAGACGGGGATGTGGGGATAGATCTCCACGAGGCCGTCGATCATCTTGGCGAGCAGGACGTCGTTGGCGTAGGCGCGCGCCCCGCGGCTCGCCTGCAGGATCACCGGGCTATCGGTGGCGTCCGCCGCCGCCATGATGGCGAGGCCCTGCTCCATGTTGTTCATGTTGAAGGCCGGCACGCCGTACTCGTACTCGGCCGCGTGATCGAGAAGCTGCCTCAACGTGATCCGCGCCATGATCCCACTCCTCGTCCCAAGGGGCCGTCTGTCCGCCCGTATATAGGCGCCGGGGCAACCGTGGCGGGCACCGCGACGCGAAAATTTCGTGGCTGTCCCCGGCTTAATACCGCGCGCGGCGCGGCCCCCCCGCCCGGGCGGGGCCGCCGCCAATCCGCCGGCCCGGTCCTTCCGGAACGGGCGAGGCCTTGCGCGCGGGCGCGGACCTACTTCGCCCGCAGGGCCTCGACGCCCGGCAGGGCCTTGCCCTCGAGCCATTCGAGGAATGCGCCCCCCGCGGTCGAGACGTAGGAGAAGGTTTCGCCGACGCCCGCGTGGTTGAGGGCCGCCACCGTGTCGCCGCCGCCCGCCACCGAGACGAGGCGGCCGGCCGCGGTGCGCTCGGCGGCATGGCGCGCCGCCGCGACCGTCGCGGCGTCGAAGGGCGCGAGCTCGAAGGCGCCCAGCGGCCCGTTCCAGACCAGGGTCGCCGCCGCGTCGATGGCCGCCTCGATCTCGGCGACCGAGCGCGGGCCGGCGTCGAGGATCATGCCGGCCTCCGGCACGGCGTCGACCGAGACGGTCTCGTGGGGGGCGTGCGCCGCGAAGGCGGAGGCCACGACGGCGTCCACCGGCAGGATGATGCGGCAGCTCGCGGCCTTGGCGGCCTCCAGGATGCGGATCGCGGTGTCGGCCAGATCCTTCTCGCACAGCGACGTGCCGACGCCCTTGCCCTGCGCGTGCAGGAAGGTGTTGGCCATGCCGCCGCCGATGACGAGCATGTCGACCTTGGCCACGAGGTTCTGCAGCAGGTCGATCTTCGAGGAGACCTTGGCGCCGCCGACCAGCGCGATGACGGGGCGCCGGGGCGCCTCGAGGCCCTTCGTCAGGGCGTCGAGCTCGGCCTGCATCAGGCGGCCCGCATAGGCGGGGAGCAGGTGGGCCAGCCCCTCCGTCGAGGCGTGCGCCCGGTGCGCCGCCGAGAAGGCCTCGTTGACGTAGAGATCGCCATTGCGGGCGAGCGCCTCAGCGAAGGCCGGATCGTTCGTCTCCTCGCCCGCGTGGTAGCGGGTGTTCTCGAGGAGGAGCACGTCCCCGTCCTTCAGCGCGGCCACCGCGGCCCCGGCCGCCGCGCCGACGCAATCCGCCGCGAAGGCGACCGGGCGGCCGAGATGCCGGCTCAGGGTCTCGACGACGGGCTTAAGCGAATCCTTCGGGTCGGGCTTGCCCTTCGGCCGGCCGAAATGGGCCAGGAGGACGACCCGGCCGCCCTGGTCGGCGATCTCCCGGATCGTCGGCACCACGCGCTCGATCCGGGTCGCGTCGGTGACGCGCCCGTTCTCCATCGGCACGTTGACGTCGACCCGCAGCAGAACGCGCTTGCCCCGCAGGGCGCCGGCATCGTCGAGGGTGCGGAAAGCGGTCATCCTGGCCTTGTATCCGGTTCGGGGGGCTTCGCGCGGCGATCAGGGCTCAGCGCGGCGGCGGGAGCAGGTTCTGGAGGTTGAGGCGCTGCACGGCGACCATCAGGACCACCGTCAGGACGGCGGTGATCACCGCGGTCAGGACGAGGGCGCCGGCGCCGGGCAGGCGCTTGGTGCGGTCGCCCACGGCGCGGACCTCGGTGCGCAAGGCGGCGAGGTCGGATTGGCGGGCGGCCTCGTTCATGCGCGTCGAGGCGTTCTCGACCTTGTCCTCCACCCGCGAGAGCAGGGCCTCGGAGCGGGCGTACTTGTCCTCGATCCGCGCGCACTTGTCCTCGATCCGGGCCAGCTGGTCGGCGAGGTGCGAGCCCGAGATCGGGCCGCCCTGGACCGGCGCCGGGGCGGGCTTGTCGGCCACCGGCACGGGCGCCTTGGCGGATGCAGGCGCGGAAGAAGGCGCAGGCGCGGAAGAAGGCGCAGGCGCGGAAGAAGGCGCGGGCGCAGGCGCGGGCACGGCCGGCGGAGGGGTCGGCGTCGGGGGCGGGGAGGCGGGGATGAAGTCTGGGCCCGTCGCGGTCTTCGGCGAAGCGTCGGTCATCTCAGGCACACCTCTGCGGTCAGGAGCGGTCGCGGCGCGGCCGCGAGGCCCCGTGTATCATCGGTTCGCGGGTCCGGTCGCCCGAAGGCGCCGCCGGCCGGGGTGCCGGTGCGCCTTCGCACGTCGAGGGATCCGAGATAGCGCCTCAGATGAGCTTGGCCATGGCGACCGCCGTGTCGGCCATGCGGTTCGAGAAGCCCCACTCGTTGTCGTACCAGGACAGGATGCGCACGAAGGTGCCGTCCATGACCTTGGTCTGGTCGAGGTGGAAGGTCGAGGAATGCGGATCGTGGTTGAAGTCGATCGACACGTTCGGCCTGTCGGTGACCCCGAGCACGCCCTTGAGCGGTCCGCCCGCGGCCGCCGCCTTGATCGCCTCGTTGATCTCCTCGACCGAGGTCGCGCGCTTGGCCGTGAACACGAGGTCCACCGCCGAGACGTTCGGGGTTGGCACGCGGATCGCGGTGCCGTCGAGCTTGCCCTTCAGCTCGGGCAGGACGAGGCCGACGGCCTTGGCGGCGCCGGTCGAGGTCGGGATCATCGAGAGCGCCGCGGCGCGGCCCCGGTAGAGATCCTTGTGCATCTGGTCGAGGGAGGGCTGGTCGTTCGTGTAGGAGTGGATCGTCGTCATGAAGCCGCGCTCGATGCCGACGGTGGCGTTGAGGACCTGGGCCACCGGCGCGAGGCAGTTCGTGGTGCAGGAGGCGTTCGAGACCACGAGGTGGTCGGCCGTCAGCTTGTCGTGGTTCACCCCGTACACCACCGTGAGGTCGGCCCCGTCGGCGGGCGCCGAGACGAGGGCGCGCTTGGCGCCGGCGTCGAGATGGGCCTTGGCCTTGTCCCGGGCGGTGAAGATGCCGGTGCATTCGAGGGCGATGTCGACGCCGAGGTCGCGGTGCGGCAGCTCGGCCGGGTTGCGCACGGCCGTGACCCTGATGCGCTTGCCGTCGAGGACGAGGAAGTCGCCGTCGACGCCGACGTCACCCGGATAGCGGCCGTGTACGGAATCGAAGCGCAGCAGGTGGGCGTTGGTCTCGACCGGCCCGAGATCGTTGATGGCCACGACCTCGATATCGCTGCGGCCGGCCTCGTGGATGGCGCGCAGGACGTTGCGGCCGATGCGTCCGAAACCGTTGATGGCAACCTTCACCGTCACGGCGTGACTCCTTCCTGGTGCGCGGCGCCGATGCTCGTGCGCCGTCCGTCGTGGAGAGCGGGCTGGCTTGGCCGCCGGCCAAAGCCCGCTCCGTGCAAAACCCGACCCGCTCTGTGCGAAACCTGCTTGAACCTGCGATGAACCGAAGCCGCACCCGGTCTCGCGCCGGCGCCGAGGATCATCCGGCCGAGGGATGACGCGCGCGGGGACCTGGGCATTGTCACGGGCTGAGTTCCGGCATGTCGCGCCGTCACCAGCGGGTGAGCGGGCGGCGGCTGTCTAGCATGGCACTTCGGGGTGTCAAAGCACCCCGGATGACAATCCCCCGTCGTTGACCGGAGGCCCGACTCGGTACGGGGACGGACAGCGTTTTCCCGCACAAATTCGCGCATCGGCGGCTAGAAATCTCGGGCCGTCTGGCCGAAACCTTGCCCCGGGAGGCGATCCATGACCCCGAAGATAAAAAGCTCCGGCGCGCCATGACGGCGATCGACGATGCGCTGGCCCGGCTCGACACCGCGCTCGGCCGGCTCGAGGCCACGGTGGATCGCCGCCTCGAAGGGGAGCGCAGCCCGGACGAGCGCGAGACCGAGCTCGCTCTGATGGCGGAGGACCGGGCCCGCCTCGCCGCCGCCCTCGATGCCGCCAGCGCCCGCCTCGCCGAGGTGGAGGCCACCGCCGACGCGGTGGGCCAGCGCCTGGACCGGGCGATCGACGCCGTCGAGGGCGTGCTGACGCGGCCCCCCGACGATCCGCGTCCCACCGCCTGAGACCGGATCCCTGTCCGCATGCCCCAGATCAACGTCACCATCGACGGCAAGAACTACCGCATGGCCTGCGGCGACGGCGAGGAGGCGCACCTCACCGAGCTCGCGACCGGCCTCGACGCGCGCATCTCCGAGATGCGGCGCGCCTTCGGGGAGATCGGCGACATGCGCCTCCACGTCATGGCGGCCCTGACGGTCTCCGACGAGCTGTCCGAGCTGAAGCGCCGGATGGCCGCCCTCGAGGCGGAGACCGCGGCCCTGCGCCGTCAGGTCGAGGGCGCGGCGGCCGAGCAGGCGGAGCGCGAGGGGCAGATCGCCCGCGGGGTGACCCGGGCGGCCGAGCGCATCGAGCGCCTGTCCCAGGCCCTCGCGGGCGGCTGAGGCCTCGATTCCGCCTCGGCATCCGGAGCCCGCCGCGGCCCCCGGAGCGCGGGCTCGGCGCCCGGGGGCGACGCATGATTCGCGCGGCAGGCTCGCTTTTCCCGCTCGTTTTCCCCGTTCGCTTTTCCTGCCCACTTTTCCTGCGCCCCGGCGCCCGTCGCCCCTGGCGCGGCCGCCCGGGCGACGCTACATGTGGTCTGCGGAGCTGCAGGGTTCGTCAGGAGAACTTTTCCCCGGGGCCTTATCGACTCCCTCGGGAGCTGTCCCTGGCCTTGTCCCTGGACTTGGCCAACACGGCGCCCACCTACTCTGTAGGTTTCCCGGGATCGACACTCCAACGGCTCACGTGGCTCCGCACTCGACGTCTTCCATCAGCGCCCTCAAGGCCGATCTCCGCCGCGCGGCCCTGGCCCGCCGGGACGCCCTCGACCCCGACCACCGCCGCGCCGGCGCACGGCGCGTCGCCGCTTCCGTGCTGGCCCTGCCGGGCCTCGCCGAGGCGCCGATCGTCGGGGCGTTCTGGCCGATCCGCAGCGAGGTCGATCCCCGCCCGATCATCGAGGGCCTGTTCGCGCGCGGGCAGCGCGTCGTCCTGCCGAAGGTGACCCCGGAGGGCCTCGTCTTTCGCGAGTGGCGCTCCGGCGAGGCTCTGGTGCGCGGCGGCTTCGGCCTCAGCGAGCCCCGGGACGACCGGCCGCCCCTCGATCCGACCGCCCTCGTGGTGCCGCTCGCCGCCTTCGACCGGCGCGGCCAGCGCATCGGCTACGGCCGCGGCTACTACGACGGGGCCATCGCCCGCCTCTCGCGCCCGGACCCGGTTCTCACCGTCGGGATCGCCTTCGCGACCCAGGAGATCGACGAGGTGCCGGCCGAGCCCCACGACCGTCCCCTCGACCACCTCATCACCGAGGACGGTCCCGTTCCTCTCCGGAAGGTCTGACACAGCCGATGCGCCTCCTCTTCCTCGGGGACGTCGTCGGGCGTCCGGGCCGCAACGCCGTCACCGACCGGCTTCCGGCCCTGCGCGAGCGCTGGCGCCTCGACTGCGTCGTGGTCAACGGCGAGAACGCGGCCGGCGGCTTCGGCATCACCGAGAGCATCTGCGACGAGATCCTGCAGGCCGGGGCCGACGCCGTGACCCTCGGCAACCATTCCTTCGACCAGCGCGAGGCGCTGGTCTTCATCGCCCGCCAGCCGAAGCTGATCCGCCCGGCCAACTACCCGTCCGGGACCCCGGGGCGGGGGGCCACCATCGTGGAGACCCGGGCGGGGGCGCGCGTCCTTGTGGTCAACGTGATGGGCCGCATCTTCATGGACGCGATGGACGATCCCTTCGCGGCGGCCGAGCGCGAGCTCTCGGCCTGCCCGCTCGGCGACGCGGCCGACGCGGTCGTCGTCGACATGCATGCCGAGGCGACGAGCGAGAAGCAGGCCCTCGCCACCTTCCTCGACGGGCGGGCGAGCCTCGTGGTCGGGACCCACACCCACGCGCCCACCGCCGACCACCGCATCCTCCCCGGAGGCACCGCCTACCTCTCGGATGCCGGGATGTGCGGCGACTACGACAGCGTGCTGGGGATGCAGAAGGACGAGCCCCTGCGCCGCTTCCTCCAGAAGACGCCGGGCTCGCGCCTAGAATCGGCGCAGGGGCCCGGAACCCTGTGCGGCGTCGCGGTCGAGACCGACGCCGCCACCGGCCTCGCCACCCTGGTGGCGCCTGTGCGGTTCGGGCCGCACCTCGAGGAAACCTGGCCCCGGGCCTGGGATTAGCCCCAATCCACCGTGGCCCGCCGGCCGGCCCGGCTTGATCGGGCCGGCACCTGTCGCCACACTGCGCCGAAGATGATCCGGCGTGCCGTTCAAGCTTGAAGCGGTCCTGAGCCTGCAATCGAAGAGTTGCGACCGATGGCGGCCCGTTCTGCGACCCCGACCCTGACCAAACCCAGCATCCATCTGGTGCGGATGCTGGTGTTCCTCATCCTCGTCGGGTTCCTGGCCTTCGTCCTGTTCCGGCAGGTCACCCCGGCCTTCCTGGCCAATCCCGGGCTGAACGGCCTGATCCTCGGCGTGCTGCTGATCGCGGTGCTGCTCGCCTTCGGGCAGGTCGCGCGCCTGTTCCGCGAGGTCTCCTACGTCAACGCGGTGGCGGCGGGCGAGGCGCCGCGCCGGCCCCCGGGCCTGCTCGCCCCCCTGGTTCCCGCCATCGAGGCCCGGCGCGAGGGCGCGACGCTGCCCGGCGTGCGCGCCTTCCTGGATACCGTCTCGGCCCGCCTCGACGAGGGCCGGGACATCCTGCGCTACATCGCGGGCCTGCTCATCCTCCTCGGCCTGCTCGGCACCTTCTGGGGCCTGATCGACACGCTCTCGGCCGTCGGCAACGTCATCAAGTCGATGCGGGGCGGGGGCGAGGCGAGCGTGATGTTCGACGAGCTGAAGAACGGCCTCGCGGTGCCCCTCGGCGGCATCGGCCTCGCCTTCTCGGCCTCCCTGTTCGGCCTCGCCGGCTCCCTCGTCATCGGCTTCCTCGACCTCCAGGCCGGGCAGGCCCAGGCCCGCTTCCACAATCAACTCGAGGATTGGCTGGTCTCGGGGGAGGTCGAGGCGGCCGCGCCGGGCGTCGCCCCGGCGCCGCGCCCGGCCGCGCAGGACCCCGCCTCCGCGGCGGAGCTGCGCGAGGCCGTCGAGCGGCTCACCGCCGTGATCTCGGAAGGCGCCAACGGGCGCGCCGCCACCCAGGCGATGACGAACCTCGCGGAGGGCATCCAGGGCCTCGTGCAGCACATGCGGGCCGAGCAGCAGATGATCCGCGACTGGGTCGAGGCGCAGGCGAGCCGCGAGCGCGAGCTGAAGCAGGTGCTCGACCGCCTCGGCCGCGAGCGGGTCTGAGCCGGTGGCATCCCGGCTGGCGCGGCGCGAGCGCACCCTCAACGTCTGGCCGGGCTATGTCGACGCCCTGGCGACGCTGCTCCTCTCCGTCGTGTTCCTGCTGACGATCTTCGTCGTCGGCCAGTTCTTCCTGTCGCAGGAGATCAGCGGGCGCGACACCGTTCTGCTGAAGCTGAACCGCCAGATCGCCGACCTCACCGACCTCCTGGCCCTCGAGCGCTCGAACCGCCGGGCCCAGGAGGAGACCGCCCAGAACCTGCGCACCACCCTCCTGAGCGCCGAGACCGACCGGGACCGGCTGCGGGCGCAGGCCGAGGCCGGCAGCGCCGCCCAGGGCCAGAGCACCGACCTCGACAAGCAGCTCCAGGCCGAGCGGGGCGCCGCCGCCCGGGCGCTGACGCAGGTCGACCTCCTCAACGAGCAGATCAGCGCCATGCGCCGCCAGCTCGCCGCCCTGGAGGACGCCCTCGCGGCCTCCGAGGCCCGCGACCGCGAGAGCCAGGCGCGCATCGCCGACCTCGGCAGCCGCCTCAACGTGGCGCTCGCCCAGAAGGTGCAGGAACTCGCCCGCTACCGCTCGGACTTCTTCGGCCGCCTGCGCCAGATCCTCGGCAGCCGCAGCGACATCCGCGTCGTCGGCGACCGCTTCGTGCTGCAATCCGAGGTGCTGTTCCCGGCGGGCTCCGCCGCCCTGAAGCCGGAGGCCGGCCCGGAGCTCGACCGCATCGCCGGCGCCATCCTGGACCTCGCCAAGCAGATTCCGGCGGACCTGCCCTGGGTCCTGCGGGTCGACGGCCACACCGATGCGCGGCCGATCTCCAGCTCCCAATTTCCCTCGAACTGGTCGCTCTCGGCAGCGCGCGCCATCGCGGTGGTGCAGTCCATGGCCGCCAGGGGCATCCCGCCCCAGCGCCTCCTGGCCGGCGCCTTCGGCGAGTTCCAGCCCCTCGACGCGGGCGCCACCGAGGACGCCTATTCCCGCAACCGCCGCATCGAGATGAAGCTGACCGAGCGGTAGGCGTCCGGCGGCCCCGGACGTGTCTTCGCGCTACTCGGCCGCCGGGATCGCGGCGGGGCGGGGACGCATCTCCTTGCCTCGGGCGGTCTCGTCGAGGGCGTCGGTGAATTGCAGGGCGGCAAGCTGCGCGTAGAGCGCGCCCTGCGCCAGCAGGCTCTCGTGGGTGCCCTCCTCGACGATGCGCCCCTCGTCGAGGACGAGGATGCGGTCCGCCGCCCGGATCGTGGCGAGGCGGTGGGCGATCACCAGGGTCGTGCGCCCTCCCATCAGCGTGTCGAGGGCGGATTGCACCGCGCGCTCGCTCTCGGCATCGAGGGCCGAGGTCGCCTCGTCGAGGAGCAGGATCGGCGCGTCCTTCAGGATCGCCCGCGCGATGGCGACGCGCTGGCGCTGCCCGCCGGACAGGGTCACGCCGCGCTCGCCGACCGGGGTGGCGTAGCCCTGGGGCAGGGCCCGGATGAACGAATCCGCGTGCGCGAGTTCCGCGGCACGGCGCACCTCGGCCTCGGTTGCCGATGGGCGCCCATATGAAATGTTCTGAAAAACCGTGCCCGAGAACACGGTCGGATCCTGCGGAACCAGGGACAGGCGCTCGCGCAGGGCCTCGGGATCGACCCGGGCGATATCCACCCCGTCGACCCGCACGCTGCCCGATTGCGGGTCGTAGAAGCGCAGCAGCAGCTGCAGGACGGTGGTCTTGCCCGCCCCCGAGGGCCCCACGAGGGCGATCCGCTCGCCGGGCCGGATGGCGAAGCTGATCCCGTCGAGCGATGCGCGCTCGGTCCGGGTCGGGTAGGCGAAGCGCACGGCGTCGAAGGCGACCTCGCCCCGCGGCGGCCGCGGCAGGCTCAGCGGTTCGTCCGGCGTCGCGATGGCGGGTTCGGCCGCCAGGATCTCGCCGAGGCGCTCGGCGGCGCCGGCGGCCTGCGCGAGTTCCCCATACACTTCAGAGAGTTGGCCGAGCGCGCTGGCGCCGAAGACGGCGTAGAGCACAAATTGCGACAGCTGGCCCGCCGACATCGCGCCCGTGAGGACGCCCTGCGCGCCGTACCACATCACCCCGACGACGCTGGCCGAGATCAGGAAGATCGCCACCCCGGTGAGCAGCGCCCGGGCCCGGATCGAGTCGCGGGCGGCCGAATAGGCGTTCTCGGACGCCTCGGCGAAGCGGGTGGCCGTGGCCTGGCCCATGCCGAAGGCCTGCATGGTGCGCACGGCGCCCACGGCCTCGGCCGCGTAGGCGGACGCGTCCGCGAGGCGGTCCTGCGCGGCCCGGGAGCGCCTGCGCACGCCCCGCCCGGAGAGGATCAGCGGGAACACGATGAGCGGAATCGCAATCAGTACCAGGATCGAGAGCTTCGGGCTCGTGATGACCATCATCACCACCGCCCCGATGAACAGGAACGCGTTGCGCAGCAGGATCGAGATCGAGACGCCGAAGACGGACTTCACCTGGGTCGCGTCCGCCGTCAGACGGGAGACGATCTCGCCGGATTGCGCCTTGTCGAAGAAGGCGGGGTCGAGGGTCGTCAGGCGGCGGAAGACGGCGGAGCGCAGGTCCGCGACCACGCGCTCGCCGAGCGTCACCACCGTGTAGTAGCGCCCGGCGCTCGACAGGGCGAGGACGGCCACGACCCCGAGCAGGGCCATGAAGTAGGCATCGATGACGCTGTGGCCCTCGGGGGAGAAGCCGTGGTCGATGACCCGCCGCATCGCGATCGGAACCACCAGCGTCGCGCCGGAGGCGGCGAGCAGCGACACGAAGGCGGCGAGGATGCGCCCGCGATAGGCGGCGGCGAACGGGATCAGCGGGCGCAGCGCGCCGAGCGATGCCTTGCCGCGCTCCTCGCTGCCGCGGCTCTGGTTACGGGCGGCCATCGTGCCTCATTGTCGTTGCTCCCTCACTCAGGTGTCTTCTACGCTTGTTCGCGGCTTAAGCCTGCGGTATACGCGCGCCTTCATCCGATTGCGCGTGTTCAATGGCCGCGGGCCGCCAGACGGGCCGGTCGGCGTGGCTATTCGAGGACTTCGTCATGGCAAAGAGTGCGGCCGACAAGGCCAAGGGGACCGAGCATCCCGATTACCATTTCATCAAGGTCGTGATGACCGATGGGTCCGACTACATGACCCGGTCGACTTACGGCAAGGAGGGCGACACCCTCAATCTCGACATCGATCCGCTCACGCATCCGGCCTGGACCGGCGGCGAGCAGAAGATGCTCGATCGCGGCGGCCGTGTCTCGCGCTTCAACTCGCGGTTCGGCAGCCTCAGCTTCGGCAAGAAGTAGATCGATCGACAGGCCGCCTGTCCCCCGGGCATGCGGTGTCGAAACGACGCGAGCGGGCGGCATCCCAGGATGCCGCCCGCTCGCGTTTCTGCGCCCGGATCCTCCAAGCCCCGGGGTTCGGAGGAGCCGCGCGTCCCGAGGATCAGTGCGTGCTGCTCGCGAAGACCGAGCGCAGCAAGCCCTGCTGGGCCGCAACCGGGCTCTCGCGGGTCGTCGGCGTCGGGCGGTCGTCCGAGATCAGCGTGTCGAGGTGCAGGATCCGGGCGTGCAGGCGGCGGGCGCGCAGCACGAGGTCCTGAAGGCGGAGCGGGAGCATCGCCAGAGCCTCCGCACGGATCTGATCCGGCATCGCGAGCTTCACACGGGTCTTCTCCTGGAGCGCCTGTCCGGGCGTGATCTCGCCCTCGGCGACGGCGCGCTGCACCAGGAGCCAGGACGCGATCTGCATCAGCAGGGTGGTGAGGCGCATGCTCTCGGCCGCGTAGCCGAGGGTCGCGTCGCGCGAGATCAGTCGGGATTCCTCGCGGCCCTCGCCGTCGAGATAGGCGGCCGTCTCTTCGACAAGCGCCATTCCATCGCGGAACAGCGCCCGGAACGCCTCGGAGGCGACGTAGGTCTCGCCGAAATTGACCCAGTCCCGCTCGTCCCGGAACGTGACGTCGAACCCGTTCATCGTGCCTCCTGTGCCGCGGCCGGTTCAGCGTCGTCCCGATCTGGGACGTCCCCGGCGTCTTCACGGCCCATGGCGCAACTCTAGCGCCGAAGCTGCGTCTCCGCTGGGTTAACCGGAAGGTAACGTTAACGCGGCCATTCGGTGCCGTCGGCGCCGGCCGGGGAGCGAGAGGGACCCGGACGAAAAAAAGCCGCCCAGGGCGGGCGGCTTTGGATGAGTCTACAGGGAGGCATCAAACAGAGTGGACGGAGGTACCACTCGACATCCAGACATCTGGACTGCTCCCTTCATGCGCCAGAAAGGTTAACCGGCGGTTAAGGGAGAGCACTCAAGCCGCCATGCTCTCGAACAGACCGCGCCCATCGGTGCCGCCGACCAGCCCTTCGACGAAATTCTCGGGGTGCGGCATCAGCCCGAGGACGTTGCGCTGCTCCGAGTAGATGCCGGCGATCGAGTTCAGCGACCCGTTGCGGTTGGCATCGACGGTCAGCGCACCCTGCGCATCGCAGTACCGGAAGGCGACGCGGCCCTCGCCCTCGATCCGCGCGATCGTCTCCGGATCGGCGAAGTAATTGCCCTCGCCATGGGCGACGCAGACGTCGATCACCTGCCCCTCGGCGTAGGCCGAGGTGAAGCGCGTGTCGTTGCGCTCGACGCGCAGCAACTGCCGATGACAGAGGAAGCGCCGGTTGACGTTGCGCATCAGGACGCCCGGAAGCAGGCCCGACTCGCACAGAATCTGGAAGCCGTTGCAGATGCCGAGGACGAGGCCGCCCCGGCCAGCATGGGCCCGCACGGCATCCATGGCAGCCGCGCGCCCGGCGATGGCACCGCATCGCAGGTAGTCGCCGTAGGAGAAGCCACCGGGCAGGACCGCGAGGTCGGTCCCGGCAGGGAGCTCCGTGTCGGCGTGCCAGACCTTGACCACCTCAGCCCCGGCGAGGCGCAGGGCCCGCGCCACGTCGGCATCGCGGTTGGAGCCGGGAAAGACGACGATGGCGGCGCGCATCAGACGATCTCGATCGCGTAGTTCTCGACCACCGTGTTGGCGAGGAGCTTCTCGCACGCGGTCCGGAGGGTCGCCTCGACCCCTGCGCCGTCCGCGGCCACGATCTCCACGTCGAACACCTTGCCCTGCCGCACGCTGCCGACCTCCTCGATACCGAAGGATTTCAGCGCGGACTCGATCGCCTTGCCCTGGGGATCCAAAACACCGGTCTTCAGGGTGACGATGATTCGCGCTTTCATGGCAGGAAACTCGTATGAGGGCTGGGCAGGTTGCCGATAGGGCGTAACGCACGCGCTGGCAACGGCATGATGCGCGCGGATCGGCCCGGGCAAGGGACCGACGGGCCGCAGGCTTACGCGATCCGGGGTTCCAGTGAAGCGGGACGGCGAGCCGGTCAGCGCCGTGGCGCCGGCGCCGAGCGCAGCGGCTCGATGCTCGTCGCGCGGCGCCAGAGCTGCAGCATGATCCAGGCGGCGAACAGGCTGAAGAGGCCCATCAGCACGTGCCCGACGCGGTCACCGAGGTCAAGCAGGCCGGCGAGGGCCCACCCCGCAGCGATCGCCACGGCGAACACCTCAGTCCCGACCAGCACCATCATGCTGACGATCGTGATCAGATTGCGCGTGTTCACGTGACTCGTTCCGTCGTCAAGCGGGCCTCGGCGTGGTTGCCCCAGCCACGCCCCGAGGCGCAGTAGCGCGATTACTCCGTGCTGCGCAACCGCGCGACCGGTGTGCCCGAACCCGACCCGATCCTCATCCCGGACTTTGCCGGGCGGTTATCCGCCCGGCGCCGCGATCGACGGCGCCGGACTTTCGGGGCCTCAGCGGGGCGCGCGCTTGGCGAGGATGCGCTGGAGGGTCCGGCGGTGCATGTTGAGGCGCCGAGCCGTCTCGGAGACATTGCGTCCGCAGAGCTCGTAGACCCGCTGGATGTGCTCCCAGCGCACGCGGTCCGCCGACATCGGGTTCTCGGGCGGATCGGCCCGCTCGCCCGGCTGCGCCATCAGGGTGCCGTGGATCTCGTCGGCGTCGGCGGGCTTGGCGAGATAGTCGAACGCCCCGAGCTTCACCGCCGTAACGGCGGTCGCGATGTTGCCGTAGCCCGTCAGGATGACGCCGCGGGCCTCGGGGCGGCGCTCCTTCAGCCGCGCGATCACGTCGAGACCGTTGCCGTCCCCGAGGCGCATGTCGATGACAGCGAAAGCGGGCGCGCGCGCTTCGACCATTGAGACGCCTTCGGCCACGCTCTCGGCGACCTGGACGTGGTAGCCGCGGCTCTCCATGGCGCGCGCGAGGCGCGTCGAGAAAGGCTTGTCGTCGTCGACGATCAGCAGCGAGCGATCGCTGAAGGCGGCCAACGGATCGTTATCGGCGAGTGTCAGGGCATCGGCGCCGGGCGCCGACGTTCCGGTCTGCGTCAGCATCGACGCTCCTCCAGTTTCATCGTGTCTGTTCAGGATCTTATATAGGCGCTGGGTCGCGCTGCGTCAGGGGCGGCGGAACACTGAATTCAGGGGTATGCCGGGGTGCGGCACCACGTTCGAACAGGTGCCTCGCCCAGGAAATCCGCACGATGGCCCCACTTGTTCCCGGCTGCGACGCATTCGAGAGTGAGAGCTGAGCGCCCGAGCGCTCGATCAGGGTCTTGGCGATGAACAGGCCGAGGCCGAGGCCGGCGCCGACCGCGTCTCCACCGACCACCCGGTCCGGGTTGCGCGTCGTCACGTAGGGCTCTCCGGCGCGGAGCAGGACCTCGCTGGAGAAGCCGGGGCCGTCGTCGCGAATCTCGAGCGACACGCGATCCAGCGTCCAGCGTGCCTCGATCACCACCCGGGACTCGGCGAAGTCCACGGCATTGTCGACAATATTGCCGAGGCCGAACATCACGCCGGGATTGCGGCGGCAGACCGGTTCCGGCCCGTCGCCCTGGCTCGTGGCTTCGAGGACGGTCCCGAGCGCGCGCTGGGGCGCGACCAGCTCCTCGACGAGATGGCTGAAGCTGACTGTCTGGAGAAAGCCGCCCTCGTCACCGTCGAGCGAGGTGAGCTTCGACAGGATCCCGCGGCAGCGGTCGACCTGTTCGCGCAGGAGGTGCAGATCGTCGGCCACGGCGGGTGAGGCGGTCGGCCCGAGCTGGCGCACCAGCTCCTTCGTGACGACCATGATGGTTCCGAGCGGCGTGCCGAGCTCGTGGGCCGCTGCGGCCGCGAGCCCGTCGAGCTGCGAGAGATGCTGCTCGCGCGCGAGGACGAGCTCCGTCGCAGCCAGCGCCTGAGCGAGCTGGCGCGTCTCTTCCGCGACACGCCAGGCGTAGACGCCCGTGAAGGCGGTGCCGAGCAGGATCGCCGTCCACACGCCGGAGATGTATAGGAACGGCAGCTCGATCCGTCCATCCGAGAACCACGGCAACGGCCGATGCACGAGGGCGAGCAGGGTCGCCAAGCCGATGGCGAGGAGACCGAGCGCGAGCGTCCGCTCCGGTGGCAATGCGGTCGCCGAGATGAGGACGGGGGCCAGGAACAGCAGCGAGAACGGGTTCTGCAGGCCGCCGGTCAGGAAGAGCAGGGCGGCGAGTTGGATGATGTCGAAGGCGAGCAGGAGAGCCGCGGAATCGTCGCTGAGCCGGTAGCTCGCGGGGAAGCGGATCCGCAGCGCCAGATTGAGCCAGGACGATGCCGCGATCACCAGGAAGCACCAGCCGAAGGGCAGGGCGAGGCCGAGGCCGAACTGCGCGCCGACGACCGCCGCGCTCTGCCCGGTGATCGCGAGCCAGCGCAGGCGCACGAAGGTATCGAGTCTCAAATGGCGTGCGTTGCGGGAGAAGCCGCTCGTGCTCGTGACTGGCATGGCCTGCTGACGATAGGGTCCTGCGCTGCACCGTCCAGACTTCGCGTCACGTTCGTTGTGCAGCGATTCATCTGGGAACCTGTAGGATCGGCAGTAGGTTGCCACGCGCGGGTCGAAAACCCGGGCTTTGGATCGACGTAGAGGCGCGTGCCATGGATTTGGCTTACTTCTGGTACGAGGGTGCGCGGGCGATGCTGACGCCTGTCCGCGTCGGCGCCGACATGGTCCGGCACAGCCTCGCCAACCCGGCCAATCCCCTGGCGTACTCGCCCTATGCCCGCTCCATGTCGGCGGGCTGCGAGATGTTCGAGCGGGTCACCCGCCGCTACGGCAAGCCGAGTTTCGGCATCAACGAGACCCGCATCGATGGGGTGAGCGTTCCGGTCAGCGAGCGGATCGTGTGGGAGCGACCCTTCTGCCGGGTCATCGCATTTGATCGCGGATACCACCATGCCACCGCCGGGGCGCAACCGAAGCTCCTCATCGTGGCCCCGATGTCGGGGCACTACGCCACGCTCCTGCGCGGCACCGTCGACGCGATGCTGCCCAACCATCAGGTCTTCATCACCGACTGGGCCGATGCGCGCATGGTGCCGCTGGTCGAGGGCCGCTTCGATCTCGACACCTACATCGACTACCTCAAGGACATGTTCCGCGATCTCGGGCCGGACCTGCACGTCATGGCCGTGTGCCAGCCCGCGGTGCCCGTCGCGGCCGCGGTCGCGGTGATGGAGGCCGAGGCCAGCCCCTCCGTGCCCGTGTCGATGACGCTGATGGGCGGTCCCATCGATACGCGGCGGTCGCCGACCGCCGTGAACTGCCTCGCGCAGGAGCGCGGCCAGACGTGGTTCGAGCGCAACTGCATCACCCTGGTTCCGCCCCTCTACCCGGGCGCGTGGCGCCAGGTCTATCCGGGGTTCCTGCAACTCTCGGGCTTCATGGCGATGAACCTCGACCGGCACGTCAACGCGCATGCCGAGATGTTCGATCACCTCGTCACCGGGGACGGTGACTCCGCCGAGAAGCACCGGGAGTTCTACGACGAGTATCTGGCCGTGATGGACCTCACGGCGGAGTTCTACCTGCAGACGGTCCGGACCGTGTTCGTCGAACACGCGCTACCGCGCGGGACGATGCTGCATCACGGCGTCCCGGTCGACCTCGGCGCGATCCGCCGCTGCGCCATCCTCGCGGTCGAGGGCGAGAACGACGACATTTCCGGGGTCGGGCAGACACAGGCCGCCCTCGAACTGACGCCGAACCTCCCGGCCTCGCGCAAGGCCTATCACCTGCAGACCGGCGTTGGGCATTACGGGGTATTCAACGGGTCGCGATACCGGACCGTCATCGCGCCGCGCATCAGTTCCTTCATCTGCGAGATGCAGGCTCAGCCGGCCGAAGCGCAGCCCTACCTCCGGCGCGTCGTCTGAGGCGCGGAGTCGCCCGAAAGCCGCGCCTCCTGAAAACGCGTGCGCCGGCCGAAGCGCGACTGGAGGGACCGACCGCGTGAGGCTAAGCTGGCCTCATGCCCCTCGCCCTCCTGCGCCGGCCGGATCCTGACCATCTCGACATCGTCCATGGCGGCGAGACCCTGCGCATCGCCGTGCGCCGGTTGCCGGCTGCGCGTCGGCTGACGCTGCGGGTGTCTCAGGCGACCGGGGAGGTGGTGATCACGCTGCCGGCCCGGACCGCGATCGCGACTGCGCAGCGATTCGCCACCAGCCACGGCGGGTGGATCGCGGCCCGCCTCGCGCGGTTGCCGGAGCGCGTGCCCTTCGCGGGCGGCGCGCTCCTGCCCCTCCGCGGCGTGTCTCACCGGATCATCCACCGGGGCGTTCGGAGCGGTGCGACCACGCTGGTCGGCGACGGTCCCGAGCCCGCCATCTCGGTATCCTGCGAGGCCGCGCACATCGCGCGACGGGTTCGCGAGTTCCTCGAGCGCGAGGTTCGGCGTGACCTCGCGGTGGCGGTCGGCCGCTACACGGAGCGGTTGGGGCAGGGGCCGAAGCGCATCACCGTGCGCGACACGCGAAGCCGTTGGGGCTCCTGCACGGCACGCGGCGACCTGAACTTCTCTTGGCGACTGATCATGGCGCCGCCCCTGGTGCTCGATTATCTCGTCGCCCACGAAATGGCCCATCTGCGCGAGATGAACCACTCGAACCGGTTCTGGACCCTGCTCGGCGGCCTGTGCCCCCACGTCGATGAGGCGGAAGCATGGCTCAAGCGGTACGGGGCGACGCTGCATCGGTACGGCTGAGCCGGAAGGGGCTCAGCCCTTCGACCGGAGGACGCGGACCTCCTCGACGGGCCAGGTCGGCCGCGGATCGACCTGTCCGGGATAGAGCGTGCGCGGCGCGACGCTGTCGCAGACCTCGCGTTGCCGGATGATCGTCGCATGGCCGTTCGCGTCGCGCCGCCGCACGTAACCGCCGTCGCGGCAGAAGCCCGCGATCTCGGCCGCGCTCCCGTTGCGCCGTCCGTAGGGGTTTCGAGATACGGGGGGATGCTCGATCGTCAGCGGGCCGCTGCGGTTGAGGGAGCGCTCGATATACGTCGTCTCCCCGATCGGGAGCGGGTCAGCCGCCGCCTGCGAGAGGCCAGCGAGGACGAGGAGGGCCGGCAGGGCGAGGTGACGCATGGAGGGCGCTCCGGTGCGAGGGACTGATCAGGTTCATAATTAGAGCGTAGCCGCACGCGCGGATAGCTCATTATGGCAACAATGAGCCGACCGTCTTCGCTTGACAGCGGACGGCCCAGCATGGTCGGAACACCGGGCTTTCGGCCCGGCGCCCATCTCGGCACCGGGGCGCACGAAGAGGGATCGGCGCGTGGGTCTGCGAACTGGGCTGGCTGCTGCAAGGCGTCTCACCGTGGCACTTGCCCCTGCAATGCTCGCGCTCGCCGGTTCCGGCCCCGCCCAAGCGCAAGGCATGGTGCGCAAGACCTTCGAGGATTGGCAGCTTCGCTGCGAGACGCCGGCCGGCGCCAAGGCGGAGCAATGCGCCATGGTGCAGTACCTCGCCGCCGAGGACCGACCGAACCTGACCCTGGTGGTCATCGTCCTGAAGACCGCGGACAATCGCGGCTACCTGCTGCGGGTCGTGGCCCCCCTCGGGGTGCTGCTGCCCTCGGGACTCGGCCTGAAGATCGACCAGACCGACATCGGACGCGCCGGCTTCGTGCGCTGCCTGACGACGGGATGCGTCGCGGAGGTGGTGATGGACGACACTCTGATCCGGCAATTCAAGGCCGGCACACAGGCGACCTTCATCGTCTTCCAGACGCCGGAGGAGGGCGTCGGGATTCCGCTGTCGATGAAGGGTTTCGGTGCCGGCTTCGACAGCCTGAAGTAAGCAGTGCAGAGAAGGACCGCGAGGGCGCGAAACGGCATGGTACGGACAAGCCGGCGGGATCACGCGAAGAAGGGATGGCTGCGGCTCGGTGGATTGGTGGCGCTCGGGGTTCTCGCAGCCTCGGGCCCGCGTGCCGAGGAGGGCAACTTCCTGTCGAATATCTTCAAGTACGGCGGGACGACCGTTCCCCCCTCGCAGGCCCCGGAACTCGAGGCGCCCTACTGTCCGCCCGTTGGGGTCACCGAAGGGGGCGCAGCGCTGCAGGCCATGGGCGGATCCGCCGGCAATGCGGCGAGCATCCGGACCCAGATGAGCCTCGGGCGGCTGGCTCGCGAATGCGTTCGGCGCCAGGACGGGTCGATCAGCGTCAAGGTCGGGGTGGAAGGGCGCGTGCTTCTCGGACCCGCCGGCGCGCCCGGCCGTTTCGATGTGCCGCTGACGATCGTGATCAAGTACGACGACAAGGTGGTCACATCGCGCAGCCACCGGACGTCCGTGACCGTCGCGCCCGGCGAGGCCCAGGGCTTCTTCTCCGTCATCGAGGAGGATCTCGTCGTGCCCGCTGCGATGACGCGCGATTACGAGATCGAGGTCGGCCTCGGCGGTGGCGCGAAAGCCAAGAAGGCGCCCGCGCGGCGCAAGCCCGTACCGGCCGCGAGCGCGGGTGGCGAGCCCGGAGCCGCACAATGAGGCGCTCGCTCCGATCGTCGAGGGCGATCTCCTGATCCGACTGGGTCCCGCTCGACCGTGGCTCGGACGGCAGACGAATTTCCGCTTGGAGCCCTGCGACGATCCTGTGTTCGATCAGCGGCTGGTCCTCGAAGAGGATGCCCGTGGCGGCTGGATCGTCCTGAGCTACGCCAACGACGCGACCGCGGCGGCGCTGCGCCCCCTGCTGCGTCTCGTCCGCGCCGAGGGGGCAATCCAGGATTTCGTTCTGCCTGGCGTGATGCTGGCCCGGGCGCATTGGCTCGGCCTGCTGCCCCCGGACGTTGCCGAGATCCGGCTCGCCGTCGATGCGGGCTCAGGGTTCGCCCTGGAGCGCGTCGGGCTGCGCAGCCATGCGGGCCTCCTCGGGGAATGCCTCGTCAAACGGCCCCTGCGGGCGTTCGCAGCCGCGTATCAGATGGCTCGCCGCGATGAACGGCGCTTCCGCGATATCCTGCGCGGTGCCTGCGCGACGGAACCGCTGTCACGCTACTCGGCTTGGTCGGCGGCGCGCCAGGGCCCGTCCCGCCAGAGGATTTACCCGCGCGGACCCAGGATCCGTGTGCTCATCCCGGTTCGGCGAGGGGAGGGGAGGGGGCTCGCGCCGACGATCGGGAGTCTGCGTGGGCAGACGCACCAGGATTGGCGGGCCGTCATTCGATGGGCGGCCGGTGAGCTGCGGCGCGCGACCCCAGAGGATGTCCGGTTCGTCCACGAAGCCTGGCGAGAGACCGATCATGTGGACGATCTGCTCGCTGATGCGGATGCGCTCTGCGTCGTCGATCCAGGCGAGACGCTGACCCCCGATGCCCTCGCGCTCCTCGGACACGCGGCGGCGGAGCGGCCTGAACTCGATCTCGTCTACGGGGATGCGGTGCACGGGGCGGGCGCCCCCGTCCTCAAGCCCGATTGGAGCCCCGACCTCGCGCTCACGACCGGCTACTTCGACAAGCCGGCGCTCCTCACGCGCGCGCTGATCGAACGATGGCCGCTCCGGATGGCCGGGGCCATCGATGGGTTCGCCGAAGAGCTTCGATTGTCCGTCGCCACGACGGCGCGGCACGTGGCCCATGTGCAGCGCATTCTCAGCCGGACGCAGCGTCCGCCCGCCGATCTGATACCAGGGGCTGCGGCGCTATCGCGGCATCTGCAGTCGGTCATGGCACCCGTCGAGTCGGACGTCGCGGCCGGACATGTCGACCTGCGCTGGTCCATGCCCAAGCCTGCGCCCTCGGTGAGCATCGTGATCCCGTCGCGGGACCGCTACGACCTGATCACGCGGGTCTGCCGGGGCATCCTGCACGAGACGAGCTACCCGACGATCGAGGTCGTGATCGTGGACAACGGGTCGAGCGATGCCGACGTGCTCGGCTTCTACGAGACGTTGCGCGCCGACCGGCGTGTTCAGATCATCATCGAACCGGCGCCGTTCAACTTCTCCGCGATGGTCAATCGGGGCGTCGCGGCCGCGAGCGGCGACATCGTGGTTCTCCTCAACAACGACGTCGCAATCCTGGCGCCGGATTGGCTCGACGCAATGGTGCGCCAAGCTGCCCGGCCCGAGGTGGGCGCGGTCGGGGCGAAGCTCCTCTACGGCAACGGAACCCTGCAGCATGCCGGGGTCGTCGTGGGCCTCGGAGGCCGCGCCGGCCACATTCTGCGGCGCAGGTCCAGCGAGACGCCTGGGCATCTCGGACGCCTCAAGGTCGCCCACGAGGTCTCGGCGGTGACCGCCGCATGCCTCGCCGTCTCGCGCGCGAAGTACGACTCGGTCGGCGGCTTCGACGCCGAGGCGTTCCCGATCGATTTCAACGATGTCGATTTCTGCCTGCGGCTCGGCAAGGCCGGCTACAAGACGGTGTGGACGCCGGCCGCGGTCCTCGCGCACCTGGAATCCGTGAGCCGTGGCCCGGCGGTCGGCGAGGCGCGTCAGCGTTTCGAGCGCGAGGCCCACGGCTTCGTCGAGCGCTGGCGCGATACGATCCGCCACGACCCGTTCTACCATCCCGCCCTGTCGCTCACGACCTTCGGCGAGGATCTGGAGTGAGTTCACTCCGGAACGGCAGGGGGCCGCCGCTGCCGCGTGGCCCCCTGCCGTTCCCGATCGCGCGCGGCCGGAGCGTAAACGCCGGCCCGCTGCCTTACTGGACGAGACGGGGGCCGCCCGTCTGGACCTTCTCGTTCTCCGACATGATTCCGAGCCGCTTGGCGACTTCGGTATAGGCCTCGATCAGGCCGCCGAGATCCTTGCGGAAACGATCCTTGTCGAGCTTGTCGGACGACTTGATGTCCCACAGGCGGCAGGAATCCGGGGAGATCTCGTCAGCGACCACGATCCGCATCATGTCGCCTTCCCAGAGCCGGCCCGTCTCCATCTTGAAGTCGACGAGGCGGATTCCGACGCCGAGGAAGAGCCCCGACAGGAAGTCGTTGACCCGGATGGCGAGCGCCATGATGTCGTCGATCTCCTGCGGCGTCGCCCAGCCGAAGGCCGTGATGTGCTCTTCCGACACCATCGGGTCGTTGAGCTGGTCGTTCTTGTAGTAGAATTCGATGATCGAGCGGGGCAGCTGCGTTCCCTCCTCGAGGCCGAGCCGCGTGGCGAGCGAGCCGGCCGCCACGTTGCGCACCACGACCTCGAGCGGGATGATCTCCACCTCACGGATGAGCTGCTCGCGCATGTTCAGGCGGCGGATGAAGTGGGTTGGTACGCCAATATCGTTGAGGTGCTGGAACACGAATTCCGAGATCCGGTTGTTCAGCACACCCTTGCCGTCGATGATCTCATGCTTCTTCGCGTTGAAGGCGGTCGCGTCATCCTTGAAGTGCTGGATGAGCGTCCCGGGCTCAGGTCCCTCGTAGAGGACCTTCGCCTTGCCCTCGTAGATGCGACGGCGGCGGTTCATAGGCGTGTACCGTGGTTTGAGGAAGTCCATGGGCCGTGACTCCTGGGCGACGAAATGATGTGCGGAATCCGCGGCGTGGCGACCTGATGGAAGGTCGGGCCGCGAGAGCGCATCATTGCCGAAGGCCCTCGGCGACCGCCTGGCAAACTACCCGAAGCGGACTTTCAGCACAACGCGTTAGCCGTGCGGCTGATCCCCCGCGGACGCCGGCCGAGCCTCGACCGCCAAGCCTCGACCGCCAAGCCTCGACCGCCAAGCCTCGACCGCCAAGCCTCGACCGCCAAGCCTCGACCGCCAAGCCTCGACCGCCAAGCCTCGACCGCCAAGCCTCGACCGCCAAGCCTCGACCGCTAAGCCTCGCGCGGGGTCACACGGTCTTCGAGGGATAGCGGCAGAGGTCGGTGATGGGGCAGCGGGGGCATTCGGGCCTGCGCGCCTTGCAGATGTAGCGCCCGAAGAGGATGAGCCAGTGATGGGCGTTGAGCCGGTAGGGTGCCGGCACCAGGGCCTCGAGGCCGGCCTGCACCTTGTCGGTGGTCGGAGCCACGATCAGCGGGATCCGGTTCGCCACGCGAAAGATGTGCGTGTCGACCGCGATGGTCTCCTTTCCGAAGGCGACGTTGAGCACCACGCTCGCGGTCTTCGTGCCGACGCCCGGCAGGATTTCGAGGTCGCGGCGCAGAGGGGGCACCTCTCCGCCATGCCGCTCCACCAGGATGCGGGAGAGGGCGATCACGTTCTTCGCCTTGGTGTTGAAGAGCCCGATCGTCCGGATGTAGCCGCGCACAGTCTCCTCGCCGAGGGCCAGCATCTTCTCGGGCGTATCGGCGAGCGCGAAGAGCGGAGCGGTGGCGAGGTTGACGCTCTTGTCGGTTGCCTGGGCGGAGAGGACCACGGCGACCAGGAGCGTGAAGGCGTTGCGGTACGCGAGTTCCGCACGGGGCTCGGGATTTGCCGCGCTCAGACGCGCGAAGATCTCCCGAACCGTCGCGGCATCGACGGGCGAGGGGGCCGTCTCGATGCGTGCGACAATCGGCTGGGCGAGGGTGCCCCGGATCGGCGCTTTCCGGACATTCGACGTCTTCCTGGCGGGCATCCGCGCGTTATATTGCGCTTATGGCGAGCGGCAACCTTTCTGCCCATCCCGACGGGCTCGATCCAAACGCGATCGAGCGGCCGGTCTTCGCGGCAACGATCCGTCCTCATCAATCCCTCGGCCGGACCGGTTTTCGCGTCGTCATGGCGGGATGCTGCCTCGTGTCTCTCGTGACCTCGATCTGGTGCTGGCGGATGGGCTTCTGGCCGATCGCCGGGTTCTTCGGCCTCGATATGATCGCGCTCTACGCGGCTCTGAAGGTCAGCCTTCGGCGTGGGCGTTCCTTCGAGGAGGTGATGATCTCGCAGCTCGAGATCCTGCTCGCCCGCGTCAGCCACCGCGGCGAGCGGCGCGAATGGCGCTTCAACCCGCTCTGGACGAAGCTGACGACCGTCGAGGACGACGAGTACGGGCTGCAGCGCGTCACGCTGGTCTCGCGTCGGCAGCATGTCGTGGTGGCACGCGATGCCTCGCCGGACGAGCGGGCGCGCATCGCCCGCGGCCTGACCCACGCGCTCGCCGTGGTGAAGAAGGGATTTTGAGGGGCGTCGCAGATCCGCGGGTCCGAGAGAGCGAAAATTCGCGATGGTTCCCCCCTGATGCTGGATGCGCGCGGCTCCAGGCCCGCCTGTCACACGGGTGTCGGGAAGGGGTGGTTGGGATTGGGGTTCGGATTCTTGGGTTGACGGGCCGGAGCGGGCTGCGTATACCGCTGCTCATAGGCGCCGGCCGCGGAAGCGGCCCGGTCGCCGAAACATCTCTTGGACAATCTGGGCTGATGAGCTCGGCTTCGGTCGGGTGAGGCGCTTA
>NZ_VZZJ01000029.1 GCF_008806345.1 Methylobacterium planeticum | reverse complement strand
CCGGCATCCGGGTCTCGCCCTCGCCCGCCCGCCTCGGCTCAACCCTCATCGATCGCCTCAAGGGCTGAGAGAAAAACGGCGGGACCGCAAGGTCCCGCCGGCTTCCGTTCGGGTCGGCGAGGCTGGGATTAGTACGGGTTTCCGTAGTAGCGCCGGCGCACCGGGCGATAGCTGTCGTCCACCGGCCGCGCGTAGCGCGGGTAGGCCTGGACGTAGGGGTCGAGGCGCGGGTCGCGATAATTGCCGTTGTTGACGCCCGCCGAGCGATCGTTTCCGCTCAGTGCCGCGTAGGGAGACAGGCCGCTTCCGCCGTCTCCGCCTCCGCCGCCGCCCCCGCCGCCGTGTTGCGCCATGGCCGTGCCGGACAGCCCGAGCAGGAGGGCTGCGGCGAGCGAGGCGCGGATCGTGGTTGCACGCATGGTGTTCTCCTCGGTCGACTCAATTCGTCCTGAAGCGAACGGCAGGCCGGGGCCGAGGTTCCTGCGGCCGATCGGGTTCACGATGCCGCAAGGCGCGGGCAGGGTGACGGACCACCGGCATTTCGCGGATGGCGGCCCGCCTCACCAGGGCCAGGGCACCCGCGTGCCGAGATCCGACAGAACCGCACGGTCGAACAGCATGCGGGCGACCGTCAGATCCTGGAGCGCCAGCCCGGTCATGTCGAAGACCGTGATGTCGGAGCCGGACCGGCCCGCCTGCGCCCGGCCGGTCAGCAGGTCGCCGAGCTCCACCGCCGGATGGTCGGGCGCCCACTGGCCCTCGCCGATCCGGCGCGATTGCTCCCGGTCATCCACGAACAGGCACGTCCGTTCGAGCAGTCCGGCCGGCAGCTCCCGCTTGCCCTTCGTGTCGGTGCCGACGCAGGTCAGGTGCGTGCCCGGCCGGACGGCGCCGGCATCGAACAGGGCGCCACCCCCGGGGGTGGCCGTGATCACCACGTCGCTGTCGGCGACCGCTGCGTCGGGATCGCGGGCATGGGACATCGCGCATCGCGCCGCAAACGCGGCCTCGAAGGCGGGTGAGGGCTCACCGCGCGCGGTGACGTAGCGAACACGTCGCAGGGCCGGCATCCGGTCGAGGGCGAAGCGGAGCTGGACCCGGGCCTGGACGCCCGTGCCGAAGAGGCAGAGGCGTGTGCTGTCAGGCCGCGCCAGTTGCAGGAGACCGAGTGCGCCGGCCGCGCCGGTCCGCATCGTGGTGACGGCGTTGCCGTCGATCAGGCAGAGGGGACGTCCCGTCGCGGGGTCGATCAGCAGGATCGTGGCCTGATGCGGCTCGCCGCCGGCCCCCCGGTTGCCGGGCCAGAACCCGGCCGCCTTGAAGCCGAGGAGGCCCTGCGCCGGGACGGTGCCCGCCTTGATTCCGAAGATGCCGCGCTCAAGGGGCTCGCGCACCACCGGGAAGACGCGGCCCTCTCCCTGGCTGTGCAGGATGAAGGCGTCGCGCACGGCCGCCAGCACCGCGTCCGGGTGCAGCAGGGTCTCGACCAGGGCTCCGTCGAGGAGCCGGAGGCTCGCCTCACTTGGCATCGGCGTAGACCGTCGCCCGGGAGACACCGAGATGGGCCGCGATGACCTCCGCGGCGCGCCGCACTTCGAGGCAGCCGGCGCCCTTGAGTTCGCGCAACAGGGCGCGCCGCTCCTCCGCCCGGAGTGCGCGGGGGGTGGTCGCCCGGCCGGCTGCGAAGCGGTCGATGCGGGCGCGGATCGCGTCCGCTCCGGCGGGCTTGAGGGATTCCCGCGCGCCGCCCTGCGCATCGACGCGCGTGAATTGCCCGATCACGCTTTGCAGGTTGTGGAACAGCGTCAGGTCCACGTTCAGGCAGAGAGCCGCGACATAGGTCCCCCGCGCATCCTTGATGCCGATCGAGGTGCTCTTGGCCTGCCGGCCGTCCGCGAAGGCGTTCGGGTAGTTCGTGAGGATCGTCGGATAATCCGGGTCGGCGATGCGGGCGAGGCCGAGTTCCGTCGCCGGCTCGCCGACCGCGCGCGCGGACAGGTTGTTGTGGATAGCCAGGATCGCGTGCTGCGGGTCCGTCAGGTCATGCAGCACCACTTCGCAGAAGGGCGCGAAGGTCTCACCCAGCCCCTGGGCGATCTGCTTCAACTGGTCCATCAGAACCTCCGCCTCGCCGCGCATCTCAGCGCGTCCCCACGCCGTCGTGGCCGCCGGGATCCTGCGGCTGGAGGAGATCCACGACCATCGAGGCCGCCTTCAGCCCGGTCCCCGTGACGATCACCACCGTGGTCTCGCGGGGCGCGATGGTGCCCGCTGCAATCAGCCGGTCGAGGGCGGCGGCTGCGGTCGCGCAGGTCGGCTCCGCGAACAGACCCTGACGGGCGAGGCGCCCGAGGCCCGCGACGATCTCGGCTTCCTCCACCGCCACGGTCCCGCCGCCGCTCTCGCGCAAGGCCGCGATCATCTCGCGGAGCCGGATCGGGTGCCGGATGGCCGTGCCTTCCGCGATGGTCCTGCGCACCTCCCGGGGCACCGGCGTGTCGAGCCCTGCCTGGAAGCTCGCATCGACCGGCGAGCAGTTGAGGGGCTGCGCCGCGAAGAGCCGCGGCAGCCGTGCGATCTGGCCGGCCGCCATCAATTCCCGGAAGCCCATGACGCAGCCGAGCAGGCTGCTCCCGGCGCCAACCGGGATGACGATGTTGTCGGGGACCCGGAAGCCGAGGTCTTCCCAGAGTTCGTAGGCGAGGGATTTCGTCCCTTCGAGGAAGAAGGGCTGCCAATTGTGGCTCGCGTAGAACGTCCGGTCGGATTGACGCATGGCCTCCGCTTCGGATTCCTCGCGCGGTCCCTCGACCAGTTGCACTTCGGCCCCGTAGGCGCGAACCTGCGCGATCTTCGCCGGCGAGGTGTAGGCGGGCGCGAGAATCTTCACCCGAAGGCCGCCGGCGGCGCCGTAGCCAGCGACGGACGAGCCGCCGTTGCCGGAGCTGTCCTCGAGGATCGCCGGGACGCCGAGCTGGCGCAGGGCGGACAGCATCACCGTCGAGCCCCGGTCCTTGAAGCTGCCGGTGGGGCTGAACCATTCGAGCTTGAAGAAGGGGCGATGCGCGTCCCAGCTCTTCTGAACGAGGGGCGTGCAGCCTTCCCCCATCGTGATGGGAGCGGCGATCGGGAGCGGCAGGGAGGCCCGATAGCGCCAGAGGGACCGCGTTCCGCGATCGATGTCGTCCCGGGAGATCCCAGGCCCCGGTGTGATCAGCAGCGGCGTCCGCTCGTCGGAGCACCACCGGGCTACGTCGAGCGGATATCGGGCGCCGTTCCGGGGATCGATGTAGGACGGCTCGGCCATGGCGATCGTCTCCGGACCGGGTTCTTGCGACTCGATCCTGTACGTATCGTCTAATTTTGTATGTTTTGTCTAGATCTTCGGGTTCGGGGCTGTCACCTACGGAAACCTGCACCGAACGGAGCCGCGCTCTGGCCGCGACCCCACTCGGTGGGTCGTGGAAGGATCGCGCTCAGCGATCGATGCCGCCGGGGCCGCCCGCGGTTCCGCCTGTGCCCGGGATCGCGCCCGTCCCGGGAGGCCCGCCTGCGCCGGTTCCGACGCCGCTGCCGCCGGAGCCGAGGGCGGTGCCGGCACCGCCGACCGTGCCCGTCATCGCCCCGACGGAGGGATCCCGGATGTCGTCCCGCGCCGGCGTGCCGTTGCTCTTCCCGCGGCCCGGGCTATTCAGGCTATCCTGTGAACCTACGCCGACCACCGCCTCTCCAGCGGATTGCGCCTGGGCGGCACAGGGAAGCGAGAGGGCGAGCGTGATCGCGAGGGCGAGCGTGGTGTGCATGGGGATCTCCGAAAAGGGCTCGGCAGGGTCCAACGGGAGGATGCCGTGATGGTTCATCCCGTCCGCTGCCCCGGACACGCGTGAGCCGGTCCCGCGCGTCGCCGTGAGCACCCGCATCCTCGATCGCGATCGCTTCGCGAAATGCCGCGCCTTGATGGAGCACGGTGCCACGGCCGGCGAGCGCGACGCGGGTCGCGCGGCGGCGACGCGCGTTGCGGCCGCCGCCGGCCTCTCGCTGGCCGAAGCCCTGGCCCTAGGCGATCCGCAGAGGCGGCCGCCGCCCCATGCCCGGCCGCGCCGCTCCCCCCGAACCCCGCCATCCTATGCCTGGGCACAGCCGAAGCCCCCGCTCGAGCCGATCACCGTCGAGGAGATGCTCCGGCAGAAGGAGGCCGAGGTCGAGCGCAGGAAGCGGGCGTCGTCGCGCGATGCGAAGCACAGGCGCGCAGTCCACGCGGAGCAGGAGCGGGAACTGGACGCCGTCCGGCAGGCCCAGGCCGCCCGCGACCGGGACTGGGCCGAGGGTCGGGCGCGCGGCGCCGAAGCGGGCCGGTCGTCCGATCCCCTCAGGCGACAAGACCCTTCCTGATCCTACGGGACGCGACGGGTTCGACGTGACGACACGCGACCGGATGTCGGTCATCCTGCCGGTCGGCGCGCAGGCTGGCTCCGAGGAGCGGGTTCCTGCCGCCGCTGGAAATCTGCTTCCTGAAGCGCACGGATGCGTTCCGGCTGGCCCGCGCCGCATCGGACACGGGCCGCCGATCGCGATCGTGAGCAGGGACGCAATCGCAGTGCGTTCCGGTGCGGCTGTCCCGGCTGAGATGGGATCGCACCTGTCGCGTCACGCACAGGAACGCGCAACTGCGACGCCGCCTTCGTGGAACGCAAGCGCGTCTCGCCGCTCCCGAGGGCGGGTTCGTTCGAGGTGGTTGTCGTGGGCGGTTAGGCCGAGAGCTGTATTCCGGCTGCCGCAGACCCGCCCCGCGCGCGCAGGGCATCCGGGAGCCGGCGTGTCCGGCGCACGCGCGCCGATGCCCGCATGAAGGTCGAGTAGTTCTCGGCGTCGTCCAGGCTCAGGCCGCTCACGACCGGTTCATGGCCCTGGATCACCGAGTGCGTCCCGTCGCACGCGAGTTTCACGCTGATCTTCGACATGCCGCCGCCTCCCAGAGGGGCGCCCATCACGGCGTTCGAGTGCCGGTCGGCGCCTCAACACCTCAACCGGCGACATTGGGATTGGTTCAGTACGGATCGCCGTCTCAGAGGCAGAACAGAACGCCGGCTCGACGTCCCTCGCGCCAGACGAGCTTGGCGGTGAAGCGCGCGTCGTTCGCCAAGACGAGGTCGAATTTCGACGGAAGCGTCACGACCTCGGTCCCGAGAAATTCCAGCATGGCGCCCGTATCGGACACGTTCCGGATGCAGCAGGGATGCCGCGCGCTGTCCCGCCCGAGGGCGAAGGCCATCAGGGCGGTGGGTGTCCGGTCACTCTCGCGCCGCTCGACGATGTCGATGCGGGGTCTGACAAGAGATGGCATGGGTTCGCTCCCGCAATGCGGATGGTCAGCACTTCCCCCTTTCGCGGAGACTGACAGCGCGGGATTGATCCCGAATTAAGGATCAAAATGAATCAATAGATTACAGGCTTGCGTGGCGACCATGAGCTCGTCGACCGGGCAGTCAACGCAAGTACTAATCCCTGGTCGGCCGCGCCTGCATTATGGCCGCTCGCACGAACGGACGTTTGAGCTGGGTGCCGACTTCGCGGCGATTGACGAAATCGTCCGCGCCCGGATGCCGCCGCACGGCCTTCGCGAGATTGAGCCGGTACCCCTCCTTGAACACGAAGGTCGGACCCATTGCGTTGGTCAAGAAAGCGTTGACGGCCGCATCGACCTCGTCATCGGAGATCAGGTTCAGGCCGCAGAGGGCGGCGGTCGTCAGCGTCTCGGTCATGGGATGACATAGAGGGGGCGTGGCACCGCCGGCAAGGTGGTGGAGCGCGCCCACCTCGTTTCGCAGGGCAGGGGCCGCGGTCCGGGCCCGTGCCGGGTGCGAGCGCGAAGGGCCGGGCCTGTCCCGGTCCGCCCCCGCGATGCGGCACCGGGAGCGGAAGCTCAGGAGCCCTTCTGCTTCAGGACCCAGACGATCATCGCGGCCGGAAACACGCAGCCGATGAGGACGATCAGGAAAAACGCCACCATGAGTCCCGTGCCCCGGTTCGCGCCGCGCATCCGCGGCGCCGGGACTCCGTCCACCAATCGGGCGCGTTCCTCAATCCCGTTTCCGAGCCGCGCCCCCGCCCTGGGCTCGGATCGGACCCTCGGCAGCCCCGCACGCTCTCCCCGTGCCCCACGGAGGACGGCGGCCGAGCCGCCGCGAGATCAGGCCGCCGCGTGGGTCGGGCCGAGGTGACGGCCGAGGAAGTCGCGCATCAGGGGCACGATCTCATCCGCCTTGTCCTCGAGGGCGAAATGCCCCGTATCGAGGAGGTGGATCTCGGCCTCGGGCAGGTCGCGCCGGAACGCCTCCACGCCCGCGGCCGGAAAGATGGTGTCGTTGGCGCCCCAGACGATCAGCGTCGGCGGCTGCTTTGCCCGGAAGAAGGCCTGGATCTCCGGATAGAGCGCAACGTTCGTCCGGTAATCGTAGAACAGGTCGAGCTGGATCTCGGCGTTGCCCGGGCGGTCGAGGAAGGCCTGGTCGACGATCCAGTTCGCGGGATCGATGCGCGCGGTGTCGCGCACGCCGTCGAGGTACTGGAACTTGGTGATTTCCAGGGACACGAGCGGCCGCAGGGCTTCGCGCGCGGTGGCCGAGCCGTCAGCCCAATACGCCTTGATCGGATCCCAGAAGGCCAAGAGCCCATCCTCATACGCGTTGCCATTCTGGATGACGAAAGCCCGCACCCGCTCCGGGTGCAGCAGAGAGAGGCGGAAGCCCACGGGGGCGCCGTAATCCATAACGTAGAGGGCGTAGCGCTCCGCGCCCAACCGTTCGAGGAGGCGGTCGACCAGCGTCGCGTAGGTCGCGAACCCGTACGCGAAGGCGGCGCGATCCGGCATCGCGCTGAGGCCGAAACCCGGGTAATCCGGAGCGATCACCCGATACCGGTCGGCAAGCGCCGGGATAAGGTTGCGAAACATGTGCGAGGAAGTGGGGAAGCCGTGCAGGAGCACGACCACCGGCGCCTCCGCGGCGCCGGCCTCGCGATAGAAGATCTCGATCCCGTCGATCACGGCGGTGCGGTGATGGGTGACGTGGGCCATGGGACTCTCCCGTCTCGGTCGAGACCGGCGGCCTCGCCATCCGGTAGGTACGGCGTTGCATCCGCGCGGTGAATGTGCTCGCCTGGCAAGTCACTCTTTCGCGGATCGGAACAGTCGCGCGGCGGATCGAGGCGATGCACGCCGTGTCACCGGCTTCGGCATCGGCTGCGTCGCCGACCTCGGGTTCGAGCCGTCCGTGGCATGTTGCCCTCGCGCCATGGATGGCGGCGAAGCGGGTCGAGGCAGATGCTTCCGGCCCATGGCCCGATGATGGTCCGCACTGCCCGAATGGCCGAGTTCATGCGCGGACCGCTCGAGGACCGTCCTGGCGGACGCCGAGCCGCCGCCCGCCGTCCATCCCGCTACGTCCGAAGGCCGCCCGCCCGTCCGGACAATCCACGCCTTCGTGGGTTTTGCCGTCTCGTGCGCGTGGAGGCGGCTCGCCGGGCTCGCGATCCCCTGAGTAAGGTGCGGCGCTCAGCTGGCCGATACGCCGCAGACGTCGACCTGGACCACATGTCCTGCCAGCAATGTGCAGATGCATTCCTGCCCCGCCTCGGTCGCGAAGGCGTGGAACAGCCGCTCCTCCAGGGCCGAAAGACCGTCCCCCGGCAGGTCGGCGAGCTCCCGGCGCGTCCGCTCCTCCAGCGAGGGCAGGTCACCCACGACGGTGGCGGCGATGCGCGCCGATTGCGTGAAGACAATGTCGAAGGACATGGTCGCCTCCTCGAATGGTCAAGTTCAAGAACTAGCAGGCCTGAGACGGATTTTGAGGTGGCTCGCGACAATTTTGCGACCTGAGTTCGCTACCGCGCGCATGTCTGCAACCCGTGAGAGCAAATTCCAGGGACCGTTCTCCTCGGCGCGGGCGTGCTTGGGCACCGGTTCGGTGCGAACGGGGATCGGCGGATGCGATCACGAGACCGTTCCGGTCCGCACACGGGGAGCGGCCGCCGCGACCGGCGGCACGGGCGCCTCAATGGTAGGGGTCGGCCGCGTCCCGCAGCCCGTCTCCCAGGAAGTTGTAGGCGAGGACCGTCACGAGCACCGGGACGGTCGGCAGCAGCAGCCAGGGATAGAGCTGCACCGCCGCGAGATTCTGCGCCTCGTTGAGGAGCACGCCCCAGCTCGTCACGGGGGGCCGCAGGCCGAGGCCGAGGAAGGACAGGGCCGTCTCGCCGAGGATCATGGTCGGGATCGCCAGGGTCGCCGAGGCGATGAGGTGACTCATGAAGTTCGGGATCAGGTGGCGCTGGATCACGTGCCGGGGCGAGGCGCCCATCAGCTCGGCGGCGGCGACAAAATCCTCCTCGCGCAGGGCGAGGAGCTTCGAGCGGACCGCGCGGGCGAGCCCCGGCCAGTCGAGAAGTCCGAGGATGAGGGTGATGCCGAAGAAGATCGCCAGCGGGCTCCAGTTCGGCGGGAGCGCCGCCGAGAGGGCGAGCCAGAGGGGCAATTCGGGGACCGAGCGCACGATCTCGATCAGGCGCTGCACGGCGGCGTCGGTGAGGCCGCCGAAATAGCCCGCGATTCCACCGAAGAAGAGCCCGAGCACGAAGGAGATCGCCACGCCCGCGAGCCCGATCACCAGCGAGATGCGGGCGCCGTAGATGATCCGGGACAGGAGATCGCGCCCGAGCTTGTCGGTGCCGAGGAGGAACAGGCTCCCGCCCTCGGGCGGGCAGAGGAGGTGCCGGTCACCCGCGATCAGGCCGAAGTAGTGATAAGGCTCGCCGCGGCAGAGGAAGCGAAGCGGCTGGGGGGCGCTCGTGTCGGCGATATAGCTGCGCTGGAAACTCTCGAGGTCGAAATGCGCCCGGTAGGGATACACGAAGGGCCCGCGGAAGGCTCCCTCGTGGAACAGGTGCACGGCTTGGGGCGGCGCATAGAGCATGTCGCCGTGGCGCTTGTTCTGCTCGTAGGGGGCGAGGAACTCGACGACCGGGATCGTCGCGTACATCGCCGCGAGAATGATCAGGGAGGCGACCGCGAGGCGGTGGCGCAGGAACTTGCGGGCGATGAGGCGCCAGGCGGAGGCCGTGTCCGTCGCCGCGTCGTGCCCGTGGGCCGGCCCCGTCGCCGGATCGAACGGGGCGGTGTCCACGAAGTGACGCCTACCTGCCTCCTGCATCAGCGGGCGCCCATGCGGATGCGCGGGTCGAGCCAGGCCAGCATCAGGTCCGAGATCAGGAGGCCGACGATCGTCAGCACGGCGACGAACATCAGGATGAAGCCCGCCATGAACTGATCCTGCGTCTTCAGCGCTTCGAGGAGCAGCGGACCGACCGTCGGCAGGCTGAGCACGAGGGAGACGAGGACCGAGCCGGAGACGAGGTGCGGCAGCAGGTTGCCGATATCGGCCACGAACGGGTTCAGGGACATCCGGAACGGATATTTGAGGAGGGCCCGCGTCGGGGGAAGTCCCTTGGCCCGGGCCGTCACCGTGTAGGGCTTGGCGAGCTCGTCGAGGAGGTTCGCGCGCATCCGCCGGATCATGGCCGCCGTCCCCCCGAGCCCGATCACCAGGGTCGGCACCACCAGGTGCCCGAGGAGGGAGCGGACCTTGCCGAGGCTCCAGGGCTGCCCCGCATATTCGGCGTCGTAGAGGCCGCCGATGGAGAGCCCGAACCAGCGGTTGGCGTAGAACAGGAGAAGCAGGGCCAGGAGGAAGCCCGGCACCGCGAGGCCGACATAGCCGAGGAGCGTCACGAGGGCGTCGCCGAACGTGCCGCGATGCGTCGCGGAGTAGAGGGCGATCGGGATCGCCACGAGGTGCACGAAGACCACTGCCGCGAGGTTGACCACGAGGGTGAGCCAGAGGGCGTCGCCGACGACCTCGGCCACCGGCCTGTCGTACTCGAAGCTCCAGCCCCAATCGCCCTGGAGCAGCCCCGAGAAGCCGGCCGGTCCCGGCATCAGCCCGATCCAGATCAGGTACTGCTCGATGACGGGCCGGTCGAGGCCGTACTGGCGGATCAGCAGCTCGGCCTTGGCCACGGAGGCCGCCTCGCCCATCGCGCGCAGTTCGGAGATGCGGTTCGTCAGAAAGTCGCCGGGCGGCAGCTTGATGACCAGGAAGACGAGGGCCGAGATCACCAGGAGGCTCGCCGCCATGGTCAGCAGGCGCCGGAGGACGAGGCCGATCATCGGGCGGAGGCCGTCCGCTTGGCGGCCTGATCCCAGAAGAACTCGTCGGGCCGCTGCACGCCGATGAGGGCGGAGGGGTCCCAGCTGTAGAGGGCGCGGCGCGGCACGTTGGCGAGCGCGTTGCCGGCGACGACCGGCTGCAGCGCGCCCGCCACGGTGCCGATCACCCACTGATTCCGGGCGTGGTTCATCAGCATCTCCCGCCAGATTCGGGCCTGCGCGTCCGGATCTCCCGTCGCGGCCCACTGCGCGTTGAGATCGAGGAGCTGCTGCACCTCCGGCACGTCGCAGGGCTCGCCGCTGGCGCCGTGGCTCTCGACGTTGATGCTCCAGCGCGGCCAGGAATAATGGTCGGGCTGGGCCGGGCTCAGCTCCGTCGGCGGCATGATGGCGGTCGGCACCGCGAGGTCGAGGCCTTGCGCCGCCACCATCACGGTCATCCCGGCGACCGAGCGGCGGCGCAGGTTCGTGCGCTCCTGCGGCTTGACCAGGAGCTTGAGGCCGACCTCGCGCCAGAACTCGGTGATCAGGAGGAGCCCGTCGAGGATCATCGAGGCCTCGCCGTCGCTCTCGACCACGATCTCGAGCGGGCGCCCGTCGGCCATCAGCCGGGTGCCGGCGCCATCCCGGCGCACGAGCCCGAGGGCGTCGAGGAGGCGCGAGGCCTCGGCCGGGTCGTAGCCGGCATTCAGGGTGCGGAACTCCGGCACGAAGAGCGGACTCTCCGGCACGATCGTGTCGTTGCCCTCGCTGCCGAGGCCGAACAGCAGGGTGTTGTTCAATGTCCGCCGGTCGATGGCGAGCGACAGCGCCCGCCGGTAGCGGGGCTCCCGGTTGAGGGCGCGCCAGCCCGGGTCGGCCGTGGTCAGGTTCGGGTAGAGGGCGAGTTCGGAGCCGCGGGCCACGGGCCAGAGATGCGTCTTGTAGTCGTGCGCCCGCTCGCCCTCCTTCAGGTTGGGGATGTCCGCCATGGTCAGGCCGCGGAACATCAGGTCCGCCTCGCCCGCGTTGGTCTTGGCGACGAGGAGCCCCTGCGAGGCGACGTCCATGACGATCCGGTCGAGGTAGGGAAGCTGGCAGCCCTCCGTGTCGACCCGGTGGTAATAGGGATTGCGCTCGAAGACGAAGCGGGCCGCGGGCGCGCGGGTGCGCGGGCGCCACGGCTGCAGGGTCGGGGTCTCGGGGTTCGCCATCTCGAACATGTCGTCGAGCCGGTTGTGCAGGGCGGTCCAGCTCCGGAGGCTCTGGGCCTTCGCCAGGGCGGTCGCGGCCTCACGCCCGGCGTAGCGGGGATGGACCGGCTTCAGGACGTGGGCCGGGCGGTAGATCAGCGGATCGCGCGGGGCGGCGAGGTTCGGCAGGAAGCGCGGGTTCGGCCGGTCCCAGATATAGCGGATCGTGCGCGCGTCCGGGATCTCCACGCGGGGTGGACGCCCGTCGACGAGGAAGAAATCCGGCGGTCCGCCCGGACTGAGTTCCTTGTTGTTGGCGACGTCCTCCCAGTAATAGCGGAAATCCTCCGTCGTGAATGGATGCCCGTCCGACCAGCGATGGCCCTCGCGCAGGCGGAAGGTGAGGCTGCCGCCCTCGCTCTCGATCCCCTCCAGCAGGTCGGGCTGCAGCGCCAGCGCCGCATCGTAGCCGACGAGCCGCGTGTAGGCGCAGACCGAGAGGTAGCGCACGTCCCGGGCGCGCGTGATCAGCATCCGCACGGCGCCCCCCGCCTGTCCCGGCCGCCGGCCGCGGCCCGCGAGGTCCACCACGAGCGGCGGACGGGGCAGGCGATCGGCCGCCGGGCCGTCCGGGGCCGCCGCGGCGCGCGCCGGCGCGAAGGGCAGGGCCGGCCCGAGGGCGGCGGTCAATCCCGCGAGAAGTGCGCGGCGCGACAGCTCGGTCATCGTCGCTGAACCTCTTCCTGCTGCCGCGACGCCGCCTCCAGATCGAGCGCCACGTAGGTGAGGCGCGCGGGGGAGTAGCCGGTGGCCCGGTGCAGGTCGTCGAAGGCGTGGCTCCGGGCGATGCAGGCTCCGGCCTCGCGCAGGAGAGCGTCGTCCACGGCCTGCTCGAAGGCGCGCCCGTTGCGCAGCCAGCGGATCGGCTCGCTGCCGCCCGGTGCGGGTGCGGCGTTGCGAACCGCCTCGATCATCGCGATGGTCGGGTGCGCCGGGCCGCCATGGGCGTGGATGCGGTGGCCGGCCGCGTCGTCGTCGAACAGGAGCCGGCCGATGCCGCGCGCCCGCGCCTCGACGACGCGGCGTCCCTGCGCCACGTGGTCGTCGAAGAAGGCGACCGTCGCGGCCGGATCGAGGTCGGACAGGTCGGCTTCGGACCAGTCGCCGCTGCTGTAGCGGGCGGCCCCGTCGCGGTATTGCAGGCCGGACAGGTCGGGATCGAAGCAGCGGATCTCCGCCTCGGGGCAGGCCTGCCGGATCACCCAGGTGGTCAGGCCGCGGAACACGCCGGATTCGATGACGGCCCGGGGCCGCAGCGCCCGCATGACCACGAAGACCTGCAGGGCACCGTTGAAGCCGCTGCCGCCCCGCCGCTGCCGCACGGGGGCCGCGGGTATGCGTTCCCAGAACTCGCGCACGATGTCGGCGACGGTCCCGGGCAGCGTGATCCCGGCCGCCGCAAGGTCGTGCGCGAGGCTGCGGGCGGCTCCCGCGATCAGCGTGTCGACCTCGCGCCGCGACAGGGGCCTGTGCGACCAGTCGGGATTGGCCGGAACGAGGTCGTAGCCGAGCCGGTCGAACAGGGGCGAGAGCACCCGGCGGCGCAGGCGCTCGAGCAGAAGGGGAGGGGGACCCGCCATCACGCCGCTCGCAATGCCTCCGTCCCGCCCATCCGGACCTCGTGACCCGCCTCGATCTCCCGCATCGCGCCGGACTCCGCGGCGGTGAGGCGGAAGGGCTCGGGCCACGCGGTCGGGTCGGAATGCTCGCCGGAGACGGCGGCGAAGTCGAGGGGGTGATCGAGGCTCGGATCGGGCACGGCGGCGAGGAGCGCCCGGGTGTAGGGATGCGCGGGGTTCCGGAACAGGGTGGCCTTCGGCGCCGCTTCCACGATCCGCCCCCGGCACATCACCGAGATCGTGTCGGCCATGTAGTCGATCACCGCGAGGTTGTGGGAGACGATCAGGTAGGTGAGGCCGAGGGCGGCCTGCAGGTCCTTGAGCAGGTTCAGGATCTGGGCTTGGACCGAGACGTCGAGGGCCGAGACCGGCTCGTCGAGGAGAAGCACGCGCGGCTCCAGCGCGAGGGCGCGCGCGATGCCGATGCGCTGGCGCTGCCCGCCCGAGAAGGCGTGCGGGTAGCGCGACAGGCCGCCGGGGTCGAGCCCGACCATCGCCATCAGATCGCGGGTCCGCTGCTGGCGCTCGCGCTTCGGAATCCCGTGGATCCTCATCGGCTCCCCCAGGAGCTCGCCGACCGTCATGCGCGGGTCGAGGGAGGAATAGGGATCCTGGAACACGAACTGCACCGCGCGCCGGTAGGCGAACAGGTCTGCCCCCGAGAGCGCGTGCACGTTGCGCGGGCCCGCCCCGGCATCGAACAGGATCCGGCCCGCGCTCGGCACGACCGCCCGCATCACCATCTTCGACAGGGTGGTCTTGCCCGAGCCCGATTCCCCGACGAGGCCGAGGGTCTGGCCCGCCTTGACGGCGAGGGAGACGTCCGTGACCGCCCGGATCAGCCCGGCCTCGCCGGAGGCCTTGGCCGAGCGCAGGGCGAAGACCTTGCTGACGCCAGCCACCGACAGGATCGGGCCGGGCCGCAGCACGGGCGGCGGCCGCTGCGGGATCGTCACCCGCGCGGGCGTGATCGGCGTCAGGCGCTCGCCGGGCGCCATGTCGAACCGGGGCACGGCCTTGATCAGGGCCCGCAGGTAGGGGTGGCCGGGCCGGCGCAGCACGTCCTCCCGCGAGCCGGCCTCGACGAGGCGCCCCCGGTAGAGCACGGCGACGTCGTGGGCCATGTTGGCGACCACCCCGAGATCGTGGGTGATCAGAAGGATCGACATGCCCGTCTCGGCCTGGAGCCGCCCGAGCAGCGCCAGGATCTGCGCCTGCGTCGTGACGTCGAGGGCGGTGGTCGGCTCGTCCGCCACGAGGAGCGCCGGGCGCATGATCAGCGCCATGGCGATCATCGCGCGCTGGCGCAGACCGCCGGACAGCTCGAACGGATAGGTGTGCAGCGCCCGCTCCGGATCGGGAAACCCGACCCGGGCCAGGGCATCGCGCGTCTGGGCGTCCGCATCGGCCCGGCTCGCGCCGGTATGGACGCGCAGGGCCTCGCCGACCTGATCGCCGATCGTGTGCAGCGGCGACAGGCAGGTCATCGGCTCCTGGAAGATCATCGCGATGCGCCCGCCGCGCAGCTCGCGCATCTGCGGTCCGTCCGCCGGGAGGGCCGTGATCTCGCGGACGGTGCCCGGCTGCTCCGGCTCGGCGAACAGGATGCGCCCGGCGGTGATCGTGGCGGATCGCGGGAGGATGCGCAGGATCGCCTGGGCGGTGACCGACTTGCCGGAGCCGGATTCACCCACAAGGGCGAGGGTCCGGCCCGGAGCGACGTCGAGGGAGAGGCCGTCGAGGGCCCGGAAGTTCTGACGGTCGGTGCGGAAATCGATCGTCAGGTCGCGGATCGACAGGAGCGGGGTCATGCGGGCGCATCCAGGGTCCGGCGCGCGCTCGGCCGCGGGCGCTCTTGATCCTGCCCGAACAGGTTCTGCGGCCCCAGCACCTCGACCGTCGGGTGGGGCGCGAGCACGGCGAGCAGCCCGTCGAGGAAATCCCAGATCTCCGCATCGTGGACGCGGTGATGCGTCAGGAGACCGATCGGCGCACCGGGATGCTCCGCGATCCGGCGGACGAGGCGACCGACGAGCTGGTCGGGATCCCGCAGGCCGCGGGTCCCGCGCCAGTCGACGGGATCGAGATGGATGTCCACCCGGGCGATCTCCGATGCCGCCGCGCCCTCCGCGGCCGAGAGGCCAACGTAGCCGAGGCGCGCCAGAGCGTCTTCCAGATCCGGTGCGAACCGGTTCCAGGGCGGCACGAAGGCCGGCAGCAGGCTCGGCCCGAAGCGCTCCCGGGCGAGGCGCAGCGCCTCGGCCGCGTCGGCGATCAGCGCGGCCGGAGGGCGGTGCGGCCCGAACTCGGCGGGCTTCGCCCCCGGCGGCGCATGGTTCGCGTGGCTGAGGCCGTGCACGGCGATCCGGTGGCGGGGCGCGCCTGCCAGCCGATCGGCCAGGGACGCCTCGGCGAGCGCCGGGATCGCCGCGATCAGGATCGGGACGCGATGGCTCTCCGAGAGGGCCAGCAGGGTATCGAGGGCCGGGGTCCGGGCGATGGCGTCGTCGTCGCGCCACCAGAACGGGACGGTCCGGCCGCGATCGGCCGCGGCGTCGAGGGCGCGGCGCAGGGCATCGCTGCCCAGGCTCGTGCGGGTCCGGTGCGCCCGGCGCCTGGGCGCCGCTTCCGCCGCGAGGGCCTCGATGATCGCGACCGAGCGCGCGGCCCCGTCGAGATCCACTCCGTGGGCTCCGGGCGGCGGCGCGGCGAGCCCGGCGGCCACAGCCTCGAGAAGGGCGGGTGCGCTCAGCGCGGCCTCCGGCAGCACGCGGGCGAGGCCGCGTGCGGCGAGACGCTCCGCACGGGCCCGCTGCTCGGTCTCGCGCCCTGCCTCGAAGGGAACCAGGACGGCGCGGGGGCCCGCAACCAGGAGATCGACGACCGTGTTGTAGCCGGCTTGGCTGACCGAGAGCGCGGCTCCGGAGAGGAGCGCCCGGAAATCGGGGCGGGCCCGCGCGACGGTCCCTTGCGGCAAGCCGGCGCCGAGGGCGGCGAACTCCGCCTCCGGCAGCCGCTGCCCGACGAGGATGCGCCAGCCCCGGTCCGGCGCCAGGCGCGCGGCCTCGGCGGCGGCCCGATAGAGCCCGAGCCCGGCGGCGCTCGACCCACCCGAGACCACGATCCCCGCACGCGGCCCGGATGCGGGCGGGATCGAGGCGCCCTCGTCGATGTAGCCGGTAAAGCGCAGCCGCTCCGACAGCGCGGCATCGACGGGCCAGGACGCGTCGAGGGGCACGAGATCGGCATCGCCGTGGACGAGGACGCCGTCATAGAGCCGCGCGATCCGCTCGTGGGTCGCCGCAACCTTCCCGGCTTGGTCCGGGGTGACCAGCACGTCGCGGATCGAGGCGAGGACGAGGGGAGCCGGCCGGCGCGCCCGCGCCGCCTCGACGAGCGCCAGGAATTCGGCCGCGAGTCCGCGCCGGCCGAAGGGAAACAGTTCGGTGACGACGACGTCGGGCGCGCAGCGCGAAAGGATCTCGACGAGCATCGCCCGCCGCCGCGCCAGGGTCTCGACGCCGATCGGCCGCCCGGTCGGATCGAGGAGCGCCCCGAAATCCGTTCCGAGCACCTGAACGGCCGGTAATTGGACCGTCTCGACGCCGTCGAGCCGGACGAGCGGGACCGGAAGTCCGCCCGAGACCAGCGTCACCCCGTGACCGGCGCGGGCGAGGGCGCGGGCCAGCGCCGCCGAGCGGGTCAGATGGCCGGCGCCGAGAAGATGCGTGACCGCGATCAGGATCCGCAGGCGCATGCGGCCCCCGGCTCGTGAAGGGCAGGGGCGGCGACACCGGGGCCGGCCTGGCCGAAGCGCGCCGCCATCACGTCGATGCCGCGATCGACGGTGAAATCCTGGGTGAGGCGCGCGTAGGCGGACCTCGCCAAGCGCGCGCGCTCCTCCGGGTCGCCCGCGAGGCGGGTGATCGCTGCGGCGAGCGCCGACACGTCCCCCGGCGGGACGAGGAGCCCGTCCGTGCCGTTGCGGATCAACTCGGGCGTGCCGGCGAAATCCGTGGCCAGGATGGGAAGCCCCTGGCTCGCGGCCTCCATCAGCACGTTCGGAAGGCCGTCCCGGTCGCCGGTGGGCGCGCGCTTCGTCGGCAGCACGAACAGGTCGGCCTCGCGCATCGCCGCGATCACGTCGGGCTGCGCCCGGGCGCCGAGGAACGTGACGCGCTCGGACAATCCGGCCGCCCGCACCTGCGCCGTCAGCTCCGCGCGCAGCTCGCCGCCGCCGATCAGCGAGGCGCGCCAGTGCAGGCTCGGCGGCAATCCCGCGAGGGCCGCGATCAGGTCGTCGAACCCCTTCTTGGCGACGAGGCGTCCGACCGTGAGGATCCGGAACGGCTCCGTCTCCCGTGCGCCGTCGCGCGGCGCGCGGGAAGCGGGGGCCGGAAAGCGTCCGAGATCGAGCCCGTGATAGGCGAGGGTCACCGTGCCGGCGCCGCCGCACGCCTCGAGGCGCGCGAGGCCGTCGCGGGTGCAGGTCACGCCCCAGGAGGCCGCCGCCATCTTCTCGGTGAGCTCCCAATCCGGCGTCGTCCAGATGTCCTTGGCATGGGCGGAGAAGCTCCAGCTCCGGCCGGTCAGGAGAGCGGCGTAGCGCGTGACGCTCGCGGGCGTGTGCAGGAAATGGGCGTGCAGATGCCCGACCGCGTCCGGAAGCTCGCGCGCGAGGATCAGGGCCTGCCCGAGCCGCCGTCCGCGGTTCGCCGTCGGGTCGCGGCGCAAGTCCCGCCAGAACACCGAGAGGAGGCGACGGAGGCCCGGCTGGCGCATGGCCCACGCCAGGGCCTTCAGGCCGCGCCAGGGCGCCTGATGGAGGTATTCCGGCAGATAGGCGACGGGCGCCCGCACCGCCGCGTGCATCGGGTGGCGCAGGGCATCCGTCGGCCGGCGCAGGGCCCAGATCTCCAGCGCGAGGCCCCGACGCTCGAGGGCGAGGATCTCCTGCGCGATGAAGGTCTCCGACAGGCGGGGATACCCCTTGACGACGATGCCGATGCGCGCTGCCCCGTTGCTTCGGGCGGATGCCGTCATGAACGCGATCCCGCGCGACGGAGAGCCGCGACGGGAGCCGCCTGCCCGAGGACGCGCGCCCGGATCACCGCGAGCCCGTCGAGGAGGCCCGGCACCACCACCCGCGAGGGGGGCGCCTGCGTCGGCAAGGCCCGCAACGCGGCGGCCATCTGGAGCGGATCGCGTCCGTCCTCTTCGAGGAGCACCTGCGCGAGGCCGAGCGCCTCGGCGGCCCGGGCCCGGATCAACTGCTCGCGGCGCGGCTCCGTGCGGGGCACGAGGATGCTGCGCAGGTCGAAGGAGAGGATCTCGCAGAAGGTGTTGTAGCCGCCCATGGCGACGATCCCCGCCGCCTTCAGCATCAGCACCTCGATCTCGCTGTCGAACGTGATGGCCGCAAGCCTCCCCGTGCGGGCGATCCGCGCCTCGAAATCGTGCCGGATCCGCGGATCGAGAAAGGGCCCGAAGGCGATGAGGGCCGGCAGCGCGATGCCGGGATCCGCCTCGTAGGCCGAGATCACCCAATCGATCAGCCCGGCCCCGTCGCCGCCGCCGCCCGGAGTGACGAGGATGAAGGGCGCACGGGTGAGGTCCGGGTCATGCCGCACGGGGGCGGCGCGCGCCGCCTCGCGCCGGAGGTAGCCGGTATAGTGAAGCCGCGCCTCGATCTCCGGGCCGAGCCCGAGGGCCGCGGCCGGCTCGTGGATGCGGGCGATGCCGTAGACCCAGACCTCGTCGTAGAAGGTCCGCACGGCCTCGGCGCCGCCCTTGCGCTCCCATTCGGGCACAAGGAGCGCCGGGTCGTCGAGGATGTCGCGCAGGCCGAGGATCAGGCGGCAGCCGCGCGCCGCGAGCCGGCGCAAGCTCGGCAGCATCTCCCCGTGGAACCCCGTCGGCTCCTTGTCGATGATCGCGAGGTCCGGGTCGAAGGCCTCCGCCGTCCGCAGGATCATCGCCGTGCGCTCGGCGACCGTCCGGTCGAGCGGGGTGGCGGGATCGAGGCTCGCGTATCCACCGTCCGTGCGCTTCGTGACGCCGGGAAGCCGCACGTAGCTGACGCCCGGCAGGAAGGCGAAGCTGTCGACGACCGGCGAGCCGGAGACGATGAGGATCTGCAGGTCGCGGGAGCACCCCACGAGAGCGTTCGCGATCGCACGGGAGCGGCGCAGATGGCCGAGCCCGAACGTGTCGTGGCTGTAGATGAGGACGCGCCGGACCAGGCGCGGGGCGCCGGATTCCGTGTGCGATGCCTTCGTGACTGACGGCTTTTCCAGAACGGTCATCATCGAGCCCGCGCGCCCGGTCGGCACCCTATATGATACGATGGGTTTTCGCACGCCAGGCTTTGCCATTTCACGGGCAGCGTGCATTTGTCTGTGCGCGGCCGCCCCGACCCGACGGGAGCCCTGCCCACCGAGTTGGCCGGCCGCACGCCACCGCATGGAACCGTTGCGATGAATGAACTCGAACCGAGGTTGTTCGGGTATATCTGGCGTCATTCGAAGCGCGATCAGTTGCTGATCTGCAGTGTTGTTGTCGCGTCACTGCCGTTCTACTTCGCTTCGCTCGACCTGCCCCGCCGCATCGTCAACGACGCCATCATGGGCAAGGCCTTCGCGCATGGCGAGAACACCTCGAGCTTCCTCGAATTCACGATCCATCGCCCGGCCTGGCTCGGGGGCGGTGTGCTCCACGCCTTCGAGGGGTTTCAGGTCAGCCGACTCGACCTGCTGCTCGGTCTCTCGGGCCTGTTCCTCCTCCTCGTCCTGATCAACGGCGCGTTCAAGTACTGGATCAACCTGGCGAAGGGCGCGCTCGGCGAGCGCATGCTGCGGCGGCTGCGCTTCCAGCTCTTCACCTTGATGCTGCGCTTCAAGCCCGAGGCCCTCCGGGAGATCAAGCCGTCCGAGACCGCGACCATCATCAAGGACGAGGTCGAGCCGATCGGCTCCTTCATCGGCGATGCCATCGTGGTCCCGGCCTTCCTCGGCGCGCAGGCGACGACCGCCCTCGCCTTCATCCTGATGCAGAACGTGGTCCTGGGCCTCGCGGCCGCGTCCATCGTCGGTCTGCAGGTCGTCATCATCCCGCGGCTGCGCCGCCAGCTGCTCAAGCTCAACCGCGAGCGGCAACTCGCCTCGCGGATGTTCGCCGGGCGCATCGGCGAGGTGCTCGACGGCATCGAGGCCGTGCGCATCAACGATTCCGGGCGCTGGGAGCAGGCCGAGATCGGCGCCCGGCTCTACAGCCTCTTCAACCTGAGGCTGCAGATCTACAAGCGCAAGTTCATGGTCAAGTACCTGAACAACATGCTGGCGCAGATCACGCCGTTCCTGTTCTACGCGGTCGGCGGCGTCTTCGCGCTGCGCGGCGAGCTCGATGTCGGCCAGCTCGTGGCCGTGCTCGCGGCCTATCGCGACCTTCCCCCGCCCCTGAAGGAGCTGATCGACTGGGATCAGCAGCGCCTCGACGTCGAGGTGAAGTACGAGACCATCGCGGCCCATTTCGCGCCGCAGCGGCTGCGCCAGGCCGATCCCGAGGTGGAGGGCGCGGTGCCGCGCCTCGGCAGCCCCCTGGCGGCCGAGGCCCTGAGCCTGCGCAGCCCTCACGGCGGCAACGCCCAGAGCCTCGGGTCCTTCAGTCTCCCGCTGCCGTCGCGCATCGCCGTCTTCTCGCCCGGCAGCGAGATCCCGCACCTGTTCGCCCGGGTGCTCACGGGCCTCCACACGCCCCAGTCCGGGACGGTCCGGATCGGCGGGCACGACCTCGCGACGCTGCCGCGCGCCGTCCTGTCGCGCCGGATCGCCTATGCGGGTGCGGAGCCGACCCTGTTCGCGGGCACCATCCGCGACAACATCGTGTACGGCCTGCGCCGCCGCCCGGCGGACGGCGTGCCGGTCTCCGGCGCGCGCGAACGGCAGCTCTTCGAGGCGATGGCGACCGGCACCGAGCCCGACAGCCTCTCGGGTGATTGGATCGACCTCGCGATCCCCGGGGTCGCGGACCTCGCCGAACTCGACCGGCGCATCATTGACCTCCTCTCGCAATTCGGCATGAAGGAGGATCTCTACCGCTTCGGATTGTCCGCGCAGAGCAGCTTCCAGACCGAGAGCGACCTTGCCCAGCGCATCATCGCGGCGCGCCACAGCCTGCGGGCCCATCTCGTCGAGCACCGCCTCGGCGACCTCGTGATCCCCTTCGATCGCCGGGTCTACAACGTGCAGGCCTCGGTCGCCGAGAACCTGCTGTTCGGCCTGCCGCGGGTGCCGAGCCTGGTCGGACGCCGCTTGGCCAGCGAGCCGCACCTGCGCGCCGTGCTCGTGCGCCAGGGGCTCCTCGACGATCTCGTCACCATGGGCATCAACATCGCCGGGAACCTGATCGAGATCTTCCGGGATCTGCCGGTCGGCCATCCGCTCTGGCGCCGCTTCTCCATCATCGCCCCCGACGAGCTGCCCGAATTCGAGGAGCGAATCGGCCGGGTGCAGCAGCACCGCTCCCTCCGGCACGCCGACACGGAGGCGTTCCTCGCGCTGGCGCTCTATTATGTCGAGCCGCGCTGGCGCCTCGGCCTGCTCGAACCCGTGATCATGGGCCGGGTCGTCAAGGCCCGCCATGCCGTCGAGGAGGCGCTGAATGCCGATGGCGAGGAGGCGATCGAGCTCTACGACCCGGAGACGATCAACTGCCGCAGCTCGATCATGGACAACCTCCTGTTCGGGCGCATCAACCTCACCAAGGTGCATGCCGAGGCGCAGGTGAACCGGCACATCCACGCGGTCATCGAGGAATTCGGTCTCGAGAGCGACGTGAACCTGCGCGGGCTCGATTTCCGGGTCGGCAACAAGGGGCAGAGCCTCGCTGCCTACCAGCGCATCGTCATCGATCTCGTGCGCTCCCTGGTGCGCCGGCCCGAACTGCTCATCGTCGACGGCGCGATCGAGCGCCTCGAGGGCGCGGGCCTGCACGGCACCGCGCAGGCCCTGTTCGGGTTCGACCCGGACATGACGGTGGTGGCCGTGGTCGAGAGCGAGGCGCAGGCGCAGCGGTTCGACCGGATCCTCCGCCTCGATCCCGGCGGCTCCGTCGCGATCGAGGACCGGACGGGGGTCGCGCGCATCGAGGCCCTGCCGGAGCGGGAACCCCGGCGCGCCTCGGCGGCCGAGTAAGCGCCGGATCGTCCCCGGCCGGGATAGGCCCGCGTCCAAAGCGGGATCGCCCCGGGCGGCGTGCGCCGAACCGGATTTGAGCGACTGCCCGCGCCATCCCCGATGTGCCGGCGAACACCGCGTGTCGGTTCGCGCCCTGCTCAGCTACCATCCGCCTGTTGCGCGCCGCGCGAATCCCGCCGATGGGGACAACGCGGCGGGACGTCGAGCGGGTTCGCCCGGGCACGTGATCAGGGGTCCGCGCCGGCGCGGAAGGCAAGGGTCCGCGTCGGCGCGGAAGGCAAGGGTCCGCGTCGGCGCGGAAGGGGAGAGCTCGCGTGAAAGTCGGATCCAGATCCTCGGAGCGCTGGTTCAACCGCGCGCTCTGGCTCGTCGCCCTGGCCTTCGCGTGGTTCCTGACGGCGCTCGGCTCCCTGATCGTGGGCGACCTTCCCCAGGTCGAGCAGCACTACACCCTGGAGCAGTTCCTCGATCGCGAGCGCGCCGGCCCGACCGCCGAGGCGCTGCGGCAGATCCGCCGCGAGCAGGAGGAGAACCGACGCCGCAGCGAGCAGGCCGAGCTCGCCCTCGAGGCGGCGCGCTCCGCCTCCGCCGCCGCGCGCGAGACCTTCTCGAACTGGCTCAAGACGCGGGACGCGACGCAGCGCGTGGACCAGGATCCGGGCCTCGTCAGCCGCACCGAGCGGCTCGACGCGCTCAAGGACGCCGAGCGCGCGATCGAGACCCGGCTCGAAGGCTTCACCCGGGAGGGGCTGGACCTGTCGGAGCGCGCCGCGGCGCAGGAGCGCGTCGAGACCGAGATCCGCATCGCCGCCGCCGACAAGTTGCGGTCGGCCGAGACCGCGCAGGAGCTGCGCGTCTTCGGCTACCGGCTCGCCCTGACCTTGCCGCTCCTGGGCCTCGCGGGTTGGCTCCTGCTGAAGCGGCGGCACACGCGCAACTGGCCCTTCATCTGGGGGTTCGCGTTCTTCGCCGCATTCGCCTTCTTCGTCGAACTCGTCCCCTACCTGCCGAGCTACGGCGGCTACGTGCAGTACGGCGTCGGGATCATCGTCACGCTGATCGCCGGCCGGGCCGGCATCAACGCGTTCCAGGATTATCTGAGCCGGCAGAAGGAGGCCGAGGCGCGCCCCAACGAGGAGCGGCGGACCGAGATCGCGACCGATCAGGCCCTGGCGAACCTGGCGAAGAAAGTCTGCCCCGGCTGCGAGCGGCCGATCAACCTGACGGATCCGAGCACGAATTTCTGCCCGCATTGCGGGATCGGCGTCTTCGAGCGGTGTGGTCGCTGCGAGCAGCGCAAGAGCACGTTCGACCGCTTCTGCCACGCCTGCGGCGAACCGGCCGCGGTTCCCACCGCGCAGCCGGCATGACGTCGGCCTCGATCTAGACGGCCGCCGACTGGACGAAGGCGAGGCAGCGCTGCCGCGTCGTGGCATCGTCGATCCGGAGGTAGGCCTGGATCAGCGCCGAGGCCTCGTGCAGGCCCACGGTCTCGCCGGCCTGTACGCGCAGCGGGACCACGTTCGACGAGAACAGGGCCATGGTGATGCCGAGGGCATCCGAGACCTGCCGCAGCGTAGCCTCCGCCGCGGCGCTCAGGCAGGCCGGCTCGTCGTCCCCGCCATCCTCCGCGACCTCGCGCGGGCGGATGTCTCTCGCAAGCTCAGAAGTCTCAAAACGGGTCACAGCCTTGCCCCTTGCGGCGTTCTTCAGCTCTGCGCTTTCGGACTTATAGCCCGAGTCGGGATCATTCCGGTACAAAAACACGCATTGTCGGTTCGATCGCAATGCCTGTACCATTTGCATTCGTTTCGGATAGATAACGCGATCTTCGCGATCGTATTAACGTTTGTTGAGTTTTTGCTGCCCGGCACGTGGAGATGCTTTCGGAGCGTATGTCTCGCACCGCGAGGGACCGGTGCGATCACGCCGGAGAACCTTCCCGCATCGCGGCGCCGGAGCACGGAGGATGGAACGGCCGGGCCGCCCGGGAGGCGTCGCGGCCACCGGGTCGGACCGGCCGCAGGATGGAGTGCTGCGGACGAGGGAGCAGCGGGCCGTGCGGCATCGTGGGTTCGGAGGCTGCAGGCCCGCCGGCCACACCGACCGAACATGCCGGGACGATGCGACGGCCCGAATGGTAGCCGGCGCCCGGCACGCCGGCCATTCGACCAAAGTTGTGGCATCGGCCAACGATGACGGACCGCAGCGGCAAGGGGTCCCGCCAGCGAGACAGGACGTGAGTGCCGGCGGGGCCCTGTCAGGTTCGAAGAACCCGACGCAGGCATCGTCGCACCGGCACAACGGCCACGCTAGACCGGATCTTGCAAAACTCCATTGCGCGATGGCGGTCGGCCGGTGCTCCGCGCGAGGTTTCGCGCGGGACCCGGCGCGAACAAGCCCGCCGGCCTCGCTTTGGTGCAGCGCGCAGGTGACGTCGCCGAGCCCGCCGCTCCGCGGCGCCCCGAGGGTGCCGGCACGCGCCGGGATCGGAGGATCGGGCGCCGGATTGCCGGGTCATCGCGGCCTGCGTGTCACATCCCTGACACGGAAGTGCTGGAGCCTCGGCGCTCCCGTCCCAACGCACCGGTCCGATCCGCGCGATGTCGCCCGCCCCTGATGCCACGACCTCCGGGTTCAACGACCCCGCCGCCGAGGCCACCCCCGGCACGACCCTCGGAGAGGTGATCGCGCGCCGGTTCAGCCGGCGGGACCTGATGCGCGGCTCGATGGCGGTGGGCCTCTCGGCGGCGCTCGGCGCCGAGGTCCTGCTGCCGCCCGAGGCGGGGGCCGCCGGTCTGGCCTCGTCCTTCGACTTCTCCGAGATCGAGGCCGGCTCGGACGAGACCCACCACGTCGCCGAGGGCTACGACGCCGACATCCTGCTGCGCTGGGGCGACCCGCTCTTTCCCGACGCGCCCGCCCTCGACCCGGCCACCCAGAGCGCCGCGACCCAGGCGCGCCAGTTCGGCTACAACAACGACTTCGTCGGCTACATCCCGATCGAGAATTCGAGCGCGCACGGCCTCCTCGTGGTCAACCACGAGTACACGAATGCCGAACTCATGTTTCCGGGACTTGCCACGCTGAGCCGCAAGAACGGCCCCCTGCCGCTCTCGCCGGCCCAGATCGCGGTCGAGATCGCGGCGCATGGCGGATCGGTGGTCGAGATCCGGCGCGAGGGCGGCAAGTGGCAGCCGGTACTCGGCTCGCCCTACACCCGCCGCATCACCGCCGAGACCCCGATGGAGATCACCGGCCCGGCCGCCGGTCACCCGCGCCTGCAGACCGCCGAGGATCCGACCGGCCGGCTGGTGCGCGGCACCATCAACAACTGCTCGGGCGGGCTCACCCCGTGGGGAACCTGGCTCTCGGGCGAGGAGAACTTCCACTACTACTTCCAGGGCAAGCTGCCCGAGGGGCATCCCGAGGCCCGAAACGCCAAGCGCTACGGCCTCGGCGCCCCGCAATACAGCTGGGGCGGCGTCCACGAGCGCTTCGATCTCGCCAGGACGCCCCGGGAGCCGAACCGCTTCGGCTGGGTCGTCGAGATCGATCCCTTCGACCCGGGCTCGGTGCCGAAGAAGCGCACGGCGCTCGGGCGCGTGAAGCACGAGGGGGCCGCCGGCATCCTCGCCAGGGACGGCCGCTACGTCGTCTATCTCGGCGACGACGAGCGCTTCGACTACGTCTACAAGTTCGTGACCGCGGGCCGGGTCGACCCGGGAAGCCGGGCCGCCAACCGCGACCTCCTCGATTCCGGCACGCTCTACGTCGCCCGCTACGACGCGGACGGGACGGGGACCTGGCTGCCCCTGGTCCACGGGCAGGGCGGCCTCGATGCCGCCGCCGGGTTCGAGAGCCAGGCGGAGGTGCTGATCGAGACCCGCCGCGCGGCGGACCGGCTCGGCGCCACCCGGATGGACCGCCCCGAGGACATCGAGGCCAACCCGCTGACGAACCGCGTCTACGTGATGCTGACGAACAACGGCAAGCGGACCGCCGACCAGGTCGATGCCGCCAATCCGAGGCCGAACAACGCCTTCGGGCACATCGTCGAGATGATGCCCGACGATGCGGACCACGCGGCGACGGGGTTCCGCTGGGAGGTGCTGGTGCGCTGCGGCAGCCCGGCCGCGGGCGCGACCTTCTCGGCGGAGACCAGCGCGAACGGCTGGTTCGGCATGCCCGACAATTGCACGGTCGACGGCCGGGGACGCCTCTGGATCGCCACCGATGGGAACTCGCGCAAGGCGACCGGGCGCGCCGACGGGATCTGGGCCCTCGAGACCGAGGGGCCGCGCCGCGGCACCGCCCGGCACTTCTTCCGGGTGCCCGTCGGCGCCGAGATGTGCGGCCCGTGCTTCACCCCCGACGACCAGACCTTCTTCGTCGCCGTGCAGCACCCCGGTGAATCCGAGGACGAGGCCGCGCCCGCGAGCTTCGAGCAGCCCGCGACGCGCTGGCCGGATTTCCAGCCGAACCTGCCGCCGCGCCCCTCGATCGTCGCCGTGACGCGCAAGGGAAGCGGCAAGATCGCCTGAACCAAGATTGCCCGAACCAAGATCGCCCGAACCGGGGTCGCCCGAACGGGCAACGCCCCGGAGCGGGCCACCGGGGGGGCTTTGCGCCCGCCCGTGCGGGTGGCGCCCGGATCCTAACGGCTCCCATATAAGATCGCCGCCGCCTCCGTCTCGAATCCTCACGCGCTTCCCGGCCATGATCGGGCCTCGGCCAAGCGACGGCCCCGGCCCGCCGGACGTCGCCCCGAGGGCCGGGATCGGATTCGCACGCACCATGCTCGACATCGTCTTCATCGCCGCGGGCCTCGCCTTCTTCGGCGCCGCCCTGCACCTCGCCTGACCTCCCGGAGATGACTCCCATGCTCAAAGAGCTTCGTCCCGCCCTCGTCCTGCTGACCGCCCTGACGGCGCTGACCGGCCTCGCCTATCCCCTGGCGATGACCGGCCTCGCGGGGGTGCTGTTCCCGGCCCAGGCCGCCGGCAGCCTGGTCGAGCGCGACGGCAAGGTCGTCGGCTCGGCGCTGATCGGCCAGCCTTTCGCGGGGGCCGGCAGCTTCCACGGCCGCCCCTCGGCCACGCTCGCCCCGGACCCGGCCGACAGCACCAGGACCGTGCCGGCACCCTACAACGCGGCCAATTCCGGCGGCTCGAATCTCGGCCCGACGAGCGCCGCCCTCGCCGAGCGCGTGACCGCCGACCGCGCGGCCCTCGCGGCCGAGAATCCCGGGCAGCCGGTCCCGGTCGACCTCGTGACGACGAGCGGGTCCGGGCTCGACCCCGACATCTCGCCCGAGGCCGCCCTGTTCCAGGTGCCGCGCATCGCCCGGGCGCGCAACCTCCCGGAGGAGCGCCTGCGCGACCTCGTCCGCGGGCAGGTGCGGGGCCGGCTCCTCGGGGTGCTCGGCGAGCCGCGCGTCAACGTGCTGGCCCTCAACCTCGCCCTCGACGATCTCGCCCGGAAGTAGTCCCTTCGTCTAAGATCGCGCATGTCCGAGGCCGGCCGAGACCCGAACCGCCCCTCGCCCGACGCCCTGCTCGACGCGGCGCGCCGGGCGGAGCGGACGCGCGGGCGCCTCAAGGTCTACCTCGGCGCCGCCCCCGGCGTCGGCAAGACCTGCGAGATGCTGACCGTCGCGCTGGCGCGGCGGAAGGCCGGAGCCGACGTGGTGGTCGGCGTGGTGGAGACCCATGGCCGGGCCGAGACCGAGGCGCTGGTCGAGGGGCTGGAGGTGCTGGCGCGCCGGCGCGTTCCCTATCACGGCACGGTGCTGGAGGAGATGGACCTCGACGCGCTGCTCGCGCGCCGTCCGGCCCTCGCGCTCGTCGACGAGCTCGCCCACACCAACGCCCCGGGCTCGCGCCACCCGAAGCGCTACCAGGACGTCGAGGAGCTGCTCGATGCCGGCGTCGACGTGCACACCACGCTCAACATCCAGCACGTCGAGAGCCTCAACGACGTCGTGGCGCAGATCACCCGCATCCGGGTCCGCGAGACCGTGCCGGACGGCATCCTCGACCGGGCCGACGACATCGAGGTGGTCGATCTCAACCCCGACGACCTGATCCAGCGTCTGAAGGACGGCAAGGTCTATGTCCCGACGAATGCCGAGCGGGCCCTGAAGCACTACTTCTCCCGCGGCAACCTCACGGCGCTGCGCGAGCCGGCGCTGCGGCGCACCGCCGACCGGGTCGACGACGAGCTCCTGAGCCACATGCGGGCGAACGCGATCCCGGGCCCCTGGAGCGCGGGCGAGCGGGTCCTCGTCTGCATCAGCGAGGATCCGCGCTCGGCCGGGCTCGTGCGCTACGCCAAGCGTCTGGCCGACCGCCTGCTCGCCCCCTGGACCGCGCTCAGCGTCGCGGGGCCGCGCAGCACGACCTTGAGCGAGCCCGAGCGCGACCGCATCGCCGACACCCTGCGGCTCGCCGACCGCTTGGGCGGCGACGCCGTGACCCTGCCCGGCAGCCGCCGGACGGCGGACGACATCCTGGCCTATGCGCGCTCGGCCAACGTCAACCACATCGTGGTCGGCAAGGCGACCCGGTCCTGGGCCTGCGCAGCTACGGCCTCGCGGTGCTGGCGACCGCCGCCGGCCTCGGCCTCGCCCTGCTGCTCCAGCCCTATACCGGGGTCGAGAACGCGGACCTCGTCCTCCTCACCGCCGTCGTCGCGGTGGCGGTGCGTTTCGGCCTGGGGCCCTCGCTCGCCGCGGTCGTCGCCGCGTCCCTGTCCTACAACTTCTTCTTCCTGCCGCCGGTCTACACCTTCACGATCGCGGACCCGACGAATGTCGCCGCCTTCCTGCCTTTCACCATCGTGGCCGTGCTGGTCTCGAACCTCGCCTCCCGCTCCCGGAAGGCGGCGGTGATCAGCCAGGGCCGGGCCCGGTCCACCGAGCGCCTCTACGGCTTCAGCCGCAAGCTCGCGGGCTGCGGCACCCTCGACGACGTGCTCTGGGCGACCTCGGCCCAGGTCGCCGCCATGCTGCGGGTCCGCGTCGTCCTGCTGCTGCCGGAGGGCGGCTCCGTCGCGGTCCGGGGCGGCTACCCGCCCGAGGACCGCCTCGACGAGGCCGATCTCGCGGCGGCCCAATGGGCCTTCGACAACGACAGGCCGACCGGGCGCGGCGCCGACACGCTGCCTGGCGCCAGGCGCCTGTTCCTGCCGATGCGCACCGGGCGCGGCACCATCGGGGTGATCGGCCTCGACGCCGACGGCTCCGGCCCGATCCTGACGCCGGAGAGCCGCAGGCTCCTCGATGCCCTCGCCGACCAGGGCGCCCTCGCCATCGAGCGGGGCTTCATCGAGGCGATGGGCGGCCGGATCACGGCCGCGAACCGGCGCGACCGGAGCGGGGCCGTCTTCACCCTCACCCTGCCGATCCCCTCCGGATCGCGCAATCCCGCCCGGACCATCGCCGCATGAGCCTGCAGATCCTCGTGATCGACGACGAGCCGCCCATCCGCAAGCTCCTGCGCATGGGGCTGGCGACGCAAGGGTACGGGGTCGTCGAGGCCCCGAACGCCCGGACCGCCCGCGAGGTGCTGGCCCGCGACACGGTCGATCTCGTGATCCTCGACCTCGGCCTCCCGGACATGCGCGGGCACGACCTCCTGCGCCTCATCCGCGAGGGCCATCCCGACCTGCCGGTGGTGGTGCTGTCGAGCCGCGACGACGAGACGGGCAAGGTCGAGGCCCTCGATCTCGGCGCCGACGACTACGTGACGAAGCCCTTCGGCATGGGCGAGCTCCTCGCGCGCATCCGCACGGCCCTGCGCCACCAGCTGGCCGTGCAGGGCGAGCGCGCCCTGTTCCAGGTCGACGGCCTCAGCGTCGACCTCGTGCGGCGCATCGTGCGGCTGAACGGATCCGAGGTGAAGCTGACGCCGCGCGAGTACGATTTCCTGCGGGTGATGGTGCAGCATGCCGGCAAGGTCCTGACCCATGCCCAGCTGATGAGCGAGGTCTCGACCTCCTCCGACCCGCAATACCTGCGGGTCTACATGCGCCAGCTCCGCCAGAAGCTCGAGGCCGATCCGGAGCGGCCGCGCATCCTCCTCACCGAGACCGGCGTCGGCTACCGCCTGCGGGCCCCCGACGACGCGCCGCGCTCCTGATGCGCCGCCGCCGGCCGCATGGCCCCCCGCGTTCCGGAGTTCCCGTGACCTGTTCCGTCCACCCCCGCCGCGGCGCGTCCCGACGAGGCGTCCCGATCTCCTCGCGCCGGGACAGGTCCTCGTGGGCCCGCGCGCCGCGGTCGCGTTCGACGCGGTCGACGAGCAGCCGGTCGACCTCGTCTTCCTGCTGCTCCTGCCGATGGGGACCCCGGACGCGTCCCTGAACGCGCTGGCCGGCGTCGCGCGGCGCCTGCGCGATCCGGAGGCCGCCGCGGCGATGCGCCGGGCCCGCGACGCCGCGGGCCTCTACGCGGCGATGGGCGGGGCGCACCCCGTCGCGTACCCGGCCGCGCACCCGAGCACCTGACCCGCCGCGCCGCTCAGATCCGAAGGTCGATCCGCTCCAGCGACAGGCCGACCGCATCCGGCCGCCCGCGCGTCTCGGCGGCGGCGTAGTGGATCGCGTCCCGGCGGCTGCGGAAGATGCCGCCGGCGAGGCCGCGCGCCTCCACCGCGACCCAGCGCCCCTGCGCGTCCTGGCCGACGAGAAAGTGGAGACCCGGGCCCAGGACGGGCTCGGGGCGGGTCGTGCCGGTGAAGAGGGAGTTCGACATGGAATTCGGGGGTCTCGCGCGATCCATCCGCGGGACCGCCGACGAAATCTCGTCGCCTCCCTATCAGGAATCGAGCGGGCACGGGCCCCCTCCGCATCAGCATCTCATCAGGATCCGCGCTACCGCGGGCCCGCCGCCTCAGGCCGAGGCGCCGCGCAGGTGGCGGATCGGGCGCTCCGGCGCCAGCGCGAGGGCCGCGCCGACGATGCCGCGCGCGTCGAGGCCGTAGTGACGGTAGAGGTCCGCCACGGTGCCGGTCTGGCCGAACCGCTCGACGCCGAGCGCCCGCGTGCGGTGCCCCTGGACCGCGCCGAGCCAGCCGAGCGTCGCCGGATGGCCGTCGATCACCGTGACGAGGCCGCAATGCGGGGGCAGACCGCCGAGGAGCGCCTCGACATGGCTGCGCGCCTGGTCCCGTCCGCCCTCGCGGGCACGCTGGGCCTCGGTCCAGCCCGCGTGGAGGCGGTCGGCGGAGGTCACGGCGAGCAGCCCGACATCGCGGCGGTCCTCCGCCATCAGGCCGACCGCCTCGATCGCCTCCGGCGCCACCGCGCCCGTATACGCCACCACGATCTCGGCGTTGGGGCCGGGCTCGCGCAGCCAGTAGGCCCCCTCGACGATGGAGGCCGTGAGATCCGCCGACAGGCTGCGCTGCGGTTGCGCCAGGGTCCGGGTCGAGAGGCGCAGATAGACCGAGCCGCCCCGCTCCGCGCCCTCCTGCCCGTCGCGCTGAACGTAGTCGAGGGCGTGGGCCAGGATCACCGACAACTCGTCCACGAAGGCGGGCTCGAAGGTCGCGAGGCCGTCCTGCGCCAGCCCGATCAGCGGCGTCCCGATCGACTGGTGCGCCCCGCCCTCCGGCGCCAGCGTCACCCCGGAGGGCGTCGCCGCGATGATGAAGCGCGCGTCCTGGTAGCAGGCGTAGTTCAGCGCATCGAGGCCGCGGGCGATGAAGGGATCGTAGAGCGTGCCGATCGGGATCAGCCGCTCGCCGAACAGGCGGTGCGAGAGGCCGAGCCCGGAGAGCAGGATGAACAGGTTCATCTCCGCGATGCCGAGCTCGATGTGCTGGCCCTTCGCCGAGAAGTCCCAGGTGAAGGTCGAGGGGATGCGCTCGGCCCGGAACAGGTCGCGCAACTCCTCGCGGGCGAAGAGCCCGCGCCGGTTCACCCAGCCGCCGAGATTGGTCGAGACGGTGACGTCCGGCGAGGTCGTGACGATGCGCTCGACGATCGGCGCGTCGGAGCGGGCGAGCTCGTTCAGGATCAGGCCGAACCCGGCCTGCGTCGACATCACCGGCTGGCGCGGCGCCGGGAAGGCCTCGGGCACCGGCAGGCGCGGGGCCTCCCGCAGACGCGGGCCTTCGCGGAAGAAGGGCGCCTGCGCGATGAAGCGCCGGAGATCCTCCGCCGGCAGGGCGGCGCCCTCGAAGGGCTCCCATTCCTGGCCCGGGCGCACCCCCGCCTTGTCCCGCAGGAGCTCGACCTGGGCCGGGGTCAGCAGGCCCGAATGGTTGTCCTTGTGGCCGGCGAGCGGCAGGCCGTAGCCCTTCACCGTGTAGGCGATGAACACCGTCGGCCGGTCGTTGTCGGCCGCCGCGAAGGCGTCGAGCAGGCTGACCATGTCGTGCCCGCCGAGATTGCCCATGAGGAGCGCGAGGGCCTCGTCGCTGCGGCGCCCGATCAGCGCGAGGGCCTGCGCGTCCCCGGCGAGGTCCGCCTCGAGCCGGCGGCGCCAGGCGGCGCCCCCCTGGAAGGTCAGCGCCGCGTAGAGCTGGTTCGGCGCGCCGTCGATCCAGGCCCGCAGGCGCTCGCCCCCCGGCTCCCCGAAGGCCGCCTCCATGAGCGAGCCGTATTTCAGCACCACGACGTCCCAGCCGAAGGCGCGGAAGATCTGCTCGAACCGGGTGTAGAGGCCCTCGCGGATCACCGCGTCGAGGCTCTGCCGGTTGTAGTCGATGATCCACCAGGTCCGGCGCAGGCCCTGCTTCCAGCCCTCCATCAGGGCCTCGAAGATGTTGCCCTCGTCCATCTCGGCATCGCCCACCAGGGCGACCATGCGGCCCTCCGGCCTGTCGAGGCCCCAGCCGTGGGCGCGCACGTAGTCGCGCACCAGCGCGCCGAACAGCGTCTGCGCGACGCCGAGCCCGACGGAGCCCGTCGAGAAATCGACGTCGTCGGTGTCCTTGGTGCGCGAGGGGTAGGATTGCGCGCCGCCGAAGCCGCGGAAGCGCTCGAGCTTGTCCCGGCTCTGCCGCCCGGCGAGGTACTGGATCGCGTGGAAGATCGGGCTCGCATGCGGCTTCACCGCGACCCGGTCCTCGGGGCGCAGCACCGCGAAGTAGAGGGCGGTGAGGATCGTCGCCAGGGAGGCGGAGGAGGCCTGGTGGCCGCCGACCTTCATGCCGTCGGGATTCGGCCGGACATGGTTGGCGTTGTGGATCATCCAGGTCGAGAGCCAGAGCGCCTTGCGCTCGAGCTCGGTCAGGTGGGGCTGGCGCGGGTCGTGGCGCATGGGGATCTCCGAAACGGCCCGATCATGCCACCGGGCTCGCGGCGGAAGTTGCCAAATCACGCGGACCGGGCAAGATCTTTGGCAGGATCGGCCAATTCCAGGGGGACCTGCGGGCAATTCATGCCAAAACCGAGCATCGACGCCATCGACCGGAGGATCCTGGCCGAGCTCCAGCGGGACGGGCGCGCCACGATTCAGGACCTCGCGGGCCGCGTCGGGCTCTCGGCCTCGCCCTGCCTGCGGCGCATCCGGATCCTGGAGCGGGCGGGCATCCTGAAGGGCTACGTCGCCCTCGTCGATCAGGCCAAGGTCGGCCTGCCGATGAGCGTCTTCGCCTCGGTGAAGCTGGAGCGGCAGCGCGAGGAGGAACTCGACCGCTTCGCCGAGGCGGTGGCGCGCTGGCCGGAGGTGGTCGAGTGCTACCTGATGACCGGACGGCACGATTACCTCGTGCGGGTCGTCGTGCCCGATCTCGCGGCCTACGAGCGCTTCCTGAAGGACAAGCTCACCCGCCTCGAGGGCGTCGGCTCGATCGAGTCGAGCTTCGCCCTCGGGCAGGTCAAGTACACCAACGTGCTGCCGGTCTGAGGCCCCCCCGCTCTGCGGCTCCGGCCGCCCGGCCGGAGCCGCGGGGCGGTCAGGCCGTCCGGTCGTTCCGGCGCAGGCTCGCCGGCAGGGCGAACAGGGCCAGGAGGGCGGCCACGAGGCAGACGGTGCCGATCACGTACAGGGCCGGCGTCGTCGAGCCGGTCAGGTCCTTGATCCAGCCGACCATCACCGGGCTGACGATGCCGCCGAACTGGCCGAGCGTGTTGATGAGCGCGATGCCGCCGGCCGCCCCCACCCCGGTGACGAGCTTCGGGGGCAGGGTCCAGAAGGTCGGGATCGAGGCCACGATGCCGGCGCCGAGCAGCGCCAGGGCGACCATCAGCGGCACGATCTGCCGGTCGAACAGGCCCGCGCTGAAGAACCCGATCGCCGCCGCGATGGCGAGGCCGGCCACGAATTTCGGCCGCTCGCCCGAGGCATCCGAGAAGCGCCCGACGACCACCATGCTGATGGCGCCGCAGATATACGGGATGGCCGCGAGCACCCCGACGACGCCCGCGCTGGCGCCGCTCGCCGTCTTGATCAGGTCCGGCCCCCAAAAGTTCAGCCCGTAGGAGCCGACCTGGAGCAGGAAGTAGATCAGCCCGATCATCAGGAAGCCCGGCGAGCGCAGGGCCCCGAGGAGCGAGTGGTCGCCGATGCCGCGGTTCGCCTGCGCGATCCGGGACGCCACCAGGGACTTCTCGGCCTCGGTGAGCCAGCGGGCATCCGAGACCCGGTCGTCGAACCGGTTGAGGACGAGGCCGCCGAGGAGGAGGCAGGGCAGGCCCCCCGCGATGAACAGCCATTGCCAGCCGGCCAGCCCCGCCACGCCGTTGAGGTAGGTCAGGATCATTCCGGCGATCGGCGCCCCGAAGATGCCGGAGAAGGCCGAGGCGACGAACAGGAGCGAGGTGATGCGCCCCCGGTGCGAGGCCGGGAACCACAGGGTGAGGTAGTACAGGATGCCCGGCGCGAAGCCGGCCTCCATGGCGCCGATGAGGAAGCGCAGGGTGTAGAAGTGCCACTCGCTGGTGATGAACATCATGGCGGCGGTGGCCAGCCCCCAGGAGATCATGATCCGGGCGATCCAGCGCCGCGCCCCGACCCGGTAGAGCAGCAGGTTCGAGGGCACCTCGAAGATCACGTAGCCGACCACGAACAGGCTCGCCCCGAGCCCGTAGGCCGTGTTGCTGAAGCCGAGATCGCTCTGGAGCTGGAACTTGGCGAAGCTGATGTTGATCCGGTCGAAGAAGGCGAACAGGTAGCAGACCATGATCAGCGGCATCAGCCGCCAGGCGATCTTGCGGAAGACGGCGGGCTCGGAGGCCGCGTCGATGGTGTCGAGCGCGGCCGGCATGGCGACGGACATGGGTTGTTTCTCCCTGGGACGGTCGGGGGCTCGCGGCCGGTCCGCCTCTGGCGGGCGGTTCGGTCCGGCGGCGTGGTTTCGGGGATGGCGGCGCGGTTCAGGCCGCCTTGCGCGCGGGCGCGGGGTGGAGGTCGCAGGGGCGCCCGGCCTTCGCCACCTGGCCGGGCACCTCGTGCCCGACGAGGGCGGGCAGGCCCCGCGCGAGGCCGATCAGGGCGGCGAGGTCGAGGCCGGTCTCGAGGCCCATCTCGTGGCAGAGGCTGACGAGGTCCTCGGTGCAGACGTTGCCGGTGGCCCCGGGCGCGAAGGGGCAGCCGCCGAGGCCGCCCAGCGCCGCATCGAAGCGGCGCGCCCCGGCCCCGTGCGCGGCGAGCACGTTCGCGATGCCGGCGCCCCGGGTGTTGTGGACATGCAGGGTCAGGCGCTCGGCCGGCACCCGCGCCAGGGTCCGGCGGACGAGGTCGGCGACCTGGCGCGGATTCGCCATGCCGGTGGTGTCCGCGAGGGTGACGCCGTCGACCCCGAGGTCGCCGTAGCGCGCGACGAGCGCCTCCACCTTCTCGACCGCCTGCGGGCCCTCGAACGGGCAGCCGAAGGCGGTGGCGATGGTGGCGTTGATCGTCGCCCGCGTTCCCCGCGCGGCCGCGACCATGTGGCCGAAGGCCTCCAGGGACGCCTCGCAGGACATGCCCATATTCGCGCGGTTGTGGGTCTCGCTCGCCGACATCACGAGGTTGATCTCGTCGGCTCCGGCGGCGAGCGCCCGCTCGGCGCCCTTCAGGTTCGGCACCAGGGCCACGTAGACCGTGCCCGGGCGCCGCGCGATCCCGGCGAAGACCTCCGCCGCGTCGCGGAGCGCCGGCACGGCCTTCGGGGAGACGAACGAACTCACCTCGATGCGGGTGAAGCCCGCGGCCGAGAGGGCGTCGACGAGGGCGATCTTCGCCTCGGTCGGCACGAAGACGGGCTCGATCTGGAGGCCGTCGCGGGGCGCGACCTCCTGCACGATCAGGGTCTCGGCGGTGAGGCTCTTGCTGGCGGAGGTCATGCGACGGCTCCCGACTTGCGCAGGCGCGCAACGGCGTCCGCGTCGTAGCCGAGGCCGGCCAGCACCGCGTCCGTGTGGGCGCCGAGCGCCGGGCCGGACCACCGCACGCCGCCGGGCGTCCCCGAGAGCTTCGGCACGATGCCGGGCATTTTCACCTGCGTGCCGCCGGGAAGCTCCGTCGGGAGGATCATCTCGCGGGCGGCGTAATGCGGGTCGGCCACGATATCGGCGACCGAGTAGATCCGTCCGGCCGGGACCTCGGCGGCCTCGAGGATCGCGAGCGCCTCCTCGACCGCGCGCCCCCTCGACCATTCGGCGATGACGGCGTCCAGCATGGCGGCCTGCGCCGAGCGGCCGTCGTTGCTGCGAAGCGCGGGATCCTCGGCGAGGTCGGGCCGGCCGATCGCGGTCATCAGCCGCCGGAAGATCGGGTCGCTGTTGCCCGCGATCACCACGTAGCCGCCGTCACGGGTCGGGTAGGTGTTCGAGGGCGTGATGCCGGGCAGGGCGCCCCCGGTGCGGGTGCGGACCTCGCCCAGGAGGTCGTATTCCGGCACGAGGCTCTCCATGACGTTGAACACGCTCTCGACGAGGGAGACGTCGACCACCTGCCCGCGCCCGCCTTGGGTCTTCACGTGCAGGAGCGACATCAGGGCGCCGATGACGCCGTGGAGCGACGCGAGGGTGTCGCCGATGCTGATTCCGACGCGGGCCGGCGGGCTGTCCGGGGAGCCGGTGGTGTAGCGGATGCCGCCCATGGCCTCGCCGATGGCGCCGAAGCCCGGGCGGTCGCGGTAGGGCCCGGTCTGGCCGTAGCCCGAGATCCGCACCATGGTCAGGCTCGGGTTGAGTTCGGAGAGGACGTCCCAGCCGAGGCCGAGCTTCTCCAGGCCGCCGGGGCGGAAATTCTCGATCACCACGTCGGCGCTCGCCGCGAGCGCCTTGACGACGGCGAGGCCGTCCGGCGCCTTGAGGTCGACCGCGATGGACTTCTTGTTGCGGGACTGGAGGTACCACCAGAGCGAGGTGCCCTCGTGGAGCTTGCGCCACTTGCGCAAGGGGTCGCCGCTGCCGGGCGTCTCGACCTTCACCACGTCGGCCCCGAACTCGGCCAGCAGGCGGGCGGCGAAGGGCGCGGCGATCAGGTTTCCGAGTTCCAGCACACGGATTCCCGCAAGCGGTCCACTCATCGACGTCTCCTCCTGTCTGATTTTCCCGATATCTACCGGAGAAGCGGAGGACGTGTCCAAACGTCATGCACCACCGGGCGTTCTCCAAAGGAGAACGCCCGACGGGTCTCCGGCACGCCTCGGGGGCTCGGAGCGTGGAGATCCGATGCCTGCCGGCGATCGTCGGATGCCCATCGGGCGTGGATTCGGGGCGGACCGCCTTCGAGCGCGGGATCGGCGAAGCGGGCGTCGAGCCAGCAGGGCGACCCGGTCGGGATCCGCCGTCGGCCAGGACAGCGCGGATCTCGTGTCAGATCAGGGCCCGGCCAGCGAGATGGAGCCCGAGTCCCAGGAGGCCGATGAAGAAGCAGCGCCGGAAGACGGGCTCGCTGACACGGCCGCGCACCCAGCCTCCCAGCCTCATACCGAGGAGTGCCGGCACCAGTGCCAGGGTCGAGACACCGGCAACGCCGAAGCCCAGGATCCCGCTGCCCGCAAGGGCCACGGCCAGCGCCACGGTGGACACCGTGAAGGAGAGCCCGAGGGCCTGGATGAGATCCTCCCGGTCGAAGCCCAAGGCGCCGAGAAACGGCGCGGCAGGGATCGAGGAGACGCCGGTCGCGGCCGTCACCAGCCCTGTCGCCGCCCCGGCGAGCGGCGCCAGCCAGCGCTCGGTGCCCGGCGACACCCCGAGGCGCGGGGCGGCAAGCCCGAGGATTGCCGAGGCGATCAGGGCAAAGCCCAAGGCGACGATGGCCTCACCCCCGAAGGAGCCGTGGAGGTAGGCGGCCGCCCCCAGGGTCCCGACGATGCTCGCCGCGAGCATCGGCCAGAGGCGGCGCGCCATCGCCCCGAAACGCGGACCGGCCGCGAGTTGCCAGACATTGGTGACGAAGGCCGGAACGACGAGGAGCGCGGCCGCCTGGGCGGGCGCCATGACGAAGCTGAGCAATCCCATCGCCACGGGCGGCAGCCCAAGCCCGACCACGCCCTTGACGAATCCGGCCAGGAAGAAGGCGAAGGCCGCGACAGCGAGGGGAAGGGGTTCGAGTGCGAGCGGCATCATGACCGGGAGTTTCAGGGGCGCGAGGTCTCGGAGAAGCGAGGCTCAGTCAGCGCCGACCCTGTTCCGGGCGCCGCCCCGGCACAACGTGAAAGATCGCCTCGCGGCCCTCGCATCCGTCGGACCGGCGGGCGGCACCCCGCCCACAGGTCGCGCGGAGCGGAGGTCGGCACCCCGCGTCAGGGCTCCACCGCGAGGTGGTCGAGGAGGAGGCGCGCGGCCGGCGGCAGGGCCGCGTGCCGGGTGAGGATCTGCAATTCGCGCCGCGCCCAGACATCCGTCAGGGGCACCGCCGTGAGCCGCATCTGGGGGCCGAGGAGATCGAACACCCCCGACGGGACCACGCCGAGGCCCATATTCGCCTGCGCCATCCGGCAGACCGCGTCGAAGCTCGGCACGTGCACCCGTAGCCGGAGCGGGCGTCCGAGCCTCTGCGCCTCGGCCCGGACGCTGCCGTAGATCGAGCTCTCGGCGTGGAGCCCGACATGGTCGTGCTCGAGGGTCTCGGAGAACGGGAGCTCCGCCTGCCCGGCGAGCGGGTGGTCGGCCCGCATCACCAGGACGAGCCGGTCCCGGCGGTAGGGCAGGCTGGCGAGGCCGCCGGTCGGCGTGTCGCCCGCGCAGATGCCGAGATCGGCCACCCCGTCCCGCACGCCGGCGGCGACGCGGGTGCTCGGCCGCTCCTCGAGCTCGACCCGGATGGCGGGCTGCGCCGCCAGGAACCCCCGCAGGTCCTCGGGCAGGAACTGCACGATCGCCGAGAGGTTCGCGAGCATCCGCACGAAGCCCCGCACGCCCTTGGCGTGCTCGGCGAGCTCGAGCGCCGCCTGCTCGGCGTTGCGCAGGATGCGGCGGGCATGGTGGAGGAGCGTGTCGCCGGAGGGCGTGATCGCCATGCCGGTGGCCCGGCGCTCGAGCAGCCTGATGCCGAGCGTCCGCTCCAGCTCCCCCAGCCGCTTGCTCACCGCGGAGGGGGCGATCGCCTCCCGCCGGGCCGCCCCCGTGAGGGTGCCCTCCTCGCACATGGCGACGAAGAGCTTCAGGGTGGTGAGGTCGAGCCGCCGCAGCACGGCCGCCCGCGCGGCCTCCCGGGACAGGGCCTGCGCGTCGGCGTCGGAGGGGAGGGGCGTCTTCAGGGGAGCGTCCGGACTGTCTCAGCGCCCCGCGCGGGCACGGCGCCGCGCATCCTGGGCGGGCCGGGCGCGCAGCGGCCCGGCCGTCGCGATGATCCGCCTCGGCGCCCCGGGCTTCAAGGGGGCCGGCGCCGGGGGCCGGGCCCGGTCGGTTCAGGGCCCCGCCGCCGACGCCCCGGCGATGGCCGCCTCGACGATGGCGAGGGCCGCGAGCATCTGCGCCTCGCTCACGATCAGGGGCGGGGTCAGGGTCAGCACGTTGCCCATGGTGGTCTTGAAGGAGAGGCCGGCATCGAGGGCCCGGTAGAGCACCGCCTCGGCGAGCGCGCCGTCCGGCTCCCGGCCCTCCCGGTCCCGCACCAGCTCGATCCCGATCAGGCAGCCGCGCCCGCGCACGTCGCCGATCGCCGGCAGGCGGCGCTTCATCTCCGCGAGCCGCGCGAGGGCGAGGTCCCCGACCCGCGCGGCGTTCTCGACGAGGCCCTCCTCCTCGATGATCGCGATGGTCTCGAGGGCGGCCCGGGCCGTCACCGGGTTCTTCTCGTGGGTGTAGTGCCCGAAGGCCCAGTCCCCGCCGACGTCGAGGCGCCGGTCGGCGATCACCGCCGCGATCGGCAGGATGCCGCCGCCGAGCCCCTTGCCCACGACGAGGAGGTCGGGCGTCACCCCGTCATGCTCGCAGGAGAACATGCGGCCGGTCTTGCCGAGCCCGGTCGGGATCTCGTCGAAGATCAGGAGCACGCCGTGCCGGTCGCAGATCGCCCGCACCTCCGCCCAGAAGCCCGGGGGCGGGATGTAGGGCACCGCCCGGGTCGGCTCGGCCACGAGGGCCGCCACGTCGGTGTCGCGGGCGAGCACGTAGTCGATCATGCGGGCGCAGGCCCGGCCGCTCGCCTCGGCCGAATCCGTGCCGTAAGGGCAGCGGTAGCCCCCGAAGGGCGCGACCTGCAGGGCGCCCGCCACCATCGGGCCGGCGGGCCCGGAGCGGAACAGCATCTCGCCCGACATCGCGGAGGCGCCCGTGCCGGCCCCGTGGAAGGAATCCCAGAACGACAGGGTCTTGTGGCGCCCGGTCGCCGCGCGGGCGACCTTCACGGCGACCTCGATGGCGTCCGAGCCGCCGGTGGTGAACAGCACCTTGCCGAGGTTGCCCGGGCTGATCGCCCCGAGCCTCTCGGCGAGGGCCACCGCGGGGGCGCAGGCGTAGCGGCGGGGCGCGAAGGGCAGGGCGTCCATCTGCTCGGCGATGGCCCGCTTCAGGCGCGGGTGGCCGTAACCGATGTGGTGGACGTTGTTGCCGTGGAAATCCATGAAGCGGCGCCCGGCCACGTCCTCGATCCAGATGCCCTCGGCCCGGGCGACCGCGTTGAGGCAGGGCGTCGAGACGGATTGGTGCAGGAAGGCGGCGGAATCCCGCGCCAGCAGGGTGCGGGTCGCGGGGTCGAGGCTGCGGGCCTGCCAGGCGGCGCGGCGGTCGGTGAGGTTGGTGTCGCTCTCGGATTCGGCGATCATCGGTCTGGCCTTCCCACCCGGATGCTGCCGGTTCAGGCCTCGCGGCGGCGCCAGCGCTGGAGCCGGCTCACCGCGCCGCGGTTGACCAGGGCGAGCAGGAGCCGGGCCCCGAGGGCGGTGGCCATGATCACGCTCGCCATCGCGGCGGCCGAGGCGGTGGTGCCCGCCTCGTCCATGTGGACGATCGCGATCGAGGCGAGCTTGGTGTCGGCGCCGTAGAGGAAGATCACCGCCGAGACCGTCGTCATGGCGTTGACGAACAGGTAGACGGCGAGTTCCAGGACGGTCGGCAGGCAGATCGGCAGGCTCACCCGGGTGAAGGTCCGCCAGAACGGCACCTTGAGCGAGGCCGAGACCGCCTCGAATTCCGGGTCGATCTGCTTGAGCGCGGTCGAGGCGGTGACGTGCGCCACCGTGTAGTAATGGGCCAGCGTGTTGATCGCCAGGAGTGCCAGCGTCCCGTACAGGACGTTGAGCGGGTTCCAGGGCGCGTTGAAGAAGAACACGTAGCCGAGCCCGAGCACGAGGCCCGGCACCGCGAGCGGCAGCATCGCCAGGAACTGCGCCAGCATCCGGCCCGCCGCGAAGGTCTTGAGCTTCTCGACGAGGTAGGCGCCGCAGAAGACCACCGCCGTGCCGATGCCGGCCACCGAGGCCGCCATCGCCAGCGAGTTCCAGTAGGGCGACCAGCCGTCGGCGTCGGCTCCGGCGAAGTCGTAATGGTCGAGGGTCAGGGCGAGGTTGTAGGGCCAGTAGCGGATGAAGGAGGCCCAGACCGCGACGCCGTAGGTCGCCACGATCACCCCCGCGACCGCGAGGGCGTAGGCGAGGAAGGCCCGGTCGCGCCCCGGCCGGGGTTTCGGCTCGTAGGGGACGGAGCGCGCCGACAGGAGCGAGGTCTGGCGCCGCTGGATCACCCGGTCGACCCCGAAGGCGATCACGGCGGGCACCAGCATCAGCAGGCCGACGACGGCCCCCATCGGGAAGTTCTGCTGCCCGACGACCTGCCGGTAGGCGTCGGTGGCCAGGACCGAGTACTGGCCGCCGATCACCTTCGGGATGCCGAAATCGGTCACCACCAGGGTGAAGACCACGAAGGCCGCGCTGACGAGGCCGTAGCGGGCGCCCGGCAGGGTCACGGTGGCGAAGGTGCGCAGCCGGCCCGTGCCCATGGCGGCGGCGGCCTCGTAGAGGCGCCCGTCCGACAGGGACAGGGCGGTGACCAGGATGATGAGGGCGTTCGGGAAGGCGTAGAGGCATTCGGCGACGACGATGCCGATCGGCCCGTAGACCGAGTGGCCCATCAGGAGCCCGCGCAGGATGCCCTGGTTGCCCAGGATGTAGGTGAGGGCGATGCCCGAGAGCAGGGAGGGCGCGAAGATCGGCAGCAGGGCGGCGGCGAAGAGCAGGCCCTTGCCCGCCATCGCGGTGCGGGTGAGGGCGTAGGCGTAGCCGAAGGCGAGCGGCACCACGATCGCCACGGTGAGCCCCGCGATGGTGAGGCTGTTGACGAGCGCCCCGACGAGGGTCGGCGTGGCGAAGTAGGTGCGGAAATTGTCGAGGCCGGCCAGCCCGCCCGAGGGGGCCTCCAGGCTCTTGACCAGCAGCGCGCCGAGCGGCAGCGCGATGATCAGGACCAGCACCCCGCACAGGAGGGCGATGAGCAGGGTCGCGACCGCGCTCTCGGGGATCCGCCGCAGGGCCCGGGGCAGGGCCGCCGGCAGCGGGATGGCGGGGGCGCCCTCGGCCATGCGCGGGCTCTCGCTCACGGCGCCGCTCACGCGGCGGAGGTCTGCGGGAAGGCCCGCAGGGCCTTCGGCGGCAGGGAGACGTAGAGGTACTGGCCCTCCGCCAGACCGAGATCGCCGGACAGGTTCGCCGACAGGTCCGCGACGAGGCCGCCGCCGAGGTCGCGGCTCGGCTCCAGCCGGGCCCGGTAGAACGAGCCCAGGAACTCGAGGCTGCGCACCCGCACCTCGAGGGCGTTGACGTCGCCCGGCGCCACGTTGCCGACCCGGATCTCCTCCGGCCGGAGCCCGAGGCGGATCGGGCTGCCCGGGATGAAGCCGCGGCCGCCCTCGCAGACGAGGTCGACCGCGCCGACGCGCAGCGCGTGCTCGCCCTCGACGGTGGCGTCCAGGAAGGTCATCGCCCCGATGAAGTCGGCCACGAAGGCGCTCGCGGGATCACGGTAGATCGCCTCCGGCGTCCCGACCTGCTCGATCCGGCCCCGGTTCATCACCACGACGCGGTCGGCCATGGCGAGCGCCTCCTCCTGGTCGTGCGTGACCATGATGGTGGTGATGCCGAGCCGCTTCTGGAGGAGCCGGATCTCCTCGCGCAGGCGCGTGCGCACCTTCGCGTCGAGGGCGGAGAGGGGCTCGTCGAGGAGGAGGAGCGAGGGCGAGGTCGCCAGCGCCCGGGCGAGCGCCACGCGCTGCTGCTGCCCGCCCGAGAGCTGCCCCGGATACTTGTCGCCCTGCTCGGGCAGGCCGATCAGGGCGAGGAGCTCGGCCACGCGCGCCTTGACCCGCGCCCGCTGCGTCCGCCGGTTGACGAGGCCGTAGGCGATGTTGGCCTCGACCGTCAGGTTCGGGAACAGCGCGTAGGACTGGAAGACGATGCCGAAATCGCGATCGGCGGGCGGCGCCGTCGAGACGTCGACGCTGCCGAGCTCGATCCGGCCCTCGTCCTGGCGGTCGAGCCCGGCGATCATCCGCAGCAGGGTGGTCTTGCCGCAGCCCGAGGGACCGAGGAAGCAGACGAACTCGCCGCGCGCGACGTCGAGGTCGATCGCCTCGAGGGCCCGGAAGCTGCCGTAGCGCTTCGACAGCCCGCGGACCCTGAGGAACGGCGACGTCGCGTCGGCATCCGTCATGGCGTTCATCCTCCGTGTCTCGCCCGCTCGCGCCGGACGGTGCCGAGCCGGCGCGCCCGGATCCTACTTCTCGGCGGCCTACTTCTTGGCGGCCGCCTTGCTCTCGTAGCGGCGCGACCATTCGGCCAGGATGCGCTCGCGGTTCTCAGCCATCCAGCCGAGGTCGTTCTTGATCATGGCAGCCTCCGCCTGGGCCGGATAGTTCGCCGGGGCGCTCGCCACGCCCGGATAGGCGACGATCGCGTAGCTCTTGGCGTAGACCTCGTTGGCGGCCTTGCTCGCCCCCCAATCGGCGACCTTGCGGGCGAGCGCGGGGTTCTTGCTCGAGGCGACGACCGCGAGGGCTTCCTCGTCCCAGCCCGTGCCGTCCGCCGGGACCACGACCTCCAGGGGCGCGCCCTTGCTCTTCTCGGAGGCGCCGCGCATGTCGAGCGACAGCCCGGCGACCCGCTCGCCGCGGGCGGCCTGGACGCAGGGCGCGGAGCCCGAGTGCAGGTAGGCGGCCATGTTCTCGTGGAGCTTGTCCATGAAGGCCCAGCCCTTCTCCTCGCCCATGCTCTGCAGCCAGCCGGCGACCATCAGGTAGCCGGTGCCCGAGGAGGCCGGATGCGGCATCACGATCTTGCCCTTGAGGCCGGGGGCGAGCAGGTCGGCCCAGCGCTCGGGCGTCCTGATGCCGTCGCGGGTCGCCTCGGCGGTGTTGAAGCAGACGACGCCCAGATAGGCGTCCATGCCGGTCCAGGTGTAGGGCGCCGTCGCGTCGCGGAAGGCGGGCTTGAGGGCGTCGGCCCCCTGCGGCCTGTACTCGGCGAGCAGCCCGAGCTTCTCGAACATCAGCAGGCTCGACGCCGCGAGGCCGATCACCAGGTCGGCGCGCGGGTTCTCCTTCTCGGCGAGGAAGCGGGCCGTGATCACCCCGGTCGAGTCGCGGACCCAGACCACCTCGACCTCCGGCACCGCCCGCTCGATGCTGACCTTGACGGGGCCGAGCTGGTCATTCTCGAGGGCGGTGTAGATCGTGAGCTTGGTGCGATCGGCCGCCTGCGCCGCCGATCCAAGAAGGGCGAGGGCGAACGCGAGGGCTCCGAGGGCTTTCATGAATCTGGCTCCGATGTCGTACCGTCATAGTGCTATATGCCCGGCCGCATGACAGTAGAGCGACAAATTCATTCCTCGGAAAGATCTTTGTTTCCGCAGCCCACGTCTAGTAATTGGGCAGCTTTCGTGATGAGAACGACCTGTTTCGACATGGGTCTGCGCTGCCCGGCACGGCGTGCTGGGCAGGGATGGCCGTTCGGGTCCTGGCGCCGTGAGGCGGCCCCTGCGCGGAGGGGCGCCTCAGCAGGATTGCGGCATGCGGCCCGCGGCGAGGAGCCCCTCGATGTCCTGCACGACGCCCGGCAGGTCGGCGATCGTGTCGATCAGGAAGTGGGGCCGGGACGGCGCGAACAAGTCCGCGATGCGGGTCCGCTCCGCGTCGAGCCGGTCCGCCGGCAGCGCCCGGTAATCGTCGTAGCCGAGGCCCAGCGCGTTGCCCGAGCAGGTGAGCGCCACCGTCCACATCCCGGCGCGCCGCCCCTCGAGGATGCCCGGCACCGTGTCGTCGACCTTCACGCAGGCGGCGACGTCGTCGATCCCGAGCGCGATCACGTTGGCGAGCGCCTGGGCCGGCCAGGGGCGCCCGTTCGGGACCTCGTCGGTGGCCACGACGTGGTCGGCGACGTAGCCGTTCTGGCGCGCCAGCGCGACGACGCGCTCCATCACCCGGGCCGGATATCCGGAGCAGGACCCGATCCTGATCCCCTTCCGGCGCAGGGCCCCGATGGCCTCGAGCGCCCCCGGGATCAGGGCGGAATGGTCGGCGATCTTCTCGATCTGGAGGGGCATGAAGCGCTCGTAGATCGCCGTCACGTCCGAATCCGTGGGAGTGCGCCCGAACTGCGCGGCGTAGCGCGCGGCGATCGCCGGATCGTCGCACAGGGTCCGGATATGGTCCCACTTGCCCATGCCCATGGGCCCGCGGGCCTCCGCGAGGCTGACCGCGACGCCGAACTCGCCGAAGGCCTCGACGAAGATCTGGGTCGGCGCGAAGGAACCGAAATCCACGACCGTCCCGGCCCAGTCCAGGATCGCGGCCTGCAGCTTGCGCGGGGTCTCGTAGGGCATGGGCGTTGTCCCGGATCTCTGGAGGTCAGATGGTCTCGATGTTCAGCGCGCGGAACGTCTCGGCCACCGCCGCGACCGCGCGCTCCATCTCGGCCGGCCCGACGCTGCCGATGCAGCCGACCCGGAAGGTCTCGAGCTCCGTGAGCTTGCCGGGATAGAGGATGAAGCCCTTGCGGCGCACCGCCTCGTAGAACTCGGTGAAGCGGTAGCGCCCGTCCCGGGGGGCGTGGAAGGTGACGATGATGGGGGCCTGGATCCCGGGGGGGAGGAAGCTGCGCAGCCCGAGCCGCGCCATGCCGGCGATCAGAACCGCACAGTTCTCGGCGTAGCGGGCGTGGCGGGCGGGCAGGCCGCCCTCCTCGTCGTACTGGACGAGCGCCTCGTGCAGGGCCGCGACCACGTGGGTCGGCGGGGTGAAGCGCCACTGGCCGGTGCGCTGCATGTAGAGGTGCTGGTCGCGCAGGTCGAGGGCGAGGGAGGCGCTGTTGCCGGCGCTGGCGAGGAGCGCCTCGGTCCGGGCGATCACGAAGCCCATGCCGGGCACGCCCTCGAGGCACTTGCCGGAGGCCGCGATCAGGGCCTCGAAGGGGATCCGGCGCGCGTCGATCGGCAGCGCCCCGAAGGAGCTCATCGCGTCGATGATCAGGCCGCGCCCGTGGCGGGCCACGACCTCCGCGATCGCCGCGAGCGGGTTGAGGATGCCGGTGCTCGTCTCGCAGTGGATCAGCCCGACATGGGTGATCGCGGGGTCCGCCGCGAGGAGGCGGTCCACGGCGTCCGGCGTCGTCGGGACGTCGTCGGCGGTCTCGTGCACCGCGTGGTCGCGCCCGAGCGCCTCGCAGATCCGCGCGAGGCGCTTGCCGTAGGCGCCGTTGACGCAGACCAGGACCTTGCCGGCCCGCGGCACGAAGGTGCCGATGGCGGCCTCGACCGCGAAGGTGCCGCTGCCCTGGAGCGGGACGCAGGCATGGCTGCCCGTGCCGTTCGCGATCGCCACGAGCGCGTCGCAGACGCGGGCCGTGAGCGCGTTGAAGCTGCCGTCCCAGGAGCCCCAATCCGTCAGCATCGCGGCGCGGGTGCGCTCCGAGGTGGTGAGGGGCCCGGGCGTCAGGAGGATCGGCACGGGGGGAGGGGTCATAGTCGTCCTGCCTGAGACGGTCCGCGGGGTCGGGCGGATCTTGCGTTCCGGGCATCCATCAGATCAAATCGTTTGTCGTAATGCCTGCCATCAGTCTCGCCGATGGGCACCCATGAACCTGTTCCAGCTCCGCGCCTTCGACGCCGTCTCGCGGGAGGGCAGCTTCACCCGGGCGGCGCGGCGGCTCTGCGTCAGCCAGCCGGCGGTGACCGGGCACATCAAGGCGCTGGAGGAGCGCTACGACCTCGTGCTGTTCCGCCGGACGGCGCGCAGCGTCGAGCTGACCGCCGAGGGCCGCGCCCTCGCGGAGCTGACCGGGCCGCTCTTCGGCCTCGTCGAGCAGGCGGAGGACCTGCTCCTCGCCAACCGCGACCTCGTCACCGGCCGCGTCGAGATGGCGGTGGACGGCCCCCACATCGTCATGCCCCTGCTCGCCCGCCTGCGGGAGAGCCACCCGGGCATCACCGTGAGCCTGATCCTCGGCAACGCCGCGGAGACCTGCGAGGCGCTGCTGGCCGAGCGCGCCAGCATCGGCGTGGTGACCGAGGTGCAGCCCCATCCCGACCTGCACGTGGAGGAGATCGCGGTCTCGCGGGTCTGCGCGGTGCTGCCGCGGGGCCACGCGCTGGCGGGCGAGCAGGAGATCGACCTCGCGCGCCTCGCGGGCGCCGCGATGGTCCTGCGCGAGCCCACCTCCGTCACCCGCCGGACCTTCGACGCGGCCTGCCGCCGCCGCGGCGTGGCGCCCGCGATCCTGATGGAGCTCGACAGCCGCGAGGCGGTGATCGAGGCCGCCGCCTCCGGCCTCGGCATCGGGATCGTCTCCTCCCTGGAGCGCGGCGAGGATGCCCGCATCCGGGCGGTTCCGATCGGCGGCCCCGACCTCGTGAACCGGCATGCCATCGCGTGCCTGGCGCGCCGCCGCAACCTGCGGCTGATCCGCGCCGTCTTCGACATCGCCCGCTCGGCGGCGCCGGTGACCGCATGAGCCGGATGCCCGGGGCCGGCGCCCCCCCTCCCGGCGCCCCCCCTCCCGTCGCCCCCCGTTCCATGGCCCCCCGTTCCATGGCTCCCCGCCCCATCGCGGCCCGGCGGCACGACGAGATCCTGCGGCGGCTCTCCGCCGACGGCCATGTCAGCGTCGAGGAGATGGCCCTGCGCTTCGCGGTCTCCCGCGAGACCGTCCGGCGCGACCTCAAGGCGCTCGCCGGCCGCGGGCACCTCGCCATCGTGCACGGGGGCGCGACCCGGCGCGCCGACGAGCCGGCGCTGGCCGACCGGCAGGGCGACAACCCCGAGGGCAAGGCCGCGATCGGCCGGGCCGGCGCCCGCCTCGTCGAGGACGGCATGGTCGTGCTCCTCGATTCCGGCGCGACCACCCTCGCCCTGGCGCACGCGCTCGCCGGGCTCGCCCCGGTCGGCCCCCGCGACAAGCCCGCCTGGACCGGGCTCACGATCTGCACCAACAGCCTGCCGGTCGGGCTCTGCCTCTGCCGGGTGCCGGGCATCCGGGTCCACATCCTCGGGGGCGAGGTGAGCGTCGGCGACGAGGCCGCCTTCGGCACCGAGGCGCTCGCGGCCCTGTCCCGGTTCCGGGCCGACATCGCCTTCGTGGGCGCGGGCGGCATCTCGGCCGCGGGCGAGGTCACCGACTTCGCGCTGATCCCCTCGGACCTGCGCGCCCGCATGCTGGCCTCGGCCGAGCGCGCCTACATCGTGGCCGACCGCACCAAGTTCGACCGGCTCACCCCGATCCGGCTCCAGCCGATCCCGCGCGGCACCGGCCTGATCGTCGACGCGGCCCCGCCGCCGCCCATGGCCGCCGCGCTCGCCGAGCGCGGCATCGAGGTTTTGATCGCCCGCTGATGTGATGTTTTGTGGTTTTTTGTTGCATTTAGGCCAGGCACTCGACTAAAGCCACATCTCCGCAGGGGAGGCCGCCGATGACCGCGAGCGCATGTCCGACGCAGGCCCGCACGGTGATCATCGGGGGCGGCATCGTCGGGACCTCGATCGCCTACCACCTCGTCGGCCTCGGCCACCGCGACGTCGTCCTCCTGGAGCAGGGGCGCCTGTCGGGCGGGACGACCTGGCACGCCGCCGGCCTCGTCGGGCAGTTGCGCCAGCAGGCGAGCCTGACCCGGATGATCCGCTACTCGACCGGGCTCTACGAGCGGCTCGAGGCCGAGACCGGGCTCGCCACCGGCTGGAAGCGCTGCGGCTCGCTCACCGTCGCCCGCACCCCCGAGCGCATGACGGTCCTGGCCCGCAACGTCGCCAGCGCCCGGGCGCAGGGGGTGGAGATCGAGATGCTCGACGCGGCCGAGGCCGGGCGGCGCTGGGCCCCGATGCGGCACGACGACCTCCTGGGCGCGGTCTGGCTGCCGGGGGACGGCAAGGCGAACCCCTCCGACGTGACGGCGGCCCTCGCCCGCGGGGCCCGGCTCGGCGGCGCCCGCATCCTTGAGCGCACCGGGGTGCGGGCGATCGAGACCGCCGGCGGCCGGGTCCGGGCGGTCGTCACCGACCAGGGCCGCATCGCCTGCGAGACCCTGGTGATCGCGGCCGGGCAATGGTCGCGCCAGGTCGGCGCGCTCTGCGGCGTCGCGGTTCCGCTGCACGCGGCCGAGCACATGTACATCGTCACCGACGCCATCCCGGGCGTGACGCCGGACCTGCCGGTGATGCGCGACCCCGACGGCTACATCTACTTCAAGGAGGAGGTCGGCGGCCTCGTGATGGGCGGGTTCGAGCCGCAGGCCAAGCCCTGGGGCATGGACGGCATCCCCGAGAACTTCGAGTTCCAGCTCCTGCCGGACGACTGGGACCAGTTCGAGATCCTGATGGAGAACGCGATCCGGCGCGTGCCCGCCCTGGAGACCGCGCAGGTCAAGCTGTTCCTCAACGGGCCGGAGAGCTTCACCCCGGACAACAACTGCCTGCTCGGTCCCGCGCCGGATTGCGCGGGCGTCTACGTCGCGGCGGGCTTCAACTCGGCGGGGATCGCCCTCGGGGGCGGGGCCGGGCGGGCGCTCGCCGAGTGGCTCGTGGCGGGCGAGCCGACCGACGACCTCTGGGCCGTGGACATCCGGCGCTTCGCCCGGTTCAACGCCAACCCGACCTGGCTGCATGACCGGGTCAAGGAGACGCTGGGCCTGCACTACGCCATGCCCTGGCCGAACCGGGAGCTGGTCTCGGCCCGGCCGCTGCGGCGCTCCCCGCTCTACGACAGGCTCGCGGCCAGGGGCGCCGTGTTCGGCTCGAAGATGGGCTGGGAGCGGGCGAATGTCTTCGATGCGGGGCTCGCGGAAGCCGGCCCGGCCTACACCTTCGGCCGCGGCGCCTGGACGGAGGCCGTTGCCACCGAGCAGCGCGCGGTCCGCGAGGGCGTCGGCCTCGCCGACATGACGAGCCTGACCAAGCTCCTGGTCCAGGGGCGCGACGCCGGCGCGGCGCTCCAGGAGATCTGCGCGGCCGACATGGCCATCGCGGTCGGCGAGAGCCGCTACACCCCGATCCTGAACGCGCGCGGCGGCTTCGAGAGCGAGGTCACCGTGGCGCGCCTCGAGACCGACGCCTACCTGGTGGTGACCGGCTCCGGCCAGACGACCCGCGACGCGCATCTCCTGCGCGGCCGCATCCCGGCCGAGGCCTGCGCCGTCGTCACCGACGTGACGTCCGCCTACGCGGTGCTGGCGCTCGTCGGCCCGCGCGCCGCGGAGCTTCTGGCCCGCGTCAGCCGCCAGGACGTCGCCGCGATCCCGCAGGAGGGGGTGCGCGAGGTCGATGTCGGCTACGCCACCCTCCGGGCGGTGCGCCGCAGCTTCGTCGGCGGCGACGGGTTCGAGCTCTACGCGCCGACCGAGTTCGGCGCCGGACTCTACGACACGCTGGTCGCGGCGGGCGCCCCCTTCGGCCTGCGCGACGTCGGCGCCTACGCGGTCGACGCCCTGCGGATCGAGATGGGCCATTCCGCCTGGGGCCGCGACCTCGGCCCCGACGTGACGCCCTTCGAGGCCGGCCTCGGCCACGTCCTGTGCTTCGACAAGCCGGCCTTCGCGGGCCGGGAGGCACTCCTCGCCGCGCGCCAAGCCGCGCCGGCCCACCGCCTCGTCGCGCTCTTCGCCGACCTGCCCGGCGACGTGATGGCCTGGGGCGGCGAGCTGATCCTGGCCGATGGCGGCCCGGTCGGCGAGGTCACCTCCGCGGCGCTGAGCGCGGCCCATGGCGGCCTCGTCGGCCTCGGCCGGATCGCCACGGGCGGGGCCGCGATCGACCGGGCCGCCCTCGATGCCGGGCGGTTCGAGATCGAGATCGCCGGGCGCCGCTTCCCGGCCCGGCTCGGGCTGACGCCGGACGACGCCCGGGCGGACCTGAGGGACCGAAGGGACCGGAGGGACGACGCCGCATGAGCCCCCTGGTCTTCACGGCGGTGCTCGCCGGCGCCTGCATGCATGCGGGCTGGAACGCCATGGTGAAGCTGCGCCTCGAGCCGATCCTGACCATGGCGCTGATCACCGCGGCGGCCGGCGTGATCGCCCTGCCGGCGCTCGCCTGGCTCGGCCTGCCGCGGCTCGAATCCTGGCCCTGGCTGATCGGCTCGATCCTGCTGCATCTCGGCTACTACGTCGCGCTGACCGAGGCCTACCGGCGCGCCGACATGGGCCAGGTCTACCCGATCGCCCGGGGCAGCGCGCCGCTCCTGACGACGCTGGTCTCGGTGGTGGTGCTGCGCGAGGCGGTGGCGCCGCTCGCCGGGCTCGGCATCGCGCTGCTCTGCGGCGGCGTCGGGCTGATCGCCCTCGGCCGCGGCCGCGCCGCGCCGCTCCGGCCCCAGGCCCTGGCCTATGCGGGCCTCACCGCCGTGATGATCTGCGGCTACACCCTGGTGGACGGGATCGGCGCGCGGGTGGCCGAGGACCCGCACGCCTATTCCGCCGCCCTGTTCGTGGTGGACGGGGTGCCGCTGTTCCTGTTCGTGCTCTGGCGCCGGGGCCGGGCGGCCCTCGACGCGATGGGGCGGGTGCTGGTGCCGGGCCTGATCGGCGGGCTCCTGTCCCTCGGCTCCTACTGGATCGCCATCTGGGCGATGACGGTGGCGCCGATCCCCCTCGTCGCCGCCACCCGCGAGACCAGCGTGCTCTTCGCGGTCCTGATCTCGGTGACGATCCTCAAGGAGCCGCTTCTGGCGACCCGAGCCGCCGCGGCCCTGCTCGTCGTCGCCGGCGTCGCCACGATGCGGCTCGCCTGAGCCCCGGCCTGAACGGAAGCCCGGGCCCTCAGCCCCGGATGCCGAGCCAGCTCGGACGCTGCAGCGGCTTCGGGGCGACCTTCGGGCCGATCGAGCCCGTGGTCTCCGGGTCGGCCACCGGCAGGGCGAACGGGTTGACGCCGCGGCGGTCGGCGAGGTCGGCCGAGTAGAGGGCTGCGCCCACGAGCGCCCCGATCGCGAGCGTCGCCTTCACGGCCCGCCACACCTGACGCAATACACCGAGCATCGCCGAACCCTCGCTACACGCGAGGATCTGCGATTGCGGTTAGCGATCAACTAACGAGAGGCGTCAATTCCAGCGATCGCGCCCTCGGGCGCGGCTCAGCCGGCCCAATGCAGGCCGAGATAGACGAGTCCCGCGAGCCCGGTCGCCGACACGATGCCGGCCATCGCCAGGACGAGGCGGACCGCCACCACGTCGACCCGGCCGGCTCGTCCGATCTGGCCGACTTGGCTGACTTGGCCGACCTGCCCGATCTGGCCGAACCGGCCGATCGTCGGATTTCGAGACATTCCCGTCGCCTTGCCGCGTGTCATGGGGGCCGGGCCGCAAGAGCGGTGCCGGACCCGACGTCCCGATCGGGGGCAAGGGCGAGGGGCTGGGGCGAGGGGCTGGGGCGAGGGGCTGGGGCGAGGGGCTGGGGCGAGGGGCTGGGGCAGGGGGCCGGCGCGGTGGGCTCAGGCGCCGTTGGCCGGGATCGCGTTGACCCAGAGCACGATGGTGCGCTCCGTCGCCGAGGGGTTCGCGAAATGGTGCGGCCGGCGGCTCGCGAAGCGGAAGCTGTCGCCCGCCACGAGCCGCAGGGTCCGGCTCTCGACGGTGAGCACGAGGTCTCCCTCGAGCACGAGGCCCGCCTCCTCGCCGTCGTGGCTGAACGGGTCGTCCCCCGTGCTCGCCCGCGGCTCGAGGACGGTGCGGAACAGGCTGAGCCCGCCGGCCGTGCCGCTCGGCGTCAGCAATTGCTTGGTGATCCCGGCCCGCCAGAGCCAGAGGTTCGGCCTGTCCTGCTCGCGGGTGACGATCGCGTCGTCGGGCCCCTGCGTCTCCCCCCCGAACAGGCCCGCCAGCCCCGTCTGCAGCGTGTCGGCCAGGAGGGCGAGCATGCGCAGGGAGGGGGAGGACAGCCCCCGCTCCACCTGGCTGAGGAAGCCGATCGAGACGCCGGTGCTCGCCGCGACCTTCTCGAGGGACAATCCGCGGGCCAGCCGCAGGGCCCTGAGGCGCTGGCCGACGGCCACATCGACGGCTTCGCCCGATGACAGGACCTGACCGCTCGTTCTGCCCATGCCGAACTGCCCATCCCGAACTGTCCATACCGAACCGCCCAAGCCGAACTGCCCAAGCCGCAGGGCCCAAGCCGAACTGCCCGGGCCGAAACCGCTTGCGGCTGAAACGCGCTTTCATGCACGTGAAATCAGCTTGCTTAGTGTCGCCGGTTATGCCGTAATCTTCACGTACATGAAAGTGCCGATCGAGCCGTGGCGGCGTTCCCGCCGCAGGAGGATGGAGAGATGAGGTATCTCGTTCGCGCCGCCGGCCTGGCCCTGGCGGTCCTGGTCGCCGCGCCCGCGCAGGCCGAGCCGACGCTCCGGGTCGGCGCCACCCCGACCGGGCTTCCCTTCACCTTCCTCGACACCAAGACGAACAGCATCCAGGGCGTCATGGTCGACCTCATCGGGGCGGTCGGCAAGGAGGCCGGGTTCGTGCCGGCGGTGGAGCCGCTGCAATTCTCGACCCTGATCCCGGCCCTGACGGCCCGGAAGATCGACCTGATCTCGGCGGCGATGTTCATCACGCCCCAGCGCAAGGAGGTCGTCGACTTCTCCGAGCCGGTCTACAGCTACGGCGAGGGCCTGATCGTCCCGAAGGCCGACGGCAAGGCCTACACCTCCTTCGAGGACCTCAAGGGCGAGACCGTCGGCGCGCAGGTCGGCACCGCCTTCGTCGAGCCGCTGAGGAAGTCCGGCCTCTTCGCCGAGGTGAAGATCTACGACACGATCCCCGACATCATCCGCGACGTGAATTCCGGGCGCCTCAAGGCCGGCTTCGCCGACAGCCCGATCCTCGCCTACTACGTCAAGCAGGGGACCTTCCAGGGCGTGCGCATGGTCGAGGGCTTCAAGCCCCGGGTGACCGCCTCCGTCGGGGTGGCCCTGCGCAAGGGGGAGGGCGACCTCCTGCAGCGCATCAACGCGGCCATCGCCAAGCTCAAGCAGGACGGCGGCCTCAAGGCGATCCTCGACAAGTGGGGCCTGCAGCCCTCCGCCGACCCGTCGTGAGCCGGCCCGGACCCTGAGCGAGAGGCCGCGGGATGAGCGAGTTCCTGACCGACGCACGCGAGTTCCTGCCGATCCTGTTCCAGGGCGTGCAGCTCACGGTCCTGATCACCGTCGCGTCGCTCGCGGTCTCGACGGTGCTGGGACTGTTCTGGGCGATGCTCCGGGTCTCGGGCATCCGGCTCCTGTCGGGCTTCAGCGTGGTGATGGTCAACATCCTGCGCGGCATCCCGATCATCGTGCAGCTGTTCTACATCTACTTCGTGATGCCGGAATTCGGCCTGTCGCTCACCGCCGTGCAGGCGGGCATCATCGGCCTCGGCATCGCCTACTCGGCCTACCAGGCCGAGAACTTCCGGGCCGGGATCGAGGCGGTGGACCGGGGGCAGATCGAGGCGGCACAGGCCATCGGGATGGGCTGGTGGCTCACCATGCGGCGGGTGGTGCTGCCGCAGGCGGTGCGCATCGCCCTGCCGCCCTACGGCAACCTGATGATCATGATGCTCAAGGATTCCTCGCAGGCCTCGACCATCACGGTCGCGGAGCTGGCGCTGCAGGGCAAGCTCATCGCCTCCTCGACCTTCAAGAACACCAGCGTGTTCAGCCTCGTGGCGCTGATGTACCTCGCCCTCAGCCTGCCGCTGATCCTGCTCGTGCGCCACCTCGAGAAACGGACGGATCGTTCATGATTTGTCTCACGGATGTGCACAAGCACTACGGGTCCCTCGAGGTGATCAAGGGCGTCTCGGCGGAGGTCGCCAAGGGCGAGGTCGTCTGCATCATCGGGCCGTCGGGCTCCGGAAAGTCGACGCTGCTGCGCTGCGTCAACGGGCTAGAGGCTTACGATGGCGGGGAAATCCGGGTTTCCGGCACCCGCGTCGACCGCCACGCCCGCAGCATCCGGGAGATCCGCACCCGGGTCTCGATGGTGTTCCAGCGATTCAACCTGTTCGCGAACCGCACGGCGCTGGAGAACATCGTCGAGGGCCCGATCCACGTGAAGCGCGAATCCCGCGCCGAAGCCCAAGCCCGCGCCCGCACCCTCCTGGCCAAAGTCGGCCTTACCGGGAAGGAGGATGCCTATCCGCGCGAGTTGTCCGGCGGCCAGCAGCAGCGCGTCGCGATCGCGCGGGCGCTCGCCATGCGGCCGGACGCGATCCTGTTTGACGAGCCGACCTCCGCCCTCGATCCCGAGCTCGTCGGCGACGTGTTGCGCGTCATGCGCGGCCTCGCGGAGGAGGGCATGACGATGCTCGTCGTCACCCACGAGATGGGCTTCGCCCGCGAGGTGGCCGACCGCGTCCTCTTCCTCGACGGCGGCATCCTGGTGGAGCAGGGCCCGGCAGCCGAACTCCTCAGCCGGCCGACGCACCCGCGCACCCAGGACTTCCTGCGCCGGGTGCTGAACCCTCTCTAGACCGGCCCGAGGGCGACCGAGCCCGGGGCACACAGGCGAGCTGACGCGTGGCGAAACCCTTTCCTCTCGACCCATCGCTCTGGGCCGCAACGGCGGTGCCAGCCCCGGAGACGCCACCCCTCGAAGCCTCCGGTCGGGCTGACGTCGTCGTCATCGGCGCGGGCTATTGCGGCCTGTCGACGGCCCTGCACCTCGCGGAGCGCGGCATCCGGGCGACCGTTCTGGAGGCGCAGGAGGTCGGCTTCGGCGCCTCGGGGCGGAATGGCGGGCAGGTCATCCCCGGCCTCAAGTTCGATCCCGACGACCTCGTCGCCAAGTTCGGGCAGGAGCGCGGCGAGCGCCTCGCCCACTTCGCCGGCAGCACCGCCGACACCGTATTCGGCCTGATCGAGAAGCACGGCCTCGACGTGCCCCACCGCCGCAACGGTTGGATCCAGGGCGCGCACACGCAGGCCGGCGTCGACGAGGTCGGGCGGCGCGCGGAGCAATGGGCCCGTCTCGGGGCTCCGGCACGCGCCCTCGACAAGGCGGAGACGGACCGGCTCCTCGGCACAGACCGGTACCTTGGCGGATGGCTCGATGGGCGTGGGGGCGCCGTCCAACCCCTGAGCTACGCCCGTGGTCTGGCGCGCGCCGCCCAGGCCGCCGGTGCCGCCATCCATGGCTGCACCCCCGTCACCGGCCTCAATCGCGGCCGCGACGGCTGGCGGGTGACGACCGCGCAGGGCGCGGAGATCGTGGCCGAGCGGGTGATCCTCTGCACCAACGGCTACACCGATGCGCTCTGGCCGGACCTCGCCCAGAGCATCATCGCGGCGAATTCCTTCCAGGTCGCGACGGCGCCCCTGTCTGACAATCTGCGCCGCTCGATCCTGCCGGAGGGACACGTTTCCTCCGACACGCGCAAGCTCCTTCTGTACTTCCGCCTCGACCATACCGGCCGCCTGCTGCTCGGCGGACGCGGCCCATTCCGCGAGCCGCGCGGGTCTGAGGATTGGGCCCATCTCGAGCGGATCGTCGGCAAGCTCTTCCCCCAACTCGGCAAGATCGGCTTCGATTACCGCTGGTGCGGCCGGGTTGCCATCACCCGCGATTTCCTGCCGCATCTGCACGAACCGGAGCCCGGCCTCCTCATCGATATCGGGTGCCAGGGGCGAGGTGTCGGCCTGCAATCCACGATGGGTCGCGCGATCGCCGAATATGTCGCCACCGGCAACGCCGACGCGCTGCCCGTTGCTCCGTCGCCGGTCGCTCGGCTTCCGCTCCACGCGCTCCATCGAATCTACGTCTCGGCCGTGATCGCGTGGTACCGCCTGAACGATGGTGGCGTGCGCTGAGATGACGACGAGCCCGATCCCCCTGGTCACCCGCGGGGATGCCGCTTCCGAGGAGGAGTGGCAGGCGGTGCTCGCCGCCGCCATGCCCGACGAGACGATCCTGCCGTTCCGGACCTTGACCGCGGAGCAGCGCGGTCGTGCCGATATCGCGATCGTGGCCAATCCCGATCCCGCGGATGTGGCGGCGCTGCCGAATCTTGCCTGGGTGCAGAGCTTGTGGGCCGGTGTCGAGCGGCTCGTCGGCGAATTGGGGGCGGGTGCTCCGCCGATCGTGCGCCTGATCGATCTGGAACTGTCCCGTGTCATGGCAGAGGCCGTGCTCGCCTGGACCTACTATCTGCACCGCGGCATGCCGGACTACGCGCGACAGCAGCGTGGACGGATCTGGCAGGCATTGCCCTATCGTCCGCCATCACAGGTTCAGGTCGGGCTTCTCGGCCTCGGCGCGCTCGGTGCAACCGCCGCCGAGCGCCTGATCCGGGCCGGCTTCGCGGTCGCGGGCTGGAGTCGGTCGGGGCAGCCCGTGGCCGGTATCGAGGCATTCACCGGCGCGGACGGGCTGTCGCGGCTCCTTGCACGCAGTGACATCGTGGTCTGCCTCCTGCCGTTGACGGCGGAAACGCGGGGTCTCCTGGATGCCGCACGGCTGGCGGCGATGAAATCCGGCGCGGCCCTGATCAATTTCGCCAGGGGGCCGATCGTCGTGAAGACAGACCTGATCGCGGCGCTCAATTCCGGCCACCTCGCGCATGCGGTTCTGGACGTGTTCGACATTGAGCCCCTACCGCCGGACGCCCCTGAATGGGACCATCCGAAGGTGACGGTGCTGCCCCATATCTCAGCGCCGACGGACCGACGGTCGGCGGCGGCAATCGTCGCCGGCAATGTTCGCCGCTATCGCCGGAACGGCGAACTCCCCGACACGGTGGACCGCATGAGCGGCTATTGAAGCGGCTCGGACGAAGGCTCCTCCGCCGCGTTCGACGGCGAGGCAGCCTTGATAATGCCAGGATGACGCATCCACCTGAGTGTCGAAGGACTACCCGGGAAGGGAGCGCTCGATGAAACCTGAGACCGCCGAGGCGAGTGCCGCCGACGAGGCCGCCGTGCAGTAAGCGACCGAGGAAGGTGCCGCCAGAGCCAAGGAATCCGGCAGCTGGAGCGATTTCGCGACGGTGCTCGACACCGCCGGACAGGCGGTTGATCTCGCCATCGGCGTCGGAGAGGCGGTCGTGGGCGGCGTCCGCGTCGTGGGCAAGGACATTGAGCCGGTCTGCTCCATCATCCCGGATTAGGCCGTATCTGCAAACTGCCCCATTCGTGCGAGCGCGTCAGCTTCCTGCTGTTTTCGAGTGTACTTGACAGTGGCTTCGCCCGGTCTGCCGAGCGCCGAAGGGGGTGAACTCGCAGATTTCGTGTGCCCGACTTAGGTTTGCAGAGACGCCCTAGGCGCCACCCGTTTCGGGCGGAGCTTCGCTGAGCGGCCCTGGAGCCCTGCCGCCACAGCGCGGAGCAGTCGTGGCCGGGTCCATCATGAACTCGTCGCGCGGATTGCGACCCCTGTCGCTTCGCGCCTCGCCTTGGACCCGGCGCCGGACCGGACACGGCGGCGAACCTTCGCAGAGGACCTACCGATGACGGCCGTTTCTTCCCAACGTCTCGCCCTGGCTGCCTTCGTCGCCGTGACGACGTCCGTGCGCGCGGAGCCTTGGCAGATCCTGGATTGCCGGCAGGACCCCGCCCCCCGGTCGATCACTGATCCGGCGGCGGTTCGCGCCGCGCTCGGGCGGGCCGTTGCGAGCTGAGATCCGCCCCTCGCCAAATCGCTCGGCGAGCGTTCCGTGATCCTTGGAAGTGCCAGCGGCGCGTTTTCGGCGGCAGGGCGCAAGCAGGACCTGTACCTTCTGGCGCGCTCCGGGCCAGTCGCCGCCGATCCGTTCCCCGACACGCCGCAGGTGTTGGTCGCCCTCGAGAGAGGCGAAGCTGCGGGAATTTACGCGCTCGCGACGCAGCCCGGCTACCAACGCGTGGCCGGTACGGTCGACCGCGACGGGGATGGACTCGGCGAAGTCCTTTTGGAGACCGCGAGCTACAATATGGGCCAGTCGGTGACGTCCCTCGACGTCGTGAGCTTGGCGAGTCCCGGTCGCGCCACGGTTAGGCAGAGACTCGCCGACGTTGCGTCGGATGGCTGCGAGAACCGGACCGGCCCGCGGTCGCGGTCGGCGAGCACCATCCCTGTCGGCCCTGACGGAAGCCTCGTGGCGAAGCCGCATGCTCTGAGCTGCCGCTAGGGAGACGGCATCGGCCCTCGGGCAACTAATTGCTGTCGAAGGGCAGGCTCATCCGCTCCAATACCCGCGTTCTCGAGAGGATCAGCGGATGGCGAGCGGCGTGACGAGGCTTCCGGCCCAACCTCCTTTCGACCCCACGGCGACGCCGGACGAGGTTGTGCTGGCCCGCGCCGGTGCCAGCCTGCGCCTGACCTGGCGCGACGGCGCGACGGCCGTTCTCGCGGCCGAGACGCTACGCCTGCACTGCCGCTGTGCCTGGTGCACCCGTGATCGGGTGCAAGGACATTTTCCCTTGGAATTCAAGGCGGTGGCGGTCAAGCACATTGAGCCGATGGGGACCTACGCCGCCCATATCACATTCTCGGACGGCCATGTCCGCGGGATTTTTCCCTGGGTCTACCTGCGCGATCTCACCCGCGAGGCGCCGGACGCCGACGCCGCCTGATCCATTGATCCTACGATTTCCGCCTGGACGGCGCGAGGCCCATGGCCGCGTCCTGGAAGCGAGACAGCCTGGCATGAGCGCCACCGAACCCAAGACCGAGATCATCGAGGCCGACATCCTGGTGATCGGCGGCGGCACCGGGTCGGGCTACGCCACCCCGGAGCAGTACGTGACGGAGATCACGGTCGCCGATGACGGCATCGTCGACCAGAAGGCCGCGCTGGCCTGCGCGTAGAGCCCGTTCCCGATGATCCAGTACCTCGACAAGCTCGGGGTCAAGTTCGAGAAGGACGGCTCCGACGCCAGCAACCTGCGCAAGGAGGCTGTTGCCGCCCTCGGCGAGGCCGCCGACCCGCACTGAACCGCCGCATGGACGCCCGCACCCCGATGCCGGCGGGCGAGCCGTTCCGCATCGGCGGCGGCATCGAGGCGGTCGCCGCGCGTCCGATCCTCGGTCGGAACACCCTCGCGGCAGCACAGGACGGGCTTGAGCGCGTGGATGCGCCGGAGGTCGCCCAGGCCGCGGCCTGCCTCTACATCGTGACCCCCGATCGCGGCTTCCTTACCGACCGACACCCGGAGCAGGACCGGGTCCACGTCGTCTCCGCCTGCTCCGGCCACGGCTTCAAGCACTCCGCCGGCATCGGCGAGGCCGTGGCCGGGCTCCTCGCGTAGGCGCGCAGCCCGATCGACCTCGCGCCCTTCGGCCTCGGCCACTTCCTGTAGGCATCCCGGACCGGCCACGGGCCCCTGGCCTGCAGCTTGCTTGTATACAAGCGGTCTGCACCGCCGGGCCGGGATACAGTGAGACGTTGCGCTCCGCGCGATGAGGGTCGATCCTCAGGGTCGACGTCGCGACGTTCCGGCCCCGAATCCTTCCAGAAAGGCGTGATCCCATGCGTAAGACGACTCGTGCCCTGATCCACGCGACCACCGCCCTGTTCGGACTCGGCTTGGCGCTCGGGGCGGCGTCCGCCGCCGACGGCGTCGACGCGATCAAAAAACGGGGTACGCTCGTCGTCGGCGTGAAGGCCGATTACAAGCCCTTCGGTTTCCGCGACCCGAGCGGCAACATCATCGGCATCGAGCCGGATCTCGCGGTCGACGTCGCCAAGCGCCTCGGCGTCAAGCTGGACCTCGTGCCCGTGGTCTCCTCGAACCGGATCGAGTTCCTGCAGCAGGGCAAGGTCGACATGCTGATCGCGACCGTCTCCGACAAGCCGGAGCGGCGCAAGGTCGTCCAGGCGATCGACCCGCAATATTACTCCGACTTCGTCAACGTGCTCCTGCCCAAGAAGTCGGGCATCAAGGATTGGGCCGAGCTGAAGGGCAAGCCCGTCTGCGCCACCTCGGGCGCGTGGTACAACAAGGACATCGCCCGTACCTACGGGGCGGAGATCGTGGCTTTCGACGGGTCGGAGAAGCCGCTCTTCGCGATGAAGCAGGGCAACTGCGTCGGCTACCTCTACGATCAGACCTTCATCCAGGGCCGCCTGCTCGACGACGAGTGGAAGACGGACTACGCGATGCCGCTCAAGGGCGTCCTCGAGGCGCCGTGGATCATGGCGGTGGCGCCCGGCAACGCAACCCTGCAGGCACTCCTCGAGACCACGACCAAGGACTGGATGAAGACCGGCCTCGTCGTCGCGTCGGAGAAGAAGTGGGGCATCGAGCCGACCGAGTACTCGAAGGCGATGCACGAGAAGTACAAGAACGCCACCAACTGAGGCCGAGCCCCGCCCGGGCGGCACGGCCTCGCGCCGGACCGCCCGGGACGGAACCGTCAACCTGAGCCGGGGGGCTGAACCCCGGCCGCCGCGAGTTGCGCGATGGATGTCATACCGGACTGGTTCCAGCGTCTCTACGAGACGACGGGCCTCAACTTCACGGTCTTCTACGATTCCTACGATTTCCAGCGCTATCTCAACGGCCTGAAGACCACGCTCTACCTCGGCATCAGCACCATCCTGGTCAGCCTCGTCATCGGCGCGGTCGGAGCGCTGCTGCAAGGCGGCCCCTCGCGGATCCTGCGCGGGCTGATCAACGGCTACGTGGTGACCTTCCGCAACACGCCGCCGCTGGTGCAGATCTTCTTCTTCTATTTCGGCCTCGGCACCCTGCTGCCCGCGGCGCAGAGCGCCTCCGGCCTGCGCGAGCCGATCCTCAACAACGTCCAGTGGGCGATCATCTCGCTGTCGCTCTTCGCCGGCGCCTTCAACATCGAGATCTTCCGCTCCGGCATCGAGGCCGTGCCGAAGACCACGGTCGAGGCCGCCGAGGCCCTGGGCTACACGCGGCTCAAGGCCTACCTCTTCGTCATCCTGCCGCTCGCCCTGCGCATCTGCCTGCCGGCCCTGAACAACAACCTCATCAACCTCCTGAAGACCACCACGCTGGCCTACGCCATCGCGGTCCCGGAGACCCTCTACGCGGTCAAGCAGATCTGGTCGGAATCGCAGAACGTCTTCGAGATGATGTGCGTGCTGCTCGCCACCTACGGCATCCTGGTCGGCGTGCTCGTCTGGATCATGCATCGCTGGGAGCGGGCCCTGCACATCCCGGGCTACGGCCGATGAGGGAGAAGCGATCGATCAGCGACCGTCCGGAAGGGTGGGGCGAAGTGCCCGAGGCACGGCACGTTCTCCCGGTCCTGCATCCGTTCCGGGTGACGCCCACGCGCTTCGCGCCGCGCCTGCGCGCCCGTCACGGGCTCCTCCTCGGCATCTGCGCCGCGCTCGTCGCCTCCTCGGCCTGGGCGCAGGCCGGCGCGGCGATGCTCTCGCCGCTCGCGGTCATCGTCAAATGGGCGCCGCTCCTCCTCACGGGCTTCGCCTTCAACATCGCGATCTCGCTCCTCGCCATGCTGATCGGCACGGTCGCGGGCGTGGGGCTCGGCATCGCGATGCTGTCCGAGCAGCCGATCCTGCGCCGGGTCGCCTGGGGGGTGACGCAGTTCTTCCGCAACGCGCCCTGGCTGGTGCTGCTGTTCTTCGTGATGTTCCTGGTGCCGTTCCAGCTGACCGTGCTCGGCATCCGCATCCCGCTGCCGGACTGGGTCAAGGCGACGTTCGGGTTCTCCCTGCCGGTGATGGCCAACGTCGCCGAGGTCGTGCGCGGCGCGGTCCGCTCGGTCCCGACGACCCAGTGGGAGGCGGCCGAGTCCCTCGCCTTCACCCGCCGCCAGATCCTGTGGCGGATCATCCTGCCGCAATGCGTGAAGCGGATGCTGCCGCCCTGGATGAACATCTACGCCCTCGTGGCGATGGCGACCGTGCAGGCCTCGATCGTCGGTGTCTCGGAGATGCTGACGCTGACGGCCCAGGTTCACGCGGCCGAGGGCGGGCGGCCCGAATTGTTCGCGCCCCTCTACGGCTTCGCCCTGCTCTGCTTCTTCCTCTACTGCTACCCGATCGACCGCTGGACCGCCCGCATGGAGCGGCGTTTCCAGATCCGCTGAGAGCATCATTCCTGACCATGACCGGCACCCCGCGTCCCGATTGGACCCCCGATCCGCCGATCGTCCAGCTCATCGACGTCCACAAATCCTTCGGGACCGTCGAGGTCCTCAAGGGCATCAGCCTCGACGTCAAAAAGGGCGAGGTGATCTGCATCATCGGGCCGTCCGGCTCGGGCAA
>NZ_VZZJ01000028.1 GCF_008806345.1 Methylobacterium planeticum | reverse complement strand
AGGCGTAGCCGAGGCGGCCGCGCACGGTGCCGAAGTAGTCGAGGCCCGAGATGCCGTTCGGGTTGAACACCAGCGAGCCGGGGTTCACGCCGCCGCCCGGCACGGTGGCGAAGGCGAAGCGATTGCGGTTGCGGCCGAAATCGACGTACTGGGCGTCGGCCTCGACGCCGATGACGACGCCCGAGCCCGGGGTGAACTGGTAGTTGTAGCCGATCTGACCACCGCCGACGAAGCCGTCGTTGTTGTTGCGGTTCGAGAAGGCCACGGTGCCGGTCGTCGGCGCGCCGGCGCCGGTGACGAAGAGGCTGGAGCCGGCGGTCGCGCCGGCGGGGACGCCGATCACGGTCGGGGCGCGGTCATCCTGGGTGCCGAAGCCGTAGCCGGCGTTGAAACCGGCGTAGAAGCCCGTCCAGGTGAAGACCGGGATCGGGGCGAAGACCGGCGGGGGCGCCGCGCGGCGCGGCAGGTCGGCGGCGAAGGCGGAACCGGCGAGGGCGATGCCGGCGAGGGCGGTGGCGCCCCGAAGAATGGATTTCATGGTCTGGTCCTTTGTCCGTGAGCACCGGCGCTCCTTTGTGGATTGCGTCCGGTACGGGTTCCCCGTCTTATGTCAGCGGCACTGGGGATGCTGTTGCTGGGCGACCACGCCGACCGCCGTGAAGGCGGCCCCTTTGTGGCGGTGTGCGCCTCATTGTTCCCCGGCACCTTGCAATCAGAACGCGGTCGAATGGCCAAGGTTCATTTACGGCCACGCTTTTTCGGCCAAGGTTGCATTGACAAAATGTCGCACCCCCCTGGCGCCAATTGTGGCGGGTCAGGGGGTGAGGGCGATGGCGGAAATCAGCCGGCCGTAATCGGCCTCGCCCCGATGCGTGGTGCGGCGGTAGCTGTAGAAGCGTTCCGGATCGGCGTAGGTGCAGAGGTTGACCGAGGCCGCCTCGCCGATCCCGGCCTCCTCCAGCCGCGCCAGGATGAAGCCCGGCAGGTCGAACTGGGCGTGGCCCGGCCGCCGGCCCTCGGCGAAGAAGCGCTCGCTCCCGGGGGCCTGCGCCCGGAACCGGTCCGACAGGTCCGCCCCGACCTCGTAGGAATCCTGCGCGATCGTGGGGCCCAGCACCGCGACGATGCGGCCGCGCTCGGCCCCGAGCCCCTCCATCGCCGAGACCGTGGCCTCGATCACGCCGCCGAGCGCGCCCTTCCAGCCCGCGTGCGCAGCGCCGACGACGCGGTTCTCCGGATCGGCGAACAGGATCGGGCCGCAATCGGCGGTGGCGATGCCGAGGGCCAGGCCGGGCACCCGCGTCACCATGGCGTCGGCCTTCGGGCGATCGGGAAGCCCGAACGGCGCCTCGACGGTGACGACCGAGGCGGAATGCACCTGATACAGGCTGACGAGGCGCGCGGACTCCAGGCCGAGCTGCGCGCACATGCGCGCCCGGTTCTCGGCCACGCGGGCGGGCTCGTCGTCCGAGCCGAGGCCGCCGTTCAGCGCCGCGTAGACGCCCTCCGAGACGCCGCCCTGCCGGGTGAAGAAGGCGTGGCGGACATAGGAATGGGAGCTGAGCTCGGGCGCTTCGAGGAACATGGCGGTCTCGGGGTTCGGGTTCGGGGCGCGGGGGACGCAATAGCCCAGCCAGGCCGCCGAGACGATGGGGGCCGTCGCGGAGCCGCGCGGAGCCGAGGGGGTCCCGGGACGAACCGGACCTCGAAACCGGATGTGAAGGACGCCGCGATGCCAGTGGTCCGGGCGCTTCGGCAGGACTACACTCCCTCCCGGAACCCGGGCCCGGGATGCGCATTTGGAATCCCGCCTGACCCTGGCCCCGTGCCACACCAGTCGAGGAAGGACGATGGCTCAGAACATTCAGCCCGACCGCCCTATCTGGCCTTCGGTACCGGAGACCGGCCACCGCTCCGGGCGCGGCAGCTTCGAGGGCGACACCCCTCTCGATCGCGAGGGCGCGCATGCCCGTCCGGGCCTCCTGCCGCAGGAGCCGCAGGCCCCGCGCATGCCGGCCAAGACCTCCGAGGGGTTCGGCAGCTTCGAGGGCTGACCCCGGCCCCGCGCGAATCCCCGGCCGGGCTCGGCCGCCGGAACCCGGCGGGCCGGGCCCTGTCGCGTCGGCGGGAGCGTCAGAAGCCCGGCAGGCGCGGAAGGCCCGGCCCGCTCACCGCCATCGCCTTGAACAGGCGTCCCATGCCGCGCCGGCCCGGACCGGTCAGGCGCGCCACCGCGGCCTCGATCGCCAGCGCTTGCGCCGGGCTCGCGCGCTGCTTCAGCCGCTCGGCCCGGGCGAGGAGCCCGAGACCGGTCAGGAAGTCGCGCTGGTCGACGGGGCCGTGGACGCCCGCGCCCTCCGCCGCCGCCGCGCGGGCGAGGGCCGCGAAATCCACGTGCGCCGTGAGGTCCGCCTCTCCGGGCGCCGCGAGCGGATCGACGAAGCGGTGCCCGGCAACGGCCTGCAGGGTATCGCCGAAGCCCGGCCGGACATGGCCGTAATCGATCGCCAGGAGGGCGCCGCCCTGGTCGCGCAGGCGCCGGGCGAGGCGGCGGACGAGATCGAGGGCGGGCCCCGGCAGCGTCATCACCACGCCCTCCGGGCCCTCGGCCGCAAGCCCGCGCTCGGGCTCGGGCGCGAGCCCGAAGGCGAGGCGGGCGTCCGGGGCGAGGCCCACCACCCGCTCGCACCAGCCCCGGGGGGTGCGCTGGAACTGGCGCACCGGCAGCGCGTCGAGGAACTCGTTGGCGAGGATGATCGCGGGCCCGTCCGGCAGCGCGTCGAGCGCGTCGTGCCAGGCCGGAGCCCCGAAATCCGGCACGGCGCCGGCGAGGGCCGCCGCCTGCGCCGCCCGCAGGACCGGGCTCGTCTCGACGAGGTGGAGCGCGGGCCGGAAGCCCGGCGCGGCGGCCCGCACGGCCCGGAGCGCGTCGGACATCAGGGTGCCGCGCCCGGGCCCGAGCTCGACGAGGAGCATGCCCCCGCCCCCTCCCATCTCCGCCCCGACGGAGGCGGCCCAGAGCCCGATCAGCTCGCCGAACATCTGGCTGATCTCGGGGGCGGTGGTGAAATCGCCGCCGGCGCCGAGGGGATCGCGGGTGCGGTAGTAGCCGTGCACCGGGTGGCCGAGGCACAGGGCCATGTAGCGGTCGATCCCGATCGGACCGGTCTCGCGGATCAGCGCCGCGATCTCGCCGGCGAGGGGCGTCGCGCTCACGCCTTCACCGCGGCCTCGGCCGGCTCCTCCACCGGCCGGCGCGGGCGGGTGTGTCCGCGCGCCGCGAGCACGATGTAGGTGAGCCCGACGAGGGCCATCGGCAGGCAGAGCAGCATCCCCATGGTGACGCCGCCGCCGAGGGGGCCGAGCTCGCTGCCGAACAGGTAGCCGAGCTGACGGTCCGGCTCGCGGAAGAACTCGCAGAAGGTCCGGGCGAGGGCGTAGCCGAGGACGAAGATCCCCCCGAGGAGCCCCGGCTTGCGGAAGCCGAAGCGCCGGGCCGCGAGCGCCATCGCGACGAACAGGATCAGCCCCTCGGTGACGGCCTCGTAGAGCTGGCTCGGGTGCCGGGGCAGGGGGCCGCCGCTCGGGAACACGACGGCGTAGGGGAAGTCCGGCGCGATGCGCCCCCAGAGTTCGCCGTTCACGAAATTGGCGATGCGGCCGAAGAACAGGCCGATCGGCACCACCACGGCGGCGATGTCGAGGAGCGTGTAGCCGTTGAGCTTGCGCGCCCGGGCGAAGAGCAGCATCGCCAGGATCGCCCCGAGGAAGCCGCCGTGGAACGACATGCCGCCGTTGCGGATGGCGAAGATCTCGATCGGGTCGTCGAGATACATCGGCAGATTGTAGAACAGCACGTAGCCGAGGCGGCCGCCGAGGACGACCCCGAGCGCCACCCAGACGATGAGGTCGTCGATGTCGGCGAGGCTCGGGCGGCGCACCACGCCCCAGAGGCTGTCGGCCCTGACGAGGCGGCGGGCGTAGTACCAGCCGCCGACGAGCCCGGCGATGTAGGCGAGCGCGTACCACTTGATCGTGATCGGCCCGATCGCGACCGCGACGGGGTCGATGGCCGGGAACGGCAGGGCGAGGAGCGGCGGCATCCGGGGCCTCGGGTGTTGACGCCTGTCGGAGGCCGTCCCGCATGCCCGCCCGACGGGTCGGTCCGGAACGGCGCCGCGGCGCCGGGGGCGGCCTCACGCGCGGCGAAGCCCGAGCGATGCCCGGACCCGACAGGCTGTTTCGGGCGCGGCATTGGACGCGCGACCGCCGGGGCGTCAAGCCTCCCCGGCGCCGCAACCGCCCGCGTCCGGCCCCTCGGACCGGGAGCCTCGCCCCCTCCGCACTCCGGCGCGAAGAGGGACGCTGCCCGACGCACGCCTCACGCGCGGCCCGGTGCCGTCGGCCCGACGAGCAGGAAGCCGTGGCCGTCCGGACCCGAGCCGTAGGCGACGCTCCCGTCCGGCGCCGCCTCGGCGGGATAGCCGGCCGCCCGGATCCGCTGCGCGAGGGCCGGAACGTCGTCCACCGCGAAGACGAAGCGGGTCGTGGCGCGGTCGCGCGGTCCGAAGGGCGGCGGCTCGGGGGCGCCGGAGGCGGGCCGCTCCGGGGCGCCGGAGGCGGGCCGGCGGTAGTGCAGCAGCTCGACATGCGGGGTCGGGAGCGGCGGCGCCAGCCCGATCACGTCGACCTCCGGGTCGGGGACGCCGTCGAGGCGGGCCTGCTCCGGGCCCCGATTGAGGCCGCGGCTGCCGAGCGTCAGGCCGAGGGTGCCGGTGTAGAAGGCGAGGGCGGCGTCGAGGTCGGTGACGGTGATGGCCGAGTGATCGATGCCGAGGAACAGGCCGGGGGCGTCGCGCCAGCGGGCGGCGGGGTCGCCGCCGGGGAAGTGGATCAGCTCGACCGGGTGCCCGTCGGGGTCGCGGAACTTGAAGGCGGACACGCCGCCCGAGGTTTCCGGCAGGATCTGAGCGCCGCCCTGGCTGATCGGAACCGGATGGAGCGTCGAGAGGGCCCGCATCGCCCGCTCCATGTCGCGGACCGGGATGGCGATGTGCTGGAAGAACGGGTCGGTCGCGGCCGGCGCCGCCGGATAGGCCGCCCCCGGCGGATCGAAGTTCAGGAAGGCGACGACCTGCTCCCCGATCCGCATGCGCAGGCGCCACCCGCCCGCCTCGCCGAGGCCCATGGCCTGGAGCGGCGGGGCCGGCAGCGGTTCCGGCGGGGCCTCCCGCACGAAGCCGAGGCCGTCGCGGTAGAAGGCCTCGGTCCGGGCGAGGTCCGCGACCGTCCGGCTGATGGCGTGAAGGCTTCGGATGCCGCTCATAGCAGGCGCGCTCCGCGTCGGTTGACGTAGATGGCGTAGAGGGTGTGGGAGGCGCAGAGGAACAAGCGGCTGCGGTTGCGCCCGCCGAAGGCCAGGTTCGAGACCGTGGAAGGCACCCGGATCTTTCCCAGGAGCGCACCCGAGGGGTCGATGCAATGCACCCCGTCGGCGGCGCTCGACCAGAGGTGCCCCTCCTCGTCGCAGCGGAAGCCGTCGGCGAAGCCCGGCGTCACCGTGTGGAAGATGCGCCCGTCCCGCAGGCCGTCCGCGCCGACGCCGAAGACCCGGATGTGCTGGACCGGGTCGGGTACGAATTGCAGGCCGCTCTCGGCGACGTAGAGGAGCGATTCATCGGGCGAGAAGCAGAGGCCGTTCGGCCCCTCAAAATCGTCGGCCACGATCGCGAGGCTCCCGTCCCGCGGATCGAGCCGGTAGACGGCGGCGGGCAGCTCGGACTCCTGCTTGCCGCCCTCGTAATCCGTCTGGATGCCGTAGGGCGGGTCCGTGAACCAGATCGTGCCGTCGGACTTGCAGACGATGTCGTTGGGCGAGTTGAGGCGCTTGCCACGGTAGCGGTCCGCCAGCACCGTGAGGCTGCCGTCGAGCTCGGTCCGGGTGATGCAGCGGCCCCGGTGCGAGCAGGAGAGCAGCCGCCCCTGCCGGTCGCGGGCGTGCCCGTTCTCGAAGTTCGACGGCTGCCGGAAGACGCTGAGGCCGCCGGCCTCGCTCCAGCGCATGACGCGGTTGTTCGGCAGGTCGCTGAACAGCAACTCGTCCCGGTCCCCGAACCAGACCGGACCCTCGCACCAGCGGAAGCCCTCGGCGAGCATTTCCAGCGGCGCGTTCGGCAGCACGAAGGCCTTGAAGCGCGAATCGCAGATCTCGAAACCGTCCATGCCGGCCAGCCTACCTGAAGCGGCCGGGCTGGTTGACGGTCGGCTCCACCTCGAGCCCGGTCACCATCATGGTGCAGGGCTCGGTCCCGAGGGTGCCCGACAGGTGCCCCTCGCGGCCGTCGCGGGCCTTCGTGTTCTGGTCCTCGCCGAACATCAGCTCGCCCGGGCCCATCTCGACCCGGTGCCCGTCCATGGTCTCGACGAACCAGCGCCCGGTGAGGATCGCGATCCATTGCGGACGCGGGTTCTCGTGCCATTGCCCGACCCATCCGACCGGCAGCACCGTGAAGGTGACGCTCGCCCGGGAGGGCGCCTGCCTGTCGTTCCATTGCGGCGCGGTCTGCGGGTCGATGCCCTTCAGCTCGAACCGCGTCAGGGTGAAGCGCTCCTGCCGGCTGACGCCGTCCGCATCCGTGTAGACGTGCCAGTAGGGCATGCTCGGCGGCGGTCCGGCCGTGTCGTCTGCCATCGGGGTTCTCCTGAAAGGCTCGGGGTCGGAGGGCAGGGACCGGCCGCGTCGAGAGCCCGGATGCCGGGGGGAGCGCGACGCGGGCCCGGTCACCGCACCCCGGCCCGGGATCCGCCGAAACCGGGCGGGTCGGCGGGTGAACGTTCCCGGCTGCCCCAGGGTTGCGGGCGCTCGCGGGCGTGCGTGCGGTGCAGGACGAAGCGCGGAAACGTGCGAAGAAAGAGCGTTGCCGCGCTGCGGAACGCAGCCATTGCGGTCACGTTGGCGGCACGCATCGCGCGAGGCTCCCGCGTGCGAGACCCGGAGGCGGCCATGTCCCAGGATCATTACGACGTGATCATCGTCGGCAGCGGCCCCGGCGGAGGCTCGGTGTTCCAGAAGCTCGCCCGGACCGGCAAGCGCATCCTCCTGCTCGAGCGCGGCGATTACCTGCCGCGCAGCCAGGACAACTGGAACGCCAGGACGGTGTTCGTCGACGGGGCCTACCAGGCCCGGGAAACCTGGTACGGCGGCGACGGGCGCGCCTTCAGCCCGGCGCTGCACTACTATGTCGGCGGCAATTCCAAGGTGTACGGGGCCGCGCTGCTGCGTCTGCGCGCGCGGGATTTCGAGGCCGTGCGCCACGTCGACGGGATCTCGCCGGCCTGGCCGGTCTCCTACGCCGCGTTCGAGCCCTACTATCTCGAGGCCGAGAAGCTCTTCGCCGTCCACGGCAACCGGGGCGAGGACCCGAACGAGCCCTGGGCCAGCGGCCCCTACGATTATCCCGGCGTCGCCCACGAGACGCGGATCCAGAAGCTCTCGGACGATTGGGGGAAGGCGGGCCTCCACCCCTTCCACCTGCCGCTGGGCATCCGCCTCGACGAGCGCGGCGGCAAGCCGACGCCCACGAGCATCTGCATCCGCTGCGACGCCTTCGACGGGTTCCCCTGCCTGCTCAACGGCAAGGCCGACGCGCAGGTGATGACCGTCGACCCGACGCTCGCGGCCCACGACAACGTCACGCTCCTCACCAACGCCTACGTGTCGCGGCTCGAGACCGACCCGGCGGGGCGCAGCGTCACCGCGGTCCACGTCACCCGCGGCGGGGAGGCGGAGCGCTACTCCGCCGACATCGTGGTGGTGGCCTGCGGGGCGCTGTCCTCGGCGCTGCTCCTCCTGCGCTCGGCCAGCGCCGCGCATCCGGACGGGCTCGCCAACGGCTCGGATCAGGTCGGGCGCAACTACATGCGCCACAACATGTCGGTGCTGATGGCCCTGTCGAAGGAGGTCAACGACACGGTGTTCCAGAAGACCCTCGCGGTCTCGGACTTCTACTTCGAGTCGAAGGACTGGGAATTCCCGATGGGCCTGATCCAGATGTGCGCCAAGACGCATCCGGACCAGATCCGCGGCGAGGAGTTCCCGAAATGGACGGGCTTCCTGCCGAGCGCCCCCTTCGACATGGTGGCGCGCCACTCGATGGATTTCTGGCTGCAGAGCGAGGACCTGCCCCATCCCGACAACCGGGTCACGATCGACCGGGACGGGCGCACGATCCTGGACATCCGCGAGACCAACCGCGAGGCGCATGACCGCCTGCGCGCCAAGCTCTCGGACCTGCTCCGGCCGGGCGGCGCCTACACCTACCTGTTCGAGCGCTCGCTCTACCTCGGCAAGAACATCCCCCTGAGCGGCACGGCGCATCAGGCCGGCACCCTGCGCTTCGGCGCGGACCCGGCCTCCTCCGTCCTCGACCTCACCTGCAAGGCCCACGAGGTCGACAACCTCTACGTGACGGATGCGAGCTTCTTTCCCTCGATCGGCGCCGTGAACCCGACGCTCACCATCGTGGCCAACGCGCTCCGGGTCGCCGACCACATCGCGGCGCGCCTCGGCTGAGGGATCAGCGGGTTCGGCGCGGCATCCGGAACGGCAGCATCAGGCGCACCAGCGGGTTGCGGAAGCGATCGAGGGACAGGCTCTCGTGGACCGGGCGCACCGCCTCGCCGCCGAGGGTCGCGGAGAGGAGCGAGCGGCTGTAGAACGGGGTGTCCTCGAAGGTGCGCAGGACCCGCGCCGTGCCGTCGTCGCTGCGGGTCGAGCGCGGGATGCGCCAGAGCCGCGTCGGCGGCAGGGCGGCCGCGAGGGGCGGCCTGATCTCCCGGCGCGCGCCGGTCCGGTCGAAGCGCAGCGACAGGTTCTGGCCCGAGCCGTCCCGGCGGCGCACGTCGTACAGGATGGCGGCGCCGTCGCTGAGGTCCGCCCGGCACCAGGTCCAGCTCGTGAAGGCGTCCTCCAGGGCCTCGTCGCCGTGGTTGGTGTCGAAATAGGCGGTGCCCGTCCAGTGGGTGCCGGGCTCGTCCAGCTGCACCTCGACGGGGCAGGAGGGCGCCATCGGCCACCAGCGATGGGCGCCCCCCGCGTCGAGGGTGAAGGGGCCGCGGGTGAAGCCGGGCGGGCGCAGGCGCACGGTGCCGCGCACCCGCCCGGGGATCGGCGCCGTGACCTCGTCGATCCGGACGACGAGGTCGGTCCCGTCCCATTCCATCGCGCTCGGGCCGATGCGGATGCCCGCCGCATCCCGCGACAGGGCGGCGCGCCCGCGCTCGGTCATGCAGAAGCGCCCCGGGCGCCCGTACAGCACCACGTTCAGGGCGCAATGGTCGAGCGGGTCCCGCGCCGTGTCCCAGGCGTAGTAGGGGGAGAACACGCTGCCCACGAAGGCGATGAGGGTCAGGCCCTGGCTGCCGTCCCGGCTCAGGGCATCGACGTACCACCAGGCGTAGCCGCCCCGGCCCACGGGCGTGTCGAAGCGCGGCTCAGGCCGAGATCCGCCAGGAGGCTGTCCGCCGCGATCCGGCCCGACTGCGCCGCCATCGGCACCCCCGGGCCCGGATGCACGCTGCCCCCCGCCAGGTACAGGCCCGGCAGGCGCGTGCGCGCCCCCGGCCGGCGGAAGGTCGCCGTCCAGCCGTGCGAGGCCCGCCCGTAGAGGGCGCCCCCGGTCGCCGGAAACAGGGCCTCGAACCCCGAGGGCGTCGTCGTCACGCCACCCGGCTCCGTCGCGAGTGCGAGGCCGCAGGCCGCGAGCCGCGCCCGCATCGTCGTCGCGCATCTGTCGATCTCCTGGGACGTGAGGGGGCGCTCGCCCCGGGCGGGGGCGTTGACGAGGCAGAGCAGGCGCTCCGGGCCGCCCGGCGCCGCGTCGGCGTCGTCGCGGTCCTGGGCGCAGAGGTAGACGGTCGGATCGGGCGGCAGGCCGCCGCGCCGGATCGCCTCGAACTCCGCCCGGTAATCGCCCGAGAAGAAGACGTTGTGGCGCACGAGGGGAAAGCCCTCCGGCCGGGCCGAGACGCAGAAGGTCACGGCCGAGAGCGAGCGCTCGGCCGCCCGCACCGGCCCGGTCACCCGTGCCGCCTCGGGCCCGAACAGGCCGGCGGCGAGGGCCGAGACGTCGGCATTGACCACCACGGCGTCGGCGGGGATGCGCGCGCCATCGGCGGTCTCGACGCCGGTGACGCGCCCGCCCTCGGTCAGGATCCGGCCCGCCTCCGTGTCGAAGCGCAGCACCGCACCCCGCTCGCCGGCGAGATCCGCCACCGCCTGCGCGAGGCGGCTCAGGCCCCCGTCCACGTACCAGACCCCCTCCTGCTCGACATGGGCGACGAGCATCAGGGTGGCGGGCGCCTCGAAGGGCGAGGCGCCGCAATAGGTGGCGTAGCGCCCGAAGAGCTGGCGCAGCCGCGGATCGCGGAAGTCGTCGCCGAGGGCCCCCCACAGGGTCGCGAAGGGCCGGATCCGCCAGAGGCCGCCGAGGCCCCACAGGCCGACCCGGCGCCCGAGATCGAGGGGGCTGGGGCGCTCGCTCCGGATGAACGGCCCCTCAAGGGTGCGGTAGACCTCCGCGGCCCGGGCGCAGAAGCGGCGGTAGCCCTCCGCCTCGGCGGCGCCCGCGAATTGCGCGATCGCGGCCGCCGAGGCGTCGGGGTCGGCGAAGAGGTCCAGGCGCTCGTGCGCGCTCCAGGCGTGGCGGGCGAGGATGCCGGCCGGGCTCAGGCGCACCCGCTCGGCGAGGCTCGCCCCGGCCTCGGCGAAGACCTCCTCGAACACCCACCGCATGGTGAAGACCGTGGGGCCGGCCTCGACCGGCCGGCCGCCGACCGGGACCGCGCGCATCTTGCCGCCCGGCCGCGCCGCCCGCTCCAGCACCGTGACCTCGAGCCCGGCCGCCGCGAGGCGCAGGGCGGCGACGAGGCCGCCGATGCCGGCGCCGATTACCACCACGCGCTGCCGTCGCTCCATCCGCACGCCCGCCTCCGGACCGCCCATTGATCTCGACACCGACAAGTGTCAATTATATCTGACACTACAAACTGACAATTGGAAAAGACACCCCAGGGAGGTCGTCATGGAAGCGGGCAGGCGCATCGAGCGGATCCTCGACATCGCGGTCGCTTACGCCGAGGCGCCCGGCGCGCCGCCCCGCCTCGCCGAGGCGATCCGCTACGCGGTGTTTCCCGGCGGCCACCGGATCCGCCCGCGCCTCTGCCTCGCGGTGGCGGCCGCCTGCGGCGATGACGACCCGGCCGCCGCGGACGCCGCCGCCGCCGCGATCGAGCTGCTGCACTGCGCCTCCCTGGTCCATGACGACCTGCCCTGCTTCGACGATGCGGAGATGCGGCGCCAGAAGCCCACGGTGCACGTCGCCTTCGGCGAGCCCGTCGCGGTGCTGACCGGCGACGCGCTGATCGTCCTCGCCTTCGAGACCCTGGCGCGGGGCGCCGCCCGCTCCCCCGACCGGCTCGCCGCCCTCGTGGGCCTCGTGGCCCGCGCGGTCGGCTCGCCCGCCGGCATCGTGGCCGGCCAGGCCTGGGAATCGGAGCCGGAGGTGGCGCTCGCGAACTACCAGCAGGCCAAGACCGGGGCGCTGTTCGCCGCCGCGACCGTGACGGGGGCGGCCGCGGCCGGCGTCTCGCCGCTGCCGTGGCGCCTCCTCGGCGAGTGCCTGGGCGAGGCCTATCAGGTGGCCGACGACCTACGCGACGTGGCCTGCCGCCAGGAAGAGATCGGCAAGCCGGCCGGGCGCGACGCCACCCTCGGCCGCCCGAACGCGGCCCTGCTCCTCGGCATGACCGGCGCGCTGGAGCGCCTCAGGCGCCTCGCCCGGGAGGCCGTCGAGGTGATTCCGGCCTGCCCCGGCGCCGATGCCCTGCGGGCCGAGATCGTGGCGCAGACCCGCCTGTTCCTGCCCGCGAGCCTCGCCCACGAGGCCTTGGTCTAGGACCGCTCCGGGCCCGGAGCGATGGCCATGCCGCTGATCCGGGCCGGGCGGGGCCCGGCCGCCGAGGCCCCGCGGCCGACCTGGCGCGAGCGCTGGCTCGCCTTCCGGAACGCCCGGGTGGCGAGCCCCGCCTTCCAACGCTGGGCCGCCGGCTTCCCGCTGACCCGCCGGACCGCCCAGCGCAACACGCGGGCGCTGTTCGATCTCTGCGCCGGCTTCGTCTACGCGCAGGTGCTCTTCGCCTGCATCCGCCTCGACCTGTTCCCCGTGCTCAAGGAAGGCCCCCTCGCGGTCGCGGCGCTCGCCCCCCGCCTCGGCCTGACGCCCGAGCGGACCGAGCGCCTGCTGCGGGCGGCGGCCTCGCTCGCGCTGGTGACGCGCCTGCCGGACGGGCGTTTCGCCCTCGCCGATCTCGGCGCGGCGCTGATCGGAAACCCGTCCATCGCGGCGATGATCGAGCATCACGCCATGCTGTACGACGACCTGCGCGACCCGGTCGCGCTCCTGCGCGGGGAGGCCGGCGAGACCCGCCTCTCGGGCTACTGGCCCTATGCCGGCGCCGCCGAGCCCGGCGCCGTCGGCCCCGAGGCGGTCGCCGGCTACAGCGGGCTGATGTCGGCCTCGCAGGCGCTGATCGCCGAGGACGTGCTCGACGCCTACCCGTTCGCGCGCCACGCCTGCCTGATGGATCTCGGGGGCGGCGAGGGCGTCTTCGCCGAGGCGGCGGCGCGCCGCTGCCCGAGCCTGCGGCTGATGCTGTTCGACCTGCCCCCCGTCGCCGAGCGCGCCCGCGCGCGGCTCGCCGGGCTCGGTCTCGACCGGCGCATCGCCTGCCACGGCGGCAGCTTCCTCGACGACGCCCTGCCGCGGGGCGCCGACCTGATCACCCTCGTGCGCATCGTCCACGACCACGACGACGCCCGCGTCGCCGCGTTGCTGCGCGCCGCGCACGCCGCCCTCGCGCCGGGCGGCACCCTGCTCATCGCCGAGCCCATGGCGGGCACGCCCGGCGCCGAGCCGATCGCGGACGCGTATTTCGGCTTCTACCTCCTCGCGATGGGCAGCGGCCGGGCCCGCACGCCCGACGAGCTCCGAGCACTCCTGGCGGAGGCTGGATTCGGCCGGATCCGCACGGTTCCGACGCGCCGGCCGCTGCTGGCTCGCGCGATTGTCGCCGCGCGTTGACAGGAACATGTGTAAAGAAGACTTGACGGTCGTTAATGTCCGTCTAAGCTGACATCAACGGACGCATCCCCGGACCCACCGGAGAGCAGAACCGGGAAACACGGGCGGAAAGGCATCGACTGATGGACGCGCTCGCTGTCGTTCTCGAACAACCGGAGCAGCTGGCGCTCTCGCGCCTGCCCCTCAGCCCGGCCGGCGAGTCCGACGCGGTGGTGGCGATCTCCTGGAGCGGCATCTCCACCGGCACCGAGCGCCTGCTCTGGTCCGGACGCATGCCGAGCTTCCCCGGCATGGGCTATCCCCTGGTTCCCGGCTACGAATCGGTCGGCACCGTCATCGCGGCCGGCCCGGCGAGCGGGCGCCAGGTCGGCGAGACCGTGTTCGTGCCCGGCGCCCGCTGCTTCGGCGAGGTCCGCGGCCTGTTCGGGGGCGCCGCCTCCCACCTGATCGTCCCGGGTGGGCGCCTCGTTCCCGTCGATCCGAACCTCGGCGAGACCGCGATCCTGATCGCCCTCGCGGCGACCGCCTACCATGCGCTCGCGGGAATCAGCCCGGGCGAGCGCTCCCTGATCGTCGGCCACGGTGTCCTCGGGCGCCTCCTCGCGCGCCTCACGGTGCTGGCCGGCGGGGCGCCGACCGTGTGGGAGACGAACGCCCTGCGGGCGAGGGGCCGGTTCGGCTACCCGGTGGTGGCGCCCGAGACCGACGAGCGGCGCGACTACGCGACGATCACCGATGTCAGCGGGGATGCGAGCCTGCTCGACAGCCTGATCGGCCGGCTCGCCCCCTCCGGCGAGATCGTGCTCGCGGGCTTCTACGAGGCGCCCCTCGCCTTCGCCTTCCCGCCGGCCTTCCTGCGCGAGGCACGCATCCGGGTCTCGGCGGAGTTCCGGCCCCACGACCTGACCGCCGTCACGGCGCTCATCGAGCGCGGTGCGCTCTCCCTCGACGGCCTGATCACGCATCGCCGCCCGGCGACCGACGCCCAGGCCGCCTATCGCACGGCCTTCGGCGACCCCGAATGCCTGAAGATGATCCTCGATTGGAGGGCCGCCCCATGAACATGCACCTCACCAGCGCCCTTCGCGCCGAGGCGAGCGAAGGCCCCGATCCGGTGCCGACCAAGGCCACCAAGGAGACGCAGATCATCGCGATCTACGGCAAGGGCGGCATCGGCAAGTCGTTCACCCTGGCGAACCTCTCCTACATGATGGCCCAGCAGGGCAAGAAGGTGCTGCTGATCGGCTGCGACCCGAAGAGCGACACCACCTCGCTGCTGTTCGGCGGCCGGGCCTGCCCGACCATCATCGAGACCTCGACCCGCAAGAAGCTCGCGGGCGAGGCCGTGGCCATCGGCGACGTCTGCTTCAAGCGCGACGGCGTCTACGCGATGGAACTCGGCGGGCCGGAGGTCGGGCGCGGCTGCGGCGGGCGCGGCATCATCCACGGCTTCGAACTCCTCGAGAAGCTCGGCTTCCACGAATGGGGTTTCGACTACGTCCTGCTCGACTTCCTCGGCGACGTGGTCTGCGGCGGCTTCGGCCTGCCGATCGCCCGCGACATGTGCCAGAAGGTCATCGTCGTCGGCTCGAACGACCTGCAATCGCTCTACGTCGCCAACAACGTCTGCTCGGCGGTCGAGTATTTCCGCAAGCTCGGCGGCAATGTCGGGGTCGGCGGCCTCGTCATCAACAAGGACGACGGCACCGGCGAGGCCCAGGCCTTCGCCGAGGCCGTGGGCATCCCGGTCCTGGCCGCGATCCCGGCCGACGAGGACATCCGCCGCAAGAGCGCGAATTACGAGATCATCGGCAAGCCCGACGGGCGCTGGGGCTCGCTGTTCTCGGATCTCGCGGCGAACGTCGCCGAGGCCATCCCGAACCATCCGAGGCCCCTGAGCCAGGACGCCCTGCTCGGCCTCTTCTCGGGCGAGAGCGTCGGCCGCGACGTGGTGCTGGAGCCCGCCACCTTCGAGGACATGTGCGGCGCCTCGCCGGTGGTGAAGCCGTCCCTCGAAGTCGTCTACGACGAGGTCTAGGCGCATGGCCGTCACCCTCGACATCGCCGACCTGCGCGCCCGTCGCGACAAGCCCGCCTCCGCGCTCCAGAGCGCGCAAGGCCCCGCGCAGGTGCCCGCCGAGATCGTCAGCCTCGCGGCGACCCGCGAGGACGGCCATGGCTGCCACGCCGGCAAGGACGCGATGCGGGCCGCGGCGCGATCCGCCGGGATGAGCCCGACCCTCGACCAGCTCGCCAAGGATTATCCGGCCGGCCCCCACGACCAGCCCCAGAGCATGTGCCCGGCCTTCGGCTCGCTCCGGGTCGGCCTGCGGATGCGGCGCACCGCCACGATCCTGTCGGGCTCGGCCTGCTGCGTCTACGGGCTGACCTTCACGTCGCATTTCTACGGCGCCCGCCGCACGGTCGGCTACGTGCCGTTCAACTCCGAAACCCTGGTCACCGGCAAGCTGTTCGAGGACATCCGCGACGCGGTGCACCAGGTGGCCAAGCCCGCCGATTACGACGCCGTCGTGGTGATCAATCTCTGCGTGCCGACCGCCTCCGGCGTGCCGCTCCGGCTGCTGCCGAAGGAGATCGACGGGGTCCGCATCATCGGCATCGACGTGCCGGGCTTCGGGGTGCCGACCCATGCGGAGGCCAAGGACGTGCTCGCCGGCGCCATGCTGAAGGTCGCCCGCACGGAGATCGAGCAGGGCCCGGTCCAGGCGCCCCGGGGCGGCCGCGCGGCCCGCCCCGCCGTGACGCTCCTCGGCGAGATGTTCCCGGCCGACCCGGTGGTGATCGGCGCCATGCTCGACATCCTCGGCCTCGATGCCGGGCCCGTGGTGCCGACCCGGGAATGGCGCGAGCTCTACGCGGCCCTCGACGGGGCGGCGGTGGCGGCGATCCACCCGTTCTACACCGCGAGCATCCGCGAGTTCGAGGCCGCCGGCCGGCCGATCGTCGGCTCGGCGCCCGTCGGCCATGACGGCACCGCCGACTGGCTCGACCGGATCGGCGCCGCCTGCGGGGTCGGGCGCGAGACCGTCGCGGCCGCCCAGAACCGGCTGCTCCCGGCGATCCGGGGCGCCCTGTCCGCCCGCCCGATCCAGGGCCGCATCACCCTCTCGGGCTACGAGGGCTCGGAGCTCCTCGTCGGGCGCCTCCTCGTCGAGAGCGGCGCGGACCTGCGCTACGTCGGCACCGCCTGCCCGCGCACGCCCCATTCCGAGGCCGACCGCGACTGGCTCGAGGCCCGCGGCGTCATGGTCCGCTACCGGGCCTCCCTCGAGGACGACCTCGCGGCCTTCCACGCGTTCCGGCCGGACCTCGCCATCGGGACGACGCCGGTGGTGCAGAAGGCCAAGGAGGCCGGCACCCCGGCCCTGTACTTCACCAACCTGATCTCCGCCCGCCCCCTCATGGGCGTCGCGGGCGCCGGCTCGCTGGCGCAGGTCGTCAACGCGGCGCTGGCCAATGCGGGACGCTTCGACGCGATGCGGAGCTTCTTCGCCGGCGTCGGCGCGGGCCACGCGGCCGGCATCTGGGAGGAGGTGCCGAAGGCCCGCAAGAGCGCGGCCCCGGCTCCGACGGCGAAGCCCCACGCCCACGATCCGATCGGGGAGATGGCCTGATGCTCGTCCTCGATCACGACCGCGCCGGCGGCTACTGGGGCGCCGCCTACGTCTTCTCCGCCATCAAGGGCCTGCAGGTGCTCATCGACGGCCCCGTGGGCTGCGAGAACCTGCCGGTCACCTCGGTCCTCCACTACACCGACGCGCTGCCGCCCCACGAATTGCCCATCGTGGTCACCGGCCTCGCCGAGGAGGAACTCGGCCGCCACGGCACCGAGGGCGCCATGAAGCGGGCCCACGCCACCCTCGACCCGGCGATGCCGAGCGTCGTCGTGACGGGATCGATCGCCGAGATGATCGGCGGCGGCGTGACGCCCGAGGGCACCAACATCCAGCGCTTCCTGCCGCGCACGATCGACGAGGACCAGTGGCAGGCGGCGGACCGCGCCATCAACTGGCTCTGGCAGGAGCACGGCGCCAGGCGCTTCGCCAGAAAGGGGATCCCGGCCCGGCCCGCCCGCAAGGAGGGCGAGCGCCCCCGCGTCAACATCATCGGCCCGGCCTACGGCACCTTCAACATGCCCTCGGACCTCGCCGAGATCCGCCGCCTCGTCGAGGGCATCGGGGCGGAGGTCAACCTGACCTTCCCGCTCGGCGCGCATCTCCAGGACGTGCCCAGGCTCGTCAACGCCGACGCCAATATCTGCCTCTACCGCGAGTTCGGGCGCCTGCTCTGCGAGGCCCTCGACCGGCCCTACCTGCAGGCGCCGATCGGGATCCTGTCGACGACGGCCTTCCTGCGCAGCCTCGGCTCGATCCTCGGCCTCGATCCCGAGCCCTTCATCGAGCGCGAGAAGCACACCACGATCAAGCCGGTCTGGGACCTCTGGCGCTCGGTGACGCAGGACTTCTTCGGGACCGCGAGCTTCGGCATCGTGGCGACCGAGACCTACGCCCGCGGCGTCCGCCACTTCCTCGAGGAGGAGATGGGCCTGCCCTGCACCTTCGCGGTGGCGCGCAAGCCCGGGGCGAAGCCCGACAACGCGACCGTGCGCGCCGCGATCGCCGAGACGCCGCCGCTGGTCCTGTTCGGCTCCTTCAACGAGCGCATGTACCTGGCGGAGGCCGGGGCGCGGGCGGTGTTCGTGCCGGCCTCCTTCCCGGGCGCCATCATCCGGCGCCACACCGGCACGCCCTTCATGGGCTATGCCGGCGCGACCTACCTCGTGCAGGAGGTCTGCAACGCCCTCTTCGACATGCTCTTCCACATCCTGCCGCTCGCCCGCGACATGGATGCGGTGGAGGCGACCCCCGCCCGCGCGCACCGGGAGATCGCCTGGGACGCGGCGGCCCGCGCCGCCCTGAACGAGCGCGTCGAGCGCCAGCCGGTGCTGGTGCGGATCTCGATGGCCAAGCGCCTGCGCGACGCCGCCGAGCGCGAGGCCCGCCGCGTCGGCGCCGCCGAGGTCGCCGTCGACCACGTCGACGCCGCCCACGAGGGCCTGAGACTGGGAGCCGCCGCATGAGCGCGGGCGGCGTCCCCATCCGAGCCCTGTCCTCGGACACCGCCCCGGGCCGCGCCACCGCGCGCCGGTCCCGGGCCGATCTCGAACCCGTTCAGCCAGCGCCTCCGGTCCGGAGCCGCCAGCAGGAGAGCAGCACCATGCGTGGGATGAATGCGACGTCGCGCCTCCACCAGGAAGAGACGCAGTTCCGGATCATTCTGGCCGCGACCTACCCGTTCTTCCTCGTGGCGGCGGTGGCGCAGCGCGTGCTGCCGGACCGGTCGCCGCGCCCCGCCGCCGCGCGACAGGGCCTGAGCGCCCGCCGCTCGGTCTTCGGCGAGGCCAAGGCCATGGCGGTCTCGGCCATTCCCTTCGCCTTCATGGGCTGACGCCCGGGGCAGCCGAAACGCTTCCGTCGGGTGACCGCGCGCCGGTGACCAGACGGAAGTGCTGCCGAGGCGAGCGTGCCGCCCGGCATCACCCGTCGCGCCCCTCGGGGGCGCGGCCAGCCAAAGCGGAGGTATCGATCGATGGCCGGTGGAATAGAACGACCCAGCAGCCTGTCCGGGCTGACGGAACCCGAAGCCAAGGAGTTCCACGCGATCTTCTTGACGAGCTTCATCATCTTCACGGCGATCGCCGTGGTCGCCCACATCCTGGTCTGGATGTGGCGCCCGTGGCTGCCGGGCCCGAAGGGCTACGCCGCCCTCGACGGCATCACGAGCGCCGCCCACGGCCTCGTGACGATGATCTCCTGAGGAGGCGCACCCATGCACAAGGTTTGGCTTCTCTTCGATCCGCGCCGCACCCTCGTGGCGCTGTTCACCTTCCTGTTCGTCCTGGCCCTGCTGATCCACTTCATCCTGCTCAGCACGGACCGGTTCAACTGGCTCGAGGGACCGAAGGCACCCAAGACCGCGATCTCGCTGCAGATCGAGACGCCGCTCCCGGCGTGACCGAGCCACCGGTCCCCGCCGGTGCGCGCGCCGCCGGGGACCGGCCCCTTCCCAAGACCTGCGGCGGACGGAGGAGCGGGTGACCGCCCCCGCCCGCGGCGCCCCGCGAGGCGTCGCGCCCGGTGGGCTCGCGCGCGCGCTCCGAACGGCGAAGCGTCCTCGCTTCGCCTGAACCGCTCCCGCCCGGAGGGTATCCGCGATGGCGATGCTCAGCTTCGAGAAGAAATACCGCGTCCGCGGCGGCACGCTCGTCGGCGGAGACCTGTTCGATTTCTGGGTGGGACCGTTCTACGTCGGGTTCTTCGGCGTCACGACGCTGTTCTTCTCGGTGCTCGGCACGGCCCTGATCCTGTACGGGGCCGCGATCGGCCCGACCTGGAACGTCTGGCAGATCAACATCGCGCCACCCGACATCAAGTACGGCCTCGCCCTCGCGCCCCTGAAGGAGGGCGGCCTGTGGCAGCTCATCACCTTCTGCGCGATCGGGGCGTTCTGCTCCTGGGCGCTGCGCGAGGTCGAGATCTGCCGCAAGCTCGGCATCGGCTACCACGTGCCCTTCGCCTTCTCGGTGGCGATCTTCGCCTACGTCACGCTGGTGGTGATCCGCCCCTTCCTGATGGGCGCCTGGGGGCACGGCTTCCCGTACGGGATCCTGAGCCATCTCGATTGGGTCTCGAACACCGGCTACCAGTACCTGCACTTCCACTACAATCCGGCGCACATGCTGGCGGTGTCGTTCTTCTTCACGACGACCCTCGCGCTCTCGCTCCACGGCTCGCTGATCCTGTCCTCCACCAATCCGCCCAAGGGCGAGGTGGTGAAGACGCCCGAGCACGAGGACACGTTCTTCCGCGACTCGATCGGCTACTCGATCGGGACGCTCGGCATCCACCGCCTCGGCCTGTTCCTGGCCCTCTCGGCGGGGTTCTGGAGCGCCGTCTGCATCGTCATCAGCGGTCCGTTCTGGACGCAGGGCTGGCCGGAATGGTGGGGCTGGTGGCTCAACCTGCCGGTCTGGCGCTGAAGGGGGAGGTCGGGCAATGGCCTATTACCAGAATATCTTCACGCAGGTGCAGGTCCGGCCGGTCGAGCCCGAGAAGGGCGTGCCCGTCGCGGTGGACGCCCGCTGGGGCAAGCCCTTCCACAGCTACCTGATGGGGCTGATCGGCAACGCGCAGGTCGGGCCGATCTATATCGGCTACCTCGGCGCACTGTCCTTCACCTGCGGGCTGATCGCCTTCGAGATCATCGGGCTCAACATGCTGGCCTCGGTGAACTGGGATCCGGTCCAGTTCGTGCGCCAGCTCCCCTGGCTCGCCCTGGAGCCGCCGCGCCCGCAATACGGCCTGCGCATCCTGCCCCCGCTCAACGAGGGCGGCTGGTGGCTCATCGCCGGCTTCTTCCTCACCACCTCGATCCTGCTCTGGTGGCTGCGGCTCTACCGGCGGGCCCGGGCCCTCGGCCTCGGCACCCACGTGCCCTGGGCCTTCGCCAGCGCCATCTGGCTCTACCTCGTCCTCGGCTTCATCCGGCCGATCATGATGGGTTCGTGGAGCGAGGCGGTGCCCTTCGGGATCTTCCCGCACCTGGACTGGACCGCGGCCTTCTCGCTGCGCTACGGCAACCTCTTCTACAACCCCTTCCACATGCTCTCGATCGTCTTCCTGTACGGGTCGACGCTGCTCTTCGCCATGCACGGGGCGACCATCCTGGCCACGAGCCGCTACGGCTCGGAGCGTGAGATCGACCAGATCGTCAACCGCGGCACCGCCACCGAGCGCGCCGCCCTGTTCTGGCGCTGGACCATGGGCTTCAACGCCACCATGGAATCGGTCCACCGCTGGGCCTGGTGGTTCGCGGTCCTGACCACGCTGACCGGCGGCATCGGCATCCTGCTCACCGGCACCGTCGTGGACAACTGGTACCTCTGGGCGGTCAAGCACGGCGTCGCCCCATCCTACCCGCACGTCTACGGTCCGATCGTCGATCCCCTCAGCGCGCCCGGAGGGACGCCATGAAGACTGTCCTCGGAATTGCGGGCGCCGTCGCCGCGCTCTTCCTCACCATCGCGATGTTCGGGACGGCGGGCTGGACCCGCCCCCCGCTCGCCGTCAGCCAGAACGGCTACCGCGGCACCGGCATGGATCAGGTCGAGTCCCGGGCGGACGCGATCGCGGTCAAGGCCGAGAACGTGGCGCCCGCTCCCGCGGACCCGGCCGAGCCCGGGGGTGACCTCGCCGGCAAGACCTACGAGAACGTCAAGGTCCTGCAGAACCTGACCACGAACGAGTTCAACCGCCTGATGGTCTCGATGACGGAATGGGTCAGCCCGGAGCAGGGCTGCACCTATTGCCACAACACCGAGAACATGGCCGACGACAGCCTGTACCAGAAGCGCGTCGCCCGGCGCATGCTGCAGATGACCCAGCACATCAACACCGAGTGGAAGCAGAAGCACGTCCAGGGCGCCGGCGTGACCTGCTACACCTGCCACCGCGGCCAGCCGGTGCCGGCCAACATCTGGTTCACGGATCCGGGCCCGAACGCGACCTCGGGCTTCATCCCGCGCAACAACGGCCAGAACCTCGCCAAGGCCTCGGTCGGCCTCGCCTCGCTGCCCTACGACACCCTGACGGAGTTCCTCGGCCAGAAGGAGATCGACAACAACCTCATCCGGGTGAACGCCACGACGGCGCTGCCGGAGGGCAAGGGCAAGCCGATCCAGGCGGCCGAGAAGACCTACGGCCTGATGATGCACATGTCGCAGGGCCTCGGGGTGAACTGCACCTACTGCCACAACACCCGGGCGATCTCGAACTGGTCCGAGAGCACGCCCCAGCGCGTCTCGGCCTGGCACGGGATCCGGATGGTCCGCGACCTCAACGGCAACTACCTGGAGCCGCTGCTCTCGACCTTCCCGCGCAACCGCCTCGGCGTGCTCGGCGACGTGCCGAAGGTGAACTGCACCACCTGCCACAACGGCGTGAACAAGCCCCTGAACGGCGCCCACGTGATCGACGCCTATCCGGAGCTGGCGCGGCCGGTGGTGGCGGAGGCCCCCGCGGGCGCGGCAGCGCCGCCCGCGCTTCCCGCGCCGGCGGCGCCCGCCCCCGCACCCGCGAGCCCCGCGCCCGCGATGCCCTCGGACGCGCCCAAACCCTGACCCGCGACGCCGTCGGGACCACCGAGCAGAAACGCCCGCCGGATCCCGATCCGGCGGGCGTTGCCGCGTCCGGGACACACCGGGAGGCCGACGGGCGGGCCGGGGATCGGCGGGGGGCGCCCCGTCTTGCCTTGGCGGGGCGAATCCTGATAAGGGACCCGCCTTTCCGCGATGTGTCTGCTGCCATCGCCGGGGATGCCGTGAGGTGCCCCCGTCCCCGAGACTCTTTGCATGGGCGGCCGGCCTCCACCGCGCCGAGTTAAGACCGATGAAGATTCGCAACTCGCTGAAGTCGCTCCGCGGCCGGCACCGTGACAACCAGCTCGTGCGCCGCAAGGGCCGGGTCTACGTCATCAACAAGACCCAGAAGCGCTTCAAGGCCCGCCAGGGCTGAGACCGCGCCCCGCGTCCGCCGCGACGCGGACGCGAGCCGCTTGGGGACGCGAGACACGTGGAGACGCGCGGCAAGCGAGCGCGTTGACGCGCTCGTGCAGGGGGCACAAGCTCCCCGGATGCTGCGCCTCGTCCCGCTCTCCCTCGCGGCGGCCCTCCTCGCCGCCCCGATCCCCGCCCAGGCCGCCCCGCCCGGCACCGTCCTGCGCGACGGCCAGGGCCACGAGGGCACCACCGGCCAGAGATCCGGCGAGCCGAGATCCGGCGAGGCCAAGCCCGCCAAGCCGCAGCCCCCCGCGAGCCTCGACGAACTCTACGACCGGCTGAAGAGCGCCGAGGACCCGGTCGAGGCCAAGGGCGTCTCCAAGCTCATCGAGCGCCGCCTCGACCGGTCCGGCAGCGCCACGGCGGACCTGCTGACCGAGCGGGCGCGCCAGGCCATGTCGACCCAGGACCTGCCCCTCGCCGCCGAACTGATGGACCGCGTCACCGCCCTCGAGCCCGGCTGGGCCGAGGGATGGAACCGCCGGGCCACGATCTTCTGGATGCTCTCCGACAAGTACGCGGCCATCACCGACCTGCAGCGGACCCTGGTGCTGGAGCCGCGCCACTTCGAGGCCTGGGCGGCCCTCGGCCGGATCTACCAGTCGGTCGAGGACAAGCGGCGCGCCCTCGAATGCTTCCGGCGGGCCTCGGCCCTCTATCCGCGGATGGAGAAGCTGCAGGACGCCATCGACCGTCTCGCCCCCGAGGTCGACGGCCGCGACCTCTGATGGTCGCCCTGAACGCGCTCGCGGCATCCATCGGGATCCTGGCTGCGCTGGTCGGCGCGGTCCTCGGCGCCGGCGCGCTCGCGACGCTGGTCATCACGCTCCGGGTCGGCGCGCAGCATCCCCCGGCCGGGCCCTTCGTGGCCGTCGCCGGAGGGCGTCTCGCGACGATCGAGGCCGGCCCCCGCGAGGGCGCACGCGCGACCGTGGTGCTGCTGCACGGCGCCTCCGCCAACGCCTCGGACCCGATGGAGGGCGTCGGCCGGACCCTCGCGGCGCAGGGGTTCCGGGTCATCGCCTTCGACCGCCCCGGCTTCGGCTGGAGCGACCGGCTCTCGGGCGCGCAGGCCGCCATCCCGGCGGTCCAGGGGAACGCCGTCGCGCAGGCCCTGGATCACCTCGGGATCGGCCCGGCGATCGTGCTCGGGCATTCCTGGGCCGGGTCCCTCGCCCTCAGCCTCGCCCTCGACCACCCGGAGCGCGTCGCCGGCCTCGTGCTGGTGGCGCCGGTGGCGCGGCCGTTCCCGCCCCGGGGCCCGGTCCCGTGGTACGTCCGGCTGGCGTTGCAGCCGCCAATCGCCTGGGTGCTCAGCCGGACACTCGCCGCACCGGTGGGGCTGCGCTACCTCGCGGGGGCCGCCCGCACGGTCTTCGCCCCGCAGGCCGTGAGCCCCGATTACCTCGCGCGCAGCCGCGCCACCCTGGTGCTCCGCCCCGACACCATGCTGGCGAACGTGCAGGATCTCGTCGGGCTCGGACCCGCCCTCGACGCGCAGGGCCCGCGCTACCCGACGATTCGGATCCCCACCGTGATCGTGGCGGGAGGCGCGGATGCGGTGGTGCGCACGGACCAGCAGGCCGCGCCGCTCGCCGCGGCGATTCCGGGGGCGCGCCTCGTGGTGCTGCCCGGCATCGGCCACATGGTGCAGTACGTGGCGGCCGAGGCCCTCGCGGCGGAGGTGGCACGCCTGGCGGATCGCCTCCCGGGGCGGGTCGCGGAGCCGGCGCTCCCCTGAGGCGCGTCCTCCGGGCGAAGCCGGAGGCGCGGCGCCTCAGGCCTTGGCGGCATGCTCGCGGGTGATGAAGGCGATGCGCACGAGGTTCGTGGCCCCCGGCGTCCCGAAGGGCACGCCCGCGACCACGATCACCCGGTCGCCGATCTCGGCGAAGCGCTCGCGCACCGCGAATTTCGCGGCCCGGAAGGCCATGTCGTCGACGTCGCTCGCATCGTTGGTGACGATGGGGTGCGTGCCCCAGGCCATGGCGAGGCGGCGCGCGGTCTCGCGCTTCGGCGTCAGGGCGATGACGCTGGCGTTCGGGCGCGAGCGCGCGAGGCGCAGGGCCGTCGAGCCCGAATGCGTCCAGGCCATGATGGCGTTCAGCCCCAGCGCGTCGACCATCTGGTGGGCCGCCGCCGCGATGGCGTCCGCCGCCGTCGCCTCGGGGTCGGAGCGCTGGGCGGTCAGGATCGTCCAGTAGAGCGCGTCCTTCTCCACCTGCTCGGCGATGCGGCTCATGGTGGAGATCGCCTCGACCGGGAAGGCGCCGGACGCGCTCTCGGCCGAGAGCATTACGGCGTCGGCCCCCTCGTAGACGGCGGTCGCCACGTCCGAGACCTCGGCGCGGGTGGGGACCGGGGCGGTGATCATCGATTCGAGCATCTGCGTGGCGACGACCACGGGCTTGCCCAGGCGGCGGGCGGCGCGGGTGATGCGCTTCTGGACGCCGGGCACCTGCTCGAGGGGCATCTCGACGCCGAGATCGCCGCGGGCGACCATGAGGCCGTCGGAGACCTCCATGATCTCGTCGAGGCGGGTCAGCGCCTGCGGCTTCTCGATCTTGGCCATCACCAGGGCGCGGCCGGCGCAGACCTTCTTGACCTCGGCGACGTCCTCGGGACGCTGCACGAAGGAGACCGCGATCCAGTCGGCGCCGGCGTTGAGGCCGGCCTCGAGGTCCGAGCGGTCCTTGTCGGTCATCGCCGGCATCGGGATGACGGTGTGGGGCAGGGAGACGCCCTTGCGGTTCGAGATGCGGCCGCCGACCTCGACGCGGGTCACGGCGCGGCCCCCGCCCACCTCCGTCACGGTGAGGCGCAGCTTGCCGTCGTCGATGATGACGGAATGGCCGGGCTCCAGCGCCGAGAGGATCTCGGGATGGGGCAGGAAGACCCGGTTCACGTCGCCGGGGGCTTGGTCGCTGTCGAGGGTGAAGCTCGCGCCGTTCTCCAGCATGGCGCTGCCCTCCGCGAAGGCGCCGACGCGCAGCTTCGGGCCCTGCAGGTCCACCAGGATCGCGATCGGCCGCCTGGCCTCGCGCTCGATGGCGCGGATCACCTCGATCTTCTCGGGCAGCCGCTCGCGCGGCAGGTGGCTCATGTTGAGGCGGAAGACGTCGGCGCCCGCGTGGAACAGCCTCGAGATCATCTCCGGGGTGTCGGAGGCCGGCCCCAGGGTTGCGACGATCTTCGTGCGGCGTGAGCGTTTCAATCCGGCCTCCATCAAGGCTGCGCGTAGCCCGCCGAATTCATCATTGTCCGGCTTGAGGGCGCGGCGGCCACAAGCACCGGTCCAACGGCCACGTCAAGCGCGCAGCGCGCCGCCCCGGGGTTTCGTGGGGGTGGGCTGCAGCGGGCGCACGGCGGCCGGCCGCCGCTCAGGGCTGCGGCGTGCCGGGCTGGCTCGGGTCCGTGAGCTGGATCGTCCAGCTCTTCTGCTCGCCGGTATCGACCTCGAAGAAGCCGTTGCGGTCGTAGCCGCGGGCGAGGCAATCCTCGACCCCGCGGATCGTGAACTCGGAATCCTTGGTGCACATCAGCGAGCGCCCGCTCCACTCGCCGCCGCGCGTGTAGTCCACCGCGAACACGTAGTAGAACCGGGCCGCGAGCGCCCCCTTGAGCAGGGTCTCGCAGGCCTTCGGGGTCAGGTCCCACCAGCCTTCCGTGACCCAGCCCTGCGGGTCGCGGTAGCCGAGGGCGATGCCGACCTTGCTGGCCGTGAGGTTGCACATGCGCAGGTCCGCCCGCGCCGGCCCGGGCGCGAGCCCGAGGCCGAGCAGCAGCGCGGCCGCGAGGGGCGTCCGGAGAGGGGCGAGGGACAAGCGTCTATCCGACGAGGATGATGCGGCAATCGTTGACATTGGTGCGGGTGGGGCCGGGCCGGACGAGATCGCCGATGCGCTCGAAGAAGGCGGTCGAGTCGTTGTCGGCGAGCATCGCGGCCGGATCGAGGCCGGCGGCGCGGGCGCGGGCCAGCGTCGTCGGGTCGACGAGGCCGCCGGCCGGGTCGGTGGCCTCGCCGCGTCCGCCGTCGGTCCCATCCGTATCGGCCGCGATGCCGGCGATCCCGGCCTCGCCATCGAGGGCGATCGCCAGCGCCAGCGCGTATTCCTGGTTCGGGCCGCCATGGCCCTCGCCCCGGATGGTGACGGTGAGCTCGCCCCCCGAGATCAGCGCCGCCTTGCGGCCCGCGGCCTTGATCTCGCGGGCGAGGCGCGCGTGCTCGGCCGCGACCTCCCGGGCCTCGCCCTCGAGGTCGGAGCCGAGCATCACGACCTCGTAGCCGGCGGCGCGGGCGGGCGCCGCGGCGGCCTCGAGGGCGTCGATCGGCCGGGCGATGATGCGGTACTCCGCCCGCGCGAAGGCCGGGTCGCCCGCCTTCGGGGTCTCGTTGGCGGGATTGTTGAGGAGGACCCGGGCGGCATCGGGAAGCGGGATGGCGCGCCGCTCGCAGATGGCCCGGGCCTCGGCCAGCGTGGACGGGTCCGGCACGGTCGGGCCGGAGGCGATGACGGCCGGGTCGTCGAAGGGCACGTCGGAGATCGCCAGGGTCAGGATCGAGCGGGCGTTCCGGGCCGCCATCGCGAGGCGCCCGCCCTTGATGCGCGAGAGGTGCTTGCGCACGGTGTTGATCTCGCCGATCGGCGCGCCCGAGCGCAGCAGCGCCTTGGTGATCGCCTGCTTCTCGGGCAGCGTCAGGTCGCCCGCGGGGGCGATCCAGTTCGCCGAGCCGCCGCCGGAGAGGAGCACCAGCACCTCGTCCTCGGGCCCGGCCTGTCCGGCGATGCGCAGGGTCTCCTTGGTGGCCTCGATGCCGGCGGCGTCGGGGACCGGGTGGCCGGCCTCGACCATGCGGATGCCGGGGGCCTCCTGCCCGTAGCCGTGGCGAGCGACCGCGAGGCCGACGATGCGGTCCTCCCCGAGCCCGTGCTCCTCGCGGTAGAAGCGGCTCGCCACCGCCGCCATGCTGCCGCCGGCCTTGCCGGCGCCGAGGATGATGAGGCGCCCCGGGGTCGGCGGCGGCAGATGGGGCGGCAGGCACTTCACCGGGTGGGCTGCCGCGATGGCCTCGTCGAGGAAGCCGGTGAGCAGCGTCCGCAGGGTGTCGGCCTGCGCGTCCTGAACGGCGGGAGGTTTCACGGTCATGCGGGCGTCCTGTCCTGTCTGTCGTGCGTCCTCGCCTTCGCGCCCGCGTTCGGCGAGGGGAGGGCGACGGGCCGGATTGTTGCCGTGAGCGCACGATCCTTGATACGTGCTCTGCCCGAGCCTCGACCTATCGGCAAGCTTGAAACGTTTCGGATCCCCCATGGCCGCCGCGCACCCGCCCCATCCCGTCGAGACGGTCTCCGGTGATCCCGCCTGCGGGCTCCTGATCCTGTGCGACCATGCCTCGAACTTCGTGCCCGAGGATATCCCTCTCGGGGTGGCGGAGGCGGAGTTCGCCCGCCACATCGCCTACGACATCGGCGCGGCCGGGGTGACGCGCCGGCTCGCGGCGGCGCTCGGCGCCCCCGCGATCCTGACCCGGTTCTCCCGCCTGATCATCGATCCGAACCGCGGACGGGAGGACCCGACCCTGGTGATGCGCCTCTCGGACGGGGCGGTGGTGCCCGGCAACGCCCGCATCGACGAGGCCGGCAAGGCCGCGCGCATCGCCCGCTTCTACGACCCGTTCGACCGGGCGATCGAGGCCGGGATCGCGGCCGGCGCGGCGGCCGGGGCGACCCCCGCCATCGTGACGATCCACAGCTTCACGCCCTATTGGCGCGGCGTCGCCCGGCCCTGGCAGGTCGGCATCCTGTACGACCGGGACGACCGCCTCAGCGCCCCCCTGATCGCGGGCCTTCGCGCCGACCCGGCCGGCCTCACGGTCGGCGACAACGAGCCCTACGGCGGCGGCCTGCCCGGCGACACCATCGACCGCCACGCCATGGCGCGGGGCCTGCCCAACGCCCTGGTGGAGATCCGCCAGGACCTCATCGCCGGCGAGACCGGCCAGGCCGAGTGGGCGGAGCGGTTCGCGCGGCTGCTGCGGCTCCATCTCGCGCGCGCCGCTTGACGCGGACCCCGCCAGTCCTGACCTCAGGCCGAGCCGGACGCTTCGCCCGAGACGTGTCCGCCCCAGGAGCCAGGAGCAAGCCATGCGTGAGATCGACGCCCAGACCCAGACCGAGCTCGAGGCCGCCGTCTTCCGGCGCCTCGTCTCGCACCTGCGCAACCGCACCGACGTGCAGAACATCGATCTGATGAATCTCGCGGGCTTCTGCCGCAACTGCTTGTCGAACTGGCTCAAGGACGCCGCCGACGCGCGCGGCCTGCCGCTGAGCAAGGACGAGAGCCGCGAGCAGGTCTACGGCATGCCCTATTCCGACTGGAAGGCGCAGCACCAGGCGGAGGCCAGCCCCGAGCAGCAGGCCGCCTTCGCCAAGGCCCAGGCCGAGCCCCATTGAGGCGCGGCGGCGGGATAATCTCCCGGTAAGGTTGCTGGATTACGAACCCGCTCAGGGCGCATCCCGCGATGCGCGTGCAACGAGGGAATCATCATGGCAGCCTCCGCCGCCCCCGCCGTCGACCCGTCCTCCGTCGCGGCCGACCAGCTCAAGAGCTTCATCGAGCGCATCGAGCGCCTCGAGGAGGAGAAGGCGGGCCTCGCCGGGGACATCAAGGATGTCTACGCCGAGGCCAAGGGCAACGGCTTCGACACCAAGGCCCTGCGCAGGATCGTGTCGCTCCGCAAGAAGGACCATGCCGAGCGCCAGGAGGAGGAGGCGATCCTCGAGCTCTACATGCAGGCCCTCGGGATGGCATAGGCCTCGGCCCGGCCCCTCAGTCCCGTCCAGCCTCGGCATCCGCGCGCGCGAGGGCCCGCCACTTCAGCACCAGCCCCTCGAAGGCCGCGATGTCGTCCGGGCCGAGGCGCCCGAGGGTGCGGGCGACGTAGGCCTCCTGCGCGATAATCCCGCGCGAGGCGAGATCGGTGCCGGCCGGGGTCAGGTGCAGCGCGTGCGAGCGCCGGTCGCCCGGAATCGCGCGCCGCTCGACCAGACCGGCCTCGACCAGCCGGTCGATCAGGCCCGAGACGTTGCCCTTGGTGACGTAGAGGCGCGCGGCCAGCTCCTGCTGTGTCAGGCCCTCCCGCTCGGTCAGGGTCGAGAGCACGTCGAATTGCGGGATCGAGAGGCCGATCTCGCGCAGCTCCGCGCCCACGGCGGCGGAGACCCGCCGGTTCAGGCGGATGAACCGGAACCAGACCCGGAGCGGGTCGACGGGCTCCGGAACCGGGCTCGGCTCTGGGGGCATGGCTTGCGGACGCGACATCGTGGAGCGAGCCTATAGCAGACCTGCGGCCCCAGGGCAGCGGCCGCGCACGATGCAACTGTGGGTCGCGCCGCCTCGGCCTCCGGGGCGGCCGAGAGCGCGTTTGGCCGACGGTACGGTCGGGCAAGGCGGCTGGCCTCGGGCGGCACGGGGCTGTAAAGCTTGGCCCGCGACCGACCCGCCTCGACCGCAGCCCGGACAAGTCAATCGTTTCATGCGTCGCCTGCTCATCGAGGAACCCGTCACGCGCGCCGGCGCGCTCTCGCGCCGCTTCGCCCTGTTCTCCCTCCTGGTCACCGGCATCGCCCTGCTGCTCGTGCGCGATCCCCGGGCCGAGGCCGGGCCGGCGCTCGCGACCCTCGGGGCCGGGCTGCTGGTCGCGGTCCTGGCGGTCGCGACCGCGGCCTTCGCCTTCGTGCGGGTCTGGCGCGAGGGCGCGCGCGGACTCGGGGCCGCGCTCGGCGGCCTCTTCCTGGCCGCCCTCGTCCTCGCCTACCCGGCCTATGCGGGCCTGCGCGGCCTGCGGCTCCCGGCGCTCACCGACGTCACCACCGATATCGAGAACCCGCCGGCCTTCTCGCGCTCGCGCGTCGCCTTCGCGGCCCGCAACGGACGCTACCCCGCCGATCCCGAGACGCCGGCCCGCGAGCGGCAGCGCGCCGCCTACCCGCAGATCGCGCCCCTGACCCTCGACATCGATGCGGACCAGGCCTTCGAGCTCGCCCGCAAGGCCGCGGTGAATCGGCGCTGGCAGATCGTCGAGGCGATCCGCCCCGGCGGGCGCGTCGGCAACGGCCGGATCGAGGCCGTCGCCCGCAGCTTCGTGCTGAACCTGCCCGACGACGTGACGGTGCGGGTGCGCCCGCGGGCCGACGGCGCCCGCATCGACGTGCGCTCGGCCTCCCGCCTCGGCCCGCGCGACTTCGGCACCAACGCGGACCGGATCCGCGCCTATCTCGACGAGGTCGCCAACCTGGCGATCGCGGTGAAGTAGGGGCTGCGCGCGCCCAGCGCGCGCTCAGGCCGGGTCGGCGCCGGGCCGGTAGAGGCCGTCGAGCCGGGCCGGGCCGTCCGTCAGGACGAGCCCGCGCTCCACCAGATCCTCGAGATGGGCGAAGACCGAAAGGGCGGCGGCCCCGATCAGGGCCGGGTTCAGGCCCTGGTAGATCGCCTCGACGATGGCGCGGATGCCCGCGTCGCCCGCCCCGATCCGGGCGCGGATCGCGCTCTCGCGCTGCCGGCGATGGGCCGCGAGGCCGCGCACGAAGCGCCGGGGGTCCCGCACCGGACCGCCGTGGCCCGGCCAGTAGATCCGCTCGCCGCGCTCCCGGAGCTTGTCGAGGGAGGCCATGTAGGCGCGCATCGAACCGTCCGGCGGCGCCACGATGCTGGTGGACCACGCCATGACGTGGTCGCCCGAGAACAGGGCCTCCTCCTCCGGCAGCGCGAAGGCGAGGTGGTTCATGGTGTGGCCCGGGGTCTCGACCGCCACCAGGGTCCAGCCCGGCCCGGCGACCGTGTCTCCCTCGCGGAGCAGGCGGTCCGGGCCGTGGAGGCGATCGGCGCTGGCATCGAGGATCGGCAGCTCCCCCTCGGCGAGGGAGCGGGCGGCCTTGTGCGGGCCGCAGCCGACGATCGGCGCACCCGTGCGGGCCGCCAGCAGGCGCGCCCCGGGGGAATGGTCGCGGTGGGTATGGGTGACGACGATGGCCCCGATCGTCTCGCCCGAGAGGTCCGCGAGGAGCGCCTCGACATGGGCGGCATCCTCCGGACCGGGATCGATCACGGCGACGCGGCCGTGCCCGACCACGTAGCTGCAGGTGCCGCTCGCGGTGAACGGACCGGCATTCGGGGCGATCCGGCGGCGGATCAGGGGCGTCAGGATCTCCATCACGCCGGAGGCGGGCATCGCCGCGTCGAAGCTCGGCTCGGCCGCGGGCTCGCCATTCGGATCACTCATGCAGACCACCCCCATGCCGTGTCCGGGCGCTGCCCGGAACGCGCCGCGGCGCCCGGGCCGCGCCGCGGGCCGACCTACGCCATCGCGGGGCGGGCGACAACGCCGGCGCGCCGCGCCGGGTCAGGGGCCGAAGGGGGAGGGTGCCACGATGCGTACCGGTGCGAAGCCCCCCGAGGCGGCGCGCTCCGCCCCCTCGAAGCCCGGGCCCGCCGCCGCCACCCGGATGATGCCCGCCCGGTCGGCCGCGCGCATCGCCCGGCGGAAGGCGCGGGCCTCGGCCTCGCGCCGCAGGGCGCCGACCTTGTCCTCGATGGCGCGGCTCTGCGCGCGCGGCAGATCGCGCGCCTTGCGGAAATCCACCATCGCGACGGCGCCGGGGCGGATCCGCGTCACGACGCTGGCGCTCTCCTCGGTCGCCACCACGTCACCCTTGCGCAGGGTGAGATCCCGCACGAGCGCGAGGGGCGGGCTCCCGTCGGCGGATTGGCAGGAGCACTCGGGGACGCGCTTCTGCCGGTAGACGTTGGCGAAGGCGAAGGCGCGGTAGGGCTGGCCCTTGAGGCTCACGGCCCGGTCGAGGTCGATCTCGCCGGCCGGCAGGGTGTAGAGGCTCGTCGCCGCGTTCGGACAGGCGGCCGCGCAGGCAGCCTCGTGCACCGGAAGGTCGCGGCGCGCGGCGAGGTTGCCGAGGGGGAACAGGAAGCCGTCGCAGCTGCGCACGCAGATCGTCCGCGTGCCCAGGGCGACGCCCGAGGCATCCGCATTGCTGCGGATGGCGGCGCGCCGCCGCGTCGGGCGCGGGGCCGGACGGTCGGAGAAGAGCCGCCGGGGCGTCTGCGCGACGTGGCGCGTCGCGTGGATGCGGCGCGCATCCGGGAGGTTGGCGTAGCGAAGAGGCTGGCGCGGGGGGGCCGCGACCGGCTCGGCTCGCGGCCCGCGGAAGATCTGCTCGAGGAAGCCGAACAGGCCGTCGCGCTCGGAGGCGTGCACCAGGCTCGTGCCGACCGTCACGCCGCCGATCCCCAGGATCAGGCCGGCGAGCGCCGTTCCGATCATCTGTCGCCGGGTCCCGCCCGACGCCATGAACCGGCGCCACTGCACGCTGATCGCCATCCTGCCCCCCGACCGCGGGCCCGCCTCGGACCGGAAGCCCGAAGATGCGGGACCACGGCTCCCCATTTGTCCGACGACGATTGCCGCGCGGCCGACCTAACCAAGGTCAGCACGGCCGGACAATTGCGGAAGACAACCGATGGCGCCGAAAGTCAGGGAGAGCGCCGGAATGCAGCGAGAGACTTGGCCGGCAGGTCCGGTATGCCCGCAATGTGAAGAGTACGTACCCACGAAAAAGCCGCCCAGAGGGGCGGCTGCTCGTTCCCGGACCGGACGGTGCGCCGGTCCTGTCCGCGCGAGAGATCCTCGCCCTCAGCGGCGCCCATGCTGGGGATGGCTCCGGACGCGCACCGGTACCGGCTGAAGCCGGGGCGCCGGGAGCGCACCTTCGAGAAGACGGTCGACGCCCTTCATGGCTGCCTCGGCAGCGGCAACGGCGGCTTCGGTGAAGCGCTTGGCGATCGCGGCGACGGTGTCTCTCATTGCAGAACTCGCGTTCAGGTAATGGCAACGAACGCGGCGACGGACCTGACTGTTCCGGGTACCGCGCGTGCTGAGCCTCATGTGGGATGCGATCCCCGCAAACATCAAGTCCGGGGTCGATGCGCCGCAGCGCCGCCGGCGGTCACGGCCTCGACGCGGCCGGACGACGCGCTCACGAACACATGTCAAGACTCCCCAGGAACCGAACCGAAACCTTGACGTTATTGCCATCAGAAGGTGACGGCTAAGCCCGCACCACTGTTTTGGAAGGATCACGCAAATGCTCGGTTGGGCCGTAACGTTTCTCGTGGTGGCCCTCGTGGCTGCTCTGCTCGGCTTCGGCGGCATTGCCGGCACGGCGATGGAAGCTGCCAAGCTCGTGTTCTTCGTCGCCATCGTGCTGTTCGCGATCTCGGCCGTCATCGGCCTGATGCGCGGCCGCTCGCCCACCCTCTGACGAGCGGGTCCTCCAGACCCGCCTCGCGCAAGAAGGCCGCCTTGCCCGGACGGCATGGCGGCCTTCTTCGATTCCGGGCGCTGGAGCAGCAGGCGCGCTCCCGAGGCTCAGATCTTGTCGCCCTCGCCCGCGTCGAGCTTCAGGATCAGATCGCGGAAGCGGTCGGGCACGGGTTGCTGCACCACCGAATCGTACATCGCGCGCAGGTGAGCGCCGAGGCGCCTCTGGGTCAGCTCGCTCAGGCCCTGCCCGGGATCGGCGAGGGCGGCGGGACGCGCACCGCTCCCGGCGCCGGGGGCCTGGCGTCGTGGCGGTCGCGCTCGCCCCCCGTGGCGGAGGTCGCCGGCCTTACCGTCTTCCGTCATGGACAGGTCCCCTTGATGCCGGCAGCCGGCACCGCCGCGATTGTTTTGCGGCTTGACATACGTCATGGCTGCAGCAGCAACGCCGTGCCACACAAACGGTTCCGCCGCTCCGGAACGGAGTCGGGCGGACCGCGTTGGGGCGGAAGCTACCAGAAGAACGGCTAGGCCCAGGGGATCTAATGTCGACATCTCAACTCGTCGTGCAGCACCTGCCGTATCTGCGCCGCTACGCGCGCGCGCTGACCGGCAGCCAGGTGGCCGGCGATGCCTACGTGGCCGCAACGCTCGAGACGCTCGTGAACGAGCCCGAGACGCTCGGGCGCAGCGCGAACGTGAAGGCCGATCTTTTCCGCGTGTTCACCAGCATCTGGAACTCGCTCTCGGTGAACGGGCAGAGCGAGCAGGTGCAGCACGACCTCCCGGCCGAAGTCCGCCTCGGGCAGATCACGCCCCTGCCGCGCCAGGCCTTCCTGCTCTCCTGCCTCGAGGGCTTCTCCGAGGAGGATGCGGCGATCATCCTCGACGTCGACGTCTCGGAGGTCCGCGACCTCGTGGACGAGGCCGGCCGCGAGCTCGCCGCCGACATGGCCACCGACATCCTCATCATCGAGGACGAGCCGCTGATCGCCATGGACCTCGAGGCTCTGGTCGAAGGCCTCGGCCACAACGTGATCGGGGTCGCACGCACCCGCACCGAGGCGATCAAGATCGCGTCCGAGGGCAAGCGCCCCGGCCTGATCCTCGCCGACATCCAGCTCGCCGACGGCTCCTCGGGCCTCGATGCGGTGAACGACCTGCTGAAGACCTTCGAGGTACCGGTGATCTTCATCACCGCCTATCCCGAGCGCTTCCTCACCGGGGAGCGTCCGGAGCCGGCCTTCCTCATCGCCAAGCCCTTCCAGCCGGCGAACGTCTCGGCGGTGATCAGCCAGGCCCTGTTCTTCCAGCAGAGCGCCCGCCGCCGCGAGGCCAAGACGGCCTAGATCGACGGCCTGGATCGACGGCCTGGATCGACGGCCCGGATCGCGATCGTCCGGGCCTGGAGCCGCGGCCGCCTCCCGGCCCTCGGTCCACTCGATGCAACGAGCCCCCAGCCCCCGGCGCTTGCGCCGGGGGCTTTTTCGCGCGTCCGGGCAGGACATGGGCACGAGAAACGGCACGAACACGAAAAAACGGGCCGGATAAGATCCGACCCGTTCGAAGGTTCCGGCCAATGCACAAGGGGAATGCGGGGAGGACCAGGTGGCCGGGTGTCATGCTAACGAGCGGCACCGGGCGCAGTTCCGCTTCTCGACGCTTTTTCACCCGTTGCGGTTTTTTCGTCACAGGCAGGGCTGTGGAGGGCGGTGGAAAGCGCGCCACGATGGTGCGCAATGCACGGTCGAATACAGTTTCTAAAGGAAGCGTGACAGTCGAGGAACCGAAATCGCACCGCGCACGTTGTCGAAACATCCTGTCAAGCTCCCATGGGAGATCACAACGATGCTTCGGTCTGGCTTGATTCTCGGCATGAGTGGACCGGCTGCCATCCTGACGATCCTCATCCAACCCGTGGTGCGGCAGACCGCCGACGAGTGGACCGCGCCCCTGGCGATCTCGGTGCCGGCCGCGGCCTCCGCGATCGCGCCGGCCCCGCTGCCGGGCATGCGCCCGGTCTCCCTGGCGCTGAGCCCCACCCGCGTCGCCGCGGTGTCCCGCCCGGCCGAGCGCCCCGCCGCCGTGGCGAACCAGCCGACCTCCGACATGAACGAGAAGTCGCCGCTGAAGCCCCGCCGCATGCGCGAGGGCTGCGAAGGCGCCCTCAGCTCGCTCGTCGGGCCGGAAGCCCGCCGCATGGTTCCGGGTCGCTGCATCTCCTGAGACGCCGCTGACGGCTCCCGCCTTCGCGGGAGTTGCGGTCCAGCCGATCCGGCAACGACGAAGCCCTCCCGCGCGCCGCGGGAGGGCTTCGTCGTTCGGAATCAGCGTTCCGTCCGCCGATCGGTCGGGGCGGTGGCGCAACCCCGGAGCCGGGGCACGCCACCATCCTGTCTTATTCCGCGCCGCCGCGTCCGGTGCCGGTGGACTGACCACCCTTGCGGCCCGCCGACGAGGCGAGTTCGCGATCCTGCGAGAACGAGCGCTTCTCGGCCGGGACGCTGCGTCCCCCCTTGCTCGCGATCTCCCGCTGGCGTTCGAGATCCATCGACGCGAAACCTCTCTTCGAGGTTGAGTTCCCAGATGCCATCAGCGCCTCCTCAGGCTTTGTCTCACACCCGGAACAACCTTCACCAATAACCGAAGGTTCCTCTGCTCAGCCTGCGTCACGGAAAAGGGCAACCACGCAGGCGACGACGCGTTGTGCGGGCAGTCGGCGATCCGGATCGTGCGTTCGCGGACCGATGCGAGGGAGCAGACCATGACGAATCGCGAGATGGCCAAGGGCGCGGTGGGACCGGAGGCCGCGGCGGCGCCGCAGCCGAACACCCGGAAACTGCCGCCGATGCCGGCTCCCGAGGACAGCGCCACCCCGACGACGGACGAGGAGCCGATCGATTCGCCGCAGCCGAATGCGAGTATCGAGCGGGATCCGCCGGCGCCCGGGCATTCCGGGCTCTCGACCGATCGCGCGTAGGGCCCGGCCGGAGCGGCCGGGCCCTCAGGCCCGGCGCGTGCGGCGGCTCAGCAGCAGGATCCCGAGGGCGAGGGCGATCACGGTGGCGGCCGCCGCGACGCCGAGGATGCGGTGGATCAGCGGCGTGTAAATGCCGCGGGCGGCATCGAAGCCGTAGCAGAGCAGGGCGAGGCGGTCGCCGAGATGGCCGGCGCGGCCCTCGCCGGCCTCCACGAGGGCGAGGCGCAGGTCGCGACCGTTCAGTGCCAGCGGCGAGAGGATGCGGGCCACGCGGCCCTCCGGGGTCAGGAGAAGCGCCGCGGCCGGATGCGCGATGCTGTCCGTCCCGGGATCCGGGACGAAGCCGTAGCCGAGGGCGCCGGTGAGCCGCCGCACGGCAGCCTCGTCGCCGACGAGCGCCCGCGTCCTCGCGGCAATGGCCGGCAGGCCGAGTTCCTGGTCGAGCATGCGCCGGGCGGCGGCCGTGTCGTCGCGGGGATCGAGGCCGACGAGGACGAGGCTGTAGTCGCGGCCGGCCTCGAGCCCCGTGGCGGCGAGGGCGTTCCCCGACATCGACAGCATCGGGTCGCAGACATTGCCGCAGGTGTAGTCGACCGGCAGCAGCAGGGTCGGCCGGCCGCCGATCGCCTCGGACAGGCGCAAGGGGCGGCCCTCGGCGGCGTCGGTGAAGGCGAGGTCGAGGGGCGCCTGGGCGTCGGGCTCCGGTGCCACGACGACCCGCGCGAGTTCCGCCTGGGTCAACCGGGCCGCGGCCGGGGCCGGCCACAGGCAGGCGAGCACAAGGGCAGTGCGGGCGAGGGCACGCGCGTCGGGCATCGCCGGCCGCCTCCGTCCCGACCGCAGGGACCGAGCCGGTCCGCGTGGAGGCTTGCCCGATCGTGGCCCGAAGCGCAGCCCGTCACGGCGACGCGGGGCCGCGAGGCTGGACAAGGCGTGCGAGACCCGCATGGTGCAGGCTCCCACCGTCACCGGCCGGCCTCGCGCCCCGGCGCGACCCGTTTCGGAGCCCAGCCATGACCCTCGATACCGAGGTCTCGTCCCTCAGACAGGTCCCGCTCTTCCGGGAGGTCGAGCCCTCGCGGCTCAAGCTCCTCGCCTTCACGAGCGAGCGCGTCCACTTCGAGCCCGGGCAGCGCTTCTTCTCCCGCGGCGACGTGGCGGACGCCGCCTACCTGATCCTCGAAGGGAGCGCGGCGGTCTCGATCGAGGGGCCGCAGGGCCCGTTCCGGCTCGCCCTGCTCGGCGCCAACGCGCTCGTCGGCGAGATGGGCATCCTGGCCGACCAGCCGCGCTCCGCCACGGTGACGGCGGAGTCGGCCACGACCGCCCTGCGCATCGACCGCGGCGTCTTCCTCGAACTGCTCGCGCAATTCCCGCAGATCGGCATCGCGGTAATGCGCGAGCTCGCGGTCCGCCTGGAGCAGACCAACCAGGCCCTGGCGCAAAGCCGGGTCTGAGGGCCCGCGCCTCAGCGGTACTTCCAGCCCCAGGGCCCGTAGATCGGGTATCCGCGCCGGTAGGCCTCGTACTCCGCCCCGCGATCGTTCGGGCGGTAGCCGTTGCGGTAGGCGTAGGGGCTCGGCTCGACATAGCCGGGGTTCTGCAGTTCCTGGCGCAGGGCGCCGTCGCCCTCGCCGGAGGAGCCGCCGTTGCGGGCCTGCGCGGCTCCCGCCGTGAGCGCGAGGGCGAGCGCCGCGGCCAGGATCGGAGCGGCCAGGATCGGAGCGGCTAGGATCAGTGCGGCCGGATTCGCCGCCAGGGCATCGATGCGCATCGTGGTCTCCCGGAACATCCTCACGGCGGGTAACGGCGCCGCGGGCCGCCCGGTTGCGGGACGGCGGCGGGGTCGCGCGCCGTGGCGTGCGACACGGCACGGCGGGGCAGGGTCCGGTCAGGCGGGCGGGTAGGTGATGAATTCTATCAGCGAGCCGTCGGGATCGCGGAAATAGACGCTCACGCCCTCGCCGGCGGCGCCGTGGCGCTGCACCGGGCCGCGCTCCACCGGCACCCCGTGCAGGGCGAGGTGGGTCATCGCGGTCTCGATCGTGCCCGACCAGCGGAAGCAGAGGTCGCTCCCGCCCGGCATCACGGGCTTGTCCGCCACCGGCTCCCCGATCTGGCCGGGCCCGTGCACGTTCAGCTGGACGCCGCCGAACCGGTAGACGAAGCCCCGGCCGCGCGGGATCGCCTCCGCCCCGAGGACATCGCGGTAGAAGGCGGTGGAGCGGTCCCAGTCCGAGACGTGGATGACGCAATGGTCGAGGTGAATCGCGGGGCGGAGTTCCGCCCCCGGCCCCTCTCGCGCGTCGCTCGGCAAGGTCTGCGTGTCGGCCATGGTCGCCCCCGTCTCCGGCTCGTCACCAGGGCAGATAGGGCGCCGGGGACCCCGAACGAGGCTTCGCGGACGCTCCGCCACGGCCGGCCTCAAATTCTATCAAATGTGTGAAGCCCGCAGAGGGAGGCGGGCGCTTACCGCCTCCATGCGGCGCAAAAGTCACACAGAAATGGTCGGCGAGAGGGTAGTCAGGACCCCAATCGAGACGAACCAGCCGATGGTGAGGACCATGAATACCCGCCGGATCCTGATCGCCGCGATGCTGATCGCGCCGCTCGCCGCCTGCAACCAGCGGGGCCCGATCAACGTGGCCGCCGACGACGAATCGGCCTGGTACATCGGCACGATGCCCGACAGGCCCTACGACGTGCCCCTCGTCGACAAGTCGCGCCTCGATCCGAAATACCGCCGTCAGGTCGCGCGCTATACCGGCCCCGAGAAGCCGGGGACGATCGTGGTGGACATCGACCAGCGTCAGCTCGCGCTGGTGCAGGAGGACGGCACCGCGGTCCAGTACGGCGTCGGCGTCGGCAAGCTCGGCTTCTCCTGGAAGGGCGAGGCCCGGATCGGGCGCAAGGGCGTCTGGCCCGACTGGCATCCCACCACCACGATGGTGTCGCTCAACCCGGACCTGCCGCGCACCCGCAAGGGCGGCCTCGACAACCCGCTCGGCGCCCGCGCCCTCTACCTGTACCAGGGCAACCGGGACATCCTGTTCCGCATCCACGGCACCAACGAGCCCTGGAGCATCGGGGAGCAGATGTCGTCGGGCTGCATCCGCATGCTCAACGAGGACATCGTCGATCTCTACGAGCGCGTGCCCGTCGGCGCGACGGTCCTGGTCAGGCGCAACGGCCGGTATCGGGCCTGATCGAAGCTTCGGGCCCGATCGCGTTCTTGTCCCCATCGACGACGGCGCCCGATCCGGAGCCGGCCCCGCGCCGGCTCCCGTCCCGGCATCGCCGGAATACCGGAACCGGACCCGCCTCATGACGATCACCCTCGCCAAGCTCCAGCCGATCCTCGCCATCGCGGCCGGGGTCCTGATCCTGCTCCGGCCCCAGCTTCTGCACTACATCGTCGCCGTCTACCTGATCCTCGTGGGATTGATCGGCCTCGGCGTGTTCCGCGCCCTGTCCTGACGCCGGGATTTTGCCGCGCGGCGAGAGCCGGCGCCATCCGGAGACACTTCGCGGTCGCAGCAAGGCGCTGACGGCGCCATCGAGCGCCTCCGGGCCCGGCCGATGGCGCGCTTTGGCCGCCCGCCGCCCGCCATCCCAGCGCGGCCAGGACCGACCCGGGCCCGGCACGGGCCCCGAACCGGCCGAACACGTCGCAGGACACGTGACTGGAGCAAGACACCCGGCCTCCAGGCTCGGCGCCGGATCCGGGATCCGTAGTCCGGCGATTGGCCTTGCGCAGATCTCCGCTCTATCTTGGGCCGCGAAGGGCCGCGCTTGCGCCTGCCCACCGCCTTCCCACTGCCGTCGCATCCGGGCGGTGACGGGAGGCGGGCCGTGTCATGGTCCGCGATGTGCGCAGCTGTGCCGTTCATCTTGCATTGCGGAATCAGATGGTCCAACCCGCCGCGATGAGCTCGGGGCTGTCACAAACCTGCAGACTGGACGGAAACGATATGGCGACCGACGGCGCGACGAAGTGGGTTTACTCCTTCGGTGACGGCAAGGCCGAGGGCAAGTCCTCGATGCGCAACCTGCTCGGCGGCAAGGGGGCGAACCTCGCCGAGATGTCGAATCTCGGCCTGCCCGTGCCTCCGGGCTTCACCATCACGACCGAGGTCTGCACCTATTATTACGACCACGGGAAGCAGTACCCGCCGGAGCTGAAGGATCAGGTCGCGGCGGCCCTCGCGCAGGTCGGCGGGCTCGCGGCCAAGACCTTCGGGGATTCCAAGACGCCGCTCCTCGTCTCGGTCCGCTCGGGCGCCCGCGCCTCGATGCCCGGCATGATGGACACCGTGCTCAACCTCGGCCTGAACGACGAGACCGTCGAGGCCCTGGCGGAAGGGGCGGGCGACCCGCGCTTCGCCTACGATTCCTACCGCCGCTTCATCACCATGTACGCGAACGTCGTGCTCGGCGTGGAGCACCACGCCTTCGAGGAGGCGCTCGAGCACTACAAGGAGGGCAAGGGCGTCTCCCTCGACACCGAGCTCGGCGCCGAGGACTGGAAGCAGCTCGTCACCAAGTACAAGGCCATCGTGCGGGCCGAGCACGGCTCGGACTTCCCGCAGGCGCCGGAGGACCAGCTCTGGGGCGCGATCGGCGCCGTGTTCGATTCCTGGATGATCCCGCGCGCCAAGAAGTACCGGGAGCTGAACGGCATCCCGGAGAGCTGGGGCACCGCCGTCAACGTGCAGGCCATGGTGTTCGGCAACATGGGCGACACCTCGGCCACCGGCGTCGCCTTCACCCGCAACCCCTCGACGGGCGAGAGCGCGCTCTACGGCGAGTTCCTGATCAACGCCCAGGGCGAGGACGTGGTGGCGGGCATCCGCACGCCGCAGGACATCACCGAGAAGGCCCGGATCGAGGCGAAGTCCGACAAGCCCTCGATGGAGCGGGCGATGCCCGAGAGCTTCGCCGAGCTGACGCGGATCTACGGCATCCTCGAGACGCATTACCGCGACATGCAGGACATGGAGTTCACCATCGAGAGCGGGAAGCTCTGGATGCTCCAGACCCGCAACGGCAAGCGCACCGCCAAGGCCGCGCTGCGCATCGCGGTCGACCTGACCAACGAGGGCCTGATCACCCACGAGGAGGCGGTCGGCCGCGTCGAGCCGGGCGCCCTCGACCAGCTCCTGCACCCGACCATCGACCCCAAGGCCGAGCGCAAGGTGATCGCCTCGGGGCTGCCCGCCTCGCCGGGCGCGGCCACGGGCGAGATCGTGTTCAATTCCGAGGACGCGGAGGCCGCCAAGAAGGCCGAGCGCAGGTGCATCCTCGTGCGCATCGAGACGAGCCCCGAGGACATCCACGGCATGCACGCCTCGGAGGGCATCCTCACCACCCGCGGCGGCATGACGAGCCACGCGGCGGTGGTGGCCCGCGGCATGGGCAAGCCCTGCGTCTCGGGCGTCGGCTCGATCCGGATCGACTACAAGGCCAAGACCCTCTCGGTCGGGGGCGTCACCCTCAAGGCCGGCGACCGCATCACCATCGACGGCTCCACCGGCCAGGTGCTCCAGGGCGAGGTGACGATGCTCGAGCCCGAGCTGTCGGGCGACTTCGCCACCCTGATGGGCTGGGCCGACAAGGTCCGGACCATGAAGGTGCGGGCCAACGCCGACACCCCGACGGATGCCCGCGCGGCGCGCAACTTCGGCGCCGAGGGGATCGGGCTCTGCCGCACCGAGCACATGTTCTTCGAGGGCGACCGCATCGTGGCGGTGCGCGAGATGATCCTCGCGGACGACGCCGAGGGCCGCCGCGCGGCGCTCGCCAAGATCCTGCCCTACCAGCGTCAGGACTTCGTGGAGCTGTTCACCATCATGTCGGGCCTGCCCGTCACGATCCGCCTGCTCGACCCGCCGCTGCACGAGTTCCTGCCCCACACCGACGCGGAGGTGACCGAGGTCGCCAGGAGCACCGGCGTCTCGGAGGACAAGCTGCGCCGGCGCATGACCGAGCTCAGCGAGTTCAACCCGATGCTGGGCTTCCGCGGCTGCCGCCTCGCGATCGCCTTCCCGGAGATCGCCGAGATGCAGGCCCGCGCGATCTTCGAGGCCGCCGTCCAGGCCGCCGAGGAGACCGGCGCGCCCGTCACCCCCGAGGTGATGGTGCCCCTCGTCTTCACCCGGGCCGAGTTCGACATCGTCAAGGCCCGCATCGACGCCATGGCGAAGGCCGTCTCCGAGGAGAAGGGCGCCCCCCTCGATTATCAGGTCGGCACCATGATCGAGCTGCCCCGCGCCGCCCTGAAGGCCGGGGAGATCGCCGAGACGGCGGAGTTCTTCTCCTTCGGCACCAACGACCTGACCCAGACCGCGCTCGGCATCTCGCGCGACGACGCGGCCACCTTCCTGGGGCCCTACACCCAGAAGGGGATCCTGGCCGCCGACCCGTTCGTGACCATCGACCAGGAGGGCGTCGGCGAGCTCGTGCGCATCGGCGTCGAGCGCGGCCGCAAGACCCGGCCGGACCTCAAGCTCGGCATCTGCGGCGAGCACGGGGGCGACCCGGCCTCGATCGGCTTCTGTCAGGAGGTCGGCCTCGACTACGTCTCCTGCTCGCCCTACCGGGTGCCGATCGCGCGCCTCGCCGCTGCCCAGGCGGCCCTGCAGGCGACGGCCGGCCAGGCGGAGTGAGGGCGCCCGGGCCCGGCACCCGCGGCCGGCAGGCTTAACCCCCCGTCAACCGCGCGAGACAAATGCCTGCGGGAAATTTCCCGCAGGCCGTCGAACCCATGTCGGGCCGGCACGTTAGCTGCTAGTGGCGGACCGGCGCGCGTGGGCGTTCTCCGGGTCCGTCCGGGCGTCAGTCACGTGCGGGAACGACGGCCATGAACGACCCGAGCCCGACCCCCCTGTATGTTGGTGAGAGCCCCGTCGCCGTCCCGATTCCGCGGGCGGTCGAGCGGGCCTATCTGTGGTGCGTCGCCGGCCTCGGCGGCGTCGCCACGGCCGCGCTGCTGATCGTCGCGGTGGCGACCCAGAGCAACGCCGAGGCCGAGCGCATCGCCGCCGGCCAGGCGAACGGGGCCGGCTACCTCGAAACCCTGGTCTCGGCCCTCGCGACGGGGCAGGGCCGCAAGCCCTTCTGAGGGCGGGACCCGCATCCGATCGGCCGCCGCCGGGCGAGCCCGGCTCCGGGCGAGCCCGGCCGCGGGCCGGCTCAGCGCTGGCCGGGCACGGGCCGCAGGGCCGATCCGCTGAAGCGGGCGGCGGCGAGCTCGTCGCCGGGGCTCTGGCGGGAGAAGCGCGTCGCGACCGCGCCGGCCGGCTCCGCCACCAGGGCGTCCGGCGCCGCCTCCGGCCGGGCCCGCGCGAGCGCCACGTGGACCGGCGCGGCGCGGCTCGCCGGGGCAGCGCCGCCGGTGGCCGCCACGGCGTCGAACAGGGCGCGCAGCTGAGCCTTCGGGGCGGCATCGGCCGGGATCAGAACGGTCGCCTTCGGGGCCGGGGCGGGCGCCGGCCTGGCCTCGGGCTCCGGCGCAGCGACCACGCTCACATTCGCCACGCTCACATTCGCCATGCCGATGCCGCCGAGACCGGCGAGCTGGACCGGGCGCGGGGGCGGCAGCGGCATGGTGAGGGCCGCCGCGACGGCGGCGAACTCGGCCGGGCGGCGCGGGGGCAGCGGCGCGGCGACCGCGGCGAGGATGCCGGCCGCGCTCTCCTTGCCCGCGTCCTTGCCCGCGTCCTTGCCGGAGTCTTTGCCAGCATCCTTGCCCGCGGCCTGCGGCGTCTCGGCGGTGAGCAGGCTCTGGGCGTCGCGCCCGTCCCGGCGCAGCAGCGATCCGCGCAGGGCCTCGCTGGCCGCGGGCGCCGTGTAGGCGAGGGCGCGCTGCGTGCCCGTCGTGTCCTCCGGATCGGCGCTGGCGACGGCGACGACGGGCTTCGCCCGGGCGCGGGCCGGGGCCGCGGCGTCCGGCGCCTCGCTGGCGCCGCCGCCGCCGAAGAGGCCGGCGAAGAAGCTCTTGATGCTCGGGCCGTCATCCTCGTCGGCCTGCGCGACCTGGGTCACGCCGAGCACGGTGCCGCCGCGCGACAGGATCTCGGCGCGGGCCTCCTCGTAGCGGGGGAGGGGGTGGTTGTCGGTGGGCAGGTGCACCGTCTTGCCGTCGGGGAAGAGGCGGGCCAGCTGGTCGTGGGTCATGCGCGGCCAGGAGCGGACCGAGCCGACGTCGAGATGGACGAAGGGCGAGCCCGCCCGCGGGTACCAGCCGACGCCGCCGCGCTGCATCCGCATGCCGACCGCCCGGATCTGGTCGATCGAGACGTCGGGCAGGTAGAAATCCATGGCCTTGCCGAGCATGTGCTGGCTGTACTCGGCCACCGCCTTCGAGCGGCGGCGCAGCATCGCGTTGGTGCCGGGCGAGCGATAGGCCGAGACGACGTGGATCGCCTCGCCGGAGCCGGTCTGCCGGTAGGCCTCCCACACGGTGTCGAACAGGCGCGGGTCCATCTTGGTCGGCTCGTCGACGCGCCAGTCGCGCAGGAGCCAGTTCAGCTGCTCCAGGGCCGCCCGGTCGTAGCGCCCGTCGCGCTTGAACGTGACCGTGAGGCTTTCCTTGGAGTGGGTGTGGAAGATCGAGAGCGTGCGGGTGTCGCCGTTGGCGACGGCATCCTGGGTGCCGCTGGTGCCGGCGATCAGCGCCAGGGCGACGGCCGGGACGGCGAGGCCGAGGCGGCGGGCGGTGCGGGGTCGAAGGCGGTCGCGGAGGAGGACGCGCAGGTGGGATGCGGCCCTGGACGGCCCGTCTCGCAGCAGCCTACGCACGATGGTCTCACCCTCTGCCAGAGCCCGCGCCGGGCGCGGGGGTCATGGTGAACGCAAGGTTGCCGAAAACCGTAAATGCCCGGTTATCGGGTCCTCGGGCTGAACACCGCCGCGCGCTAACGGCTAAGGCGCAACCGTGGCGAAATCTTGCCCGCAAGAGCGCGGCCGCACACGCGCGTCCGACACCGTTCACGGGCTCGCCAGCGCCGGGTGGAAATCGGGTGTGGATGCCGATCGCGGGGTGGGGCTACCACCAGCCCCGGCTGACCGGGGCGGGCCGCGGCGTCCACAGGCCGGGCTCGCCGAACTCGACCGGGGCGCCCTCCGCCGAGGCCCGCGCCGTGGCCCGGCGCGGGGCGCGCTGGACGACGGGCTTCGGCGCCCGGGGCGCCTCCGCGACCTTGCGCTTCGGCTCGTCCGGCCCGCGCACCATGGCGGGGGCGCCGCCGGGCAGGCCGAGGGCCGTGCGCATCCGGGCATCGTAGCCGTAGAGGTCGGGCAGCGTGCGGTAGCCGCCGCCGTCGTCCAGATAGGCCGTGAAGTAGGCGAGGTGGACCGGCAGCTTCTCGGGCAGGCGGATCGAGCGCTCGCCCTTGCCGATCAGCTTCTTCAGCCGCTCGCTCGACCACGCGTCGGGCAGGACCGCGTCGGCGAAGCGGAACGGGTCGTCGACGCGCACGCAGCCGTGGCTCATCGCCCGGTGGCCCGCCGAGAACAGCGCGCGGTTCGGCGTGTCGTGCAGGTAGACCGCGTGGTTGTTCGGGAACATGAACTTGATGAAGCCGAGCGCGTTGCGCTCGCCCGGGGGCTGGCGCACCGAGATCGCGTTGCCGTGCCGGACCACCTGGTAGCCGCGCCGCGCCGCGTAGTTCGGGTCGCGGGCGAGCCCGGGCAGGAACTCGTTCTTGAGGATCGAGGGCGGCACGTTCCAGGACGGGTTGACCACCGCGTATTCCATCGCCCCCGAGAAGATCGGCGTCGGGGATTCGGTCTTGCCGACGATGACCCGGGCCTCGTCCCGCAGGCTGCCGTCGCGGACGACGCGCAGGCGGAATTCCGGGATGTTCACCATGACGTAGTCGCGCCCGAGATCGGACGGCAGCCAGCGCCAGCGCTCCATGTTGACGAGGAGGGTCGGCTCGTCGCCGCTCACGGGGCCCCGCGCCGGGGGCGTCGCCAGGGCCACGACGGTCTGGACCGTGAGCATGCCGTTGGCCGGCAGGCCGCGGCTGCGCTGGAAATCCGTGATCGCGGCGGCCACGGCCGCGTCGTAATCCTCGGGCTCGCCGGGGCCGGCATCGAGGGTGCCGCCCGCGCGGGTCTCGAGACCGAAGCGGGCCCGGATCAGCGGCACGCGCGCATCCCGCATCCCGAGCTTCAGGACCGGGCCGCCGGGCAGCCGCACCACGGGCGTGGCGGCGGGCGTGCGGTCGCGCAGGGCCGCGAGGCGCTGCTTCAGGGCCCGGTAGCCGGCCTCCTGCGGATTGTAGCGCTGCAGCAGGTCGCCCGCGCCGGCACCGCCCGTCGCGATCGCGCCGAGCACCGCGTCCGGCGCCGGCAGGTCGAGGGCCGGGGTGATCAGGCGGGACAGGTTGGCGAGGCTGATGCGGCCGCCCCGGGCGTCGCGGGCGTAGAGCGCGACGGCGGCCGAGAGCTTCAGGTCGGCCTCCGCGATCTCGGCCTCGGTGTCGGGCCGGCTCAGCACGCCGAGCACGGGCACCGGGTAGGCGTTCGGGTCGAGCCCGTCCTCGCCGGCCTTGGCGAGGCGCGCGGCGGCGGACCGCGCGGCCGGGGTGAAGCGGCCGTCGACGACCCAGACCGGCCTGAAGGCGCCGAGGGCGTAGAAGGCCTGGATCGCCTCGCGCTCCCGGGTGGTCAGGCGCGGCAGGAGGGGCGTGGCGGCGGCGAGCCGGGTCGCCACGGCGGCCGCCTGCGGGTCGCTTGGCACCGGGGGCGGGGCGGGGGCCTCCGCGACCGGCGCCGGGTCGAGGCCCGGGGCCGAGGCGGCGGGGCCGGAGGCAGGCGCGGACCCGCCCTGCGGCGCCGGCTGAGGCGCCTCGGCGGCGGGCGCCGGAGCCGGTTCGCCGGAGCGCGCAGCCCCGGGCTTCGCCGCCTCGGTGTCCGGCGCGGCGGCCTTGGGATCGGCGGGCTCGGGGGTCTCGGTCTCGGGCGCGAGGGGGGCGGCGGGTTCCACGGCGGCCCGCTGCAGGGACGCCGCTGCGCCGGGCGCCGGGCCTGCGCCGGATTGCGCGCGCGCGAGGCTCGCATGGGCGACGGACCCGGCGAGGAGGGCGGCCAGTGCGACGGTGGCGGAGCGCGAGACGCCCATGTGTGTCTCTCCCGGGAACGGCCTCAGGCGGGCCAACCCGTTCGTATGATTATCATCTCAAGCGCGGCCGTGTGCAATCGCACGCCGGCCGCACGCCGCCGCGATTCCGGACCTCAGGCCGCGGCGTCGGACTTCTCGTCCCCTTCGAGACCGAGGTCCTTGAGCTTGCGGTACAGGGTGGATCGGCCGATTCCGAGGCGGCGCGAGACCTCGGACATCCGGCCGCGGTAGAATTGCAGCGCGAAGCGGATGATCTCGGCCTCGAGGGCATCCATCGGCTTCATCTCGCCGGTATCCTCCACCACGAGGGACATGGCGTGCGGGTCGCGCACCTCGACCCGGACGATCTCGCGCACCGGCTCGGGGGCGCCGGCGGGCAGGATCGGCTGGCTCGGGGCCGGGGGGATGCGCACGTCGAAGCCCTCGACCTGGGCGGCGATCTGCGGGAATTCCGCGACCGTCAGCTCGTCCCCGTCCGCCAGCACCACCGCCCGGAACAGGGCGTTCTCGAGCTGGCGCACGTTGCCGGGCCAGCCGTAGCGGGTCAGCAGCGCCATCGCCTCCGGGGTGATCGAGCGGACGCGCTTGCCCTCCTCCGCGGCGAAGCGCGCGCAGAAGGAGCGCACGAGGTCCGGGATGTCCTCCCGCCGCGCCCGCAGGGGGGGCAGCGTCATCGGGAAGACGTTGAGGCGGTAATAGAGGTCCTCGCGGAAGCGGCCCTGCTTGACGAGGTCGAGGAGCGAGCGGTTCGTGGCCGAGACGAGGCGGATGTCGACGCGCACGCTGCGCTTGGCGCCGACCGGATCGACCTCGCCCTCCTGCAGGGCGCGCAGCAGCTTCACCTGCGCGTCGAGGGGCAGCTCGCCGATCTCGTCGAGGAAGAGCGTGCCGCCCGAGGCCTCGACGAACTTGCCGACATGCCGCTCGGTGGCCCCCGTGAAGGCCCCCTTCTCGTGGCCGAACAGGGTCGATTCGACGAGGTTGTCGGGGATCGCCCCGCAATTGACGGTGACGAACGACTTGCCCCGGCGCTCGCCCGAGCCCTGGATCGCGCGGGCCAGCACCTCCTTGCCGACCCCCGACTCGCCCTCGATCAGGACCGGGATGTTCGATTTCGCGGCGCGCTCGGCGAGGCGGATCACCCGGTCCATGTCGGGGCTGCGCGAGGCGAGGTCCTTGAAGGTGAGGGAGCCGGAGGCGCGCCGGCGCATGCGCCGCACCTCCTCCTCCAGCTGGTCGACCTTGAGGGCGTTCTTGATCGAGACCTGCAGGCGCTCGGCGCCGGCGGGCTTCACCACGAAATCCACGGCGCCGGCCCGCATCGCGGTCACCACCGTGTCGATCGAGCCGTTCGAGGTCTGGACGATGACGGGGGTGTCGAGGCCGGCCTTGCGCATCTCGGCGAGCACCCCGAGCCCGTCGAGGCCGCCCGGCATCACGAGGTCGAGGAGCACCACGTCGACCGCGTCGCCCGCCCGCAGGGCCGCGAGCCCGTCCACGCCGTTCTCCGCGACCTTCGCGTCGAAGCCGAAGCGGCGCACCATCGCCTCGGTGAGGCGGCGCTGCACGGGATCGTCGTCGACGATGAGGACCGTTGTCGACATGGTGGCGTCCCTTGCTCTAGCCGCTCGGCCGAACCCGCGCGCCCCGCGCCGGGGCGCGGGCCCGCATCGGCGGCCGAGGGCTGTTTCGTTTCGAGCCGCAGGGTCGCGCAAGAGCGTAAAGTCCCGCTTAACGACGATCCGAGTTTTTCCGCGGGTCCGCGAGCGTACCGGGCGCGGCGCCAGGTGCGGCGCCAGGTGCGACGCCATGTGCGACGCCATGACGGCGGTGCGGGGCGCCGGGCCGCGGCCGCGGACGCGGCGGCTCCGGTTGATCGCGGCGCCATTGCGCCGATATCTCTCCCCGGGCGGGGCGTCGGCGTCCCGCATTCCAGGAGATCGAGAACACCATGTCGAGCCGTGCCGTCGCGCCTGTCCTGATGCCCGAACCGTCGCGCAGCGCGGATGGGAGCCACGCCGCCAAGGCCGCGGCCCGCGCGGTCGACCTCGGGGCGCTACCCGAATGGGACCTGAGCGACCTCTATTCCGGCCTCGACGCACCCGGTTTCCGCGCCGACCTTGAGCGCGCCGAGGCCGATTGCCGGTCCTTCGCGGGGCGCTACGCCGGCCGCGTCGCGGAGATCGCGGGCGGGCCCGACGCCTCGGCGGCGCTGGCGGAGGCGGTGCGCGCCTACGAGGGCATCGAGGAGCTGCTCGGCAAGCTGATGTCCTATGCGGGCCTCGTCTACTCGGGCGACACCACGGACGAGCGCCGGGCCAAGTTCTACGGCGACACCCGCGAGCGCCTGACGAACGCCTCGGGCGACCTCCTGTTCTTCGCCCTCGAGCTGAACCGGATCGCGGACGCGGTGATGGATGCCGCGATGGCCTCCGGGCCCCTCGCGCACTACGCCCCCTGGCTCGAGGACCTGCGCCGGGAGAAGCCGTTCCAGCTCGAGGACCGGATCGAGAAGCTGTTCCTCGAGAAATCCGTCACCGCCAACGCCGCCTGGGACCGGCTCTTCAACGAGACCATCGCGTCGCTGCGCTTCACGGTCGGGGGCGAGTCGCTGACGCTCGAGCCGACCCTCAACAAGCTGCAGGACCCCGACGGCGCCGTCCGCCAGGAGGCCGCGGGCGCCCTCAGCGCGGTGTTCCGGGCGAACCTCCGGATCTTCACGCTGATCACCAACACCCTCGCCAAGGACAAGGAGATCTCCGACCGCTGGCGCGGCTTCAAGGACGTGGCGGATGCCCGCCACCTCGCCAACCGCGTCGAGCCGGAGGTGGTCGCCGCCCTCGTCGAGGCCGTGCAGGCGGCCTATCCGCGCCTGTCGCACCGCTACTACAGGCTCAAGGCCAAGTGGTTCGGCGTCGAGGCCCTGCCATACTGGGACCGCAACGCGCCCCTGCCGCGGGTGGAGCAGCGCACGATCCCCTGGACCGAGGCGCGCGACACCGTGCTCGACGCCTACGGGGCCTTCTCGCCCCGGATGGCGAGCATCGCCCGGGACTTCTTCGACCGGCGCTGGATCGACGCGCCGACCCGCCCCGGCAAGGCGCCGGGGGCCTTCGCGCACCCGACCGTGCCCTCCGTCCACCCCTACGTGCTGGTCAATTACCAGGGCAAGCCGCGGGACGTGATGACCCTGGCGCACGAGCTCGGCCACGGGGTGCACCAGGTGCTCGCGGGCCCGAACGGCGCCCTGATGGCGCCCACGCCCCTGACGCTCGCCGAGACCGCCAGCGTCTTCGGCGAGATGCTGACCTTCCGGCGCCTGCTCGCCAACACCCGCGACACCACCCAGCGCCGGGCCATGCTGGCCGCCAAGGTCGAGGACATGATCAACACGGTGGTGCGCCAGATCGCGTTCTACGCCTTCGAGCGCAAGGTCCACCTCGCCCGCCAGCAGGGGGAGCTCACCGCCGAGCAGATCAACGCCCTCTGGATCTCGGTCCAGGCCGAGTCCCTCGGGCCGGCCATCACCCTGGATGCGGGCTACGAGCCCTTCTGGGCCTACATCCCGCACTTCATCCACTCGCCCTTCTACGTCTACGCCTACGCCTTCGGCGACTGCCTCGTGAACTCCCTCTACGGGGTCTACGCCAAGGCGGAGGGCGGCTTCGTCGAGCGCTACTTCGCGCTCCTCTCGGCGGGCGGCTCGAAGCCCTACGGCGAACTCCTCGAGCCCTTCGGGCTCGACGCCAGCGACCCCGGCTTCTGGCAGATCGGCCTCGGCATGATCGAGGGCATGATCGCCGAGCTCGAGGCCATGGAGGCGCAGGGCTGAGGCGGGGCCTGGACGCGCCCCCGCGGGGTGTTATACGATCCGTACAACATCCCGCGGGGGCGCCCCATGAAGCTCGAAGTCAAGAAGATCGGCAACTCGACCGGGCTGATCCTGCCGCGGGAGCTGCTCGGCGTCCTGAACCTCGCGCAGGGAGACTGGCTCTACGTGACGGAGAATGCCGACGGCTCCGTGCGCCTCTCGCCGTATGACCCGACCTTCGAGACGGGCATGAGGATCGCCGAGAAGGCGATGAAGACCTACCGGAACGCTCTCGCCGAACTCGCCAAATGAGCGAGGTCGTCTGGCTGACCAGCGACCTCGTCCAGGCCATCCATGCCCATCAGCTCAAGCAGTTCGGCGGACCGCCGGGCCTGCGGGATGCGGGTGCGCTGGAATCGGCCCTCGGCCGCCCGGTCAACCGCCTGGCCTACGGCGAGGCCGACCTCGCGGAGCTGGCTGCGGCCTACGCCTTCGGGATCGCCAGGAACCACCCCTTCGTCGACGGGAACAAGCGCGCCGCGCTGCTCGCGCTCGTGACCTTCCTGGGCCTCAACGGCATCGACTTCGTCGCCGACGAGGCCGAGGCGGTGGTGATGATCCTCGGCCTCGCGGCGGGCGAGATCGACGAGGGCGGCCTCACCCGCTGGATCCGCGACAACGCGCCGGCGGCCTGAGGCGGGGCGCGACGCAGGGACCCAGCGCCCTGGCGCCCGGGCGAAGGCGGCTTATCTCCCGGTCGGACCCACCACCGATCCGCCCGACCGCCTTCCCGGCGCCCCCATTTCCCCGCGAGCCCCTCCCCGCGACAGCCCAGCAGAGCCCCGATGGCCGAGACCGACCCCGAAGCCAACCGCTTCTCCGCCCGCGCGAGCCGCTACGCCCGCGTCGGCGCCAATGTCGGCGGGGTCGCGGCCCGGATGGCGGGGGCGCGCCTGTTCGGCAAGGAGGGCACCACCAACGCCGCCGCCCTGGCGCAGGCGCTGGGCGGCCTCAAGGGGCCGATCATGAAGGTGGCGCAGCTCCTCGCCACCGTGCCGGACCTGCTGCCCCCCGAATACGCGGCCGAGCTGCAGAAGCTCCAGGCCGACGCCCCCCCGATGGGGGCGGCCTTCGTCAAGCGCCGGATGATGGCCGAGCTCGGGGCCGACTGGCAGGGCCGCTTCGGCAGCTTCGAGCTGAGGCCCGCCGCCGCCGCCTCCCTGGGCCAGGTCCACCGGGCCACCGCCCGCGACGGGACGCTGCTCGCCTGCAAGCTGCAATATCCGGACATGCAATCGGCCGTCGAGGCCGACCTGAAGCAGCTCGAGGTCGCCTTCGCGCTGCACCGGCGCATGAATTCCTGGCTCGACACCCGCGAGATCGCCAAGGAGATCGGCGCCCGGGTCCGCGAGGAGCTCGATTACGTCCGGGAGGCCAAGCACGCCGACCTCTACGGCGCCGTGCTCCGGGACATCGACGCCGTGCGGGTGCCGGCGGTCCACCACGACCTCTCGACGAAGCGGCTCCTCAGCCTCGGCTGGCTCGAGGGCGAGCGCATCCTCGGCTTCGCCGAGGCCCCGGTCGAGATCCGCAACCGCATCGCCCAGGCGATGTTCAAGGCGTGGTGGCACCCGTTCAGCCGCGCCGCCGTCATCCACGGCGACCCGCATCTCGGCAATTACACGGTGTTCTCGGAGGGCGGCGAGGCGCGGGGGATCAACCTCCTGGATTACGGCTGCGTGCGCATCTTCCATCCCCGCTTCGTCGGCGGCGTCGTCGATCTCTACCGGGGCCTCCTCACCGGCGACGAGCCCCGCATCGTCCACGCCTACGAGGTCTGGGGCTTCAAGAACCTCAACCGCGAGCTGATCGACATCCTCAACATCTGGGCCCGCTTCATCTATGGGCCGCTCCTCGAGGACCGCACCCGCACGGTGGCGGACGGGGTCAAGCCCGGCGAGTACGGCCGGCGCCAGGCCTTCGAGGTGCACCAGGCGCTCAAGGCGCGCGGCCCCGTGACGGTGCCGCAGGAATTCGTCTTCATGGACCGGGCCGCGGTCGGCCTCGGCGCCGTGTTCCTGCACCTGCGATCGGAGCTGAACTACCACCGGCTGTTCGAGGCCGAGATCGAGAGCTTCTCCCTCGAGGCCCTCGCGGAGCGCCAGGGCGAGGCGCTGGCCCAGGTCGGCCTTGCGCGGCCGCGATGACGGCCTTGCGCGGCCGCGATGAGGCGCGGGCGCGCGGCTCCGGCGCGCTCACCCCCCCCGAAAGTCTGAGACGGGGTGCGAAAACCCCCGATCCGCCGCCCGCAAGGGCAGGAATCCGCTGGACAAGCGCTCTGGTATACCAGAAACTCCGCCCCAACAGATCGTCGGTCCGCCTGCTGATTGCGAGCCGCCAAGGCTTGCGCTAAATCCGCTCGGGATCAAGCAAGACGACGTCAAGGGAACGAGCGCGCGATGGCTGATACGAAGACCGTGTCCGGGGTGAGCTACAGCCCGGCAATGGACGCACAGACGCACGAGCAGACCTATCGCGGCTTCGTTCGGTTCGTGGAGATCGCCACCGGCGTCGTGATCTGCTGGGTCCTGGCCCTGGCGGTGGGCGGCATCCGCGAGGCGTGGCTGACGGCGATCCTCGGCGTGGTGCTGTCGAGCGTGGCCGGCGCCGTCGGCGCCTTCGCCCCCGCCATCGGCTGGAAGGCGCCGTTCGTGGTCGCCGTCCTGCTCGCCCTCTACCTGGCCTTCGCCTGACCGGGACGCCGCCCTCGTCTTCGCTATCGTGAAGGTCAGGGGCGGCTTTACGTTACATTTGAAGCGTTTCCATCAGATCAACCGGGCCACCCGCCTCGAAAAGCCGCGTCGAATCGCGCAGTCGTAGGCGGTCCATCGAAGGGGAATTCCTGAATGCGCATCGCTGTGCTGTCGGAGGCGGATCCCGCGGAGCCGCGGGTCGCGGCGGTGCCGGAGACGGTGAAGAAGTTCAAGGCCCTCGGGGCCGACGTCGTGGTGCAGGCGGGCGCGGGCCTCAAGGCCGGCGTGCCGGACGCCGAGTACGAGGCCGCCGGCGCCAGCATCGTGCCGAGCGCCGAGGCCGCGGCCGGCGAGGCCGACCTCGTCCTCAAGGTGCGCCGGCCCGGCGCCGAGGAGCTCCCGGCCTTCAAGAAGGGCGCCGTGGTCGTGGCGATCATGGATCCCTACGGCCGCGAGGCGGAGCTGAAGGCGATCGCCGAGGCCGGCATCAGCGCCTTCGCGATGGAGCTGATGCCCCGCATCACCCGCGCCCAGGTCATGGACGTGCTCTCCTCCCAGGCCAACCTCGCGGGCTACCGCGCGGTGGTGGACGGCGCCGCCGAGTACGGCCGCGCCATGCCCATGATGATGACCGCCGCCGGCACCGTGCCGGCCGCGCGCGTCTTCGTGATGGGCGTCGGCGTCGCCGGGCTGCAGGCCATCGCCACCGCCCGCCGCATGGGCGCGGTGGTCACCGCCACCGATGTCCGCCCCGCCACCAAGGAGCAGGTCGAATCCCTCGGCGCAAAGTTCGTGGCGGTGGAGGACGACGAGTTCAAGCAGGCTGAGACCGCCGGCGGCTACGCCAAGGAGATGTCGGCGGAGTACCAGAAGAAGCAGTCCGAGCTGGTGGCGACCCACATCGCCAAGCAGGACATCGTCATCACGACGGCGCTGATCCCGGGCCGCCCGGCCCCGAAGCTCGTCTCCGAGGACATGGTGGCGGCGATGAAGCCCGGCTCCGTCCTGATCGACCTCGCGGTGGAGCGCGGCGGCAACGTCGCGGGCGCCAAGGCCGGCGAGGTCGTCACCACCGACAAGGGCGTGAAGATCGTCGGGCACCTCAACGTGCCGGGACGCCTCGCCGCCACCGCGTCGAGCCTCTACGCGCGCAACCTCTTCGCCTTCGTCGAGACCCTGATCGACAAGGAGGCGAAGACGCTCGCGATCAAGTGGGACGACGAACTCGTCAAGGCCACGAACCTCACCCGAGACGGTGATGTCGTGCACGCCTCCTTCCAGCCCAAAGCAGCCTGATCCCGCCGGAGACACCGATGGCAACCCTCCCTCCCGATCAGGCGGTCGACCAGACCCGCGTGCTCGCCGACACCGCCCGCGCCGCAGCCGAGGCGGCCCGCCGCGCCGCCGACCAGGCGGCCTCCATCGCCGACGGCCTCGGCCACGGCGTCAGCGCCGTGACCCACGGCGCCGTCGACCCCACCGTGTTCCAGCTCGCGATCTTCGTGCTGGCGATCCTCGTCGGCTATTACGTGGTCTGGTCGGTGACGCCGGCGCTGCACACGCCGCTGATGTCGGTCACGAACGCGATCTCCTCGGTGATCATCGTCGGGGCGATCCTCGCCGCCGGCGTCCCCTATCTCGAGCACGGCACCGGCTGGGCCCGCGTCTTCGGCTTCGTCGGCATCATCCTCGCCAGCGTGAACATCTTCGGCGGGTTCCTCGTGACGCAGCGCATGCTCGGCATGTACAAGAAGAAGGCCTGAGACGATGTCCCAGAACGTCTCCGCCCTCCTCTACATCGTCGCCGGCGTCCTGTTCATCATGGCGCTGCGGGGGCTCTCGCACCCCACGACCTCGCGGCAGGGCAACCTGTACGGCATGATCGGCATGGGCCTCGCCGTGCTGACCACCCTCGTCGGCCACCCGCCGGCGGGCGTCGGCGCCTGGGCGCTGATCATCCTCGGCCTCGGCATCGGCGGCGGCGCCGGCGCGGTGATCGCCAAGCGCGTGCCCATGACGGCGATGCCGCAGCTCGTCGCGGCCTTCCACTCCCTCGTCGGCCTCGCGGCGGTCGCGGGCGCGGCGGCCACCCTCTACGCCCCGCAGGCGGTGGGCATCCTCGAGAACGGCCACATCCACAAGGAGTCGCTGTTCGAGATGGCGCTCGGCGTCGCCATCGGCGCCATCACCTTCACGGGCTCGGTCATTGCCTTCGCCAAGCTCGACGGGCGCATGTCCGGCAAGCCGATCATGCTGCCGCAGCGGCACGCCATCAACATCGCGCTCGCCATCGCCCTGGTGGCGCTGATCGCGATCTTCATCGGCACCGAGAGCAAGGTCATCTTCTGGCTGATCGTGCTCCTGTCCTTCGCGCTCGGCGGGCTCCTCATCATCCCGATCGGCGGCGCCGACATGCCCGTCGTCGTCTCGATGCTGAACTCCTACTCGGGCTGGGCCGCGGCCGGCATCGGCTTCACCCTGGGCAACCTCGCGCTGATCATCACGGGCGCGCTGGTCGGCTCCTCGGGCGCGATCCTGTCCTACATCATGTGCCACGCGATGAACCGGTCGTTCATCTCGGTCATCCTCGGCGGCTTCGGCGGCGACGCCGCGGCGGCCGGCGGCGAGGGCCAGGTCGAGACGCGCCCGGTCAAGCAGGGCTCGGCGGACGACGCCGCCTACATCATGAAGAACGCCGAGCGCGTGATCATCGTCCCCGGCTACGGCATGGCGGTGGCGCAGGCGCAGCACTCGCTGCGCGAGATGGCGGACCTGCTGAAGAAGGAGGGCGTCGACGTGAAATACGCCATCCACCCCGTCGCGGGCCGCATGCCCGGGCACATGAACGTGCTCCTGGCCGAGGCCAACGTGCCCTACGACGAGGTCTTCGAGCTCGAGGACATCAACGGCGAGTTCCCGCAGGCGGACGTGGCCTTCGTGATCGGCGCCAACGACGTCACCAACCCGGCCGCCAAGACCGACAAGGCCTCGCCGATCTACGGCATGCCGATCCTCGACGTGGAGCGGGCCAAGACCGTGCTGTTCATCAAGCGCGGCATGGGCTCGGGCTATGCCGGCGTCGAGAACGAGGTGTTCTTCCGCGACAACACCATGATGCTGTTCGGCGACGCCAAGAAGGTCGTCGACTCGATCCTCAAGAACCTCTGATCCCGGGCGTCCGGACCGGCACGGGGCGCGGGGCGGGCGGCGACGCCCGCCCCGCTTCGCGTTCCGGCGGCCCGGGATGCGTAGCCCGGCGGGCCGGCACGCGCCGCGCGGTGGGCCGGGACACGCGGTCCCGCGGCACCGGCGCGTCGCCTCCCCGGGTGTCTCATCCGGGCGGCAGCATCCCGGGCCCGATCCGGCTATGATCCGTCCCGTGTCAGCCGCATCCGCCTTGCCCGATCCCCCCGCGCCGCGCGCCTTCCTGGACGTCACCGCCTCGGTGCTGGGGCGGCCCTGGCGCGACCGCTGCGCCGGGACCGCCGAGCAGGCCCACGCGGCGACCATGACCCAGGCCTACGGCCTGCCGGACCTCCTGGCGCGCGTGCTCGCCGGCCGGGGCGTCCTGCCGGGGGCGGCCGAGGCGCATCTGCGCCCGCGCCTGCGCGACCTGATGCCGGACCCCGATTGCCTGCTCGACATGGAGGCGGCGGTGGACCGCCTCGCCCTGGCGGTGCGCCGGGGCGAATCCGTCGCGGTCTTCGGCGATTACGACGTGGACGGGGCGGCGAGCGCCGCCCTGCTCGCCGGCTACCTGCGGGGCCTCGGCGTCCCGGCCCGCATCCACATCCCGGACCGCATCACCGAGGGCTACGGCCCGAACGCCGCCGCCATGCGCAGCCTCGCGGGGGAGGGGGCGAGCCTGCTGGTGACGGTCGATTGCGGCACCGCCGGCCACGAGCCCCTGGCGCTCGCCGGGTCGCTCGGCCTCGACGTGATCGTGCTCGACCATCACGGCGCGCCGGAGCTGCTGCCCCCGGCCCGGGCGGTGGTGAACCCGAACCGCCTCGACGACCTCTCGGGCCTCGGCCATCTCTGCGCGGCGGGCGTCGTCTTCCTCACCCTGGTGGCCCTCAACCGGCGCCTGCGCCGGGACGGCGTGTTCGGGGCGGGCCGGCCGGAGCCCGCCCTCCCGGACGCCCTCGACCTCGTGGCGCTGGCGACCGTCGCCGACGTGGTGCCCCTCGTCGGCCTCAACCGCGCCTTCGTGGTGCAGGGGCTGACCGTGATGCGCGCCCGGGGCCGGCGCGGCCTCGCCGCCCTCCTGGACGCCGCCTCCCTGGAGGAGCCCCCGGAGGCCTGGCACCTCGGCTACCTCCTCGGGCCCCGCATCAACGCGGGCGGGCGCATCGGCGACGCCTCCCTGGGGGCGCGCCTCCTCACCACGGACGATCCGATCGAGGCGGCCCGCATCGCGGCCGAGCTCGACCGGCTGAACCGGGAGCGGCAGGCGATCGAGGCCGAGGCGGTGGCGGCGGCCGAAGCCGAGATGGACCACGCCCTCGGCCTCGACCCGGAGCGGCCGGTGCTGGTGGCGGCCTCCCCCGACTGGCATCCCGGCATCGTCGGGCTGATCGCGGCGCGCCTCAAGGAGCGCTTCGGCCGCCCGGCCTTCGCCTTCGCGCTGCGCCCGGACGGCACGGCGGTCGGCTCCGGCCGCTCCATCCTCGGCGCCGATCTCGGGCTCGCCGTGCGCGCCGGCGTCGCGGCGGGCCTCGCCCTCAAGGGCGGCGGCCACGCCATGGCGGCGGGCGCCACGATCCGGGCCCCCGACCTCGCCCGCTTCCAGGCCCACCTGCGCCAGACCCTGGCGGCGTCCGTCCACGACGCCCGGTCGGTGGCGGCGCTCCTCCTCGACGGCACCGTCAGCGCCGGCGGCGCCACCGCCGAGATGGTGCGGCTGCTCCAGCGGGCCGGTCCCTTCGGGCAGGGGGCGCCGGAGCCCGTCTTCGCCCTGCCGCGCCACCGCATCGTCGACGTCGCCCCCGTGGGCAACGGCCATGTCCGGGCCCGCCTGCGCAGCCTCGACGGCCAGGCGATCGGCGCCATCGCGTTCCGGTCGGCGCAAGGGCCCCTCGGCCAGGCGCTGCTCAACGGGATCGGCCGGGACTTCCACGTCGCCGGAACCCTCGCCTGCGACCGCTGGCGCGGCGCCGAGCGCGCCCAGGTCCGGATCTGCGATCTCGCGGCGAGCGCCTGACCCGGCGGCCGGCTCCGGCCGGGCGATCCCGCACGCACGGGTCCGCGCCCAAGGTCCGCGCCCAAGGTTCGCGCCCAAGGTTCGTTCCCGCGCAAGGGTCCGACCCGGCGCGTATCGCGCGCACGCCCGGTTGACACCCGCCTCACCCCTCACCATAAGGGCCTCGCACGCGGCCCGATGGGCCGCAGTGTGGGGGAATGTCCCGAGCGGCAAAGGGGGCGGACTGTAAATCCGCTGCGTAAGCTTCGTAGGTTCGAGTCCTACTTCCCCCACCAAACATCGTTCATGATTTGTTCCATGTCCGAGGCGGCCCGACGGGTCGCCTTTTTGTTTGCGCCGAGGGCCGCGGCGGCGCCTTCTCAAGCCGGCTGAGCCGTGCTATCCCGCCGCTTGCGCGGGTGTAGCTCAATGGTAGAGCAGCAGCCTTCCAAGCTGAATACCCGGGTTCGATTCCCGGTACCCGCTCCACTCGCCTCCTCGCTGCGATCTGCCCGGCCCGCCGTGGCCGGCGCCCCGGGCCCCGGACGGACGAAGGGGCGGACCCCTTCCGGATGCCCGCCCCCCGCGTCGCTTCGATGATCGGAAAATCCCGATCCGGATCAGAGGCTTAGAAGGCGCTGAACTTGTAGTTCAGGCCGGCCCGGACGATGCTGCCCTCGGTCCGGAAGCGCGCCGTGTAGGACCCGGTGCCTACGCCCGGCACCGCCGCTACCAGCACGTTGCGGCTGCCGAGGTCGTAGTGCAGGTACTCGGCCTTGAGCGTCACGGCCTCGGACTTGATGCCGAGCAGCGAGCCGATGGCGAAGCGGTTCAGGAAGCTGTCGGTGGGGATCGCCCACTCGACGCCGCCGCCGTAGGAAAAGCCGGTCGAGAGATCGTCGTAGCGGCCGGCGAACTGCAGGGCATTGCCCGGGGTGTAGAAGTTCACGTCGTAGAAGACGTTGCCGTAAGCGAAGCCCCCGAGGCCGTAGACCATGAACCGGTCGAAGGCGTAGCCGACCTTGCCGTTAACGGTGCCGAGCCAGTCGAGGCTCTGACGGTAGGAGGCCGGGTTCGGCACGACGCTGCCGGCGAGGGGGGCGCCGAGGACGAAGCGGCTCTTGGTGACATCGGTCCAGGTCCAGTCGGCCGCGAAGCCGACGACGAAGCCGGAGCCCGGCGTGAACTGGTAGTTGTAGCCGAAGCCGCCGCCGATATTGGCGATTGCATCGGTCGTGGTGAGGACGGCGGGGACCCGGCGCCCGGCCGCGACGTTGCCGGCGGTCACGGCGGTGTTGCCGACGGTCGTGATGCGCTGACGGTCCGTGAAGGTGTAGGCCGAATGCAGGCCGGCGTAGAAGCCGGTCCAGGTGAAGACCGGGATCGGCGTGAAGACCGGGGGGGGCTCGCGGCGCGGCAGGTCGGCGGCGTGGGCGGAGCCCGCGATGAGGGCCGTGGCGGCACTCGCGAGAAGAAGCTTCTTGATCATGTGTCTGCTGTCCCGAAGGCCGGAGGTTGATGCGGCCAAGTTTAGGGACTCGCGAGAGGGCGCCCTATGCCCGCGCGGCCACACATGCGTCGGAAAAGCGTGGCGTCTCGTCAGTTTCCGATCTTTTCTCATCAGACCGTGAGCGGAAGAGGGTCGTGAGCGCGGTTTCGCACCGGCGCTTCGGCGACGCTCGGGCCATCGTCGATGGCCCCGCCGCGCATGCGGCCTAACACATGAGCGCGAGCGTCGGCCTTCCGAAGGTCGGCCCGCCTTGCCTAACGCATCGCAGCATGACAGGCTGACCGCGTTCGAAACGACGATACGGGAGAGCCCAGGCCGCGCAGATCAAGCCGATCAGTTCGAGCCATGGCGCCGACGGAGCAACCACCCCCGGAAACTCTCAGGCACAATCACCGTTTCGTTGGACAATCTGGAGAGAGGCGCCGCACGGCGTCCACCGAAGGAGAAATCCCAATCTGCGCAAGCGGTTGGGAGAAGCTCTCAGGTAACCGCGACAGATGGGGGCAAGGCATGGCTCACCCGAGCTTTGTCGATGCTGGCTGTCGTGGAGAACCCAGATGCACGAAGATGCTGTCGAGCCCGTCGCTCCGGCTGCCCCCCCCGTCCCGAGATCGATCGAGCCTGAGCGGACGCCGCTGCACGCGACGCATCTGGCGCTGGGTGCCCGGATGGTGCCCTTCGCAGGGTACGCGATGCCGCTCCAGTACCCGGCCGGGCTGCTCAAGGAGCATCTGTACACCCGGGCGGCGGCCGGGCTGTTCGACGTCTCCCATATGGGGCAGATCGCCCTCCGGGCCGACGACCCGGCGGAGATCGCGCGCGCCCTCGAGGCGCTGATTCCCGCCGATCTCCTCGGCCTCGCGCCGGGCCGCCAGCGCTACGGGCTGTTCACCGACGCGTCCGGCGGCATCCTCGATGATCTCATGGTCGCCCGCCTGGGCGACCGGTTCGTTCTCGTCGTCAACGCGGCCCGCAAGGCGGCGGACGAGGCCCATCTGCGCGCCCACCTGCCCGCCTCGATCCAGATCGAGGTGCTGCCCCGTGCCCTGATCGCCCTGCAGGGCCCGAAGGCGGAGGCAGCTCTGGCCCCCCTCGCCCCCGAGGTCGCGGCGATGCGCTTCATGGATGCGCGCGAGGTCGCGGTCGGCGGCGTTCCGGCCATCGTCACCCGGTCCGGCTATACCGGCGAGGACGGGTTCGAGATCTCGCTTCCGGCCGATGCCGCGGCGGGGATCGCGGAGGCCTTCCTCGCGAGCCCGGAAGTTCTGCCCATCGGCCTCGGTGCCCGCGATTCGCTGCGCCTCGAAGCAGGCATGTGCCTGCACGGCTCGGACATCGGTCCCAGCACGTCCCCGGTCGAGGCGGCCTTGAGCTGGGCGATCTCTCCGGCGCGTCGGGGCTCCGGCGCCCGGGCGGGAGGTTTTCCGGGCGCAGCCCGTATCCTCTCGGAACTCGATGCCGGCCCGGCCCGGCTGCGCGTCGGCCTGCGGCCCGAAACCCGCGTGCCGGTCCGGCCGGGCGCTCCGCTCTTCGCGGGCGCGGACGACGACCTGCCCGTCGGGACCGTCACGTCGGGCGGGTTCGGGCCGAGCGTCCAGGCACCGGTCGCCATGGGCTATCTGCCGAGGGCGCTCTCGGACGCCGGCCGGCAGGTCTTCGCCGAGGTGCGCGGACAGCGTCTCCCGCTCGTCGTCACCCGCCTTCCCTTCGTTCCGGCCGGCTTCAAGCGCGGCTGATCCCGATCGATCCCTGAGGAGCAGAACCATGCTGAGATTCACCGACGAGCACGAGTGGCTGAAGCTTGAGGGCGACATCGCCACGGTCGGCATCACCACCCACGCGGCCGAGCAGCTCGGCGACCTCGTCTTCATCGAGCTCCCGAAGGTCGGGGCCGCGCTCAAGAAGGGCGAGGCGGCGGCCGTCGTGGAATCCGTCAAGGCGGCGTCCGACGTCTACGCGCCGGTCTCCGGCGAGGTCACCGAGGTCAACCCCGCCGCCGTCGACGATCCGGCGACCGTCGGCAGCGACCCGCAGGGCGCGGGCTGGCTCTACAGGATCCGCCTCTCGGACCCCGGCGCCATGGACGGCCTGATGGACGAGGCAGCCTACGCGGCCTTCGCCAAATAGGACGCCATTCCGAAGGGCCTCTCACGGAACGAAGCCCCTCGCCGCATCAACCGCAACGTCGAGCCGGAATCTCCCATGAGCGCTGACAGGTACGACCCCTACGACTTCGCCAATCGCCGCCACATCGGCCCGACGCATGCGGAGATCGCCGAGATGCTCGCCCTGGTCGGAGCGCCCGATCTCCAGGCGCTCATCGACGAGACCCTGCCGTCGGACATCCGCCAGGAGGAGCGGCTCGATTTCGGCCGGGCCCTCACGGAACGGCGGGTGATCGAGCACATGCGCGCGACGGCCGACAAGAATCGGCTCCTCGTCTCGCTGATCGGACAGGGCTACCACGGCACCACGATGCCGCCGGCGATCCAGCGCAACATCTTCGAGAACCCGGCCTGGTACACGGCCTACTCGCCCTACCAGCCGGAGATCAGCCAGGGGCGGCTGGAAGCGCTCCTGAACTTCCAGACGCTCGTCTGCGACCTGACCGGGCTCGATGTCGCCAACGCCTCGCTCCTCGACGAGGCGACCGCGGCGGCCGAGGCGATGGGCGTGGCGCGACGCGTCGCGACCGCGAAGGCCGATGCCTTCTTCGTCGACGCGCAATGCCTGCCCCAGACCATCGCGGTGCTGAAGACCCGCGCCGCGCCGCTCGGCTGGCAGGTCATCGTGGGCGATCCCTTCACGGACCTCGATCCGCGGGCGGTGTTCGGCGCGCTGTTCCAATACCCGGGCGTCTGCGGCGCGATCCATGACTTCTCCGGCCCGATCGCGGCCCTGCACGAGGCCGGAGCCATCGCGGCCGTCGCGGCCGACCCGCTCGCCCTCGCGCTGCTGAAGCCGCCCGGCGAGATGGGGGCCGACATCGCGGTCGGCTCGATGCAGCGCTACGGCGTGCCCGTGGGCTATGGCGGCCCGCACGCCGCCTACATGGCCACCCGCGATGCGCATAAGCGCTCGCTGCCCGGCCGCATCGTCGGCGTCTCGTTGGATGCCCAGGGCAACCGGGCCTACCGCCTCGCCCTGCAGACCCGCGAGCAGCATATCCGCCGCGAGAAGGCGACCTCGAACATCTGCACCTCGCAGGTGCTGCTCGCGGTCATCGCCTCGATGTATGCCGTCTATCACGGCCCGCGCGGGCTCAAGGCCATCGCCGAGCGGGTGCATCGCGATGCCGTGCGCCTCGCCGAGGGCTTGCGGCAGATCGGCTTCCGGGTCGAGCCGGCGCATTTCTTCGACACGATCACGGTCGATGTCGGGCCGTTCCAGGGTCTGATCCTGAGGAACGCGGTCGAGAACGGCGTCAACCTCCGGACGGTCGGCTCCGACCGGATCGGCATCACGGTGGACGAGCGGACGCGGCCCGACATCATCCAGGCGGTCTGGCGTGCCTTCGGCGGCGAGCATCTGCGCTACGACGAGGGCTGGCCGGATCCGCGGCTGCCCCAGGATCTCGTGCGGACCTCCGAGTACCTGTCGCACCCAATCTTCCACATGAACCGGGCCGAGAGCGAGATGACGCGCTACATGCGCCGCCTCGCCGACCGCGACCTCGCGCTCGACCGGGCGATGATCCCGCTCGGCTCCTGCACGATGAAGCTCAACGCCACCGTCGAGATGCTGCCGGTCTCCTGGCCGGAATTCGCGGAGATCCATCCCTTTGTCCCCGCCGATCAGGCGGCCGGCTATCGCGAATTGATCGACGACCTCTCGGCCAAGCTCTGCGCGGTCACCGGCTACGACGCCATCTCGATGCAGCCGAACTCGGGCGCCCAGGGCGAGTATGCCGGGCTGCTGGCGATCCGAAGCTACCATCTCGCCCGAGGCGAGGGGCACCGGACCATCTGCCTGATCCCGTCCTCGGCGCACGGCACCAATCCGGCCTCGGCCCAGATGTGCGGCATGAACGTCGTGGTGGTCGGGGCGGACCGGCACGGCAACATCGACCTCGACGATTTCCGCGCCAAGGCCGAGCAGCACGGGCCGAACCTCGCCGCCTGCATGATCACCTACCCGTCGACCCACGGCGTGTTCGAGGTGCGTGTGCGGGAAATCTGCGACATCGTCCACGCCCACGGCGGCCAGGTCTATCTCGACGGGGCGAACCTGAACGCCCTCGTCGGGCTCGCACGACCCGGCGACATCGGCGCCGACGTCAGCCACCTCAACCTGCACAAGACATTCTGCATCCCGCATGGGGGCGGGGGGCCCGGCATGGGGCCGATCGGCGTCAAGGCGCATCTGATCCCGCATCTGCCCGGCCATCCGGAAACGGGCGGGGAGGGAGCGGTCTCGGCAGCGCCCTTCGGCTCGGCCTCGATCCTGCCGATCTCGTGGAGCTACTGCCTGCTCATGGGCGGGCGCGGGCTGACGCAGGCGACCCGGATCGCGATCCTCAACGCGAACTACATCGCCAAGCGCCTGGAGCCGGCCTTCCCCGTCCTCTACGCGGGCAAGAACGGGCGCGTCGCCCATGAGTGCATCATCGACGTGCGGCCCTACCAGAAGAGCGCCGGGATCAGCGTCGACGACATCGCCAAGCGCCTGATCGATTGCGGATTCCATCCGCCGACCATGAGCTGGCCGGTGGCCGGCACCCTGATGATCGAGCCGACCGAATCCGAGACCAAGGCCGAGATCGATCGGTTCTGCGATGCCATGCTGGCGATCCGCGAGGAGATCCGGGCGATCGAGGAGGGCCGCTCGGACCGCCAGAACAACCCGCTGAAGAACGCTCCCCACACGGTTCAGGACCTGATCGGCGCGTGGGAGCGCCCCTACTCGCGCGAGGCCGCCTGCTTCCCGGCCGGCACACTCGGGATCGACAAGTACTGGCCGCCGGTGAACCGGGTCGACAACGCCTACGGCGACCGCAACCTGATGTGCAGCTGTCCGCCGCCGGAGGATTACGTCAAGGCTGCCGAGTGACGGAACCCGAGGGGCGGCGCGCGGGGCCGCGAGGCTGCGTGAAACCTGCCCCTTGATCAAAGGACGGCGACCCTCTAAGCGGTCCGCGCCTTTCGCCCGGCTCGACGACTTGAGGGCGACCGTTCAGGTCCGCGCCACCGCGGGCCTTGCCGCAGGAAAGAGACGATGGCCAAAGAGAAGTTTTCGCGCACGAAGCCGCACTGCAACATTGGAACGATCGGCCACGTTGACCA
>NZ_VZZJ01000027.1 GCF_008806345.1 Methylobacterium planeticum | reverse complement strand
GAAGACGGTGTCGAACATGCAGGAGGTGGCCGCGCGCGGCGGCCGGATCATCCTGGTGGGGGACGCCAGGGGGGCGGCGCAGGCGGGTCTCGAGACGATGGCGACCCTGACGATGCCCGACCTCGACCCGACCGTGGCCCCGATCGTCTACGCGGTGCCGATCCAGCTCCTCGCCTACCACACCGCGGTGGTGATGGGTAAGGACGTCGACCAGCCGCGCAACCTCGCCAAATCCGTCACCGTGGAATAGACCGACCGGATCTTCGGGGTCTTCCCGCGGATCCGGCGGCCGCGCCTTCCGGTGGGTCCAGTGTCCGACGCGCGCCGCGCCCGGACGATCTGGCTGTTCAGTCGGCCGGGGCCGTGGCGGGGCAGGGCGCCCTCGTGCCGGTGGCGGACCCGGCGGCCGAGCGATCGGGGCCGAGCGGTCGGCGGCGGGGCCGAGCCCGCCCAGGTCTTCGGCCTCACCGGAGCGGAGGCGCGGCTCCTGATCGGCCTCGTCGAGGGCCGCTCCCTGGCGGCGTTCGCCGCCGGGTCCGGCATCAGCGTCCAGACCGCCCGCTTCCCGCTGAAGCGGGTCTTCGACAAGACCGGCGCGCGGCGGCGATCCGACCTGATCCGGCCGGTGCTGACGAACCCCGTCGTGGTCCGGGCGCGGGACGCCGGGACCCGAGGCGCGGCCCGCGCGCATCGGCCTTGAGCCGCTGCCCCGCAACCGCTACCTCTCAGGGCGTGGGCGGTCTGGCTTGTCCGGTCCGGTTTCCGGCGTCCGTGCTGGGACCGCCTCAGGTCGACGAGGCCCTCAAGTCCCGTTGCCTCGCGCGCGAAAGTGACACCGTGGCGCCATCCCTCCCGCCGATCCAGCCGCCGATTCCCGACATCGACCCCGCGGGCCCGCGCAAGCGCGTCAGCGTCCGGGGCCGGCTGCGGACCTACTTCCTCACCGGCATCATCGTGGCGGGGCCGCTGGCCATCACGATCTACATCACCTGGTGGTTCATCACCCTGATCGACGGCTGGGTGAAGCCCCTGGTGCCGGCGAGCTACCTGCCGGACCATTACCTGCCCTTCTCGATCCCCGGCCTCGGCCTCGTCATCGCCTTCGTGGCGGTGACGATGCTGGGCTTCCTCACGGCGAACCTCGTCGGGCGCAGCGTCATCGAGTTCGGCGAGGTGCTGCTGGCGCGAACCCCCGTGATCTCGGGCCTCTACAAGGGCCTGCGGCAGATCTTCGAGACGCTGTTCTCGGCCAACGGCACCTCGTTCCGCACGGTCGGCCTCGTGGAGTTCCCCGTGAAGGGGACGTGGTCGGTGGTGTTCCTGTCGGCGCCGGCGGCCCCCGACGTGCAGGGCGCGCTGCCGCGGGGCTCGGCCGAGAACGGCCCCGAATATGTCGGCGTGTTCCTGCCCTGCGCCCCGAACCCGACCACCGGGTTCTTCTTCTACCTGCCGCGCACCGACATCATCGAGGTCGGGATCAGCGTGGACGACGCGGCCAAGCTCGTCATGTCGGCGGGGGTGATCCAGCCCGAGGATCCGCAGACGCGGCTCCAGGCGATGGCGGCGGGCCTGCGGGCGGCCCAGGTCGGGGCCATCCCCTCGCCCGAGCGCCAGGACGCGTGAGCGTCTCGCGCCAGGACGTCGCGTGAGCGTCTCGCGCCAGGACGTCGCGTGAGCGTCTCGCGCCAGGACGTCGCGTGAGCGTCTCGCGCCGGCGCGTGGGCGTCTCGCGCCGGGACGTCGCGTGGGCGGCGCCTCAGGAGGCGCTGGCGGAGGCGAGCACCTTGGTGGTGACGGGGGCGACCGCGCTCGTGCCCGAGCTCATCCAGCCCGTGGCGGTCTCGACCGCGAGGAGCAGCCCGAGGGCGACGCAGAGCGCGTTGGCGGCGATCCAGAGCGGCCGGCTGGCCTGGCGCACCGCGAGGGCGATCGCGTCGGGGCCCGGGGCCGGGGCGGTCTCCGTGTCGGAGATCGGCAGCAGCCAGGGCTCGTATGCGTTCGGATTCCAGCCCTCGGAGGACCCCGGCAGGCGTTGGAACGGTCCGTTCAGCATCGGCATACCCTCCAGATCTCCCGGTCAAGGGCCGATCGAATCAGCCCTTCGTTCATGTTCAGTTAAGATTGGGACACGAACGCGGCAAGGGATGATGCCGTCCCGGGGCCCGCGCCGCAACCCCGAATCTGTATGGCAGATGAACGGAGCCGGCGCGCGGGGCCAGAGGCCCGGTCATTAAGGCCTTTTTGCGGGCCCTCCGCCGGCCCCGCCCGAGGAGGCGCCGGCCAGGGTTAAGGGACGGTTTACGCACGGGGGCGGGAATCGGGGATCGGGGCAGGGGGGCGTGTTCAGGGGCGCGCGTTCAGGAACCCGCGCTCAGCCCGCCCCGAGGAGCCGGATCGCGGCGTCGCGCTCGAACAGGTAGAGCAGCACCCGCAGGGCCCGGCCGCGGGCGCCGCGCAGGCCCGGGTCGCGCTCGACCACGAGGCGGGCATCGTCGCGGGCGGCCTCGAGGAGGTCGGCGTCGGTCTCGAGGCTGGCGAGCCGGAAGGCCGCGAGGCCGGATTGGCGGGTGCCGAGCACCTCGCCCTCGCCGCGCAGGCGCAGATCCTCCTCGGCGAGGCGGAAGCCGTCCTCGCTCTCGCGCATCATCTCGAGGCGGGCGCGCGCGACCTGCCCGAGGGGGCCGCGGTAGAGCAGCAGGCAGGAGGAGGCGGCCGAGCCCCGGCCGACCCGGCCGCGGAGCTGGTGGAGCTGGGCGAGGCCGAAGCGCTCGGCGTGCTCGATCACCATGATGGTGGCCTCCCGCACGTCGACCCCGACCTCGACCACCGTGGTGGAGACCAGCACCTTGGTCCCGCCCGCCGCGAAGCGCTCCATCGCGGCATCCTTCTCGGGGCCCGGCATCTTGCCGTGGATCAGCCCGACCGCCTCGCCGAAATGGCGCCGGAGATCCTCGAAGCGCTCCTGCGCGGCGGCGAGGTCGATGAACTCGGATTCGGCCACCAGGGGGCAGATCCAGTAGGCCCGCTCGCCCCGGGCCAGCGCCCGCTCGAGCCCCGCCACCACCTCGTCGATGCGCTCGACCGGGATCGTCAGGGTCTTGATCGGCTGGCGGCCGGCGGGCTTCTCGTCGAGGACCGAGACGTCCATGTCGCCGAAGAAGGTCAGCGCCAGGGTGCGGGGGATCGGGGTCGCGGTCATGACCAGGAAGTCCACCGCCTCGCCCTTGGCCCCGAGGGCGAGGCGCTGGTGCACGCCGAAGCGGTGCTGCTCGTCCACCACCGCGAGGCCGAGGTCGCGGAACACGACGCTGTCCTGGAACAGGGCGTGGGTGCCGACCAGGACATCGATCCGGCCGGCCGCGAGGTCGCCGAGGGTGGCGCGCCGCTCGGCGGCCCGGTCGCGGCCGGTCATCAGGCGCAGGCGCAAGGGGCCGGCCATCGGCCCGAGGCGCTCGAAATGCTGGCGCGCCAGGATCTCGGTCGGGGCCATCAGGGCGGCCTGCCGCCCGGCCTCGACCGCCGACGCCACGGCGAGCAGCGCCACCGCGGTCTTGCCCGAGCCGACATCCCCCTGCAGGAGCCGCAGCATGCGCCGCTCGCTGGCGAGATCGGCCCGGATCTCCGCCACCGCCCGGGTCTGCGCGCTCGTGAGCCCGAAGGGCAGGGCGGCCTCGATCCGGCCCGCGAGCCGCCCGTCCCCGGCATTGCGCCGCCCCGGCTTGCGGCGCTGGCGCGCCCGCAGCAGGGCGAGCGCCAGCTGCGAGGCCAGGATCTCGTCGTAGGCGAGGCGCCGCCGCGCGGCCGTGCGGGGGGGCGGGGTGCCGTCCTCGCGCCGGGGGGCGGGGGCCTCCTCCGGCCGGTGCTCGGCCCGGAGGGCGTCCGCGAAGGGGGGCAGCGCGTGGCGCTCGAGCCAGGCCGGGTCCTGCCACTCGGGCAGGATCGGGAGCCGGTCGAGGGCGGCGTGGGCGAGCTTCGAGATCGCCCGCGAGGTCAGCCCTTCGGTGGCGCCGTAGATCGGCTCGACGGCGGGCAGGGCCGCCAGCCCCGCCTCGTCGGTGATGCGGGAGGGATGCACCATCTGCCGGTGCCCGTCCCAGAGGTCGATCCGGCCGGAGACGTAGCGGTGGGCGCCGAGCGGCAGCATCTTCTCGACGCGGGCGCGCGGCATGCCGAAGAACACCAGGGCGATGTCGCCGGTCGGGTCCTCGACGAGGACCCGGTGCGGGCGCCGACCGGCCCCGGGCTGGGCCGGCCGGTGCGACACCACGGTGACCCCGACCGTGACGGGCTCGCCCGGGGGCGCCTCGGCGATCGAGCCCTTGAGCTGGCGGGCCACGCCCCCTTGCGGCAGGTGGAACAGCAGGTCGACGATGCGGGCGGGCTGCTCCGGCGTCCCGAGCAGGCGCTCGATCATCGGCGCCATCTTGGGCCCGATCCCCGGCAGCGTCCGGGCGAGGGCGAAGAGCGGGTCGAGGATGCTCGGCCGCAGGGGGGCGGCATCGGGCCCGCGGGCGGGTCCGTCGTCCTCGGCCGCGTCGGAGGGGGCGGGGGTGTCGGTCATGCGGGCGTCGCGGCGCGGGTGGGGCGAGGAGGGCTGGGCGGATAGACCGGAAGGACGGCGAGGGGGGGACGGATGGTGCGGCGGGCGGGTGTCCCTATATAGACCATAGCGCCCATCCCCCGCTGCGGCACAGCTTCCCGCCGGGGCGGGCCGGGCTTACGCGACATCCGGGATACGGGGATCCCGGGATCACGGCATCACAGGTTTGGCTTCATGTCCGGCACCACCCGCACCAGCGCGGATCTCGACCCGCGCCGCCGCCGCACCCTCTTCCGCGCCTGGCACCGGGGCATCCGCGAGATGGACCTGATCATGGGCCGCTTCGCCGATGCCGAGATCGGGGCGCTGTCGGAGGCCGACCTGACCCTGTTCGAGGCCCTGATCGAGGTGCCCGACCGCGACCTGTTCCGCTGGCTCACCGGCGAGGACCCCGTGCCCGAGACCTACGACACCGGGCTCTACCGCCGCCTCAAGGCCTTCCACAAGCACGACGCGCCGATCCACAGCTGAGCGGATCGATCCCCGCGCGCCTCGACCGCTCCCGTTCGGGCGCGGTCGAGGCCGCGCCGGCGGACGGGTCAGGGGCGCGGTCCTTCCGGAGAGGCCGCCTCCCTCGCCCGGCCCGCTCCGCCGCCGACCCGCTCCCGAACCGGAGAGGGGGCATGCCGGCGCCGGACGAGCCGGCGCCGGGTCACGATTCCGCAAGCCGAACGAAGCGACACGCACCACCTTCATGGCCAAGCTCGCACCGAAACCCTCCGCCCCCGCCCCGAAGCCGCAGGCCGCGCGCTTCGCCCTTCCGAAATCCGGGCCGCTGGCCCGGGCGATCGAGGCGCTGAAGCGCGGCGACAGCCCGACCCTCGCCCAGGTGCCCGAGGGGTTCGACGCCCTGGTGGTGGCCGACCTCGCCCGGGCGCTCAGCGCGAATTTCGAGGGGCCGGCGGTGCTGGTCCACGTCGCCCGCGATTCGGGCCGCTCCAACGCCTTCATGAATGCCCTGACGTTCGTGGCGCCCGAGCTCGAGATCATGAGCGTGCCGGCCTGGGACTGCCAGCCCTACGACCGGGTCTCGCCGAATGCCGGCATCGCGGCGCAGCGCATGACGGCCCTGTCGCGCCTGGCCCGCTCGCGCTCCTCGGAGGCCGCCCCCCGTATCCTCTGCACCACCGTCAACGCGCTGGTGCAGCGGGTGCCGCCGCGGGCCCGCATCGCGGTCGAGACCTTCTCGGCGGCGATCGGCAACGTGGTGTCGATGGACAAGGTGGTGGCCTGGGTCGAGGCGAACGGCTTCCTGCGCACCGGCACCGTGCGGGATACCGGCGAGTACGCCGTGCGGGGCGGCATCCTCGACCTGTCGCCGCCCGGGCTGCCGAACCCGATCCGCCTCGACTTCTTCGGCGACACCCTCGAGTCGATCCGCGCCTTCGACCCCGAGACCCAGCGCACCGTCGGGCAGCTGCGCGCCCTCGACCTCGTGCCGATGAGCGAGGTGCAGCTCACCACCGAGACGATCCGGCGCTTCCGCCAGGGCTACATCCAGAATTTCGGGGCCGCGACCCGGGACGACCGCCTCTACGAGACCGTGAGCGAGGGCCGGCGCTACGCCGGGCTCGAGCACTGGATGCCCCTGTTCTACGAGCCTCTCGACACCCTGTTCGACTACGTCGCCGGGGTGCCGATGGTGTTCGACGCGCAGGTCGAGGACGCGGTCTCCGAGCGCCTCGCCCTGATCCAGGACTATTTCCAGGCCCGCGAGGGCGCGCTGAAGACGCCGCAAGCGGGCGTCGCGCCCTACAAGCCGCTGCCGCCCCGGGCCCTCTACCTCACCCCGAACGAGTGGACGGACCGGGTCGCGGGGGCGAGCGTCGCCCGGCTGACGCCCTTCGCGCTGCCCGAGAGCCCGGAGCGCGCGGTCATCGATTGCGAGGGCCATCAGGGCCGCAGCTTCGCGCCCGAGCGGGCCGAGGAATCCGCGAGCGTCTTCGACGCCACCGTGGCGCACGTGCAGGCCCTGCAGGGATCCGGTCATCACGTGATCCTCGGATCCTGGTCCGACGGCTCCCGCGACCGGCTCTGCGGCGTGCTCACCGACCACGGCCTGAAGAAGCCGGTCGCGATCACGCGCCTGTCGGACGTCTACGCCCTGAAGCGCGGCACCGACGTGGCGGTGGCGGTCTGGGGCCTCGAATCCGGCTTCACGGCGGGCCAGCTCGCGGTGGTGGCCGAGGGCGACATCCTGGGCGACCGGCTGGTGCGCCAGAAGCGCAAGTCGAAGCGCCCGCAGGACGTGATCCTGGAGGTGCAGGCGCTGCAGCCCGGCGACCTCGTGGTCCATGCCGACCACGGCATCGGCCGCTTCGTCGGCCTCAAGACGATCACGGCGGCGGGCGCCCCCCACGATTGCCTGGAGCTGCAATATGCCGGCGGCCTGCTGCTGATGCCGGTGGAGAACATCGAGCTCCTGACCCGCTACGGCTCGGAGGATGCCGAGGTGCCCCTCGACCGCCTCGGCGGCGGGGCCTGGCAGGCCCGCAAGGCCAAGATGAAGCGCCGCATCCTCGAGATGGCGGGCGAGCTCATCAAGATCGCGGCGGAGCGCTTCGTGAAGCCGGCGCCCCGGCTCGCGGCGCCGGACGGGCTCTACGGGGAGTTCTCCGCCCGCTTCGCCTTCGAGGAGACCGAGGACCAGGCCAACGCCATCGAGGCGGTGCTGGGCGACCTCGATGCCGGGCGCCCGATGGACCGCCTCGTCTGCGGCGATGTCGGCTTCGGCAAGACCGAGGTGGCCCTGCGGGCCGCCTTCGCGGCGGCGATCTCGGGCCGGCAGGTGGCCGTGGTGGTGCCCACGACCCTGCTGGCGCGCCAGCATTACCGCACCTTCGCGGAGCGCTTCAAAGGTCTGCCGATCCAGGTGGCGCAGGCCTCCCGCTTCGTGCCGGCCGCCGAGATGAGGAAGGTCCGGGAGGGCCTGGCGAACGGCACCGTCGACATCGTGGTGGGCACCCACGCCCTCCTCGCCAAGGGCGTCAGCTTCCGGGAGCTCGGCCTGATCATCGTCGACGAGGAGCAGCATTTCGGCGTCTCCCACAAGGAGCGCCTCAAGGCCCTCAAGAGCGACGTGCACGTGCTGACCCTCTCGGCGACGCCGATCCCCCGCACCCTGCAGCTCGCCATGACGGGGGTGCGCGAGCTCTCGATCATCGCGACGCCCCCGGTCGACCGCCTGGCGGTGCGCACCTTCGTGACGCCCTTCGACCCGCTGCTGATCCGCGAGGCGCTGCTGCGCGAGCGCTACCGCGGCGGGCAGGCCTTCTACGTGGTGCCGCGCATCGAGGACCTCGCCGAGGTGAAGCGCTTCCTTGATCGGGAGATGCCCGAGATCAAGGTCGCGGTGGCCCACGGCCAGATGGCGGCAGGCCAGCTCGAGGACGTGATGACGGCCTTCTACGAGGGCCGGTTCGACGTGCTCCTGTCGACCACCATCGTGGAATCGGGCCTCGACATCCCGACCGCCAACACCCTGATCGTGCACCGGGCCGACATGTTCGGCCTCGCCCAGCTCTACCAGCTGCGCGGCCGCGTCGGGCGCTCGAAGGCCCGGGCCTACGCGCTGTTCACGACGCCGGCCAACCGCCAGCTCACCGCCCAGGCCGAGAAGCGCCTCAAGGTGCTGCAGACCCTCGACACCCTGGGGGCGGGCTTCCAGCTGGCGAGCCACGACCTCGACATCCGCGGCGCCGGCAACCTGCTGGGCGACGAGCAGTCCGGCCACATCAAGGAGGTCGGCTACGAGCTCTACCAGCAGATGCTGGAGGATGCCGTCACGGCCCTCAAGGCCGGGATCGACGAGCCCGTCGAGGAGGCGTGGTCGCCCACCATCGCGCTCGGCGCGCCGGTCACGATCCCGGAGGATTACGTCGAGGATCTGGGCGTGCGCCTCGGCCTCTACCGCCGCCTCTCGACGCTCGAGAACGACGCCGAGATGGAGAGCTTCGGGGCCGAGCTGATCGACCGCTTCGGGCCGCTGCCGCCGGAGGTGGAGCAGCTCCTCAAGATCGTCACCATCAAGATCCTGTGCCGCGGGACGAATGTCGAGAAGGTCGAGGCCGGCCCGAAGGGCGTCGTCCTCCACTTCCGCGACAGGGCCTTCGCCAACCCGCAGGGCCTCGTGGCCTACGTGGCCGAGCAGGCCTCCTTCGCCAAGGTGCGCCCGGACATGAGCATCGTGTTCATCCGCGAGCTCGACAGCGTGCCGGAGCGCCTCAGGGTGACGACCCAGATCCTGCGCAGCCTCGCCAAGATCGCGGCCCGGGGCGGCCGGAAGGCGGCGTGACGGGGCTGACCGGCGCCTGCTCCGGGGCAGCCGCGAGGCTCGATCGCCAGGGAGGGATCGGCGGGCCGGATCAGGCCCTTGCGGCCGGATCCTCGCGCGAGGCCCTAGAGGTCGGGCTCGTTCAGCACGTAGGGGCCGATCCGGCTCTTCAGGTCGACCGGGGCCCCGGCGCGCCGGCCGGTGGCCTCGTCCACGAGGATCACCGGGATGCCGGCATCGCGCATCTGGGCGCGGAGCGCGGCCGCGCGGCGGGCGAAGGCGGAGCCGCCGCGGCTGGAGGTCTGGAGCAGGATGGCGGCGGGGCGGGCGATCACCGCGAGGACGTCCTCGGCCGCTTCGAGCGACGCCGTGACGCTCGCGTAGCCGAGCTCGGCAAGCTCCGCCGCGAGGGAATGATCGACGGCCCGGTGGCCATCGTCGACAACAAGAACTTGTTGCAGCGCACCCATGAGCTTGAGCGTTATCCCATCGCGCGTCCCCTGTGAAGGGACCCTGACCATAACCCGCGGCGGCGCCGTTGGTTCGCCGGCGAGATTGCGGATGCGAAGGTGGGGATCGCGCCTGACCGTGGGATGAACCGGCGGGCCGGGGCGGCTCGTGCCGCCTCACATGTTCCCTGAGGATACATGTCTAAATAACTGTTATATAACGATATTAACCGTAGGTTCGAGAACCGGACCCCGGACCGGGATGACCGGCCGCCGCGACCATCGGACGCCTTCGTACGCAGATGCGTAAATTTTTACCGCGTCGCGCAAAAAGCCCGGGGAGCCCTCACGCCTCGGTGAGCCCGGTCGCGGTTCCGGCAAACAAGCTCGGCCGGTAGCGGGCGGGCCGCCAGTCGGCGCCCGCCGGCAGGGCGGCCCCGCGCCGCAGGGGGGCGGCCTTGCAGGCCTGCCCCCGGTAGGCGAGGCGCCCGTCCGGCTCGTGCCGGAGGGCGAGGAGGCCCGGGGGCAGGGCGAGCCGGCCGGGCTCCGCCAGGGTGAGGGCGAGGTCCCCGGCGCCGCGGGCGCAGGACAGGACCACGTCCTCGTCGAGGGCGAGGACGTCGATCACCGCGAGGCCCCGGCCCGGGGCGGGGCGCAGGGTCCGGCCGGTGAGGCGCAGCGGCGCCCGGTGGGTGAAGCTGACGGTGCGCAGGATCTCGGGCAGGGGCCGGCCGAGGAGCGCCGCCTCCAGGAAGCCCGGGACCACGAGGTGGGTCGGCACCGGCCGCCGCAGGGCCGCCGCGAAGGCCGGCCCGTCGAAGACCGGCAGGGTCTCGAGGCTCGCCCCCGAGATCAGGGCCGCCCCGAGGCCGGTGACGAGGCCGCGCAGGTCCCTCGGCGGCACCAGGCTGAGGACGCGCTCCCCGGGCCCGACCCGGGCCGCGATGAGGTGGATGGCCGCCGCCGCCAGCAGGGCGTCGCCGGGGCGGTGGACCGGGCGGGCCGGGTCGCCGGCCTCGAAGCTGACGAGGCCGCCGCCGGTATCGCCGGTGACCGGGGCGGAGCGCCGGTCGAGGGCCATCTCGTCGAGGCTGATCACCCCGTCCGGCACGTCGGGGCCGAAGGCTGCGAGGTAGCGCAGGCCGAAATAGCGCGCGGCGACGCGACACAGGCGCTCGGCCGGGCGGCCCGGCCCGAGCCGGGCCTGGGTCAGGACGGCGCTGATCCCCGCCGCCTGGATGCCGGCCAGGAGCTGCTCCTCGTCCCAGGCCTGCGGCAGCAGGCAGGGGACGTGGCCGGCCGCCTCGACGGCCAGGTGGGCGACGAGGGCCTCGGTGCTGCCGGGCAGGGCGAGGCCGATGCGGCTGCCGGGGGGCAGGCGCCAGGCGCGCAGACCGCGCCCGAGGCGGGCCACGAACTCGGCCGCGGCCCCGTAGGTCCAGGTCATCGGCGCGCGCCCGCTCCAGGCGGCCTTGTCGGCGGCGTCGACCAGGGCGATGCGGGCGGGGTGGCGCAGGGCGGTGGCGGCCAGGAGGGCGCAGAGCCCCGTGCGCCGCAGGGGCACGTCCGGGAGCGTCTCCTCCGGCCCGGGCTCCGGGGCGCCGGGCGAGACAGCATCGGGGGGCCATGCGGAGGCGCACGAGGCTCCCGGGACGTCGATGGTAGGTCTGTACGAAGCCTGGGCCGACACTGGCACCCGTCTCCCCCGATGCCCTCCGGTGATGGGACCTTAAGGTTAACCGCCCCCTAACCCCCGGGCCCGGACGGGGCGCCGCCCCGGGTTTTACCGGGCCCGCCCGGTCACGAAGCCGCCAGCGGGCCGCCGCCGCGCCGGCCGGTCCCGCGCGGGCGGATGCGCGCTCCGCGCCATCTCCGGGCTTGCGCCGGGCGCGATCTTGCGTCAGGGCGTGGCTCGCTCAGGAGCCTGAACCGCAGCGGTGTCATGTCTTCGCCTCATTCGGGGGGAAAGCAGGCCGCCCGGTCGTTCGAGCGGAGTCGAGAGGCGCCGCGCTGGGCAGGGCGCGTGCGGGGCGAGAGTCGAAGCCTCCGCATGAGCCGGCCGACGGTCCTGCCACGGCGGCAGTGCGCGTCTCGAGCCGCGTCACGTTTTTCGTATTCCCGAGACTTCCAAGGGGTCAGAAGCCGATGTTCTTCGCCAACCGTCAGGCGCACCCGCCGCGCTCCGCCGCGCTCCGCACCCTCGCAGGCAGCCTGGCCTTCGCCGGCAGCCTGGCCCTCGCCGGCAGCCTGCTGGCCGGGCCGGCCCTGGCCCAGCAGAAGGCCAAGCCCGCCGCCCCGGCCGCGCCCGCCCCCGCGGCGCCCGCGCCGACGACCCCCGCCGCGCAACAGCCCCAGCAGACCGGCCCGCAGACCATCAACGTCAAGTCCGAGCCGAGCCAGGCCGACTGGACCAAGGTCTGCGGCAAGGACGGCGGCTCGGGCACCGACATCTGCTACACCACCCGCGACTTCGTCTCCGACCAGGGCCAGCCGGTCCTGGCGGTCGCCGTCTACGAGATGAAGAACCCGCAGACCAAGCAGGAGGTGCGCGTGGTGCGCTACCTGCTGCCCCTCGGCCTGCTGCTGCAGCCCGGCATCCGCTTCACCGTCGACGGCCAGCAGCCCACCACCGGCAAGTTCGCCGTCTGCTTCCCGAACGGCTGCTTCGCCGAGGCCGGCGGCCTCGGGGCCGACATCGTCGCGGCGATGAAGAAGGGCACCACCCTCAACGTCTCGGTCCAGAACCAGACCCAGCGCGAGGTCACCTTCGCGGTGCCGCTGGTCGGCTTCGGCAAGGCCTTCGACGGCCCGGCCATGGACCCGAAGGTGCTCGAGGAGCAGCAGAAGAAGCTCCAGGCCGAGCTCGAGAAGCGCAGCGAGGACATGCGCAAGAAGCTCGAATCCGAGAAGGGCGGCGCGGCCGCGACGGCCGCCCCGAAGCCCTGATCGGCCGAGTCCGGAACCGAAGCGGCGAGGGCCGGGCCATCGATGCCCGGCCCTCTGCGTTCGCGGCCTGTTCATGGCCTGTTCGTGGCCTGAAGGCCCGCGCGCCTCAGGCGCGGAGGGCCCGAGTCGCGGAGGGCCCGAGGCGCGAAGGGCCCGGATCTCAGTTCGCGTGGCGGTCGCGGACCCGGTAGGTGCCGCTCGCGTCCTGCACGAAGACCTCGGCGATGCCGGCATGGCGCAGCGCCTCGCCGGAGGTGTCGGGCACGAGGTTCTGCTCGGAGACGTAGGCGACGTACTCGCTCTCGGCGTTCTCGGCGAGCAGGTGGTAGAAGGGCTGGTCCTTGCGGGGCCGCATCTCCTCGGGGATCGCGAGCCACCATTCCTCGGTGTTGTCGAAGACCGGGTCCACGTCGAACACGATGCCCCGGAACGGGTAGATCCGATGGCGCACCACGGCGCCGAGCCCGAATCTCGCGGTTTTCATCCTCTGGTCGGTCATGATCGTCTAGATAGGCCCGCGCCCGCGCCTTGTCATCGCTCGACGCGGCGCGGGGCTCGATCGGATACGCTTCGGGCGACAGGCTAGGGCGGGGCCCATCCCGGATGAATTCAGATCTCGGAGGTCGCAGATCTCAGAGGTTGTCGATCATTCAGAGGTTGTAGGCCTTGGCGAGGTCGGGGTCCTTCTGGGCCACGAGCCTGGCGAGATCGACGATGACCTTGGCCTGCTTCCAGGTGGCGTCGTCCTGCATCTTGCCGTCGAGCATCACCGCCCCGGTGCCGTCCGGCATGGCCTCGACGATGCGCACCGCGAAGGCGACCTCGGCCGGGTCCGGGGCGAAGACCCGCTTGGCGATCGCGACCTGGCTCGGATGCAGGGTCCAGGCCCCGGCGCAGCCCATCAGGAAGGCGTTGCGGAACTGGGCCTCGCAGGCGTCCGAATCCGAGAAGTCGCCGAAGGGGCCGTAGAAGGCCTTGATGCCGCTCGCCATGCAGGCATCGACCATCCGCCCGATGGTGTAGTGCCAGAGGTCCTGCTGGGCGGCCGCCCGCGGGGCGTCGCCGGCCGGGTCGGAGAGCACCCGGTAATCCGGGTGGCCGCCGCCGACCCGGGTGGTCTTCATGCCGCGCGAGGCCGCGAGGTCGGCCGGGCCGAGGCTCATCCCGTGCATGCGCGGCGAGGCGCACGCGATGGCGTCGACGTTGGCCACGCCCTCGGCGGTCTCCAGGATCGCGTGGACGAGGATCGGCTTCGCGACCCCGTGGCGCGCCTCGAGCTGGGCCAGCAGCTGGTCGATGTAGTGGATGTCCCAGGGGCCCTCGACCTTGGGCACCATCACGACGTCGAGCTTGTCGCCGACCTCGGCGACGATCTCGAACAGGTCGTCGAGAATCCAGGGCGAGTTGAGGGCGTTGATGCGGGTCCAGAGGCCGGTGCCCGAGGCCGCGAAATCGGTGTCGCGGGCCATGGCGACGAAGCCCTTGCGGGCCGCCTCCTTCTGGTCGGCCGGCACCGCGTCCTCGAGGTTGCCCAGCACCACGTCGACGGTCCTGGCGAGCTCCGGCACGCGCGCCCGGACCTTGTCGTTGTGGGGCGGCACGAAGTGGATCATGCGCTCGAGCTGCACCGGCAGGTCCCGGAACGGGGCCGGCGCGCCGGTGGCGAGGGGCTGGAAGAAGCGGCGCGGCAGTTTCATCGGCGTCTCGGGCTCCTCGGGGATCGGGGTCTCGTCCGGGTCTGGTCTTCTTGTCCGGGTCGAATCTTGGCGGCCGTCGACGGGCCGCGAGGCTCTCGCCTAGTGCAAGGCCGCCCCCGACGCAAAGCCTCGATCGGCCGGGGCGCGCCCGCCGGCCCCGCGTGCGCCGCCGCACGCCGCCCACCCGGGACCGCACGGTCAAGGTCCCGCGGCTGGAACTGGGCCGGAGAGCTTGAGTTTTTTCCAACGAAGGCGGGTAACTCGACCAGGGACCAAGGCCATGTCCGGACTGACCAAGCCGCACATCCTCCTGTGCGCTGCCGTGCTGACGCTCGCCGCCGGCACGCCGCAGGCGAGCGTCGCGGGCCCCGACCGCGCCAGATCCGCGGCGGCGTCGGGCCCGAGCGCCGGCGCGATGCCGGCCCCCCCCTCCGGCGCGCATTCGAGCACCGGTCCCGGCGGGCGCGTCGCCTTCACGGCGGGCGAATGGAGCGCCGCCCGGCCCGAGGGCCTGCGCGGCGCGCTGCGCATCGCGGGGGACGACGCCCAGGCCTTCCAGGCCCTGATCGACGGCGCCGCCGCGGCCGCGCAGCCCTGGCTCGTCCTCTCGGGGGGCGGCGAGAACGGCGCCTTCGCGGCGGGCCTCCTCAGCGGCTGGAGCGAGGCCGGCACCCGGCCCGAATTCGGCGTGATCACGGGGGTCAGCACGGGGGCGCTGATCGCCCCCTTCGCCTTCGTGGGCACCCGCGAGGACGCCGTCCTGAAGGACGCCTACACCACCATCTCGGCAGCCGACGTGTTCGAGTTCGGCGGCACCAGCGAGGCGCTCACCGACACCTGGCCCCTGAAGCGCCGGATCGACCGGGCGGTGTCGCCCGCCCTCCTCAAGGCGGTGGCGGCCGAGCACGCCAAGGGCCGGCGCCTCCTGGTGGCGACCACCGAGGTCGATGCCGAGCGCCCGGTGCTCTGGGACATGGGGGCGATCGCGACCGTCGGCGGCCCCAAGGCGCTCGCGCTGTTCCGCGCCATCGTGCTGGCCTCCTCGGCGGTGCCCGGCGTATTCCCCCCCGTGATGGTCGACGCGGTGAGCCCCGGCGGCAAGGCGTTCCAGGAGATGCACGCGGACGGGGGCACCACGGGGCAGTTCTACCTCGCGCCGAGCCCGGCCCTCACCGGCGAGGCCCGCGTGCGGATCCCGGCCAGCACGATCTACCTCGTGATCAACAACAAGCTCAGCCCCGACTTCCAGATGGCGACCCGCACCACGCTCAGCGTGCTCGGGCGGGCCCTCTCGGCGGCCATCAAGGCGCAGACCAAGGCGAGCCTCGCCCTCGCCGGCGGCTTCGCCCGGCGCACCGGCCTCGACCTGCAGGTGGCCGAGATCGACGGGCGCTTCGGCCAGACCACCGCGACGCCCTTCGACCAGAAGTACATGCAGGCGCTGTTCGCCCACGGCGAGCGCCTCGGCCGCGACGGCACGGCCTTCGCGGGGCTGACGCCGGAGGGCACCCTGGCGGGCCAGTCCGGCGCGGGCGCCGACGCGGCCCTGGCGACGGGGGCGATCGCCGACGCCCCGTCGGCACCGCGTGCCGAAGCCGCCCCCCGCGCCGGGGCCACGCCCCGGGCCGGGGCCGCGCCCCGGGCGCAGCCGGCGACCCGGGAGATGGCCGGGCGCTGAGGCGCCGCGCCGGACCCCTAGATCCGCCGCCGCGCCCCCTTCGCCCCCTTCGCCCGCATCAGCTCCGGGGCGCCGAGGCGCGGCAGCACGCCCTCGCGCATCACGAGGCGGCGCAGGGGGCCGATCGTCGTCATGGCGAGGAGCCCGAGGCCCCGCAGGGCGTCCACCGGCAGCAATTCGGTCAGCAGGCTGCGGTTGAGGGCGTCGACCGCCCCGGTGCGCAGGCCCGCGTCGCGGCGGCGGCGGCGGCCGAGCCCGTCGAGGGCGGCCCGGCCCCCCGGGTCGCGGCGGTCGCGCAGCGCCGCCAGCACGGCGTCGCGGAGCGCCGCGGCGTCGCGCAGGCCGAGATTCAGCCCCTGCGCGCCGATCGGCGGGAAGACGTGGGCGGCCTCGCCGATCAGCACGAGGCGGTGCGCCACCGGGCTCTCCACCGCGAGGCCGCGCATCGGCACGAGGCCGCGGGGGCCGTCGATCCGCAGGGCGCCGAGCAGGCGCTGGGCCTGGTCCTCGATGGCGGCCGCGAGCCCGGCATCGGGCAGGCCGGAGAGGTGCCGGGCCGTGCCCTCGGCGGCGACCCAGACCAGGCTGGAGCGGTGGCCGCCGGGCAGCGGCACCAGGGTGAAGGGCCCCTGGCGGGTGTGGAACTCGGTCGAGACGTCCCGGTGCGGCAGCGCGTGGGCCAGCAGCGTGGTGAGGGCGGCCTGGGGGTAGGACCAGTCCCGCACCTTGAGGCCCGAGGCCGCCCGCAGGGGCGAGCGCCCGCCATCGGCCCCGACCACGAGCCGGGCCGAGACGGCGCGGCCGTCCTCCAGGGTCAGGTCGGCGGCGGCCTCGCCCCGGAGGCAGCCCGCCGCGTCGCTCTCGAACAGGGTCAGGCCCGGCGCGGCGCGGGCCCGGTCGCGCAGGCCCGTCACGAGGCGGGCGCTCTCGAGGTTCCACCCGAAGGCGTCGAGGCCGATCTCGCCGGCCCGGAACCGGGCCGGGGGCGGCCGGAACAGGCTGCCGGTGTCGTCGATGATGTGGAGCTCGGCCAGGGGCGCCGCGTGCGGGCGCAGCGCCGGCCAGGCCCCGAGGGCGTCGAGGAAGCGCACCGAGCCGTCGAGGAGCGCCACCGTGCGCCCGTCCGCCACGGGGGCGTGCCGCCCGATCAGCGCCGTGGCGACGCCCTCGCGCGCCAGGGCCAGGGCGGCGGCGAGCCCGGCCGCGCCGGCCCCCACCACCGCGACCTCGAACCGGGGCCCGGGGCGGGCGGCCGGGGCGGGCGGCGCGGATGCCACGGGTTCGGGCGGCATGGTCTCGGGCAAGGGGGTCACCGGCTTCGATCCTGGCGGCGCTGCGGGCGGTCCCGGGCCTCGCCTGATCTAGGACGATGCGGCGCCGCTGTCTCGGCCCGGCGACGTTCGGTCCCGGGCGCGCACGCGATCCATGCGCGGATCCATGCGCGGATCCATGCGCGGATCCATGCGCGATCCGCGAACAATCCGCGAACAATCCGCGAACAATCCGCGCGCGCCGACCCGAGCCGAGGGGGGTGCCGGGCCGGCGCGCACAGACGTCCCGGTCCTCAGAGAAGCGGGCCCCGTCACCTTGACGCAAAATCGTTGAGAAAGTCGCATTCCGGCGCGACCTCGTGCACACAAAGTCGTCATCGGACGGGGACATCCCGCCCGGTCCCGGCCGCCGGACGGGGACCTCCCGATGTTCGCCGAAAGTTCTTGACAATAATCCTAATCCGTGCTTCCTATCCGGCACCGGCCACCCGATCCGAAGGGGGCCTGCCCGGGGCCGACCGGGCGGGCCGGGGTGGACGGGCGGTGCCCGCGTCGGTGGTCTCGGCCATCACCGCCCCGGGCGACGAGCGCGACGCGACGCCTGCTCGGCCTGCGGCGGGGCCACGGGAGGAAATGCCCGGCGGTCCCGACCCTGGTCTGGGGGGTAGCGACAGAGACTGCGGCGGCGCCCATCACGAGGCGGCGTGCGGCGGAGCCTCGCTCTGATCTTGCCGGGGTCGTTTCGAACCCGGGAATCGATGGCGCAGGTCGCGACTGGTCGAAAAGCACCGCGACGCGAGGAAGGCGGCGGCCCCCTGGGGTTCGCCGCGGGACGCCGGGAGACCGGCCAAACTCCTTAAGCGCTCAAGTGGTCTCGCGGCGTCCCGCGTCCCCTTGGCGATCCGAGCGGGCCCTGCCTCCGGCGCCGAACGGCGCGCGGGGCCGAAGCCGTTTGGGGCCGAAGCCGGTCGGATCCGCCCCGGCGCTGACCGGCGGCGATCAGACCCAGCGCGGGCGGCGCCCCCCCTCTCCCGTCCGGGAGAGGGGGGGCGCCGCCCTCCGCTCCGGGGCGTCGCTCCGGGGCGCTGCGATTGGCGCGGGCAGCGCGACGCCCCGGCATTGCCCCGGCCCGGCCCGCCCTTATCTCACCCCCGCCGGCCCGGGGCCGTCCCAAGCCCCGCGCCGCCCAGTCGAGGAGTTCACGATGCCCAAGGCGATCCGGGTTCACGAGTACGGCGGCCCCGAGGTGATGCGCTACGAGGAGGTGCCCCTGGCCGAGCCGGGGCCCGGCCAGATCCGGGTGCGCCAGCACGCGATCGGGGTGAACTTCATCGACATCTACTTCCGCACCGGCGCCTACAAGGCGGCGCAGCTGCCCTTCACCCCCGGCAAGGAGGGCGCGGGCGAGGTCACGGCGGTCGGCCCCGGGGTCACGGGATTCCGGGTCGGCGACCGGGTCGCCTACGGCTCGGCCGAGGGCACCTACGCGGAGGAGCCCCTGGTCGCCGTGGGGGCCGCCGTGCGGGTGCCGGAGGGCATCGGCTTCGACACCGCCGCCGCCATGATGCTGAAGGGGCTCACCGCCGAGTACCTGCTGCACCGGACCTACCCGGTGAAGGCCGGCGACACCATCCTGTTCCACGCCGCCGCCGGCGGCGTCGGCCTCATCGCCTGCCAATGGGCCAAGCACCTCGGCGCCACGGTGATCGGCACCGTGGGCTCGCCCGAGAAGGCGGAGCTCGCCAAGGCGCATGGCTGCGATCACGTCATCCTCTACCGGGACGAGGACTTCGCCGAGCGGGTGCGCGCGATCACCGACGGCAAGGGCGTGCCGGTGGTCTACGACGGCGTCGGCCAGGCCACCTTCCCGGCCTCCCTCGACTGCCTGTCGCCGCTCGGCACCTTCGTGAGCTTCGGCTCGTCGTCGGGCCCGGTCGCGGCCTTCGACATCGGCATCCTGGCCCAGAAGGGCTCCCTCTACGCCACCCGCCCGACGCTGTTCACCCATGCGAGCCAGCGCCCGGTCCTCGACCGGATGGCCGAGAACCTGTTCGGGGTGGTGGCGAGCGGGGCGGTGAAGGTCCCGGTCCACGCCCAGCACAGGCTCGCCGAGGCGCAGCAGGTGCACCGCGACCTCGCCGGGCGCCAGACCACCGGCTCGACCGTGATGCTCCCCTGATCCCTGTCTCCTTGTCTCCTTGTCTCCTTGTCTCCCGTGAGCGCGGGAACCCGGGATCAGGGGACCAGCGGATCCCGGGCCGGACGGATCCCGGGACGGACGGGCCGGGGCGCCGTGCCCCCACCGGGCGGCGGCGGCGGCGGAAGGCGGAAGGCAGGCAGGCATGAGGCTCGAACCCGGCGACGTCCTCCTCGTCATCGACGTGCAGAACGACTTCCTGCCGGGCGGGCGCCTCGCCGTGCCGGGGGGCGATGCCGTGATCGGGCCGATCAACCGGCTGATCGGCCTGTTCCCGCACGTGGTGGTGACGCAGGACTGGCACACGCCGGGCCACGCCTCCTTCGCGGAGAGCCATCCGGGCCGGGCGCCCTTCGACACGGTGGCGCTGGCCTACGGCCCGCAGGTGCTGTGGCCGGAGCATTGCGTGCAGGGCACGGCGGGGGCCGAGCTCGCCCCCGGCCTCGACGCGACCCGGGCGGGCCTCGTGATCCGCAAGGGCCACGCGCCCCTGGTGGACAGCTACTCGGCCTTCCTGGAGGCCGACCGCCGCACCCGCACGGGCCTGTCCGGCTACCTGCGGGAGCGGGGGCTGACGCGGCTGTTCCTGTGCGGCCTCGCCACGGATTTCTGCGTGCTCTGGAGCGCCCTCGATGCCCGCGAGGCCGGCTTCGACACCCTCGTGGTCGAGGACGCGGTGCGGGGCATCGACCGGGACGGTGCGGTGTCGCGGGCCTGGAGCCGGATGGCGGCGGCGGGCGTCCGGCGGATCGCGAGCCCGGCGATCACCGGCCCGGGATCAGGGGATCCCGGGATCCCGGGCCGGTGACGCGGGCGAGGGCCCGCGCGGATGCAGGCTCACACCGCGGTGCCGTGCAGGTCGTAGGCGTCCGCGGCCTCGATCTTGACCGTGACGATGTCGCCGGCGCGCACGGGGCGGCGGAAGGCGACGTGGACGGCGCCGTCGATCTCGGGGGCGTCGTACTTGGAGCGGCCCTTGGCCACGCCCTGGCCGACCGTGTCGATGATGACGGGGATGCGCTTGCCGACCCGGGCCTTCTGGAGGCGGGCCGACACCGCCTGCTGCGCCTCCATGAAGCGGCGCTTGCGCTCGGCCTGCACCTCGGGGGGCACCGCGCCCGCGATGTCGTTGGCGGGGGCGCCCCGCACCGGCTCGTAGGTGAAGCAGCCGACCCGCTCGAGCCGGGCTTCGCGGATCCAGGCGAGCAGCTCCTCGAACTCGGCCTCGGTCTCGCCCGGGAACCCCACGATGAAGGTCGACCGGATGGCGAGGTCCGGGCAGGTCTCGCGCCAGCGCCGGATGCGCTCCAGCTGCTTCTCCTGGTTGCCGGGGCGCCGCATCCGCCGGAGCACGCTCGGGCTCGCGTGCTGCAGCGGCATGTCGAGATAGGGCAGGATCTTGCCCTCGGCCATCAGGGGGATGACCTCGTCGACATGGGGGTAGGGGTAGACGTAGTGCAGGCGGACCCAGGCCCCGAGGGTGCCGAGCTCACGGGCGAGGTCGTAGAAGCGGGCCCGCACCTCCCGGTCCTGCCAGGTGCTCGGGGCGTAGCGGGTGTCGACGCCGTAGGCGCTGGTGTCCTGCGAGACGACGAGGAGCTCCTTGACCCCGGCCTTCACGAGCTTCTCGGCCTCGCGCAGCACCTCCGCGGCCGGGCGGCTGACGAGGTCGCCCCGGAGCGAGGGGATGATGCAGAAGGTGCAGCGGTTGTTGCAGCCCTCCGAGATCTTCAGATAGGCGTAGTGCCGCGGCGTCAGCTTCACGCCCTGCGGCGGGAGCAGGTCGAGGAAGGGGTCGTGGGCCGGGGGCACCGCCTCGTGCACCGCCGCCACCACCGATTCGTAGGCCTGGGGCCCGGTGACGGCGAGGAGGTTCGGGTACTTCTCGCGGATCTCCTCCGGCTGCGCCCCCATGCAGCCCGTGACGATGACCCGGCCGTTCTCCGCCATGGCCTCGCCGATGGCCGAGAGGGACTCGGCCTTGGCCGAATCGAGGAAGCCGCAGGTGTTGACGATGACGACGTCCGCCCCGTCGTGGCGCCGCGCCAGCTCGTAGCCCTCGGCGCGCAGATGCGTGAGGATGCGCTCGGAATCGACGAGCGCCTTGGGGCAGCCGAGGGACACGAAGGAGATGCGCGGGGCGCCGGCCTTCGGGCCGGGCGAGGGGGTCGAGGGGGTCGAGGGGGACAGGGACGAGGGGGACAGGGTCATGGCGGCTCGTGCGGCACGATCGCCGCAGGGTCGGGCGCGCCGCGCCGGCCGTGACGATCAGGAGGATCTCGGGATGCTCCCGGCCCTATACCGGGATTGCGGCGGCGAGGCGAGCCTCGCCGGGGCAGGGGCGGCGTGACGCGGGCGCGGAGCTGGGGCCAAGCTTTGCCGTTCCGGATCAGGGCTTTGAGGGCCGGCCCGGAGGCACCACATCAGGGCGAGGCGTCGAGGTCGGGCCGGGGCGGGGGCCCGGCCCGCGAGGACCGGCGGGCCGCCAGCGATGCACCGCGCTCAGCCCCCGTGCGCGCCCGGCGGCGCCGTGCCGGCTTTCCCCGGGCGGCCGCCTGTGCGAGGCGTGGCGGACGGGAGCGGCCGCGGCCGGCCCGGGAGGAACAAGGCCCCTGGCGGGCGAAGGCCTCTGGCGGGCGAGACACGTGCCTGGCGCGGCACCCACGAGGCGAAGCGAAGTCCGGACGACCATGTGGACCCGTGAGATCCCGTACCTCGATGCCATCGCGGCGGCGGAGCGCCTGGCCCGCCTGCCTGGCCTCGCCTTCCTCGACAGCGCGATGCAGCACGACACGCTCGGGCGCAGCTCGACGGTGGCGGCCGACCCCTTCGGCCGCTTCCGCTACCGCGCCGGGCAGGCGAGCCTCGACGGGCGCCCGGTCCCCGGGGGACCGATCGCGGCGCTGCGCGCCTGCCTCGCCCCCTACCGGCTGGCGCCGGAGGCCGGGACTCCGTTCCCGGGGGGCGCCATCGGGTACTTCGCCTACGATCTCGGCCAGTCCCTGGAGCGCGTCGCCGCACCGCCCCGGCGCGCCGGCCTGACCGACGACATCGCCTTCAACCTCTACGACACGGTGCTGACGATCGACCACGAGGCCGGCACCTGCCGGCTCGTCGCCACGGGCTTCCCGGAGACCGGGCCCGACGCCCGCCGGGCCCGGGCCGAGGCGCGCCTCGACGCCTTCGCGGCCCTCCTGGCGGCGCCGGCCGAGCCGGGCCGCCCCGCCCCGCCGCAGCCCCTCGCCTGGCGCTCGAACTTCGACCGGCCCGCCTACGAGGCGGCCGTCCAGCGGGTGCGCGACTACATCCGGGCCGGCGACATCTATCAGGCCAACATCGCCCAGCGCTTCACCGCCGACCTGCCCCCGGGCTTCGACCCCTTCGCGCTCTATCACCGCCTGCGGGAGACCAACCCCGCCACCTTCGGGGCCTACCTCGCCTTCGAGGGCCTGACGGTGGCCTCGAGCTCGCCCGAGCGCTTCCTCAAGCTCGAGGGCCGCCATGTCGAGACCCGGCCGATCAAGGGCACGGTGCGCCGGGTGGGCGACCCGGAGGCCGACCGGGCGCTCGGCGCGGCGCTCCGGGCCAACGCGAAGGAGCGGGCCGAGAACATCATGATCGTCGACCTGCTGCGCAACGACCTCTCCCGGATCTGCGAGCCGCACAGCGTCGCGGTGCCGGTGCTCTGCGGCCTGGAATCCTACGCCTCGGTCCACCATCTCGTCTCGGTGGTCACCGGCACCCTGCGGGCGGGGAGGGACGCCCTCGACCTCATCGCCGCGACCTTCCCGGGCGGCTCGATCACGGGCGCGCCGAAGCTCAGGGCCATGGACATCATCACGGAGATCGAGGGCGACGCGCGCGAACTCTATTGCGGCGCCATCGGGCGCATCGGCTTCGACGGGGCGCTCGACACCGCGATCGCGATCCGGACCGTGTTCATGAACGCGACCACGGCGGTGCTGCAGGCGGGCGGGGGGGTGACGCTCCTGTCCGAGCCCGGCCCCGAATACGAGGAGACCCTGACCAAGGCCGCCCGCGTCTTCGCGGCCTTCGAGGCGGCTCCGCGAGACGCAGCCCCGCGAGAGGCGGCGCGATGATCCTCGTCATCGACAACTACGATTCCTTCGTCTTCAACGTCGTCCGCTACCTGGAGGAGCTCGGCCAGACGGTGCGGGTGGTGCGCAACGACGCCCTCGACGTCGCCGGCATCCGGGCCCTCGACCCGGAGGCGATGGTGATCTCGCCCGGCCCCTGCACGCCGGCCGAGGCCGGGATCTCCCTGCCGGCGATCCGGGCGCTGTCCGGGGCGGTGCCGATCCTCGGGGTCTGCCTCGGCCACCAGGCGATCGGCGCGGCCTTCGGGGGCAAGGTCGAGCGGGCCTTGCGCCCCCTGCACGGGCAGGCGACCCCCGTGACCCACGAGGGCCGGGCCCTGTTCTCCGGCCTGCCCGCCCCGATGCAGGTCGGGCGCTACCACTCCCTCATCGTCACCCCCCAGCCCGGGATGGAGCGCCAGCTCTCCGTCGACGCGGTCTCGGCCGAGGGCGAGGTGATGGCCCTCTCCCACCGGGCGCACCCGACCTACGGCATCCAGTTCCACCCGGAATCGGTCCTGACCGAGAACGGGCACGCCCTGTTCGGCAACTTCCTCGACCTCGCCCGCGGGTGGCGGGAGGCGGAGCGGCGCAGACCCGCCGAGGCGCGCTGCGATGCTGTGGTCTGACGGACGGCTGGGCCCGGAGGCCCGCGTCCCCTTCGATCTCGGCGACCGCGGGCTCCTCCTCGGCGACGGGGTCTTCGACACCGCGCTCATCCTGAACGGACGGGTCGCCTTCGCGGCCGCGCACCGGGACCGCCTCGTGGCGGCCGCCGCGAGCCTCGGCTTCGCGGTCGAGCCCGCGCGGATCGAGGAGGCGATGCGGGCGCTCGCCGGACAGGTCCCGCGCGGATCGATCCGCACCACGGTGACCCGGGGCTCGGGCCCCCGGGGCCTGAGGCCCCCGGCCGAGCCGCGCCCGACCCTCTTCGCCAGCGCGAGCCCGCTGACCCCCGGCCTCGCGGGCGCCCCCTTACGCCTCTGGCCGACGGGGATCCGCCGCAACGACACGGCGCCGACGGCGCGCCTGAAGACGCTCGGCTACCTCGACGCGGTGCTGGCCGCCCGGGAGGCGGCGGAGCACGGCTTCGACGAGGCGCTGTTTCGCAACACGCGGGGCGACGTCGCCTGCGGCGGGACCGGCAACCTGTTCGCGGTCCTGGGCGAGCGCCTCGTCACGCCGCCGCTCTCCGACGGCGTGCTCGACGGGATCGTCCGCGCCGAGATCCTGCGCCTCGCCCCCGCCTGCGCCCTCGCGCCCGAGGAACGCTCCCTCCCGCTCGACACCCTCCTCGGCGCCGACGCCGTCCTCCTCACGAACTCCCTGCGGTTCGTCGCGCCCGTCCAGGGCATCGGCGCCACGGCCCTCGCCAGCGCCGCGCACCCGGCCGTGGCGCGCCTCACGCGCGCGCTGTCCGCGCGCGTGAGGGCGGAATGCGGCGTCGCGCCCGAGGCCGTCCCATGACGGGGCAGGGGACCCGAACCTGGCTGCGCGGAGCCCTCGTGCTCCTCTACGGCGGCATCGGCGCGGTCCACCTCGCGGCGCCCGAGCGGCTGATGCCGATCATGCCGGGCTGGGTGCCGGAACCTCGCCTCGTCATCCTCGGCACGGGCCTGTGCGAGATCGCGGGCGCCGCCGCGCTCACGCTGCCGCGCCTGCGCGGGGCGGCCGGTCTCGGGCTGGCGCTCTACGCGGTCTGCGTCTTCCCGGCCAACCTCAAGCAGGCGCTGGAGGGCATCCACGTGGAGGGCCTGCCGGATTCCTGGTGGTATCACGGACCGCGCCTCGCCCTTCAGCCGGTGCTGGTCTGGGCGGCGCTCTACGCCTCCGGCCTCCTGGACTGGCCCTTCGGAAAGAGGGCGTGAACGTGCCGGGCGCTCGCCCGCAAACATTACTGCAGCTTGTACGAGTATAAAATCACGCAACCACTGATCGCGGAAGTGCTTCGCCGCTCGTCCCAAGGCATCGGCAGCACGAGCGGAAGAGCACGCTCCTGCTTCTCCCTATGATCGACCGGACATGCGTGACGCAGCTCCCCGCAAGTCCGCATTAACCGTCGTAAAGCCGCCGGCATCGCAAGATTGATCGAAGTCTGGTACGACCCACGACATGCCGAAGCGCAGCGACACGAGCCGAACGAAACAGTCAGGACGGGCCAATCCCTCGGAACATCCGCCCGCGCAGGAGGATGTCGAGCGGGCGATCGCGGCGACCCTCGACCGCTTGGCACCGAAGGGCCGGCGCCCGCCGAAGACCGACGGCCTGCCGGCTCGCAAGACCTGAACCGAGATCCGCGCCCTACGTCGCCCGCTCGTCGCGCTTCACGGCGGCCCAGGCCGCTTCCATGTCGGCGAGCCCGCTCCCTGCGAGATCGCCCCCGTCGGCCCGAAGCCGGTCGGCCATGGCGGAGAACCGGCGCTCGAACTTGGCGGTGCCCCGGCGCAGGGCGATTTCCGGATCGACTCCGGCGTGGCGCGCGAGATTCGCCACTGAGAAGAGCAGGTCCCCGATCTCCTCCGCGACAGCCGTCGGGTCGTCCCCCTGGAGGGCCTCCGCCACCTCGTCGGTCTCCTCACGAACCTTGGCGATGACCTCGCGCGCGTTGGGCCAGTCGAACCCGTAGGACGCGGCCTTTCGGGAGACCTTCTCTGCCCGTGACAGCGCGGGGAGGGCCTGTGCGATCCCGGCGAGGGGCTCGACCGGCCCCTCCCCGCGTTGCGCCGCGCGCGCGCTTCGCTCGTTCCGCTTGATCGTCTCCCACAGCGCCTTGATCTCCGCCGGGTCACGGGGACGCTTCGCGTCGTCGAGGGGGCGCCCGCTCGCGTCGAAGACGTGGGGATGCCGGCGGATCAGCTTCTCGGAGATCGTTCGCGCCACGGCGTCGAACCCGAACGCGCCCGTCTCCTCCGCCATGCGGGCGTGGAAGACAACCTGGAGCAGCAGATCGCCGAGCTCGTCCTTGAGATCGGCCATGTCGCCCCGCTCGATGGCGTCGGCGACCTCGTAGGCTTCCTCCAGCGTGTAGGGAACGATGCTCGCGAAGGTCTGGGCGACGTCCCAGGCGCAGCCGCTGTCCGGATCGCGCAGCTGTGCCATCAGCCGCAGGAGTGTCTCGATCGGAGGGTCGGACGGCGGTGAGACCATGTCGGGTCCTCGTGAGCAGGGGTGCCGCGGGGGCTGATCGGTGCGCACTTAACCCGATCGGATTCGGGTTGGCACGGTGGGTTTTGGGGGTGGGGCTGGGGAGAACTCGCGCATATTCCCTGTATTCCAATTGGACAGGAGCAGGGTTGCCGGCTGGTTCTCCATACCGAACACGCTGCTCCGCCCGTAGGAAAGATATCAGACAGGATTCTCAGAGAGTCAGTTCTGCAAGTTATAGGGGGAGCCGAAAATCCCTGCTCGGCGAAGGGGATGACGGGTGTTCGCGGATCCGACTCTGCGTGGGTCGGCATGCAACTCTGCGTGAGCCCGTATCGAACTCTGCGCGGGTTTGGCGGGGGGGCGTATGGGATTCGGCGCGGGACCGCATGGGATTCGGCGCGATGGCGCGGCCCGGTGCGGTGCAGAGCGGGGATAACCGCCGGGCCGGGGGCGTATGGAACTCTGCGCAGGCCGGAAACCGGGAAACCGGGGCGTATGCAAGTCTGCGCGGCGGCGGGATCCGCCTGAAGCCCCGGCCCCGCCCGGGGAGTCCCCCCGCGCAGGCCCCGGAGAAGCGGGGATTGCCGGGATAAGCCCGGCCCCGGGGCGCGGGGGCCGAGACTCCGGGGGGGCGAATCGTGCGATGAGGATCGGTCGGCGGATCGACCACCGGCGGTTGCGGGAGCGCGCGGCGTTCCGGACCCGGGGGCGCGCCGCCGGGGGGCCGGGGCATCAGGGATCGGGGCTTGGGGATCGCGGCATGGGGATCGAGGACAGACTGGCCGGCATCCGCGACGCCGACCTCCTGGCGGAGGTCGAGGCGGCGCGCGGCGGCTTCCTGTTCGGCGCCATCGTCGAGCACATCCTGCACCGCCAGCGCGAGCGCGACGCCGAGCGCGCGGCCAAGGGCGCCGTCGCCGACCGCCGCGCCGGGATGGGCCGCGACCAGCGCCGCCGGGACGCGATCCGCGAGGTCATCGAGAACGAGCCGACGGCGCCCGAGAACCTGCAGCACATCCACTCGGTGCTGGCCCTGTGCGGCCTGCCCTACCGGGATCCGGGCGGCGCCCGCGAGTTCTTCCGCGAGTACGGGCGCAACACCCTCAGCATCCTGGCGGGCCGCCTCAAGAGCCCGCTGACGGGCGAGATGGAGGCGCAGGGCCTGCCCTACGGCCCCAAGGCGCGCCTCGTCCTCCTGCACCTCTGCACCGAGGCCGTGCGGCAGCGCAGTCCCACCATCGCGGTCGCCGACAGCCTCTCGGGCTTCATGCGCGAGATGGGCTTCGCGGTCACGGGGGGCGAGCGCGGCACCATCCGGCAATTCAAGGAGCAGTTGAACCGCCTCGCCGCCTGCACCATGCAGATCGGCCTCTGGGACGGGGATGCGAAGGCCAGCACCCTCAACGTGCCGCCCTTCCGCAGCCTCGATCTCTGGCGCGGCAACGGCGCCGAGGGCCTGGTCTGGTCGAAGACGGTGCAGTTCCACCAGGATTTCTACGACAACCTGATCCGCCACGCCCTGCCGGTCGACATCCGGGCCGCCCGGGCCTTCTCGGGCTCGGCCCGCAAGCTCGACCTGCTGTTCTGGATCGGCTACCGCCTGCGGGCCCTGCAGCGCCCGCTACGCCTGACCTGGGACAACCTCCACGGGCAGTTCGGGGCCGAGAACGGCAGCATCCGCAGCTTCCGGCAGGCCTTCAAGGCCGACGTGGCCCACCTCGCCGAGGTGTTTCCGAAGCTGCCCGTCGCCCTCGACGACAACGGTATGACCCTGCAGCCGGCCGATCCCGGGGCGCTGCTGGTGCCGCCGCGGCAGGGAAGACGCGAGGGAAAATCCGCCCGTTCCCGGCTCGTCGCCCCTTGAACAAATCATGAGCGGACCCGCGGTTTTCCGGAACAAATCCAGTGAACACCGCCATATTCCCTGAAGGCATGCGGCGCGCCTTCCGCCGGAGGGAATAACGCGCTAGGATGCCCATTCCCTCCGCTGCAGGGAATGGAACGCCCGGAGCCCGCATGTTCCCGTCGGAAGCCGAGATCGAGATCCGCCTCGCCGCGCTGCGCCGCCGCCGCGAGGCCCTCGACCGGGAGATCGCCGACCTCGCCCTCTACCGCGAGCTCGGCCGGCGCCTCGGGGGATCGGGGCCCGGCCTCGAACCCGGGGCGGGCCCGGAGAGCGAGGCGCCGGCCCGGCCGGGGCATCCCGCCGCGTCCGTCGAGGCCGCCCCGGCGCCGGCCTGGGCGGCCCCCGCCCCGCTGCGCCCGAGCCCGAGCGTTGCAAGTCGGGCGGGTTTCGATGGGCCGGGTGTCGACCGGCCGGCCCCGGACCTGCCCGCCCCGGACTTGCCGGTCCCGGACTTGCCCGTTCAGGACTTGCCCGTTCAGGACTTGCCCGTTCAGGACTTGCCGGTCCCGCCGGTGGCCTTCGAGGACGACCCCGTGGCGGCCCGCCGCTACGGCCGGGCGGTGATCGAGGCGGCGATCGGCGTGCTGGAGGCCGCGGGCCGGCCGCTCCATGCCGGCGAGATCCTGGAGCGCCTGTCCGCGCGGGGCTTCACCCTGCCGGGGCAGGACCCGGTGGCGGCCCTCAACACCCGCCTGTGGAAGCGCGCCGGCCCCGGTGGCCCGGTGCGCCGCATGGGGGACGCGGTCTACGCCCTGGCGGAGCCTTGAGGGCCCGGGCCGGCTCGGGCTTCGCGGGCCGGGCTTCGCGGGCCGGAGGTTGCGGGCCAAGGATCGAGGGGCCAAGGTCGGCCCCCCGAAATTCGCGGATCGAGGCCGCCGCGCGGATCCCATCGCATGACCCGGATCGCATGATCTCCGCCGAACCGCTCCCCTGCCAGCGCCACCTCTTCGAGGTGCCGGAGGATGTCAGCTACCTCGATTCCGCGGCCTGGTCACCGCTGCCCCGCGCCGTGCGAGCGGCCGGGGAGGCCGGGCTGCTGCTCAAGAGCCGGCCCTGGTCGCACCCGCGCGCCGCCGCGGCCGAGGGGGCGGAGCGGGCGCGGGCCGCCGCCGCCGGGCTGATCGGGGCGGCGCCGGACGATGTCGCCATCGTCGGCTCGGTCAGCCACGCCGTCGCCACGGCGGCGCGCAACCTGCCGCTGCGGCCGGGCGGGCGCATCCTGCGGGTCGCCGACGAGTTCCCCTCCCTCTGCCTCGCCTTCGACCGGCTCGCGGCGGAGCGCGGCCTCGCGGTCGAGGCGGTGGCCCGCCCCGCCGACGGCGACTGGACGGCGGCGCTCGCCGCCGCGATCGCGCGCCCGGGGGCGCCGCCCCTCGCGGTCGCGACCCTGACGCCCCTGCACTGGGCCGATGGCGGCCTGATCGACCTGGCGCGCCTCGCGCCCCTGATCCGGGACGCGGGCGCCGCCCTGGTGGTGGACGCGACCCAGGCGGCCGGGGCGATGCCGCTCGACATCGCCCGGCTGCGGCCCGATTTCCTGGCCTTCCCGACCTACAAATGGGCGCTCGGCCCCTACGGCGTCGCCTTCCTGTACGCCGCGCCCCACCGGCAGGGCGGGGTGGCGCTGGAGGAGAATGCCGGCAACCGCCCGCCGGCCGCCGGGGCCCGGCGCTACGACCGGGGCGAGCGCGACGACCCGGTGGCGCTCCCCATGGCGGCGGCCGGGCTGGAGCTGATCGCCGGCTGGGGCGTGCCGGCCGTGGCGGCGCGCCTGCGCGCGCTGACCGACCGCCTGGCCGCGGGGGCCGCCGAGCTCGGGCTCGGCCCGCTGCCCCGGCACCTGCGCGCGCCCCACATCCTCGGCCTCGCCTGGCCCGGCGGCGTGCCGGAGGGGCTCGTGGCCGGGCTGCGCGACCGGGGGGTCTTCGCCAGCGCGCGGCTCGGGGGCCTGCGCCTCAGCCCGCACGTCTTCGCCCACGCGGCCGACCTCGGGCGCTGCCTCGCCGCCCTGGCGGAACTCCGGCGCGGCGCCTGAGCCGGCTCCCCGGGCCGGCTTCAGCGGCGGCCGGGCCGGCGCATCCGCAGGCGCTGCGCCCCGAGCAAAGCCGCCGACCAGGCGAGGGAGACGAGGAGGGCCGAGACCAGGGCCGCCGCCACGCCCCGGCTCTCCGCCAGGAGGTGCAGGGTCAGGAGCGTCAGGCCGAAGCCGAACACGCCCCGGATCGCCGTGCTGGCGAGGTGCGCCGTCGCGGCCCCGCCGACGCGCGGGTGCAGGATCACGATGGTGCAGGTGAGGGCCATCGGGAAGGCCGCGATCACCCCCGTGCGGGCCGGGCTGAGCACCGCGCTGAGCCCGATCACCCCGGTGACGAACAGGGCCACGGCGACCGCCCGGACCACGAGGTCGAGCCAGCGCCGCCGGGCCACCGGGCTCGGCGCGTAGCTCGGCCGCGCCCGCGCCCGGCACAGGACGATCCCGGCCCCGTAGACGGCGCAGTTCAGGAGGAGCGCCGTCAGCGGCGTCCAGCGCCCATGCGCGATGGCGAGGGCCGCGGCGAGCCAGGTCAGGACCGCCGGTCCGAAGGCCCGGGCCAGGCCGTGCCCCGGCCCGAGCTTGGCGTAGACGATCAGGAAGGCCCCGGTCGCCGCGTTCGCCGCGAAGCCGTTGAGCGCCGCCGCGGCGATGAAGCCGGCCTCGTGCTGCAGGGCCATGAAGACGTAGGCCGGCCCCGCCGTGACCGGCAGGCTGATCACGAGCGCTCCCCAGAACGGCCCGGCCGCCTCCGCGATGGCGGAGGCCAGCACCACGATGAGGCCGGTCGCGACCGCCCGGACGAGGGGCGGCAGCCAGGGCGCCGAGAACAGGGCGGTGGTGAGCATGGGGGCGTCGCGGCGGCGTTGCGGGCGGAAGTGCCGCGCGCCCGGTACCACGACCCGCGCCCCCCGCGGCGCGAAAAGCGCGGCGGGGAAGGGGCGGGGAAGGGGCCGGGAAGGGTTGAGGAAGGGGTGAGGAAGGGCGGGCATGGGGGCCGGGAGCGGTCCGGCGGCGCGGATGAGCGAAGCTCCGTCTCCCGTGCCGCCGGACCCGGGCCCCGGAGGCCGGCGACGCCTCGTGGGTCCGCCGCCCATGAGAGCACCGCGGCCCTCGGCGTTCCAGGGCCTAAAACGGCTTACGGCCGAGGGCGAAAGGGGGAGCCGGCGGCGGCTGAGGTCCCGCGCGGGGGGACCGCTTGCCCCGCCAAGGCCGCCCGTCAGTGCAGGGAGGCCGAGACCGGGGCCGAGACCGGAATCGGGACCGGGATCGGCGCCTCGTCCGGGGGCGGCGCGGCGGGCCCCGCATAGCCCAGGGCCTCCGCCGCCTGGCCGATGCGCAGCTCCGCCCGGACGGCGCGGGCCTCGAGCGCCGCGACCGCCCGCCGCTCGGTCTCGAGGGCGTCGCGCAGCTCCGCCGCCGCGGCCCCGGCCTCGATCAGGCGGGCCTCGGCCCCGTCGCGCTCGGCCCGCAGGGCCTCGGCCTCGACCGCGGCCGCCTCCAGGCGGGCGGCGAGGTGGTCGGCGAGCTGGTCGGCGGCGGCCTCGGCCCGCTCGGCCCGGGCATTCGTCCTCCGGACATGCTCGACCACGCGGGACAGGAGGGTGAGGAGCTGGTCCGACCGGGCGCTCATCGACGCGGACAATCCCTTCTGGCGATTCGGCGCGGGCGGCCCCGCGCGGTCAAGCTTCTGCCACGCGCCCCGGCCGAAGGCCACCGGGCCCTGCGGGTGCTGCGGCCTGGAATTGTGCGCGGCCAGCAATCATCCAGAAAAGTTCGGGCCCGATGCTGGCCCCGCCGTCGCCGTCCGCCCCCAGCGCGGGCCGGCGCGACCAGCGGGCCGAGCCCGAACCCGCCCCCAGACGGGCTCGGCCCGCATGGATCGCCTAGGAGCCCGTCCCGTCCTGCGCCGACGCCTTCGCCCGCTCGCGCAGGACGTATTTCTGCACCTTGCCGGTCGAGGTCTTGGGCAATTCGCCGAACACGATCGCGCGGGGCAGCTTGTAGGGGGCGAGGCGCTCGCGGCACCACGCGATCAGGGCGTCGGCCTCGACGCTCCGGCCGGGCTTGAGCTCGACGAAGGCCACCGGGGTCTCGCCCCATTTCGGGTCGGGCCGGGCGACCACCGCCGCCGCCGCCACGGCTTCGTGCCGGAAGAGCGCGTCCTCGACCTCGATCGACGAGATGTTCTCGCCCCCCGAGATGATGATGTCCTTCGAGCGGTCCTTGAGCTGGACGTAGCCGTCGGGATGCTTCACCCCGAGGTCGCCCGAGCGGAACCAGCCCCCCGCGAAGGCGGCCCGGGTCGCCGCCGGGTTCTTGAGGTAGCCGCGCATCACCACGTTGCCGCGGAACATCGCCTCGCCCATGGTCTGCCCATCCGCGGGCACGGAGTCCAGGGTCTCGGGGTCGCGCACGTCGAAACCCTCGAGGACGGGGTAGCGCACGCCCTGGCGCGCCATCTTGGCGGCCCGCTCCTCGGCCGGGAGCGCGTCCCAGGCTTCGTGCCAGGCATTCACCACCGCGGGGCCGTAGGTCTCGGTCAGGCCGTAGAGGTGGGTCACGTCGAAGCCGGCCTCGCCCATCGCCGCGAGCACGGCCTGCGGCGGCGGGGCCGCGGCCGTCAGGAAGGCGACCCGGCGGGGCAGGGGGCGGCGCTCCGGATCGGGGGCGTTGAGGAGGAGCTGCATCACGATCGGCGCGCCGCACAGATGCGTCACCCCGTGCTCGGCGAGCGCCTGGTACAGGGCGCCGGCCCGGACCTGGCGCAGGCAGACATGGGTGCCCGCCACCACCGACAGGGTCCAGGGGAAGCACCAGCCGTTGCAGTGGAACATCGGCAGCGTCCAGAGATAGACGGGGTGCCGCCCGAGCCCCCCCGTGATGACGTTGCCGAGGGAGAGGAGCGCCGCCCCCCGGTGGTGGTAGACCACGCCCTTCGGGTCGCCGGTGGTGCCGGAGGTGTAGTTGAGGGAGATCGCGTCCCACTCGTCGCCGGGCATCGCCCAGTCGTGGTCGGGGTCCCCCTCGGCCAGCAGCGCCTCGTAGTCGAGGCTGCCGAGGCGGGCGCCCTCGCCCGCGTATTCCGGATCGTCCACGTCGATCACCAGGGGGCTCACCCCGGCCCGCTCCAGGGCCGGGCCCGCCACCTTGGCGAATTCCCGGTCGGTGATGAGGATTCTGGCCTCGCCGTGGTCGAGGCAGAAGGCCAGCGCCCCGGCGTCGAGGCGGGTGTTCAGGGTGTTGAGCACGGCGCCCGTCATCGGCACCCCGTAATGGCACTCGATCATCTCGGGGGTGTTGGCGAGGAGCACCGCCACCGTGTCGCCGCGCCCGATGCCGCGCGCCGCGAGCGCCGAGGCCAGGCGGCGGCAGCGCCCGTAGAGCTCCGCGTAGGAGCGCCGGAGCGGCCCGTGGATCACGGCGACCCGGTCGGGGAAGACCTGCGCCGCCCGGTCGAGGTAGCTCAGCGGCGTCAGCGGCTGGTAATTGGCCGGGTTCCGGTCGAGGTCCCGGTCGTAGATGGTGTCGCGGGCCGTCTCGGGCGCGGCGTCGGTGCGGGCGTTCATGGCATTCGTCTCCCTGGCGCCACAGTACCGCGCCCGCGCCGCCGGTCCAACGCGTCCCGGCGCACCGCCGTGCCCCTGACCCGCGGGAAGGCCCCGCGCACGATCCCCCGCGGGCCGACGCGGCCGGGCGGGGCCGGCCCCCGCCATTTGACTTTCCGGGCCCAATCATCGACACGGCCGGCCGCGGCCCCGACCTCTCCGGAGTCTCGTCCTCGCATCCCGCGCCGGGGGCCGACGGCCGGTCCGAAGCCGTCGAGGAATGCCGTCCAGGAATTCCGTCCATGAACGCCCCATGAGCGCCCCATGAACGCCCGCGCGGGCCGCCCAACGCCATGACGAGCCTCTCCGCCGGCCGCGTCGCCCCGGGCGATCCGCACGCCCTGCCCGAGCGCCTCCTCGCCGCGGCCGCCGCGAGCCATGCCCGCGCCTGCGCGCTCCTCCTCGCCCTCTGCCTCGTCTGCTTCCTGCCCGGCCTCGCCTCCCTCCAGCCCATGGACCGGGACGAGCCGCGCTTCGCCCAGGCCTCGAAGCAGATGCTGGAGACGGGCGACCTCGTCGACATCCGCTTTCAGGGCGAGGCCCGGCACAAGAAGCCGGTGGGGATCTACTGGCTCCAGAGCCTGAGCGTCGCCCTGGGCGAGGCCGCGGGGGTGCCGCAGGCCCGCACCCGCATCGCCCTCTACCGGCTGCCCTCGCTCGCGGGCGCGGCGGCGGCGGTGCTGCTGACCTACTGGGCGGCGCTGGCCGTCCTGCCGCGCCGGGGGGCGCTGCTGGCCGCCGCCCTGTTCGGGGCCTGCCTGATGCTCTCGGCCGAGGCGCGCCTCGCCAAGACCGACGCGGTGCTGACCGCCTGCTCGGTCGCGGCCCTCGGGGGGCTCGCCCGCGCCTGGCTCGGGCGGGCCGGTCCGCGCCTTCCGCCCGCCAAGGTCCCGCTCGGCAAGCTTCCGCTCGCCACCGTCCTGGCCTTCTGGCTCGGCCTCGCCCTCGGCATCCTGGTCAAGGGCCCGATGGTGCCGCTCTTCGTCGGGCTCGCGGCGCTGCCGCTCTCGCTGCGCGCCCGCTCCGGGGTCTGGCTCCGGGCCCTGCGCCCCGGCCTCGGCCTCGCCCTGGTCCTCGTCCTCGTGGCGCCCTGGTTCCTCGCCATCGCCTGGAAGAGCGGCGGCGCCTTCTTCGGCGAGGCGGTCGGCCAGGACATGCTCGGCAAGGTCGGGAGCGCCAAGGAGAAGCACTGGGCGCCGCCCGGGACCTATCTGCTGATCGTCTTCGCGACCTTCTGGCCGGGCGCGGCCTTCGCGGCCCTGAGCCTGCCCTTCGGCTGGCGCCAGCGGGGGAGCGATGCGGTCGCCCTCCTGCTCGCCTGGATCGTGCCGGCCTGGATCCTGTTCGAGGCCGTGCCGACGAAGCTGCCGCACTACGTGCTGCCCCTGATGCCGGCCGTGGCGATCCTCACCGTGATGGCGGCGACGGGGGGCGCCCTCGATCCGCGCCGGCGGGGCGCCGTCGCGGTGGCGCTCCTGGCGGTGCTGATCCCGCTGGGGCTGATGGCCGGCCTGTCCTATGCCGGCTGGCAGCTCGACGGGCGCCTGCCCTGGGCCGGGCTGCCGCCGCTGGCCGGGGCGGCCGGCCTCGCGGGCCTCGCCGTCCTGGCCTTCGCCCGGGCCCGGGCCGAGCGGGCCCTGGTCCTCGCGGTGCTCGCCTCCGCCCTGGTCTCGCCCGCGGTGTTCGGGCTGGTGCAGCCGGCGCTCCCCGCCCTGAAGGTCTCGCCGCGCCTCGCCGCCCTGCGCGACGGCCTCGCCTGCCCCCATCCGCAGGTCGCGAGCCTCGGCTACCGCGAGCCGAGCCTCGTCTTCCTGATCGGCACCGACCTCGCCATGCTGAATTCCGGCGCCGAGGCGATCGACTTCCTGCGGGCCGGCGGCTGCCGGCTCGTCTTCGTCGAGGGCCGGTTCGCCCCCGAATTCGCGGCCGCCGCCGGGGCCGCGGGCCTCGCGCCCCCGGCGGCGGGCCGGGTCTCGGGCTTCAACATCAACGGCGGCCGGCGGGTCGACCTCACGGCCTACGGGGTGAGCCCATGACGGGACCGATGACCGGACCGGCCAGCGCACCGATGCCCGATTCGCATCCGGCATCGGACGTGTCCCCGGCCCTGACATCGGATCTCGCGGGCGCGCCGCCCCGCCTCGCCGTCGTGGTGCCGGTGCGCAACGAGGCCGGCAACATCGAGGGCCTCGTGGCCGAGATCGCGCGGGCCTGCGCCGGCCTCGCGCCCTTCGAGGTGATCTATGTCGACGACGGCTCCACCGACGGGACGCCCGCCGCCCTCGAGGCCGCCCGGGCCGGCCGGCCCTGGCTCCGGGTGCTGCGCCACGCCCGCGGCGGCGGCCAGAGCGCGGCGGTGCGCAGCGGCGTCGCGGCGGCGCGCGCGCCGGTCGTCGCCACCCTCGACGGCGACGGCCAGAACGACCCGGCCTTCCTCCCGGCGCTCGTGGCGGCCCTGGAGCAGGGCGGCCCCGGGATCGGCCTGGCGCAGGGCCAGCGCACCGGCCGCAAGGACGGGCCCTTCAAGATGCTGCAGTCGCGCATCGCCAACGGGGTGCGGGGACGCATCCTCAAGGATTCCACCCGCGACACCGGCTGCGGCCTCAAGGTCTTCCGCCGCGAGGTCTACCGGGCGCTGCCCTATTTCGACGCGCTCCACCGCTTCATGCCGGCCCTCGTGGCCCGGGAGGGCTTCGGGGTGGTCCACCGCGACGTGGTCGACCGGCCGCGCCACACCGGCACCTCGAATTACGGCCTGTTCGACCGCCTCTGGGTCGGGCTCCTCGACCTCGCCGGGGTCTGGTGGCTGATCCGGCGCAAGCGCCCGACCCCGTCGGTGACCGAGGTGGTGGCGCGCCGGGAGGAGGCGTCGTGCTGATCGAGATCTCGGATCACCTGCGCGGCTACTTCTACGACGTGTTCGTCACGCGCTTCGATTTCTGGCTGGTCTTCGGCATCCTGGCGCAGCTCATCTTCGGCTCGCGCTTCATCCTGCAATGGATCGCGAGCGAGCGGGCGGGCCGGAGCGTGATGCCGCTCTCGTTCTGGTTCCTGTCGATCGTGGGCGGCCTGATGACGCTGGTCTACGGCTTCGTCCGGCGCGAGCCCGTGATCATCATCGGGCAGGGGCTCTCGACGGGGATCTACCTGCGCAACCTGTCGCTGATCTTCCGCGAGCGCCGCCGCAGGCTCCAGGGCGAGGCCGCCGCCCGCCGGGCGGGCTCCGCGGCCCCGGACGGCGGCGCTTGATCGGGCCGCGCGGGCCTGCGAGCCTGCCCGCATGAGCCCGGACGCGCGCACCCCCCTGCCTCCCTTCCACGACGACCTCGCGGCCGCCTGGGCCGAGCTCTGGCGGCTCCTCGCGGACGGGGTCCGCCGCGGCCGCTCGGCCTTCCACACCCCGAGCCTCGCCACGATCGGGGCCGAGGGCCGGCCGCGGGTGCGCACCGTGGTGCTGCGCGCCGCCGACCCCGAGACCGCGACCCTGCGCATCCACTGCGACCGGCGCTCCGACAAGGCCGCGGAGCTGCTGGCGCGGGCGCCCTGCGCGCTCCACGCCTACGATCCCGAGAGCAAGGTGCAGATCCGCATCGAGGGCCGGGCCGGCCTCCACGCCGACGACGCGGTGGCGGAGGCGGCCTGGGCCGGGAGCCAGCCCATGAGCCGGGTCTGCTACGGCGTCGAGCCCGCCCCCGGCACGGCCCTGGCGCGGGGCGGCGCCTACGCCCAGCCCGACCCGGAGGCGGCCCGCGCGCTCGGCCGCCCGAACTTCTGCGCGCTCCTCGTGCGCGCCGAGTCCCTCGACTTCCTCTACCTCGACCGCCGCGGCCACCGCCGCGCCGGCTGGACCCGCGGGGCCGGGGGCTCGCACGGGACCTGGCACGGCACCTGGCTGGTGCCGTGAGGCGGGCCCGCGCTCAGCCGGCCGCCGCCCGCAGCCGCGCGAACCCGGCCTCGAGGTCGGCCTTGAGGTCGGCGACGTCCTCGAGGCCGATGTGGAAGCGCAGCGCGGGACCGCCCGGGGCCCAGCGCGTCGCCGTGCGGTAGGGCTTGCAGTCGAAGGGGATGACGAGGCTCTCGAAGCCGCCCCAGGAGAAGCCCATCCCGAACAGCTCCAGCCCGTCGAGCAGGGCGGCGACCGCCGCCTCGGGCACCGGCTTCAGGATGACGCCGAAGAGCCCGGACGCCCCGGAGAAGTCCCGCCGCCAGATCGCGTGGCCGGGATCCTCGGGCAGGCCCGGATGCAGCACCCGCAGCACCTCCGGGCGCGCCTGCAGCCAGCGCGCCATCTCCAGGCCCTGGCGCCCGTGCTCGCGCAGGCGCAGGGACATGGTGCGCAGGCCCCGGAGCGCCAGGAAGATGTCCTCCGGGCCCGCGCACATGGCGAAGTGGTCGAAGGTGCGCCGCACCGCCGGGAAGTGCTGGGCGGTGGCGGAGGTCAGGCCGATGAGCAGGTCCGAGCCGCCGCTGAGATACTTGGTGCCGGCCTCCACCGCGATGTCGACGCCGCGCGCGTGGGGCGGGAACAGCAGCGGCGTCGCCCAGGTGTTGTCCATGATCACGGTGCCGCCGCGGGCATGCACCGCCGCGGCGATGGCCGGCACGTCCTGCATCTCGAAGCTCTGGGAGCCCGGCGCCTCGACGAGCACGGCCTTCGTGTCGTCCCGCATCAGCGCCTGGATGCCGGCGCCGATCGTCGGGTCGTAATAGGTCACCGCCACGCCGAAGCGGGACAGCACCCCGTCGCAGAACTGGCGCGTCGGGCGGTAGGCGGAATCGGTGACGAGCAGGTGGTCGCCCGCCGACACGCTCGCCATCAGGGCGACCGTCAGCGCCGAGAGGCCGGAGGGCGTCACCACGGTGCCGGCCGCCCCCGCGACCTGCGTCCAGGCCTCCGTCAGCGCGTCCATGGTGGGGGTCGCCGAGGTGCCGTAATTGTAGCGCCCGCGCCGGTGCTGGATGTCGTCGTAGGTCGGGTAGAGCACCGTCGAGCCGCGGTAGATCGGCGTGTTGACGAAGCCGTGCTGGGCGGACGGGTCGCGCCCCGCATGGACCAGGCGGGTGGCTTCGCCGAAGCGGCCGGGATCGCGGGGCGGGGATTTGGACATGCGGGCTCGGGGCAGGTGAGGGCGGGCGAGGGCGTCGGCTCGGCGACGACAAGCCCGGCCCGCGGCGGAAGGTCAAGTCGGGCCCCGGGCCTTGACCGGCGCGCCCGCCGCGCGCAATGGCGCCGGACGATCCCCGCGGGACCTGGACCCTTGCCGATCCTGACCCTTGCCGATTCTCTTGCCGATTCTCTTGTCGGTCCTCTTGCCGACCCTCTTGCCGGTTCTCTTGCCGGGTCCGGTCGACGGATGCGCCCGGACCCGGACGCGGCGACGCCGGCGGGCGGGGCGCGGGCGGCCCGCGGGCTCGCCGCCGCCCTCCTGGCCGCCCTCCTCCTGGCCGCCCTCCTGGCCGCCGCCTTCCCCGCCACCCCGGCCCGCGCCGAGGGCCTCCTCGGCGAGATCCGGGCGCGGGGCCACCTGACTTGCGGCTCGAGCCCGGGCGTCGCCGGGTTCGGGGTGCCGGATTCGAAGGGCGAGTGGCGCGGGCTCGACATCGATTTCTGCCGGGCGCTGGCCGCCGCGATCTTCGACGACCCGGGCAAGGTCCGGTTCGTGCCGCTCGCCGCGCCCGCGCGCTTCACGGCGCTGCAATCGGGCGAGATCGACGTGCTCGCCCGCAACACCACCTGGACGCTGGCCCGCGACACCAGCGCCAAGCTGAACTTCCCGGCGATCAACTTCTACGACGGGCAGGGCTTCCTGGTGCGCAAGGACCGGGGCATCGCCCACGTGGAGGGGCTCGACCGGGCCACGATCTGCCTGCAGCAGGGCACCACCACGGAGCTCAACCTCGCCGACTGGTTCCGCACCCGCGGGCTCACCTACAAGGTGGTCGCCTTCGCCACCGCCGAGGAGACCGGCCGCGCCTACGATTCCGGACGCTGCGACGCCTACTCGACGGACAAGTCCTCCCTCTACGGCGAGCGCCTGAAGATGGCCGAGCCCGAGGCGCACGCGGTCCTGCCCGAGACGATCTCGAAGGAGCCGTTCTCCCCCGTGGTGCGCCAGGGCGACGACCAGTGGCGCGACATCGTGGCCTGGACCCACTACGCCATGCTGGATGCCGAGGAGGCCGGGATCGGCCAGGAGAACGTCGAGGCCATGCGCAGGGACGCGCTCAGCCCGGACGTGCGCCGCATCCTCGGCCTCGAGGGCAAGTACGGCGAGGCGCTGGGGCTGACGAACGACTGGGCCTACCGGATCATCCGGCATGTCGGCAATTACGGCGAGGCCTACGCCCGCAACCTCGGGGACGGCACCCCGCTGAAGATCCCGCGCGGCCTCAACGCCCTCTGGAACAAGGGGGGCCTGCAATACGGGCCGCCGATCCGGTGAGGGCGGGGCGGGGCCCCGCACGGGGCGGGGACCGGGCTGGGAACCGGGGCGGATCCTGGCGCGGGCTGGCGCTGCAGGCGCTGCTCCTCGCCGGCCTCGCCGCCCTCGCCTACGGGGCGTGGGCGAACGCGGCGGACAAGCTCGCCCGCCAGGGGATCGTGGCGGGGTTCGGCTTCCTCGAGCGCGCGGCCGGCTTCGACCTCAGCCAGAGCCTGATCCCCTACGCGGCCGCGACCGCGAGCTACGGGCGGGCCTGCCTCGCCGGGCTGCTCAACACCCTCCTCGTCTCCGGCCTCGGCATCGTCCTGGCGAGCGCGATCGGGTTCGGCCTCGGCATCGCCCGGTTCTCGCCGAACCTGATCCTGCGCGGGATCGCGCGGGCCTATGTCGAGCTGTTCCGCAACGTGCCGCTGCTGCTGCAGCTCCTCGTCTGGTACGTGGCGGTGCGGGTGGCCCTGCCCGAGCCCCGCGACCCCGCCGCCTGGCGGGACGCGGTCTTCCTGACCCAGCGCGGCCTGTTCCTGCCCCGGCCCGATTTCTCGGACTGGAACGCCCTCGTGCCGGGCGCCTTCGGGCTCGGCCTCCTGGCGACCCTGGGGCTGGCCCGGGCCTCGCGGCGCCGCGCCGCCCGGACGGGGCGGGGGCTGCCCCTGCTCGGGCCCGGCCTCGCCCTCTGCCTCGGGCTGCCGGCCCTGGCCTGGATCGGGCTCGCGCTCGCGGGCCGCCCGGTGCCGGTCGCTGTCCCGCTGCGCGGCCCCTTCGACATCGAGGGCGGGCTCGCGCTCCAGCCCGAATTCACCGCCCTGCTCGCGGGGCTCTCCACCTACACGGCGGCCTTCATCGCCGAGATCGTGCGGGCCGGCATCGCCAGCGTGCCCCGCGGCCAGGTGGAGGCCGCGACCGCCCTCGGCCTGAGCCGGGCCAAGGCCCTGCGCCTCGTCGTGCTGCCCCAGGCGCTGCGGGTGATCCTGCCGCCCCTGACGAGCCAGTACCTCACCCTCACCAAGAACTCCTCGCTCGCGGTGCTGATCGGCTACCCGGACCTCGTCCACGTGATGATGGGCACCGTGCTCAACCAGACGAACCAGGCGGTGGAGGCCGTGACCATCACCATGGCGGTCTACCTGGCGATCAGCCTCGCCACCGCCGCCGCGATGAACCGCTACAACGCCCGCGTCGTCGCGGTGGGGCGCCGATGAGCGTCGTGCGCGCCGAGCCGGTCCCGCCGTCCCCGCCGCCGCGGGCCGTCACCGGCCCCGTCGCCTGGGCGCGCCGCAACCTGTTCTCGAGCCTCGGCAACGGGCTCACGACCCTGGCGATCCTCCTCCTCCTCGCCTGGCTGGTGCCGGCGGCCCTGCGCTTCCTCGTCCTCGACGCGGTCTGGACGGGAGAATCCGGCGCCGCCTGCCGCCCCGAGATCGCCGGCCGGCCCGTCGGCGCCTGCTGGGCCTTCGTGGCGGAGAAGATCGGCTACCTCGCCTACGGCGCCTACCCGGTCCCCGAGCGCTGGCGGGCGAACCTGTTCTTCGCCCTCACCGCCCTCGCGACGGGCTGGATGCTCTGGCCCGGGGCGCCCCGCCGGCGCCTCGGCGCCGCCTACGCCTTCCTGATCCTGCCGCTCTGCGCCTACGCCCTGCTCTCCGGGGCGCCGTGGCTCGGCCTCGCCACCGTCCCGACCGGGCGCTGGGGCGGCCTCCTCGTCACGGTGGTGGTCTCCCTCGTGGGCATCGTCGCCTCCCTGCCGCTCGGCATCCTGCTCGCCCTCGGGCGGCGCTCCGAGCTGCCGGTGCTGCGCCTCCTCTGCACCGGCTTCATCGAGTTCTGGCGCGGGGTGCCGCTCATCACCGTCCTGTTCATGGCCAACGTGATGCTGCCCCTGTTCCTGCCGGGCGACCTCACGGTCGACCGCCTCGTGCGGCCCCTCGTGGGCATCGCGCTCTTCGCCTCCGCCTACATGGCCGAGGTGGTGCGCGGCGGCCTGCAGGCGGTGCCGCGCGGCCAGGAGGAGGCCGCCGCCGCCCTCGGCCTCACCCGCCCGCAGGTCCTCGCCACCGTGGTGCTGCCCCAGGCCCTCAAGGTGGTGGTGCCCGGCATCGTCAACACGATGATCGGCCTGTTCAAGGACACGACCCTGGTCTCGATCGTGGGCATCAGCGACTTCATCCGGGCGCTCGAGGCCGCCCGCGCCGACCCGCGCTGGTCGGCCCCCTCCGTGCCGGTCACGGCCTACGCCTTCGCGGCCCTCGTCTACTTCGCCGCGTGCTTCGCCATGGCGCGCTACGCCGGCTTCATCGAGCGGCGCCTCGCCGCCGGCGACCGCCGCTGAGGGGCCCGCGCGCCGGTCCGAAGCGATTCTGACCTGTATTCCGGATACGGCCGGCGCGATCGGCCCGCGGATCCTCCGTCGGCAAGACGTATTCGTTTCGAATACGTTCGCATCTTTAAGTTGAACTATGAGAAGTCTTTGAATTCCCGACAAGATGTGTTAACCCGGCCGGGTTCCGGTGTGAATCCGATGGGCCGCCGGGCGATTCCGACGGCATCGAAGTCTCTCGGGTGGCCCGCGCGGGTCCGGTTCGGAGGGGCTCAGCGGATCCGCTTGCTTGGGTGAGGGGGGCGGCCGGCGCGGAACACGCTCGGACATCCGGCGGCTTCGCCGGGCGCCCGCGATGGACGGGGCTTTCTGCGATGCACGGCACTTCTCCGACCTTCTCGTCCCGCGAGTTCCTGCGGATGATCGAGGCGCAGGGCCTGACCGGGACCTGGAGCTGGGTGTTCGCCACCGGGGCGCAGGCCTGGTCGCCCGGCCTCTACGACATCCTCGGCTTCGAGCCGGGCTCGGTGCAGCCCGATTACACGCTGCTGCGCGCCCTCGCCCATCCGGACGACCGGCCGAGCCTGGAGGAGCCCGGCGAGATCGCGCGCACCGGCATCCTCGGCGACCACACGATCCGCATCGTCCGGCGCGACGGCACGATGCGGGCGCTGGCGACCCGCGGCGAGGTGTTCCACGCCCCCGACGGCCGCCCGATGGGGGCGGTCGGCGTGGTGCTCGACGTCACCGACCGCGAGCGCCTCGGCCGGGCGCAGATGGCCGAGCAGCGCCGCCGCCACGCCCTGGCCCGGCAGGCCCGGATCTTCACCTTCACCGAGACGGTGGTGCCCTTCTGCGAGTACGGGCCCGAGTTCCTGGAGATGACGGGCCTGCGGCGCGAGGAGATCGCCGAGAACTGGCTCGCCCCGGTGGTCCCCGAGGAATGGGCGCAGTGGCGCGAGCAGATGCCGCCCCTCTACGCGGCGGGCCAGCCCTTCACCGTCACCCCGACCCTGCGGCTCGCCGGGGGCGAGCGCGTGCCGTTCCGCCAGACCCTGATCCCGACCCGCGACGCCGCCGGCGCGGTCGAGAGCTGGACCATGGTGATGGTGCCGACCGACACGGTGGCGCCCCAGCCCGAGACCGATCTCGGGGCCGGGCTGGAGCAGGCCATCGAGGGCCGTCACCTGCGCGCCGCCCGCGCCCTCCTCGACTGGTCGATGGCCGATCTCGCCCGGGCCAGCGGCCTGTCCTTCTCGACGGTCCGCCGCCTGGAGGAGAACGCGGACGGTCCCGCCGCCCGCTCGCGCCAGACCGCGATCGCCACCCTGCGGGCGGCCGGGATCAGCTTCACGGTGATCGAGGGCAACGCCATCGCGCTCACCCGGGCGGATTGAGGCCTCGGGCCGGCCGGGCCGGGCTCGGCAGGTCGGGCCGGGCGCGGCTTGCGCCGCCGGCCGAAACCGCCTTTCTCTGGCGCCCATGACCGCATCCGCACCCGCACCGGATTCTGCCCGATCCCGCCCGCCCGCGGTGGAGTTCCGCGGCGTCGGCGCCTGGTTCGGGACCCAGCACGTCCTGCGCGACGTCGACCTGACGGTGGCGCCGGGCGAGCGGATCGTGATCTGCGGCCCCTCGGGCTCGGGCAAGTCGACCCTGATCCGCTGCATCAACGGCCTGGTGCCGCATCAGGCCGGCACGATCCGGGTCGGCGGCCGGGCGCCGGGCGGGGAGGGGGCCCGGGTCGGCATGGTGTTCCAGGCCTTCAACCTGTTCCCCCATCTCAGCGTGCTGGAGAACTGCACCCTCGCGCCGATCCATGCCGGGCGGATGGAGCGGCGGGCGGCCGAGGAACTCGCCCGCCGCCACCTCGACCGGGTGCGCATCCTCGGCGAGGCCGCGAAGTATCCGGCGCAGCTCTCCGGCGGCCAGCAGCAGCGGGTGGCGATCGCCCGGGCGCTCTGCATGAGCCCGGAGGTGATGCTCTTCGACGAGCCGACCTCGGCCCTCGACCCCGAGATGGTGCAGGAGGTGCTCGACACCCTGGTGGGCCTCGCCGAGGGCGGCATGACCATGCTGGTCGTGACCCACGAGATGGGCTTCGCCCGGCAGGTCGCCGACCGGGTGGTGTTCATGGACGAGGGCCAGATCCTCGAGGACGCCCCGCCGCGGGACTTCTTCGCGGCACCGGGCCACCCGCGGGCGCGCAGCTTCCTCGCCCGGGTCCTGGGCTGAGGGCGCGCGGGCGGCTTCCCGGGTTCGAGGCCTCCTCGCAGGCCCGCATCCGGGCGGCGCGGTCCATCGGATTTCCGTGCGCGCCGTGGCGGGACAGAGTGCCTTCGTTAACGGCCGCCTGCCTATCCTGAGGCCCTGTTCGCGTATCCGGGATGAGTTCGCCCTTGCGTATCCTGCGTCTCCTGGCCGTGGGGGCCGTCGTGGCCGCCAGCACCGGCATCGTCGGCTTCACCTGCGTCGACCGGCTCGCCCACCTGCAGCCCGCCCCGCGCCTCGCCCGCGCCCTCCCCCTCGAACCCTCCGCCACCGGCTCGATCCTGCCGGATCCGGGGTTCGGCGAGATCCGGCCCGGCGAGATCCGGCCCACCGGGACGAGGCCCGGCGAGGCGCGGCCCGGCGCCCGGGCGGCCGAGGCCAAGCTCGCCGCCCTCCCGCCGAAGCCCGCCGCGCCCAAGATCCCGAACGGCTTCGACACCGAGCGCCTGAACGCCCTGATGCGCGGCGACCCGATCGCCCCGGTTCGGCGCTGAAGTTCGGCGCTGAAGTTCGGCGTCGAGGGGCCGTGCCGGAGGGCGCGGGGCCCGCGGGGGCAGTCCTCAGCGCAGGTCAGGCCCGGCGCGGAAGGCCCTGACGTCCCGTGCCCGCGCCCGCTATGAAGCCTGCCCCCGCCGCACCCGGCGGGCTGGGAGGGATCTCGGGACGTGGGCCTCGTCTACGCACTCGGCGCCTATCTGAGCTGGGGCCTCGTGGTCCCGGTGCATTTCCGGCTGCTCAACGGGCTCAGCCCCGGCCTGATCCTGGCCGAGCGCATCGTCTGGTCGAGCCTGTTCGCCCTCGGGCTGGTGGCGCTGTGGCGCGCCCGCCTGCGCAGCCCCTTCCCGCTGCGGGCCCGGCACGGCTGGCTCGTGGCCTCCGCCGCCCTCATCGCGGTCAATTGGCTGCTCTATCTCGGGGCGGTGAACAGCGGGCACCTGCTCGACGCCAGCCTCGGCTACTACATCAACCCCCTGGTCAGCGTCGCCCTCGGGGCCCTGGTGCTCGGCGAGCGCCTGCGCCCGGTCCAGGTCGCGGCCGTGGGGATCGCGGCCCTCGGCGTCCTGACGGCGGTCGTGATGGCCGGGACCCTGCCCTGGGTGGCGCTGGCGCTCGCCGCCAGCTTCTCCCTCTACGGGCTGATCCGGAAGGTCGTCGGAATCGATCCGGTGGTCGGGTTCCTGGCCGAGACCCTGCTCCTCACCCCCTTCGCGCTCGCCTACTGGGCCTGGACCCCGGAGACGACCCCCCGCGACGGCCAGACCCTCGGGCTCCTGGCCCTGACCGGGGTGACGACGGCGCTGCCGCTGATCTGGTTCGCGGCGGCCGCCGAGCGGATGAAGCTCGCCACCCTCGGCCTGCTGCAATACCTCGCGCCGACCTGCCTGCTGCTCCTGAGCGTGCTGGCCTACGGCGAGCACGTCGCGCCCCACCAGGTGCCCCTGTTCGGCCTGATCTGGCTGGCGCTCGTCCTCTACGCCCTCGATTCCTGGCGCTCCGCCCGGCAGGCCGCCCGGGCCTCCGGCGCGGGCCCGGCGGCGCCCCCGCGCTGAATTCCGGGGGCCCGGCCGATCCGAACGGGCCCGGGCAACTTATATGCAAGGCGTGCCCGCGCGCGGCGTGGCGCGGCGGGCCGGGAGCCGGTGGGACGCATGAGCCGAGACGACGCGATGCCGGATCCTGACATCGGCGAGGCCGATTACCGCAACCTCGCCGAGGCGCTGCCGCAGCTCGCCTGGATGGCGCGGGTCGACGGCACCATCGTCTGGTACAACCGGCGCTGGTACGACTATACCGGCTCGACCTTCGACGAGATGCAGGATTGGGGCTGGCGCAAGGTCCACCATCCCGACCACGTCGAGGCGGTGACGGCGCGCTACAAGGCCGCCATCGCGGCCGGCGAGCCCTGGGAGGACACCTTCCCGCTGCGCGGGAGCGACGGGCGCTATCGCTGGTTCCTGTCCCAGGCGATGCCGCACCGGGACGCACGGGGCCGGATCCTGCGCTGGTACGGCACCAACACCGACGTCACCCGCACCCGCGGCGCCGAGGCGCGCCTGCGCCAGTCGGAGGAGCGCTTCCGGGCGCTGGTCGAGGCCTCGGCGGCGGTGATCTGGAACACCAACGCGGCGGGCGAGCTGATGCCGCCGCAGCCGCGCTGGAGCGCCTATACGGGCCAGAGCGACGAGGCCTACCAGGGCTGGGGCTGGGTCGACGCCGTCCATCCGGACGACCGGGCCCGCGCCGCCGAGATCTGGGCGGAATGCCTGGAGGCCCGCAAGCCCTACCAGGTCGAGTACCGGCTGCGCCGGGCCGACGGGGCCTGGCGCGACACCGAGGTGCGCGGCGTGCCGGTGGTCGAGGCGGACGGGTCGATCCGCGAATGGGTCGGCCTCAACGTCGACATCACCGAGCGCAAGGAGGCGCAGGCCGAGGTCGAGCGGGCGCGGGCGGCGGCGGAGGCGGCCAACCTCGCCAAGAGCCAGTTCATCGCCAACATGAGCCACGAGCTGCGCACGCCCCTCTCGGCGGTGATCGGCTACGCGGAGATGCTCGGCGAGGAGCTCGAGGATCTCGGCCAGTCCGATCTGCTGCCGGACCTGCGCAAGATCGAGACGGCGGCGCGCCACCTCCTCAGCCTGATCAACGACGTCCTCGACATCTCGAAGATCGAGGCCGGCCGCATGACCGTCTCGGCCGAGACCTTCCCGGTCGCCTCCCTCGTCGAGGACGTGGCGGCGGCCACCGATTCCCTCGTCGCCAAGAAGCGCAACCGCTTCGTGGCCGATCTCGGCCCCGATCTCGGGGAGATGCACCAGGACCAGACCAAGATCCGCCAGTGCCTGCTGAACCTCGTGGGCAACGCCGCGAAGTTCACCGAGGACGGGCGCATCACCCTGTCGGTGCGCCGCCACCGGGAAGCGGGGGCCGACTGGCTCAGCTTCGCCGTCGCCGACACGGGCATCGGGCTCACCGAGGCGCAGATCGGGCGCCTGTTCGAGCGCTTCGCCCAGGCCGACGAATCCACCACCCGCCAGTTCGGCGGCACCGGCCTCGGCCTCGCCATCACCCGCGCCTTCTGCCGCAAGATGGGGGGCGACATCGCGGTGGAGAGCCGGCACGGCGCCGGCTCGACCTTCACGGTCCGCCTGCCCGCGGAGCTCAGCCCCGAGGACGAGGCCGTGGCCGAGGTCGAGGGCGCCATCGAGGCGCCCCCCATCCCCGAGCACGAGGAGCACGACGCGGTGCTGCTCGTGGACGACGACCCGGCCGCCCGCGAGATCCTGCAGCGCTTCCTCGAGCGCGAGGGCTTCCGGGTCCGCACCGCCAATGACGGGCGGGCCGGGCTGACCCTCGCCCGCGCCCTGAAGCCCCGGGCCATCCTGCTCGACGTCGAGATGCCGCGCATGGACGGCTGGGCGGTGCTGCACGCCGTGCGCAGCGACCCCGAGCTCGCCGGCATCCCGGTCATCATGACCTCGGTGGTGGCCGAGCAGGGCCTCGGGCAGGCGCTGGGCGCCACCGACTACCTCGTCAAGCCGATCGAGTGGGGGCGCCTCAAGGGCCTGATGGACCGCTACCGGCCCGAGGGGATCGATGCCTGCGTGCTCGTGGTCGACGACGACCGCGACGCCCGCGAGCGCCTGCGCCGGACCCTGGCGCGCGACGGCTGGACCGTCGACGAGGCCGAGAACGGCGCCGCCGCCCTGAAGCGCCTCGACGCGGTGCGCCCGAGCCTGATCCTCCTCGACCTGATGATGCCCGAGATGGACGGGTTCAGCTTCCTGCGGGCCCTGCGCGCCCGCCCCGACGGCGGGGACGTGCCCGTGGTGGTGCTCACCGCCAAGGAGATCACCGAGGCCGAGAAGGCGAGCCTCGCCGCCCAGGCGGACCGGGTCATCCTCAAGGGCTCCCTCAGCCTCGCGGAGATCGGGCGGCAGCTGCGCACCCTCTACGCCCGCGAGGCGGAGACGCCGGTGCCCAGCGGCATGCAGGGGCTGATCGACCGGCTCGCGGCCAATGACGGGCCGGGGGACCGGCCGGAGCCGGGGCAGGGGGCCGCGCCGGAATAAGGCCCGCCGAGGCGCGGCCCGGCGCGATACGGGCGCGGCGTTTCGGGATAAGAGGCCTGATGCCCGCCCGCCCCGTCCCGCTCCGCCGCTCCGGCGGCGCCTCGCTCGTGCTGCCCGTCGGCGCCCTCGTGGCCGGGATCGTCTCCCTCTGCGTCGGCACGGCCTTCGCCAAGCACCTGTTCCCGGCCGTGGGGGCGGCGGGCACCACCGCCTACCGGGTCGGCTTCGCGGCCCTCCTCCTCTGCGCGGTCTGGCGGCCCTGGCGCTGGCGCCTGTCGGGGCGCGATGCCGGGACGCTCGCGCTCTACGGGGCGGTGCTCGGGGCCATGAACCTCCTGTTCTACCTGTCGCTGCGCACGATCCCGCTCGGGATCGCGGTGGCGATCGAGTTCACCGGCCCCCTCGCGGTGGCGCTCCTCGCCTCGCGCCGGCTCGCGGATGTCCTCTGGGTCGGCCTCGCCGCCCTCGGGCTCGCCCTGCTGCTCCTGCCCGGATGGCTCACCGCCGGCCCGGGGGCGATGCGGCCCCTCGACCCGACCGGCCTCGCCTGCGTCCTCGGGGCGGCCCTGTGCTGGGCCCTCTACATCGTGTTCGGGCAGCAGGCCGGGCGGCTGCACGGGGGGCAGGCGGTCTCGCTGGGGCTCGGGGTGGCCGCCCTCGTGGTGCTGCCCGCCGGCATCGCCGAGGCCGGCGCGGCCCTGCTCGACCCGCGCCTGATCGGCCTCGGCCTCGCGGTCGCGATCCTGTCGAGCGCGCTGCCCTACTCCCTCGAGATGGTCGCCCTGAAGCGGCTGCCGCGGCAGACCTTCGGGGTGCTCCTCAGCCTAGAGCCCGCCATCGCGGCCCTCGCCGGGCTGGCGATCCTGAGCGAGCGCCTGAGCCTGCCCGAGGGGTGTGCCATCGCCTGCATCGTAGCGGCCTCGGCGGGCAGCACCGTGAGCGCGGCGCGGGCCCGCCGGGCGGATTGATGCCCGGGGCAGGGGCCGTCCCTGCGACGACGCGGGCCCTTGGGAACGCCGGGGCGATGCTGCAGCTTGGGTGCTCTCCCATGCCGGATTCGCCGCGCCGTCCCCGGCGCGCGCCCGCACCGGAGCCAGGGAGGGTCCATGAACGCCATCCTCGTCGTCGCGCTCGTCTGCGCCTCCACGGTCCAGGCCCCCGATTGCTCGCGCGAGACCGCCCTCGACGTGATCACCGGCCCGGCCCATACCCTGCAGGAATGCCTCGTCCAGGGGCCGGTGCTCGCCGCCAATGCGGGTCACGTCGGCGGCGAGGGCAGCTACGTGAAGACCCGCTGCGAGCCGCGGCGCTGAGGCCGAGAGCATGAGCGACGAGGATGTGAGCCCCGACCGGGCCGTGATGATCCGCCTGCGCGCGCGCCTGGCGGTGGTGGAGCGGGCGGCCTGGTTCGGCTTCGTCCGGGCCCTGCGCACGCAGCCCGCCGAGACCGAGGCCTACATCGCCGCCGAGCGGGCGCGCTGCGCGGAGGGCTTCGCCGGGCCGCGATGGGCCCGGGACCTCACCGAGGCCGAGCGCAGGATGCTCGGCGCCGAGGTCGATGCCGGCCTCGCCCAGCTCCTGCGGGACGGGCACGAAGAGATCGGCGGCCCGGATGGGCGCGACGGAATCGGCGACGCCGGCTGAGGCGCGCTCAGGCGCCGTGCCCGAACAGGTCCCTCCAGGCCGGCGGCAGGCCGAGGAAGGACGGGGGCGCCCCCGCCGGGGTCCCGGGCAGGCCGGGCAGGGCGCGGGCCGCGTGCACGCCCCGGGCGACCGCGCGGGCGAGGACCTGCGCGGCCGTGTCGCCGAGGCGGGCGAGGTCGACGACCGGGTCCGCGAGGGGGAGGCGGCCCGTCGCCACGGCGAAGACCACGTCCCCGTCGAGGGGCGTGTGCACCGGGTGGATCGCCCGGGCGAGCCCGTCCTGCGCCGCCACCGCGAGGCGGCGCGCCTGCGCCTTCGTCAGCACCGCGTCGGTCGCCACCACGGCGAGCGTCGTCGAGGCGCCCGGCATCGCGCGGGCCGGGAAGGCGAGGGCGCCGGGCTCCACCCGCGCCGGCCAGCCGAGGCCGCCGAACTCGTCCGCCCGCTCGAAGGGCGCGGCCCAGAAATGCGGCCCCTCCCCGATCGTCGCCCGCCCGAAGGCGTTGACGGCGACGAGCGCCCCGACGCCCAGATCCGTGCCGGCGACCGGCGCCGAGGCGGTGCCGAGGCCGCCCTTCAGGTTGGCCGTGCGGGCGCCGGTCCCCGCCCCGACGGAGCCGATCGCGAAATCCTCCGCGGCGGCGGCCGCCGCCGCGTAGCCGAGCTCGCGGTACGGCGGATAGCGGCCCCAATCCTTGTCGCCGCCGTTGAGGAGGTCGAACAGGATCGCGCCGGGCACGATCGGCACCCGCAGGCCGCCGATGGGAAAGCCCCGGCCGTTCTCGGCGAGCCAGGCCACCACCCCCGCCGCCGCGTCGAGCCCGAAGGCCGAGCCGCCGGACAGCATCAGCGCGTCGATGCCCGCCACCGTGCGCTCGGGGTCGAGGAGGTCGGTCTCGCGGGTGCCGGGGCCGCCGCCCCGCACGTCGATGGCGGCCGTGACCGGCGCGTCGAACAGGATCGCGGTGGTGCCGCTCGCGACCCGCGCGTCGCCCGCGTGGCCGACGCGGATGCCGGGGATGTCGGTGAGGCTGTTGCGGCGCATGGCGGTCGTGGCTCCCGGGCCGGAGCTTCGCACGGGCGGGCGGGACGGGCCAAGGCGCGGGAAATCTCGGCGCGGGAAATCTCGGCGCGGGGAATCTCGGCGCGCCCCCGGCGGGGCAGGGGGGCGGCCACCCGGTCCCGGGTATTCGAGCCTGGGTATTCGAGCCCAGGTTCAAAGACCTAGGCAAACGTGCCTAGGGTAAAAAACCTAGGATTGCGCGCCCTGCGACCGCATCCCTGTGGACGCGCCGGGCCCGGGCGGAAACGGCACGCCCCCGCGCATGTTAGGGTCCCGGACCTGCCGCCGCCCTGCCCCGCGAAAAATCCCGCCGGGCCCGGGCGGCACGGGATTTCGGAACACGGCCTGCAACCGGAGCGGTGATGGCGTTCGGCATCGAGATGGGTCTGAGCATGGGCGCGGCGGGGCAGGCTGCCCCTGAGCCGGCGCGGCTCGACCTCGAGGAACTCCTCGCCACCCGCCTGCTGGTCCAGGGCAATTCGGGCTCGGGCAAGTCGCACCTGCTGCGCCGGCTCCTGGAGCAGAGCGCGGGCCAGGTGCAGCAGGTGGTGATCGACCCCGAGGGCGACTTCGTCACCCTGTCGGAGGCCTACGGGCACGTGGTGGTGGACGGCGCCCACGCGGAGGCCGACCTCCAGGCCATCGCCGCGCGGGTGCGGGCGCACCGGGTCTCGGTGGTGCTGAACCTCGAGAGCCTCGACATGGAGGCGCAGATGCGCGCCGCCGCCGCCTTCCTCGGCGGCCTGTTCGAGGCCGAGCGGGCGCATTGGTACCCGATCCTCGTCGTCGTCGACGAGGCGCAGATCTTCGCCCCCGCCGCCGCCGGCGACGTCTCGGACGAGGCCCGCAAGGTCGCCCTCGGGGCCATGACCAACCTGATGTGCCGCGGGCGCAAGCGGGGGCTCGCCGGGGTCATCGCCACGCAGCGCCTCGCCAAGCTCGCCAAGAACGTCGCGGCCGAGGCCACCAACTTCCTGATGGGCCGCACCTTCCTGGACATCGACATGGCGCGCGCCGCCGATCTCCTCGGCCTCGACCGGCGCGGCGCCGAGCGCTTCCGCGATCTCGCCCGCGGCGAGTTCGTGGCCCTCGGCCCGGCCCTGAGCCGGCGCCCCCTCGCCCTGCGCATCGGCCCGGTCTCGACCTCGGCCCGCTCCGGCTCGCCCAAGCTCATCCCTCTGCCGGAGCCGAGCGAGGCGGACCTGCGCGCCCTGATCCTGACGCCCTCGCCCGAGGAGGCGTTCCTGCCGCCCCGCGCCCCCGCGGCGCGCCCACCGTCCCAGCCCCGGGTGACGCCCGCCGACCTGATGCGCGAGTTGAGCGCCTACCGGCCCGAGCCCGTCGAGGCGTCCCCGGCCCTGAGCGCGGCCGGGAACCGGGAGGGCTGCGAGGCGGTTCTGCGCGGCCTGATCGGCGACCCGGATGCGGGCGGCCAATCCGTGGCGGTGGTCTACCAGGATTTCCTGGTGCGCTGCCGGATGCGGGGCCTCGACGGGGAGGCGATCGGCCTGCCGGCCTTCCGGCGGGCGCTCAGCGTCGCCCGCGCCGGGATCGACGAGGCGGCCCTGTCGGCGGCGGCCGAGTCCGAGGCGGACGGGCGCTGGGCGCAGGCGCAGGAGGCGGCCGCGGCGATGCCCGAGGAGGTGCAGGGCCTGTACCTGCTGCTCGCCCGCGCGGCGCTCGCCGACGAGCCCTGCCCCGGGGACGCCGCCCTCGCCCGCGCCATCGGCAGCCGCTCGCCGGGCCGGGCCCGGCGCCTGCTCGGCTATGTCGAGAGCCGCGGCGCCATCGTCTGCCGCAACGATTTCCGCGGCAACCGCGTCGTGGCCCTGCCGGCGCTCGGCTGCGAGACGGCGCCGGGGGATCCCAAGGCCGGCGATGTCAGGCCCGCGGCCGACATCGAGCCCGCGACCCACGGCATCGAGCCCGCGGCCACCCGCGCCGGTCCCGGCGGCGCCGTCGCCACGCCGCCCGCGGCCCCCGGGGCGTCGCCGGCGCCCGCCTCCGATGCCTGGAGCCTGTTCGCCGCCGAGTGACGCCGGGCAGCGCCTCAGGCCGGGGCGCTGAGGCGCAGGAGGGCGGGGATCAGCGCCCCGGCCGACTCCTCCACGGTACAATTCTGCGTGGTAATCGTGAGGTCCGGCGCCTCCGGCGCCTCGTAGGGGGCCGAGATGCCGGTGAAATCCGGGATCGCCCCCGCCCGCGCCCGGTCGTAGAGCCCCTTCGGGTCGCGCGCCTCGCAGACGGCGAGCGGCGTGTCGATGAAGATCTCCAGGAACGGGATGTCGCCCGCGATCTCGCGGGCCGCCGCGCGCTCGGCCCGGAAGGGCGAGATCAGCGACACGATGGTGATCAGGCCGGTCTCGGCCATCAGCCGGGCGGTCTCGGCGGCGCGGCGGATGTTCTCGGCCCGGTCCCGGGCGCTGAAGCCGAGATCCCGGTTGAGGCCGAGGCGCAGGTTGTCCCCGTCGAGCACCATGGTGGGGCGGCCCTCGGCGGTCAGCGCCCGGTCGACCGCGTTGGCGATGCTCGACTTGCCGGCCCCCGACAGGCCCGTGAACCAGGCGATGGCGGGCCTCTGGCCGAGGCAGGCCCAGCGGTTCTCCCGCGGCTGCAGAGTGTGCCGGGTCAGGTTGGCGGCCGGTGCCGGCCCGATCCTGTCGATCTGCTCAGGCGGCGGGCAATCTTCGCGACGCGCCCGAAGGATCTCCCGCCGAGTGTTGCCGGCTTGTATCCAGATTGTTTCTTCGGCACGCGCAGCGGAAGCTTTGCTCGGACCAATTGCGTGCAATCGACTACACTCCGGTACGAAGATTCTACCCTCGCAGAGCAGTGTTGTAGTCGAGTTTGCTCGAGAATGAAACCGCTGCGTGTGGAACGCCGCGCGCCGGCTCAGTCGGCGGGGCGCGGCTCCCGCGGGATCGGGCGGGGGCGGCCCTCGTCGTCGATGGCCACGAAGGTCAGGGTCGCCTCCGTGACCTTCTCGCGCAGCTGCGTGCAGAAGCGGCGGGCCCAGGCCTCCACCTCGATCTTCATCGAGGTCCGCCCGACGCTCGCCACCCGGGTGTAGACGCAGAGCACGTCGCCGACCCGCACGGGGCGGATGAAGGTCATGGCGTCGAGCGCCACGGTGACGACCCGTCCCTGCGCCCGGTCGACGCCCGCGATGCCGCCGGCCTGGTCCATCTGCGACAGGACCCAGCCGCCGAAGATGTCGCCGTTGGCGTTGGTATCGGCCGGCATCGCGATCGTGCGCACCGTGAGGTCGCCCCGCGGCTCCGCCGCCGCCGTCTTCACCCCGTTCATCCAGACCGTCCCTCCGAGGCGCGTTCGCGCGATGCCGGCGTGGCCGCCGATCAGGGCATCAGCCCGGCAAGTTTCAGGGCCGCCGCGACGAGGACCGCCACCGCGCAGACGATGCACTCGAGCGGGATCGATTGCCACGGCTCGGCCCGGCCGGAGCCGGTCCGCCGGGCCCGCACGGGGGGCACGAGGGAACCGAGGATCGGGGGTTTCGGGGGCGGGGTGGCCCGGGTCGCGATGTCGTCCATGGCGTATCCTCGGCGTATCCTCCGGAGCGGCCCGATCTGTCGCGGGCCGTCTCGCGGGCCGCCAGGATATCAGCAAATCCGGCCCTTGGACAAACCGGCCGGGGCCTCAGGCGCCACGGACCGGGCCGCCTGACATTGGGCTCGCCCTGACGCCCGGGCATGAAAAAGCCCGGCGGCTCGGGGGAGCCGCCGGGCGGGATCCGCGCGGGGAGCGCGGGGTCCGATCAGTAGTAGAAGCGGCGCGGGCCGTAGAAGCGGCGCGGGCCGTAATAGGGACGGCCGTAGAACCGGCGCGGGCCGTAGAAGCGGCGGCCGTAATAGGGGCGGCCGTAGAAGCGGCGCGGGCCATAGAAGCGGCGCGGGCCGTAATAGTACTGCGCCTTCTCGGCCAGCGCTGGGGCCGCCTCGGTCTGGAGGGCGAGGGCGGGACCGACGGGGGCCGCCGATGCACCCTGGGGGCTCGCGGCGGCGAAGCCGAGGGCCAGCAGGGCGGCCAGGAGGAACTTCCTCAGCACGTTCACAACTCCTTGGTGTGTCAATCGACAGTTTCGGGCGAAGGGTTGCAGATCTGGCCCGGTCGCATCAAACGCGCGAGCCGCTCAAAGCGTTTCAGTGCAACCGATACGGCCCGGGCCTGGAGGCGGCCGGGTTCGCGGCGCCGGACGACCCGTCCGATTCAGGCGATCTTGGTCGTCATGTCGACCGTCGAGGCCGCGCCGCTCCCCTTCACGAGGCTGATCCCGTGCTCGCAATCCTCGCGGCGGGCATAGCCCTCTGCCGAGTCGGCGATGACGTTGCCGTTCTGCACGCGCAGGCGCCAGCGCCAGTCGCCGCTGGAATCCCGGTAGAGTTCGAAGCGCATGGGGTGGTGGCCTCCCGTTCCGTCTCCGGGGGGAGAGATGGCGCGCGGGCGCGGCTTGGCAATATGGCGGGCCGATTTCCCGCGCGCCGGGGAGGCCGAGACGAGAACGCCGCCCCGGAGGTCCGGGGCGGCGCGGTGTCGTGATGCCGAGGGCGCCGGGCCTCAGGAGCGCGGGGCGCGCTCGAGCCAGCCGATGGTGCGGCCCTCGCCGCCGCCGCCGCTGCGCGGACGATTGCCGGGGCGCTGCTGGGGACGGCCCTCGGAGGCGCGCTCCGGCCGGGCATTCTGCTCGGGGCGGCCGCCGGACGGGCGCGCATCGCGGCGCTCGCCGCGGCCCTCCTGCGGGCGTCCTTCCGGCGGGCGTCCGGCGGGACGGCCGTCCTGGGGACGCCCGGCGGGACGACCCTCCGAGGGCCGTCCGCCGCGGCCGGCCTCGCCGGGGCGTCCGCCCCCGAAGGGACGGCCCTGGCGCTGGCCGCCGGGGCGCTGCCCCTGCGGACGCTGGCCGGGGCGCTGCCCGCGCGGACCGGGGCGGCGCTCCTCGCTGTCGGCGATCTCGGCGGCTTCCTGGCGGGTCGGGGGCGTGAAGCCCTCGGGGAAGCCCGCGACCGGCACCTTCTGGCGGGTCAGCCGCTCGATGTCGCGCAGGTAGGCCCGCTCCTCGTCGTTGCAGAACGAGATGGCGAGCCCGTTCGCCCCGGCGCGCGCGGTGCGGCCGATGCGGTGGACGTAGCTCTCCGGCACGTTCGGCAGGTCGAAGTTGACGACGTGGCTCACCGCCTCGACGTCGATGCCGCGGGCGGCGATGTCGGTGGCCACCAGCACCCGGCAGGTCCCGTCCTTGAAGGAGGCGAGCGCCCGCTCGCGCTGGGGCTGGGACTTGTTGCCGTGGATGGCGGAGGCCGGGGTGCCGACCTTCTCGAGGCCGCGCACCACACGGTCCGCCCCGTGCTTGGTGCGGGTGAAGACGAGCACGCGCTCGATCTTGGGATCGCGCAGGATGTGGGCGAGCAGCGCCTGCTTGGCCCCCGTATGGGCGAAGATGACCTGCTGCTCCACGCGCTCGGCGGTGGTGGCGACGGGGGTCACGGCGACCTGGACGGGGTTGCGCAGGTACTGGTCGGCCAGGCCCGCGATGTTCTTCGGCATGGTGGCCGAGAAGAACAGGCTCTGGCGCTGCTGCGGCAGCATCTTCACGATGCGCTTCAGCGCGTGGATGAAGCCGAGGTCGAGCATCTGGTCGGCCTCGTCGAGGACGAGGATCTCGACCCCCTCGAGGGTCAGGGAGCGGCGGTCGACGAGGTCGATCAGCCGGCCCGGGGTGGCGACCAGGATGTCGACGCCCGGCGCCAGCGCCCGCTCCTGGCGGCCGATGGTGACGCCGCCGAACACGACGGTGGTGGTGTAGGGCAGGTGCCGCCCGTAATCCGAGAAGCTCTCGGCGATCTGGTTGGCGAGCTCGCGCGTCGGCGAGAGCACGAGCACCCGGCAGCCGCGGCGCGGGGCGCGGCGGTTCTCGAGGGAGAGGCGGTGCAGGATCGGCAGCGCGAAGGCGGCGGTCTTGCCGGTTCCGGTCTGGGCGATGCCGCAGAGGTCGCGGCCCTCCATGGCGGGGGGAATCGCCTGAGCCTGGATCGGCGTGGGATTCTGGTAGCCGGCCTCCGCGAGCGCCCGCAGCACGGGCTGGGCGAGGCCGAAATCAGTGAATTGGGTCAAGTCTGGACTTTCAGAGCAGCGAATCTCGGGCCGTGCGCGTCGGCGCAGTGCGGGCCGGTGTGATCCGTCGGCAGGTGGCCGCCCGCGTGATGGGGCAGCCCAGGTGCATGAACGTTTGAAGAGAGGGGCCGGACTGTTCGAGCCGCTGATGCGCGGTTTCTCCCCGTCCGTCACGCAGCCCTCTCAAGCGGATCCGCTGAACGGCCGCTGACGCTGCAACTGCGATATGCGGCTTCGCAGCTGCGAAGTCAATGCCGAGGATCGGCCCAGGCTCGGCCCAGGATCGGCAAAGGATCGGCCGAGGCTCGGCAAGGGATCCGCCGAGGCTCAGGCGGCACGCCCCCTGCGCATGCAGGTCCGCCATGCGACCGAGGACGGATTCCTGCCCCATCGTGACACATTCGCGTTCCGGCACGGCGCAGGGTGCCGCGCGCGGGGCGTTCGGCGGCGCGTTCGCAAGGTGGTTTTCGCAGGCGCCGGTCTCGCCGCGGCTTGCCGCCGTGCTACAGCCCCACGCGCCGCGGCCGGCCGGGCCGCGGCTTCCGCGCGCGACGTCGCGCACCACCCCGCCCGCCCGTCGGCGGAGGGCGCCGCCCCGGGTTCGAGGATGATCGCGCGCCACACCTTCCTGTATGTCGGCGCGCGGGGGCTGGCCGCCGCCCTCAACATGGCCTCGGTCGCGGTCTTCACCCGGCTCGCGCCGGTGGAGACCTACGGCGCCTACCTCCTCGTCCTGTCCTGGGCGCTGGTCCTCTACGGCGCCACCTGCCAGTGGCCGAAATTCTCGTTCTTCGCCCTCTACGACGAGGCGCGCGCCCCCGCCCAGGTCGGCACTGTGGCGCGGCTGCTCGCGGCCATGCTGGTCCTGGCCGGCGCGGCGGCCCTGCTCGCCGCGCTCTTCGGCCTCGCGAGCCCGCGCACCGCCGCGATCCTCGTGGCGGCCGTCCTCGGCATGACCCTGTTCGAGGCCGCGAGCGAGATCGCGCGCGCGCGCCTCGAGGCCGGTCCCGTCGCCCTCGCGATCGTCGTCCGCGCCGTGCTGATCCTCGGGCTCGGCAGCTTCGCCCTCGCGGCGACCGGCGACCCCGCCGACCTCGTCCTCGCGGTGGCGGCCGCCAACGTCCTGGCGGCGCTGCCCGCCCTGCGGGCGATCCTGCCAATCCTGCGCGGCGGGGCGAGCCGGCTCGAGGCGCGGCGGCTCGTCGCCTATGGCTGGCCCCTCGTCCTGTCCTTCGGCATCGCCGCCCTCGCCCAGACCAGCGACCGCCTGATCATCGGCCGGATGGTCGGCCCGGAGGAACTCGGCGCCTACGGGGCCATCGCGGACTTCCTGCGCCAGAGCTTCGTCGTGTTCGGCGAGAGCGTCGCCCTCTCCCTGATCTCCATCGCCAAGCGCGATGCCCGCGCGGGCGGCATGGCGGCGGCGGAATCCGCCCTCGGGGACGCGGCCCGGGCCCTGACCCTCGTGGCCGCCTTCGGGGCGGTGTTCGTCCTCGGCTTCGACGACCTCATCGTGGCGATCCTGCTCGGGCCCGGGTACCGGGCGCAGGCCCTGACCCTGGCGCCGGTGCTCCTCGTCGCCAGCATCTTCCTGATGTTCCGGTCCTATTATTTCGGGCAGGTGATCTACTTCACCCGCACCAGCCACCTCGATGCCGTCGCCTCCCTGGTGCTCCTCGTCGCGGTGGCGGGGCTCTCCGTCCTGCTGATCCCCCGCATGGGGGTGATGGGGGCCGCGCTCGCCTTCGCGGTGGGCCAGGGGCTCGCCTGCCTCGTCTTCGTCCTCGGCGCGCGCCTCGCCCCCGCGGGCGAGCGGGTGCGCATGCCGGTTCCGGGCGCGGACCTCCTCGGGATCGTCCTCGTCGCCCTCGCCTGCGGGACGCTCCTCTACGGGATCGGGCAGGTGCCGGGCGGCCGCTCCGCCGCGGGGCAGGCGGCCCGGCTCGGCCTCCTCGCGGCGGGCTTCCTCCTCGCCGCCTGGCACTTCAACGTCGTGGGCATCGCCGACGCCCTGCGCCGGCGGCGCGCGGCCTGATGCGGCGGGCTCCGCCCTACCCGACGGTCACCCTGGCGGGCGGCCCCGCGGACGGTCTCGTGGCAGCCCTGCATCCCCTCGACCCGGGCGCGCCCTACCGGGCCGCCTGGGACGCGCTCGGGCGGGAGGCCTTCGCGGCGAACCCCTTCTACGAGGCGGACTACGCCCTCGCGGCGGCCCCGGCCTTCGGCCGGGGCGTGCAGCTCCTCCTCGTCGCCGACCGGCCCCCGGAGGAGCCGGGCGCCCGGCTCCTCGCCCTGTGGCCGTTCCGGCCGTCCCGGACCCGCTGGGGGCTGCCGCTCGGCGTGCTGGTGGGCTGGGCGCACGGCTACAGCGCGCTCGGGGTGCCGCTGCTGGCGCGCGACGCGCCGGAGCGGGCGCTCTCCGGCCTCCTCGCCGCCCCGCGGGCCCTCGGGCTTCCCCCGCGCCTGCTGATGTCGACCCTGCCGCAGGAGGGGCCCTTCGCCGAGTTGCTGGCGGGGTGCGCCGCCCGGGCGGGCCTCCGTCGGGCAGCCTACTGGCCCTACGCCCGGGCCTTCCTCGACCTGCAGGGCCTCGCGCCGTCCGAGCGCGCCGCCTATCTCGAGCACATGCCGGGCAAGCGCCGGCGCAAGCTGCGCCAGCTCCTCAAGCGCCTGGAGGCGGAGGCGCCCCTCGGGCTGGAGACCGCCCGCGCCCCCGCGGCGCTTGCCGAGGCGCTGGAGGATTACATCGCCCTCGAGGGGGCGGGCTGGAAGGGCCGGGCCGGCACCGCCATCACCGGCCGCCCGGCCGAGATCGCCTTCATGCGGGCCCTCGTCGCGGCCCTCGGGGCGGAGGGGCGGATCCGCATCGACCGCCTGCGCCGCGGCCCGCGGACCCTGGCGGCCGCGATCCTGCCGATCACCGGGGGAGAGGCGGGGCGCACGGCCTGGTGGCTCAAGATCGCCCATGACGAGGCGGAGGCGCGCAACTCCCCCGGGGTGCAGCTCGTCCACCGCCTGACGCGGGCGGTCCTGGACGATCCGGACCTGGCGCAGGTCGATTCCTGCGCCGCCGGCGATTACCGCCTCGCCGAGATGTTCTGGACCGGCCGCCGCAGCCTCGCGCACGTGCTGATCGAGGGCGGGGGGCCGGGCGCGGGCCCGGCGGGGAACGGGGGCGACCGCCTGTTCCCCCTCGCCGCCGCCCTGGAGCGGGCGCGGGAGCGGGTCGCCCGCATCAGGGCCGCGCGCCGCGCCGCCGAGCCTTGAGGCCGGCGCGCCCGGCGCGCGGCCCCGACATTCGCCGCCCCGCGGGGCGCAGGTGCCCTCAGCGCAGCAGCCAGAGGGCGAGGCCCACCACCACCGCGACGGCCACGATGGTTCCGAAGAAGGCCGGCAGGATCCAGCCGCGGCTGCCCTCCGGGTCGGCCGCCGCCCGGACCGACGGCTTGGCGGCCTCCGTCTCCCGCGCCAGCCGGACCCGGTCGGGCCCGTTGGGCCGGTCCGCCGCCTCGTCGTCGGTGCCGAGCTGCGACAGGCCCGGATCGTAATGCGCCACCTTGTCGCCGGTGCGGCCCCGGTCGATGTCGGCCTTCAGCTGCGCCGTGGTCGGGCGCGCGGAATCGGGGGGCGCGCCGGCATCGAGGTCGGCGGGCGGGGGAGGGGTCTCGGACCTGAGGGTCATCGGCCTGTCGTCCTTGAAGCCCACGACGGGCGGGTGCGGGTCACCCGGTCGTGCGGAAGTCTCCTCGGACAAGGATCAGCGCACCGAACCGTTCCCCGGCCCCGGCGGCTCCGGGGACGCACCCCGCCTCACCAGCCGAAGCGGGCGATCTGGGCGAGGCGGGCCTGCGCGGCGGCCTCGTCGCGCCCGATCAGGGCGAGGCGCTGCGACAGGTTCTGGCAGGCGGCGCAGAAGGGCAGCGACAGGAGCGGGATGCCGGTCCCCCGCGCCCGGTTCACCGAGGCGATCAGGCAGGCGATGGCGGGCTCGGATTCGGGGGTGCCGAGGCAATCCCCCCGCGGGCTGCCGAAGAGGGGCCGGTTCGGCCAGGCGAGGGAGACCGTGGTGCCGCCCCGCCGGTCCGGCGCGGGCGGGACCGTGTAGCTGCGCACGAACAGCAGGCCGAGGAGCACGGACAGGGCGAGGGCGGCGAGGAGGCGCATGGGGTGAGGCGCATGGGGTGAGGCAACGGTGATGCGCGGCGGGGCCGCTCACCGCGAGATAGGGCGCGGCCCGCGCGGGGGAAATCAGTCCCGCTCGTCGAAGCGGGTCCAGTGAAAGACCTCGCGCCCCGCCCCGTCGATCACCCGCACGGCCTCCGCCGGCGTGCCGTGGCGCTGCGGCACCCGGGCCCGGGCGAACAGGCGCAAGGCCCGCTCGCGCGCGCCCTCGAGATCGTGGGTGCGCACGGAGATGCGGGTCTGCACCTCGCCCTCCTCGGGGCCGAGGACTTCGATGTGAAAGGTCTCGCGCAGGCTCAAGGTGTCGGTGGCTCCGCTCGGGGCTGGGATGTCCGGTTTGCGAGGACACATAGGGGCTCGGGCCCTCGCCCGCACGGGGGCGTCGGGCCCTCGCCCGCCGGATACCGGAGGCGCCCCCGCGCGTTTCCACGCCGCGCCGGAGGACGGCGGCAGCGGGAGGCGTGACGATGCAGGACGAGGTCGAGCGGCTGCGGGTGCTCGTCGGCGCCTTCGAGCTCGCGATCGGGCACCTGTTCGCGGACAGCCCCGGCGGCGAGGCGGCGAAGGGCAGGTTCGTCGCCGACCTGCGCGCGCTCCTCGACGCCACGACCGAGCGCCAGCCCGGATCCCCGGCCGCCGAGACCTACGCGGCGCTGCTGCGACGCCTCGGCGCGGCCGGGCCCGACGATCCCTCCGGGCTCGGCGTCGTGCCGACCCCGGAGCAGGGCGCGCCGCCGGTCGGGCCCGGCGCCTGAGGCGCGCGAGGCCCGCGCGGGCGCTGCCCCGGCATGGTAGGAACCCGGCGATGCAGCCCCTGAAGATCGCCGCGGCCGTCGCGCTCTGCGCCATCCTGTTCTGGCTCGGCCTGCGCCTGACCCGGCGTGCCGTCGATCTCGGCATCGCGGCAGGCCGCGCGGAGGCCCGCCGGCGGGAGGCGGAATCCGAGGCTCCGACGGATTGAGGCGCATGGGCCCGGCCTCACGCCGCCGGCACCGCCTCGGGCGCCGTGCCGTAGGCCTCCGCCATCGCGTCGATCGCCGCGAGCTTGTCCCGGAAGCGGGACCAGTCGTCGGCCTCCGCGATCGGAGCCCAGATCGCCTCGACCTCGTCGATCAGCATGGTGCAGGGGGCCGCGGCCTGGAAGTAGGGGTGGTCGAGGCGGATCCGGGGCGCCGGCTGAAGCGTGGCCAGCGCCTCGCGGACCGGCACGAAGACCTCGCTCGCGTAGAGGGCCGCCGAGGGGCTGCGGCCGGCCCGCTCCAGGCTCGCCAGCCCGCCGTACCAGTCGAAGAAGGTCTGCTCGAAGGGCGCGCGGCTCTCGGCGAGGAAGCGCCAGAAGGTCGCGACGAAGCGGTGCGCCGCCCCATCCTCCGCCGGCGCGAGCCCGAGGCGGGCGAACAGGGCGTCCGCGAAGGCGTCCTGAAGCTCAGGGCCGAAGCCCTTGAGCGCCGCCTCGAGCCGGGGCTGGTCGGCCAGCGGCAGCAGGCAATCGGCCAGCCGGCTGAGGTTCCAGAACAGGGCCTCGGGCTGGCGCCCGTAGGCGTAGAGGCCCTGGCTGTCGAAGTAGGCCGCCGTGAAGCCGGAATCGCTGTGGGGCAGCCAGCGCCAGGGGCCGTAATCGAAGCTCTCGCCCGTGACGTTGATGTTGTCGGTGTTGAGAACCCCGTGCACGAAGCCCGCCGCCATCCACTGCGCGCCCATGCGGGCGACGCGCCCGCACACCGCCTCGAGGAAGGCCACCGACCGGTCGGCCGGGGTCTCGCGCCAGAGCTCCGGCATGTGGGTCCGGATGGTGTGGTCGAGGAGCATCGCGATGTTGTCGGGCTCCCCGAGCGCCAGGAAGCGCTGGAAGCTGCCGATGCGGATATGGCCGTGGCTGAGCCGCACCAGCACCGCCGAGCGGGTGGGGGAGGGCTCGTCGCCCCGCTCCAGGGCCTCGCCGGTCTCGATCAGGCTGAAGGATTTCGAGGTGTTGACCCCCTGCGCCTCCAGCATCGCGGTGGCGAGCACCTCGCGCAGGCCCCCCTTGAGGGTGAGGCGCCCGTCGGCGCCGCGCGACCACGGGGTCTGGCCGCTGCCCTTGGTGCCGAGATCGAGGAGGCGCCCGTCCGCGAGGTCGTGGAGCTGCGCGTAGAGGAAGCCGCGCCCGTCGCCGAGATCGGGATTGTACGAGCGGAACTGGTGCCCGTGATAGCGCAGGGCCAGCGGCTCGGGAAAGCTGCCGGGCAGGGGCTCGAACCGGCCGAAATGCGCGATCCAGGCCGCGTCCGGGAGGTCCGCCAGCCCGACGCGGGCCGCCCAGGGGTCGTTGCGGTAGCGCAGGATCGTCTCGGGGAAGCGGGCCGGGGCGACGACGTCGTAGAAGGCGGGCCCGAGATCGGCGTGGCGTCGGGAGGGGCGGAGCGTTTGCGCGGTCATGCGGGTTCCGGGTCTGCGGGCGCTCTCCTTAGCCCGGTGCGGGGCTCGAGGGCGAGGCGGAGGGGGGAAGCGCCGCCCTGGCGGCGGCGCTCCCGGACTCGCGCGGCCCTCAGCGGGCCGGCGCGCTGCGGGTCGAGCCGGTGGCCTCGGCGGGGCCCGGCTTGATGCTCCAGAGCTCGGTCGGGAGGGAGGCTGGCGCGTCCGGCTTGTAGAAGGCCGAATCCTGGATATGCGAGGTGGTGACGTAGAGCGTGCCGTCCGGCCCCTCCGCGAAGGTGTCGGGCCAGCGCAGGCGCGCATCCTGCACCAGGATCGCGGGCTTGCCCGCCTTCGCGCCGAGGTCGCGCACCTTCACGGCGTTCTCCTCCGGTGCCGTGATGTACAGGCGCCCGTCGCGGCGCGCGACGATGAGGCCGTCGGCCGGCCCGTTCTCGCCCACGACCGAGACCTTGCCGGACAGGCCCTTGTCGGCGAGCCCGCTCGGCACCACCGCGGCGGTGAGCCAGCCCGTCAGCGCGTCGGTCGGGATGCTGTAGAGGGTCCTGCCCTTGATCGCCTGCCAGTAGAGGGTCTTGCCGTCCGGCGAGAGGGCGATGCCGTCGGCCGCGAACTCGACGCCGCGCCCGTCGGGACGGCGCAGGGGCTTGCCGTCATAGGTCACCGTCACGCTCGCGTCGGGCTGGGTCGAGGGGTCGCCGTCGAGGACGCGGCGCGCCCGCCCGCTCTCGAGATCGACCACCACCAGGGCCCCCTTCGCGCCCGAATCCGTGATGTAGGCGGTCTTGCCGTCCGGGGCGAAGCGCACGTCGTTGAGGTAGGAGCCCTGCGGCGCCACGCTCTCGTCGAAGGCGATGATGCGGGCCGGCTTGTCGGTCTTGAGGTCGATCTCGACGAGCTTCGGCCCGTCCTTGACCACCGCCGCCATGGCGGGGGCGGCGGGATCGAGCACCCAGACATTGCCCTGGTGATCGGCCACCACGCTCTGGACGCAGACCCAGTGGTCCTTCGCCGAGACCGCGTCCTTCCGGGCATTGCGCCAGGCGTTCCACTCGGCATCCGGGAAGGGGGTGAGCTGCCCGTCCTTCAGCTCGGCCACCGAGACCGGGCTGTCCTCGGTCCAGCGCGGGAAGTTGACGAAGATCCGCCCGTCCTTCGAGACCGTGACACCGGTGACCTGATGGGCGAAGTCGGCGACCTTCGTGAGCACGGCGCCCCCCGGCCGGGCGGGCTCCGCCGCGGCGGATTGGGCGAGGGCAGGGGCGGCGAGGGAGGAGCCGGCCAGCATCGATCCGGCGAGGAGGATCGGCAGCAGGCGAGCGGAGGACGTCGGACGCGGCATGGTTGGGCTCTCGCGAGGGGGGGTGATGCGGGGCCAACGCGCGGCATGGCGGTCAAGCTTCATCGCGGGGCCGCGGCGTCTGCGCCCGCCGTGTCATCGCGTCCCGTCCGTCATCGTCCCGTTCTTGCTTCGGGTCCCTGGCCGCACGACGTGCGGGGGGAAAGCCGGACCCGCCCGTGCGCCTCGTCCGACAGGTCCTCCTTCGCATCAGGTCCTCCTTCGCATCAGGCTCCCATGATCAGCGTCTTCGATCTCTTCAAGATCGGCATCGGCCCGTCGAGCTCCCACACGGTCGGCCCGATGGCGGCGGCGGCCCGCTTCCGCGCAGGGCTCGGGCCGGCGACCGCGCAGGTCCGGGCCGAGATCTTCGGGTCCCTGGCCTGGACCGGGCGCGGGCACGGCACCGACATCGCGATCAGCCTCGGCCTCCTCGGGGAGAGCCCCGCCACCGTCGACCCGGACGCGGTCGCGGGCCTGGTCGCCGGCCTGACGGCGACGCGGCGGATCCCGATCCCCGGCAGCGCCCGGGGCGCGGCCTTCGATCCCCGGACGGATCTCGTCTTCAACTTCACCGAGATCCTGCCGCGCCACACCAACGGCATGCGCTTCCGCGCCTACGATGCCGGGGGCGCGTGCCTCGACGAGGCGGTGCTCTACTCGATCGGCGGCGGCTTCGTGGTGGGGGCGGAGCAGGGCACCGAGAGCCTGCTCGCGGAGGCCGCCCTGCCCTTCGGGAGCGGGGCCGAGCTCCTCGATCTCTGCGCCCGCACGGGCCTGAGCGTGCCGCAGGTGCAGCTCGCCAACGAGCTGACCCGGCGCGGGCGGCCGGAGATCGAGGCGGGGCTCGACGCGATCCGGGACGCGATGTTCGCCTGCATCGAGCGGGGCCTGCGCCAGGACGGGGAGCTGCCCGGGGGGCTCAAGGTCCGGCGCCGGGCCAAGCGCCTGTACGAGGCCCTCGACGGCAGCCGCCTCGCCAACGACCGGCCCGCCCACGAGATCATGGACTGGATCAGCCTGTTCGCGCTGGCGGTGAACGAGGAGAACGCCTCGGGCGGGCGCGTCGTCACGGCGCCGACCAACGGAGCGGCCGGCATCGTGCCGGCGGTCCTGCGCTATTGCCGCGACTTCTGCCCCGGCTGGTCGGACGCGCGCGGGCGCGACTTCCTGCTGACCGCGGCCGCGATCGGCGGGCTGATCAAGCGCCGCGCCTCGATCTCGGGGGCCGAGGTCGGCTGCCAGGGGGAGGTGGGCTCCGCCGCCTCGATGGCGGCGGCCGGGCTCGCGGCGGCGCTCGGCGCCACCGCCGGCCAGATCGAGAACGCCGCCGAGATCGCGATGGAGCACCATCTCGGCATGACCTGCGACCCGATCGGCGGCCTCGTGCAGATCCCCTGCATCGAGCGCAACGCCTTCGGGGCCAACAAGGCGATCGTGGCCGCCTCCCTCGCCCTGCGGGGCGACGGCCTGCACCGGGTCAGCCTCGACGAGGTGATCGAGACCATGCGCCAGACCGGCGCCGACATGCAGTCGAAGTACAAGGAGACCGCGCTGGGCGGTCTCGCGGTCAACGTCGCGGCCTGCTGAGCGCCGGGCCCCTGCCCGGTGAGTCCCGCGGCGGGGGCGATCCTCGGGGTTGTTCGCGTTTCGCTTCTGGCGCGTGCGGAAGGACGTGCGGAAGGACGTGCGGAAGGACCGGGCGTGCCCGCCCGATGCGGTGTGATGCCGCCACGATGCCTCAAGGGGACGGTCGAGGGCGTCTCCGTGCCAGGGACGGGGGCCAGGGACGGGGGCCAGGGACGGGGGCCAGGGACGGGGCCGGATCGACCGCGGCCTCGCGCAGGAATATTTCGGCGCCCGCCATTCCCGTCCGCCGGCCACGCGCGACATGAGGTTGGGCGGCCGTCTCGGCGCGCGTTCAGACATCGGAGCACAGATGACCAATCCCGAGACGCTCGAAGTCGTCCGCCCGATCCCGGCCTCGGCCGCCTTCTCGTGGGAGGACCCGTTCCTCCTCGACGACCAGCTCAGCGAGGACGAGCGCGCGATCCGCGACACCGCCCGCGCCTTCGCGCAGGAGCAGCTCCTGCCCGGCATCGTCGAGGCCTACGCGACGGAGACGACCGACCGGGGGCTGTTCGAGCGCATGGGGGCGCTCGGCCTCCTCGGCGTGACCCTGCCGGAGGAGTACGGCTGCGCGCAGGCGGGCTACGTCGCCTACGGCCTCGTCGCGCGCGAGGTCGAGCGGGTCGATTCCGGCTACCGCTCGATGATGAGCGTGCAATCCTCCCTCGTGATGTACCCGATCCACGCCTACGGCTCGGAGGAGCAGCGCCGGAGATACCTGCCGAAGCTCGCCTCCGGCGCCTGGGTCGGCTGCTTCGGCCTGACCGAGCCCGACGCGGGCTCCGATCCCGCCGGCATGACGACCCGGGCCGTCCGGATCGACGGGGGCTACCGCCTCTCGGGGGCCAAGACCTGGATCTCGAACGCGCCCTTCGCCGACGTCTTCGTGGTCTGGGCGAAATCGGCCGCGCATGACGACGCCATCCGGGGCTTCGTGCTGGAGAAGGGCATGAAGGGCCTCTCCGCCCCGAAGATCGCCGGCAAGCTGTCGCTGCGCGCCTCGACCACGGGCGAGATCGTGATGGCGGACGTGGAGGTGCCCGAGGGCGCGCTCCTGCCCCACGTCTCGGGGCTGAAGGGCCCGTTCGGCTGCCTCAACCGGGCCCGCTACGGCATCGCCTGGGGGGTGATGGGGGCCGCCGAGGATTGCTGGCACCGCGCCCGGCACTACACCCTCGACCGCAAGCAGTTCGGCCGGCCGCTCGCCCAGACGCAGCTGGTGCAGAAGAAGCTCGCCGACATGCAGACCGAGATCGCGCTCGGGCTCCAGGCCGCCCTGCGGGTGGGGCGCCTGTTCGACGAGGGCCGGATGGCGCCCGAGATGGTGAGCCTGATCAAGCGCAACAATTGCGGCAAGGCCCTCGACATCGCCCGGGTCGCCCGCGACATGCACGGCGGCAACGGCATCATGGGCGAGTACCACGTGATGCGCCACGCCCAGAACCTCGAGACGGTCAACACCTACGAGGGCACCCACGACGTGCACGCCCTGATCCTCGGGCGGGCCCAGACGGGGCTGCAGGCCTTCTTCTGAGGGCCTGCACCGGGACTGCCGACCTGCGGGTTCCTCGGGACGAGGGGGGCCGGGAGATCTTCGCAGGTCCTGCCCCCCTGAGCGCTCAGCCGCGCTTCGGAGGCCGCCGCGCCGGCGCGCGTCCCGCGAGGCAGGCTTCGCAGACCGCACCGGGGAGCCGGACGAGCGTGCGGCCGGCCACGTAGGCGGCGGCGATCAGGAGCAGAAGGCGGCCCGGCGGAACCTCGGGCTCCGCCGCGTCGTACCAGAGCGGGTCGTCATCCGGTTCGTTCAGACGCATACCTGCCGAGCCTATTGGTTCACGACAGCTTAACCAAGAACCGTGCCATGGACGTCCGCTCCGCGCGGCTCCGGCACGATCCTGGCGGCCCTCGGCCCCATCCGATCATCGGGGTTAGGATCGGCGCGGCCCGGACGCGCCTCGGGCATCGTCCCAATCTCGGGGTCCCGGCTCGCGCGATGAAGCGCCATGCGCCCGGAGCGCGGGCCGGCACGGTCTCCCCGACGGCCGACTTCATCGACTGTCAAAAAGCTTTGGAACGGGACCCCGGATCGGCGTGCAATTGGGACCCCTTCGCAAGCTGGGT
>NZ_VZZJ01000026.1 GCF_008806345.1 Methylobacterium planeticum | reverse complement strand
GCGTGATGACGCGGACGAGCCGAGAGCTTCCGGTAGCCCATGCTCCGCAGAACCCGGCTCAGCGTCTGCTCGGAGACCGAGACGTCGTGGTCCTGAAACAGGATCTGAGCCAGATCGACCAACCGCCAGCGCACCATCCCATGCGCCGCCGGCATCGGGCCTTGCTCGACCAGGGCCTTCAGCGCGGCACGGAGATCCGCGTTCAACCGCGAGCGGGCACCGGGAGCCTTGCCGCCGATCAACCCTTCTGGCCCATCGGCGTTGAAGGCCAGGACCCAGTCCCGTACCGTCTGAAGCCCGACCCCGCCGAGAGCGGCCGCCTCGGAGCGCGAGCCGCCGGCGTAGATCGCAGACAGAGCCAGCAGGCGGCGGGTCTGATCCGGGTCGTGCGAACGCTTCGCCAGGGCACGCAGGGCCGCGGCATCGAAGTCCAGCCGCAGTGGTACAGGAGCGGCTATCCCATCCTCCCAGGCTTCAAACCTAAGGACAGAAGCACACCCCTGTCCGCACCACTACCCCGCGTGAGTCCTGCTCAACGAGGCTTGGTATGAGTGAGTGGTGTTCACACGATTACCCGCAGTTCCGTAATTAGCAGCGCTCCATCAAGTCGTCGACCTTCGTCGCCTTGATATAGCCTGCCGGGTTTGGATCAGTGGCGAGCGCTTTAAAGTGGGCCTCGCCGCAGATAATCTTCGCGGCCTCGTTGTCGCGAAGATCGTCGGTGAACAGGCTGCCCTTGGTTTCAATCACAAAATAGAGCCGCTCCTCGCCGCTGACTTCGACCAGCACCGCCCAATCAGGATTGTAGGTGCCAAGCGGCGTCGGGACTTTGAACCACGCCGGAAGCTTGGCGTAGATTTTGACGGACTCGTTCTTCTCAAGCTGCTCGGCGAACGTTCGCTCGACGCCGCCGGAATCATAGACGACGTGCTCGAAGACCGATTTTGTCGCGTCCTTCAGCATATTCTTTAGATAGCCCATCAGCTCTTCCTTCTGGAAAAGCTCTTGGGCGTAATAGCTGTCATCGCCAATCTTCTGGTATTTGATCCCATCGACGAGCGCCAAGCGCTTGGTGCGGTTGATCACTTCGCCCGCGATTTCGATGAAGGCCTGCGGGTTGCGCTTGAAATCGTTCAGCCGCCCGCATTCCGTCAGGATACGGACGAGGCTCTTGCGCGTGAGCTGCGTGCGATCCTGAAGATCGGTCAGCACGTCGGGCAACGCAATGTCGCCTTCCTCGATGGTCACGATCGTGCCGCTGTTCTTGTCGCGCTCCTTGGCCTCCACGCCGCCCTGGCCGATGGACAAATCGGCCTTCCTGATCCGCACTCGGGCCTTGGAAACCGGCGGGCCGTTGGCGATGGCCTTGGCGCAGTCGGTGATCAGCTTCTCGTTGTCGAAGTGGACGCGATAGGTCGTCTTATGTTTGATCCTGTCCCAGAGCGCCTGGAACTCGGCGCTCTCGAGGATCGCCTGCCGGGTTTTGACGACGACGCGTTCGTCGGCGTTCTTGATATCGAGCTTACCTGCGACCTTCCGCAGTACATCACGAACCGCCGCAAGGTGACCTTCCAGGACCTTCGGCAGGGCAAACGTCCCGTCCTTCAACGCTGTGCGCAAGGCATCCTGCACCTTGCCTTTGGCATCCACGAAGCCTTGCGTCTTCAGGTGCTCGAAGATGGCGGCGGACTCGTCGAAACCCAGCATCCCGGTTGAGCCGTCGGCCTTCGCCACCGGGATCGCGGCAAACTGGTGCTTCTCGACGATCCCGAACTTGATGCCGGTGTCCTTCTCGATTTCCTTTTGCAGGTTTTCCGCGAACTCCTCAAAGCTCTCGGTGGCGATGACGGTCAGCGTGTTGATCTCGAACCCGCGCAAGCGCTCGCCCTTCTGGTTCACACAGAGGCGCAAGCCGCGGCCGATGGTCTGGCGGCGCTCGCGCTCGGTGCCCATCTCGCGCAATGCGCAAATCTGAAAGACGTTCGGGTTGTCCCAGCCCTCCTTCAGGGCTGAATGCGAGAAGATGAACTTGAGCTTCGTCTCGAAGCCCAACAGGTTCTCTTTGTCTTTCATGATCAGGTTGTAGGCGCGCTCGGCGTTGTCGCGGCCGGTCTGATTGTTGTCGGCGGTATCGGTCCAGCGCCGTGCCTTGTCGATCGAGAAATAGCCGTCGTGAACCTCTTCGGCTTCCGAGGTGAGATCGACCTCCTTGAACAAACTCACGAACTCCGGAAGCTTCGCGGCCCGCCGGTACTCTTCCTCGAAGATGCGGGCGTATTTACCCTTCACTGCGTTCCCGTCTTCGTCATAGGACCGGTAGTGCTCGACCGCATCGATGAAGAACAGGCTCAACACCTTTATGCCTAGCGGCGCGAGGCGCTTTTCCTTTTCCAGATGTTCCTGAATCGTCCGGCGGATCATCAGCCGCTTCATGGAGTCCGCGTCTACATCGCCGACCGCCTGGCCAAGCGATAGGAACGTCTCGCCGCCCGGAAGCTTTACCTCAAGAAGCTGGTCGTTCTTCGCGGCGCGGATCTCGCCGATGCGACAGTCGGCATAGACGGCGCGGCGGGTGATCTCCTGAAGATCGTCGCCGTCCTGAACGACAACCTCCTTGCGGCGCACATGCTGGCCGTCCTGAACGTCGATCTCCACGCGAGCCGTCACCGGTCCCTTGCCGTTGCTGGCCGAAACAAAGCGCACATACGCCTTGTTATGCCCGCCCTCGACTTCCATCGAGGCGACCTCGATCTGCTTGACCAGCTTGCGTTCGTAGGCGTCCACAGCGTCGAGGCGGAACACCATGTGATGCTTGTTCGTGTGCGTCGCCGAGTAGCGCAGCGTGCAAAGCGGGTTCATCTCGTCGAGCGCTTGCTTGCCGCGCCCCTCGAGACCGCCATCCACGCTTTGCGGCTCATCCACGATCAGGATCGGCCGCGTCGCGCGGATCAGGTCGATGGGGCGTTCGCCGCCGGTCTTCTCGCTGTCCTTGTAGAGGTTGTTCACGTCCTTCTTGTTGATAGCGCCGACGGTCACCACCATGACCTGGATGTTCGGGCTGGTCGCGAAATTGCGCACCTGCCCGGGCTTGCTGGAATCGTAGAGGAAATAGTCGAAAGGCTGGCCAGAATAGAGGCCCTTGAAATGCTCTTCAGTGATCTGAAGCGTCTTGTAGACGCCTTCCTTGATCGCGACCGAGGGGACGACGATCACGAATTTGGTGAAGCCGTAGCGCCGGTTCAGCTCGAAGATCGTCCGCAGATAGACATAGGTCTTGCCGGTACCGGTCTCCATCTCGACGGTGAAATTGCCGGAGGTAAGCGCCGTTGACGGCGCGAGGCCATTGCGAAGCTGAATGTCTTTCAAATTGCCGATGATCTCATCATCGAGCAGCGTCAGCCGGTTGCCGATACCGAGTTCGCTTTCGACGAGTCCCAATTCACCTTGCGCGCCAAAGAAGCCGCCAAGATCGAGGCTGCCTTGTCCGGTGCGTTCGACCACCGGCCGACGTGTGACCGTGAACTCCGTGCGGTTGATCTCCTGGCCGCGAAACAGATCAGCAACGGATTCGATCGCCAGTTTCTGATAGTCGAGATCGGGTTCGAAATGGAGCTTCATCAGAGGCTCCGCACGTCGGTGATGCCGTTCTGGTTTAGGATCGCCGCCATATTGGTCTTGGCGATATCGTCGGCAAAGCCGGAATCCTTGAATACGACGCGCGTATCGACGGCGGGCGCAAGCGCAACCCGCCACGCGACGATGCCCGACGCCAGCGGTTCGATCACGTCCTTGGTCAGCCCATCGGCAAGGCAGACGATCAACGCGCCGCCGCCGATGGAGTGAGCGGACTTGCCCGCAATCGTCTTGGCCTCGATCGGTACACAGAGATCGAGCCCGAGCTTGAGCAACAGCTCATAGAGAACGTCCTGCTCCTTGCGGCCTTGGACGAGGTGCTCGGCGTTCTTCAGCAGGCTGTTTGCGAGATCGGCGGCGTCAGGCTCCCAGGCGCGGATGTTTGAAGAGGCGAGTTTGAAGACGCGGAAGCCGCGGTCCAATGTCCCTGGGATCGCCCTTGCGGCAAGGCGTACTCTCTCTTTAGCGATCTCGAAAATGGTCCGCGGAACTCCTTTCGCATCGAGATAAGCGATAGCATTTTTAACTACTTCTTTGGCACTGCCGGTTGCCTTTTCTAGCATTCCGTCAAGCTTTTCCGGGAATTGAACAAGCACAGCACGAACTTGGCTTCCCTGCTCAGCATTTAGTTCAAAAATCGCGTGTTGAGTGGTTCCAGATCCGGCAAAGAAATCAAGAACCAAGTGGTCCGCTCCGATACCAAATGCCTTCATCAAATCTTTCAGCAAAAACTCATCCTTTGGGTTTGTAAATACTTTAGTCCCAAAAAGCGTCTGGAGACGCTTTGACGCTGCTCGGCCGTCCACGAAGCGCATACTTGTTAAGCTCTGAAACTCTGTGTCCTTAAGATAAGTCTTGTTGTTAGGCACGGTGCTGTGATCTGCACCAAAATGGACGCGCCCATCAGCTATCCGCTTCTTCATCGTTTCTTCTGGATACCGCCAACCACTCGCAGGCTCTTTGCACACTCGTCCAGTCACTGGGTGCAAAACGTCATATCGATACTGGCCAAAATTCGGACCTGATATGTTATCAGGGAAGTAGATTCCCGCCTCATCCATCCAAGTATAGTGCTTGCTATTGCTAATCGGATTAGATTCGGAAAACTGCTTGAACCACGCCTTGGCTTCAGCGTTTATCGCACCCCAGTCATTTCCGTGCTTTGCCTTAAACTGCAAAAAGGCTGCGTATATTTCTTCTAGGCCTGATTTCTTTTCCATCCAAAGCCCAGGATTAGATTGTTTGTTTTTTACGAAAACAACAAAGTATTCATGTTGAATCGAGATGTAAGACTGATCGTTCTTACTGCTGTTTCGCCAAATAATCTCACCAGCGAAATTCTCTTCGCCAAATACGAGTTCGCAGGTTTTGATTAGATTGGCATGTTCCGCCTCATCTATAGATACTATAAGAACACCATCGTCCGTAAGCAGGTCTCTCGACAACTTTAGACGGGGAAGCATCATGTTCAGCCATTCAGTATGAAATCGGCCTGATGATTCCGTGTTTGAGGAAATCTTACGCTCGCCTTCGATCTGCCCAGTGAGCTCAAGATAGTTCTTTATGTTGTCGCGAAAATCGTCGGGATACACAAAATCCTTGCCAGTGTTGTAAGGCGGATCGATGTAGATCAACTTCACCTTGCCAGCGTAACTCTTCTGCAAGAGCTTCAGCACTTCAAGATTGTCGCCCTCGATCATCAGGTTTTGCGTCGTGTCCCAATCGACACTTTCGTCTGGGCAGGGCAACAGGGTTCCGGTTGAAGGCGTCAGCGCGATCTGTCGCGCGCGACGCTTGCCGTGCCAGTTCAGCCCATACTTTTCGTCGCGCTCATCGACCGCCGCGCCGAGCAGGCCCTTCAGTACCTCAAAATCGATCTTGCCTTCCGTAAAGGCTTCCGGGAACAGCACCTTCAGGGCGTCGATGTTGCCCGCGACGATATCGGCGCTCTTGGTGTCGGGATCGTTCAAATCGATCTTTTTGATTTCGGGCATGGGCGCGCTTTCCGTATTCAAAGGTTCTTATCGTGGGCCGCGATCTCGGCTTCCAGGCGCTGGATCTCCAGATTGAGATCGACGCGCCGGTTCAGCTGTTTCTCGCGAGTGGCCTTGGCGCGAAGACCAGTGATCTCGCGCGCAAGCCGTGAATGGGCTTCGAGGGCTTCGCGGCGGCGCTCGACCACTGCCGGCTCGTCGCTTGCGGCGAAGGCGCCATTGAGACGCGCCGCATTTAGAGCTTCGATTCGCGCCAGCCATCCCTCGTACAAAGTGAATAGGTCGCGGCGGGACTGCTTGGCAAGGGCAAGACTTTGCAGGAAAGCTGTTTCATTGATGTTTGAGTGTTCAGTTCTTATTCCCACAACAGAAACGAGGCGCTCGATCACAACTTTATTCGCTTCATTCTGGGCATGGCGTTTATGCGCCGCCGAGAGCGCAACGCCTTGTTCGTCGGTTGTCACCAGAAGCACTGGATAGGGAATGGCGCGGTGTATCAGTTCGATCAGCCGCGCAGCTTTTGCGCCCGGTCGGAAGGCGCAGGCAACGACCGCGACTTCAAGATATTCCCGGGTGTCGTCCGCAAAGCTCGGCACGCCGATCGTGGTAGGCTTGCATGCGGCAAGCCATTGCAGTTCGTCGATGCCGTCCTGAATGGCGCGCTTGTCGGCGGAAGTAGGGGCGCCCTGTTCGACCAGCAACTTCTTCGGCACCCGCGCATCAACACGAGCCTCGGGCGGCAAACCCAAGGCGTTGATAATTGCGAGGATGCCGCCGTCCGTTGTCACGTAGCCGCACCCTCCGCGTCGGGCAGCACGACCAGAAACGCCACGACCTCGAAGTCATTGATCCCCGCGAATTCACCCTTCATCGCATGCGTGCCGCCAGGCGAGAAAAGACTGGCGACCGCGCGCTCTTCCTTCTTGCCGACGACCGATGCGACGGCGCGGGCTAGTAGCTTCTGGTAGGGCTCCATATCCCGGCCGAAGCGCGTAGCCTTATCGAACCTGGCACCGGCTTCGGCGTCGGGCAGATTACGCCCGAGGCTGAGCTTCTTCAAGGCGTCCAGCACCTGCTTCGCCTGCGTGTAGGGAAGCCTGATTTCGCCGTCCTCACCGACGTGGACAACATAGTGCGGGCTCAACGGATAGCCGGGCTCCGGCGATTTGAGAGCCACGTCGCCAACCGCGCGAAGGCAGAAGATCACGCCAGGCTGAAGGCCAGCGTCGCCGTTCGCCGTGGTGCTCCGCGGGGCGGAGGTGACGGCATAGGTCGCGAGCGGCAGCGCTTCCAGCCGCTCCTTGTTCTCGCGCAGGTATCCCGACAAATCGATGCGAAAATCGTTGAGCGTCAGATCGGCGATCGAAACGCCGCTCGACAGGTCTTCAAGATCGATCACCGCGTCTTGCAGCTTCTGAAGCTGGGCGCGGCGATATTCCAGATCGTTCATCTGGTTGCCCGCCTGGAACTCGATCACGTTCTCCTCGCCGGTCGCGGACAAGTCCAGCAGCACCATGCGTCCGCTCACGCGGGATTCGAGATCGAGATATTCGTCGAGCTCCATGTTCGGCCAGAAGTTAACTAGCTGGATCTGGGCATTGGGCGACCCGATCCGGTCGATACGGCCGAAGCGCTGGATGATCCGAACTGGGTTCCAGTGGATGTCGTAGTTGATGAGGAAGTCGCAATCCTGGAGGTTTTGGCCTTCCGAAATGCAGTCCGTGGCGATCAAGAGATCGATTTCGCCTTCGGCGGCCATTTCCGCCGGGCGCTCTTTCGCGCGCGGCGAGAAGGCACTGAGGATCGTGCTCATATCGCTGCGCAAGCCAGGCAAGGTGGTCTTGTTTGCGCCGGTGCCGGTGACGACAGCTGCGTTGAACCCAAGCGTCTTCTTCGCCCAAGGCGCCAGCTCGCGATAAAGATAGTCCGCCGTGTCCGCAAACGCGGTGAAGAGCAGCAGCTTTCGATTGCCGGCGTTGACGGGCTGGTGCGCCTTCTTGGCGATCACCTGTTTCAATGCATCGAGCTTGGCGTCGCGATCCGCCGTGACCGAACGTGCGGCCGACAGCAGCGTCGCAAGCCGATTGCGATCCTCGATGAGGTCTTGCCGCCACCGCACCCGGTCCACGTCCTGAAGCAGGACTTTTACCTTGCGGCCGACGAGCAGGGACTCGAAGGCCGGGTCGTCAACATCGATGTCGTCGATCGTGGTCTCTTCCACCGCCTCGTCGTGGGCGTCGATCTTCGAAAGCAAGGACTCCACGTCGGTAAGCTGGCGTTTGATCGTCAGCGCAAACGAGGCAACCGAGCTCTCCATACGCTTCAGGATGTTGACCCGAAGCAGGTGGATGAGGCTTTCCTCTCGATCCACCTGACGGAAGAAGCTCTCGCCGCCGCGGATTTTGGTGCTATATTTCTCGTCGTAGGCGGCTTGTTTGTGCGGGAGCACGTAGCGCAAGGGCGCGTAGGCGCCGAGCGTCAGCCGACGGATTTCGTTGTTGATCTCGCAGATCGGTCGGAACTCGCCGGCCAGATCGACGTCCGCCTTAATGTTGAAGGGCCGAAGCCGCTCCGGAAATTGCCCTGTCTCGGCCGTGCCGTAGTAGCGTTGAACATGCTTGCGGGACCGAGCGATCGTCAGCATGTCCAGCAGCTTGAAATAGTCGAAACCGAGCATGTCCATCAGCCGGGCTGGGCGCCGTTCGACTTCAGGGAGATCAAGCCAGCGGTTGAATTGGGCCTGGGCCTTCCTGATCGTAGCCTCGATGCTCGGAATGCCGTGGCCGATCAGCGCCAGATCATTGCCCTCGGTCATGAAGGCGATCTGGTTCTTGAGGTCCGCCAGCCGATTGTTGACCGGCGTCGCAGATAGCATGAGCACCTTGGTCTTCACACCGGCCTTGATCACGCGCTTCATCAAGTGGTCGTAGCGCGTGTCGCGTTCCTTGTGGGTCGCCTTGTTTCGGAAGTTATGCGACTCGTCGATCACGACGAGATCGTAGTTTCCCCAGTTCACATTGGAGAGGTCGATGTCGCCGGACAAGCCGCCGTCACGGGACAGATCGGTGTGATTCAGAACATCGTAGTTGAGCCGATCCTCGGCCAGGATGTTACGCCGGTCATTGGCCTTGTAGAGCGTCCAATTGTCCCGCAGACGCTTAGGGCAAAGCACGAGCACGCGGTCGTTTCGAAGCTCGTAGTACTTGATGACCGCGAGCGCCTCAAACGTTTTCCCAAGGCCTACACTATCGGCGATGATGCAGCCACCGATGCGTTCAAGCTTGTCGATGGCGCCTACAACGCCGTCGCGCTGGAAACGAAACAGCTTCTTCCAGACGACGGTGTTTCGTATACCGGTCGCCGACTTGATGATTCGCTCTTCATCGAGTTCGTCACCGAGATCCTTAAAAAGCTGAAATAATATTTGGAAGTAAAGAAGCGAAGGCGCACGCTGGGAGCCAGCTTCATCGAGGAGGCCAACGAGTTTGTCTTTTGCCGCGGCACCTGCCTTCAGGCCGTCCCAATTGGCGCTGAACCAATCAGCAAATGCAGCAGCTTCGTCGTTTTCGTCGCAAGCCTGAACCAACCCGAGGTGACCGCCCGGCGTGATTCCAAGCCCATCCGATGTGAAAGAACAGGTGCCGAGTAAAGCGCGTTTCGTCTCATCGCCTTGGACAACTATGAGCGATTGAGGGGGCGCCGTAGGTGCGCACTTGACCTCCGCGCGCCTTTTGACCCACTCGGCAGCAAGGCGCGCGAGCCAGCGTCCCTGTAGCTGGCCACGAGAAGCGATATCTGCCGGGCCACCAAAGAGCGAATCCGCCAATACCGCTTCATTGCCTAAAAGTAAGCGGCATTTGCTGACGTTTCCGATAAGTTCTCGGACTTCCGCGAAGGCATTAACTGAGAACGTCGGCGACATCAGATCTAGTGAAGCGCCCGGTTCGAGCCAGGCGCGCAGCCGGTCGATCACACGTTCATTGCCGCTATTCCGAACAAGCCTCATGCGCCTATGACCGTCCCCTATCTCCGGCGGGGACTAGCTCGCGTACCTGCTTCGGACGATGCCTCTCCCTACCGTGGGTTCCATACACCCGATTTTCGGGTATGTCCTTAGTCGGGCTGTCATGTCGAGACAATGGTGGGACTTCTCCATACGGGGATGTAGCTAGCCGGTAGCGGAAATGACCGCCTGCGCGCGCTGAACGGCGCGGTAGCAGGTGGACCTTGAAAACTACTTTACCATCGTCGAGCCCCTATAGCCTTGCCCATTGAACTATCGCGAAGCCCGAACTCGTCCATCATCTTATCGGCTAATTTCCGGCGCTGACGGCCTGGACGCTTCGGGCCGGTAAGAGACGCGGTTTTCATCGATGCTTTGGGATGGGTCGCGACGGTCTTGTAGACGACGTGTGATGCTACGCTCGGTTGCCCGGAGCAGTCTAACAAGGGCTCTTCCGGTCAAGCCCGGTACCGCGGCGAGCTCCTGCAGGACCGCTCGCAGTAGCCGCCCAGCCTGGAACCCGCGTTCCACATCAAGCCGGACTTCTGCCCGTGCTGGCAGGATCGCACCGGACCGGACGAAGGCGACACGGTCCTCGACATGATCGACGACGTTGACTTTCTCCGTGTATCGCCGCGCCTCGACGAACAGCCGCTCATGAAGTTCGGCTGTGCTTGGCACCATCCGGAGATCGGATCCGCGGCTTCGCACGGCCAACTCTAGCCGGTTCCTCTCGACCACGAGCCAAGCGTCGTGGCGATGGCGGGTCAGTCCGACATAAAGCTCGCGTGCGTCGCTTGCGGTGCCGCCATAATAGACGCAGGCTGAGGCTGTTCGTCCCTGCACCGAATAGGCGGTACCCGCGGTCGCGAGGGTAATCCGAGGCAGCGTCGGTGCAGCAAGCCGTCCCGGTACGGAATCGCGTACCAGCGCGACGTAGGCATCCTCTATCCTGCGGCCATCCTCCAGGCGCAACGCGATCCGTAACTCGCCGCGCTCGTCGGCGCCGATCGCCTCGATCGTTCCGCGGGTGCTGTTGCGGATGCCGTGGCGTCGGATTCCCTCGCCGAACCGGATCTTGTCGCCGGTTGCCAAGTTCAGCGTCGTGGGTTTGTTCTCGCGGTCCCGCGCACGAACCTCGACGTCGGGTCCCGTGATCTGCCCCTCGGCACGCAGGACGGTGCGAGCTGCCGTGTTCAGGGCGGCGGCATCGCGGTTGCGGCGCGTGACGATCAGGACCTCGCTGTTGCCGTAGCGTTCACGGGCCGCGGTCCAGAGCGCGATCACCTGTTCCTGCGCCTCCGTTGTCCCGCTCACGAGTTCGATCCGCTCGTGTCTCGCATAGGCGCGCAGCCCCGCCTCGACCTCGCCGCGCGCCATCAGAATCGAAGCGGCGCGCTGCCATGGCACCCCCTGTCGTCGCACCTCGGTCAGCGTCGCGTGCCGTCCAAGCACGTCGACAACCGCACGCAACGCTGATCCACCCGGCACAGCCGCGAGTTGGCGCCTATCGCCCAGAAGGATCGCGCGTGCGCCTCCATTCGGTGCTGCTGCAACGCTGCGGAGGACGAAGCCCATGTCCCTCGTGCCGACCATGCCGGCTTCGTCGCAAAGGACGAGGGTGTTGCCATCGAGCGGTGGAATTCGGCCATGTTCGAGATCGTGGCGCCACTTGGCGATGGCGAAGGTCTCGATCCCCGTCGAGGCGGCAAGCTCCTCGGCCGCCTTCCAGCTCGGTGCCAAGCCGATGACGGTCAGCCCAGACGCCCTGGCAGCTTCCACCACCACGCGAGCACTCGTCGTTTTACCTGTCCCGGCTCCCGCCTCCATCACGCTGACGCCCCCGGCATCCGGCCCCGCGACGTGGATGACCGCCTCGCGCTGTTCGGCCGAAAGTTCGGACGCCGCTTCGATTGCCGCCGTCAGCGCCTCAGGTCGGAACAGCGATCGAGCCTCCGGTCGATCGGCGGCGCGTAGCAAGGCGGCCTCGGCAGCGGCGATGCCTGACGTAGTCCAGCAGGCTTGCCCGTCGGACGGGTCGAGGCGAATAAGCTGGCCCTGCTCCTCCAGCGCGGTCATCTCCGCCCGAACCGCTGCGATCCCGATTCCCTGAAGCGAGGCTTCGTTCAGCGCCCGCTCGATCAGGCTTTTTCGGTCGAGAACGTTCTGATGCCGGAACAACGTCGATGCCGCCCGCGCCACCGGCGTATCGCCGGCAATCTCGGGCGGATCGAAGTCGGGCTCGTGCCGGAGATCCTGCTCAGGCACATACACCCTGTCCTGATCGGCCGACCGAGACCGGCTCGCCTCGCGCACCGCCGCCCATGGGTCGAGATCGAAGGCGGCAAGCTCCTGGCGCCAGCGCTGCTCCAGTTCGGCACCCGTCGGCAGGTCGGCCTTGGCGCCGCGGGTGGACAGCGCCGCCACCTCTTTCTGCGATCCAGAGGCCGATGCGCGGTCCCCTCCGATCGCCGCCTCGATCGCCGCCGAGCGCTTGGAGAATGCAGCGATCACCGTGTCGGGGATACCGCGGATCTCGAACTGACCCTGGCCGGCCGAGCGCAGGGCGAGGTCGAACTCGCGGGACAACCCTTCCGCGAGGGCGACTCTGAACGCCGAGCCTACGACTTTTTGCCAGTCGAACAACTTCGTTGGCTCAAGTGTTCTGTACTTACCGTCAGCACATCGCGCGATATTCATCAATACACAATGGGTATGACAGTTTGGATCGCCGTCTCTCGTCGTATAGTGATTAAAGCGACCGACCATAAGATCGGTTGGTTGTTCGCGCAAATGCCCGCCTGCCCCGAGCCGAACCTCGACGAGGCCCTCCTCGCGCAAAAAGTCCAACGCCTGGGTCACGGCCGCAGCGTGGATGGCTTCGAGTTGTGCCCGCTGGTCGACGCCGCCATTAGCCCAGAGAATCGAAAAAGTCTTGGGCGTGGTCAGGCACACGTCCCACCCGGCCCTATGCCCTTCGCCGGCCCCGCGAACCAAGGATCGGCCGCTCCGCGGATCGCGACCGGCGCATAGATCCTGGAAGCTCGCGAGATCGATCGCCGCGCCGTCGCGCACCAAGCTGCCGGCGTTCGTCCGCCACTGCCCGCCGCCATCCTTGGCGTAGTACTCGTCGCGGTTCTGCGTCTCGCGATAGGGATCGTTGGTGTAGTAGGCGCCGGCGCTCGCTCCAGCCCCGAGGGTATGCAAGCTTGCCGTCATGGACCGGCCGACGGGGCCGCCGGTTTGTAGCGGCATATGGCGTCGACCTCACCCGGTGCGGGCGGCTCTAGCGCCTCACCAACGAGCGCCACGAGCGCCGCAAGCCTGTCCTTCACGAGGTTGACCTCGTCGGTGATGCGGCCATACGCCGTGACGCCATCGAGCTCGTTGCGGACCGCCTGAAGCACGAGGTCGGTGGGCAAGAGGCCGCTCCGCTCGGCGGCCTCGGCCAGACGTGTGCCGAGATTGGCATCGAAGGTCACGGTAAGGGTGCGGACGGGTTGCATGGCGAGGCGATCGGCGCTGGATTGGACAATGGACGAGCAGGCGGAAAGATGAGCAAACCTGCTCTAGCTTCCGGCTGTCGGGCAAGCTTAAAAGCAACAATCCCGGCCCGGAACGGCCCTCTGGTTAACGCCTAGCACCTTTAGTGCGTGTGGTGTGATACCCCTATGGTTACCGTACGACCTACCGTAGCCATACCGTCGTATACCGCCCTCTGCCGTAGTCGACCGTGGCCTGCCGTATCCTAACGTCGCGTTGCCGACCTGTCCTGCATCCGAGCGACCGGATGCACCGGGCCGCAACCCGATGTCGTCTACACCAGCGGCATGGCCAAGCGTCCCCGCCTCGATCTGCGCCGCCTTGCGCGAGACGCCGCTGCCGCCCCAGGTGCCCAACGCGCCAACCTGGCGCCGGGAGGGCGGGCCGCCACCGGCCTGATGGACGCGGTCCGCGCCGACCTCGACGCGCTTTTTGCACTCCAGGCCGGCGGCCTGACCTGGAACGCCATCGCCGCCGGCCTGACCGCCCAAGGCCTCACAACCGCTGATGGCCGGGCGATCACCGGCCGCAACCTCACCGGCGTCATCTCAAGCATCCGCCGCCAGGCCCAGCGCGGCGCGACCCGAGATGCCGAACGGAAGACCCGCGCCGATGTCCGGGACGAAGCGGTGGCAACCTCGACTTCTGCTTCCGCGATCCAGACACCTGAAGCGTCGGGATCGGCTTCTCCCCGTCCGGCCTTGTCGCTGGATCTCATCGCGGATGCCGCGGTCGGCTCACGATCACGCCTCTCTGACGCGGAGCGCCGCATCGCCGCCCTCGCTCGCGCCCGTTCCCTGCTCAAGAAGGACTGATCCCCATGGCTCGCACACCGTCCAACCCCACCTCGCCACCACCGTCCGCGTCCACCGAGTCTGCCTCCGACGCTCCGGTCGCGACGGGTGCGCGCTTGCTGTTCGTGGTCCAGGAGACCGGTGGGGTCGGCAAGAGCACGGTGGCGCGAGCGCTCGCCGAGGCGGTGGAGAACGCTCCGGTCTACGAGATCGAATCGAGCCTGCGCCTGCTGGAGCTGGGCGATCGCGTTCAGCACTTCCCGATCCGCGCTGACACCGCCGAACTGATGCAAACCGGCGGCGAGGCGGCCATGGTCGAGTTCAATCCGGTGATCAACGCCCTGGTGCGTGAGACCCGCCCGGCCATCGTCGATATCGGCGCCAACGGCGCGGCCCCGTTCCTCGCCGCGGTCGGACGCGCCGCCGGCCTGTTTGCCCGGCGTGGGCGCCCGCTCGGCGTGCTGGTCGTGGCAGCCGCGCCCGAAAGCGCCTACGACAGCCTGGAGACGCTGACCGCCATGGCCGTACCTTGGGCCGCCCGCCAGTTCGTGGTCGCCAACGAGTACCGCGATACAGTCGATCTCGCGCGTGTCCGCCAGATCGCACCGGGCGCGAGCGTCTCGCGCCTGCCGCGGTTCTCCTTCGCGGCCGGCGTGCGCCCGGTGGTCGATCCCCTCGGCCTGGCGCTGATCCCGCAGCTCGACGAGGAGGCCCTGGCCGAGCGGCTGCGTGATCGGCGCGGTGAACCCGACTATGCGCTCGCTGCCACCACGGTCGGGGTGCTCGCCGAGTTCCGTCTGGAAGCGATGCGTTCGGTGAGGGAGGCGGCTGAGTGGCTGATCGGGTGAGCGAGGCATTGCGCCAACTCAGGGCGCGCTTTGGTCAAGCCGAGGCGCACGTCGATGCAACGCAGGCGCGTGCCCGCAAGGCGAGCGCCCGGCGCCTGCGCGAACTCCTCGCCGGACCTCCGGCGGCACGGGTGGCGGGCTTGCACGATGCTGCCCTCACCCCCGCCGACCGCGCCGAGCTCGAAAGCGCCGTGGCCGGGGCGCTCCCGCGCCGGCACGTCCGCATGCGGAGATCTCTCACGGGCGCTGGGCGCCGCCTGATGCGCCACGTCCGCTATCGCCGACGGGGCCTGATCGCTCTCGTGCTGCTCGTCACATCGGCCCTCAGCTTGGCGCGGACGATATCGACCCACACCCTGGGGGATGCCGTGCCGGTGCGCCTGACCGCGCCGTACACCATCACGTGGACGCTTGCTGGAGGCCAGGTGCTACAAATGGACGAAGCGAAGGAGGCTAAGTTCGTGTGGTTCCAGCGCGACGGGAAGAGCTATCTGCGCCGCTGGTTCGACGGCCGCGGCTACGGCGAGGTCATGGTGACAAACGCCTTTACCCGGACCGCGATCACACTTCGCTTTTAGCCGAGCCACGGCCGCCGCGTGGCTAGGCAGCGGCCGTCACGGCAATCGCGTCCGCCAACCCGTCGAATCGCAAATCGTCGTGAACGGTCTTGCGGATCTGGAGGGCGCGTTTGGGATGAGCCGGACTGTTGGGGAAAACGACGAGGTCGGTTGCCGGCAGGGAAGCGAGTGCCTCCGCGGTCTTCAGCCGCGCAGGTTTGGCGGTCTTGGCGATCGTCGTGCGGCCCGGCTTGCCGTTTTGGGCCGCCTCGATGGTTTGGCTTTCCTCCAGCAGGGTGTAATCGCCGATCGCCCGCGACCAGTGCTCGCGCTCGTCCGGATCGACGAGGGATGGGTCGGACAGGGTCACCACCTCGGCGGTGGCCATCATCGTGCGGGCGTCGGCATCACCATATACGCCGATCAGCTGCGACCTGTCCTGCCAGAAGGTCCACAGGCTCGCGTTGTAGCCGGGCAGTTCGCCAGAGGCGACGACGATCTCCTGGAAGCGGCCGAGCACCCGCGCCTCATCGATGAACACCACCAGTCTTTCCCGCGGACGGTTGCGCCGCACGCTCGTGAACAGCTCGGTCAAGAGCCATCGGATCAGCGGAGCGAGGCCGAGCATATCCTCGGTCGGCAAGGTGATGAACAGGTCGGCCTCGCCGCGGCACACGGCGCGCAGGTCGACGGTACTGGTCGTGGTCATGCGCTGCAGGCGCGGGTCGTCGCACCACTGGAAAGCCTGCGCCGCGGTCGAGAGGATCGGGTCGCGCGTTTTCGGGTCCGCATCCAGCAGTAAGGCCACTTTGCGGGCGGGGTCGGCAAGCACGGGCTTCAGAACCATTGCGAACAGGTCGAGGTCGGCGAGATACTGCGAGACGCGCCGCGCGCTCGGCTGGCCTTCCTCTCGCGCGGCTAGGAATCCCGCCACGATCACGTCGGCGGCTCGGTCGACGAAGTACTGGCCGTCGCCACTCACCGATGACGGCAGCAGGGCACGTGCGAGACGCTGCAGGTAGAGGATGTCGTCGGGGTGGAAGGTCAGGAGTGGGTTCCAGGTATCGGTACCACCGACGAGGCCCTTCGGATCGAGGCAGAATACCCTCCGTTCGAGGTCTCGCCGGCGACGGGCCGTGGCGGTGTAGGCCTCGCCCTTTGGGTCGAGCACGACCACTGGACCGAACCACGCCGTCTTCTCGGGCGCGAGCAAATTGGGGATCAGCAAGCCGCTGGTCTTGCCGGTCCGTGGCGGGGCGATGGAGAGGAGGTTACCCTTGACCGCAAAGCGGATGGTGTGGCCGGTCACCGGATCGGTGCCGATCTCCAGCCCCGCACGCATCCGAGCGCGCTCCGACACGCTTGTCCAGCGGGCGCCGCCGTAGGTATCGCTCGGGTCGCGCTGCGGCCCCTTCAGCTTGGGCGTGCCGACCCATCCGGCCGCAGCCCCGCCGAGGATCGTGACGACCAGAGCCTGTACGAATCCACCGCCGGCCAAGGCCGGCGCTCGGCCCGAGAACATCGTCCAGTAGGTGTCGACGATATGGACGCCGTACGTAGTCAGACCTTTGTAGAGGAAGTCCGTCGGCACCTCGGCGACACTCGGCCATAGCCGCAGATCGGTTCCGTGCTCGACGAGTGAAATCACCGGGACGCCCCCGATGAACACAATAAGTAAAACAAATAATGCTAATGCTGCGCGCATATCTAAAGTCCGCTGGTGATTTTACACCAAGATTACCTTCATTAAATAAAAGACTTTCTGAATCCATAATATGATACAAATGAAACATCTAGATCTCTTAAAAAACTCTTTGCTTTTATAACGTCTCGGAGGCTATAATATGTAAACTTTTTGTAGCCTCTGATATTTTGCGCAGAATCCCATAATATTTCAATCTTATCGTGCAATTTAATGGCCAATTCAGCCTCATCGTCTGTCGGAAAATCGGCAAAATCATCTAAAACTGATATAGTAAACTTCTCGATATTAAGTTTGTCTAATGCAAATTGACGACCACTTGCAATAGAAACCATATCGCTAGTGCATCCAATTTGATCGTAGGCTCCAAACAATTTGCGTTCCATGAGGGCGCCAGCCGCACTAATAAATTCATCATCTTTCTTTGTTTTTCCAAAAAAACTCGGTCGTTGAGCAGCACCACGGCTACCAACTATTCCAATATAAATGTAATATGGCACCAAGCCATATCGTCTAAGTGCAATTACATGCCCGGCCTCATGTATCATTGCTCCACTCCTATCAGTCAGGAGCTGCTTTTTCCGATCCAAAGGCAAGCAAGAAACTGATTTAAGATTGTGCAGCGGCATATCTGGGACCATCTCAGCTAAAGAACCAAAATTAGCGGACGCATACTGACAGCGCCGCAACAAACCTGAAATCTTTTGGTTGGCTCGTCTATAGCATTCAATTTTTATCGAACATGCACCAACGGTCGACTGTATTTTGTCGGCCGAAAGATTCCATATGCTTTCTATCTAAAAAATGATTAATGATTGTTGTATTACGAAAGCGAACTTTGGAAAAAAGTGGAAGCATCACCTCGGGTTAAATCGGCTTCCAAGCATGGTCGATCCGTGCGTTCTGTGCAGCTGGATTATTCGGGCGTGGTTCCTCGTCGCGGTCTGAGGGCAGCTCGACAACAATCTCGAACCCATCATCGCTGTCGGTCCTGGACGCCCCTCACGTCGATGATCTGACGCTGGACACGTCTGGGTAGCTGATAATCGCTAACATCTCCGCGGCCCAGGCTGCCTGTCCGAGTTGCGGACTGTCCTAGACGCGGGCGCACTACGCCTAACGGCGAACTTTGAAAAACCTGCCGAGGCAGGATCGGAGCGGAATATTGCGCATCCGCGTGCACCGCTTCCGCTGCTGTCAATGCCCGGGGCGGATCTCTGTACCAGCTCACGGAGTGGATCTTCGCTCGCGCCGATCCACACTACTATTGGGACGCGACCGGCACATCAAGCCTTGATCGGTGTTACGCATCACTGTAGGATATACTCAAGTGCGACCAATATTTCGTAGACGGATCAGTGGTTTGCGCGTAGTTGGCTGTCGGGTCAGAGTCCTGGCTACTCACCCGGTTGGCTACCGAAAATCGATGGGAGAAACGTCCATTCAAGTTTTTGGATCGTTCGGCTCAGAAGTTTTATGTCGACTGGTTTAGGTCGACGCTTCGCCCCATATCGACCGGTTGTTCCCGGGTCTGAGTGACCCAGTAATGCTTGCTTTATTTCCAGTGACATTTTTGCGCAATCTAAGGAGTCCTTAAACGAATGTCTAAATGAATAAAGAGACTTGTCCTCCTCCTTGATGCCTATCGTACTTCTCGAAAATTCACTCCAGAATGCCGAGAAGTAATTCGAGACTATTGAGATGTCGCCTCCCTTCTCTTCAACGGTGCTCCACAGGCTACGCCAACCCTTCTGTCGTGCTGTCTCGACGAAGTCGAGGAAGCCGAGAGACAAGAGCTCTTTTCGGATCGGCACATACCGCTCCCGGGAGTAAGCTTTGATGGCACGTCCCCCTGCCGTCGTAACCCTGAAACACAACACGTCGGCGTCGGGGTGCTTACAAATCGTGTCAGGGCCAAGCTGAAGAATCTCGGACGAGATCAAACCGTGCGTGCACGAGATGAGCGGCAGCCAGAATTGGAGTTCGCCGCACGCTTTCACACGGGCCAATCGCTCGCCGGATCGGAAGATGGGATGAGCGAAGATGCGGCTGAGCTCGTCCGGTGAATAGGAATCGCGCTTGTCCTCATCTTCCGGAACGTCAATGTAGATACCGCCCTCGATCGCACTGTGGACCCAGCCTTTACCGGACGCCGTCGCGACCATGGTGGTGAGAAAGCCGGTTTTTTTGTTGACGGTCGCGACCTTGTACCCGGCATGATCCGTCAGGTGATCGCGAAAGCGGATGACGTGTTTGCGTTCGACCAGGCCCACATCCGTAACTTTGGTGAGATCCGCGAACCGCTTGATCGTCGCCCGCATGTCCGCAACGAGGTGAGCGTCGACTTTTTTCTTGAGCCTCACTCGATCTCGAATCCACTCGTCAATGCATTCATCGAGCGACTTGCCGGTGCCACGAGTCACAGCGGAGATGGTTGCGACTACTTCTGGGGTCATATCGATCGGTGTTGTCTTCTGCCGCCAAGGTCCGTCGATTGTATCGGGATGGACGTGGCTCACGGGTTTGCCACCCTCACGATCGAAGACGACATCGAGCGCGTTGAGTTCGGCTTGCAGGCATCCACGCAGGATCTGCTCGTAGTACGGAGAGGAAACCGATAGCGTCACTCCGAGGCGGGTCGCATAGGTTTGCAGATATGAGATGCGCTCGCGCCCGTACTCGGCAATGCTCATATCGAGAAGTCGTTTTTTAAGCGCGATCCTCTCCTTAAGTACGAACGCGTCCAGCCAGACGGCCCGGTTCGGTACATCATCGCGGGATAGGTGCCGACCCGTCATCGCCTTCGCGCGCAGTTGCAGGTCTTCATCGATCCAGGTCGCCTTAAGCCAGGCGATAAAATTTTCCCAATCGGGCCATGTCCACCCTTCATGCACCACAGGCGCGACTTGGAAGCCAAGCTTCAGGCGGGCCTTCGTAAATTGCTCTTCGACTTCCTGATCGATCTGGGCTGCGCGCAACCTCGCCTCGGTCGGGATCCGGGTCTTTAACGAGCGCTGGATGCGGGCCGTGGCGAAGGCGCTTGCAACGTCATCCGGTATGCGTCGCACGTACTGGAAGACGCCGTTCCGGCGAATCACGTGATTGGGCAGGGGCACGTTCTCATCGTCCATGTTATGCAGATTGTTATGCATTCCGGCCTTTCGCAAGGCAGCATGGTCGACGAACGTTAAGCGTTTGCAGTGGCTTAGCAGAAAATCGGTGGGCCCGGCAGGACTCGAACCTGCAACCAGACCGTTATGAGCGGTCGGCTCTAACCATTGAGCTACAGGCCCTGCCCGATGCGCACCGAGTCCTACCGGGTCCCGGGCCCGGCGTCACCCCGGATTTCCGCGGGCTCCACCGCGCGCAGGCCTCAGGCCTTGACGATGGTGGCGCCGGCGAGCCCGGCCCGGGCGCAGGCGTTGCGGGTGTCGACCACCAGCGGCGCGTGCGCGACCACCAGGCCCCAGTCGATGCCGTCGTGGTCGGTGACGATCAGGGTCGCGGCGGAGCGGGCGAGGAGTCCGGGCTCCAGGGGCAGCGAGCGCCGGCCCGTCAGGGCCGGGTGCTCGCGGGTCGGCGGGATCTCGGGCACGAAGGGATCGTGGAAGGAGACCCGGGCGCCCCGCGCCTCCAGGATCTCGGTGAGCTTCAGGGCCGGGCTCTCGCGCATGTCGTCGACGTTGCGCTTGTAGGCGAGGCCGATGATCAGGATCTCGGCCCCCGCGAGCCCGCGGCCGCCGCGGCGGTCGAGGGCCTCGGCGAGGCGGCCGACCACGTAGTGGGGCATCTGCCGGTTCACCTCCCCGGCGAGCTCGATGAAGCGGGTGGCGACGTCGACCTCCCGGGCCTTCCAGGTCAGGTAGAACGGGTCGATCGGGATGCAGTGGCCGCCGAGCCCGGGCCCGGGCTCGAACGCCATGAAGCCGAAGGGCTTGGTGGCGGCCGCCTCGATCACCTCCCAGATGTCGATGCCGAGCGCCTCGTAGACGACCTTCAGCTCGTTCACGAGGGCGATGTTGACGGCCCGGAAGATGTTCTCGGTGAGCTTCACGGCCTCGGCCGCGGCGGTCGAGGAGACCGGCACGGTGCGGCGCACGATCGCCCCGTAGAGCCGGTCCGCGAGGTCGCGCGCCGCCGCCCCGTCGCCGCCCACCACCTTCGGGGTGCTCGCCAGGGTGTGGGTCGGGTTGCCCGGGTCCTCGCGCTCCGGCGAGAAGGCAAGGAAGAAGTCGCGCCCGCTGCGCAGGCCGCGCGCCTCGAGGACCGGCTTGAGCACCTCCTCGGTGGTGCCGGGCCAGGTCGTCGATTCGAGCACGACGAGCTGGCCCGGGCGCAGGTGCCGGGCGATGTCGGCGGCGGTGGCGCGCACGAAGGAGAGGTCGGGCTCGCGCTGGCGCGTCAGCGGCGTCGGCACGCAGATCAGGATCGCGTCGGGGGCGCCGAGCCCGTCCATGTCGTGGCTCGCCCGGAACCGGCCGGTGTCGAGGGCCGCCCGCACCGCCCCGGTGTCGAGATGGGCGATCACGGGCTCGCCCGCGTTGATGCGCGCCACCCGGTCCGGGTTCACGTCGAACCCGATCACCCGGAACCCGGCCCGCACCGCCGACAGGGCGAGCGGCAGCCCGACATAGCCGAGGCCGACGACGCCGATCGTGGCATCGCGCGCCAGAAAGGCGCGGTCGAGGTGGTCCCGGGGATCGCTCATCACCGGCCCCTCATAGCGGGGCCCCGCGCCCGGCGGTATCCACGATCGCGCGCCGTCCCCGGACGCGGGGGCGGGCCGTCGCTCCGGGACGACGGGCCGGCAGGCGCGGGTGGCACGCCGCGCCCCCTCTCCCGTGCGGGAGAGGTTTGCCCGCGGAGCGGGCCGGGGTGAGGGGTGCGACATTTCCGGAAAAGTCGCACCCCTCACCCGGTCGGCTTGCGCCGACTCGACCTCTCCCGGACGGGAGAGGTGGGGCGCAGCGTCGTCGCCGGAGGATTGGTCGGCAGACGCGGGCGGCGCGACACGCTCCCTCTCCCGAGCGGGAGAGGGGGGCGCGGCGCCGTGGCGGTCAGGCGGTGAGCCGCGTCCCGCGAGGTCGCGGCTCAGGCCGGCAGGCCCGCGGTCTCGAACAGGAAGTCGTCCACGGCCGGGATGGTGACGGCGAGGCCGGCGCCGTAGGCGGCCTTGGTCAGGCGCCAGGGGCGCTCGGCCCGGGCGCGGATCGCCTCGGAGGGGCGCAGGCGGCGGCCGAGGCCGTCCTCGCCGATCTCCTCGACGGTGAGGAAGCCGTAGACCTGCAGGCGCGAGGCGGTGAGCTTGGTGTCCCGGTCCCCCGCCGCCACCGCGAGGCTGCCGGTGGCGTAGACCGCGTCCATCAGGGCGCGCTGGTCACTGCGGCGCTTGGCCTGGCCCTCGCGGAGCCCCGCCGGACGCGGGGCGCCCCGCACGGCGATTCGCCGGAAGGGCACGACATTGTCCATCGCCGTCGATACGCGACCCATACGCCTTCACCCTCGTGCCCCTGCGCAACTCCGGCCGGGCGGTGGCACGCGCGATCCGCGGGTCCGGCGGTCGCGAGGATTCGAGCATTCGGCTTAAACTTCGCTTAGCCATGCGGCCGGCGCCGGGCCCGGAAACGTCCCGAAACGACCCGGCCCGCAGGGCAGGCGGCCCCCGGCCCGGCCTCCGCGGCGCGCCGGGAGCCGGGTCGAGGGCCGTCCGGTCCGTCGGAACCGCGAGCCTCCGGGGCCGGGACGGCCCGGGACGCCTCAGGCGAGCGCCACCGTGAAGGCGGCCTCGGTCTTCGTGCGGATCTCGTCCTCGCTGACGCCGTCCGCAAGCTCGATCAGGGTCATGCCGCCCTCCCCCTTCTTGTCGATGGTGAAGACGCCGAGATCGGTGATCACCAGGTCGACCACGTGGGTGCCGGTGAGCGGCAGGTCGCAGGCCCTGAGGAGCTTGGGGCTCTCCGAGCCGTCCTTGTTCCGGGCCACGTGCTCCATCACCACGACGACGCGCTTGACGCCCGCCACGAGGTCCATGGCGCCGCCCATGCCCTTCACCATCTTGCCCGGGATCATCCAGTTGGCGAGGTCGCCGTTCTGGGCCACCTGCATGGCGCCGAGGATCGACAGGTTGATGTGCCCGCCCCGGATCATCCCGAAGGAATCGGCCGAGGAGAAGTAGCTCGTGGTCGGCAGGGCCGTGATGGTCTGCTTGCCGGCGTTGATGAGGTCGGGGTCCTCCTCGCCCTCGTAGGGGAACGGGCCCATGCCGAGCATGCCGTTCTCCGATTGCAGCTGCACCGACATGCCCTCGGGGATGAAGTTCGACACCAGCGTCGGGATGCCGATGCCGAGGTTCACGTAGAAGCCGTCCTCGAGTTCGCGCGCGGCGCGCGCCGCCATCTGGTCGCGGGTCCAGGCCATGATGAAGTCTCCTGATGAGGCGGCGCGCGCTCGCGCTGCCGAACGGGGCCTTCCCGGCGAAGGGGAAGGGGACGGGAACAGGGTGTCCGGGCGGACGCGTGTCCGGGGGGCGTGTCCGGGGGGGCGTGTCCGGGGGACGCGTGCCCGGGGCGTCCGGGCCGACGCTCAGACGGCGCCGCCGCCGGCCGCCGCCTGCGCCGCCTCGGCGCGCTTGCGGGTGGTGCGCTGCTCGATGCGCTTCTCGCGGATCGGCACGTGCACGATGCGCTTCACGAAGATGCCCGGCGTGTGGATGTTCTCGGGGTCGATCTCGCCGGGCTCGACGAGGTGCTCCACCTGCGCCACCGTCATCTTGGCGGCGGTCGCCATCATCGGGTTGAAGTTGCGGGCGGTCAGCCGGTAGGCGAGGTTGCCCTCGGTGTCCCCCCGGTAGGCGTGGACGAGGGCGAGGTCGGCGAAGAGGCCGCGCTCCATCACGAAGTCCTCGCCGTCGAACGCCCGCACCTCCTTGCCCTCGGCCACCTTGGTGCCGACGCCGGTCCTGGTGAAGAAGGCCGGGATGCCCGCGCCCCCGGCGCGGATGCGCTCGGCCAGCGTGCCCTGCGGGTTGAACTCGATCTCGAGCTCGCCGGCCAGGAACTGCCGGGCGAACTCCTTGTTCTCGCCGACATAGGACGAGATCATCTTGGCGACCTGCCGGGTGTCGAGCAGCTTGCCGAGGCCGACGCCGTCGATGCCGGCATTGTTGGAGATGACGGTCAGGCCCTTCACGCCCGATTCGCGCACCGCGTCGATCAACTCGTCGGGGATGCCGCAGAGGCCGAAGCCGCCGCACATCACCGTCATGTCGTCGCGCAGCAGGCCCGCGAGGGCCGCCGTCGCATCGGAGTAAACCTTCTTCATCGAACTCGTCCTTCTCGAACCGTCAACCCGCCCCGGTCCGCCGCGCGACGGGCCCGTCGCCCCGGCCCGCCCGGGACGGCAAGCGCCGGGGGGCCGGTCATGCACACGAATCACAAGCGCCGCGCTCGCAGGAAGCGCGCCGTGGAGACAAACCCCGCCGAAGCGTTTAAGGGAATGTCCCGAGCGTACCGGATGGTTACGGCTGGGGGCGGCCTGAAACAACCGGGAGCGGTCGCCGGGGGCCGGTCACCCCAGGATGGCCGGACAGTCCCGGGGCCTCCGGGGTCCTTGGTTGGGTTTCCCTCGCTCGGCACCCGGTGCCGGGCGTCCGTTGCCAGGAGAGCAATGCCGCCGCGCCACCTCATCCCAGCCCTCGGAATCGGGGCGCTCGCCGTCGCGGGGCTCGGTGCCGCCTGCCTGCCCTGGCGGGTGGCGACGCCGGGGGCGGCGCGCTTCGTCAGCCGCGGGCTCGAGCCCTACGGCCTGTCGCTGACCGCCGAGGGGGCGACCCACCTCTCCCTCCTGCCCCTGCCCCATCTCCGCTTCAGCCGCACCCGCCTCGCCGCGACCCCGGAGGCGACCCGGCCGGGCGCGACCGGACCCGGCGCGGCCGAGCCCGTCCAGGCCCTGGCCGAGGGCGGGCGCCTCACCATCGAGCTGAGCCTCCTCGCCCTCCTGTCCGGCCAGGCCGAGATCGGTGGCGTCGCCCTCGACGGGGCCCGGATCGCCCCGCCGCGCAGCCTCGACGATCCCCGCTGGGCCGAACCCCTGGCCCGGATCTCGGCGCGCCTCGCCCAAGGGGTGACGAGCCACCCGCGCCGGGTCACCGTGACCCGCGCCACCCTGGCGGGGCCCGACCGGGACCCGGAGGGCCTCGACCTCGTCCTGTCCTGGCCCCTGTGGAGCGCCAGCCTCGACGGCGCCGGCACCCTGCGCTGGAAGGGGGAGAGCGCCCGCTTCGCCCTGACCGGCCTGCGCCCGACCGACTTCCTGGCGGGCCGCCCGAGCCCCTTCGCGGCGACCGCCCAATGGCCCGCCGGCAGCCTCGAGACCCAGGGCAGCGCCACCCTGGCGGCGGACGGCCTGAAGCTCTCCGGCGAGGGCCGCTTCGAGACCCGCTCGCTGCCCGAGACCCTGGCCTATCTCGGCCGCGACGTCGCCCTCTCGCCCTTCATCGAGGGCTTCGCCCTCGACGGCCGCTTCGAGGCCTCCCGATCGGGCCTGATGCTGCCGAGCCTGCGCGTCAGCGTCGGCAGCAACGTGCTCGAGGGCGCGGGCTCGGCGAGCTTCCAGGAGGCGCGCACCGCCGTCCAGGCGACCCTGGCCGCCGACAGCCTGAACCTCTCGCCCCTCGTCGGCGGCCTCGTGCGCCTGTTCGGCCCGGGGGCGCCCGAGCCCGCGGGCAGCCCGGCGTCCGCGAGCCCGTCGACCGCGAGCGCGTCGCCCGCAAGCCCGTCGCCCGAGGCCGTCCAGGCCTCGCAGGGGCCGGCCGAGGGGGCGTCCCGCGAAGCTCCGGCCCACCGGCCGATCGCCCTCAAGCCCCTGACCGGGGGCGACCTCGACCTGCGCCTCTCCGCCGGCAGCAGCCGCATCGGCCCCGTGCTCCTCGAGGACCTCGCCGCCAGCGTCCTCGTGCGCGGCGACTCGATCGAGGCCTCCCTCGGCCGGGCGAGCCTGCAGGGCGCCGTGCTGAAGGGCCGGATCGCGCTCGCCCCCTCCGAGGCGGACGAGGCCGAGACCGAGGTGAAGGCGCAAGGGGCCTTCGACCGGCTCGACCTCGGGGCGCTCCTGATCGATCTCGGCCAGTCGCGCTGGGTGCTCGGGGGCACGCAGGGGCAATTCGCCCTGGAGAGCGTCGGGCGCGACGTCGCGGCGCTGACCGAGCGCGTCAGCGGGCGCGCGGTGCTGGCGAGCGAGGGCGGCCTGATCTCGGGCCTCGACCTCGCCGACGTGATCCACCGGGGCCGCCTCGCCCCCGGGGCGCTCGCCCGCCGCAACGGCCGCACCCCCTTCGAGCGGGCCGGGATCAGCCTGCGCTTCGCCGACGGGGTCGGCGAGATCGGCGAGGGCTTCCTCAAGGCCGCCGCCCTGACGGCGAGCCTGCGCGGGCAGGTCTCTCTGGTGGAGCGCCGCTTCCGGGCCCGCGCCGAGCTCGCGCCCCGGGTCGCGGGGGCGCCGGCGGGCGGCGAGGCGCCCCGCGCCGGCGCCCTGTTCGAGATCGCCGGCCCCTGGGACGCCGTCTCGATCCGGCCGGCGCGCCGCGACGAGACCGCGCCGGATCCGGGCGGACGCGGCGGCTCGGTGCCGGGGCCGGAGGCCCTGCGCCCGGCACCCGCCGGCCTGCCCGCCGCGGTCCGGGCCTACGCGCCCTGAACGGCTCGCCCCGCGCGGGCCTCAGGCCGGGGCGTGCCCCGTGCCGCCCGCCTTGCCGGCTTCCTTGCCGTCGTCCTTGCCGCCCTCCCCCGTCCCCCGCCCGGTGAGCCAGGAGGCCGTCAGCACCAAGAGGCTGACGGCCCCGATCAGCAGGGTCGAGGCCGCGTTGATCTCCGGGTTCACCCCGAGCCGGACCTGGCTGTAGAGTCGCATCGGCAGGGTGGTGGATCCCGGGCCCGAGACGAAGCTCGCGATCACGAGGTCGTCGAGGGACAGGGTGAAGGCCAGGAGGAAGCCGGCGCCAAGCGCCGGGGCCAGCAGCGGCAGGGTGATGCTCCAGAACACCCTGGCCGGGCCGGCCCCGAGATCGGCGGCGGCCTCCTCCAGGGCGCGGTCGAGCCCCCTCAGCCGCGCCGCCGCCACCACGGCCACGAAGCCGGTGCCGAAGGTCGCGTGCGCCACCACGATGGTGGCGATGCCCCGGTCGAGGCCGATCCCGACGAAGAGCAGCAGCAGGGACAGGCCGGTGATCACCTCGGGCATCACCATCGGGGCGTAGACGAGGCCGGTGAACAGGCCGCGCCCCGCGAAGCGCCCGTGCCGCTCCAGGGCCAGCGCCGCCAGCGTACCCAGGATCGTGGCGATCAGGCTCGCCAGCAGGGCCACCCGCAGGCTGACCCAGGCCGCCTCGATCAGGGGCCGGTCGGCCAGGAGCACCCCGTACCAGCGCGTCGAGAACCCGCCCCAGACCGTCACCAGGGCCGAGGCGTTGAACGAGTAGGCCACGAGGACGAGGATCGGGGCGTAGAGGAAACCCAGGCCGAGGATCAGGGCGATTCTGTTCGTTCCGCTCATGATTTGTTCCACATGGCTACCGGGCCGCCTCCCCCCTCCGGGTCTCGGCCTCGCGGAACAGGATGACCGGCCCGACCACGATCAGCAGCATCAGGACCGCCACCGCGGAGGCCAGCGGCCAGTCGCGGTTCGAGAAGAACTCGCCCCACAGGACCCGCCCCAGCATCAGGGTCTCCGACCCGCCGAGGAGGTCCGGGATGATGAATTCCCCCACCATCGGGATGAAGCAGAGCAGCGCCCCCGCCACCAGCCCGGGCGCGGCGAGCGGCAGGGTGACGCTCCAGAACACCCGCGTCGGCGAGGCCCCGAGATCGGAGGCCGCCTCTCGCAGCACCGGGTCGAGCCGGCTCATCACGGCGTAGAGCGGCAGCACCATGAAGGGCAGGTAGGCGTAGGTTAAGCCAATCAGAACAGCGACTTGCGTGTTCAGGATCTCGAGTGGCGCCCCGATCAGACCCAGACGCAGCAGCCCGGCATTGAGCAGCCCCTCGGGCTTCAGGATCGCGATCCAGGCGTAGACCCGGATCAGGAAGCTCGTCCAGAACGGCACCACCACGAGCGCCACGAGGATCGGCTGCCAGCGCGCGGAGGCCCGGGCCATCGCGTAGGCGACCGGCGTGCCGATGGCGATCAGGATCGCGGTGGCGGTCAGGGCGAGCGCCAGGGAGGCGAGCGCCGCATCGCGGTAGAGCGCGTCTCCCGCGAGCGTCTCGAAATTCGTGAAGTGCAGCGCTTCTAGGAAGCTCGACCAGCCCTCGACCCCCCCGGCCCAGTCGAGGACCGGCAGGTAGGGCGGCATCGCGGTCGCGGGTTCCGACAGGCTGATCTTCAGCGTGATCGCGAAGGGCACGAGGAAGAACGCCCCGAGCCAGAGCAGCGGTGGCAGCCGCACCAGCGCGCGCAACGGTCGGGCGGACCGGGGGGTCATGCGGGCAGGACCACGGCGGAGGCCGGCGCGAAGCCGAGGCGGACGTCCGCGCCGACGGGCCAGTCCGGACCGCCGCCGGGCCCACTCGCGCGCAGCACCGTGCCGTCCTCCATCCGGATGAGCCGGCGGATGCGGTCGCCGAGGAACGTGACCTCGATGACGCGCCCGGCAAGCCCCTCCCCGCTCTCGTCCGCGAGGCGGATCCGCTCCGGCCGCAGCGCCACCACGACGGCGTCCCCCGGGCCGAGGGCGGCGCCGGCGCTGGCCCGGATCGGCCCCAGCCCGGTCTCGACGGTGCGGGTCGGGCCCGCGGCATCCGCCCCGAGCCGCCCCTCGATCAGGTTCACGTCGCCGAGGAGCCCCGCCACGAAGCGGTTCGCCGGCCGCTCGTAGAGCTCGGCCGCCGCCCCGACCTGCATCAGGCGCCCGCGATCCATCACGCCGATGCGGTCGGCCATCGTCATCGCCTCGGAGGGATCGTGCGTGACCACCACGAAGCTGGTGGCGAGCCGCCGCTGCAGGGCGCGCAGCTCCGCTTGCGTCTCCTCGCGCAGGGAGCGGTCGAGGGCGCCGAGCGGCTCGTCGAGGAGGAGGACGCGCGGCTCGCGGGCGAGCGCCCGAGCGAGCGCGACCCGCTGGCGCTGGCCGCCGGAGAGGCGGTCCGGCCGCCGGTCCGCGAAGCCGTCGAGGCGCACGAGGCGCAGGAGGCCCTCGACCCGCTCCGCCGTGGCGGCGCGGGACAGGCCCAGGCCCTTGAGGCCGTAGGCGATATTCCGCGCGACGCTCATATGCGGGAAGAGCGCGTAGGACTGGAACATCATGTTCACCGGCCGCCGATGCGGCGGCAGCCCGGCGAGGTCCCGGCCGTCGAGGCCGATGCTGCCCGAGGTCGGCGTCTCGAACCCGGCGATCAGGCGCAGCAGCGTGCTCTTGCCGCAGCCTGACGGGCCGAGGAGGCAGAGGAATTCGCCCGAGCGGAGGTCGAGGCTGACATCCTCGACGGCCGTGTGGGTTCCGAACCGCTTGGTGACGTTGGCGAGCCGCAGGGGCTGCGTCTCCGGCGCGCCCGCCCGGAGGGGATCAGCCATCCTCGCGAAGGGCTTCGGCCACCCGCGCCTCGAGGAGGTCCGGCCGACGGATCACGAGAGCGCCGCGGGTGCGGTCGACGAGCCCCTCGCTCGCCATCACGGTGAACTCGCGGGTCACCTGCTCGCGGCGGCAGCCGATGCGGGCGGCGAGGACGTGGTGGTAGGGCGGCGGCGTCACCACGCGCTCGTCCCCCGCGCCCGCGCGCGGCACCGACAGGCGCAGCAGCTCCGCGTAGAGCCGGTGGCGCAGGTCGAGGAGGGCGTGCTCCATCAGGCGGGTGTTCAGCTCCCGCACGCGCTTCGTCAGCAGGCGGAACAGCCGGTCGGCGATGGGCTCGGAGGCGAAGACCATCTGGCGGAAGACGGCGGCCGGCACCACGCAGACCTCGCCGCGGGTGAGCGCCGTGACGTTGGCCGAGCGGCCGATCCCGTCGAGCGCCGCGAGCTCGCCGAAGAAGGCACCGGCCCGCATCTCGCCGAGGATGACCTCCTTGCCCGATTGCGAGCGGTTGAGGATCCGCACCTCGCCCGCGGCCAGGAAGTACACGTCGGTCGAAACGTCATCGTAATCGACCAGAACCTCGTTCTCGTCGAACCGCCGCCAATGGCATCGGGTCTCGAAGGGTGCGAGCTCGATGCCCGGCTCCTTGAAGAACGGAATGCTCGCTAGCCGACCCATCCCCTCAGCCCCCACGGAATCCGACGCAACCACGCCCGGCACGCTCCCGTCGCGCAAGCCTTCGATACTTCGGCCGTGAGGGAGCAAAGGGCCGGTTGGACCCGAATGTCGGCAACGTCAAGCTGCCTGCGATCGTGGCGGCAGCGTTTACACCGGTCAAGTCGAGGCCGGGTGATCGACGTGGATGAACCATAATGGTGGATGCGCCGCGCCGGACAGTGCCGATGACGAACCTTTTACTTCCGCCAAGCTCCGGCACCCGATAGGCAGCGCGACCGGATCTGAACCGGCGCAGGGCCTTGGCCACGATGTCGAACCGTCCGGTGACCGCCGCTGCCTCCCCGATCCCCCAATTCCGCCGGCCCGGGTGACATGTCTGCCCTTCCCGCCATGTTCGAGACATCGGGACCCTGGACGGTCCCCGTCCGCGCCCCGGCCCCCGCGCAGGCGACGATCGCCAATGCCTTCGCCCGCCAGGGGCGGAGTCTCCACACCGGGCGCAACGCCGCCGTGCGTGTCTCCCCGGCCGAGGCCGGCACCGGCATCGTGTTCCGACGCCGGCTGCGCAACGGCCTGGCGATCACGGTCCCGGCCCTGTGGCCGGCCCGGGTCTCCCAGCCCCTGTGCACCGCCCTCCAGGCGTCCGATGGGACGCTGGTCCGCACGGTCGAGCACCTGCTCGCCGCCCTCAGCGCCCTCGCGATCGACAACGCCCTGGTGGAGATCGACGGTGAGGAACTGCCGATCTTCGACGGCAGCGCGGCCCCCTGGTGCGCGGCGATCCGCGACGTCGGCCGGACCGAGCTCGCGGCCCCCCGTCGGATGATCCGGGTGCGCCGGACCGTCGAGGTCCGGGACGGTCGGCGCTCCCTGCGCATCGAGCCGGCGCCGAGCCTCTCGATCGCCGCGAGCCTGTCGCTCGCGCATTTCGGCGAGATGCGGTGGCAGGGCGCGATCACGCCCGAGACCTTCCAGCGCGATCTCGCCCCGTCGCGCAGCTTCGGGCGCCTGAAATGGGCGTTGCCGACCAAGCTCTACGCCTACGCCACCGGCCGCCCGCTCCTGCGCGGTGCCAACCTGTCGACCACCGCCGCGATCTTCGGGAATCGCGTCATCGGGGGCATGCGCGTGCCCGATGAGCCCGTGCGCCACCGCATCCTCGACCTCGTGGGGGACCTGTCGCTCGCCGGGCACCCGATCCTCGGTCATGTCACGGCGGCGCATACGGGCCACGAACTGAACCACGCCCTCGTCGCCAAATTGATGCGGGACGCCTCGGCCTGGGACTTCGTCTGAGGCAGCTCACGAATCGAGCCGCTCGCTGAGGCAGCGCGCGATGGCCTCGCGCAATCGCAGGCGCCAGCCGCCGCGCTCGGGCTCGGAGAAGATCTGAAAGGCGCGCCGCATCCGGGACCATCCGCGCCCCCGGCACGCGGGAACGCCGTGAACGAGCCCGGCGAACGGCGCACCCGGTGCGGACGCGGCCGGCCCGCTTAGGCGCCGGACACCCCCGAACCCGCAACCCTCGCGGTACGATCCGGTGCATTGGCCGCTTGCCTCGCGGCGCGTGCCTCGCCAGAACGCCCCCATGCTCCGCGTCAACGACCTCACCTACCGCATCGGCGAGCGCCTGATCCTCGACCGCGCCTCCTTCGCGATCCCCGACCGTGCCCGCGTCGGGCTCGTCGGGCGGAACGGAGCGGGCAAGACCACGCTGTTCAGGGCCATCCTCGGCGACATTCCCACCGAGGGCGGCACCATCGGACTGCCGAAGGGCATGCGCATCGGCGCCGTCGCGCAGGAGGCCCCCGCCGGCCCCGAGACGCTGCACGCGGTGGTCCTGGCCGCAGACACCGAGCGGAGCCGCCTGATGGCGGAGGCCGAGCACGCCGAGGGCCTGCGCCGGGCCGAGATCGAGACCCGGCTCGTCGATATCGGGGCGCACTCTGCGCCCGCGCGCGCCGCCGCGATCCTGCACGGGCTCGGCTTCGACGCGGAGGCGCAAGGCCGTCCCTGCTCCGACTTCTCCGGCGGCTGGCGCATGCGCGTCGCGCTGGCCGCGGTGCTGTTCTCCGAGCCCGACCTGCTCCTCCTCGACGAACCCACCAACTACCTCGACATCGAGGGCACGATCTGGCTCTACGATTACCTCGAGCGCTATCCGCGCACGGCCATCATCATCAGCCACGACCGCGACCTGCTCGACGAGTGCGTGGACCACATCCTCCACCTCGAGCGCGGTCAGCTGACCCTCTGGCGCGGCGGCTACACCGCCTTCGCCCGCCAGCTCTCCGAGAAGCGCGTGCTCCAGGTGAAGGCGCGGGCGAAGCAGGAGGCCGAGCGGGCCCATCTCCAGAGCTTCGTCGACCGCTTCAAGGCCAAGGCGACGAAGGCCCGCCAGGCCCAGTCGCGCGTGAAGCGCCTCGCCAAGATGGAGCCGATCGCGGCCCTGATCGAGGACGACGTGCCGGTGATCCACCTGCCGAGCCCGGAACGGCCGCTCTCGCCGCCGATCGTCGCGATGGAGCGGGTCCAGGCGGGCTACGCCGACCGGATCGTCCTCTCGGGCCTCAACCTCAGCCTCGCGCCCGACGACCGCGTGGCGCTGCTCGGGGCCAACGGCAACGGCAAGTCGACCCTCTGCAAGCTGATCGGCGGCCGGCTGCCGCCCCTCGCGGGCGAGCTCAAGCGCTCGGGCAAGATGGAGGTCGCGTATTTCGCGCAGCATCAGCTCGACGAGCTGCGCCCGGCCGAGAGCGCCTACGCCCATGTCCGCGAGCGGATGCCGGACGTGCCGGAGGCCAGGGTGCGCGCCGCGACCGCGCGACTCGGCTTTCCGGCCAACAAGGCGGACACCCCCGTCGCGCAACTCTCCGGCGGCGAGAAGGCGCGGCTCCTGATGGGGCTCGCCGCCTTCAACGGGCCCCATCTCCTCATCCTCGACGAGCCGACGAACCACCTCGACATCGAGAGCCGGCAGGCCCTCGTCGAGGCCATCAACGACTACGAGGGCGCGGTGATCCTGGTCTCGCACGACCGCTTCCTGGTGGAGGCCTGCGCCGACCGGCTCTGGCTCGTGGCGAACGGCTCCGTCAAGACCTTCGACGGCGACATGGACGATTATCGCCGCCTCATCCTCGCGGGGCCCGAGCGCGAGGAGAGCCGCAATTCGGAGGGGAACGGGGGCCAGAAGGCGGAGGCGCGCCGCTCAGCCGTCGAACGCCGCGCCGCTCTGGCGCCGCTGCGCAGGAAGCTCGAGGCCGTCGAGGCGCGGATGGCCAAGCTCTCGGAGGCCGTCGCCAAGATCGATGCGGCGCTCGCGGACGGCTCGGCCTTCCAGCAGAACCCGGCCAAGGCCGGCGAGCTCGCCCGGATGCGGGCCGAGGCGGCGGGCGCCCTCGGCAACGCCGAGGAGGAGTGGCTCGCCCTCAGCGGGGAGATCGAGGCCGCGAACGCCTGAGGCAACGTTCGCCGCGCCCGCGACGTTGTCGCCCCAACTCCGTGACGAGGCGCAACGATGGCGAGCCGATCCGAGCCTACCCTCCCGGCCCGGGTTTCGAGGATCGGCAAGACCGTCGGGCTCGGCGCCCTGGGGGCTGCCGCGGGCTGGCTCGCCTACAGCCGCCTCGGCATCGACCACCGGATGCCGCTCCCCCCGGCCCTGCCCGGCCGGCGCGCGGACTTGCCGACCCGCGGCGGCGTGGTCGGCCTCTACGGCGACGGCCCGAACGAGGGGACGCCGCTCCTCCTGATCCATTCGATCAATGCGGCGGCGAACGCCTACGAGGTGCGCCCGCTCTACCTCCATTACGGCCGGGCCCGGCCCGTCTACGCCCTCGACCTGCCGGGCTTCGGCTTCTCGGAGCGGCGCCGGCGCGCCTACACGCCGCGCCTGATGGTCGACGCGATCCACGCGGTGGCCGGCCTCGTCCGGCGGCGGCACGGCGGTGCGCGCCTCGATGCCGTCGCGCTCTCGCTCTCGGCGGAATATCTCGCCCGCGCGGCCCTGGAGCAGGCGCAGGATTACCGGAGCCTCGGGCTGATCAGCCCGACCGGGTTCGACGCGCGCCTCGCCGGCCGCGGCCCCCTGGGCGGGCACCGGGGGAACGAGGCCGTTCGGTCCGCGGTCGACAATCCGCTCTGGGGCCGGGCCCTGTTCGACGCGCTCGTCAGCCGGCCGAGCATGCGCTACTTCCTGGAGAAGACCTGGGGATCGCGCCGGATCGACGAGGGGCTACTGGCCTACGATTACGCCTCGGCGCATCAGCCGGGCGCCGAGCACGCGCCCTTCTCGTTCCTGGCCGGCCACCTGTTCCCGACGGACGCCACCCGCCTCTACGAGGCCCTGTGGCTGCCCGTCTGGATGGTCCACGGCGAGCGCGGCGACTTCGTGGATTACCGCCACGCGGCGGGGTTCCGGGAGCGTCCGAACTGGACGATCGAGCGGATGCCGACCGGGGCCTTCCCGCATTTCGAGCGGCTCGGCGCCGTCACCCGCAGCTACGACGCCTTCCTGGCCAAGCTCGGCTGAGGCGGGCCCGCCCTCAGGGCACGCGCCAGCGCGAGTAGCCGACGAGGCGGGCGAGGTGCTCGGCGGCGGCCTCGGCGAGGTCGGCCGGGACGCGCTGCCAGGGGGCGGGCGCGCGAAAGCCGAAATGCCGGACCGTCTCGGCCATCAGGGTCTCGATCTGCGCCTCGGTCTCGGGCGGGATCGCGTGTCCCGCCAGCTCGTTCGGCGGCCGGGGCGGGGCCTGCTGGACCGCGGCGCTCCAGGGGACGCCCCAGAGCGCGTGGGCGAAGCGCTCGTTCGGGAGGGCGTAGCGCGCCTCGACCCGGGCGCGCATCTCCGGGGCCTCGCCCCGGAAGGGCTCCGGGTCGAGGCCCCGGCTCCAGGCCGCGTCGTCGAGGACGTGGCCGATCCGGCGGGAATGGCCCCGGACCTGGCGGTGCACCCGCAGGCGGCGCAGGCGGCGCGCCGCCTCGACGGCGATCGGGCCGGGGCTGCGGTTGGTGACGAGGCGCTGCGTCTCCGCGCTCATCAGGGGGAAGAGGCGGTCCGCGAGGCCGAGGTCGCGCACGACACGCTGCAGGAGCGGCGCCTCGGAGCGGGCGTCGCGCAGGGGAATCGCGGTGACGCGGCCGTCGGCGGCGCGGCGCCACGGCTCGATCAGGGCGGCGTAGTCGAGGCGGCCGGAGCGCCAGGTCTGGCGGGCGAAGCCCCGGAAGGTGCGGGTCTCGCGGACGAGCTGGGCCAGGTGCGCGTAGGCGGAATTGAGCTGCTCGAATTGCGGCTTGACCACGATGGCGACCTCCGTCCGGAAGCCGTGGGCCTTGAACAAATCATGAACGATCCGCGGGATTCCGAGCCCCGGCTTCTGGACGGCGAAATCCTCGTAGGACAGGATCACCGTGTCGGCCCGGGTCGAGCCCAGGATCCCGGACAGGCGCGCCAGCGCCGCCGCCCGCTCGCGGGCCGGGCGGCGGCCGTCGAGGGCCTCGCCGAGGGGCTGGTGGTTCACGTCCGCCCCGGCGGGGCTGCCGGGCGGGGCGAGCTCGGGATAGAGCAGCCCGACGCCGCCGAGCTGCGGCCGGAGGGTGGTCAGCACCGCCTGGAGCGAGGTGGACCCCGTCCGCGGCATTCCGATATGGATGATCCCCCGACGCATGGTCCCTTCCCGGTCCGTCCTGTCCTGATGCAACCTGGGCGTGTTTTTATACGAAGATGCCCGCAAAGGGCGAGGCCGCCCGCCATCCGAGATCCCAGATGACCGAACTGACCCTCGCCGCCGCCCGCACCATCGTGACGACCGCCCTGGAGACGGCCCGCGCCCGCGGCCTGAAGCCCCTGGCGGTGGCGGTCTATGACGCCCGCGGTTCTCTGAAATGTGTCCAGGTCGAGGACGGCACCTCCCTGCGCCGCGCCGAGATCGCGCTCGGCAAGGCCAACGGCGCGCTGGCCCTCGGCCTCGGCTCCCGGGCGATCGCCAGGCGGGCCGAGGAGCAGCCCCACTTCGTGGCCGCCGTCAGCCACCTCGTCGGCCCCGCCGCCCTGGTGCCGGTGGCCGGGGGCGTGCTGATCCGCGCCGGCGCCCGGATCCTCGGGGCGGTCGGGATCTCGGGGGACACCTCAGACAACGACGAGATCTGCGCGGTGGCGGGCATCGAGGCCGCGGGCCTCGAGGCCGATACCGGCGCCTGAGCCGGTGCGCCCGCGCCGCAGGGACTGGCTCGCGGGCGCCGCCGCCCTGGCGGCCACGGCCGCCGCGGCGCGCCGGCCGGCGCGGGCCACCGGGGAGCCCGGCCTCTACCGGCGCGGCAACGATGCCGACCCGGAGACCCTCGACCCGCACAAATCCTCGACGGTGGCCGAGGCCCACATCCTGCGCGACCTCTACGAGGGCCTCCTCACCTACGACAACCGGGGCGCCATCATCCCGGGGGCGGCGGAGAGCTGGTCCGTCTCCGAGGACGGCCTGACCTACACCTTCCGGCTGCGCGCGGACGGGGCCTGGTCGAACGGCGACCCGGTGACGGCGGGGGATTTCGTGTTCTCGCTCCGCCGCATCCTGGCGCCCGAGACCGCGGCGAAATACGCCGAGGTGCTCTATCCCCTGCGCCACGCGGCGGCCGTGAACCGGGGCGAGCGCCCTCCCGGGGAGCTCGGCGTCGCCGCCCCCGATCCCCGGACCCTGGTGATCACCCTCGAGGGGCCGACGCCCTATCTCCTCGAGCTCCTCACCCACCAGACCTCGATCCCCGTGCACCCGCCCTCGGTCGCGGCGCACGGGGACGGCTTCACCCGGCCGGGCCGCCTCGTCTCGAACGGGGCCTACATCCTCGCCGGGCTGGTGCCGAACGACCGCATCACCCTGGAGCGCAACCCCCGCTTCCACGACGCGGGCAGCGTCGCGATCCCCCGGGTCGCCTTCATCCCGACCCCGGACCTCGCCAGCGCGGTGCGGCGCTTCGCGGCCGGCGAGGTCGATTCGCTGGCCGACCTGCCGGGCGACCAGATGACGGCGCTGAAGGCCCGCTTCGGCGATCAGGTCGTGCTCGGCCCGGCCCTCGGCGTCACCGTCCTGGCGGCCAACACCCGCAAGGCTCCCTTCTCGGACGTCCGGGTGCGGCGCGCCCTGTCGCTTGCCATCGACCGGGAGTTCCTGGCCGACGCGGTCTGGGGCGGCACCATGACGCCGGCCTATTCCCTCTGCCCGCCGGGCCTCGACCATTACGGCACGCCCCCGGAGACGCCGGGGCGCGAGGCCCTGCCGATCGACAACGAGGCCGAGGCCCTGCGCCTCCTGGCCGAGGCCGGCTACGGGCCGGGCGGGCGCAGGCTCAGCGTCGAGTACCGCTTCAACACCACCGACAACAACCGCAACACCGCGGTGGCGACCGCCGACATGTGGCGCGGCCTCGGCATCGAGACCCGCTTCGTCTACACCGACGCCAAGACCCACTTCGCCCACCTGCGCGACGGCGGCGATTTCGACCTGGCCCGGATGTCCTGGATCGCCGACTACGCCGACCCGCAGAACTTCCTGTTCCTGCTCGCCGCCGGCAACGACGGCATGAATGCGGGCCGCTACGCCGACCCCGCCTACGACGCGCTCCTGGGGCAGGCGGCGGCCGAGCGAGACCTCGCCCGCCGCGCCGACCTCCTGGCCCGGGCGGAGGCCATCCTGATGCGGGACCTGCCCTGGATCCCGCTGCTGCATTACCGCTCGAAGGCCCTGATCGCGCCCCGCCTCCACGGCTACCACCCGAACCTGCGCAACGCCGCCCCGACCCGCTTCCTGAGGCTCGACGCGTGAGCGGCCCGGGCGGCGCCGCGCCGCGTCCGGGCACCCCGCCGCGCGGACGCCGCAGGGGCTCGCGATGATCGCCTACACCCTGCGCCGCCTGCTCCAGGCGGTGCCGACCCTGGTCCTGGTGATCACCTTGAGCTTCTTCCTGATGCGCCTCGCGCCGGGCGGGCCGTTCGACCTCGAGCGCCCCCTGCCCCCGGCCGCGATGGAGAACCTGCGCCGGGTCTACGGCCTCGACCAGCCGCTGCCGGTGCAGTTCGCCCGCTATCTCGGGGCCCTGGCGACGGGGGATCTCGGGCCCTCCTTCTCGTTCCGCGACCTCAGTGTGGCGGACCTGTTCGCCCGCGGCCTGCCGGTCTCCATGACCCTGGGGAGCCTGGCGCTCGCCCTGGCGCTCGCCGTCGGCATCGGGCTCGGCACCCTCGCGGCGACGCGGCAGGGGGGCGCAGCCGACCGTCTCGTCGGGCTCCTCGCCGCCCTCGCCCTCTCGGTGCCGAGCTTCGTGGTGGCGCCCCTGCTGCAGATCGCCTTCGGGCTGTCCCTGCGCTGGCTGCCCCTGAGCGGCTGGGAGGGCGGCGCGCCCTCCCATCTCGTCCTGCCGGTGATCACGCTGGCCCTGCCCCAGATCGGCGCCATCGCGCGGCTCACCCGCACGTCGATGGCCGAGGCCCTGCGGGCCCAGCACGTCCGGACCCTGCGCGCGATGGGCCTGCCGCCCCTGGCCGTCGCCCGCCACGCCCTGCGCGGGGCGCTCCTGCCCGTCGTGGCGATCCTCGGGCCGCTCGCCGCCGCGATGCTGACGGGCTCCGTCGTGGTCGAGACCATCTTCGGCCTGCCCGGCATCGGCCGCTACTTCGTCGACGGGGCGCTCAACCGCGACTACACGCTGGTGATGGGCACGGTGGTGCTGGTGGCGGTGCTCGTCCTCCTCTTCAACCTCGCGGGCGACCTCCTCTCGGCCCTCCTCGACCCGCGCCTGAGGCTCGGGGCATGAGGTTCGGGGCCATGAGGTTCGGGGCCATGAGGTTCGGGGCCGTGAGGTTCGAGGCATGAGGTTCGACGTCTCGGGGCGTCCGGGCGCGGCGCCCGCCCGCCCCGCCCGCGCATGAGCGCGCTCGCGTCCCCGGACGGCCCCCGCCGCGTCGTCCCCCACCGGGTCCCCCCCTGGCGCCTCGCCCTGGGGCGGCTCGCCCGCAACCGCGGCGCCGTGGCGGCGCTCGCCGTGCTGGCCGCGGTGGCGCTCGCCTGCCTCGTCGGCCCGTTCCTGACCGGGCACGCGCCGGAGCGCGCCTATCCGGACCTGCGCCAGCTCGCCCCGGGCCTCGCCGCCGAGCCGGGGCCGGAGCGGCTCGGCCCGGCCCTGGAGCGCCTCGCCTTCCGGATGCGGGCGCGGGTCGAGGCCTACGCGGTGGCGGAGGGCCGCCTGCGCCTGACGCTCCGGGCCGATCGGCCGATCGAGGCCCGCTCCCTCGTCTACCTGCCCCGCTCGGACCTGTTCGGCGAGGCGACGGTGATCGAGCGCGCCGAGGCGGGCCACCGCCTCGTGGTCGAGGCCCCGGTCCGCCGGCTGCGCTTCCCCCTCGGCACCGACGTGCACGGGCGCGACCTCCTGAGCCGCAGCCTCGTGGCGGGGCGCGTCTCCCTGCTGATCGGCCTCGTGGCGACGGCGGTCGCGCTCCTCGCGGGCGTCGCCTACGGGGCGGTGTCGGGCTTCCTCGGCGGCCGGGTCGACGCCGTGATGATGCGCCTCGTCGACATCCTCTACGCCCTGCCCTTCGTGTTCTTCGTGATGGTGCTGGTGGTGTTCTTCCGGGCGAGCCTCGCGCTGATCCTGATCGCCATCGGGGCCGTCGAGTGGCTCGACATGGCCCGGATCGTGCGCGCCGAGACCCAGGCCCTGCGCCGCCGCGACTTCGTGCGCGCCGCCGAGGCGCTCGGCCTCTCGACCCTGGCGATCCTGCGCCGCCACATCGTCCCGAACACGCTCGGGCCCGTCACGGTGGCGGCGACGCTGCTGGTGCCCCGGGTGATCCTGCTCGAGAGCTTCCTGTCCTTCCTCGGCCTCGGCGTGCAGGAGCCGCAGACGAGCTGGGGCGTGCTGATCGCCGATGGGGCGCGGGCGATCGAGTCGGCCCCCGCGATGCTCGCCGCCCCGGCCGCCTTCCTGGTCGCCACCCTGATGGCGCTCAACATCCTGGGCGACGGACTCGCCGACGCCCTCGATCCGCGGGGCCGCTGAGGCCGTGCCCCGTCCCGTCCCGTTCAGGCCGCGGCGGGCTCCGGCGCCTCCTCGGTGGTGACGCGGAACGCCAAGAGGGTGTTCGGCCCGAAGGTCAGGGTCAGGGGCACGTCGGCGGCGTCGCGCCCGTAGGCGATCAGGATGCGGCCGACGCGCGAGCTGTTGTTGCGCGGGTCGAAGGTGTGCCAGCGGCCCCCGAGATAGACCTCCATCCAGGCCGCGAAATCCCCCGGCGCGTGCGGCAGGGGCAGGCCGATGTCGCTGACATAGCCGTTGCAGTAGCGGGTCGGGATGTTGAGGCAGCGGCAGAACGCGATGGCGAGGTGCGCGTAGTCGCGGCAGACTCCCCGCTGCTCCTCGAACACGTCGTAGGCCGTGCGGGTCGGGCGGGCATGCTCGTACCCGAAGGTGATCCGGTCGTGCACGTAGTCGCAGATCGCCTGGACCCGGCTCCAGCCGGGGGGCAGGTGGCCGAACAGGTCCCAGGCGATGTCGGAGAGCCGGTCGGTCTCGCAGTAGCGGCTGCCGAGCAGGAACAGCACGCTGTCCGATGGCAGCGTCTCGATCGCGGTCTCCTGCGCGCCCGGATCCAGGGTGTCGCCGCTGCCGTGGTCGCGCACCACCGTGTCGGTCCTCAGGGTGAAGCGGCCGGCCGGGGCGACCATGCGGTTGCACCAGTTGCCGAAGCTGTCGCGGTAGCCGTCGAGGGGCACCGCCGGGCTGGTGATCAGGTAGTCCGGCCGCTCGAGGTCGGAGAAGCGCGAGGCATGGACGTTGAGCGTCGCGATGACGGGGGTGGGCCGCGGGAAATCGTAGGTCATCTCGCAGCCGACAAGAATGCGCATGGGCTCTCTCCAGAGAGGCGGGACGGGGCTCCATGCCGGTCATCGGTGAAGGGCGGGAGGCGCGCTGGCAGGTGAGCCCCGGTCGGATGAGCGCGGCCCGAGCCTAGCACGGAATCCGGGGGGCAAGCGGGTGCCGTTTCCCGCGCCGCCGCGCCGCCGCGCCGGGGACGGCCGCGCCGCCCCGGGCGATCCGGCGCGGAGAGGGCCGGGATCCCGGGCGGCGCGGGCCGCGCCGTTCCGGTCTCAGCGGGTCGCGATCAGGGCCGGGTAGACCATCCGGACGTGGCGCCGCGCCTCCGGGACCGCGCCCGCGGGGGCGCTCGCCGGGTGGCCCGGGGCGGCGGGGCCGGCCTCGGTCGGGCGCAGGGACCAGCGCTCGGCGCCCGACAGCGCCACGGGCCGGCGCGCGGGGGCGAGCGTCGCGTCGGCGCCCTGGGTCGGGGCGCCCGCGAGGCTGATCAGGATTGCCGCGGCGCGGATCGCGAGGGTCGTCGAAAGTTTCCGGAACGGTTTCATGGGGCGCTGCCGTGTGAGCGCCCTAGATGAACCCCGGCGGGTGAAGGCTTGTGCGGATCCGGACGATTCGCAACCGGTCACCAACAGAAGTCTTGGCGGAGGGTAAACGATCGATGGCGAGCAGAGCGGAGACGGCCCCCGGCGCGAGAACGCCCGCAAAGTCTCCTGAACGCGTGCCGATGGGGACGGTGGTGGACACCGACATCTCCGCCCGCCTCGACCGGCTGCCCTGGGGACGCTTCCACGTCCTGGTGATCGTGGCGCTCGGCATCACCTGGGTGCTCGACGGGCTCGAGGTGACCCTCGCGGGCTCCCTCGTGGGCGCCTTGCGCCAGCCGCCGATGTCGTTCTCGGAATTCGACGTCGGGCTCGCGGCGAGCGCCTACCTCGTCGGCGCCGTCACGGGGGCCCTCGGCTTCGGCTGGCTCACCGACCGGATCGGGCGCAAGAAGCTGTTCTTCATCACCCTGGCGCTCTACCTCGCGGCCACCGCCGCCACGGGGTTGTCCTGGAATATCTACAGCTTCTGCCTGTTCCGCTTCCTCACCGGGGCGGGCATCGGGGGCGAGTACACGGCGATCAACTCGACGATCCAGGAGCTGGTCCCGGCCCGGGTGCGCGGCTGGACCGACCTCGTCATCAACGGCTCGTTCTGGATCGGGGCGGCGCTCGGCTCCTTCCTGTCGATCGTGGCCCTGCGCCCGGGGCTGATCGACCCGGCCTGGGGCTGGCGCATCGCCTTCTTCGTCGGCGGCGGCATCGGCCTCGTGATCCTGCTCCTGCGCACCTGGATCCCCGAGAGCCCGCGCTGGCTCGTCACCCACGGCTACGTGGCGGAGGCCGACCGGGTCGTGACCGGCATCGAGAAGCGCTTCACCGACGAGGGCATCACCCTGCCGCCCCCCGACGAGAGCAAGCGCCTGCGCCTCAGGACCCGCAGCCACACCCCCCTCTCGGAGGTGTTCGGCGCGATGTTCCGCACCAACCGGCGCCAGACCTTCGTGGGCCTCGCCCTGATGATCGCCCAGGCCTTCTTCTACAACGCCCTGTTCTTCACCTACGCGCTGGTGCTGGAGCGCTTCTACGGGGTGCCGGGGGACCATGTCGGCTGGTACCTGCTGCCCTTCGCCCTCGGCTCCTTCCTGGGGCCGCTGCTGCTCGGGCGCCTGTTCGACACGGTCGGCCGCCGCCCGATGATCGCGGCGACCTACGGCATCTCGGCGCTGCTGCTCGCGGGCGCCGGATACCTGTTCCAGATCGGGATGTTCGGGCCCGTCGGGCAGACGGCGGTCTGGATGGTGGTGTTCTTCTTCGCCTCCGCGGCCGCCTCCTCGGCCTACCTGACGGTGGCCGAGACCTTCCCCCTCGAGATCCGGGCGCTCGCCATCGCGGCCTTCTACGCCATCGGCACCGGCATCGGCGGCGTCTCGGGGCCGCTCCTGTTCGGCTCCCTGGTGGAGAGCGGCTCGCGCGGCTACGTCCTCGTCGGCTACCTGATCGGCGCGGCCCTGATGGCGGTGGCGGCGGTGGTCGGCGGGATCTACGGCACCGCCGCCGAGGGCAAGTCGCTGGAGGCGGTCTCGAAGCCGCTGGCGGCGGCCTGAGGGGGCGGGCGGGGCCGGGGCTTACCCGGCCCGCCAGACCTGGCCGTGATACACGAAGGTCTCGCCCTCGCTCGCCAGCGCCGCGAGGCCGCTCAGCGCCGGGTCGTGGACCGCGATCACGCTGGTGGGGATCGCCCGCATCATCGCCGCGAAAGGGGCCTTGCGCTCGAAGGCCTCGCGGAACGGGCCCGATTCCAGCACCCGCACGATCCGGGGCGCGATGCCCCCCCCGATATAGACCCCGCCGGTGGCCAGGAAGGTCAGCGCGAGGTCGCCGCAGACCCGCCCGAGGAGGCGGGCGAACAGCTCCAGCGCCTCCGCCGCGTGAGGGTCGTCCGCCGCGAGCCCCGCCTGGGTGATGGCGGCGGGGTCGAGCTTGTCGCCCCGCTCCCCCGTGCGCACCCGGCGCAGCGCCGCGTGGATGCGGGCGAGGCCGGGGCCCGAGAGCAGCGTCTCGACGGTGATCCGCCCCTCGACCCGCTCGAGGGCGTGCCAGAGCGCCTCCTCGTCGGCATCGGCCGGGCCGAAATCGGTGTGGCCGGCCTCCGTCGACACGATGGCGAGGCGGTCGGCGTAGGGCACGAGCGCCGCCGCCCCGAAGCCGGTGCCGGGCCCGAGCACGAGGCGGGCGCCGCCCTTCGCCTCGATCCGGGGGCCGATCGGCGTGAGGTCGCCCGGGGCGAGGCCCGCCGCGCCCGCCGCGACGGGGACGTAATCGTTGACGATTACCGCCGAGGACAGCCCGAAATCCGCCCCGAGCCGGGCCCCGGCGATCACCCAGTGGGCGTTGGTGAGCTGCACCTCCGGCCCGTCGACCCGCCCCGCGATGGCGAGGATGGCCGAGCGCGGCGCGGCGGGGCCCCGCCCATCCCGCGCGCCCTTGGCGAGGGCGGCCCGGACCGCGCTCGAGGGGTCGGGATGGCCGGCCGTCTCCTCGTGCGAGAGCAGGCGCGGGGCCGCGCCCGTCTCCTCCACCAGGGCGAAGCGGGCATTGGTGCCGCCGATATCGCCGACGAGAACCGGGAATTCGAACATGCGCGAGACGTCCCTCCTGCACCGGCCCGGCCGGAATGGTCTTCGGATCCGGCCCCTCGGCACCGGCTCGGCCGAGCCGGCACCTTAGCGTCGCCGCCCCGGGCCGGGGAGGCCCCGGGCCCGGGTGACCCCGGGGCGTCACGCCCGCGGCAGCGCCTCCGGGTCGAACCGGCCGGTCTCGGCCCAGGCGTAGAGCAGGCCGCGCACCGCCTCGGGATCGGCGAGGCGGCGCGCCGCCGCCGTCTCCCCCGGGCCGACCCGGATGCTGAGGCCTCCGTCCTGGTTGACGGCCTCGAAGGCGAGCTCATCCGTGCGGTCGTCGCCGAGGAAGACCGCGCGGCGGCCCGCGTAGGGTGGGCGCTGCATCAGGGCCCGGATGGCGTGGCCCTTGGTGGCGGCGGCCGGCACGATCTCCCCCACCGCCTTGCCGAGCTGCAGCCGGTAATCCCCGGCGAGGTCCGCCGCGACGGCCCTGACCGCCGCCTCGGCCCGCTCGGCGTCGCTCGGGGTGGCGAGGCGCCAGTGCACCGCCACCGAGGCGCCCTTGTCCTCGATCAGCACCGCGTCGAGATCGGCCACCAGGGCCTGCAACTGCGGCAGGCGCGCGCGCAGCTCCGGATGGTCCTCCGCCCGTCCGCCGACCTGCACCCCGTCGATCCGGAGCTCGACCCCGTGCAGGCCCGCCACGTCGAAGCGGGCGGGCGCCAGGAAATCGTCGATCACGCCGACGGGCCGCCCGGTCACGACGGCGAGCGCCCCGCCGAGACGCCCGCGCAGGCGCTCCAGCGCCGGCGCGAGCTCGGGGGCGACCCGCACCTGGTCGGGCCGCGGCGCGATCTCCACCAGGGTGCCGTCGAAGTCGAGGAAGAGGGCGTCGTCGCTCTGGCCGGTCACGCGGAACTCCGTTCGTCGGATCAGGCCTGCGCTAGCACGCCGCGCCCCGGGGGCAAACGTCCCGCCCTACCTTGCGGGGCACGAGTCCGAGACGGGACGGCCGAACCGCCAGGACATGCCATGCGCACAGGACATCCCTTGAGCACAGGACATGCCATGCGCCCGGCTCCCCTCACCCCCGGTCCCGGCCAGGAGAGCGTCTGGGACTATCCGCGCCCGCCCCGCCTCGAGCCCGTGGCCGAGCGCCTGCGGGTGATCCTCGGCGGGCGGACCATCGCCGACACCCTGGCGGGCTTCCGGGTCCTCGAGACCAGCCACCCGCCGACCTATTACTTCCCGCCCGGGGACGTGGCCGCGGGGGCGCTCGGGCCGCCTCGCCTCGCCGGCATCTGCGAGTGGAAGGGCCGCGCCGTGCTGTTCGATGTCCAGATCGATGTTCGAGGCGATGTCCGTGCGGGCGGGCACGGGGGCGCGCCTGCCCAGGCGGCGCCTGACGTCCGGGCGCCCGGCGCCGCCTGGGCCTATCTCGACCCGACCCCCGGATTCCGGCCGATCGCCGGCTACGTCGCCTTCCATGCCGGGCCGATGGAGGCCTGCTACGTCGGCGCGGTCCGGGCCGAGCCCCAGCCCGGGGGCTTCTACGGCGGCTGGATCACCCCGGGCGTCGTCGGGCCGTTCAAGGGCGGCCCCGGCACGATGGGCTGGTGACGCGCCGGTTTGTCGCCGGCGCGGACCGCCGCTACACCGGCAGCGATCCGGTGGCGAGCGAGGGAGTGCGCGGGATGCAGGGCGGGGTGCAGGACAGGCAGAACAGGCAGGACAGTCAGGATCGGAACGACGGGGATGCGGGGGCCGACCCGCGGGCGCTGGGCCTCTGCCCCGAGCGGCTCGGGCGCATCGACGGCTGGATGGACCGGCTCGTCGCCGAGGGCAAGCTCGCGGGCCTCTCCGTCACGGTCTCGCGCCGGGGCGGCACCGCCTATGCCAGGGCCGCGGGCCGGGCCGACCTCGCCCGCGGGACCCCGTTCACCGAGGACACCCTCACCCGCATCTACTCGATGACGAAGCCGCTCACCTCGGTGATGGTGATGATGCTCTACGAGGAGGGCCGCTTCCAGCTCGACGACCCGGTGGCGCGCTTCCTGCCGGAATTTTCCGAGATGCGGGTGCTCACCGGCGGCAACCGCAACAAGTTCGACAGCGAGCCGGCCCGGCGCCCGATCACCATCCGGGACCTCCTCACCCACACCTCCGGCCTCACCTACGGCTTCATGGAGGCGACCCTCGTCGACGAGCTCTACCGGCGCAACGGCGTCGATTTCCACCAGCCGGAGGCGACCCTCGCCGAGGTGGTCGGGCGGGTGGCCCGGCTCCCGCTCCTGTCCCAGCCCGGGGAGCAGTGGAACTACAGCGTCGCCACCGACGTGCTCGGCCACCTCGTGGCCGTGGTCACCGGCCGGGATTTCGCCGAGGTACTGCGCGAGCGGGTGATCCGGCCCCTCGGCATGGTCGACACCGACTTCTTCGTGCCCCCCGAGAAGCTGCCGCGGCTCGCCGCGAACTACACCCTGTTCCGCGACCGCAGCCTCAAGCTCTATGACGATTCCGTCGACACGCCCTACGCCCGGCCCCCGGCGATCGCCTCGGGCGGCGGCGGCCTCGTCTCGACGGCCGCGGACTACCTGCGCTTCTGCCGCTTCATCCTGGGGGGCGGCGCCCTCGACGGGGTGCGGCTGCTCGGCCGCAAGACCGTCGCCCTGATGCTCGCCAACCAGCTGCCCGGCGATCTCGCCAGCATGGGCACGCCGCGCTTCGCCGAATCCTCCTACACGGGGATCGGCTTCGGCCTCGGCTTCTCGGTGATGCTCGACCCGGTCCGCGCCCAGATCCTCGGCTCCCCCGGCGAGGTCGCCTGGGGCGGCGTCGCCAGCACGGCGTTCTGGATCGACCCGGCGGAGGACATGGCCGTGGTCCTGCTGACCCAGCTCGTTCCCTCCTCGGCCCTGCCGATCCGCCGGGAATTGCGGGTGCTGACCTACGCGGCCCTGGTGGATTGAGGCGGGGCGCGCGCCCCGCCCGCCGGGCTCAGGCCCCGGCCGGCTTCCGGTAGGGCAGCGGCGAGCCCTGCGGGTAGCGCGGCAGGGCGTCGGGGCCGAGGGCCCAGGGCAGCGCCTCGCAGGTCCAGACATGCATCTCGGGCTGGATCGCGGCCGGGTCGTCGAGGGTGGCGAGCGGGATGCCGAGGCGCGGGGCGTCGCGCGGCTCCAGGAACAGCCGGGTGCCGCAGCGCGGGCAGAAATGGCGATAGAGCCGGTCCGACGAGCGCCAGCGCGCCGTCGTGCCCTCCCAGCTCACGGCCCGGCGCGGGAACTGCGCCTGGGCGAGGTACGGCGCCGCCATGGCGGCGCGGCAGGTCGCGCAATGGCAGATGCGCGCGCCGAGCGTCGGGGCGGCGGCGACGTAGCGCACCGCCCCGCAGAGGCAGCCGCCCCGGTAGGGCGGCGGCGCGTTGCGCCGGATCGCATGCGCCTCCGCCATGCCTTGCAGCTGTCGGCCTTTTCCCGTCTCCTGCATCAGGGATATCTCACATCTCTCTGCGGGACGGGCAATGGCGAAGGCGCCTGCGATCGACACGGCCGCCACGTTTGCCAAGCCGGAGCCTCGGAGAATTCCCGGCCGGCACGGCATATCAGGCGGTCGGGGCGCCGTCTCGCCCCGGGTCTCGCGGGACGGCGCGCCGGTCGCGGTCGACAGGACCCAGGGTCTGCTGCGGGATCCGGGACGTCGCATCGACGGCGGCGGGTGTTCGGGGATCGACCGCACGGAGCATCGGCTGTGCTGTTCAGGCACGGTGTTGCCCTTCTGGCCCTCGCGACGGGGGGCGCGGTGCCCGCCGCGGCCGCGGCATGGGGCGTTCCCGGATGCCCGAACCGTCCCGAATACGCCCGCGCCCTCGGTGCCCTCCAGGGGATGACCAGCGCCTGCGGCCTCAGCGTCGAGGAGGCTCGCCGCATCGTCGCCGCCCAATCGCCGCCGCCCAATCGTCGCCGCCCAATCGTCGCCGCCCAATCGTCGCCGCCCATGACGACGGCGTCGCCGTCGCGGATCAGCGGATGGCGCCGGTGCCCCGGGCGCATCGTCCCCGAAGGCCGCTGCGGGCGAGGATGCCCCAGCCTCGGCGGGATGCCGCATGCGAGGCGCGGACGCGGTCGCGCGGCCTTCCGCGAAGGGTCGCCCCGATGGCCTGCCAGTCCGGACTTCCATGGCCTGCCAGTCCGGACGTCTTGGGATAAACCGGCAATAAAACTTGCCAAAGTTCAATATTCGATTTGCCGGAATGTAGATGTTGTACGTTGCATCAGAACTACTTGCTGTCATTCTTGGTTGTGACCATAATTCGATCCAATACCCAGGGAGAACGGAATGCGGGCAACCCCCTCAGGAAGGGACCTCATCGCGGGCGTCCGTCTCCTGTCCCAGCGCGTGCATGCCGACGCGCGCGGGGAACTCGTCGCCTTCGAGCAATCCGGCAATCTTCCCTTCCCGGCCGAGCGCATCTTCTTCCTGCGCGTCGACCGGACGGGCGTCGTTCGCGGCGGGCACGCGAATTCCTGCGACGAGCTCATCGTGCCCCTCTCCGGGTCCGTCCTGGTCGAGGTCGACAACGGTTCGGAGCGGACGGCCATTCGCCTGCGCGACCGGGACCAGGCACTCTGGATCGAGCCCGGCATCCTGATCCATCTTCGCGAGTTCGAGCCGAGGACGGTGCTGCTGGTCTTCGCGTCGGCGCGCTACAGCGAAACCCGGCACTACGATCGCGCGCAGCCGCACATGGTGGCCGCGGATCGCGCTGCGTGATCCCGCAGGCGGCACCGCCCCTGCGCATCGCCCGGTTCAGGCGCGAGGTCGAGGCGGCCATCGCCTCGGTGTTGGGCGGCGACGCCTACATCCTCGGCTCGGCCGTCGCGTCCTTCGAGGCGGCGTTCGCGCGGCATTGCGGCGGGCGCCACGGGGTCGGGGTGGCATCCGGCACCGACGCCCTGACGCTGTGCCTGCGCGCTCTGGGGATCGGGCCCGGCGACGAGGTGATCCTGCCGTCGCTGACCTTCGCGGGCAGCGCCCAGGCGATCCTCCAATGCGGCGCCGAGCCCCGCTTCGTCGAGGTCGATGCGCGGACCCGCTGCATCGATCCGGCGGCCGTCGCCGACGCGGTGAACGGGCGCTCGGCCGCTCTCCTGCCGGTCCATCTCTTCGGGCATCCATGCGACATGCCGGCGCTGATGGCGATCGCGGACCGGCATCACCTGGCGGTCATCGAGGATTGCGCGCAGTCGCACGGCGCCACCCTGGATGGGCGCCGGCTCGGCGGCTTCGGTCACGCGGCCGCCTATTCGTTCTACCCCACCAAGAACCTCGGCTGCATCGGCGACGGCGGCGCCGTGGTGACGGACGACGCGGGCCTCGCGGACCGCCTGAGATCGTTGCGCAACTACGGCTTCGCGCCGGGCGAGCGGGTCAGCCGGACGCTCGGCTTCAACGCGCGCCTCGACGAGATCCAGGCCGCGATCCTCCTGGCCCTCCTGCCCCATCTCGAGGCCGGCAACGCGGAGCGCCGGGCGATCGCCTCCCGCTACCGCGCGGCCCTCGGATCCTGCCCGGCCCTCGGGCTGCCGCCGGAGGCGGATGGCTGCGTCTACCACCAGTTCGCCCTCACCCACCCGGACCGCGACGGCCTGATGCGGCATCTCGCGGCGGCCGGCATCGGCAGCGCCGTCCATTACGCGCCGGGCCTGCATCGTCACCCGGCCTTCGTCGAGGGGGCGGCCCGGCCCCTGCCCGTCACGGACGCGTTGAGCCGGACGCTCCTCAGCCTGCCGATCCAGCCCGAGGTCGCCCGGGAGGGCGTGGATCGGATCGTCGCGGCGGTGTCGAGCTTCCACGCGGCGAGGCCCCGATGAGCGTCCGCGCGGCGGGGCCCCGATGAGCGGCGTCCTCCTGTTCGGCACCGGCTCGCCGGTCCTGATCGACGTCGAGGAGAGCCTGCACCGGGCCGGCCTGCCCGTCGCGGCGGGCATCCGCAATCGGCCGGGCGCGTGCCATCTGCCCGCGGACCTTCCCGCCCGCGCGGTCGGCGATCTCGACGACGCCCTGCGGGCCCTCCCGTTCCTCGTGCCCCTGTTCACGCCGGCGCACCGGCAGGTGGCCGCCCTCGAAGCGGCGGTGGCCGGCCTGGCGCATCCCTTCACGTTGATCGATCCGAGCGTGCCGGCGCCCCGCCGGATGGAGGCCGGGCCGGGCAGCTACGTCAATGCCGGCTGCAGCCTCGGCAGCGGCTCGGTCCTCGGCGCCTTCGTCTTCGTCAACCGCGGGGCGAGCCTCGGGCATCACGCCCGGCTCGGTCCCTTCGTGTCGATCGGGCCCGGCGTGGTCGTGGCGGGGCACGTCACGATCGGCCGGGGCGCCGTGATCGGCGCGGGGGCGACCATCCTGCCCGAGCTGACGATCGGCGAGAACGCCGTGGTCGGCGGCGGCGCGGTGGTGACCCGCGACGTGCCGGCCGGCGCCCTGGTGCTCGGCAACCCGGCCCGGATCGTCCGCCCGGATCTCGGCGGCTACAAGGGGCTCGCGGTCTCGTGAGGACGCCGGTCGTCCACCTCTACACCGTCTGCTGGGACGAGGCCGACATGCTCGGCTTCTTCTTCCGGCACTACGACCCTTTTGTCGACCGCTACGTCGTCTACGACGACGGCTCGACCGACGGCTCGCTCGACCTGCTGCGGGCCCACCCGAAGGTGGAGCTCCGCAGCTTCGCGCGCGTCGAGGCGGAATCCTTCGTGCTCTCGCACAAGGCCATGCAGGACGAGGCCTGGAAGGAGAGCCGCGGCGCGGCCGACTGGGTCGTCGTCACGGCGATCGACGAGCACCTCCACCTCCGCGGCCGGACGATGCGGGACTACCTCGCCGCGCAGGCGGCGCAGGGCGTCACGCTGATCCCGGCGCTCGGCTTCGACATGAACCATCCGGTGATGCCCGACGATTCCGGCCTCCTCGTCGAGCGGGTCACCCGCGGCAGGCCCCGCATCGCCTTCAACAAGCTGAGCGTCTTCCGGCCCGAGGCTCTTCGGGAGAGCGGCTTCACCGCCGGCCGCCACGCCGCCGAGCCCGACGGCAGGCTCCGCCTGCCGGCCCGGGACGCGCTGATGCTCTGGCACTACAAGCATCTCGGCTTCGCGCGGAACGCCGCGCGCGAGGCGGCTCAGGCCGAGCGCCTCGGCACGATCGATCGCCGCAACGGCTACGGCCAGCATTACCTCTGGGGACCGGAGCGGCTGCGCGCCTTCTGGGACGAGATGGAGCGCGAATCGCGCGACCTGTCCGGGGCGGGGTTCGATCCCGCCGCCGAAGCGGCCCGGCCCCTCTGGTGGGACGCCCGGCCCGGCACGGTCCGGGCGGGCGACGCCCCCGCCCCTCCGGTGCGGGCCGCCTCGGCGCCGAGCGTGTCGGTTCTCGTGAAGAGCTACAACCACGCGCCCTACGTGGCGCAGACGATCCGGAGCATCCTCGACCAATCGTTCCAGGATTTCGAGATCGTCGTCACGGACGACGCCTCCTCCGACGCGACCGCCGCGATCGTGCGCAGCTTCGACGATTCCCGCATCCACCTCGCGGTGCTGCCCGAGAACCGCGGCATCTCGGGGGCCATGAACGCCACCATCGCCCGCGCCCGCGGGCGCTACCTCGCGATCCTGAACTCCGACGACTGGGCTCTGCCCGGCCGCCTCGCGTCCCAGGCCGCCTTCCTCGACGCGAACCCGGAGGTCTCGATCGTCTTCGGAATGCCGCTCGCCGTCGACGAGGGCGGCACGCCGACCGTGCCCTTCAACGACTTCCGCGCGCCGTTGCGCCTGCCGGATTTCTCGCGGCGCGCGTGGCTCCGGCAGTTCTTCTTCCACGGCAACTGCCTGTGCGCGCCGACCGCCATGATCCGCCGCGAGGCCTACGAGCAGGTCGGCGCCTATGACCCGCGGCTGACGAACTACCAGGACCTCGACATGTGGATCCGGATGCTCGTCGCCGGCCGCAACATCCACGTGCTCGATGCGGCGCTGACGGCTTTCCGGATCCGGGCGGGCGACGCCAACATGAGCGCGCCGCGCCCCGATACCCACCTGCGCTCGGCTTTCGAGATGACGAAGCTCCTGCGCCACTTCGCGAACCTCGACGCGGCCGCCTTCGACGAGGTGTTCGGCCCGGACCCGTCCGACGGACAGGGCGAGGTGTGCCCGCCCGGGATGCCGGTCCCGCTTCGGGTCGCCGAGCTGGCGCGCCGCGTGGGCCGGGTCGAGTACGATCACTTCGCCCTGGAGATCGTCTACGAGACCGCGCACCGGCAGGAGGATTTCGATCGGTTGCGGGTCCGGGCCGGCGAGACCGACGCGTTCGGCCTGGGCGCCGTGGCGGCGCGCGACCGGGTGATCCGGGACCTCGGCGCCCGGGCCGGTTTCGGCTTCACCTACCCGGTCAGCCCGGCCGAGTGCCGCATCCTGGCGGATTTGACCCTGCTGTACCGGGTCGTGCTCGGGCGCGATCCGGATCCGGACGGGCTCAGGCATTACGTCCGGCATCTTCGCGGCGGACAGGGCCTGCGATCCATCGCCGAGGACTTCCTGCACTCGCCCGAGTTCCGGTCGCTGCAGGGCACGGGCGACGGCGCCACCCTCCTCTGCCGGCAGGCCGCCGGCCGCCTGCCGGATGCGGGGGAGCGCGGCCTGGCCCTGGCCGACCTCGCGGTCGCGCTCGTCGCCTCGCCCGAGGCCGCGAGCCGGCACTCCGTGCTTGCGGCGGTCTACCCGCACGGGCTGCCCGTCCACGCCCCGCACCTCTACGCCTGGTGGGACGAGGAGCGCGAGCGCCTGGGCGCCGAGCAGCCCGTGCCTCCGGGCGATCCTGTCCCGGACGCCTCGCTCTCGGTCATCGTCCTGATCGACCGGCCGCTCGATCCCGACGAGCAGAGCCTGCTGTCGCGGCAGGTGCGGGACATGGCGGCCTACGGCCAGATCGTGCTCGCCCCGGTCGATGCGGCGAGCACCCTGTTCTGCCGCAGGCTCTGCCGGAGCCTGCGCACCCGCTCCCTCACGATGGTGAGCGCGTGGCGGTCCCGGACGCCCGAGGCGGTGCTCGGCCGGGCCCAGCGCCGATGCCGGGGAACCTTCACCTGTCTCGTCAACCGCGGCGACGTCGTCGCGGCCGGGAGGCTCGCGGCCGTGCTCCCGATGCTGGCGCAGCGCGACGTCCTCCTGTGCGACGAGGATGTCCGAGCCTGCGGCGGCGGGCGGCGGGACCCGGCCTTCAACGGCCGCTGGGACCCCGATGCCGGCCTCGCCCGTCCGCCCTCCGCCCTGGTCCTCTTCAGGAGCAGGCTGATCGGCGCCTGCGGCGGCTGGCGCGGGCCGTCGGCGCCCGGATACGCGCGGGAGTTGCTGCAGTGGGATCTGCTCCTGCGCATCGGCCATCGCGCCGGCCCCGCCCGCATCGGGAACGCGCCGCTGGTTCTCGTCCACAGGCGGGCGCTCCCGGCGCGCGCGCCGGACGCCCTCTCGGAGGCCGGGGCGGCCCTCGTCCGGCGCTTCCTCGACGAGACGGGGCGGCGCTCCGTCGCGGCGGCGGTCGCGGCGCCCGGCATCCTGCGCCTGCACCACCGGTACCCGGGCACCCCCAAGGTCTCGATCCTGGTGCCGACCCGCGACCGCGTCGACCTGCTGAGACCATGCATCGAGAGCCTGCTCGCGCGGACCCGCTATCCCGCCTTCGAGGTGCTCGTGATCGACAACGAGAGTTCCGAGCCGGAGACGCACGCCTTCCTGGCGCGTGCCGCCTCGGATCCTCGCCTGCGCTCCGCGTCCTGCGCGGGCGTCTTCAACTGGGCGCGCAGCAACAATGTCGGGGCGGCGCAGACGGATGGCGACGTCCTGCTGCTCCTCAACAACGACACCGTGGTGATCAACGACGACTGGCTGGACGAGCTCGTCTCGCAGGCATGGCGGCCCGAGGTCGGTGTCGTCGGCGCCAAGCTCTCCTACCCGGATGATCGGGTGCAGCACGCCGGCATCGAGATCGACCCGGACGGCGAGGCACGGCACGGGTGGCGGGGGACGCCGCGCCGGGACCCCGGCTACCTCGACCAGCTTCGCATCGTCCGCGCCGTCTCCGCGGTGACGGGCGCCTGCATGGCCTTTCGGCGAACGACCTTCGACGAACTCGGCGGCCTTGACGAGACGCTGCGGGTCGCCTGGAACGACGTGGATTTTTGCCTGCGCGCGCGGGCCGCGGGCTATCGCGTCCTCTGGACGCCCTACGCCGAACTCTACCACCACGAGGGCGCGACACGGACGTTCGACACCTCCCCGCAGGATGACGCCCGCTTCAACCGCGAGAAGGAGCGGGTTCGGGACGCCTGCGGCGGGAAGCTCCCGGATCTCGGCTTTCAGAGCCCGAACCTCGTGAGCCACCACGATCAGCCCTATCTCTCGACGCGCGTCCTCGCCGATCTGGCTCAGCGCCACCGGGCCGATTGAGAGCGCTCGGGACTGCGGGCGTCCCGCTGAAGGCTGGCCTCGTTGCCTCGGCAACCGGCGGCGCCAACCAGGCGCATGCGGTCCTATCCACATCGAAAACGCGGCCGGAACGCCCATCATCGACGGAAGTGAGGCTTCAGAGAAAGTCTAGTCACGGGTCCTGAAATCGACGTCAGTCAAGCTGCGAAATTATGCGGGATACATTATTGGTAATACCACATCATTTGCGAAAACGCATTATCTTATACCACGAAAAATAACAATTAGAGCATTTTCCACCTAATTCGGCTCGTAACAGGCGGCGGCGCAGTAGTTGGCGCACTCGGCTGGCGTGAAGGCGTCGAGCAGATCGCCGACGGCAGTCCAGAGCCGCTCGACCGTGCGCTCGGCCGCCTTGCGCAGCAGCGCCTTGAGCTTGGCGAAGGCCATCTGAGGGGGTCCCCAATCGACAGGTCGATTGGGGTATCCCCTGATCGGATTGAAGTCGGGCGAGTACGGCGGCAGGAAGCGAAGCCGTGCTCCGCGCGCCGCGATGGCGGCCTCGATCGCTGCGCCCTTGTGGGCGGGGAGGTTGTCGAGGATGACGGTGTCGCCGGGCCTGAGGGTCGGGGCGAGCACCTGCTCGACGTAGGCGAGGAACCAGTCCCGCGTCATGGGACCGTCGAGGACCATCGGCGCGCTCATCCCCGACAGGCGCAGGCCCGCCACGAAGGTCGTCGTGAGCCAATGGCCATGCGGGATGCCCGAGCGGAGGCGCTGACCGCGGGCACAGCGACCGCGCAGGCGCGCCATGCGGGTGGACAGCCCCGTCTCGTCGACGAAGATCAGGCGCTCGGGATCGAGGTCGGGCTGCGCGGCAAACCACGCCTCGCGCGCTGCGGCCACGTCCGGGCGAGCCTGCTCGGCCGCGTGCGCTGACTTTTTCTCCACGTCACCGTTTCCACGTCACCGCCCGGCGGGCGAAGAACCGCCAGAGCGTGCCCAATCCGACCGATACGCTGCGCTCGGCACGCAGGCGCTCCTGCATCTCGGCGAGCGTGATGGCGTCCTTCTCTTCGGTGAGGGCGAGCAGGAAGGCTTCGTGCACGTCGAGCGTGGAGCCGGATGGGCGGCCCTGACGCTGAGCCCGCGTCTCTCCTGTCGTCGTCGCGTGCGCGGCCCAGCGGATCACCGTGGCGATGCCGACCCGATAGCGCAGGGCCGCGGCCCGGCGGGACAGACCGGCGCCCACCGCGTCCAGGACGCGAACACGCAGATCATGGCTGCAGGCACGGGCCATGGCGATCTCCCTGACGAACCCTCAGGGATGCTGGACGGCTGGACCGGCGGCCTGCCGCCGCCGCCCCGCATCGCCCCCGATCGGATGGTGCCGGGGCGTCCCGACATCGACGCTCGGCACGCTGCCGCAGTTGAAAGTTGATGCCGGCGGCATCACCTGGGCGCTGACCGCGATAGAAGGCGCGCATGAGCAACGTCATTCGCCCAGATTTCGGCGGCAAGCGCCGCAACGAGCCCGCAGCCGACGATGCGCAGATGGTCGATGCACAGGTGGTCGAGGCGCTCGCGCTTTACGGTGAAGAGGCCGGCTACCGGGTCGGCCTCGTGCAGGACGACACCGGGCCGGAAGGGCTCGTGTTCCGGGTGTTCGTCGGCGCCTGCGCGCTTGACGATGTCGAGACGGTCGCCGTTCTGCCGCCGACGCCGGAGGGCCGGGTCGAGGCCGACGCGATCGGCCTTGCCATCCTGCGCACGCTCGAGATCATCGCCAGCGACCAGGACTTGTCCGGCGCGACGTGAGAGGCACGGCGCGCCGGACTCGCGCCTCCGCTCGGCGCGCACGGGGTGAGCAGAGGGCGGATGGCTGGCGCCGGAGCCGAGCGCGAGCGCGTCGAACGCCTATCGATTGCGGTCGGCCCGCCTCACTTGTCCCGGTGCGGCGGGGGCGTTGCGGGGGGCTCTGGCGGTGGTCGCGTCCCGCCTTGAGCAGGACGCGCGGGGCTCACTCCTGAGGGGGAGCGGTCGGGGTGGCGGTCTTCGGGGCCGCCGGCTTCGGGGCGGGCTTGGCCGCCTGGGCCGCCGTGCCGGTGGTGCCGGGGACGGACGCGGCCGCGGCGGGCTTCGGGGCCCACTCGGCGTCGGTGCGGGGGCCGCCCGGGCCGTTGGTGGGGCCGGTGAGCTGGCCGAGCGCCGTGTCGGTCACGCGGCTCCAGGTCTGCGAGCCGCACAGGATCGCCAGCATGCAGCCGCGGATCGAGAGCTCGGTCGGCTGCTCGGTCCAGATCGTGACGTCGTAGAACTTGCCCTCGTCGGCGTTGTAGATCTTGCCCTCGTAGCGGGCATCGGCGTTCGGCTTCAGGCCCATGATGAGCTGGTGGCCGAGGGAGGGCCGGGCCTGCTTCTTCGGGTCGGGGTTCTTGAAGTCGACCCGGGGCTGGCCCTTGTCGTTCAGCGGGACCTTGAGCCAGACCACGAAGCCGCAGACGCTCTTCTCCTGCGGGCCGCATTTCTCGATGCGGATGCGGGCGCGCCCGTCCTCCGTCAGCCAGGTGCCGCTCGGGTCGGCCGGGGCCGCCGCCTGGGCGAGCCCGGTCAGGGCCGCGAGGGCGATGAGCGGCGCGGCCACGCGTCCGCCAACAGCGCCGATCCGTCGAAACGTCATACGAGAACTCCCATCGCACCGAGCCGCGAGGCGGCAGCGGAGACGGCACCGCCGACGCGACGCCGCTCCCGTCAAGGCCCCGCCATCGTCCGCGAAGGTGACCGGATCATGACCGAGGCGTGTCGCCAATCCGCCAATCCCGCCGCCAGGGCGCGGCGGTACGCTCCCGGCGGGCGGACCCGCCCGGGACGCCGGCCTGTCCCGGACGCGAAAAAGGGCCGGCGCGCCTGCGCCGGCCCTTCCGCCCGGATCCGATCCGGATGCCGATCACTCGGCGGCGGTCATCTCGGCGGTGAAGTGACCGCACCAATCCTGCGCGGCCACCACCGGCCACAGGCCCTTCGACTCGGGAGCCGGCTGGCTCACCGGCGGGTTGAAGCGGCAGAGGCCCTCGTCGCCCATGGCGGTGGCGCCGTTCAGCTTGTGGTCGTCGAAGAAGCGGCAGCTCTGGCAGGCGGCGTTCTGGGAGGTGGCCATGGGTCTGATCTCCGTATGGTGGGCTGCGGGCCCTCGGGGCCCGTCGATTCCGTACAGTTCTTAATTAGAACAACTCCAATGAACAGTCAATGCGCGGAGCGGCGGGCGGTTCCTGCCAATCCCCACCTTTCCGGGCACCGCCGGGCCGTCGCGCGTTGACGCGGCCGCCCTCTACGGCCTAGCTTGCGCCGGACGGTTCCTCATCGAGGATCAAAAGGGAACGCGGTGAGGAGCTTGCTCCGAGGCCGCGGCTGCCCCCGCAACTGTGAGCGGCGAGCCTCCATCAACACGTCACTGGGCGGATCGGCCTGGGAAGACGATGAGGGGCAGCGACCCGCGAGCCAGGAGACCTGCCGTCAGCCGTGGTCACACGCGAAGCGCGTCGGGCGGGGTGTCCTGACGGGTGTCGAGCCCTGCGCCGGAAGCGGCGTGCCGGCCGGCCTCGTTCGCGGTGACGTGCCACTGCCGAGCCCGTTCCGCACGAGCCCATGTCCGTTTCCGCCGCAAGGCCCCTGCCCGCCCCCGCGCGTCCCCGCGCCGTGCCGCCCCGCGCGGCCGGCCCCGGCGCGGCCGGACCGGGCCGGACCGGGCGTTCGGAGCGCAATTGTAACAAAGTTACATTTGCGCTAGGTCTCGGGCCGGCTGCCGCGCTCCGAAGGTCGATCCCCGCCGAACCATGTCCATCGCATCCCGCTCCCACCGGTCCCGCGGCCGGAACGCCCCCGCACGCGCGCTCACCTTCCTGCTCGCCTCCGGCTGCCTCGCGGAGGCCCGCGCCGAGGAAGGCGGGCCCGCCGGCGTCACCCTCGACACCCTCTCGGTCGCGGGGTCGGGCACCGCGCCGACCGGGCTCAACCTGCGCACCCCCGACCGGGGCGCCAGCCGCCTCGGCCTGACGCCCCTCGAGACGCCCGCGAGCGTCGACGTGATCGCGGGGGAGACCGCGCGCCTGCGCGGCCAGAACACCGTGGTGGAGGCGGTGACCCAGAACGCCACCGGCATCACCACGATCGCCTCCCCGGGGAACGGCAACGGCGCCTTCACGGCCCGGGGCTTCGCCGGCCCGAACTCGATCCAGCAGCTCTACGACGGCACCCGGCTCTACGTCGGCGCCGGCACCGTCACCTTCCCGTTCGATACCTGGAACATCGAGCGCATCGAGGTGCTGCGCGGCCCGGCCTCCGTGCTCTACGGGGACGGCGCCATCGGGGGCGTCGTCAACGTGGTGACGAAGAAGCCGGTCTTCACGCCTCTGAACGAGGCCCGGGCCGTTCTCGGCTCGGACGGGATCGCGCGCCTCGCCGTCGATTCCGGCGGTCCGATCGGCGAATCGCTGGCCTACCGTCTCAACGTCAGCGGCAACCGGGCCGGGGGCTGGATCGCCCCGGAGGGCGACTTCCGCAACCTCGCGGTCTCGGGCGCGGTGACGCTCAGGGCCACCCCCGACCTCGACATCACCCTCAGCCACGATCTCGGCTACCAGGAGCCGGCCCGCTACTGGGGCACGCCCCTGGTCCAGGGCCGCATCCTCGATGCGCTGCGCTTCAACAATTACAACGTGCGCGACGCGAAGATCACCTGGACCGACAACTGGACCCAGCTGAAGGCCGAGTGGACGCCCACCGCCGACATCACGATCCGCAACACCGCCTACCGGCTGCAGAGCCGGCGCCACTGGCGCGACGTGGAGCAATACGCCTTCAACCGCCAGACCGGCCTCATCGACCGCTCCGACTACATCGAGATCTATCACCAGCAGGAGCAGATCGGGAACCGCTTCGACGCGGCCGTCCGGGGCGAGGTCCTGGGCTTCCGCAACGAGTTCCTGGCGGGTTTCGACGTCAACGCCATCGCGTTCCGCCACACCAACAACGCGCCCTATGGCGGCGAGACCAGCGTGAGCCCCCTCGCCTACGACCCGGGGACCTTCCTCAACCTCGCCGGCACCCTGCCGAAATACGCGACCCAGACCCGGCAGGCCTCCGTCTTCGCCGAGGACCGGCTGGTCCTGTCCGACCGGCTCTCGCTGCTCGCGGGCGTGCGCTACGACGTACCGAGCCTGCAGCGGACCGACCTGATCACCGGGGGGAGCTTCGAGCGCACCTTCACGGCGGTGAGCTACCGCTTCGGCGCCGTCTACAACCCGACGCCCGAGACCGCGCTCTACGCGCAATACGCCACCGCGGTGGACCCGGTCGGCAGCCTCATCACCCTGTCGCAGAGCCTCGCGGGCTTCGAGCTCTCGACGGGTCAGCAGGTCGAGGTCGGGGCCAAGGGCCTGTTCTGGGGCGGGGCCGCCGAGTGGACGCTCGCGGGCTACCGCATCGTCAAGGACAACCTGGTCTCGGCGGTGCCGGGGCAGGCCGGGATCAGCACGCAGGTCGGCCGGCAATCCTCGCAAGGCGTCGAGGCGGCGCTCTCGTTCCAGATCAACCCGGCCTGGCGCATCGACGCGAACCTGGCGCTCCTCCACGCGCAGTACGACGAGTTCAACCAGTCGGTGAACGGCGCGGTGGTCTCCTATGCCGGGCGCCAGCCCATCGACGTGCCCGAGCGGGTCGCCAATCTCTGGCTCAACTACGCCTTCCGGCCCGCCTGGGAGGCCCGGGTCGGGGTGCAGTATGTCGGCGAGACCTACAGCGATTTCGGCAACACCGCCCGGCGGCCGGACTACGCCCTGGTCCATCTCGGTCTCGACCATCAGGTGAGCCCGGGCTCGCGCCTGTCCCTGCGCGTCTACAACCTCCTCGACAGGGTCTACGCCGTCAGCGGCAACGCGGTGGACGGGGCCGGCACCAACTGGATCCTCGGGCGCCCGCGCTCCTTCGAGGTCGCCTTCACGACGGCCTTCTGAGCCGGGCCGGTGCGCGCGCTCCCGAAGGCCGGCAAACGCTGGCTCGTCCTCGGCCATCGCTGGCTCGGCATCGGCACGGCCCTGTTCTTCCTCACGTGGCTCCTGTCGGGGCTCGTGATAATGTACGTGCCCTTCCCGGGCCTGACCGAGGCGGAGCGCCTCGCCGCCCTGCCCCCCGTCGCCTTCGCGGAGGTCGCCGTCGCGCCCCCCGCGGCGGCGGGCGCCCTCGCGCTCGAGATGCAGGGGGACGAGCCGGTCTACCGCCTCGTCGACCCGGAGGGCGGGCACCGGACCCTCTCGGCCCGGACCGGCGCCCCGATGCCGGCGCTGACCGAGGCGGCGGCCCTGGCGCTGGCCCGAGCCCGGTTCGGGGCCGGCCCGGAGGCCTTCGTCGACAGCGTGGAGCGCGACCAGTGGACGGTGCCCGGGCGCTACGATCCGCACCGCCCCCTGCGCCGCGTCGGCCTCGGGGACGCGGCGGGGACCGAGCTCTACTTCTCCGGGCCGACCGGCGCGCTGGTTCTGGAGACCACCCGGCGCGAGCGCGCCTGGAACTGGCTCGGCGCCGTGCCGCACTGGCTCTACCCGACGCCCCTGCGGGCGCGGCCTGGGCTCTGGCGCGACGTGGTGCTGTGGGTCTCCGGCCTCGGCATCGCGGGGGCCGTCAGCGGGCTCGTCCTCGGGGTCTGGCGCCTGCGCCTGCGCCGGCCCTACCGCTCCGGCAGCGTCACGCCCTACCGGGGCTTCGCGCGCTGGCACCACCTGTTCGGCCTCGTCGGCGGGATCGCGATCCTGAGCTTCGTGGCGAGTGGCTGGCTCTCGATGAACCCGAACCGCTGGTTCACCGGCCCGAGCCCGACGCCGGCGATGCGGGCGGGCTTCGCGGGGGCACCCGGCGAGGGTCCCGACCGCGCGGCGCTCGAGGCGGCGAGCCCGCCCGGCACGGTCAGCCTGCGCCTCCTCCGCCTCGGCGGCCGGACCCGCCTCGTCGCGACGGACGGAGCGGGCGGGCGCAGCGTGACGCCCCCCGTCGACGCGGACGCGATCCGGGCCGCCGCCCCGAGCCTGATGCCGGGGGCGGCGCTCGCCCGGATCGAGCGGCTCGCGGCCTACGACGCCTACTGGTACGCCCACCACGACGCCCGGGTGCTGCCGGTGCTGCGGCTCGTCTTCGACGATCCGGCCGCGACCTGGTTCCACGTCGACGCCGCGACCGGCGAACTCCTCGACCGCCTCGACCGGAGCGGACGGGTGCAGCGCTGGCTCTTCGCCGCCCTGCACCGGCTCGACCTGCCGCTCCTGATCCGCCACCGCCCGGCCTGGGACCTCGCCCTCTGGTCGCTCACCGCGCTCGCCCTCGTGGTGGCGCTCTCGGGCACGGTGCTCGGCTGGCGCCGGCTCCGGCGGGGGCGGCCCGGGCGGGGCGATCCTGGGCGGGGCGATCCTGGGCGGGGCGATCCTGGGCGGGGCGTGCCTGGGCGGGGCGTCCCCGGTTTCAGCGCTTCCGGAACACCAGGATGAGGTTGTTCGCCGGCATCGCGACGCGCTCGGTGAGCGCGAGGTCGTTCGCCTCGGCGAGCCGCGCCATCGCGGCGCGGTCGCGCAGGCCCCAATCCGGGTCGCGCCCCCGCAGGTCCGCGTCGAAGGCCGTGTTGCCCGGCGCGGTCGGGACATCGGGTTCGCGGAACGGCCCGTAGAGGACGAGGGCGCCGCCCGGCGCCAGCACCCGGGCGGCGCCCGCCATCAGCCCTTCGCTCGCCGGCCACGGGGCGATGTGCACCAGGTTGATCGCCACCACCGCGTCCGCCCGCGGCACCGGCCAGTGCGCGGCGGAGGCGTCGAGGGCGAGCGGCGCCATCAGGTTCGGCAGGCGGGCCCGCGCCCGGTAGGCCGCGATGCTGCGCAGCGCCCGGGCATCCGGGTCGCTCGGGCACCAGGCGAGATGCGGCAGGCCCCGGGCGAAATGCACCGCATGCTCGCCCGTGCCCGCCGCGACCTCGAGGACGAGGCCGGCCGGCGGCAGGACCCGGGCCAGAACCGCCAGGATCGGATCGCGGTTGCGCAGGGTGGCGGGGGCGTGGAGCGCCTCCTCGCCGATCTCGTCGGACATCGCGGCCGAACCTCCGGGCTGCCGTGGCGGGTCTTGGCGGGTTCTTGGCGGGGTTCTTGGCGGGGTTCTTGGCAGTCTCGGCGCCCGCCGGGACAGGCGCGTGTGCCGGGGTCGCGAGGTCCCGCGGGCAGGGAACGAGCCGACGGCTCCGGCGGATCCCCTCAGGCCGTGCGCGACAGGTCCGCGGTCTCGCCGATCTTCCCGCGCGCGGCCTCGCGCGCGGCGGTGAAGCGGACGACGCGCTGCGCGGTGGCGACGGAGAGATCCTCGAAGGCCTGGAAGGCGTTGCGCAGCTCCTCGGTGGAGGGCGGCGCCCCTTTGCGCGCGGCGAGGAACAGCTTCAAGGTCTTCCAGCCGAACTTGACCGAGCGCACCAGGAACAGGATCGGGTCCATCGTCGGCGCCCGGTGGGCCGTCACCGCCATGCCGGAGGGCACCCCGGCGAGGCGGGCCAGGGCCACCAGGGCGTGGGTGGCCTCCCCGGTGGTCAGCCAGGTCTGCACCATGGCCTCGTCGAGGCCGGCCTTGGCCCGGGCCGCCACCGCGACCTCCGCCGGGGTGACGTCGAGGGGCGGCGGCGCGAGGCCGGCGGCGGCGGCGCGCGTCGCCTGCGCGGCGGCGCTCTCGCCGAAATCCTGCGCCAGGGCCCGGCGGGCCCGCTCCTGGGCGAGGCCGACGAGCTGCGCCATCTGGGCCGGCGGCAGGTCGGCCCGCGCCGCGAGCGCGTCCGTCAGCGCCACGTCGTCCCGCGCCCGGGCGGTGAGGATCTGGAAGCCGCCCTCGGAGAAGCGGGCCCCGCGATTGCCGGCGACGCCCCGGACCACCCGTTCGTCGCCGCGGGTGACGATCACGTCCGTCACGGCCGTGCCGATCGCGCGCCGGCGGGAGATCGCCAGCAGGTGCGCCTGGTCACCCGCGCTCGCGATCTGCACGAGGTCGCGCTCGTCCAGGCGCTCGGAATGCTCCAGCACCGGGCCCGCCACCGCGGCGGAGGGGTCGAAGGCGAGATCCCGGATCACCTGGATCGGGGCATTCGGCAGCGGGGCGAGCGCCGTCGACAGATCCGCCCGGGCCCTCGTCTCGATGTCGCGCGAGAGCCGCAGGATCACCGCGTCGAAGGCATCGACCTGCGCCTCGTTCAGGCGCGGCGCCTGGTCGGTGAACAGGTCGGTCATCTGGCGGAGCATGCCCATGCGCTTGGCGTGGTCGCCGCTGGCGATGGCGCCCTCGACATCGGCGACCACGGAGCTGAGCACGATCATGACCAGGGTCCGTATTTCGGGAGTCCGACTGTGCGGCGAAGTGCTTGCAAACAAGTTAAACGTTTCATCTTGGTTACGGCGTCGCTAGTGTAGAGCACAAATTGTGCGTTTCAGAACATCCAAGTCCCTGCCGCGCCGGAGACGCGCGCAGAGCCGAACGGTACCGGGTGCGGCGCCATCCGGCGGCGCGGGTCGCCGGGCAGGGATCTGGAAAGGAATGGGCGGGCATGAGGCGCCCGAGCGTTTTCGCGCCGGGCGGATCCGGCTAACGTGGAGACCGCTCGCTCATCCAGGGATCCGGCCCGCCGCGCGGCGGTCGGCCCCCTGTCGCGTCGTTTCCCTCACTCCCCGAACAGGTCACTGCCCATGCGAACCGTCGTTTACGCCGATGGCGGCTGCGATCCCAATCCCGGCCCGGGCGGCTGGGGCGTCGTCATCGCGGGGCCCGACGGCCCGATCGACCTCTGCGGCGGCGAGCCCGGCACCACCAACAACCGGATGGAGCTGACCGCGGCGATCCGGGCCCTCGAATCCTTCCCCGAGGGCGCCCAGATCGAGATGCGCTGCGACAGCCAGTACGTGGTGAAATCCGTCACCGAGTGGATGCGGGGCTGGAAGGCCAAGGGCTGGCGCACCACCACGGGCGAGGTGAAGAACGTCGACCTGATGAAGCGCCTCGACGCGCTCGCCGCCCGCCGCGACGTGCGCTGGGTCTGGGTGCGGGGCCATGCCGGCGATCCGATGAACGAGCGGGCCGACCGCCTCGCCACCCGGGGCCGGCGCGAGGCCCGCGGCATGCCGGCGGGGCCGCTCCAGGCCACGCCGCAGCCCCTACCCGCCCTCGGCCTCCCGGCCGCCTCCCCCGCACACACCGTCTCCCCGGCCGCCGCGCCCGGGCCGCGCACCGCGCCGGTGCCGATCGATTCCGCCCTTGGCCTCGAGGTCTCGCGGGCGGCCAAGCGCGCCGGGACGTCGACCACGGCCTTCGTGGAGGACGCGCTCCGCCTCGTCCTCGCCCTCGGGCCGGAGGAGACGGCCCGTCTGCGGGCGGGCCTGGGGGGCGGGGCCGCCCCCGCGGCCGCCCGGACCAAGCCGGCCTCCGCGGCCTGACCGGCCGGCCCGAACCCGGATCCCGGCCGCGCCGCCTTCAGGCGACGCGGTCGATGGCCTCGGCGAGGATGCGGGTCATCTCGGCGATGTGCTCGGGCTCGACGATCAGGGGTGGCGACAGGGCGATGATGTCGCCGGTGACCCGGGTCAGGAGCCCGCGCTCGAAGCAATCGACGAAGACCTCGTAGGCGCGCGCGCCCGGCGCGTCCGGGCGGGGCTGCAGCTCGATGCCGGCCACGAGGCCGATCGTGCGGATGTCGATGACGTGGCGGTGCCCGCGCAGGTCGTGGACCGCGCTCGCCCAATCCTCCGCGAGACCCGCCCCGCGGGTGAGCAGGCCCTCCTCGGCGTAGATCCCCAGCGTCGCGAGCCCCGCCGCGCAGGCGAGCGGGTGGCCCGAATAGGTGTAGCCGTGGAACAGCTCGATGGCGCTCTCCGGCCCGTGCATCAGGGCGTCGTGGATGCCGCGGCTGGCGAAGACCGCCCCCATCGGCACGGTGCCGTTGGTCAGCCCCTTCGCGGTGGTGACGAGGTCCGGCACGACCCCGAAGTAATCGGTGGCGAAGGGCGCCCCGAGGCGCCCGAACCCGGTGATCACCTCGTCGAAGATCAGCAGGATGCCGTGGCGGGTGCAGATCTCGCGCAGGCGCTCGAGATAGCCCTTCGGCGGGACCAGCACCCCGGTGGAGCCCGCCACCGGCTCGACGATGCAGGCCGCGATGGTCTCGGCCCCGTGCAGGGCCACGAGACGTTCGAGATCCTCGGCGAGGTCGGCGCCGTGCTCGGGCTGGCCCTTCACGAAGCTGTTGCGGGCGAGGTCGTGGGTGTGGCGCAGATGGTCCACGCCGGGCAGCTGCGTGAAGACGCGCCGGTTGTTGACGAGGCCGCCGACCGAGATTCCGCCGAAGCCGACCCCGTGGTAGCCGCGCTCGCGCCCGATCAGCCGGGTCCGGGTGCCTTGCCCGATCGCCCGCTGGTAGGCGAGCGCGATCTTGAGCGCCGTGTCGACCGATTCGGAGCCCGAGCCCGTGAAGAAGACCCGGTCGAGACCGGCCTCCGGGCCCCCCGGCGCGACCGCCGCCAAAGCCTCCGCGAAGGCGAAGGCCGCCGGATGGCCCATCTGGAAGGAGGGGGCGAAGTCGAGGGTGAGGAGCTGCTGCTCGACCGCCTGCGCGATGGCCCGGCGCCCGTGCCCGGCATTGACGCACCACAGGCCCGCCGTGCCGTCGAGGACCCGGTGTCCGTCGCTCGCCGTGTAGTGCATGCCCTCCGCCGAGGCGAGGAGGCGCGGCGCCGCCTTGAACTGGCGGTTCGCCGTGAACGGCATCCAGTAGGCGTCGAGGCTCGGGGCGTTCTTCAGGCTCGGGCTGGTCATGGTCGGGCTGGTCACGGTCGAGCTCCTCGGGCGGCCCTGTCGGCGGCACCCCAGTGGCACCGGTTCCGGGGGCCGCAACAAGTCCTTTTCTGCGCCCCGCCAAGTGCTTGCGGAGACTGGGCCAAGCCCCCTAGTGTTGTCCGATCCTCAACACCCTCAACGGGGCCAGCGCCTTGAGCGTCGATGTCGGAGAGCGCCTGCGCCATGTCCGGACCCTGCACGGGCTGTCCCAGCGCGGCCTCGCCAAGCGCGCCGGGGTCACGAACTCGACGATCTCGCTCATCGAGTCGAACCAGATGAACCCCTCGGTCGGTGCCCTGAAGCGCATCCTCGACGGGGTGCCGATCGGCCTGTCCGAGTTCTTCGCGATCGAGCCGGAGCGGCCCCGCCGGGTCTTCTACCGGGCAGAGGAGCTCACCGAGATCGGCAAGGGCCCGATCTCCTACCGGCAGGTCGGGGACAGCCTGTTCGGGCGGGCGCTCCAGATCCTGAAGGAGCGCTACGAGCCGGGGGCCGATACGGGCCGGGTGCCCCTCGTGCACGACGGCGAGGAGGGCGGCATCGTGCTGAGCGGGCGCCTCGAGGTGACGGTGGACGACGAGCGGCGCATCCTCGGGCCGGGGGACGCCTATTACTTCGAGAGCCGGCGTCCGCACCGGTTCCGCTGCGTCGGGGGTGCGCCCTGCGAGATCATCAGCGCCTGCACGCCGCCGACGTTCTGAAGGCGCCCGCCTCGGGCCGAGGCCCGGCGCTCCGGGGCGTGCCGGAGGGAGCGGATGATGGCGTCGCCGTCGCAGGGCTTGCGCAGGAAGCCGCTGGCGCCGGCCGCGCGCCCCGAGCCGTCGGCTGCGCGATGGATACGAGACCGTCATCTCAATGTCCCGGCCCGTCCCCCTGCCGCCCGTTCCAGCAAGGCGATCGATGCATGACCGCAGGTCTCGTCGCCATCGTTCCCGCGGTCGCCGTCGCGTCCCCGCCCGCCTGAGGCCGGCTAAGCGCCGGGCGCGCGCGGCTTTCGCCTACCGGTTGACGTCGACGGTGATGCGGCCCCGGACCTGGCCCGCCAGCAGCCGCTCGGCGGTCGCCAGAACCTCCGACAGGCCGATCTCGCCCGCCATGGCGTCGAGCTTGCCCGGATCGAGGTCGCGGGCGAGGCGCCGCCACGCCTCCAGCCGCTCGGGGCGCGGGCACATCACGCTGTCGATGCCGACGAGCGTGACGCCGCGCAGGATGAAGGGCGCGACCGAGGCCGGCAGGTCCATGCCCTGCGCGAGGCCGCAGGCCGCGACCACGCCGCGATACTGCGTGGCGGCCAGCACGTTGGCGAGGGTGTGGCTCCCCACCGCGTCGATCGCCCCCGCGAACCGCTCCTTCGCGAGGGGCTTGCCGGGGCTCGAGAAGGCCGCGCGCTCGAGGATCTCGGTGGCGCCGAGGCCGCGGAGATACGCGGCCTCCTCCGGCCGTCCGCTCACGGCCGCCACCGTGTAGCCGAGCCCCGACAGGAGGGCGATGGCGGTGCTGCCGACGCCGCCCGCCGCCCCCGTGACCACGATCGCGCCCTTGTCGGGCGTCACCCCGTGGCGCTCGAGGGCCATGACGCAGAGCATCGCGGTGTAGCCGGCGGTGCCGATCGTCATGGCCTGGCGCGGCGTGAAGGCCTCGGGCAGCGGCACCAGCCAGTCGCCCTTCAGGCGCGCGACCTGCGCGAGGCCGCCCCAATGGGTCTCGCCGACGCCCCAGCCGTTGAGCACGACCCGGTCGCCCGGCTTGTAGTCCGCGTGGCTGGAATCCCGCACGGTGCCGGCGAGATCGATGCCGGGCACCATCGGGAACTTGCGCACCACCGGCCCCTTGCCGGTGATGGCGAGCCCGTCCTTGTAGTTCAGGGTCGAGTGCGCGACCTCGACCGTCACGTCGCCCTCGGGCAGCTGCGCCGCGTCGATCTCGGTCAGGCCGGCGCGATAGCCGGCCTCGTCCTTCTCGATCAGGATCGCTCTGAACATCGGCCTCTCCTCCGTCTCGCTGCGTGTCTCGGTGGTGGTTCGTCCCCGGTCCTCAGCGGCGCAGGCCGGCCAGGAAGGTGTCGGCGAAGAGGTCGAGGGGCGCCGGGCTCCGCTCGAGCTTCGCCCGCAGCACCGCGCCCTCCCAGCCGATCCAGAAATAGGCCGCGAGCGCCGCGCAATCGGCCTCCGGGGCGATCTCGCCCGCGGCGCGCGCGGCTTCGAGGCAGCGTGCCGTGCGCGCCTGCCAGTCGAGCAGGGCATTGTGGAGCGCGTCCCGGAACGGCTCGGGCAGGACGCCCGTCTCCTGGCCGAGATTGCCGACGAGGCAGCCCCGCCGGAAATCGTGCCGGGCCATGCTGGCGCGGGCGTCGTCCGCGAAGGCGCGCAGGCGCTCCAGCGGGGGGCGGCTCTCGTCGAGCAACCGGCGATCGAGCCGGGCCGCGAAGGCAGCGGCGTAGCGCCCGATCAGCGCGGCCCCGAAGGCGTCCTTGCTGGGGAAATAATGGTAGAACGAGCCCTTCGGCACGCCGACGGCGCGCAGGATCGCGTCGAGGCCGGTGGCCGAGAAGCCTCTTTCCGACAGGGCCACGACACCCGCGCGCAGCAGCGCCTCGCGGGTCTGGCTCTCGCCGGCGGCGCATTTCGGCGGGCGCCCGCGGCGGCGCGGCGGCACGAGGGCCTGTGCCGGAGGCGGATCGAGGGCGGGCGCGCTGGCCATCGCCGATTTAGTAGACCGATCGTCTCGAAAATCAAGACGCCGGTCTTCCGCTCGGGTGGGGCGGGCCCACGAGGGCGTCACCGATGCAGGCGCCGAGGCCGGCCGGACGCGCCCGCGCCCGTCGATCTCAGAGGTAGCCGCCGGTGCTCTTCTCCGCGTCCGCGAGCTCCAGCGCCCGGACACGGGCGAGGGCGCCGAGGCTGAGGAGGGGCGCCAGCACGACAGCAAACCATAGGCATGTCAGCATCATGCGGAGGATCATGCCGGACTAACCTTAAGGAAGCGTGGTGGGGGGCACCACTCGGTTAACCGGCCGGCCCGCGGCTCGTTTCCGGGTGAGCCGGACGCAACGTGGTTCCGGAAACGACGAAAGGCCGCCCCGTGCGGGAGCGGCCTTTCGTGTCGTGTTTCGGATCGTGTCGATCCTTCTCGGATCGTGTCGATCCTTCTCGGATCGTGTCGATCCTTCTCGGATCG
>NZ_VZZJ01000025.1 GCF_008806345.1 Methylobacterium planeticum | reverse complement strand
CATCAGCTTCGAGCGCCCGTAGGGGTTGATCGGGTCGGGCCTCAGGTCCTCCGGCACCGGCACCCGGGAGGGCTCGCCGTAGACGGCGGCGGTGGAGGAGAAGATGACGTGCCGGACGCCTTCGCGCACGGCGGTCTCGATCAGCGTGCGGGTCTTGGCGGTGTTGGCGAGGTAGTAGCCGAGGGGGTCGGCCACCGAGTCCGGCACCACGATCCGGGCGGCGAAATGCGCGAGGGCGTCGATCCCGTGCCGGCGGATGGTCTCGGCGACCAGCGCCGGGTCGGCGACGTCGCCGACCACCAGCTTGACCTCGGGCGGAAGGGCCCAGTCGAAGCCGGTCGAGAGGTCGTCGAGGACGACGATCTCCTCGTGCCCCGCATCCTGCAGCGCCAGGACCATGTGGCTGCCGATATACCCGGCACCGCCCGTTACCAGAACCGCCATCGTCCGCCCACCGCTCGCTGCAACTCTTCGGCGAGCATAACGCAAAGCTTCGGTGTTGTTGATGAGAAAGGTCAGGCCGCGGGCGGGGGGCGAGGCTAGGCGCGTTCCGGGACCGTGCTATCTTTGAGCTTGAGCATTCCACCCGTCCCACCTCATCTCCAGGTCGTACTCGATGAAACGCATCCGCAAGGCCGTCCTCCCGGTCGCTGGCCTCGGCACCCGCTTCCTGCCTGCCACGAAGGCCGTCCCGAAGGAGATGCTGACCGTGGTCGACCGGCCGGTGGTGCAGCACGTGGTGGACGAGGCGCGGGAGGCCGGCATCGAGCACTTCATCTTCGTCACCGGCCGCGGCAAGGCGGTGATCGAGGACCATTTCGACATCGCCTTCGAGCTCGACCACATGCTGCAGGAGCGCGGCAAGCAGGCCGCCTACGAGGCGCTGAAGCAGGACCTGCCGCAGGCCGGCCAGACGAGCTTCACCCGGCAGCAGGCCCCCCTCGGCCTCGGCCACGCGGTCTGGTGCGCCCGCGAGATCGTCGGCGACGAGCCCTTCGCGGTGCTGCTGCCCGACATGCTCAGCCGCGGCTGCATGGGCCAGATGCTCGAAGCCTACGACCGGCACGGCGGCAACGTCATCGCGGTGGAGGAGGTGCAGCCCGAGGAGACGCACCAGTACGGCATCGTCAGCGTCGGCGAGACCTTCGGCCAGACCTTCGAGATCACCGGCATGGTGGAGAAGCCGAAGCAGGGCACCGCACCCTCGAACTTCATCATCTCGGGCCGCTACATCCTGCAGCCCGAGATCTTCGGCATCCTGGAGCACGGCGAGAAGGGCGCGGGCGGCGAGATCCAGCTCACCGACGCGATGATCAAGCTCGCGGCCCAGCAGAAGTTCTACGGCATGCGCTACGAGGGCCGGACCTACGACACCGGCTCGAAGCTCGGCTTCCTCACCGCCAACCTCGCCTACGCCCTGCAGCGCGAGGACCTGGCGGGTCCCCTCAGGGCCGAGATCGCGCGCCTCCTCGGGGAGGCCTGAGCACAACTTGCGCGAGCCGGTGCGCTCGCAACTCAATTGCGCCCGACGCGGTCGTGCCATGCGCCCGGAGCGGCCTCGGCGGTTCGGAAGCCGCTTGCATTTTGTGCGGCGCACTTTACTTTGTGCATTGCGGGATCGCGATGGCGTCGCGGTCCAGCAGCCCTTCTTGGGCGTTTCCTCCCTAGACTTCGGGCCGCTCCTTCGGGAGTGGCCTTTTTTCTTGCGCGCAGGCGCTCGGGACGACGCGCGGGGGACGGGCAGGGGAGCCGGCGCTACTCGGCGGCCATGCGGCGCGCGCCGAGATCGGCCGCCTCGCCCGCCACCGTCACCACCAGGGCGCGGAGCGCCTGGACCAGCGGCTCGAAGCCCGCCGTCACCGCGAGCGTCGTCTCGTTCATGTAGAGCGCCCGGTTGATCTCGATCTGGAGGGCATGGCGCCCGACATTCGGCTCGCCGTAATGCTCGGTGATGAAGCCGCCCGCGTAGGGCTTGTTGCGCACCACCCGGAAGCCGGCCTCCCGCAGGGTCTCCTCGACGACGTCGATCAGCGCCGGCGCGCAGGCGGTGCCGAAGCGGTCGCCGAGGACGAAATCCGCCTTCCCCTCCGGGTCGCGCCCGAGGCTTGAGGAGGGCATCGAGTGGCAATCGATCAGGATGGCGTGGCCGAACTGGCGCGCCGTGCGCTGGATCAGGCCGCGCAGCGTCCGGTGGTAGGGCTTGTAGAGGCGCTCGATGCGCGCCACCGCCTCCTCCACGGCGAGGCGCGCCCCGTAGATCTCCTGCCCGTCCGCCACCACCCGCGGCACCGTGCCGAGGCCGCCCGCCACCCGCATCGAGCGGGTGTTGGCGAAGGGCGGCAGGCGCCCGTCGAACATGCGCGGGTCGAGCTCGTAGGGCTCGCGGTTCACGTCGAGATAGGCGCGGGGGAAGTTCGCCCGCATCAGGGGCGCGCCGAGGCCGACCACGGGGGCGAACAGGCGCTCCACATGCGCGTCCTCGGAGCGCCGCAGCGCCAGGGCGCCGAGGCGGGACGAGGCGAGGAACGAGGCCGGGTAGACCGAGCCGGAATGCCCCGTGTTGAAGACGAAGGGCAGGGTGTGGGCCGCGGGCTCGTCCACGGCGAAGGCCGGGGCGAAGCCGAAGGCGTCGGTCGCATCATCCGGGTGGGGCGCTGTCATCGGGGCGCGGGCGCCTCTCTGCGGGGAGGGAAAACCGTGTCCCACATTGGTGCGTCGCGCCGGTGCTGTCCACTGCGGCGGCGGACGTCGCAACCCTGCATCGGTGCGGCACGGCACCGGGCGCGGCCGCCAAATCCTAACACCTTGTTTACCAAATCGTCCCTTTATGAAATGAACACAGCGACTCAAGGGCTCGGAACCGTCCGATGAAGATCCTCCTGGCCGAAGACGACAACGACATGCGCCGTTTCCTGGCGAAGGCGTTGCAGAATGCCGGCTACGACGTCCTCTCGTTCGACAACGGGCTGTCGGCGTATAATCGCCTGCGGGAGGAGCCGTTCGAGCTGCTCCTCACCGACATCGTGATGCCGGAGATGGACGGGATCGAGCTGGCGCGCCGCGCCACCGAGCTCGATCCGGACATCAAGGTCATGTTCATCACGGGCTTCGCCGCGGTGGCGCTGAACCCGGACTCGAAGGCCCCGAAGGACGCCAAGGTCCTGTCGAAGCCCTTCCACCTGCGCGACCTCGTCAACGAGGTCGAGAAGCTGCTCGCCGCCTGAGGCGGATCGCGGGCGGAGCCCCGGCGATCCGCCCGAGACGAACCCGCCCCCGCGCATTGCCGCGCCCACGTGGCGGCCCCGCAATAGGAACCGGCCCGCGGCTTGCCTATATGCAGGCGGTCACCCACGGGGCACGTCCACGCGCATGCAGCCTGTCACGATCTACACCACGGCCTGGTGCCCCTATTGCTCGGCGGCGAAGAGCCTGCTGAAGGAGAAGGGCCTCGCCTTCCAGGAGATCGACGTCGAGAAGACGCAAGGGGCGCGGGCCACCATGGTCCAGCGCGCCGGCGGCCGCACCAGCGTGCCGCAGATCTTCGTCGGCGCGACCCATGTGGGCGGCTGCGACGACCTCTACGCCCTGGAGCGCGCGGGCCGGCTCGACCCGCTGCTGCGGGCGGAGGCCGAGGCGGGCAAGATCGAGGCGGGCAAGGCCGATGCCTGAGCCGCGCTTCGTCGCCGCCTGCGTCCAGATGCGGTCCGGACGCGACCCGCTCGTGAACCGCGACGCGGCGGTGGCCTCCGTGCGCGAGGCGGCGCGCGCCGGGGCGCAGTACGTGCAGACGCCGGAGATGACCTCGCTGGTCGAGCGCAGCCGCGCCAGCCTGTTCGAGAAGGTCGGCCCCGCCGAGAGCGACCCGACGCTCGCGGCCCTGCGCGAGGTGGCGCGCGAGGCCGGGATCGCGGTGCAGATCGGCTCCCTCGCGGTGCGCAACGGCGACAAGGTCGCCAACCGCGCCTTCCTGATCGACGCCGCGGGCGAGGTCCTGGCCTCCTACGACAAGCTCCACCTCTACGACGTCGACCTGCCGAACGGCGAGAGCTGGCGCGAATCCTCCACCTATACGGGGGGCACCTGCGCGGTGGTGGCGGACCTGCCCTTCGCGAGCCTCGGCCTCGGCATCTGCTACGACATCCGCTTCCCGGCCCTCTACCGGGCGCTCGCGGAGGGCGGCGCCACCGTGATGACCGCGCCCGCCTGCTTCACGCAGCAGACCGGCGAGGCCCACTGGCACGTGCTGCACCGGGCCCGCGCCATCGAGACGGGCTCCTTCATGATCTCCGCCGCGCAGGGCGGCCACCACGAGGACGGGCGCGACACCTACGGCCACTCCCTCATCGTCGATCCCTGGGGCCGGGTCCTGGCGGATGCGGGCGGGGCTGAGCCCGGCATCATCCTGGCCGAGATCGACCTTGCCCGCGTGACGGAAGCGCGCGGGCGCATCCCGGCCCTCGGCCACGCCAAGCCCTTCACGGTGACGCGCGTGGGACGAGAGGCCTGACTCGCGCGTTCACCCAGCATCATGATCCGATACGCCCTCGTCTGCGAGGCCGGCCACGGCTTCGAGAGCTGGTTCCCGTCGAGCGACGCCTACGACGATCAGGCGGCGCGCGGCCTCGTGAGCTGCCCGTTCTGCGACTCGCCCCGGGTCGCCAAGAGCCTGATGGCGCCGGGGATCGCGCGCACCGACCGCGGGCGGGCGCCCGTCCCGGGCGAGCCCGCGCCGTCGCCATCGCCGGCCCCGGTGCCGATGATCGCCGAGCCCGAGCGCCGGATCCGGGCCCTGCTGCGGGCAGTGCGCCAGCACGTGGTCGACACCGCCGAGCATGTCGGCCCGCGCTTCCCCGAGGAGGCGCGCAAGATCCATTACGGCGAGGTCGACAGCCGCCCGATCTACGGCGAGGCCAGCCCCGACGAGGCCCGCGCGCTGATCGACGAGGGCATCGACGTCGCCCCCCTGCCGCCGCTGCCGGACGACCGGAACTAGCGGGCGGACGATGGCCTGGGCCGGGTCCGGACGGCGATCGGGTTCGCCTCCGCGAGGGTCCGGGCGAGCACGCGCCGCCGGCGAGCGCGCGCCGCCGGCGCGCCGAGGACGGGCGATGCGCCGGTCCTACCGTGGGACCTTTCCTACCGTGGGGCCGGTCCTACCGTAGGGCAAGGGGCCGCGACGGCGCCGGCGATCCCCGCGACAGGGCCGCCGTCCCGGCGAGCGAGGCCAGCACCGCCGCGATCACGGCGTTCCAGCCCGCGAGCGAGATCCCGAGGAAGCGCCAGGCGGCGGTCGAGCAATCGACCACCCGGGTGGTCTTGAGGGCATCCAGGAAGTCGCCGACGGCGCCGGGATTCGGGCCGCTGCCGCCGCCGCAATCGCTCGGGCCCGGCCAGAAGCCCCATTCGGCGCCCGCGTGATAGGCGCCGAGGCCCGACCCGTAGAGCAGGACCAGGGCGACGAGGCCGAGGGCGAGGCGCGACAGGCGCTCCGGCGCCGCGACGGCGATGCCCGCGAGCGGGATCGCGAGGTAGTAGGGCACCCGCTCGGTCAGGCAGAGCTTGCACGGCACGTAGCCGAGGACGTGCTCGAACACGAGGGCGCCGCCGACCGTCAGGGCCGCCCCGAGGAGGACCAGGAGGGCGGCGGCGCGGCGGCCCCCCGGCAGGCGCGGCGCCGTCACAGCAGCACCTTGAACAGGACGAAGCCGAGGAGGATCACCGCCACCGCGATCGCCGCCACCACGTTCAGGTGCCGGTCGAGCACGCCGCGGATCTGCACCCCGTAGCGGCCGAGGAGCCCGGCCAGGATGAAGAAGCGCGCGCCGCGCGTCACCACCGACAGCAGCGTGAACCAGAACAGGCTGTAATGGGCGAAGCCCGACGTGATGGTGACGAGCTTGTAGGGGATCGGCGTCAGCCCCTTCAGGAGGATGACCCAGTGCCCGTACCGGGCGTAGGAATCCTGGAAGCCGACGGCGGAGTTCTGCAGGCCGTAGAGCCGGAACAGCCACTGGCCGAGGGAATCGAACAGCAGCGCCCCGATGGCGTAGCCGAGGAGCCCCCCCGCCACCGAGCCGACCGTGGCGATCAGCGCGTAGAACCAGACCCGGTCCGGCCGGCTCACCGCCATCGGCACCAGCATCGCGTCGGGCGGGATCGGGAAGAACGAGCTCTCGGCGAAGGCCACCGCGCCCAGCGCCCAGGGCGCCGAGGGCTTGCCGGCGAGCGCCATTATCCACTCGTAGAGGCGGCGGATCATCGGGGTCTTGGGTCCGGTGTGGAAGGAGCGCCGCCCTTTGAGCACACCCGGGCGATGCTGGGAAGCGCGGGCGCCCGGGTCCGCCGGAGGGGCTGCCCGCGCGGGCTCCCGCGCAGGGTCCCTCGAAATACCCCCTTGGCCCGGCCCGCGATCCTGTGCGAAGAGGCGCAGGACGCGGGTATGGCGGAATTGGTAGACGCGGGCGACTCAAAATCGCCAGCCGCAAGGCGTGGGGGTTCGATTCCCTCTACCCGCACCATCCCCACCGCGCGCCTCACCGCGCCCCGTCGAGGAACCGCCGGATCCAGCCGCCGACCCGCGCGGAATCGTGCGGCCGGTCGAGGGAGGCCAGAGCCGCCCGCCCGAATGCCGGATCGGCCTCGGCCGCCCGGTGCCCGGCGACGAGGGCCCGGGCGAAGTCCGGCTCGAATTCCGGATGGCACTGGAAGGAAAGGGCGGCCCGGTCCCCGTACAGGAGCGCCCCGTGCGGCGTGAAGGCGCTGCCGGCCAGCGTGCGGGCGCCCGGCGGGCGGTCGACCACCTGATCCTGATGGCTCACCGGCACCGCGATGGGGTCGCGCGAATCGAGGAACGGCGCCGTCTCCGCCACCGCGTAGGCGTGGAGGCCGAGCCCCCAGCCCTTCTCCGACGGCACCACCCGCCCGCCCCAGGCCTGCGCCATCACCTGATGCCCGAAGCAGAGGCCGACGACGGGACGGGCGCGGTCGAGGTCCCGCAGGAACCCGATCAGCGCGCCGATCCAGGGATCCGGATCGTAGGCCCCCGCGGGCGAGCCGGTGATCAGGTAGGCTGCATGCGCCCCCGGCTCCGGCAATTCCCCCCGATCCGTCAGGAAGGTCGCGTAGGCATGGCCCGGGCCGACCAGGCGCTCCACCATGCGGCCATAGCCCGGATAGGCCCCGCCGAGGCGCGCCGGCGGCCGGCCCGTTTCCAGGATCGCGATCTTCATGGACCCGCACTCATCCGGCATTCGGGGCGAGGATATGGCGGGTTGGTCCGACGGCGGGCCGTCGCGGGGGGGCCCGAGGCGACGGGATCGTGCGGCGCATCGCGCTTCTCCGGACGCGGTCGCCGATGGCGGGGTCTCTCTCTCCCGTCCGAGGGGGTGCCGTTGCGCTGCCAGCGCTTGCCGATTGATCCTCCGGGAACCGCAGCGCCCCACCTCTCCCGTCCGGGAGAGGTCGAGTGCGCGACATCGGACCGGGTGAGGGGTGCGACCTCTCCGGACAGCGCGCCTCACTCTCCCCGGTCCCCTCCGCGGGCAGACCTCTCCCGCACCGGAGGGGGTGCGCCGCGCCATCCGGGCCGGATCCGGCACCGGGAGGTCAGGCCGCGCGCAGGCGGCGCGGGGGTTTCGGGCGGATGGTCATGGGGTTGCCGCGCCAGACGATGGCGCTGCGGAGCCAGGCGCCGGCCCAGATCGCCGGGAGCAGGGCATCCCGCGCCAGGAAGGCGAGGAGGAGGCGGGGGGAGCGGTGCCAGCCGGCCCGGACCGCGAGGGCGTACTCGGCGCCGTACCAGGCGAGGGCGAGGGCGCAGAGGCCGAGCGCGGCGGGCAGCGTGCCGGCCGCGCCTCCGGCGAGGCCGAAGGGCAGGAGCGGGCCGGTGCCGATCTCCGGGGCGAAGAAGAGCGGGAAGGTGACCCGGCGCAACCGCGCCCAGCGCAGCTGCCGCGACCAGACCTCGCCGAGGCTGCGGCGCCCGAGCGGCTGCTCGAAGGGCGATTCGACGAGGTGGACCCGGCGGCCGGCGCGGCGCACGAGCTTCGTCGCGGCGGCGTCCTCGGCGATCTCGGCGGCGAGCGCCCGGATGCCGCCCCGCGCCTCCAGGAAGGGCCGGTGCCAGAGCATGCTCTTGCCCTGCGCGAAGCCGAGGCCGAGGGCCTCGCCGGCATATTGCCAGCGGGCCTGCAGGGTGTTGAGGAAGGCGCACTCGACCTCCGCCAGGAAGCCGTCCGGGCGGGTGCCGACCGGCGTCGAGCAGACGAGGCCGGTCTCGGGCCGCCACGCCGCCTGCAGGCGCTGCAGGTAATCGGGCGGCATCAGCACGTTCGAATCGGCCAGCACGATCCAGTCGTGCCGGGCCGCCTCCCAGCCGCGCACGCAATTGTTGAGCTTCGGGTTGTCGCTGATCCGCTCGTCGCCGACGAGGATGCGGGCCGGCACCCCGGGATGCTGCGCGATCAGCCGGCGCAGGAGCGGCCGGATCGGATCGCCCGCATCCGCCACGCAGAAGATCAGCTCGTAGGCCGGGTAGTCGAGGCGGAAGCCGCGGCTCAGCATCTCCTCGCTGAAGGCCTCGATCCCGCGGACCGGGCGCACCAGGGACACCGGCGCGCCGGCCGGGAAGGTCGAGGCGCCGCGGCGCGCCCCGAGGCGCCGGGCCGCGAGGGCGAGGCTCGCGAGGTTGACCAGGGTGAGCAGGGCGCAGAGCGACAGGGCCAGCAGGGTGCCGGTCTCGACGGTGCCGCTCATGCGGGGTCTCCTCCAGAAGGCGCGGGCGGCGGGCCCGCGGCGCGCGGACGCGCCCTTCGCCCATCCGGCCGAGGCCCCTAACAGCCGCGCCATATCAGTCGTATGACACGCGCCGGACCGCCCCTCGGCGTCCCGCGCTACAAGGACCCGCCCGCCCGTGCCGATGCCCGCGCGCCCCGCCGCCCCCGGAGACCCGGCGTGACCCCGCCGATCGTCTATCACCCGGCCTACCAGGCGAGCCTGCCCGAGGGCCACCGCTTCCCGATGGGCAAGTACGGGCAGCTCGCGGCGCGGCTCACCGAGCGCGGCCTGGTGCCGGCGGGGTTCGTCACGCCGGAGCCGGCCTCCGCCGCCCTGCTCGGCCTCGTCCACGATCCGGCCTACGTGGCGGCGGTGCTGGCGGCCGCGGTGCCGCGGGCGATCGAGCGGGAGATCGGCCTGCCGGTCGATGCGGGGGTGGCGCGCCGCGCCCGCGCCTCGGCGGGGGGCACCCTCGCGGCGGCGCGGCTCGCCCTGGCGCAGGGCCTCGCCGGGAGCGCGGCGGGGGGCAGCCACCACGCCCGGCGGGCCCAGGGCGCGGGGTTCTGCATCTTCAACGACGTGGCGGTGGCGGCCCGCGCCCTGCAGCGGGAGGGGGCGATCGGCCGGGCCCTGGTGGTCGATTGCGACGTGCACCAGGGCGACGGCACCGCCGATTGCCTGGTCTGCGCCCCCGACCTCTTCACCCTCTCGATCCACGCCGAGAAGAACTACCCGGTGCGCAAGATCGCGGGCGACCTCGATATCGGCCTCGCGGACGGGCTCGGCGACGCGGCCTACCTCGCGGTGCTCGCCGGGCGCCTGCCGCCGCTCCTCGACGCGCTGGCGCCCGACCTCGTGTTCTACAATGCCGGCGTCGACCCGCACCGGGACGACACGCTCGGGCGCCTCGCCCTGACGGATGCGGGCCTCGCCGCCCGCGACCGCTTCGTGATCGCCGCCGTGCGGGCCCGCGGCATCCCCCTGGTGGCGGTGATCGGCGGCGGCTACGGCAGCGACGCGGCGGCGATCGCGGCCCGCCACGCCCTGGTGTTCGAGGCGATGGCGGCCGAGGCCGGCCCCTAGGCCCCGGGCAGCGCCCGCGCCTGCGCCTCGAGGGCGTCGAACAGGCGCGCCAGGTCCGGCCCCTCGAGCTGGTGGAACCCGAGGGAGCGGCTGAGCATCAGGCCGAGGATCGCGAAGACCAGGGCCGACCCCGCCCCCGGGCGCGCCTCGACGCCCTGCATCTGCGCCAGCCGCTCGGCCAGGAAGGCACGGAAGGCCGCCACCGCCTCGGCGTTCTCGGCCGAGGCGATCAGGAGGGAATCCGGGAAGCCGCACTCCTCCGCGTAGACGTCCCGCGCATGCGCGATCAGGGCGAGCGGCAGCGCCGCCGGGCCGTCCGGCTGCGCCGTCGCCCGGGCGGCGATGCCGTCGATCATCCGCTGGACCTTGCGGGCCGCGAGGGCCGTCACCAGCGCGTCCTTCGAGGCGTAATGGTGCAGCACGCCGCCCTTGCTCAGGCCCGCCTCCGCCGCCACCGCGTCGATCGTCAGCGTGCGGCTGCCCGAGCGGCGCAGCAGCGCCTCCGCGGCGTCGAGGATGATCTCCGGCCGATCCTCGCGCCGGCTGCGCGCCTTGGTCATCCCGTTCCCGTTAAAAACCGTCTGGACGGTCGGTAACATAGCCTCTATGCCTGCCCGGCGATAGGCCCGAATCGAGGTGTGAGACGTGCCAGCCCAGGGAAAACCGGATCGTGCGCGCTGGCGTACCGGCCCGCTCCGCCTGCTCCTGCCCCGCGCCGCGCTTCTCGCCGCGCCCTTGGCCGCGCTCCTGGCCGCGCTCCCGGCCGGGCCGGCCGCCGCCGCGGAGCAGCCGCTCGCCGCCCGGACGCTGGTGCGCACGGTCACGGCCAAGCCGAGCCAGATCGCGGCCGACATCGTGATCACGGGCGACATCCAGGCCCAGGCCCAGACCAACGTGGCGTTCCGGACGAACGGCAAGATCGCGGCCCGCCTCGTCGAGGTCGGCGACCACGTCACCGCCGACCAGGTGCTGGCGCACCTCGATCCGCAGGAGCAGCGGGCGAACCTCGACAACGCCCGGGCGGCGCTGACCTCGGCCGAGGCGCTGCTGACCCAGGCCAAGCTCAACTTCAAGCGCCAGGATTCGCTCCTCGCCAGCGGCTACACCACGCGCCCCGCCTACGACAACGCCGAGCAGCAGCTGCGCACCACCCAGGCCGCGGTGGAATCGGCCCGGGCCGCCCTCGGCACGGCCCAGGAGCAGTTCTCCTACACGGAGCTGCGGGCGGGGGTGGAGGGCATCGTCCTCAGCCGCTCCCTCGAGGTCGGCCAGGTGGTGCAGTCCGGCCAGTCCGTGCTCGTCCTGGCCCAGGACGGGGCCCGCGACGCGGTCTTCAACGTCTACGAGGCGCTGCTGGCGACGCCCCCCGATTCCAAGACCGTCGAGATCACCCTGCAATCCGACCCCGCGGTGGCCGCGGCCGGCACGGTCCGGGAGATCTCCCCGAGCGTCGACCCCGCCTCCGGCACCGTCCGGGTCAAGGTCGGGATCGCGCAGACCCCCGCGGCCATGACCCTCGGCTCGGTGGTGATCGGGCGCGGCCGGTTCGGCCCGCGCGAGGCCATCGTGCTGCCCTGGTCGGCCCTCTACCGCTGGAAGCGCAAGCCCGCCGTCTGGGTCCGCGACCCGGGCACCGGCACGGTGTCGCCCCGCCTCGTCGTCATCGACCGCTACGGCTCCGACAGCATCGCCCTCGATTCCGGGATCGCCCCGGGCGAGGAGGTCGTCATCGCGGGCATCCAGTTCCTGCGCCCCGGCCAGACCGTGACGGTGGCCGCCGCCGAGCAGGGAGCCGCGCCATGAGCCCGTCCCGTCCCAGCGAGGTCGCCTCCGCGAGAGCCGACCGGGTCAGGATCGCGACCTCTCCGGAGAACGCGCATCCCTCGCCCCAGCCCTCTCCCGCACGGGAGAGGGGGCGCGGCGCGCTGCCCGCGCCATTCGCAGCGCCCGGGAATGACGGGGTGGAGCGCCCCACCTCTCCCGTCCGGGAGAGGTCGAGTGCGCGGAACGCGCACCGGGTGAGGGGTGCGACCTCTCCGGAGACGTCGCCTCCCTCACCCCAACCCTCTCCCGGCCGGGAGAGGGGGCCCGTCGCGGCCTGCCGGGCACGTCACGCCCTCGCCCTCCTCGCCGCGCTGGCGCTGGCCGGTTGCCAGGCGCAGGAGAAGCAGGAGGCGCCCCCCGTGCGCCCGGTGCTGTTCACGGTGGCCAGGCCCGTGGTCGCGGCGATGTTCGGTCCCTTCGCGGGGACGGTCGAGCCGCGCTACCAGTCGCAGCTCGGGTTCCAGATCGGCGGGCGCGTGGTCGCCCGCGACGTCACGATGGGCGACATCGTGCGCAAGGGCGAGCGCCTCGCCGCCCTCGACCCGATCGTGCCGCGCTTCGCCCTGGTGCGGGCGGAGGCCGACGTCGCCGATGCCCGGGCCCAGGCCGACAATGCCGGGGCCACCGAGGCGCGCACCCGCCGCCTGATGGAGGGCGGCAACGTCACCCAGGCGCAGCTCGACAGCGCGGTCGCCAACCGCGACACCGCCCAGGCCCGCCTGGCCCAGGCCCAGTCGAGCCTGCAGAAGGCCCGCGACCAGATGGGCTACACCGAGCTGAAGGCGGATTTCGACGGCGTCGTGACCCAGCGCATCGCCGAGGTCGGGCAGGTGCTGAGCGCCGGGCAGGCCGTCGTCACCGTGGCGCGCCCCGAGGAGCGCGAGGCGGTGGTCGACATCCCGGAGGACCTCGCCGGGGCGATGCCGAAGGACGGCCGCTTCACGGTCTCGCTCCAGAGCGCCCCCGCGGTGACGGCGCTGGGCCGGGTGCGCGAGGTCGCGCCCTTCGCCGACCAGATGACCCGCACCCGCCGCATCCGGATGACCCTGGAGGCCCCGCCCTCCGCCTTCCGCCTCGGGGCGACCATCACGGTCTCCCTGTCGCGGCCGACGGAGGAGCGCTTCCCGCTCCCCGCCACCGCGCTCCTCAGCGAGGGCGGCCGCGACAGCGTCTGGATCGTCGACGCCGCCGGCACCGGCGTCACCCGCCGCGACGTCACCGTGGCCGAGCGCGCCCCCGAGCGCGTGGCGATCAGCGCCGGGCTCGCCACCGGCGAGCGCGTCGTCGTCGCCGGCGTCCATTCCCTGAGCGAGGGCCAGGTTGTGCGGCTCTCCGACGAGTCCTTCTGATGCCCGATCCGCGCGACACCGCCGGCCGCGACCCGTCCGGCCGGACCCCACCCGGAACCCGAGGCTTACCCGGGCCGCAAGCGGCGCCCGAGACGGAGGGCCCGGCCCGGTTCGGGTCCGGCTTCAACCTGTCCGAATGGGCCCTCGGCCACCGCTCCTTCGTGTGGTTCCTGATGGCCGTCTGCCTCGTGGCCGGCGCCCTCGCGTATCGGGGACTCGGCCGCGAGGAGGACCCGCCCTTCGCGATCAAGACCATGATCGTGCAGGCGAACTGGCCGGGCGCCACCATCGGCGACACCCTCGATCAGGTCACCGACCGGATCGAGAAAGAGTTGCAGCAGGTCAACGCCCTCGACTACGTGCGCAGCTACACCACCCCGGGCCAGACCACCGTGTTCGTGCAGCTGCGCGACACCACCAAGCCGAACGAGATCCAGCCCGCCTTCTACCAGGTGCGCAAGCGCATCGGCGACATCCAGGGCACCTTCCCGCAGGGGGTCCAGGGCCCGTTCTTCAACGACGAGTTCGGCGACGTCTTCGGCAACGTCTACGGCTTCACCGCCGACGGCCTGACCCACCGGCAGCTGCGCGACTACGTCGAGGGCGTGCGCACCGAGGTCCTGAAGGTGCCCAATATCGGCAAGACCCTGCTGCTCGGCACCCAGAAGGAGACGATCTACCTCGATTTCGCGACCCGCAAGCTCGCGGGCTTCGGCATCGACCTGCAGGCCCTGATCCGGACCCTGCAGGCCCAGAACGCGATCTCCCCCTCGGGCGTGGTCCAGGCCGGGCCCGAGCGGGTCTCGGTGCGGGTGAGCGGGCAGTTCAGCTCCGAGGAATCCCTGCGCGACATCAACCTGCGCTTCAACGACCGCTTCTTCCGGCTCTCCGACGTCGCCGAGATCAGCCGCGGCTACGAGGATCCGCCGGCCGCCCTGTTCCGGGTCGACGGCAAGCCCGCCATCGGCCTCGCCATCGCGATGCGGCCGAACGCCAACCTGCTGCATTTCGGCGAGGACCTGAAGGCGCGGATGCGGCTGATCGAGGCCAAGCTCCCGATCGGCGTCGGCATCCACCTGATCTCGGACCAGCCCCGGATCGTCGAGGAGGCGGTGGGCGGCTTCACCCAGGCGCTGATCGAGGCGGTGGTGATCGTGCTCGCGGTCAGCTTCATCAGCCTGGGATGGCGCGCCGGCCTCGTGGTCTCGATCTCGATCCCCCTCGTCCTGGCGATCGTCTTCGTGGTCATGCAGATCATGGGGGTGACGCTGCAGCGCATCTCGCTGGGCGCCCTGATCATCGCGCTGGGCCTCCTCGTCGACGACGCGATGATCACCGTCGAGATGATGGTGGCGCGCCTCGAGCTCGGCGAGAACCTCAGGAAGGCCGCGACCTTCGCCTACACCTCGACCGCCTTCCCGATGCTGACCGGCACCCTCGTGACCGTGGCGGGCTTCCTGCCGATCGGCTTCAACGGCTCGTCGGCGGGCGAGTACACCTACTCGCTCTTCGTGGTGATCGCCGCCTCGCTCCTCGTCTCCTGGGTGGTGGCGGTGCTGTTCGCGCCGCTGATCGGGGTGACGCTGCTGCCGAAATCCATGAAGACGCACAGCCACGAGCCGGGCCGCCTCGGCCGGGCCTTCCTGGCGGTGCTCAAGCTCGCCATGCGGTTCCGCTGGAGCACGGTGCTGATCTGCGTCGCCCTGATGGGCGCCTCGATCTTCGGCATGACCCACGTGCAGCAGCAGTTCTTCCCGTCCTCGGACCGGAACGAGGTGCTGGTCGACTTCACCCTGCCCCAGAACGCCACCATCACGGAGACCCGGGCCCAGATGGACCGGTTCGAGGCGGGCCTGAAGGGCGATCCCGATATCGAGCGCTGGTCCTCCTATGTCGGGCAGGGCGCGGTGCGCTTCTACCTGCCCCTCGACCAGCAGCTCGCCAACGCCTTCTTCGGCCAGGTCGTCGTGGTGACGAAGTCCCTCGAGGCCCGCGACCGGGTGATGGCGCGCCTCGCCGAGCGCGGCAAGCGCGACTTCGTCGGCACGGACGTGTTCGTGAACCCGCTCTCGCTCGGCCCCCCGGTCGGGCGCCCGATCCAGTACCGCCTCAGCGGGCCCGACATGCAGGTGGTGCGCGAGCAGGCCCTGGCGCTCGCCGACATCGTGGCCTCCGACCCGCATGTGGGCGTGCCGACCCTCGACTGGAACGAGCCCGGCAAGGTTCTGCGGGTCAAGATCCTGCAGGACAAGGCCCGGCAGCTCGGGGTGACGAGCCAGGACATCGCCTCGATCCTCAACGGGGTCGTGGGCGGCAGCGCCATCACGCAGGTCCGCGACTCGATCTACCTCGTCAACGTGGTGGGCCGCGCCCGCACCGTGGAGCGGACCTCGCTCGACACCCTGCAGAGCCTGCAGGTGACCCTCGCCAACGGCAGCGTGGTGCCGCTCCTGGCCTTCGCCAAGATCGACTACGACCTCGAGCAGCCGATCGTCTGGCGCCGCGACCGGGTGGCGACGCTGACCGTGCGGGGCGCGATCATCGACGAGACCCAGCCCCCCACGGTGGTGGCGGCCCTGAAGCCCCGGATCGACGCCTTCGTGACGGCGCTGCCCGAGGGCTACGCCCTGGCGACGGGCGGCGCCGTCGAGGAAGCCGCCAAGGGCCAGGGCCCGATCGCCGCGGTAGTGCCCGTGATGCTGCTCACCATGGCGGTGTTCCTGATGATCCAGCTCCAGAGCGTGCAGAAGCTGTTCCTGGTCTTCTCCGTGGCGCCGCTGGGGCTGATCGGCGTGGTGCCGGCGCTGCTCATCCCCGACAAGCCGATGGGTTTCGTGGCGATCCTCGGCATCCTGGCGCTGGTCGGCATCATCATCCGCAACGCCGTGATCCTGGTGAGCCAGATCGAGGAATGCGAGGCGGAGGGGCTCGGGCCCTGGGACGCCGTCGTGGAGGCGACGCGCCACCGGATGCGGCCGATCCTGCTGACCGCGGCGGCGGCGAGCCTCGGCATGATCCCGATCGCCCGCGAGGTGTTCTGGGGGCCGATGGCCTACGCGATGATCGGCGGCATCATCGCCGCCACCTTCCTGACCCTGCTGTTCCTGCCGGCCCTCTACGTCGGCTGGTACCGGATCAAGGCACCGCCGCGCGCGCGCGCGCGCTGACCCGCTCCGGCGCGGGCGAGATCTCGGCGGCCGCCTTGGCCGGGGCCGGGGCCGCCGGCGGGATCGCGACGGGCTTCGAGAAGGCCCGCAGGTTGCCGATCAGCTTCGTCAGGAGCCGGACGGTCGCGGCCCGCTCCTCCTCGCTCAGGGGGGCCAGGAAGTTGCGCTCGCGCTCCAGCGCGACCTTCGTGATGCGGCCGTGCAGGTCGAGCCCGGCGGGCGAGAGGGCGACGAGGCGGCGGCGCGCATCGGTCTCGTCGCCGCGCACCAGCACCAGGCCGCGCGTCTCCATCCAGGCCAGGCTGCGGCTGACCACGCCCTTGTCGAGCTGGGCGGCGTTGCAGATGTGGTGGGCCGTGACCCAGGGCTCCGAGGAGAGGCGGTACATGATCCGCCAATCGGTGATGCCGACGCCGAAATGCCGCCGGTAGAAGGTCGAGGCGTTGCGCGTGAGGCTGTTCGACAGGGTCGTCAGGAGCGCCGGCACGTAGACCTGGGGATCGATCACGTCGGTCAGGACCGGCGCCGGCGCGCGGACCTCCGTCGACTTCGTCGCTCGCCCCATCGGTGACACTCTCGATTTCCAGGCCCGGCCGCGGACAGATCGGGCAGACGCTTTGCCGAATCCTGCTCAGAGCCAACATATTAGGGCACATTTTGTTCAGTGTGCAGCGGCATGCGGGCCACATACGCGATATCTGCGCAGGATGGTCAGTGCGGTGCCGTGCGGCACAGGGCCGGGGCGAGGGCGAGGAGGGCCGGCCGGTAGGCCGCGAGGTGCAGGCCGTCGCGCAGCGCGCCGGGGGTGGCGAGGCCCGAGCCGCCGTCGCGCAGCGCCGCGAAGGGATCGGCGAAGCGACAGCCGAGGCGCTCGCACAGGGCCCGCAGCCGCTCCGAATAGGCGCCGACCGCGCCGGGTTCGAGGACGCGCTCGAGGTCGCGCCCGACCGGCGGCAGCGCCGTCACCACGAGGGTGTCGGTGACCTGCATGAGCCGCCGCACGATGCGGGTGGCCGCGGCCTCGAACTGGGCCGCCGCCTTCGGATCGAGGGGGCTGTTCTTGCGCATCAGGTCGTTGGTGCCGATGGTCAGCATCACCGCGCGGGGCCGGCCCCGGAAGCTCAGCGTCTCGACGAGGTCGGCATAGACCGCCGCGCTCGACCCACTGACCCCGCCATTGACCAGTTCGAGCCCGCAGGGCCGCTGGGCCGGAGGCTGCAGCTCCGCCTGCGAATCGCCCGCGAGGAAGACGTAGTCCGGCGGCGCCTCGTCGAGATGGACCTGCACCGCGATGAGCCGGTTCTGGGCATAGGCCCGGGCGCTGAGCACCGGCTTGTGCAGCCCCCAGCCGAGCCCGAACCCCGCCGCGCCGGCCAGGAGCGCGGCGAGCGCGGCGAGCGCCAGGATCGCCGCGCGGCCGGCGCGAGGCGACCGCCTCACGAGGCCGCGTCCCCGCCGTCGTCCCGCGCGCCGCCCGCCCGGTCGACCCGCGCCTCGGGACGCGAATCGGTCGTGGCGTAATAGGGCTTGATGTCGAGGAGCGGCGTCCCGTCGAGGCAGTCGAGGCCGCGCACCCGCAGGGTCGCGCCCTCCCGCCCCAGGAGCTCGACCACCGACAGGGCGATCGGGTTCGGGCGGGCGGGGGAGCGCAGCGAGAACGTCCCGCGGCTGCCCTCCGCGTGCCGGGGCCGCTGGCGCACGAGGTCGCGGTCGGCCCGGTCCATCCAGTAGAGCAGGATCAGGTGGGTCGCCCCCTCGACGTTCTGGAGGCCGGCCGCGAAGCGGGGATCGACCGCGACGGTGCAGATCGCGTCGGTCTGGAGCCCGTTCTTCGGGCAGTCCGATCGCTGCAACCAGGGGGTGCGGACGCGGCCGATGAAGTAGAGGCCGGCATCGAAGCCCTGCGGCAGCGCCACGGCCTCCTCGCCGGGTCGCCGACCTGCGGAATCGTTCATGACATGTTCCATGCTTTCGGCGGGACGCCGCCCGGCCTCGCCCGGCCGGAGCGCAGCGTTTCGGCGAAGTTCGGCCCCGCCGCAACCCCGTCCCGCCCCGCGGCCCGGTCGCGCCCGGCGGGCAGCCGGTGTAGAGCCAGGGCAACCGGACGAGCAGCGGAGGCGGCGGCGTGATCGAGACCGAATTGCGGCCGATGGAAACCCTGGCCGACCCCGCCGTGGCGATCGACCGCCTCGCCGCGCTGCACGCGGGCGCGACCCATGCGCTCCAGGCCGCCCTCATCCGCGTCCTCGCCGGCGGCCCGCCCCCGGATGCCGCCGAGCGGCTCCAGTTCCGCTATCCCGAGCTGCGCGTCACCTACCGGCCGGTCGGGCCGGTGCCGCGCATCAGCCGGGCGACCGCCAAGCTTCAGGTCGGCGGCACCTACGCCACCACGGTGACGCAGCCCGACTATTTCCGCGATTACCTGCTCGACCAGCTCCGCTCCCTCGTGCGCGATTACGGGGTCGGCCTCGAAGTCGGTCTCAGCGCTCAGGAAATTCCCTATCCGTACGTGCTGGAGCCGGGCATCGATCTCAGCGCGGGTCGGGTCTCGACGGCCGAGCTCGCCACCTGGTTCCCCGTGCCGCTGCTCTCCGTCGTCGGCGACGAGATCGCGGACGGGCTCTGGCGGCAGCACGCGGACGAGCCGCGCCCCCTGGCGCTGTTCGACGCGATCCGGGTCGACTACTCCCTGCGCCGCCTCGTCCACTACACGGGCTCCGACTGGCGCCACGTCCAGCCCTGGATCCTGCTCACCAACTATCACCGCTACGTCGACCGGTTCGTGCGCCACGGCCTCGAGCGCCTCGCCTCCGGCGTCGAGGGCTTCGAGCGGATGATCCTGCCCGGCGGGATCGTCATCACCCGGGAGGAGGCGGCGAGCGCCGACCCGGCGGCCGTGATCGCGCGCTCGGACTGGCACCGCTTCCAGATGCCGGCCTACCACCTCGTCGCCCGCGGGCCGGACGGGTCGATGCAGGGCACGACCCTGGTCAATATCGGCGTCGGCCCCTCGAACGCGAAGACGATCACCGATCACCTGGCGGTGCTGCGCCCGCATTGCTGGCTGATGGTCGGCCATTGCGGCGGGCTGCGTCAGTCGCAGACGATCGGCGACTACGTCCTCGCCCACGGCTACCTGCGCCGCGACCGCATCCTCGACGAGCTGGTTCCGCCCGACGTCCCGGTCCCGGCCCTCGCCGAGGTTCAGCTCGCGCTCCAGGCCGCCGCCGCGCAGGTCACCGGCGAGCAGAGCGAGGCCCTGAAGCAGCGCCTGCGCACCGGCACCGTCGTGACCTACGACGACCGGAACTGGGAGCTGCGCTTCTCGCAGGAACGGCGGCGCATCAACCTGTCGCGCGCCATCGGCGTCGACATGGAGAGCGGCACGATCGCCGCGCAGGGCTACCGGTTGCGCGTCCCCTACGGCACGCTGCTCTGCGTCTCCGACAAGCCGCTTCACGGGGAGATCAAGCTGCCGGGCGCCGCCAACGCCTTCTACGAGCGGGCGGTCGCCGAACACCTTCTGATCGGGCTCGCCGCCCTCGACATCCTGCGCGCCGACCGGCACGGGCTGCATTCGCGCAAGCTTCGGAGCTTCGACGAGCCGCCCTTCCGGTGATCGCGGCGGGCAGTCCGCGCGACAATACTTCGGCGGAAGGCCAATAATCGCTCTTCTTGGTCGAAAAGAGCGGTTATTGTCCAGACTTTCGCGATTTTTCCTATTCACGTTTGCTTAGTCTATTTCATGTCAAAGCTTGAGGGATGCAATTGCCCTGGGCCGGCGACCGATCCGCAGGCCTCAGCGCCAATCCGGTCCGTCCTCATCATGCTGTCCCACATCGCCAATCTGAAGATTGCCGTGAAGATCGGCGCAACCCTGGTGTTCCTGATCGGCGTGGGGCTCGCGACGTCGCTGGTCTCGCTGTCGAACCTCTCGAAGATCGAGGAAACGGGACGCTGGACGGCGCACACGCACGTGGTGCTCCAACGCTTGAACGACATCGTCGGCGCGATGGTGAACCAGGAGACGGGTCTTCGCGGATATCTGATCTCGGGCAACGACGCCTTCCTCGAGCCCTACCGGCTCGGGGCCGCCACCTACGCGGAAGCACACGCGACGGCGCTGCGCCTCACCGCCGACAATCCGGTTCAGCAGAAGCACCTCGCCGATCTCGACGCGCAGGTGCGGTCCTGGCGCACGGACGTGGTCGAGCGCGAGATCGCGCTCATGCGCGAGACCTCGACCCGCGAGGCGGCGCGTGCCCTCGAAGCCTCCGGAGCGGGCAAGGCCGCGATGGATGCGCTGCGCCGGATCGCCGATCAGACCGCCGATGCGGAGAGGGCTCTGCTGCGCTCGCGGGATGAGGCTGCGAAGGAAGCCGCCGACTTCTCGCGCCTCGCCAATGGTGCCGGCCTCGCGACCATGCTGCTCGCCGCCGGCCTGTCGCTCCTTCTGCTGCATCTCGGGATCAGCCGTCCGATCCGGCGGCTCAACGCGGTGATGGGGCGCCTGGCCGCCCACGATCTCTCGGTCACCGTGACGAGCGTCGGCCGCCGGGACGAGGTCGGCGAGATGGCGGCGGCGGTGCAGGTCTTCAAGGAAAGCCTGATCCGCGCAAGCTCCCTCGAGGAGGAGGCCGCCCTGGCGCGCGCCGGCGTCGAAGCCCAGCGCAAGGCGGCGATGCGCGAACTCGCGGACGGCTTCGAGGACGCGGTCGGCGGCATCGTTCACGCCGTCTCCCTGGCGGCGACCGGCCTGCAGGACACCGCCCAGGGCCTGAATGCCAATGCGGGCCGCACGGCCGAGCAGGCGGTCACGGTGGCGGCGGCGGCGGAAGAGGCGGCGGCGAACGTCACGATGGTCGCGTCGGCCGCCGAGGAGCTCGGCAGCTCGGTCGACGAGATCGGTCGGCAGGTCCAGGGCTCCGCGACGCTCGCCTCGGCGGCGGTCCAGGAGGCCGGACAGACCGCGGCGCTGGTTCAGGCGCTCAGCGCAGGCGCGACCAAGATCGGCGACGTCGTCAGCCTGATCTCGAGCATCGCCGGCCAGACGAACCTCCTCGCCCTCAACGCCACGATCGAGGCGGCCCGGGCGGGCGATGCGGGGCGGGGTTTCGCGGTGGTCGCCGCGGAAGTGAAGGAACTCGCGAGCCAGACGGCGCGGGCCACGGACGAGATCTCGCGCCAGATCGCCGACATCCAGAATTCGACGAGCCAAGCCGTCATGGCGATCGAGAGCATCACCGGCCGGGTGAGCGAGATGCGCACCGTCACGGCCGCGATCGCGGTGTCCGTCGAGCAGCAGGGCTCGGCGACGCGGGAGATCGTGCGCAATGTCGGCCACGCCGCGTCCGGCACCGGCGAGGTCACGCGCAGCATCGCGAGCGTCGCCGGAGCCGCGGACGAGACGGGAGGAACGGCCGGCCACCTCCTCACATCGGCCTCGGACCTCTCGTCCCAGTCGACGCATCTCGGCGCCGAAGTGCGGCGGTTCCTCGACAGCGTGCGGGCGGCCTGATCAGCGCTCCCGGCGCCAGAGCCCGGCGCGCTCGGAGCGGGCCTGCTCCTCCGCCGCCAGAAGGTCCGGCGGGGCGTCGCCCGACGCCCGCGCTCCGCCCGCCGCGAGGATGAGCGAAGCGAGGTCGTCTCCGTCGATCCGGCAGCGCAGGCCCTGCGCCTCCGGGCCCTGCGCGCAGGCGACCTCCCGGCGCCGGAGATAGCGGGCGAGCTGACGCGCCAGCGTGCCGCCCTCGCCCTCGACACCGAGGAGCCGCACGACGCGGCCTCGGAAGGCGAGGGTCCCGGTATCGATGACCTCCGGCACCCCGCGCAGCTCCGGACCGGCGGTGACGGCAGGCTCCTTGGCCGGAGCCGGCTCCGCGCGGGCGGCGGAGGGGCGCTTGGCGCGCCCCTTGGCCATCTGGACGCTGGCGCGCTGCACGAAGTCCCGGAAGATCGTCGCCGGAAGATCGCCCCCGCTGACCCGGTTCATCGCGCTGTTGTCGTCATTGCCGACCCAGACGCCCACGACGAGGTCGGGCGTCAGGCCGACGAACCAGGCATCGCGGTAATCCTGGGTCGTGCCGGTCTTGCCGCCGACCGGGATGTTGGCGACCCGCGCGGCCTTTCCCGTGCCGCTCTCGACCACGGCCTGCAGGGAATCGAGCATCATGGTCCGGCTGTCGCCGGGGAGCACGGCGCTGCTCTTCGGATCTGCGTGCACGTAGAGCGGGGCCGGCACACCACCGCGGATCGCGTGAATGCCGAAGGTCTCGACCGGGATCCGGTCGGCGAGCACCCCCGCGTAGGCGCGCGTCATTTCCAGAAGGGTGATCTCGGCCGAACCAAGCGCGAGGCTCGGCACATTCGGCAGCTCGGATTGTACGCCGAGGCGGCGCGCCGTCTCGATCACGGCGGGCACGCCCACTTCATCTGCGATCTGGGCCGCGATGGTGTTGATCGAGAGTGCGAAGGCCGTCCGCAGGGGCACCGCACCGCGGAAGCGGTTGTTCGCGTTCTGCGGCTCCCAATCGCCGATCTGGATCGGCCGGTCGACCAGGACACTCTCCGGCGTGTAGCCCTTCTCGTAGGCGCTGAGGTAGACGAACAGCTTGAAGAGCGAGCCGGCCTGGCGCTTGGCCTGGGTCGCACGGTTGAACTGGCTGTCCTCGTAGTCGCGGCCGCCGACCATCGCCAGGATGGCGCCGTCCTTCGACAGGGCCACGAGAGCGGCCTGACCGGCCTTCTTCTTTGCACCCTCGGCATCGAGCCGCCGGGCGACGACGCCCTCGGCGAGGCTCTGCAGGTCGAGGTTCAGCGTGGTGCGGACGGTGAGGTCGCCGCTGGCATCCGAGAGGCGCTTGGCGTCACCGGCCACCATGTCGAGGAAATAGTTGGTCCCCGGCGGCGTCTCGGGCGGGGTGCGAAGCGTGATGGTCTGCGCGCGCGCCTTGTCGGCCGCATCCGGCGTGATGGCGCCGGTCTCGACCATCGTCTGCAGAACCACGTCGGCCCGCTCCTTGGCGCCTCCGAAATTGCGCGTCGGGGCGAGCTGCGAGGGCGCCCGCACGAGCCCCGCGAGCATCGCCGCCTCCGGCAGGGTCAGGGCCTTGGCGCCCTTGCCGAAATAGCGCCGCGCCGCCGCGTCGACGCCGTAGGCGCCGGCCCCGAAATACGCGGTGTTCAGGTAGCCGAGCAGGATCGCGTCCTTCGACATCTCACTCTCGACCCGCAGCGCCAGGAGGGCCTCCTGGATCTTGCGGCGGAGCGTCTTCTCCTGCGTCAGCGAGGTGAGACGGACATATTGCTGCGTGATGGTCGATCCGCCCTCGCGCACGCCGCCGCCGACCGCATTGCGCCAAGCCGCGCGCAGGAGGCCCCGCAGATCGACGCCCCAATGGCTGTAGAAGCGCCTGTCCTCGATGGCGATGATCGCCTGCGCGAGGTGAGGCGGGAGGTCGGCCGCCGTCAGGGGCTGCCCCCGGAAGGCGCCCCGGGTCGCGAAGACGCGCCCGTCATCGGCCTCGACCGTGAGGGCGCGCTGTCCGGGATCGACCGCGGCTCCGCCGAGGGGCGGCAGGGTCAGGAAGCTCGAGATCACAAGGCCCGCGAGCAGGATCGGCGGCAGCGCCACCACCGCGAGGGCGAGGGCCATGATGGGCCGGCTCCGCAGGCGCCCACCCCATCCGGATTGCCGCCGCGGGGGCACCAGATCGCTCCCCGGCGCCCTGGTGGCCGGTGCCGGATCCGGACTGGGCCGGCGCAGCCGCTCGGCGAAGCCCCGGAAGAGGGGAGCCGAGCCCTGCCCGGCCTGGCGGGCGCGCCGGCCGGCTCCCCGCGCTGCACCGAGCGCGAGCCGACCGAGCTGGCGCGTAAGGACGCGCGCCGCCGCAGCCGCCTCCCGGGCCGCCTCCCGCGGATCCGGATCGCGCGCGGGGGTGGAGCGCCGATCTCCGCTGCCGGCCTGCGGATGTTCCGGATCGAGAGGGGCCATCGGCTACCAAACACCCGGCGCGTGGCCGGCCTGGACGGGGGAGAGGCCGCCGTTCTAGACCGGATGCATCCGCCAAGGCTACGCCTGCCGGGCTTCGCGCCCGAAGCGGCGCGAGCCCGCGTCGCGGCGGCCAGAACTCAGGCCGTCCTGGGCGTTGGCGCCGGTCGACCCGCCTCCTCGTGCCGGCCCCGCAGGCGGAAGGCGAGGATCACCAGCATCACCCCGAACGCGAGGGCGTAGCCGCCCAGCCACCAGGTGAGCACCACGGCGGACATGCCGGGGTTGATCAGCAGCGCGAGGCCGAACAGGACCGAGATGACGCCGCCGAGCACCAGCCACCAGCGGCCGTAATGGAGATGCAGGCGGAACGCGGCGGCCAGCATCAGGCCGCCGCTGACGAGAGCCCAGAGCGCCACGAGATAGATGAAGGCCCAGACGGCCGCAGCCGGCATCAGGAAGGCCACGATGCCTACCACGATGTCGAGGAGGCCCTCGAGCAGAAGCAGTCCCCAGCGCTCCTGCCGCTGCGCTGCGCGCATTGAGGCGACCACGCCGCAGATCCCGTCGACGAGCATGTAGGCGGAGAAGAACAGCACCAGAGTCAGGATCGTGGCGAGGGGGGCCACGAAGGCGACGATGCCGAACAGGATCGCGAACACGCCCCGCAAGGCCACGAGCCACCAGTTGCGCGCGAGCACGGTGCTCATGGCATCGAGGCGCGCCGCGCCGGTCAGCGGACCGATGGACGAGTTCACGCCACCCGGCGGTGACGAAGCGGTCGGTGTGCCGATTGCCATGGGACGAAACTCCTCGCATGCGCGTCTCGGCGCCGTCGCGTCGCGCGAGACCTTGGCCGCTGAACGCCGCTCAACGGTCGGCGTTCCCTTCGAGTCAACTTCGTCTCGGCCGTACGGAACCTTGAGGCACTTCCCGTCTTTGGAGCTGCGAGGCGGGTTATCGAGCGTTCCGGGCTGTCCAGCAGCCTTGGAGCCTTCGCGGACACTTCACCGATGCTTGATGACCGACAGCCGCCGCCGTCCGATGACACGCGCCGCCACGATCTCCAGACCAGCCCCGAGACCGACACGTCGATGCAGCGTCCGCGCGATCGCATCGATGTCGGCGGCGACGGGGACCGGTCGGATCCGTCTCAGGAAGCCCGGGGCGCGCCCCCGGATGACGAAGCTCCCACGGACGCGGGCGCCAGAACCGCGCGAGACGAAGGAAGTCGCGAAGACGACGATCACGATGACGAGACCGAGCCGGGTCTGATCCGCCGGCATCCGATCTGGTTCGGCCTCGGCACCGTTGCGTTGATCCTGCTGGCGGTCGCCGGATATGTCTACTGGGCCGCCTACCTGCACCCCTATGAATCCACGGACGATGCCTTCGTGGATGCGCGGCAGTTCACCGTTGCGCCGAAGGTCTCGGGCTACGTCATCGACGTTCCGATCACCGACAACCAGCATGTCGAGACGGGGCAGACCTTGTTCCAGATCGACCGGCGCGACTACGAGGTCGCCCTGGCGCAGGGCCAGGCGCAGATCGCCTCCGCCCAAGCCTCGATCCAGAACGTGGACGCACAGATCGAGGGCCAGCGGGCGCAGATCGACGTCGCCAAGGCGCAGGTGACGCAAACCCAGGCTGCTCTCGACTTCGCCAAGGCGGATGCCGCCCGCTACAAGGATCTGGCGACACGCGGGGCCGGCACGGTCCAGCAATCCCAGCAATCGACCTCGAACCTTGAGCAGCAACAGGCCTCGCTCCAGCGGTCGCAGGCAAGCGTCATCGCGGCGCAGAAACAGATCGGGTCCCTTGAGGCCCAGAAGGCGAGCGCCGAGGCGAGCCTCGCGACCGCGCGGGCACAGGCCGCCCAGGCCGAGCTCAACCTCGGCTACACGACCGTGACGGCGGCGCAGCCGGGGCGGATGGTGCAGCTCTCCGGCGCCAAAGGGCAGTTCGCGCAGGCGGGCCAGAGCCTGGCAACCTTCGTGCCCGACGAGAAGTGGGTGACGGCGAACTACAAGGAGACGCAGATCACCGACATGCGCCCCGGTCAGCGCGCGGAGATCGAGATCGACGCCTATCCCGACCGCAAGATCACCGGCCGCGTCGATTCCGTTCAGCCGGGCTCCGGCACGGCCTTCAGCCTGCTGCCTGCCCAGAACGCCACCGGCAACTACGTGAAGGTGGTCCAGCGCATCCCGGTCAAGATCGTGGTCGACGCGTGGCCGGGGGACGTCTCGATCGGCCCCGGGATGTCGATCGTCCCGACGGTGCGGGTGCGATGAGCGCGGGCGCCGCAGCGTCGGCCGGGGGATCCTCGAAGAGCCTTCCGAAGGCCCCCGGCGGGCACAGCCCCTGGGCCATCGCCCTCGTGGTCTCGCTCGCGACCTTCATGGAGGTGCTCGACACCACCATCGCGAACGTGGCGCTGCGCTACATCTCGGGCGGCCTCGCGGTCGGTCCCGACGAGGCGGCCTGGGTGGTGACGAGCTACCTCGTGGCCAACGCGATCGTGCTGACGGCTTCGAGCTTCCTCGCCAAGCGTTTCGGGCGCAAAGCCTTCTTCATGTGGAGCATCGCGCTCTTCACCGTCGCGTCGATCCTCTGCGGCTTTGCCTGGAACCTGCAATCGCTCCTGGTCTTCCGCGTTCTGCAGGGCCTCGGCGGCGGCGGGATGGCGCCCCTGGCGCAATCGATCCTGGCCGATTCCTTCCCGCCGCAGAAGCGCGGTCAAGCCTTCGCGCTCTACGGGCTCGCCGTCGTGGTGGCGCCCGTGGTCGGACCGACCCTCGGAGGCTGGCTCTCCGACAACGTGTCCTGGCACTGGTGCTTTCTGATCAACGGCCCGATCGGCATCCTGGCCCTCGTGCTGATGTACTTCCTCCTCGAGGACCCGAAATCGGCCATTGCAGAGCGCCGCCGCCTTCGCAAGCAGGGCGTCCGTTTCGACATCGTCGGATTCATCCTGGTGGCGACGTTCCTCGGCTCCCTTGAGGTGGTGCTCGACGAAGGCCAGCGCGACGATTGGTTCGGCTCGAACCTCATCATCACCTTCGCGATGCTCAGCCTCGTCGCCTTCGTGCTGATGATCCCGTGGGAGTTGCGCCACAAGAACCCGGTGGTCGACCTGCGCCTCCTCGGCAAGCGTCAGTTCGGTGCCTGCTTCCTCGTGATGCTGGCCACCGGCGCGATCCTGATCGCCACGACGCAGTTCATCCCGCAGATCGTTCAGGATTACTTCGGCTACACGGCGACGCTCGCCGGCCTAGCGCTCGCGCCAGGCGGCGTCGTGACGGTGTTCATGATGCTGGTGATCGGGCGGGTGTCGGGCTACGTCCAGCCGAAATACCTGATCGCCGCCGGCGCGACGATCGTCGCCCTCGCGATGTACGACCTGACCCGCCTCTACGGCGACGTCACCTTCTGGTTCTTCGCGTGGTCACGCATCTATATCGGAATCGGCCTGCCGATGATCTTCATCTCGATCACCGCGGCCTCCTACGAGGGCATCGACAAGTCGCAGACCGATCAGGCCTCGGCGCTCATCAACGTCGCCCGCAATGTCGGCGGCTCGATGGGCGTCTCGCTCGCCCAGAACATCCTGGCGTACCGGCAGCAATTCCATCAGAGCCGGCTCGCGGAGCACGTTTCCCCAGCCGATCCCGCCTATCAGGAGACCATGCGGCAGGCGACGCGGTACTTCTCCCTGCACGGTGCGGCGGGCGTCGACGCACAAGGGCAGGCGACGGCTTGGATCGGACAGCAGCTCGCCCAGCAGGTCGCCTTCTGGGCCTATATCGACGTGTTCTGGGCCCTCGCCCTGGTCTCGGCCTCCGCCGTGCCGCTGGCCATGATCCTCAGCCGGGTCAAGCGCGGCGGGGATGCACCGGCCGGCCACTGAAGGCACCCGCCGCCCCCGCCTCAGGTCGCTGCGCCCTTCGGCTTCGCCTGGGGGCGAGATCAGGAGCCGTCGGGCGGCGGGTTCGCGCCGCGACGATCATTGCGCCGTCGGTAGCGAAGCGTCCGTGACTTGCAGGCGGCCCTCCGCGGATGGCACGGGCGGTGCCGGCAATTCGGCGGGAGCCGGTCCGGCAAGGGCCGTCACGCCCTCGTACTGGCTCAGCCGGCGATCGATCATGCCGTCGATCCGCTCGTAGACCTCCGCGACCGTGAGGCTGCGTCGGCCCTTGCCGGCCTTCTCGGTGAACAGGCTCCGGTTCGCGCGGGCGGCGCTGCGGAACTCCTTCTGGGCATCCTTCTCGGGCTTCTCGGCGCTGAGCGCGAGGAAGCGGCCGGCGCTGGTCGTGCCGAGGAAATGGGCGAGATAGAGTTCCGAGGTCTTCAGGTCGCGTCCGATCCGGGCCTCGATGCGGGCGCGGTCGCGCTTGATCAGTTCCGCGGCCATGAGGGCGGCCACGTAGGGATCTCGGCGCAGGCCGAGTACCCGCTCGCGCATGGCCTCGCCCGTCACAGTGATGCCGGCGCCGCGCCCGGTCACGGCCGAAGCCTCGGATTCGTAGCCGTAGCGGGCGCCGAAATCGCGGATCATCTCGAGCCAGGTGGCGCTGACGAACTGGAACAGCCCCTCGGCCGAGGACGTCGCGGCCTTCGCCCGGGTGGCGAAGCTCGATTCCTTGTCGGCGAGCGCCATCATGTAGACCGGATCGACCCCGGCCTCGGCGGAGGCCCGCAGGATCGTCTCGACGATCCTGCGGGGCACGCTCATGTCGCCGAAGCGCAGAATCTCGTCCCCCGGCCCGTTGCGCGGTTGCGGCAGGGCGGCAAGGTCGCTCTCGATCAGGGCAGCCGTCGCCGGCTCCTGCTCGAGCAGGGGAACTCCCCCCCAATCCGCGGGTTTATCGGGTCCGGTGCGCGCCGCGAGATCCTGGGCCGCGAAGGCCCGCTCGTCGATCCGGTCATGCGCTGCCGCAGCCGGCGCGAGCGCATTCTGCGGAAGGCAGAAGCCGGCCATCAGACCAGCCAGCAAAGTCGCGATGGTGCGGCGCCGAATATTGGCAAAGGTCCGGCCCTGTTTCTGGTGCTCGGCCCGCAGTAGCCACACTACGGAATTGTCCTGCAAATTGGTCTCGCTGGGCACGAGACGGCTCACGTCGTCGGCGCAAAGCGCCGGCTCCGGGAAAACCCCCATGTCTATTCCTTTGTCGTGCCGCGGCTTACTCGGGCGCAGCTTCGATCAAGTGGCCGGCTATGTCGCCGCTCGCTGTGACCACAATGGGACCGCTCCGTGATCCAAGCGTGGCACCCTTAAGAGACCGTTAAGCCTCTCTTTTCACGGATTTTTAACCGCGCGTTCGGGTCCGGTTCAGGGGAATGGGGGCAGGATTTTGTCGCAGTCGGGCTTGGAACGAAGCTCGGCAGAGCCAGTTACCATGGGCCACGCGGGGCAGGCCCTTTCAGCCCGTCCGACGCCCCCGCGTATCCACTGTAGGGAAGTCCTTCTCCAATGAGCATGCAGACCGGTCGCCGCGTCGGCGTTGCGTTCGTTGGCATGGGTGGCGCAGTCGCCACCACAGCCATCGCCGGCATCGAGATGATCAAATCCGGATCGAATCGCCTCGACGGCCTGCCCCTTGCGGGCGTTCCCGTCGCCGGCATGGCGGATTACAAGGATCTCGTTTTCGGCGGCTGGGACCTCAACGCCGACGATCTTGCCGCAGCCGCGACCGGCCACGGCGTACTGACCGCACAGGACATCGAGAACGGCGCGCAGGTTCTGAAGGGCATCACACCCTGGCCGGCGGTGGGCAGCGCGAAGTTCTGCAAGAACATCGACGGGGCGAACCGCATCGTCGCGAAGGATCACCGCGAGACGGTCTCGATCATCGCGAACGACCTGAAGCGCTTCCGCCAGGAGAGCAACCTCGACGAGGTGGTGGTCGTCAACCTCGCCTCGACGGAGCGCTGGCCCGACCTGACCGATCCGGTCCTGAACTCCTCCGCCGCCTTCGAGAAGGGGCTCGACGCCAGCGACGAGTCGATCAGCCCGGCGATGCTCTACGCCTACGCGGCGATCAAGAGCGGCATCCCCTACGCGAACTTCACGCCGAGCATCGCGGCCGACGTGCCGGCGCTGCTCGACCTCGCCAAGGAGCTCAACGTTCCGGTGGCGGGCAAGGACGGCAAGACTGGCCAGACCATGATGAAGACCGTGCTGGCGCCGGCCCTGAAGGCGCGCGCGCTTCACGTCGATGGCTGGTTCTCGACGAACATCCTGGGCAACCGCGACGGCCTCGCCCTCAACGATCCGAGCTCACTGCAGTCGAAGCTCAACACCAAGGGCACGGTGCTCGACTCGATCCTCGGATACCCGGTCGAGGACCACCTCGTGCACATCCACTATTACCGGCCCCGCGGCGACGACAAGGAAGCCTGGGATAACATCGACGTCACCGGCTTCCTCGGTCAGCGCATGCAGATCAAGGTCAACTTCCTCTGCAAGGACTCGATCCTGGCGGCCCCCCTCGTGATCGAGATCGCCCGCGTCCTCGACCTCGCCAAGAAGCGCGGCGACGGCGGCGTGCAAGAGCAGCTCTCGACCTTCTTCAAGGCGCCGATGGTTAAGAATGGCCACGGCCCCGAGCATGCCTTCGGCAAGCAGGAGAAGATGCTTCTCGATTGGCTCGGCGTGCATTGATGTCGTCTCAGGATGCGGTCGCCGGGAGCCACGGCTCGGCTGCGCCCGTGGCCCTGCGCGACCTGCTCGTTGAGCTCAACGACCTGAAGCGAGTCCGTTCGGCGGGGCGCCTCGGCTCCATCGCCGAGCGCCTGTTCGCGCAAGGCTGGGGGGCCCTCACGGGCGGTGCCGCTCCGGAGGATGTCGCCCTCGAGGTGACGGCCACCACCCTCGCGGCTTGCCGCCTGTGCGATCTCGACTCCGCGTTCCTGTCCGCGGCCGGCCTCGATGACGAGGCCGTCACTGACGTTCTCCGCGCGGGCTTCGACGCTGTCGCGACACAGGTCGCGGAGCCTCTGCGGTCGCGGCTGCGCGATCGTCTGGGGCAGCGCGCAGGCCTGCCCGTTGGTCCCCTGCCTGGCTTCGTCGCCGCGCTGGCGCATCAGCCGCGGGCGGGCGTGACCTGCCCCGGCAAGCCACGCATCCTGCTGGAGCCTCCGGAGAACCATGCCGAGCATTGTCTGATGGTGGCGGTGTACGGGGTCGTCCTGAGCCCGTTCTATCGCGCTGACCCCACCACCGTGTTCCTCGCCGCGATGGCGCATCACTTCCACAACGCCGCGATGCCCGATGCCGGCTTCACGGGCGAGATGCTGCTCGGAGATCATCTCGCCCCGATCATGGCGCGGACCACGCAATGGGCCCTCGACGAGTTGCAGCCGGGCCTGCGCGAGGCCGTCGAGCGCGCCCGCGCGGCGCTTCCCGACGACGCGACCGCTGAGGGGCGGGCCTTCCATGCCGCGGACGCCATCGACCGGGTTCTGCAGATCGCCCAGCATCTGAGGGCGGCCTCCCTGACGATGGGAACGGTCCTCGACGAGATGGAACTCGTCCATGCGGGTCCCGTGAAGGGGTTCCATGATCGGGTGCTGGAGGCTATGCGCATCCCGTGATCGCACATGCGACGGGGGCGGGTAACGCAACATGATCCCCTTCGGCCTGAACTCGCCCGAAACCGGCAATGCCCTGAAGTCCGACACGCCGCATTCCCTGCGGGATGCGGAAACCGGCGCGCGTTGGCCGGTGATCGACGGCATCCCCTACCTGCGCACGAACCGCCGCGACCTCGTCGTCCGCACACTGGCCCATCTCGATGCGGGTGAAGCCGAAGTGGCCCTGATCGGCCTCCTCGCCGACCAGGACGATTGGTGGAACGGGCCGCCGGCAAACCCGGACGACTTGCGGCAGATCGTGCGCGAGCGCGATACGGCGACCTTGCGCGATGCCGTGCGGCTCCTCGGCTGGGGCCGCGTCGGCGACTACTTCCTGAACCGCTGGACCGACCCGACCTTCCTGGCGGGACTCGCGCTCCTCGAGGCTCATTGGAACGATCCGTCCTGCGTGTTCGAATTCGCCTGCGGCATCGGGCATTACCTGCGCGAGTTCCAGTCCCGTGGGGCCAAGGTCGCGGGCGCCGACGTGGTGTTCGCCAAGCTCTGGGTCGCGCGGCACTGGGTCGTGCCCGGAAAGGCCCAATTGGTCTGCTTCGATGCCGGCTCGCTGCAGTGGCCGGTCTCCGGCGCACCGGTCGACCTCGTCGTCTGCAACGACGCCTTCTACTTCCTCGACGACAAGGCGACACTCCTCGAGTCCTTGCGCCAGAACGCGGGCGACGACGGCTGGCTCGCCCTGAGCCATATCCACAACAGCGACCGGCCGGGCTTCTCGGCCGGCCGCGCGGTCTCGGCCGAGGAAATCGAGGAGCTGTTCCCGGATGCCCTCGTGTATGACGATGCCGAGCTGACGACGGCCCTGGTCGAGGTCCGCGCCCCGGCACCGCGCAAGCCATCGGACCTGAAGAGCTGCGAGGCGTTCTCGGTGGTTGCCGGGCCCGGCATGCGGCCGGCTCCACGCTCCGTGATCGATGGGCTCACCCTGCCACGCGAGGGGACGCAGCTCACGCTGAACCCGCTCTACGCGCAGGACGCACCCGGATCCTACGTCATCCGCTGGCCGTCCGAGCGCTACGAGGCGGAATATGCCGGCCGGGTGACCTACCCGCTGCAATCGTCCGGTCCGGAAATCCTCGACTGGGTCGGAAAGGCGACTTCGCCCGATGCCGACCGGGTGCGGCGGCGCGAATTCGTCGATCTCCCGGAGCGCTGGTGATGGCGGATCGCGTCGGCTGGGGCATCGTCGGCTACGGCTGGGTCGCGCGCGACTACATGGCCCCGGGGATCCGGGCAGCAGGCCACCGCCTCATCGCGGTCTGCGATCCGGGCGAAGCCTCTCGCCGCGCGGCCGAAGCCGAGGGCGCGCGGGGCCACGCCGAACTCGCGGGCCTCCTCGCGGAGCCCGAGGTCGAGGCGGTCTACGTCGCGACCCCGAACCACCTGCATCGCGGGGCTGTCGAGGCGTTGGCCGCCGCCGGCAAGGCCGTGCTCTGCGAGAAGCCGATGGCGGCCTCCCTCGCGGATGCCGAGGCGATGGCCTCCGCCGTTCGGGGCAGCGGGATCTTCTACGGCACGGCCTTCGACCAGCGCCATCACCCGGGCCATCGCGCCATGCGGGCCGCCATTGAGGCCGGGCGCCTCGGCACGGTGACGGCCGTGCGCATCGTCTACGCCTGCTGGCTCGACCGGGCCTGGGCGTCGTTCCAGGGCCAGGACAACTGGCGGATCGACCCGGCGCAGGCCGGGGGCGGCGCCCTGATCGACCTCGCCCCGCACGGGCTCGATCTCGTCGATTTCTTGGTCGGCGATTGCGTGACCCACATCGCGGCCCTGACCCAGGCCAAGGCCCAGGATTACGCGGTCGACGACGGGGCCCTCCTGATCGGCCAGACGGGCTCCGGGGTGCTCGCGAGCCTGCACGTCGCCTACAATTGTCCAGACAGGCTGCCGCGGCGGCGGCTGGAAGTGCTCGGCACCCGCGGTCAGCTCACCGCCACCGACACGATGGGTCAGGTGGCCGGCGGCAGCGTAACCTTCACGGACGGCAGCACCGGCGCGGTCGAGGCGCTGACCTTCGACACGCAGGCCTCGCCCTTCCTTGAGCAGGTGCGCGCCTTCGGCTCGGCGCTGCGGCGCCCCGAGGAGCGCGCGGCCTACTCGGCGGAGCGCGACCTCCACACCATGCGGCTGATCGCCCGCGCCTACGGCCATGCCGGCGCGCGGGTCGCCTGAGACGACGGAAAGGGACCCCGACGTGACCGACCACGATCAGGATGCCCGGGCACGCCACGCCCGCATCAAGACACCGCGCCGTTACAGCCACGGAGCGCCGCGCCGGATCGAGGGGTTGCCGTCGAGCTTGCCCGAGCCGGTGCGTGCCTATCTGGATATCCTGCCGGAGGGCCGCATCGTCGGATTTCCCCTCGCGCCCCTCGACCGCACGGGGATCCCGGTCTGGTTCGTGTCGCTGTTCCTCGACGATCCCTTCTTCGTCGGCGCGATGCCGAGCGGCATCGGGTACGGGGCCACGGACGACGAGGCCATCATCGGGGCGGTGGCGGAGATCGCCGAGAACCTGATGCCGTCGCTCGCGGTGATGCCGCGCAACAAGGAGCGCGCCTGCTACGACGACCTCGTCAGGGTCTTCGGGGTGGGCGCCGTGGCCGACCCGCTCACCCTCTGCCTGCCCGCGGGCTCGCCGGTGGGGCGCGGCACGGTGCTCGAGTGGACGCCCGCGATCCGGCACCGGACCGGCGAGACCGTGCTGATGCCCCTCGACGTCGCGGCGACGGATTACTTCGAATTGAGCGAGGGTTACGTCCCGTTCACCAACCTGATCACCAACGGCCTCGGTGCCGGGCCGGACGTGCCGTTCGCGCTCGGGCACGGGGTGCTCGAACTGCTGCAGCGGGACGGGAACGGGCTCCTGTTCCGCGCCCTCGATCAGGGCGTCGTGCTCGACGTCTCGGAGGGGCTCGGGCCGGAGACGGCCGCGATGCTGGCGCGGTTGTCGGATCTCGGCATCAGGGCGCTGCCGAAATTCGCCACCGACCAGTTCGGACTGACCAACCTCTACGTCGTGGGGTATGACAAGAACCCGGCCGAAGCCCCTGTTCCGATTGCGCTTTCGGCGTGCGGCGAGGCGTGCGACCCGGACCGGGAGCGGGCGCTCCGCAAGGCGTTGCTGGAGTTCCAGGCGGCGCGGGTGCGCAAGGCGTTCGGGCACGGCCCCCTGGCCTTCGCCGAGCGGGTGACGCCGCCGGGCTACGTGAAAGCCTTCATCCAGAAGGCTTTACCGAGCCTCGACCTCGAGGAGACCCGGGCCCTCAAGGCCATGCTGGAGTGGATCGTGCTGCCGCCGGAGGACCTGCACGCGGTCCTGGCAAAGACGGTCTATTCGGAACAAATCATGAAAGCCTTTCACACATGTCCGACGACGCCGGCCGCCGACGGGCATGAACGGGGCGCCATCGCCTGCGACCGGCTGACCGAGGCCGGGTTCGACATCCTGTACGTCGATTGCTCGCCCCCCGGCGGCGGGGTCGGGGTGGTCAAGGCCATCGTGCCGGGGCTCGAAGTCGAGACCATGAGCTATTACCGGATCGGCGAGCGCAACGCCCGCAAGCTCCTGGAGCGCGACCACCCCCTGATCCGCTTCGGCACGGCGACCGACACGCTCCTGCCCGTGCGCCTGACGCCGGAGGCCCTGGAGCGCTTCGGCGGGCGCCAGCCCCTGTTCGACACCGCCCTGGCGGAACGAATCGTCGGGAGCCATTATCCCCTCTACCGCGAGCCGGAATCGCACCACGCGCCGTTCCGGTTGCAGGAGAGGGGGCAGGCCGCATGACGCTCCGCTTCGCCTACAACACCAACGGCGCCGCCAACCACCGGCTGGACGACGCCCTCGAGCTGATCGCCGAGGCCGGCTACGACGGCGTCGCCCTCACCCTCGACATCCACCACCTCGATCCCTTCGCGGAGGAATGGGCGCGGGAGGCCGAGCGGGTGGCGAGCCGCCTCGAGCGCCTCGGCCTCGGCTCCGTCATCGAGACCGGCGCCCGCTTCCTCCTCGATCCGAAGCACAAGCACGAGCCGACCCTGGTGACGGCCGACGCCACCGCCCGCGCCCGCCGGGTCGGCTTCCTCAAGCGGGCGATCGACATCGGCGGCATCCTGAAATCCGAGGCGGTCTCGTTCTGGGCCGGGGTGCCCAGGCCCGGGATCGAGCCGGACGCGGCCCGGGCCTGGCTGCAGGAGGGCCTCGCCGAGGTCGTCGCCTACGCGGCCGGGCAGGGCGTCGTGCCCTGCCTCGAGCCCGAGCCCGGCATGCTGATCGAGACCCTCGACGATTACGCCGACCTCGCCGTCCCGGGCCTGAAGCTCGCCCTCGACACCGGCCACTGCCTCGTCACCGGCGAGCGCGAGCCGGCCGCGGCGGTGGCCGAGTTCGCCGACCGGATCGGCACCGTGGCGATCGAGGACATGGCGCGGGGCGTCCATGTCCACCTGCCCTTCGGCGCGGGCGACATGGACGTTCCGGGCGTGCTCGCGGCCCTCGAGGCCATCCGGTTCGACAAGCTGATCTGCGTCGAGCTCTCCCGCGAGAGCCACCGGGCCGACACGATGATCCCGCAGGCGCTCGCCTATCTGCGCGATTGCCGCCGCGGCGGCCCCGACCTGCCCCCGCTCGACACGACGCTCCGGGAAACGCCCGTCCGATGAGGATCTGCTTCGTCAGCCGACGCTACTTCCCGGCGATTTCCGGCATGAGCGTCTACGCGCAGAACCTCCTGCGCGAGCTCGTCGGCGCCGGCCACGACGTCACGATGATCAGCCAGTACCGGGGCGACGCCTTCGGCACCCGGGTCTACGGCGGCGGCCCGCCGCCGCCGGTGCCCGGCGTCCGGGTGATCGGCCTGGAGCAGGTCGGCGAGCAGACCGAGGGCGATTTCGAGCGCGACATCGACACGATGGTGGAGACCATCGCGGCCGAGCACGCCCGCCGGCCCTTCGACGTCCTGCACGCGCAGTACGGCTATCCCACGGGCTGGGCCGTGCTCCTCGCATCGCGCCGCCTCGGCGTGCCGAACGTGGTCTCGATCCAGGGCGGCGACGGGCACTGGGTCGGCTCCTGCTGCGAGACCCACCGGGTCGCCATGTGCACGGTGCTGGCCCGGGCCAACGCCCTGCTGATCGGCGGCCGCTCCTTCGTGGCCGAGGTCTGCGACCGGCTCGGCTCCGATCCCGCCCGCTTCACCATCGTGCCGGGCGCCGTCGACACCGTCCGCTTCGCGCGAGGGGATGGGCAAGGGAGCGGGCAAGGGGGCGCGCAGGAGGGTGAGCAAACCGGCGGGAAGGCGGGCGGCGGGCTGCCGGCGCCGCACAGGGGGCCGGTGCGCCTGCTCTACCACGGCCGGGTCGACCGCCGGAAAGGCGTCCTCGACTTCATCGACGCCCTGGCGCTGATGCGCGAGCAGGGAACGGGCTTCGGCGCCACGATCTCGGGGATCGGCCCGGACGTCGAGCCCGCCAGGGCGCGGGCGGCCGAGCACGGCTTCCCCGAATCCGAGATCCGCTTCACCGGCTACGCCGATTACGACAGGGTCCCGGACCTCTACCGGCAGGCGGACGTGTTCGTCTCCCCGACCTACGCGGAGGGCTTCTCCAACACCATCCTGGAGGCGATGGCGGCCGGCCTCGCGGTGGTCTCGACCCACTCGGTCGGGGTCTCGGATTGCCTGCGCGACGACGAGAACGGCCTCCTCGTCGAGCCCGGCGACGTGCCGGCCCTCGCCCGGGCCCTGACCCGGGTGATCGAGGACGAGCCCCTGCGCCGCCGCCTCGCCCGCGACGGCCTCGCGGAATGCCGCCGGGTCTATTCCTGGGCCACGGTCGGCCGCCAGATCATGGAGGTCTACGCCCGCGTCGCCCGCGAGCGCCCGGCCACCGGCTTCTCGCCCGAGCTGCCCGCCGACCCGGCCTGCCGCTTCCGGGCGGAGCCGCACCTCCTGTGAGGGTCTCCACGCCCGGTCCGGCGCCCGTCGTCGCCGCGCCGGAGCGACCGGATGACGCCCGGCCTGCGCCCGCCTCTCCCGGACAAGTCGCGTCCCGCACCCCGACCCTCTCCCGCCCGGGAGCGGGGGCCCGTCGCGGCACCCGCGCCCGCCGACCGGTCCCCCCGGAGCGGCGCACCCCACCGCTCCCGTCCGGGAGAGGTCGAGTCGGCGCCAGCCGACCGGGTGAGGGGTGCGACGCATCCGGACAGCGCGCCTCCCTCACCCCGGCCCGCTTCCGCGGGCAAACCTCTCCCGGCCGGGAGAGGGGGCCCGTCGCGCCACCCGCGCCACCACGGGACCGCGACTCACTCCGGACGGAGGCCCGCCCCACCTCTCCCGTCCGGGAGAGGTCGAGTGCGCGGCACGCGCACCGGGTGAGGGGTGCGACCTCTCCGGAGACATCGCACCCCAACCCTCTCCCGCCGGGGAGAGGGGGCCCGTCGAGCCCTGCATGAGGCCCCGAAAGATGCCCGTCGCCCTGGCGCTCTCCCCCCATCTCGACGATGCCGCCTTCTCCTGCGGCGGCACCCTGGCGGTGCTGGCCGAGGCCGGCTGGTCGGTGGTGATGGCCACAATCTTCACCAGCAGCGTGCGCGCCCCGACCGGGTTCGCGCTCGCCTGCCAGCTCGACAAGGACCTGCCCCCCGAGGCCGATTACATGGCCCTGCGCCGGGCCGAGGACGCGCAGGCCGCGCGGGTCCTCGGCATCGCGGCGCCCCGGCACCTGCCGTTCCGGGAGGCGCCGCATCGCGGCTACGGCGCCGCCCCCGCATTGTTTGCCGCGACGCGCCCCGACGACGGCGTCGTGGCCGACCTGATCCCGGCCTTCGCCGACCTCCTCGGCGAGACCCGGCCCGACCTCGTCCTGGCGCCGCAGGCGGTGGGCGGCCATGTCGACCACGTGCAGGTGGTGCGGGCCCTGCGGGCGCTGGCCCCGGCCCAGCCGGTCCTGTGGTGGCGCGACTTCCCCTACACGGTGCGCAGCCCCGACCCCCGGGAGCCCCTGCGCGACCTCGTGGCGGACCTGCCGGGCTGGACGGTGCGGTTCGGCGCCGGGGCCCGGGCGCGCAAGGAGGCGGCCTGCGCGGCCTACGCCACGCAGATCGGCTTCCAGTTCGGCGGGCGCGACGGGCTGGCGCGCCGCCTCGCGGAGGAGGGCGGGGTCGAGTGCTTCCGCCGGGCGGGCCCGCTGCCCGCGGGCTGTCCGGGCGATGGCGCCTGAGCCGTCAGCCCCGAAGAGCCTCGCCGACCCGGCCGTCCTGGCGGCCCGGCGGGCCGCGGTCGAGGCCCCGCACCTCGCGCCCCTGCGGGCTCTCGCCCGCGCCATCGCGGCGGAGCGGGGGGCCCCGGTCCCCGACCCCGACCCCCTCGACGGCGGCGTCGGCGCCCGGATGCTGCTCCTCCTCGAGACCCCGGGCCCGGCGATCGTCAAGACCGGCTTCGTCTCCCGCGACAACGCCACCGGCACCGCCGCGAACCTGTTCCGCTTCCTCGCCGAGGCGGAGATCGCCCGCCGGGATACGCTGATCTGGAACACGATCCCGTGGGTGATCCACCCCGAGGGCGCCCTCAACCGGGCGCCCCGCCGCTCCGAGATGACGGCGGCGGGCCCCTATCTCGCACCGCTCCTCGCCTGCCTGCCCGCCCTCGCGGTGGCGGTCCTGTCCGGCCGCTTCGCCGCCGGCGCCCGCCCGGCGCTCGCGGCCCTGCGCCCCGGCCTCCCCATCGTCGAGATCCCGCATCCGAGCCCGACCTACGTCTGCACCTCCCCCCAGGTCGGCACCCGCATCCGCACCGGCCTCGCCGAGGCGTCGGCTCTCCTGCGGGGGGCGCCGGGTGGGGCGCGTGCGTCCGAGGCGGAACCCAGTGCGTGACGCCGACGGGCGGCGTGCGTCGCCGCACCTGTCCGGGAGGGGGTCCGACGCGCTCCCCGCGCCGGCCCCGAGATCCACCGCCTTGTCCCTGGCTCGCAGCCGGCGCGTCTGAACGACGATGTGGCGCGGACGGCGGTGCGCCCCACCTCTCCCGTCCGGGAGAGGTCGAGTCGGCGCCAGCCGACCGGGTGAGGGGTGCGACCTTTCCGGACAACGCGCATCCCTCACCCCGGCCCGCTCCGCGGGCAAACCTCTCCCGCACGGGAGAGGGGGCGCGACGACGGGACCGCCGCGGCGAGCCGCACGCGAGCCCGAGCAGGGGGGGCAGATCGTCGCCCCGGGGCAGCAGGCTGGTGCCGGACAGCTTTGCGCGAGGCCGGCTGACCCGCACCATCCTCTGGTATCCCAAGGGCATCGCTGGCCTTATGCGGCGTAAGTCCCTAAATGCCTCGCCGACGGGCCGCGATCCGGCATGGGCTCGGAATCAGTCGCGCCGCCCTTCGGGCCGAGCGCGACAACCGGCGGAGGCGGACGCCGATCGATATGAATTTTGCGGGACATGAGCAGAAGGCGCTCGATGCGGCCGAGGCCCTGGAGGCCGATCGGACGGCCGAGGCCGCCGGCGTGCCCGAGGTTGCGCGCAAGCACAGCTTCAAGGGCCGCTATGCCTGGATCGGCACGGCGGCCAGCATCGTGCTGTTCGCGGTCTCCCTCGGCGTCCTGTGGAAGCTCGTCCAGACCGTCACCTGGGCCGAGCTCCACGCCGCCTTCACGGACGCGGCCGGAACCCAGCTCGGCCTCGCCTTCCTGTTCGTCCTCGTCAGCTACCTGTTCCTGACCGGGTACGATGCCCTGGCGCTGCGCCAGCTCAAGCTGAAGGTGCCCTACCGGACCACCGCGCTCGCCTCCTTCACGAGCTACGCGGTGAGCTTCACCCTCGGCTTCCCGCTCCTGACGGCGGGCACGATCCGGTACTGGATCTACTCGGACAAGGGCCTGTCGCCGGCCAAGATCGCGGCCCTGACGGTGATCGCCGGCTTCACCTTCTGGCTCGGCATGGGGGTGGTGCTCGGGCTGAGCCTGATCGTGGAGGCGGGGCAGCTCGCGGGGCTGACCTTCACGTCGATCCGCCTGAACCAGGGGGCGGGGCTCGCCGCGCTGCTCGCGGTGCTCGGCTACCTCGCCTGGGTCTCCCTGAAGCGGCGCAGCGTGAAGGTGAAGGGCTGGCGCCTCGAGCTGCCCGGCGCCTCCGTCTCCTTCAGCCAGATGATCGTCGGCATCGGGGACGTCTGCGCGGCGGCGGCCGTGCTCTACGTGCTGCTGCCGCAGGGGCTGACCATCGGCTTCACCACCTTCCTGGCCGTCTACGTGCTGGCGGCGATGCTGGGCATCGCCTCGAACGCGCCCGGCGGCCTCGGGGTGTTCGAGGCGACGATCCTGCTGGCGCTCTCCAGCCTGCCGCGGGACCAGGTGCTCGGCTCGCTGCTGCTGTTCCGGGTCTGCTACTACCTCGTGCCCTTCGTGGCGGCGCTGGCGATGCTCGGCGCCTACGAGATCGCCAAGCGCGCGCGCCTCGCGCGCGCCGCACCGCCCGACGGGGCCTGACCGAAGGCCCGACGCGATGCTGCCGGATGCCCGCCGATCGGCCCTGGCCGGGGCGGCCCTCGCGGCCGCGACCCTGGCCCTCCTGGCGCTGATCCGCACCGGGTTCGACCTCGTCTTCCTCGCCGTCGCGCTCCTGACGATCCCGGTGGCCGGGCTCCTCGGGCGCGGCGGCGCCGGGCCCCCGCGGCCGAAGGCGGGCGTCGCCGGGCCCGACCGCCACGCGGTCGCGGAGGCGCTGCTGGCCAACATCCCCGACCCGGTCATCCTGATCGACCGGCGGGCCGTGGTGATCGAGGCCAACGCCGCCGCCCGGGCGCTGCTGCCGAGCCTGAAGCTGCGCCACCCGCTCTCCTTCGCCCTGCGGGCCCCCGATGTCCTCGACGGCATCGAGGAGGTGCTGCGCAGCGGCCAGCCCCTCAAGACCGCCTACGCCACCCGGGTCCCGACCGAGCGCGTCTTCGAGGTGCAGATCGGCGCCCTGCCGATGCCGGTGCCGGACGGGGGCCCGGCCCCGCCCGGAACCGGGCAGCCGAACGTCGTCCTGTACCTGCGCGACCTGACCTCGGCCCGGCGCCTCGAGACCATGCGGGTCGATTTCGTCGCCAATGCGAGCCACGAGCTGCGCACGCCGCTGGCCTCCCTCCTCGGCTTCATCGAGACCCTGCAGGGACCGGCCCGCAACGACGCCCCCGCCCGCGAGCGCTTCCTCGCGATCATGCTGAGCCAGGCCCAGCGCATGACCCGGCTCATCGACGATCTGCTCTCGCTCTCGCGGATCGAGCTGCGCGAGCACGTGGTGCCGACCCAGGTGGTCGATCTCGGCCAGATCGCCCGCCAGATGGTGGACACCCAGGCCGCGCTCGCCACCGAGCGCGGCGTCGCGATCGGGCTCGAGGCGCAGGACGGCGCCTTCCCGGTCCTCGGCGAGCGGGACGAGCTGATGCGCGTCGTCGAGAACCTCGTGGAGAACGCCGTGAAGTACGGCGGCGGCACCGTCCGGGTCGGGCTCGCCCGCATCGCCGAGGGCCCGCGCGGGGCGGCGCAGATCGAGCTCACCGTGCAGGATGACGGGCGGGGCATCGCGCCCGAGCACATCCCGCGCCTGACCGAGCGCTTCTACCGGGTCGACGTGGCCTCGAGCCGCCAGCAGGGCGGCACCGGCCTCGGCCTCGCCATCGTCAAGCACACCCTCAACCGCCACCGCGGGCGGCTCGCGATCGAGAGCGTCGTCGACGGGGGCACGACCGTGCGGGTGACTCTGCCGGCGCACGAGGGCGCTTCGCGCTAGGGCCGGCCGGCGCGATCCCCGATCCCCGATCCCCGATCCTTCGGGGTCTTGACCTTCCCATCATGGGAAGCCCCACATGGGTGGGCATGGATACCGCCGCCGACCCGTCCCGCCCCGCCGCGCCCGCCGGCGCCCCTCCCGGCCGCCGCCTGAGCGTCCCCGTCACCGGCCTGTCCTGCGTCTCCTGCGTCGGGCGCGTCGAGCGGGCCCTCGCGGCCGTGCCGGGCGCCCGCGACGTCTCCGTCAACCTCGCCACCGGCCGGGCCGGGCTCAGCCTGTCCGGGACCGGCCCGGCCGCGATCCGCGCGGCGGTGGAGGAGGCCGGCTACGCGATCCCCGAGACCACCACGCGGCTGCGCCTCGAGGGCCTGTCCTGCGCCGCCTGCGTCGCCCGGGTGGAGCGGGCGCTCGCCGCCGTGCCGGGGGTGGGGGGCGCCGTCGTGAACCTCGCGGCCGGCACCGCGCAGGTGCGCCACCCCGAGGGGCTCGTCGCGCCGGACGACCTCTCCGCGGCGGTGCGGGCGGCGGGCTACGCGGCCCGGGTCGAGGCCGAGGCGAGCCCGGCCGACGCCGAGGCCCGGCAGGCCGCCGAGGCGGGGGATCTCCGGCGCGACGTCCTGACGGCCGCGCTCCTGTCCCTGCCGATCGTCGTCCTCGACATGGGCGGCCACCTCGTCCCCGCCCTGCACCACGGGGTGCCGGGGGGTGCCGCGATCGAGGCCGCGCTCGCGAGCCTCGTCCTCGCCGGCCCGGGGCGGCGCTTCTTCGCGCGCGGGATCCCGGGCCTGCTGCGGGGCCATCCGGACATGAACGCCCTCGTGGCGCTCGGCGCCGGGGCGGCCTACCTCTACTCCCTCGCGGCGGCCTTCGCCCCCGGCCTGCTGCCGGCGGGCAGCGCGCATCTCTACTTCGAGGCGAGCGTCCTCATCGTCACCCTGATCCTGCTCGGCCGGACCCTGGAGGCCCGGGCCAGGGGCCGGACCGGCGCGGCCATCGCCCGCCTCCTCGACCTCGCCCCGAAGATGGCCCGGGTGGTGCGGGACGGGGCCGAGCGCGCGGTGCCGGTGGCCGCCCTCGCGGTCGGCGACGTGGTGCGGGTGCGCCCCGGCGAGCGGATCGCGGCGGACGGCACCGTGGTGGCGGGTGGAAGTTACGTCGACGAGAGCATGGTCACGGGCGAGCCCGCCCCGGTCGCGAAGCGCCCGGGCGACGCCACCGTGGGCGGCACCCTGAACGGGCAGGGCAGCCTGGACCTGCGGGTCGGCTCGGTCGGCCCCGACACGGTGCTGTCCCAGATCGTCCGCATGGTCGAGGCGGCGCAGGGCGCCAAGCTCCCGATCCAGGCGCTGGTCGACCGGGTCACCGGCCGCTTCGTGCCCGCCGTGATCGGGCTCGCCCTCGCGACCTTCCTGGCCTGGCTCGCCCTCGCGCCCGCCCCCGCCCTCGGCCACGCCCTCGTCAACGCCATCGCGGTGCTGATCATCGCCTGCCCCTGCGCCATGGGCCTCGCCACGCCGACCTCGATCATGGTCGGCACCGGCCGGGCGGCCGAGCGCGGCGTGCTGTTCCGCGACGGCGCCGCCCTGCAGGCGCTGCGGGACGTGCGGGTCGTCGCCCTCGACAAGACCGGCACCCTGACGGAGGGCCGGCCCGCCCTGACCGACCTCGTCGCGGCGCCGGGCTTCGCGGAGGCGGAGGTTCTCGCCGCCGTCGCCGCCCTGGAGAGCCGGTCCGAGCACCCGGTCGCGGGGGCCGTCGTGGCGGCGGCGCGGGCGCGCGGCCTCGCGCTGTCCGAGCCGGAGGGCTTCGCGGCCCTCACGGGCCACGGCGTCGAGGGCCGCGTCGCCGGCCGCAGCGTCGCGGTCGGTTCGCGGCGCCACATGGAGCGCCTCGGCATCGCCACCGACAGCCTCGCGGCGGAGGCGGGGCGCCTGGGCGGGGCCGGCCGCAGCCCCCTCTACGCCGTCCTCGACGGGCGCCTCGCCGCGCTCCTGGCGGTGGCGGACCCGGTCAAGCCCGGCGCCGCCGCGGCGGTGGCGGCCCTGCGGGCGCAGGGCCTCGTCGTCGCGATGGTGACGGGGGACGACCGCCGCACCGCCGAGGGGGTGGCGCGGGCCCTCGGCATCGCGGAGGTCGCGGCGGAACTCCTGCCCGGCGGCAAGGTCGAGGCGGTGCGGCGCCTGCGCGCCGCCCACGGCCCGGTGGCCTTCGTGGGCGATGGCATCAACGACGCGCCGGCGCTCGCCGAGGCGGAGGTCGGCCTCGCCATCGGCACCGGCACCGACATCGCGGTCGAGAGCGCCGACGTGGTGCTGATGTCGGGCGATCCCGGCGCCCTCGTCACGGCCTTCGCCCTGTCCCGGGCGGTGATGCGCAACATCCGCCAGAACCTGTTCTGGGCCTTCGCCTACAACGTCGCGCTGATCCCGGTGGCGGCGGGCGTGCTGACGCTCTTCGGCGGCCCGCCGCTCTCGCCGGTCCTCGCCGCCGGCGCCATGGCCTTGTCGAGCGTCTTCGTGGTCGGCAACGCCCTCCGGCTGCGCCGGGCGGGGGCGCCGCGCGCGGCCCGGCCGGCCCCCGGCCCCGCCCTCGTGGGGAGGCCCGCGTGAGCGCCGGCCTCCCGGTCACGATCGGCGAGGCGGCGCGCCTGACCGGCGTCTCGGCCAAGATGATCCGATACTACGAGGAGATCGGCCTGCTGCCCCCGGCCGCGCGGACCGGGGCCGGCTACCGGCATTACGCCGAATCCGACCTGCACAGCCTGCGCTTCATCCGCCGCGCCCGCGACCTCGGCTTCCCCGTGGAGGCGATCGGCGAGCTCCTGGCCCTCTGGCGCGACCGCGACCGGGCGAGCGCGGGGGTCAAGGCGATCGCCCTCGACCACGTCGCCGCCCTCGAGCGCCGCATCGCCGAATTGCAGGGCATGACCCGCACGCTCCGCAATCTCGCGGAGCATTGCTGCGGCGATGCCCGTCCCGATTGCCCGATCCTCGACGACCTCGCCACCGCCGCCCCGCGGGCGGGCGGGGGAGCGCCGCCGGGCAGCGACCAGGCCATGCGCGCCATGCAGGGGAGCGGGCGCGATAAGCGCGGCCGTTGACCCCGCTCCTGGCCTCCTGTTTGCTCGGCCGGGGCCGAGCCTGCCGTTCCGCCCCTGCCGCGAGCCCGATCCATGCCCGTCATCGACCGCATCGCCGCCGCCGCGGATGAGATCGCCGCGTGGCGGCACGATCTCCATGCCCACCCGGAACTGCTCTACGACGTTGAGCGCACGGCGGGGTTCGTGGCGGACAAGCTCCGGGATTTCGGCTGCGACGAGGTCGCCACCGGCATCGGCCGGACCGGCGTGGTCGGGCTGATCCGCGGGCGCGGGCACGCCTCCAACCGGGCGATCGGCCTGCGCGCCGACATGGACGCGCTGCCGATCCAGGAGGTGCGGGACCTGCCCTACCGCTCGACGGTGCCGGGGAAGATGCACGCCTGCGGGCATGACGGGCACACCGCGATGCTGCTCGGCGCCGCCAAGTATCTCGCCGAGACCCGCAACTTCGACGGCACCGCCGTGATGATCTTCCAGCCCGCGGAGGAGGGCGGCGGCGGCGGCGAGGCGATGGTCAAGGACGGGCTGATGGAGCGCTTCGGCGTCGAGAGCGTCTACGGCCTGCACAACATCCCGGGGATGCCGCTGGGCCGCTTCGCGATCCGCCCCGGCCCGATCATGGCCTCGACCGACCGCTTCACCATCACGATCCGGGGCCGGGGCGGCCACGCGGCGATCCCCCAGCTGGCGGTGGACAGCGTGCTGGTGGCGAGCCACGTCATCGTGGCGCTCCAGACGATCGTCGCCCGCTCGGTCGATCCGCTGCAATCGGCGGTGGTCTCGGTCTGCGCCCTGGAGGCCGGCGAGGCCTTCAACGTCCTGCCCGACAGCGTCACCCTGCGGGGCACGATGCGGGCCCTGTCGCAGGCGGTGCGGGACGCCATGCGGACGCGCATCGACGCCATCGTGGGCCACGTCGCCGCCGGCTTCGGGGCGAGCGGCACGATCGATTACAGCGGCAGCTACCCGGTGACCGAGAACCATCCGGCGGAGGCCGCCTTCATGGCCGACGTGGCGGCGGGCATCGTCGGGGAGACGCAGGTCGACCGGGACGTCGCGCCCCTGATGGCGGCGGAGGATTTCTCCTACATGCTGGCCCACCGGCCGGGCGCCTACATCTTCATGGGCAACGGCGACAGCGCCGGCCTGCACCACCCGGACTACGATTTCAACGACGCGGCCGCTCCCTACGGCGCCTCGCTCTGGGCCCGCCTGATCGAGGCCGGACTTCCCGTCGGCGGCTAGCGGCGCCTCAGGCGCCGGCCTCGCCGATGATCTTCTGGAAGCAGACCGTGCGGGTGTCGCGGTAGCCCCGGTGCTCGTAGAAGTGCCGGACCGCCGCGTTGTCCGCGCGCACGAGGAGCTGGACCTTCCAGACGCCGCGGCCCCGCAGCCAGGTCTCCGCGGCCTCCATCATGGCCCCGCCGAGCCCGCCGCCCTGGCATTCCGGGTCGACGGCCAGGTAGTAGACCCAGCCCCGGTGCCCGTCCTCCCCCACCATGGCGGTGGCGACGATCCGGTCGCCCCGTGCGGCGACGAGCACACGGGCGTGCGGGCTCCGCCGCGCGAAGGCGAGGTCCGTCTCCGGGTCGTTCCAGGGCCGCGACACCCCGGCCGCGTGCCAGAGCGCCACCACCGCGGCGGCCTCCCCGTCGCGCATCGGGCGGATCACCGCATCGTCCATCGGGGGCCGTCCAGGTCCGTGCGAGGGGAGGGGCCCGGCCCGCGGGCGGAGGCGCCGGGGCCGTTTCGTCCGAACCTCATCCGCCGGCCGGGGGCTCGCGCCGCCCGCCGCCGTAGCGGTCCTTCAGGAGGGCGTAGACGAGGCGCGCGGTCTGGACCTCGCCGCCCTCGGGGCGGCCGGGCTTCGCCGAGGGGTTCCAGCCGTAGAGGTCGAAATGGACATGCGCCCGGGTCTGCGGCGCGAAGCGGCGCAGGAACAGGGCCGCCGTGATGGCCCCCGCGAAGGGGCCGCCCGCGACGTTGTTGAGATCCGCGACCCGGGACTCGAGGAGGCTCGCGTAGGGGGCGTGGAGCGGCATGCGCCAGACCGGATCGATGGCGGAGCGCCCGGCCGCCGCGACCTCGCCCGCCAGCGCCTCGTCCTCGGTGAAGAAGGCCGGCAGATCCGGCCCGAGCGCGACCCGGGCGGCGCCCGTGAGCGTCGCGAAGTCGATGAGCAGGTCGGGCCTGGCGGCATCCGCGAGCGCCAGGGCGTCGGCCAGGATCAGGCGGCCCTCCGCGTCGGTGTTGCCGATCTCGACGCTGAGGCCGGCGCGGCTCGCCAGCACGTCGCCGGGGCGGAAGGCGTTGCCCGAGACCGCGTTCTCGACGGCCGGGATCAGGACCCGCAGCCGCAGCCGCAGCCCGGCGCCCATCACCATCTCGGCGGCGGCGAGGGCCGCGGCGGCGCCGCCCATGTCCTTCTTCATCAGCAGCATGCCGGCGGACGGCTTGATGTCGAGGCCGCCCGTGTCGAAGGCGACGCCCTTGCCGACGAGGATCACGGTCGGCACGCCGTCCTCGGTCGCGTTCCCTGAAGCCGACGGCTCACGAGCCGCTTCCCTCGGGGCCCAGGTCAGATCGATCAGGCGCGGGGCCCGGGGCGAGGCGGCGCCGACCGCGTGGACCAGCGGAAAGTCGCGGGCGAGCGCCTCGCCCGAGACCACCGCGACGGCGGCGCCGTGACGCTCCGCGAGGGCACGGGCGGCGTCCTCGATCTCGGCGGGGCCGAGGTCGTTGGCCGGGGTGTTGACGAGGTCGCGGCCGAGGCCGACCGCGGCGGCGATCCGGCCGATCTCGGCGGCGTCGACGCCCTCCGGCGCCACGAGGCGCGGCCGATCCGGGCCGGCGGCCCGGTAGCGCCCGAAGCGGTAGCTGCCGAGAAGCCAGGCCAGGGCCGCCTCGGCGGGGTCGAGCCCCGCGCCCGCGAGCCGATAGCGACCCGGCGGCAGCAGGCCCGGGAGCTTGCCCGGCAGGAGCCGGTCGTAGGCGGCGCCCGCCGTGTCGCCGAGGCCGAACAGGACGGCCGCGAGGCGGCCGTCCTCGGCCGGGACGAGGGCGAGGCTCCCGGCCTTCGGGGAGAAGTCGACGGCCCCGCAATAGGCCGCCTGCGCCGCGGTGAGGGCGGCCTGCGCCCCCGGCCAGTCGGCGGTCCCGAGGCCGTGGACCGGGATGGCGTCGGTGCCGGCGGGCAGGAGGCCCGGATGCGACGGGGCGAGGGGAGAAGCGGTCATGCGCGGGATGCCGGATACGGAGGAGGCGAGGGTCACGATCCGTCCGCCCGCCGCCCCGGCCGTCTCGCGAGCGGCCCGTGCGGCGCAGGGCCGGGCGAGGCTGGGACGGGCGGCGTCGGGGCGGGCGAGCGGGTTCTTAACCCTGGGTTAGGGTTAACGCTCTATCACCGCCGGGTCGGACCCGTGAAGCGTGGGTCCACCTCCGGAGCGGAACATGATCACGGCGCGAGCGATGGCCACCGCGGGATCGGCGCGAGCCTCGGCCGGCGGATCCCGTGCCCTGCGACGCTCCCGGATCGGAGCCGCCACGCTCCTCGTCCTCGTCGCCGCGGGCTGCCAATCGCGCTCCCCCGAGACGACGGGCTCGATCGGCTCCAGCCCCTCGTCCGGCTCCTCCTCCGGGCTGACCTCCGGCCTGTCCTCGATGTTCGGCCTCGGCTCGGGCGGCGGCGACGCCCGCCGGATCAGCCGGCGCGACGTCGATGCGCTCGGGACGAAATACGCGGAATCGCCGAACGACCTCGGCATCGCGATGCGCTACGCGCAGGGCCTGCGGGCCACCGGGCAGCTCACCCAGGCCGTGGCGGTGCTGCAGCAGGCCGCCCTGCGCAACGCCCGCAACTCCGCGGTACTGGCCGCCTACGGCAAGGCGCTGGCGGAGGTCGGGCGGCTGCAGGAGGCCGCGGAGGTTCTGCAGAACGCCCACACCCCGGCCCAGCCGGATTGGCGCGTGCTCTCGGCGCAGGGGTCGGTCGCCGACCAGCTCGGCGACCACGCCCGGGCCCAGGGCTTCTACGACGCGGCCTTGAAGATCCGGCCGAACGAGCCGGCCGTGCTGTCCAATCTCGGCCTCTCCTACGCGCTCGCCCGCCAGCTCGATCCGGCCGAGGCCACCCTGCGGCTCGCCGCCGGGCAGCCCGGCGCCGATGCCCGGGTGCACCAGAACCTTGCCCTCGTGCTCGGCCTCAAGGGCAACTTCGCCGAGGCCGAGGCGATCCTGCGCCGGGTGCTTCCGCCCGAAGAGGCCAGCGCCAACGCGGCCGCCCTGCGGGCCTTCGTCGCCCAGAAGGCCGGACAGAGCGCCGACAGGTCGCCCCGCAGGCCGGCTCCGCGGGGCTGAGCACGGGGCCGATCGCGGGGGCGCGAGGCGGCCCGCGCCGGGAACCGTCCGGCCCGCCCCGGCGCTTCCGCCTCGCCGCGTCTCAGCGGGCGATCTGGATGATGGCCGGGGTCAGGATCGCGACGAACAGCACCGGCAGGAAGAACAGGATCATCGGGACGGTGAGCTTCGGGGGCAGGGCCGCGGCCTTCTTCTCGGCCTCGTTCATGCGCTGGTCGCGGCTCTCCTGCGACAGCACCCGCAGGGCGGAGCCCACCGGCGTGCCGTAGCGCTCCGCCTGGATCAGCGCCGTCGTCACGGCCTTCACGGAATCGAGCCCGATCCGGTTAGCGAGGTTCTCGTAGGCCGACCGGCGGTCGGGCAGGTAGGACAGCTCCGCCGTCATCAGGGCGAGCTCCTCGGCGAGCACCACGGATTGCGCCGCGACCTCGGTGGAGACCCGCCGGAAGGCGTTCTCGACGGCCATCCCGGATTCGACGCAGATCAGGGTCAGGTCGAGGGCGTCGGGCCAGGCGAGGCGCACCTCGGCCTGGCGCTTCTTCGACTTGTTGATGAGGTAGAGCTCGGGCGCCTTGATGCCGAGATAGGTCGCCAGGATCACGAGGCCGAGGCGGATCATCACCGACTGGTCGAGGACCTCGAGCACGAAGAGGTAGAACACGGCGCCGACGGTCAGCGCCACCGGCATGATCAGGCGGAAGAACAGGAAGCCGGTCTCGGCGCCGGCGCCGCGGTAGCCCGCCATCATCAGCTGCTGCTTGGCGGCCTCGGTGCCGAGCCAGCGGGTGAGGTCGAACTGCTCGACGACCCGCTTCATGTAGGCCTTGGGCTCGACGCGCAGGCTCACTTTCTTGGCGAGGCGGTCGCGCTCGCGCCGGCGCATCGCCTCGCGCTCGTCGCTGACGAGCTTCATCCGCTGGGCGAGGCGGTCCGGCTCCATCAGTGGCTGCAGCACCGCGAAGGCCGTCGCCGCCACCGCGACGCCCGTGAGCGCCACGCCGAGGAAGCGGGGATCTATCAGCTTCTCGATCATCGTTCCGCACCAGGCTCCCGAATTCCGCCGTCCGCCTCGGCCGTCAGATGTCGAAGTTGATCATCTTCTTCATGGTGAAGACCCCGATCATCATCCAGATCGCGGAGCCGGCCAGCGCCATCCTGCCGATGTCGGTGGTCCAGAGCAGCGAGATGTAGTCGGGGCTCGACAGGTAGGTGATCGCCGTCACCACGAAGGGGAGGGCCGCGATGATGCCGCCCGAGGCCTTCGCCTCCATGCTCATCGCCTGGACCTTGCCGGCCATCTTCCGGCGCTCGCGCAGGATCCGCGACAGGTTGCCGAGCGCCTCCGACAGGTTGCCGCCCGACTGCGCCTGGATGTTGATGACGATGACGAAGAAGTTCACCTCCGGCACCGGCACCCGCTCGAACAGGCGCCCGACCGCCTCGTTGAGGGAGAGGCCCAGCGCCTGGGCCTCGACCACGTTCCTGAACTCGCTGCGCACCGGCTCCTCGGCCTCGCGCGAGACGATGCGGAAGCAATCGCCCACCGGGATGCCGGAGCGGATGCCGCGCACGATGACGTCGACGGCGTTCGGCAGCTCCTTGATGAACTTGGCGATGCGGCGCTTGCGCAGCCGGCCGAGGAGGTAGAGCGGCAGGCCGATCCCGCCCGAGAACAGCGCGCCGACGCCGGCCACCGGGTTCTCGGTGAGCGCGAAGATCACGAATCCCAGGGCCGCGCCGAGGAGTGCCGAGACCGCGTAGTAGGTCCGCGTCGACCAGTTCAGGCCCGCGCGGGTGATCTTCAGGTCGAGGGAGACCTTCTTGCCCTTGGCCTTGGCCTCGATCTCGTTGAGGGTCTTGGCCACCTGCTCGCGCCGGTTCACCGTGACGCCGCGGGCGGCGGAGGCCGAGACCGAGGCGCTCACCGCCTTGAGGCGCTGGGCGGCCCGGCGCTCGCCCGAGAGCAGCGGCAGCAGGACCGCGTAGGCCACGGCGCCCGCGGCCACGGCCGCGAGGCCGGCGGCGAGCGGAACGTTGAGGGCGCCCATCAGGCCTCGGCCCCGGTGAGGACGGCCGCAGCGTCGAGGGCGGCCGCGAGGGCGTTTTCCTCGCCGTAGTAGCGGGCGCGCTCCCAGAACCGCGGGCGGCCCACCCCCGTCGAGCGGTGGCGCCCGATGAGCTTGCCGTGCGCGTCCTCGCCGAGCACGTCGTAGAGCAGCAGGTCCTGCGTGGTGATGACGTCGCCCTCCATCCCGAGCACCTCGGTGACGTGGGTGATGCGGCGCGAGCCGTCGCGCAGGCGCGTCGCCTGGATGATGACGTCGATCGAGCCGCAGATCATCTCGCGCAGCGTCTTCGAGGGCAGCGTGAAGCCGCCCATCGTGATCATCGATTCGATCCGCGACAGGCACTCGCGCGGGGAGTTCGCGTGCAGCGTGCCCATCGAGCCGTCGTGGCCCGTGTTCATGGCCTGGAGCAGGTCGAAGGCCTCCGGGCCGCGCACCTCGCCGACGATGATGCGCTCGGGCCGCATGCGCAGGCAGTTCTTGACGAGGTCGCGCATGGTGACCTGGCCCTGGCCCTCCATGTTGGGCGGCCGCGTCTCCAGGCGGACCACGTGGGGCTGCTGCAGTTGCAGCTCCGCCGCGTCCTCGCAGGTGATGATGCGCTCGTCGTGCTCGATGAAGGCCGTGAGGCAGTTCAGCAGGGTGGTCTTGCCCGAGCCCGTGCCGCCCGAGATCACCACGTTGCAGCGGACCTTGCCGATGATCTTGAGGATCTCGGCGCCTTCCGGCGAGATCGCGCCGAAGCGCACGAGCTGGTCGAGGGTGAGCTTGTCCTTCTTGAACTTGCGGATCGTCAGCGCCGGGCCGTCGATGGCGAGCGGCGGCGCGATCACGTTGACGCGGGAGCCGTCGGGCAGGCGCGCGTCGCAGATCGGCGAGGCCTCGTCCACCCGCCGGCCGACCTGGCTGACGATGCGCTGGCAGATGTTCATCAATTGCTGGTTGTCGCGGAACCGCACATTGGTGAGCTGGATCTTGCCGTTCACCTCGATGAAGGCGCGGTTGGCGCCGTTCACCATCACGTCCGCGATGTCGTCGCGGGCGAGGAGGGGCTCGAGGGGGCCGTAGCCGAGGACGTCGTTGCAGATGTCGTCGAGGAGTTCCTCCTGCTCGGCGATCGACAGGACGATGTTCTTGAGGCCGATGATCTCCGAGACGATGTCGCGGATCTCCTCGCGCGCGGTGTCGCCGTCGAGGCGGGCGAGCTGCGCGAGGTCGATGGCCTCGATCAGGGCCCCGAAGATCATGCTCTTCGTGCGGTAGTAATCCTCGGAGCGCTGGGTCTCCTGGGCGATCGCTACGGGCTCGATCCGCCGCGGGGCGGCGCTCTCCTGCATCAGGACCGGAGCGGCTTTCGCCTGCGCCGCCGGCGCGGGGGCCGGGAGCGGCGAGGGGGCGGAGGCGGCCGACGCGCCGTGCCGTCTACCGAACATGGGGCTCATCCTCGGCTCTGCGGGCGGGGGCGGTCAGCGGCATGCCTCAGGAGGCCTTCCGGCGCGCCAGCTTGGCGAGCCAGGGCTCCAGCAGGCTGGCGCGACCCTTGCGGATCTCGGCCCGGCCGAGCAGGGCGGCCGCGAGGCCGCCGAAGATCTCGGCGGATTTCGCGCCGGGCTGCAGCTCGGCGATCATCTGGCCGTTATTCGCCGCCGCCCCGAACAGGGCGGGCTCGAACGGGATGCTGGCGAAGAGCGGCGCCTCGAGGGCCTTGGCGAATTCCGCCGCGCCGATCTCCGGACGCTTGGGCATGCCGACGCCGTTGAGGACGATGCGGGGGCGCTGGTCGTTCGGCCGGCTCGCCTGGAGCGCCGAGAACAGGTTCTTGGCATTGCGCAGCGACGCGAGGTCGGGCCCCGCCACGATCACGATCTCGTCGGCGGCCACGAGGACGCGCTTCGTCCAGGCCGACCATTGGTGCGGCATGTCGAGGACGATGCAGGGGACCGCGGCGCGCAGGTGGTCGATCAGGCCGTCGAAGGCGGATTCGGAGAGGTCGATGGTGCGGTCGAGGCTCGCCGGCGCCGAGAGGAGGGACAGGTTCTCGCTGCATTTCGAGAGCAGGCGCTCGACGAGGGCCGCGTCGAGGCGCTCGGGGGCGAAGACCGCCTCGGCGATGCCCTGGGGCGGGTCCTGGTTGAAGTTCAGGCTCGCGGTGCCGTGGGCGATGTCGAGATCGGCGATCACCGTGGAGGTGCCCTGGCCGCGGGCGATCGACCAGGCGAGGTTGTGCGCCACCGTCGAGGCGCCGATGCCGCCCTTGGCGCCGAACACCGCGACGGTGCGCCCGACCGGCTTGACGCCGGGCGCGGTGAACAGGTCCGAGATCGCCACGATGAGGCCGAGCGAATCGACCGGCGCCATCAGGTAGTCGCTGACGCCGCGCTGGATGAACTGGCGATAGAGCGCCACGTCGTTGACGTGGCCGATCACGATCACCTTGGTGCCGGGGTCGCAGACCTCCGCGAGGGCATCGAGGCACTCGAGGGGCTTGGCCTTGGCGCCCTGCGTCTCGATGATGATCACGTTCGGCGTCGGGGCGTGGCGGTAGGCCTCCACCGCCGCGGGGGCACCGCCCATCTGCACCTTGATGTGGGTCTTCTGCATCCGCCGGTCCTGGCCGGCGACCTCGATCGTCCCGGCCGTGTCCGCGGTCTCGCAGAACGCCTGGATCGTGATCCGCGGCACCGGGGCGATGATGCGCTCTGGCGTCTCGGGGTGGTCCGACATGGCGGGCTTTCCGGCTCTAGGCCTGTGGAATCGGCGGTGGCGAGGGTTTCGAACGGCTCAGCCGCCGACCTGGCTCTTGACGTTCGTCTGTCCATCCTGCCGCCATGAGGTTGACGGATCCTTGCCTTCCCGCAGCTTGCCGATGTCCTGGGTGCGCCGCACCGTGTCGATGCGCCCCTCGGGGCGGCCGCGGAGGAGGTCGACCGGGTCGGCGACCTGGGCGGCGACGTTCGCCTGCGTCGAGCAGCCGAGGTTCCAGGCGGGCTCGTTGCTGAGGGTGTAGGCCGGGTCGCTGACGCCGAGGTCGCGCGGCCAGAGCCCGCACTGGCTCGTCACCTTCGCCTCCATCCGCTGGAAGCTGAGCCGGATCGGCGCGGCGAGCGCGGGATTGGCCACCGCGTAGCCGGTCAGGATCATGTCGCGGGCCGAGACGCCGCTGTCCGCGCCCATGCGGCGGATCGCGACGGCGGTGCGCTCGACGGCGGCGCCCACCGCCGGCGAGACCCCGCGCGGCAGGTCGACCACGAGGACGCCCCGGCCGTAGCGGCGGAACTCGAGCAGGAAGGCGTCGAGGTCGGCGGCCTGGCGCGGGTCGAGATGGCCGCGGCCGGTCGCGAACACGTCGAGGCTGCGGGTGCCGTCCTGCAGCACGATCGGGTGGCGCGCCCGGTAATCGACCGGCGCGATCGAGCCGGTGGTGGCGACCCGGCTGGTGTTGCAGGCCCCCAGCAGGGCGGCCAGCACCGACACGGCGGCGAGCGCCAGCGGCGCACGGGGGGAGGCGGACAGGGTCATCGTTCGGGGCGTCCTGTGGCGGATCTTGCTGGGCAGCGGCCGTTGGGGAGCAGCGGGGCGCCGATGGGCTCTCGGGGGCCCTCCGGCGCCCGGCCCTAATCGGTGATGAAGCCGACCTTGCCGCGATAGGCGGAGCCGAGGGGGGCGGTGCCGGCAATGCCGTAGATGCGGTTGATGCGGCCGAGCAGGACGGCCTGCCCGTCCTGCGCGTCGACGAAGCCGTCGTCGGGCCGGGTGACCTGTCGCGCCTCCATCGCCTTGGCGATGTAGGGGGTGACCATGATCATCAGCTCCGTCTCCTGGCGCTGGTAGTCGCGCGAGCGGAACAGGGCACCGAGGATCGGCAGGTTGAGGAGACCGGGCAGGCCGCTGATGGCCGCCTTGCTCTTCTGCTGGATCAGCCCCGCCGTCATCATGGTGGCGCCGGAGGCGAGTTCTACCGTGGTCTCGGAGCGGCGCACGGTCAGGCCCGGGACGGAGGTGCTCTGGCCGCCGCCGCCGACGAAGTTGAAGGCGTTCTGCGGGTCGATCTCGCTGACCTCGGTGCCGACCCGGACCGAGATCCGGTTCTCGGCCAGGACGACCGGGGTGAAGTTGAGGCTGACGCCGTAGGACTTGAACGAGATGCCGACGACGCAGACGGGCTGGGCCGCGCCGGAGGCCTGCGAGCAGCTCTGGCTCGACGGAACCGGGATCTCGCCGCCGGCCGTGAACTTCGCCGATTCCCCCGAGATCGCCGTCAGGGTCGGCTCGGCGAGCACGCGCGACACGCCGGCCTGCTCGAAGGCCCGCAGGGTCGCGGTCAGGCTGGCGCCGCCGCTCCCGGTCACGGTTCCGGAGATCAGGTTGCCGCTCGGGAACTGGCCGCCGGAGAGGGAAAGGGGGGCGGTGTTGACGAGATTCAGGTTCGACCAGCTGCCGCTGAGATTGACTCCGAACTGCTTGAGCACCGTGCGGGCCACCTCCACGACGGTGACGCGCAGCATCACCTGGTCCTTGTCGCGGATCGTCAGGTTGTTGATCACGGTGCCGCGGGTCGTGCCGCCCGCGCCGGTCAGGCCCACGAAGGCGTTGGCGATGTCCACGGCCTGGGCCGCTTCCGAGGCGGAGTTCACGGTTCCCGAGAGGAGCACCGAATCGCCGTTCGAGCGGATGTCGAAGCGGCCGTTCGGGATGGTCTGCAGCAGGGTCTGGCGCAGGATGTTGAGGTTGAGGTCGCGGGCGACCGTGACGTCGAGGGCGGCGATCTGGTTGCCCGACGCGTCGAGGATGAAGATCGACGTGGTGCCGTTCTCCATGCCGATGACGAAGACCTTGCGGGTGGAGCGCACCACCGCGTTGGCCACCTTCGGGTTGGCGACGAAGACCTCCTTGGCGTCCGTCGGCAGGTCGACGATGACCGAACGGCCGGCCGTCAGCTCGAGCTTGCGCGAGGCGGAAGCCTCGGCCGGGCCGACGGTGAGCACGGGCGCGGCCGCGAGCGCCGGGTCGCCGCCGCGCCGCGCCGGGGCGGCGAGCGCGCTCGGCGCGGCGGCCAGGAAGGCGCCGGAGACGGCGGCCGTCAGGGCGAGAGCCGCCGCGGCATGACGCTGGATCTGAATCATCGCGGGAGCCTTTTGGGGGCCGGCTGGGTGGGGGCGCATCACCGCGTCTGCTGCTTGGAGACGCCGAAGCGCACGATGGTGAGGCCGGCATCGGCCGGTCGCGCGGTCTCCTCCGCCTGGGGTTCCTTGCCGGAATCCGCGAGGCTGCGCAGGGCGAGGGAGAGGGCGCCGACCTTCTGGGCCAGGGTGATCGTCTCGGCCTGGGCGGAGCTGAGGGCGAGCGTCGCCGTCTCGCCCGTGACGACGTTGGCGCCGTTCTTCTCCTGGATGAGCTGGCCGACGGCCAGCACCCGCACGTCGCGCAGGATGGTCTGCGAGACCTGGACGTCGGTGCCCGAGGTGCGGGACGCGTCCTCGTCGCGGTAGGTCCGGATCACGTCCACGTGGTCGTTGGGGAGGATGAAGCCGCCCGCCGAGTTGGTTCCGCGGCTGTCGGTGACGATGGCGACGGCGCGCTGCCCCGACGGCAGGATCGAGGACATGAAGCCGGAGCCGGCCCGGGCGAGCTTCTGCACCCGGATCGGCTCGCCGGGGAGGAACGCGGCGCGGATCACGGATCCGGTCGTCTCCTCGATCCCCTTCGGTGCGGTAGTTCGGGTGATGTAGCCGGCGCTGACCGCGTCCGCGGGCCATTTCTGCCAGCGCAGGTCCGCGGCCTGCAGCGTCTGCCCCATGGGCAGTTCGGCGGCGGCGACCAGCACCTCGGTGACCGGCACGGGCGGCGGAGGCGGCTCCGCCTTGACGACGGGCGCGGGCGGCGGGTCATCCCCGCTCATCAGGAACGCGGCCCCGCCGCCCGCGACGAGGGCGATGGCGAGGACGGCAAGACGCGCTGGTTTCATCGTCGGGCCGGGAAAGGCGACGGCACGAGCGCCGTCTGTCCGGTCAGACTTGCGGGAAATTCGTCAAATTACGGTTAAGAAGAGATGACCGCCGCGCCGCACGCGATCGGCCAGCAACGATACAACCTCTACGTGCCTCAGGCAGTGAGCGCCCGCGCCCACAGGAGGGTGTCGGGCAGCACGATCAGGGCGCCGGCGGCGAGCGCGATCCCGTAGGGAACGCCGGTCTTCCGGTCGTGGAGGTGCAGCGCGAAGGGCAGGCGCGCCATCGCGAAGGGCAGGGGATGGGAGCGCGCGGCGAGGAGCGCCAGGGTCAGGCCGCCGCCGAGCATCGCCGACACGACCGCGTAGTCGAGGAGATGGTCGAAGCCGAGCCAGAGGGCGGTGGCGGCCGCGAGCTTGGCGTCCCCGCCGCCGATGATGCCGCAGGCGAACAGCGCGAAGGTGATCGCGAGGACGAGGGCGCCGGCGCCGAGATGCAGGCCGATCTCGACGGGGCTGAGGATGCCGGTGGCGGCGAGCGCGGCGAAACCCGCCGTCAGCGCGAGGGTGATCCGGTTGGGGATCAGCATCGTCAGCAGGTCGTTGGCCGCCGCGTAGGCCATCAGGAAGGGGAAGACGATCAGGAGACCGAGGGGAGCCATGACGTCCTGCCAGATGTCGTGATCGGAAAGGAGCCGCCCCGTGAGCGGTTCCCGGGGCGCATCTCCCCGGCGATCGGTTCCGCCTGCGGCGCATTGCCGGCCCGCATCAAGCGCGCGCCTCGGTCAGGTCCGCGCTCGCGGGCTCGCGGCCGCGCCCGGGACGAGGGCGGTCATCGAGACGGTCATGTGCGAGGCGCAGGATCCTGTCGCATCCAGCGCCTCGCACAGGGATCACGATCTGATTACTGCAGTCCGGTCGAGATCGCGGCGAACTTCGTGTTCAGTCGGGACCCGAGGGTCGTCAGGGTGGTGATGACCACCACGGCGATCAGGGCGGCGATCAGGCCGTACTCGATGGCAGTGGCGCCGGACTCGTCGGAGGCGAAACGCTTGAACACGCTCTTCATGGTGGTGATCCTTGATCTGACGACTTGAGCAGTGGCCGTCGAAGATCTGTTGGTTCGATCGGCGACCCACCGGACATTGACCCGATCCGCCTTGCCATTGCGTTAAATCCATTCCGGAAATCCCATCCCCCGCCTCGGGATCGAATCGTGGTGAAGGAAGGGTAAGAGCGGATACGAAGCACGGCGAAGGCGGGCGGATCTGCTTTAGCCCGATCGATTTAGCGGTTCCTTCACCAATCCGGGGTCTATTGACCGGACAGGCGTGGCGCGAAGCGGCGCGCCCCCGTCCCGGAGCGCGGACCCGCTGAGGCGGCGTCCGCGGGGGCGCCCTCAAGCGTCCGAGTCACCGCCCGATGCGCCGCACGCCCCGTCTCTCGCTCACCGCGGCCGTCCTCGCCGCCAGCCTCGGCCTTGCCGGCACAAGCGGAGCCCAGGCCCAGCCCGAAACCGCCATCGTGACGGTGCTGGTCGACAACGCCAAGGTGATGCGGCTGCCCGAGCGCACCCAGACGGTGATCGTCGGCAACCCGATGATCGCCGACGTCACCCTGCAGAAGAACGGCGTCCTCGTCCTCACGGGCAAGAGCTTCGGCTCCACGAACCTCATCGCCCTCGACGGCGGCGGCACGATGCTGGCCGAATCGATGATCCGGGTCGAGGCGCCCCAGGCCGCGGTGATCACGGTCCAGCGCGGCCTCGACCGGGAATCTTATTCCTGCACGCCGAACTGCCAGCCCTCGGCCCAGCTCGGCGACGCCTCGAAGTATTTCGGCGAGGTCAGCAACCAGGCCGATTCGCGCCGCAAGCTCGCCATCGGCGGCTCCGCCGGTCCCGAGCGCTGAGCGCGGGACCCCGGAGGGCCGGGTTGCCGGCCGCCTAGATGGTCTGGTTGTAGGCGCCGACTTCCGGGTTCTCGCGCAGCACGCCGTCCACCGCCTTGAACATCGCGTGCAGGCGCTCCTCCGAGACCGGGCTCTCGATCACCACGACGAGCTCGGGCTTGTTCGACGAGGCCCTGACCAGCCCCCAGGTGCCGTCCGCGGTCGAGATGCGGACGCCGTTGACCGTGACGAGGTCGGTGATCGGGGCCCCCGCCACCGGCTCGCCCGCCTCCCGCATGGCCCGGAAGCGCTCCGTGACCGTCTCCACCACGCCGTACTTCACCTCGTCGGCGCAATGGGGCGACATGGTCGGGGAGCCCCAGGTCTTGGGGAGCGCCCGGTAGAGGTCGGCCATCGAGCGGTCCGGGTTGCGGTCCAGCATCTCGATCACCGCGATCGCGGTGAGCAGCCCGTCGTCGTAGCCGCGCCCGATCGGCTCGTTGAAGAAGAAGTGCCCGGACTTCTCGAAGCCCGCCAGCGCCCCGAGCTCGTTGACGCGGCGCTTGATGTAGGAATGGCCGGTCTTCCAGTAATCGGTCTTGATCGCCTGCGCCTGCAGCTCCGGGTCGGTGTGGTAGAGGCCGGTCGACTTCACGTCGACCACGAAGGTCGATCCGGGATGCAGCTTGCCGAGGTCGCGCGCCAGCATGACCCCGATCTTGTCGGCGAAGATCTCCTCGCCCTCGTTGTCGACCACGCCGCAGCGGTCGCCGTCCCCGTCGAAGCCGAGCCCCACATCGGCGCCGGTCTCCTTCACCGCGGCGGCGATGGCATGGAGCATCTCCATGTCCTCGGGGTTCGGGTTGTAGCGCGGGAAGGTGTAGTCGGGCGACACGTCGAGGGGGATCACCTCGACCCCGAGGCTCTCGAGGAGCTTCGGCGCGAAGGCGCCGGCGGTGCCGTTGCCGCAGGCGGCCACGACCTTGAGCTTGCGGGTGACGGGCTTGGCGCGCGCCTTCAGGTCGGCGAGGTAGGTCTGGGCGAAGCCCTCGACGAACTCGTAATTGCCGCCGTCCCGGTACTGGTAGGTGCCGCCGAGCACGATCTCGCGCAGGCGGCCCATCTCCTCGGGGCCGAAGGTCATCGGGCGGTTCGCGCCCATCTTCACCCCGGTCCAGCCGTTGTCGTTGTGCGAGGCCGTGACCATGGCGACGCAGGGACAATCGAGGGCGAACTGGCCGAAATAGGCCATCGGCGAGAGCGCCAGCCCGACATCCTTCACGCGCAGGCCGCCCGCCATCATGCCGGCGATCAGCGCAAGCTTGATCGAGGAGGAATAGGCGCGGAAATCGTGACCCGTGACGAGGTCGGGCCGCACCCCGATCTCGTGCACCAGGGTGGCGATGCCGAGGCCCAGCGCCTGCACCCCCATCAGGTTGATCTCCTGCGGGAACAGCCAGCGGGCGTCGTACTCGCGGAAGCCCGTAGGCTTGACCAGCGGCAGCTCCTCGAACGCGAAGGTGTTCGGCGTCAGCGAAGCGTGCGGCTTGGGAAACATCGCGGGTCCTTCGGTTTGCGAGCGGCGGGCAGGACGCCGATCGCCCCGGCCCATCGCGGGCTTAGCCGATGGGCCGCCGGAGGAAAAGTTCGGCGCCCGATCGCGCCGGGACCCGGTCCGGGACCGGACGTCCCGGAGGGTCCTGCGAGGCGAGGACCGCCCCGTCTCGAGGGGCAGCCGGGCGGACCGGCCCGCCGCCGCCCTCTCGGGGCGGCAATTCAGGCGGCGCGGATCTCGGCCAGGAAGCCGTCGACCTGCTCCTTCACCGAGAGCGACTGCACCGAGAGCTCGCGCGCCGCGCGCAGCACCTGGCTCGCGGCGGCGCCGGTCTCGCCGGCGGAGGCCGAGACCTGCGCGATGTTGTGCGAGACGTCCTGGGTCCCGCGGGCGGCCTCGGAGACGTTGCGGGCGATCTCGTTGGTGGTCGCGGTCTGCTCGACCACCGTGGCGGCGATCACGCCCGAGATCTCGTTCACCGACACGATGGTCCGGCCGATCTGGAGGATCGCCGCGGCGGCGCTCTCGGAAGCCGATTGCATCGCTCCGATCTTCGCCGCGATCTCGCCCGTCGCGCGGCTGGTCTGGTTCGCCAGTTCCTTCACCTCGGTGGCGACGACCGCGAAGCCGCGGCCGGCCTCACCGGCCCGCGCCGCCTCGATGGTGGCGTTGAGCGCCAGCAGGTTCGTCTGGGCCGCGATGGCGGAGATCATCGTCACGGCGGTGCCGATCTCCCCGGCCGCCTGGTTCAGCCGCTCCATCGAGCAGCTGGTGGCCTCCGCCTCGCGGAGCGCCGCGCCCGCGACCTCGTTCGACCGCGACACGTTGCGCTCGATCTCGCAGAGGGAGGCGACCATCTCCTCCGTGGCTGAGGCCACGGTCTGCACGTTCGACGAGGTCTGCTCCGCCGCGGCGCTCGAGGCGAGGGCCCGCCGGTTGGTGTCCTGGGCGACGCCCGTCATGTCGTGGGCGGTGGTGTCGAGCTCGTTGGCGGCGTCCGTGACGATCCGGAGGGACTCGGTGACCGTCCCCTCGAAGCCGCAGATCAGCGCGTCGACCCGAGCGACGCGGCGCTCGCGGGCCGATTGGTCGGCGAGCTGGCGGGCCTCCATCTCGGCCCGGGCCAGGGCGTTCTGGCGGAAGACGTCCACCGCCAGCGCCATCGCGCCGATCTCGTCGACGGCGTCGCGCGAGGGGATCTCCACCGCGAGATCGCCCTCGGCGAGCCGGGTCATGGCCGCGGTCATGCCCCGGATCGGCCGGATGATGCTGCGGGCGATGAGCGCCGCCGCCAGGACGCCGAGGCCGAGGACGAGGGTGCTGAGGCCGATGAGGGCGAGGCGGGACGAGGCGACGCTGCCATCCGTCTCGGCCTGGATCTCCGCGACCGAGCGCTCGATCGAGACCTGCGCCTGGGTGCCGGCCTCGGCGATCGCCCGGAGCTTCGGCACGAAGCTCGACTGGAACAGGTCGAGGCTCGACGTCATGGCGTTCGCGGTCACCAGGAAGCTGTCTCGGTAGGCTGCGAGCGATTCGCGGACGAGGCCGAGGGACTTGGCGAAGCGGCCCTTGCCGTCGCCCTGCGCGAAGGCCGCGAGGACTGCCTCGGCCTTGGTCACCTGGGCCGCGAAGGTCGCCGGCCCCTTCGGATCGTGGGTGGCGAGGAAGCGCCAGTTGGCGACCCGCACGAGGAGGACGGCGCTCTCCACCGCGCCGGCCCGCTGGGTCAGGTCGTCCGCGCGGGCCCCGTCATGGTCCGACGCGGCGCCCTGCACCTCCGCCACCAGGGTGTTCGTCGCCTTGGTGAGCGCGTCGCCGCCGGTGAAGAGCTTGGCGCGGGTCTCGCGGATGCTCTCGCCGAGCGTCCCGAAGCGGCCGAGCTCCGCCTTGATCGCGTCGGCGGTCCGGCCGATCGTCGTGTAGAGGGCCCGGCGCTCCTCCGATCTGGTGACGGTACTCAGCATGGCGCTGATCGACACGATCTGGCCGATCTCCTCGGTCATCGCGGGCAGCAGCTCCGGCTTCTGCGCCGTCCGGTACTCCTCGGCATGGCTCGAGAGACGCTCGGCAAAGCGATTGATCGTCACGAGGTCGCGGGCATTCGATTCGATTCGGATGCGCTCCCCGTACTGACCGACGAGGCCGCCGACCTGGCCGTAGCTCAGCACCCCGAGCGTCCCGGCCAGCACGACGAGCGCCGCGAAGCCGCCGTATAACCGCGTCTGAATTCCCGTCCTCATCATGACCCAGGCTCCCGCAGGTGCAAGGACGCGGGGGCCTCCCCACAGATCCCACCGCAACACAACCGCTATGATCCCGATTGTCTTAGAAATAAGTTAATGTAGACTGAAATCCTCAAATGTGCGCAAGTATTCGCGGCAGTATATTCTATTTTTAGTTGTATTTTTCCTCGAAACAACTTGAACTCGCAGTCCCGCCGCGCTCCGGGCGCCGTTTGCATCCGCGCGTCCGAACGGGTATGGAGCCTCCGCGCCCGCCAGACACCCTTGGAGGCACGGGCGCGTGGGGATCGGTTCGAGGCCGTCCGTTTCGGGCGGCCTTCGGCGTTTCCCGCATCACTCAGACTGAATAAGGATCACGCCATGAGCGCCGTAAAGCCGCTTGAGGCCGTGGCACGCGACCGGGTCGGCAAGGGGGCCGCCCGGGCCGTTCGTCGCCAGGGCCAGATTCCCGCCGTCATCTACGGCGGCGGCCAGGCCCCGCAGGCCATCGCCATCGACCTCATCCGCACCCGCACCCTGATCTACGCCGGCGGTTTCAAGACCACCGTGTTCGAGGTCGATGCCGGCGGCCGCAAGACCCGCGTCATCCCGCGCGACTTCCAGCTCGACCCGGTGAACGGCACGCCCCTGCATGTCGACTTCCTGCGCGTCGTGGCCGGGCAGACGGTCACCGTCGAGGTTCCGGTGCACTTCCTGCACGAGGAGGCGGCGCCCGGCATCAAGCAGAAGGGCGGCACGCTCAACATCGTGCTCCACACGCTCGCCCTCGACGTCGCCCCCGACCAGATCCCCGATGCGATCGAGATCGATCTCACGGGCCGCGAGATCGGCGACGCGATCCACGTCTCCGAGGTCAAGCTGCCCGCCGGCGTGACCTATACGGGCGAGGCGACCGACACGGTGGCCAACATCGTGCCGCCGACGGTGCTCGGTGCCGAGGTCGAGGCCGAGGAGGCCGCGATCGCCGCCGCGCAATCGGCCGAAGCCGCCGAGGAGAAGGCCGAGGACGTGGCCGAAGAGGCCGGCGAGACCAAGACCGAGGAGTGAGGGCAGGGCGTTTGCCCGCTCCCGCGTTCCCGTACGGATGCCCCGGCCGCAAGGCCGGGGCATCCGCGTTTCAGCAGCCAGCGGGGCGATGCCCGGGCCGCGCGCCCGGCGCAGCCGCCGCCTAGAGCAACCAAGCGATGCGCCTGTTCGTCGGCCTTGGAAATCCCGGTTCGCGCTACGCGCGGAACCGACACAATATCGGCTTCCTCGCCATCGACGAGATCGCCCGCGTGCATCGGGCGGGCCCCTTCCGGCGCCGGTTCCAGGGCGAGGCCGCCGAGGTTCTGATCGGCTCCGAGCGCGCGATCCTGCTCAAGCCCCAGACCTTCATGAACGAGTCCGGCCGCTCGGTCGCGGAGGCGCAGCGCTTCTACAAGATCCCGCTCCCCGACGTGATCGTGCTCCACGACGAGCTCGACCTCGCGCCCGCCAAGCTCCGGGTGAAGCTCGGGGGCGGCAATGCCGGCCATAACGGCCTGCGCTCGATCACGGCCCAATGCGGCAACGATTACCGGCGCGTGCGCCTCGGCATCGGGCATCCGGGCGACAAGGCCCTGGTCCACGCCTACGTGCTCAACGATTTCGGCAAGCAGGAGGAGCCCTGGGTCGAGGATCTCTGCCGGGCTCTGGCCGACCACGCCGAACTCCTGGCGAAGGCCGAGGATGCCGGGTTCCAGAACAAGGTCCACCTCGCCATGGCGGGCCGGGGCTGGGACGAGGTGAAGAGCCTCGGGGCGCGGAATTGACACCGAATCGCCGGACCCCGATATCGGCGCGGGTCGGGGAGATCCGTGTCGACGTCCCGGACGGCGCCCCCGATCGGCGCGCCGTCCTGTCCGTGCCCCCGCCGCCCCGAGACGGTCCGTCGGCGCGTCGGCCGGCCGATTCCCACCGAGGAGACCGCCCCGGGGACCCGCCGGTCCGGAGCCTCGCCCTCATCCACCCCTTCCGGGCCTCCCCGGACGACCTGCTTCAGCGGAACTGATCCCATGGGCTTCAAATGCGGCATCGTCGGCCTGCCGAATGTCGGCAAGTCGACCCTCTTCAACGCGCTGACGCAGACGGCGGCGGCGCAGGCGGCGAACTACCCGTTCTGCACCATCGAGCCGAATGTCGGCGAGGTGGCGGTGCCGGACCCGCGCCTCGACGACCTCGCGCGCATCGCGGCATCGAAGGAGATCATCCCGACGCGGCTCACCTTCGTGGACATCGCCGGCCTGGTGCGCGGCGCCTCGAAGGGCGAGGGGCTCGGCAACCAGTTCCTGGCCAATATCCGCGAGGTCGACGCGATCGCGCACGTGGTGCGCTGCTTCGAGGACGGCGACGTCACCCATGTCGAGGGCAAGGTCGACCCCATCGCCGATATCGAGACGATCGAGACCGAGCTGATGCTCGCCGACCTCGACAGCCTCGAGAAGCGCGTGGTGGCGCTGGAGAAGAAGGCCAGGGGCGCCGACAAGGAGGCGCGCGAGGTCCTCGACCTCGTCAACCGGGCGCTGCCGCTGCTGCGCGAGGGCAAGCCCGCCCGCCTCGTCGCTCGCAAGCCCGAGGAGGAGCGCCTGTTCCAGCAGCTCGGCCTGATGACGGCCAAGCCCGTGCTCTACGTCTGCAACGTCGACGAGGGCGATGCCGACAAGGGCAACGCCCATTCGGACGCCGTGATGGGCCGCGCCAAGGAGGAGGGCGCCGTCGCGGTGGTGGTCTCGGCCAAGATCGAGAGCGAGATCGCGGTGATGCCGCAGGGCGACCAGGCCGAGTTCCTGGAGGCGGTCGGCCTCGCGGAGCCCGGCCTCAACCGGGTGATCCGGGCGGGCTACGAGCTGCTCGGCCTGATCACCTACTTCACGGTCGGCCCCAAGGAGGCGCGCGCCTGGACGATCACCAAGGGCACCCGCGCCCCCGCCGCCGCCGGGGTGATCCACACGGATTTCGAGAAGGGCTTCATCCGGGCCGAGACCATCGCCTTCGCGGACTATACGAGCCTCAAGGGCGAGGCCGGCGCGCGGGATGCCGGCAAGCTGCGGCTCGAGGGCAAGGAGTACCTCGTGCAGGACGGCGACGTGCTGCATTTCCGCTTCGCGAATTGAGGGCGCGATGACGATCGTCTGCTTCGAGGACTTCGCCAGGGGCCAGGTGATCGAGAGCCCGCGGCTCACGCTCACCCGCGAGGCCATCGTGACCTTCGCGCGGGAGTTCGACGCGCAGCCCTTCCACACCGACGAGGTCGCCGCGAAGGAGACCTTCGTGGGCACCCTCATCGCCTCGGGCTGGCACACGGCCGCCCTCGGGATGCGGCTTCTGCAGCGGAGCGTGTTCCGCGGCGGCTCCTCGATGGGCTCGCCCGGGATCACGGAACTGCGCTGGCTCAAGCCCGTCCTCCCCGGCGACGCGATCCGCCTCGTCGTCACGGTCGAGGATTGCCGCGGCTCCACCTCGAAGCCCGACCGCGGCTTCGTGCGCTTCGCCCTCGCCGTCCTGAACCAGCGCGACGAGACCGCGATGAGTCAGACCTTCACGGTGATGCTGCCGCGGCGCGGGGCCGCGCCGCTGCCGCCGCGGGCGGTGGACCTCGCCGAGGGCGCCCCCGTCGCCGAGCCGACGGATGCCGAGATCCTGCCGTTCCTCGAGCAGGCCGAGATCGGTGCCACGCGGGACCTTGGGCCGCACCTGTTCACCGCGGAGGCGATCACGGCCTTCGCCCGCGCCTATGACCCGCAGGAATTCCACCTCGATCCGGAGGCGGCGCGCCGCAGTCATTTCGGCGGCCTCTGCGCCTCGGGCTGGCACACGGCCGCGATCTGGATGACTCGCGTGATCACGACGCGCGCGCGGGACGCCGCCCTCACGGCGCGCTCCGGCCCGGTGCCGATGCTCGGCTCCTCGCCGGGCTTCCGCGACATGCGCTGGCTCGCGCCGGTCTATGCCGGCGACACCATCCGGTACGCCAGCACGCTGACCGACAAGCGCGCCTCCGGCTCCCGGCCCGGCTGGGGCCTCGCCACGAGCCGCAACACCGGCACCAACCAGCGCGGCGAGCCCGTCTTCGCCTTCACGGGCTCGGTGTTCTGGCAATGGGCCCCCTGAGGGGCAGTCCCTCGAGGAGCGCGCGCGCCTGGCGGAACTGGCGGGGCCCGATCGCTCACGCGGCCCTGCGGCGCTCCGGGTAGAGGGCGAGCAGGCCCTCGCGGCTCGGGGCGGCGACGCCGCGCTCGGTGATGATGCCGGTCACGAGGCGCGAGGGCGTCACGTCGAAGGCGGGGTTCGCCACGGGGCTGCCGGGGGACACCACCTCGATCGTGGCGACGCCGCCATCGGGCAGGCGGCCGGTGAGGTGGCTGACCTCGCGCCCGTCCCGCTCCTCGATCGGGATCTCGGCGACCCCGTCGTCGAGGGTCCAGTCGATCGTCGAGAACGGCAGGGCGGCGTAGAAGGGCACGCCGTTGTCGTGGGCGGCGAGCGCCTTCAGGTAGGTGCCGATCTTGTTGCAGACGTCGCCCGACGCCGTGGTCCGGTCCGAGCCGACGATGCAGACATCGACGCGGCCGTGCTGCATCAGGTGGCCGCCCGCATTGTCCGCGATGACCGTGTGGGGCACGCCGTGGGCGTTGAGCTCGAAGGCGGTGAGCGCCGCGCCCTGGTTGCGGGGCCGGGTCTCGTCCACGAAGACGTGGACCGGCACGCCGGCATTGTGGGCCACGTAGATCGGCGCAAGCGCCGTGCCCCAATCGACGGTGGCGAGCCAGCCGGCATTGCAATGGGTGAGCACGTGGATCGGGCGGCCCTTGTCGCGGGCCAGGTCGGCCAGGATGCGCCCGCCATGCTCGCCGATGGCGCGGCAGCTCGCGACGTCCTCCTCGGCGATGCGGCCGGCCTCCGCGAAGGCCTGGGCGAAGCGCTCGCGGTTCTGCACCTGCCGCAGGTTCGCCGCCACCCGGTCGAGGGCCCAGCGCAGGTTGATCGCGGTGGGCCGCGTGGCCGCGAGGGTCTCGACCGCGCGATCGAGGCCGGCATTGCTGGCGTCCTCCCGCATCGCGAGGGCGAGGCCGTAGGCGGCGGTGACGCCGATCAGCGGCGCGCCGCGCACGATCATGGTGCGGATCGCCTCGGCGGCCTCCGCCAGGGTGGCGAGGCGGCGCAGCTCGAAGGCGAAGGGGAGGCGGGTCTGGTCGATCACCGCGACGCTGATGCCGTCGGCGGCGGGCCAGATGGTGCGATAGGGGGTTGCGTCGATCTTCATGGCCCGAGGATTTCGCATATCCCGGATGGATTTGCACCACCCGGAGGCCTGGTCCGGACGCCCGGTCGCGTTAAGTCCTTGACCCCGCACGCGGTGAGGGTTCTTCAACCTTAAATGGCCGTTAACGGAATAGCCGTAGCCTGGGGCTCGCTGTCCCCTTTCGCGTCCGGTCCCGCATGCGCTCGCTTCGCCGCTCCGCATCGCCCTACGACACCTTCGTCGACACGCTGCGGCCGTTCCTGGCGCGGCGCCTGACGGAGCTCGGCGGGCTCCTGCTGTTCGCGGGCGCCGTCGCCCTGACGGTGGCCCTGGCCACCTGGTCGATCGATGACCCGAGCCTGAACCACGCCACCGACCACGGCGCCCACAACGTCCTCGGTGCGCCGGGCGCGGTGGTGTCCGACCTTGCCATGCAGCTCCTCGGCCTCGGCTCCCTCGCCTTCGCGCTGCCGCCGGCCCTCTGGGGCATCCGCCTGATGCGTGCCCGCGACCTGCCGCGCGGCGGCATGCGGATCGCCCTCTGGATCATCGGCTTCTGCGCCGCGAGCGCGGTGGCGAGCGCCCTACCGCCGACCGCCCGCTGGCCCCTGCCGACGGGCCTCGGGGGCGTCGCGGGCGATGCGCTGATGTCGGCCGCGCGCACCATCGTGGGCGCCATCTCGGGCCCGGCGGCGGCGCTCGTCGGCTTCGTCTTCGCCGGGATCGCGATCCTCAGCCTGACCGGCGCCTGCCGGGTCGGCGTCGGCCTCGACGACGGCGAGGAGGACGACGCGCCCTACATGTCGCCCCGCGAGCCGGCGCGCCGCGCTCTGCCGGGCCGGGTCGATGCCCGCTACGACGGGCGCCACGATGCGGACGAGCCGGGCCTCGGCGTCGTCTCCCTCGGCGCCGTGGCGCAGGCGGTGATGAACGGCCGCGCCGCGCTCGGCGCCCGGGTCGAGTCCTGGCGGGCGAACCGCGCGGAGGCCGCGGGCGGCCTCGCCTACGCGGGCGCCTCGCCGGCCATCGCGGCCCGGCGCGCCTTCGAGGCCGACGACGTGCCCTGGGCCACGCATCTTCCATCGACCCCGGACGCCCGCCGCGAGCCCGTCTTCGACGGCCCCGATGCCGGGGACGCGCCCCGGCCGCGCCGGCCCGCGCCCGCGCCGGTCCTGCACGACGACGAGGGCGACGATCGGGACGACGGTCCCGGCTTCGTCGCCGACGAGGCTCCCGTCGAGGCGCCGCGCTCGCGCGTCTCCGCGCCCGTGCCGCCGCCGATGCCGGTGCGCCGCGCCCCGCCGCCCCCGGTGCAGGATCCCGAGGATTACGAGCACCCCGCCCTCGACCTCCTCGCCGAGCCGCGCGGCCCCTCGACCGCGAGCCTCGTCTCGGCCGACGCCCTGGAGCAGAACGCCACGCTGCTCGAGGCGACCCTGAGCGATTTCGGCGTGCGCGGCGACATCCTGGCGGTGCGTCCCGGCCCCGTCGTCACCCTCTACGAGCTCGAGCCCGCCCCCGGCACCAAGTCGAGCCGCGTCATCTCCCTCGCCGACGACATCGCCCGCTCGATGTCCGCCGTCTCGGCCCGCGTCGCGGTCGTGCCCGGCCGCAACGCGATCGGCATCGAGCTGCCGAATGCCAGGCGCGAGACCGTGTATCTGCGCGAGCTGCTGGCATCCGTCGACTTCGTCGAGACGAAGCATCGCCTCGCGCTCTGCCTCGGCAAGAACATCGGCGGCGAGCCGATCATCGCGGACCTCGCCCGCATGCCGCACCTGCTGGTGGCCGGCACCACCGGCTCCGGCAAGTCGGTGGCCATCAACACCATGATCCTGAGCCTGCTCTACCGGATGCGCCCGGAGGAGTGCCGGCTGATCATGGTCGACCCGAAGATGCTGGAATTGTCCGTCTACGACGGCATCCCGCACCTGCTCTCCCCCGTCGTGACCGACCCCAAGAAGGCGGTGATCGCCCTCAAATGGGCGGTGCGAGAGATGGAGGAGCGCTACAAGAAGATGTCCAAGGTCGGCGTGCGCAACATCGACGGGTTCAATGCCCGCCTCGAGGAGGCGCGCGCGCGCGGCGAGATCCTGACCCGCACCGTGCAGACCGGCTTCGACCGCGAGACCGGCGAGGCGGTCTACGAGAACGAGGAGATGGACCTGTCGGCGCTGCCCTACATCGTGATCGTGGTCGACGAGATGGCCGACCTGATGATGGTGGCGGGCAAGGAGATCGAGGGGGCGATCCAGCGTCTGGCCCAGATGGCGCGGGCGGCAGGCATCCACCTGATCATGGCCACGCAGCGCCCGTCGGTGGACGTGATCACCGGCACGATCAAGGCCAA
>NZ_VZZJ01000024.1 GCF_008806345.1 Methylobacterium planeticum | reverse complement strand
GACGGCATCGTGCGCCAGGCGCTCGCCTGGGAGGACGCCCTCGGCCGGCGCAACCGGGTCTGACGCCGTGCGGGCCCTGTGGCGCGGCCTCGCCTTCGTCGCCGGCCTGCGCCCCGAGGCGCGGGCCCGCGGAGTGTCGGACGCAACCTTCGCGGCGGCCTTCCGGGACGTGACCGGTCCCGACCCCGACGTCCTCGCCGCGACGGTGAAGTGATTGAGCAGAACGCCGCTCCATACCGCCAGCGCCCTGAGCCTACGCCTTATGCGACGCCGCCCTCAGGGCCAAAGTCGGCACGATCTCCGAGGCAAAGGTTCAGGAAGGCCCCGCCGCAGGATCTGCGTCGCACGCTCTCGCCATCCTCTGGCGGGATCAGAACAGAGCCAAGTGGTGGGCCATTCCGGCGAGCTCGGCTCTTGGGCAGGCGCGCCTCAGACCCTCATCCGTGAGCCCGTGTCAGTGTCTGGGAGCATTTCTCTCGTATTGGACGTTCTTTTTTCCAATTATAAGCGGGATTTGAAGTTTAATCTCATAAATTTATCTGATCAGACGGCTTTTCTGACCACGATTACAAACGAGTTTACGGCTAGTAATTTGGGCGGAACTTCGAGGAATTCACGCGTAAACTGAGGTCTAATTTTCTCGATTTCTCTCAATGCGGGTTCCCATACTGAATCTTCGATCTCTGCAAACAATTGCCGAATTTTCAGATGTGGGCTTCCAACGATGCTAGTCACGAAAATTGAATATTCGATCACGCCTTTCTGCTTCAGTTCCTTCAGCAATGCGTCGTAACGATGCAGAAGCACCCTATTGGGCGCTCCTGACGCTCGCGTCAGCGCTGGCCAAAGAAATGACGGAATAGTCAACCACGTCAGTTCGTGGTTGTGGTGAGAGAAAAATCCTTGGTCCCGAACGTCGACAGCATGAATCATCTTGCCGCCCGTATCGAGACAAGTCACCATGTCACGCAGTGCAGCTAGGGGGTCGTAGAGATCTTGTAGGACTGCAGTCGATGCAATCAAAGAATATCGACCCGGAGCCTCGCGCGCTTGCCGAGAAAGATAACTTTCTGCTGAGCAGCCCTCAAACCAACTGATTCCTGAGATACTATGCTTATCCCATTTGGTTCCGGTTCGAAATCGATCAACAGCATGACGGCGCGCTAGCTCCTCGTAGACTGCCGACATTCGCTGATCATCTGCAACAACAACGAACCGATCTACCAAATCGACAGCCTCACATCCTGCTGCCAGTGCCAACAAAGCAACACCGGCTGAGCCACCAGGGCCAATCTCCAGCATGCGGCCGCTAAAGCGTGCTGTTCCAGCGGCAAGTTTGTAAGCTGCAAAATTTCGTTCGATATAATCACAAGCTTCCCCGGTATCGAATTCGCTTACAAGAGCATTAATCTCTGTCGTCGAACGACCCGTAATGTGACGAAAACTCCACCATAGATTATACACGAAAAGCGTGAAAACCATGGCGATGGGGTATCGACCGATAATTTTTTGCGAAGAACGGCGGATTTTCTGTCGCAGACGGACTAATGTCTGCCGTTGGCCCGGGAGCGCTTCATTCCTATACATGGAATATGCCTCAACGCCTAAAGTGATGGCGACAGCCTCGACCGAGGTGCAATTCGATCGACGGGCTAATACCGATCACCGCGACCGAATGTCGTAAATTCTAGGCGCTGGCCGCAGGCGACCTTCGCAAAAGTGAAGTGCGAGGCGCACCAAGGACGTTCGTCGAGGCTATGCCAGTCACGTTTTTCGCGAGCATACCTGGGAGCTGGGCTCCAACTCCGCGGTCCCGCCAAAGCGCAACGAGGCCCCTTGCTTGCCCAGACTGGATTCACAGCAAACGCGGCCAAGTCGAGCGACCCTGGCCTGGATGGGAGAAATGGCTCGCGATTGCGACCTGCGACGAGAAGGCACGTCGAGACACAAGGGCATTTTCGCCCGCGCAACCGCTCCCGACTGCCTCGAGACCCAACAACGCCAGAGGCCTCAAGCTTTTCACATATGATCTTCGATCTCGTGTATGCGGAGCTTGAACGGATCGAGACCGTGCATTGTGTGCGTTATCGCTCATTGATGCGGATGATCTTCGTTGCAGATACCCAATCGGCGCAAAAGGTTTACCCCTTTTTGCTGTAGTTTACTCATTTACTGCGATCGCTGACAGTGCTTTGGTCGAGTTAGGCCGTGAGTTGAGACGAGCCGTTGCTCGGTGGAGAGCGCTCAGATGCTTGATGTACTGAACCAGCCGAATAGCGGCAGCGCCGAGATTGGCCGAATCGATCATCTCCACACTTTGCTCTCCACGCGGCAGGCCCGCGTCGGCGTCGTCGGAATGGGCTATGTCGGCATGCCGCTGGCGCTCGCTGCGTGGACCGCAGGCTTCGAGGTGCTTGGATTCGACGTTGACGACGAGAAGGTCCGAAAGCTGAATTCTGGCGTCAGTTATCTGGTCCACATTACAAGCGAGACGGTCGCCGCAGCAGTTTCGGCAGGACGCCTCGCGGCGACGACCGATTTCGCCCAATCCGCCTCGATGGACGTCATTGTCATCTGTGTCCCAACGCCCCTGACGGCCAACCGTGAGCCAGACTTGACGTTCGTTGAGCGGACATGCGAGTCGCTCGCCGCACATGTCAGGCAGGATCAGTTGATCATCCTCGAATCGACAACTTGGCCCGGGACGACCGCGGAGGTCGTGCGAGCGATCTTGGAGCGCTCTGGCCTGAGTTGCGGCACGGACTTCTTCCTTGGCTTCTCCCCCGAGCGCGAGGATCCTGGGAACTGCAATTTCGGTACGCAGAGGATCCCCAAGGTTGTGGGTGCGGACGATCCGGCTTCTCGGAGATTGCTTAAAGCCTTTTACGATCAAGTGGTTGATGTAACCATTCCAGTCTCCTCAAGTCGAACGGCGGAAGCCGTCAAACTGACAGAGAACATCTTCCGTGCAGTCAATATAGCACTCATGAATGAGCTCAAGGTCGTCTACGATGCGCTTGGCATCGATGTGTGGGAGGTGATCAGCGCCGCGAGTACCAAGCCGTTTGGCTACATGCCGTTCTATCCCGGGCCCGGCCTTGGAGGACACTGCATCCCGATCGATCCGTTCTATCTGACCTGGAAGGCGCGGGAACATGAGATCTCGACGCGATTCATCGAACTTGCGGGCGAGATCAACACCGCGATGCCGCATTACGTCGTCGAGAAGCTGGCAGAAGCCTTCGATCGAAGAACGGGACGCGGCCTGCGAGATGCGCGGATTCTACTGGTCGGCATGTCCTACAAGAAGAACGTCGATGACATCCGGGAAAGCGCATCTCTGAAATTGATGCGAATCCTCGAGGGACGCGGAGCACAGACGCACTACTTCGATCCTTATATTCCGGTCATTCCTCGAACACGCGAGTATCCGGAATTAGGAGACCGCAAAAGCGTCAAGTGGACGCGCTCGATCTTGTCGTCGTTCGACGTTGCGCTTGTGGCGACGGATCACGATAACGTCGACTACATAGAGCTCTGCCAGAACGTTCCGCTCGTCATCGATACTCGCAACGCCTGCGAGCGGAAAGGCGTCACCGCAGTCAACGTCGTTAAGGCCTGACGGTCCTCATTTCGTGCTCCTGTGTCTCGGCCGGGCATTGCCTGAGAACCCATCCGATCAGGGCTGGGGTGGGGTTGAGTGGTCGGGGTGGCGGTGATTCCAAGAGGGTGCTGAAGCCTGACCTGGACCTGCCATGTGGACCCCGACCACCCGGCGGCAGCATTGCCGCATGGGCTTTCGCGATGAAACCGACCTGAGCGACCTGTCAGCAGGAATTCATGACGCAGTAGTACCAGGTCGCCATTGACGAGGCGATGATCGAGCTCGACGGCACGCCCAACAAGGCGCGCCTGGGCGCCAACGCGATCCTGGGCGTCTCGCTCGCCGTCGCCAAGGCCGCGGCCGAGACCGCGGGCCTGCCCCTCTACCGCTACATCGGCGGCGTGCAGGGGCGGGTCCTGCCGGTGCCGATGATGAACATCATCAACGGCGGCGCGCATGCCGACAACCCGATCGACTTCCAGGACGAGGGCGGCTTCGCCCTCAACCTCCCCTCGACCGAGACCGGGCTCGACTTCGTGATGGATTCGATCCAGGCGGCGGGCTTCGAGCCCGGCACCGAGATGGTGCTGGCGCTCGACTGCGCCGCGACCGAGTTCTTCAAGGACGGCGCCTACCACTACGCGGGCGAGGGCAAGACCCGCGACATCGCCACCCAGGTCGACTACCTCGCCGGGCTCGTGGCCCAGTACTCCCTCTCGATGGCCGGCGCCTTCCCTGCCGCCTGTTCAGCGAAGTCGTGCCAGCATCCGACCAGGGTCGGCTTCTCCGCGTCGATCCGGTGAACTCAATCAGCGACTAACCTTGCGCGCCGGCGGCTGCAGCAGACGGATGTATCGCGTCGGCGCGACCCCGAATATGGCGAGCAAGGCGCTTATGAAACACTTCGCATCGGTCAAGCAGGTGCGGGTATCGAAATAGTCCAAATCCACGGCCGCCTTCAAGGGGAACATGATCGAGCGGTAGAACCGATCCGGATCCAATGTCGCGGAGAATATGCCGTCTTCGTGACGAAATATCACTTGGTTCGGGCCGAAGATGCCGGGCGTATATTTCAAGAGGTCCGCCCAACGGCCGGTGAAGCAATCGGCGTAGGCGAGCGACTCAGGTCGGGGACCGACGATCGTCATGTCTCCTCTGAGGACATTCCAGAGCTGTGGAAGTTCATCGAGCTTCGTCGCCTGTAGGAATCGACCGACGCGCGTCATCCGCGAATCTCCCCGCAGCGTGATGGCGAGGCCGTTCACCGATCGCGCCTCGTCGAACTTGCGGAACTTGTAGATGCGGAAGGGCCTTCCGCCCTGTCCGAGCCGCAATTGCGAGAACAGGATCGGCCCATGCGATTCCGCAACGATCGCGCACGCGATCAGGCATAGGAGCGGCAAGAACAGGATCAGGCCGCAGGCGCCCATGCTGATGTCGGCGAGGCGCCGGCTCACGAGCCGAGCCAGGAGTGCCTCGGCACCGAAACTCGCTCGCGCCTGTCGCATGGTCGGCACCTCAAGCTTCGTGCTGGGCATGCCGGACGGCCGCTTGTAGGCTGAGACAGACGCGCGCGACGTCGTCGGTCTCCATGCCGGGATAAAGGGGGAGTGTTAGCTCCCGTCGCCCGAACTCCTCCGTCTTTGGGAGGAGCACACCGGGCTGCGTTCGCTCGTAGTAGCTGAGGTGATGGCAGGGAGGATAATGGATCGTCGTCTGGATCTCATCCTCGAGCATGCGCCGCATGACGGCCGACCTCGGAGCGTCCGGCGGGAGGACCACCGGTAGGATGTGATAGGATGAATCTGCTGTGCCACCCCCATATTCCAGCGCGAAGGGCATGACGACGGTGTCCTGTTGCGCCCGGAGGATCTGGTGATAGGTTCCTGTCAGTTGCCGGCGCTTCTCGTTCCATTCGAAGAGTGAGCGCAACTGCACCATGCCCAGGGCCGCACGCAACTCATCCATTCGGTAATTGAAACCCAGCATCGGGACGTCGTACGACGAGGAGCGGACGGCCATGCGTTCGTAGCCCGTCGACGTGAGGCCATGCGCACGCAGCCGCCGCATCTGTTCCGCTAGCGCGTCGTCCGCGACCAGGATCATGCCGCCTTCGGCGGTTGTCATGTTCTTGTTCCCGTAGAAGCTGAAGATGGCAGCCGATCCGAAAGTGCCCGCCGATCGTGCGCCTGCCGCGTGGGCCGCATCCTCGATGAGGATCAGATTGTGTTCGCGGGCAAAGGCGGTCCAGAGGTCGCGTCCAAGAACGTAGCCAGCGAAGTGGACGAGCAGAACGGCTCGGGTTCGGGGCGTCACCTTCGCCGCCGCGTCCTCGATGCACATGAGCGGGGTCTCCAGCGACGCAATGTCGACGAAAACCGGTGTGGCTCCTGTGTAGAGTATGCTGTTGGCGCTCGCCACGAAGGTCAGAGAGGGGACGAGCACCTCGTCACCAGGCCCAATTCCGAAGGCCACCAAGCTGAGATGAAGACCGCTCGTGCAGGAGTTGACCGCAACGGCTTGGGATGCGGCGTGCGTCCGTGCAAACTCGGCCTCGAAGGCTTCGACGCGTGGCCCCATTGTGATCCAGCCGCTGTCGATCACGTCGAGGAGGGCAGATCGTTCCTCATCACCGAGAATCGGTTCGGATACGCGCAGCATCATCCCCCCTGCGAGTGTCTATTGTTCGTCTGCATAAGGCGCGCGCGGCAGCCGGCTAGGCCCGCGCCCGCCTCATACCAAAGCGGCTTCGGCGAATTCCTGTATTGCCTCGTAAGCCGGCGGGAGGTCGTTCCAGGGAAGCTCCTGGGCCTTCTTGAAGTCCTCGACACGGCCGATATCAAGCCACAAACCGTCGTGACGGAAAGCGACCACCTTGGCGTTGAGCGACAGGAGCCGGAGTATGAGGTCGTCGAAGCCGAACGGCAGTCCACGCGGGATGTGCCGGATCACGTCGGGATTGAGGCAGTAGACGCCCATGCTGACCTGATGGGTCAGGCAGGGCTTCTCGCGAAACCCTTGGATCCGGCCGTTCGGTGGACCCTCCAGAACGCCGAAATCGAGCTTCGTTTGCCGCGCGACCGTCGCGATCGTGACGCTGGCGTCCATCCGGGCGTGAAAATCGATCATCCGCCCCAGGTTGAGGTCCGTGAGAACGTCGCCGTTCATCACGATGAAGGGTTCGTCGAGGACATCGCGCAGGAGAGACAGAGGGCCGATCGTGCCGAGGGGCTCGGTTTCGTCGGTATAAGTGATGTCAATGCCCCACTTCGAGCCGTCGCCGAACAGAGTCTTGATGAGGCACCCAAGGTATCCGGTCGTGATGATGACCTCGGAGATCCCGTTGCGGCACAGCCAGCCGATCAGCAGCTCCAGGACCGGACGCGGGCCAACCGGCATGAGTGGTTTCGGGAGCACCATCGTGTAGGGCATCAGGCGGCTCCCTCGTCCACCGCACTGGATCACTGCTTTCATGGATGGCCCTCAATAGGTTTACAAGCCGCAGATCCGCCTGCCGGAGTCTATCGCATGAACGTTTGTGCGCAATAAGCCAAAAGGATGAATAGGCCGTTCTACGACCAGTTTTCTTGTTTACTCAGACGATTCTGCAGTTACTTTTAGATCAACCGGTAGACTGTCGCCGTTGGCGGCTGTTCTGCAGGAAGGGGATGGAAACAGCGGCTTTCTTTGGAAAGCTTCGGCTGCTGCCGTCCGTAAGCGACGAGAGATCGGCTCCGCGCGGGCCCGTACGGTGGAACATGAGCTTGCGTCCGAAGCCCCGCCTGCTTTGCATCGGTGGTGACGACCACCAACTGCGTATTCCGTTCCTGCTCGGCCTGCGAAACGCTGGCTTCGATCCCATTGCGGCAGGGAGCTGCGATCCCGCTCCTTTCGATGCGGCGGGCATCCCCTACTGTCGCTATCTCTTCCGGCGAACCTTGAGCCCGTTGGACGACCTCCGGGCGATACAGGCGCTCGTGCAGATCATGCGCGACGTCCGGCCAGACCTCGTCCAGACCTTCGACACGAAGCCGAACCTGCTCGCTGCTCTCGCGAAGAGATGGGTGGACGGCATCCGGCTCGTGCGAACGATCAACGGGATGGGCTGGATCTTTTCCGCAAACTCGTTGTCAGCTCGGCTGCTCAGACCCGTCTACCGCTCGCTCCAACGCATTGTGAAGCCGCAGACGGACCTGATCGTGTTCCAGAATTCGGCGGACCAAGATTATTTCGTGCGGCATCGCATGGTTCGGCAGCAGGCCGCGCGGATCATCGGCGGATCCGGGGTCGATGTGGCGTGCTTCGAGGAGGCGCGTCGGCAGTCGCCGGCGCCTGAAGCGATCCGCGCCGCTCTCGGCCTGCCCACCGCCCGCCTCGTCATCACCGTCACGCGGATGACCCGCATGAAGGGTATAGCCACGCTGCTGGCGGCTGCCGACCTCGTCCACAAAGTTCGGGAGGATGTGCATTTCCTGCTTATCGGACCGCTGGAGGAGACAGGGCGCTTTGCCATACCGCGGGACGAGATCGCTGGACACGCGCCTTACGTGACCTGGCTCGGCCAGCGCGACGACATCCCCGCGCTCCTGGGAGCCGCGGATCTTTTCGTCCTGCCAACGGAGTTCCGCGAGGGGCTGCCCCGCGTCCTGCTGGAGGCTGCCCTCGCGGGCCTTCCCATCATCACGACGGCGATGCCGGGCTGCGCGGCCGTCGTGCAGCCTCACTTCAATGGTCTGCTGATCCCTCCGCGCGATCCCGGCTTTCTGGCGGCGCAGATTCTGACGCTGCTCGATGATGTCGATCTGGCCCGCACCATGGGACGACGGGGTGCGGAACTGGTGCGCCGCGAATTCAGCCTTGCCGGTACGACCGAAGCGTATATTCGGCTCTATCGCGACCTGATCAGCGAGGTCCCGGCTGCGGCGCAGGATGCGGCGCGCGCCGGGATTGGTTCGGGTCTCGCCGCTCCGCGAGTGGACAGGGTGTAGGAGGCTCCGACCCTGAGTCGCCGCCGGGGAGGCCCAGGCGACACCGCATCAGCAGCTTTCGTCCGGAGTGAATGCCATCGCCTTTCGGCCGGAGCAGCCCGAGGTCGATTCCGCCGGACGACCGGCCGTGCGGGCACCGTCACGGAGCGACGCCCGGATCGGTGCGGGTTTGCCGTGCCGCGGTCGCCCTCTCCAAGGCGGTAGTGCAGTCCCGCGCGTCGCGCGAGGTGATAGAGGCGGCAGCCGCGAGGACGTGGCGGGGCGCGTTAGGGACTACGCCGCCTGGTCCCAACAGCTCAAACGCCCGAACTTTGTTCGGATTGCAGCCGGCAGACCTGCTAACGCGCCGCTTGCCCGTAGTCCGCGCAACGCCGCTCCTGGATTGACCCCTGTGCCATTCAAGCAGCCCGGGCAAAACTTGATCGATGAGACATCAATTGTTAAATCTCGATATCGTTTTCATATGATCCGGGATTAGAGGGGCTTTCTCGATCGTCGATGAACAATGGGTAGATATCGGGGTTTACGGCACGCAACGACCGGGACCGCCTCGACACGCATGTTCGGACTGGCGCGGCAAATGCTGCGCGGCAGAGGACGCGGCAACCTCAGGGGCGATTGATATGCGCCCCGTCGCTGTCGACCGGGCACGGCACCGGCAACGTAAATCCGCTGGGCGGCCGTCGCGAACGCAAGCTGTTCGGGAGGCCGAAGGATGATTCGATGACTGGCACGTTCGTCATATCGTTGGATTTCGAGCTGTTTTGGGGCGTTCGCGACAAACGCATCCTGGCGCACGAACGAGCGAACCTTCTAGGGGGCCGCCGCGCGGTCGGCGAGATGCTCGCCCGGTTTGCCGTACACCGCGTCCGTGCGACTTGGGCGACCGTCGGCCTGCTGTTCTTCACCTCGAGAGACGAGATGCTGGCCGGCGTGCCGTCCACGAAGCCGCGCTACGCCAACGCCCATCTCTCGCCCTACCCTGTGCTCGACGCGGTGGGCTCGACGGAGCAGGACGATCCTTGCCACTTCGCCGGATCGCTCGTGCGTCAGATCCGGGATTGTCCGGGGCAGGAGATCGGAACTCACACATTCTCCCACTACTACGCTCTGGAGGCCGGCCAGACAGCCGATGATTTCCGGGATGATCTCGAGGCTGCAGCTCGCGCGGCCTCTTCCTTTGACATCTCATTGACGTCGCTGGTCTTCCCGAGAAACCAGTACAATCCGACCTACCTGTTAGTGTGCCATGACTTCGGACTGAGGGCATATCGCGGCAATCAACGCGGCTGGATGTACGCCGCTCGTCCGGATGAACATCAACGGATGTGGATCCGCGCGGTCCGGCTGGCCGATGCTTATCTGAACTTGTCCGGATACCAGACATACCCGATCACGCCGGACAACGGCCATCTACCGGTTGATGTGCCGGCGAGTATGTTTCTGCGGCCTTGGTCGCGGCGCCTGCGCCTCTTGGAACCGCTACGCCTCCGGCGAATCAAGCACGCGATGACGCATGCCGCGCAGCACGGCGAGATCTTCCACCTGTGGTGGCATCCTGAGAATTTCGGAACGAACATCGCGGAGAATTTGGCAATTCTGGACAAAATTCTCGCGCATTTCGCGAGATTGCGGGACGCTCACGGGATGGAGAGCCGCACGATGGCCGAGACCGCGTCGCTGGCGCGGCCGACCGAGCCCCGCCCGATGCAGCACCTCCGGCCCTCCTGAGCGGCTAACATCGAGCGACCCGCCGAGAGCCGCGGTCCCCACATGAGCGCTCACTCTCTCAAGCATCGGCGCCGGCGAGGCGATAATTTCCATAATAGTTGCGACGCAGGTCCACATCCTCGAAGAAGCCGGCCTTGATCAGCCCAATGATTTCGTCGATCCCATCCGACACTGAGTGCTGCGGCTCGAAGCCCAGTTCCTGTCTGACGCGACTGAAATCGACCTTGTAATTGCGCGGATCGCCGCCATGGTCGCGGTAGCAAACCTTGCGACCAGGAAGCCGATCGAGGATGTGATCGACGATCTGCCGCTTGGTCTTGTTGTTGCAGTCTCCACCCGCGTTGAAGATCCGATAAGAAACGCGCTCGGCCGGAGCCCGCAGAACCAGATAAATCAGGCGTGTGAAGTCGCGGACATGGCAGTACGGGCGCCATGTGTCGGGATCGTACACATCAAGTTCGGATCGATCTAGAAAGAGATCTCGTGTGAATTCGTTCACGCTCAGGTCGAACCGCATCCGCGGCGCGGCCCCGAAAGCGGTCGCGAAGCGCAGCACGGTCGGATGATATCTGGTGCGTCCTCTCCGTTCCATCAGCGCCGCTTCTGCCGCGACTTTCGCCTCGGCGTAGAGTGAAAGGGGCCGCAGCTCGGTCTCCTCGCTGGCCAGGGCATCGCCGGCAACGACCCCGTAGTTCGAGCATGTCGAGATGAAGATCACCTTGTTTAGATTGAATTCTTCAAAGACATCAAAGCATTTTTGAATACCATCGTTATTGATGGCTCGTGAAATATCAGGATATCTTCGGGTGATCGGATCGCCCACCAGACCGGCAAGAACCACGACGTCCGTCACCCCTTCGAGAGCGTCACGTAGAGCCTTTGGATCGCAAAGATCCGCGACCATCATTTCATAGCCGGGGTTCAACAGGAGGCCTGAGACGCTGGCTTGGTGTCCGTAGATGAAGTTGTCGATGCTCCGAACGAGACATCCGTTGCGAAGTAGTTCGGTCGAGACTGGAACTCCGATGTATCCCCCGCCCCCGATCAGGAGAACGCGGCGCTTCCCTCCTCTTCCGAGGAAATCCGCGATCCTTTCGTCTTCGCGCGCGAATGCCGCGGCCGAGACGGCGGCAATGCCATTCGCTCGAGAACCCGAGTTCGGGTGGTCGTGCGGCGTCAAATCAGAGCATTCTGTCGTGATGGAGTCCGAATGCATGACACTACGCTGCTCCTTCAGCATGTCGTCGATTCCGCGCCGGCCCGTACTGATGGAATCGATGGAAACGTGCCGGCGACGTCTCCTCGAGTTCTGCACCCAGTCGATCCTGCCACATGCGCAATTTATTTTTCCCGGACGCTCGCGCGGTGAATTTCACGAAAATCGTATGTAGTGGCTTTCAAGTTCTCCTGTATAAATAATTAGAGCTAGTACGAGAGTGTTAGTTTACAGATCTCTGCGCAAAGAACAGTGTGCGCGCTGCAGTTTGCCTGCAGCACAGAACAATCAAGACCAGTATTCCTTTTCTAAGCAAAGGGTACGCGCGGGAGAGCGATTTCTTGGTGGTGCACTGTCTCCAGTAGAGCCCGAAACGAGACGCCCCGCCAGGAGGTCTGTCAGTGCGCAGACCGCTGCGCCGGAACCGGCTCCAGCCGATCGGCTCGCAAGCCGCAGGCTGACGCAAAAGGCTTTTTGTACCAAGGGAAGAGGCCGTCGATGCGTGTTCTCGTCACCGGATCCGCGGGTTTCGTGGGATTCCATGTCGCTCGAAGACTTCTCCGCGACGGCGCCGAGGTGGTCGGCGTCGATGCCATGACGACCTACTACGACCCGGCGCTGAAACGGCGTCGCCACGACATGCTGAGCGAGATGGAGGGCTTCGAACGCTGCGAGTTCGACCTCGCGGATGCTGATCGGCTCAGGGATCTGTTCGGCGGGCAGCCTTTCGACGTCGTCATCCATCTCGCCGCGCAAGCCGGTGTCCGGTACAGCCTTGAAAATCCGCGTGCCTACATCGATGCCAACATCATCGCGAGCTACAATCTGCTCGAATGTCTGCGGGAGAAGCCTGCCCGGCACGCGATCTTCGCATCGACGAGTTCGGTCTACGGTGCCAATCGCAAGATGCCTTTTTCGGAAACGGATCGAAGCGATCACGCCCTGACGCTCTACGCAGCAACGAAGAAGGCGGTCGAGGACATTGCACATTGCTTCGCGCATCTCTGGGGCCAGCCGATCACCGTTGTGCGGTTCTTCAGCGTGTATGGCCCTTGGGGCCGACCGGACATGGCTCTTTACAAGTTCACGAAGGCCATCTTCGAGAACTCGCCGCTCGACCTCTACAACGGCGGCGATATGCGTCGGGACTTCACCTACATCGACGATCTCGTCGAATCGATCATGCGCCTAGTGTCCTGTGTGCCCGACCACGATGCGGTCGGGTCCTCGCGTGCGTCGCTCGGAACCAGCCCGGCTGCTCCGTATCGCGTCGTGAACATCGGTAACAGCCAGCCGGTCGGCCTGATGACTTTCCTCCGGGCAATCGAGGAGAGCGTCGGCCGCAAGGCTACCTGCATTGATCTGCCAATGCAGAAAGGCGACGTGCCGGAGACATTCGCCGACACGTCGCTGCTGCTGGACCTGACCGGATATCGCCCCTCCACGAACGTGGAGGAGGGCGTGCGAGCCTTCGTCGATTGGTATCGCGAGTATCATTTCGGTGATCGATGAAGACAGCGTCGCGAGGGCGGCCGTCGCCATCTGGACCCACGCGGGAGCATTCGAACCCGTCGATGTCCCGCTGCACCTCTCATTGAAGCGATCGAGAGCAGGGCTGGCCTTCTGCCCCCGAGATCGCGGTAGCAGAATCCGCGCCCGTCCGGAGTCCGAGACGCGGCCCCGAGCAAACTCCCGATCTCGATGAGGCCGAAGCACCGCGGCGGCCTGCCCTGACGATTCCTGATCTTGAGAAGCCAGGGCCTGGATTTCTTCGGCAGTTCACCGGCAACTCGAAGTTCCGCAGTGGCCGCCCGTGCGCGGACCCGCGTCGAGTCGAGGTTGGCGGCCATCACGCCCGGCGTTCCCCCGCGACGTGCCACCGCTGACTGGTCGTTTGGCGTCGGGACGGTGCTGGGATCGGACAGGGTGGGAGATCGAGGAACGCGCCTGGCGCTTTGACGACCTCTGCCGGGCCCTGTGTTTCCGGGGAACTTGCAGATGCTCACCGTCCAACCGGACGCCCGGATGATACCCGCTGTTCGCGCTGAGATCGCCCGCGCCCAGGAGAACTCCGGCATAATGGCGCGGTGAAAGCGCGGGCCGGCTGCCCTGGAAGGCGGCTGAGAAGCGCGCCATCGCAGGGGCGAACACAGGAGCGGAACGCCTTCGGGCAGGCGCCATTGGCGCCTGCCCGCGTGCGGATTGTGCGGTTCGTCTCGGCCTCCGGCCAGATCAGGCGAGGTGCCAGCCCGACTCGTGGTGCCAGTGGTGGCTGTTGGAGGAAATCCCCGCATCGGTCTGGACCGCCGTCAGATCAGTCTCAGTCGCCGCGGCGGCTCCACCGCAATGGCCATGTCCCTCGCCGCTCTGGTGATTCCGGCCCCAGACATCCATCAAGTGGCCGAGTGCGGCCTGCGCGGTGCTTCCGGCCTGAGCAAGGGCGCTGGGATCGAACGAGAATCCGTGCGATCCCCAGTGGTGACCGTTTCCGTGATGACCGACTGCGGGCGTGGTTGGGGTGGCCTCGTTCCCCGTCGCTCCGGGGGATGAGCCCTCCGGGGCTGGGATGCCTGCCCCGGCCTCGCCCGGCGCGTCGGAGCCGGAGGTTCCGGTTGCCGGGGTCGTCACCGGATCGACGCTTGACGGATCGCCCGATCCGTCTGCGTTGCCCGACCCGTTGGCCGAACCGGCTGCAGCGCCTGTCCCTGATGTCGGCTGGCCCGGCGTCGTCGGAATGGGAGCGGGTTCCGGCTGTGGTGTCCCGGAGGCCGGCCCATCGCCCGATCCGTCCGCGCCGGCGCTCGATCCGGCTCCGGACGACCCGATGTTCGCCCCGGTTCCGGCGACGGGACTGCTGCTGATCACGTGAAGGAAGTCGGAGGCGGGAAGCGCGCCATCGGGGCCGCGGTCGCCGGTCATCGCGCTCGCGTCGACAGACACGAAGGCAGAGGCGCCGACAGACTGGGCGACGTTCCAGGAGTTGTGGTCCTCCGTTCCTGTCACCGAAACATTGCCGCTGCCGGCCGAGAGATTGTCGCTCAGGACATTGCCGCCGTGCTCGAAGTAATAGTTCGTGCCGTTATCGTAAGCCGTGTTGCTGGTCAGCTTCAGGGGCTGGCTCGCTGAGTTTTCGTCGAAACCGGTGCCAGCATTGTCCCATGCTACGTTGTTCGAGACGGTGTGGCCGCCAGAGTCGCCGCCCGCGCCGGGCCGCGTGCCGCCGAGCTTGAACCCGCTTCCATTGCCGGTGTGTTCCCCGCTCGCGCTGTAGCCGTTGTGCCAGGCAAGATTGCCGTCGATTGTGACGGCACCCGCTTTCGTCCCGTCCTGCACGTTGAACAAGTCGAAGCCGTCGTCGGAATTGCCCCAGGCGCGATTGCCCTGCAAGACGTTGCCCGCGCCCGTCGTGGCGATCTGGAAGCCGTCCGCGTTGTCGCCCCTGAGATCGTGATTGTCATGAGAGTCGTTGTTGAGGAGAAGATTGTTCGCGCTCGAGCCGAACACGCTGAAGCCTTTTCCCTCCCATTCGGATGCCCATCCGCTCCCGTGAACGTCCAGGTCCTCGAGCACGTTGCTGTTCGACGAGCCGGAAAGCAGAATGCCGCCTGTGCCGCCATCCGCGATTTCCAGGCCCTTGATGTGATTGTACGAGGCGCTGTCCAGGGTAACGGCCTGTCCAGAAACTGATGCCGCGCTGATGACGACTTTTTCCTGCTGATAATTTTCGATGGTGATCGGCTTGTCTGCGGTGCCGTCGTTCGTCAGGTGGATGCCTGATTTCAGCTGGTAGGTACCTCCACGCATGTAGATCGTATCACCGGCTTTCGCCTGATCATGGGCAGCCTGAAGCGTTGCGAAAGGATCGTTGATCGCCCCAGATGCACCATCTGTTCCAGTTGTGGATACATAGTATATCGTCATCATATTTCCTTCTATCGACGATCTATTGTCGAGAAACAGCTATGGCTAGTGTATTGGATGTGTTTATAACGGGCGAGTTTAAGCATGTCGCCGCCAGAGCGATGTTTTCGCCAGTACTGTGATGTTTTAATTCAAGATTAAATGACCGATATATAACAAGTTCAGGACTTGATATCGGTCACAAGCCGGTTCTAACGCAAGCTCAGCTCAGGAAAATCTGCCTGAAACGAATTTCCGTCGCGGCAAAGCTATGCATTCCGATACAGTGCCTGAATCGGGCTACAATGTGGCAAACGCTGAAATTCTGCTAGAAAGCGTACAGTTTTTATGCACGGAATCGTACGGTTGCCGTTATTTATGCAGTATATTGTACCGACTTGTACCCAGGCATCAAAATCTTGGAAGTCTTGGGTCGAGGCTTATGTTCTTATGAACGCGGGTGATCGCGGATGGCGGATCGGACAATGGCAGCCGCGCGTCACATCGGGCAGATTTTCGCGCATCGAAGCTGCCGCTGTGCCGGCTCCTCTGGCCGGACTCGCTCTGGATCAGCGGGCTGCCGGGCAGCCCGCCTGGTCGTGCCGAAGTCTGCATGGTCGGATGGCCTCTCGACGTGCGCATCTGGAATCTCGTAGGCAAGCAGGACGGCGGAGGCGTGCGGGTCGTCCGCGAGCACCCTGATCGCTGCATCGCCCGTCTTGCGCAGCGCCATCTGACGACCGGAGAGGCAGGCCACGGCGGCCACCGGGTCAACGCTCTCGACCTCCCTCCCCTCGATCCTCATGACTGAGTCGCGGCTGCCCGAAAGTGCGAATGGCATCGCAGCCCAGGTCCGGTGGAGGCGTACGTCTCGGGCAGCGTCGCGCCTTCAGCGGGTATGGCGCGCAGTCGAATTTGCTCGCGCGATATGTCGGCTCGCCGGTCGTTGAATAGAGCGGCGATCTTGGTCAGCACCCAGGCCGCCGGGCAGCGGCAGTCGTCACCGGTATGGTCGTCGTCAAGCGCATCCTGAAGCCGGATCGCCTCCGGTTGCGAGACCCGAGCGGAGCCATGACGAGTTCTACCTCGCTGCAATCGCCCACAACCTGGGGGTATTCCCACCTTCATCCGATCCCGCAGCCGAGTCCGGCTTGACCGGCTTGAAACGCCCCTGCGACAGGACAATTGCCGGTCCCGCTTGCCGCCGATATGACCACCACCGAGTTTCTCAACGGAATCATCCCGGAGCAGCCTCATTGGCGGTCGCGGGCAGGAGTTCCGACTCCAAGCCGCTCTGCAGGCTTTGGCTGTCATGGGATCTCGCCGAAGCACTCAGGCCACATCTTCCGAGGCACCCTGAATGCTCGCTCAATGCGCGTTAGGTACGCAGGCAAACCCAATCAAGGAACACCTATCACGCGCCTTCAAACTGATTAATCTGCAACAGGTGTAGGAGTTCTGCGAAGCAGGCCGCTGACGAGGGAATGATGGGTCACTTGCTCCAGGCTGAGACGCATTTCGCGTTCGGCGAGAATTGGCAGTCCTTTGTCAAGCTCGTTGACCATCAGCGCATAGCAGCGGCGGAAGCAGACATGCAACGTCTTCTCAGACGCGAAGAATTGGCGGGAAAATCGTTTCTCGACATTGGAAGCGGATCAGGTCTGTCATCTCTAGCTGCTGCTCGACTGGGCGCTGCGTCGATCATGGCAGTCGACATCGATGCAAATTCCATTGCAGCGACCAGAATGTTGCTCGAGGAAAGATTGTCGGGTGGGGCCGTACCCTGGTCCGCCAAAGTGATGAGCGTTTTCGAATCCACCGAAGATCAGTATGACGTGGTGTACAGTTGGGGGGTGCTCCATCACACCGGCGACATGTGGCGTGCCATTCGAGAAGCAGCGATGCGCGTCAAGCCAGGTGGCTTTTTTGCCATCGCAATCTACGCAAAAACATCCATGTGCGGCTTTTGGCGCATCGAAAAGGCTTTCTACTCCCGAGCGCCCAGTTACGTACAAGCCTGTATCAGGGCGATTTATAATGTCTGGTACTTTACGATCACCGCTCTGGCTACACGACGCAACCCCTTCACGCTAGCCAAGCAATATAACTCCCGCGGCATGGATCGAGGCCACGACATCCACGACTGGCTCGGTGGATACCCGTACGAGTCAGCCACTCCAGAGGAAATTCAATCATTCATTTCCAAGCTCGGCTTTGCCCACGTGCGTCAAAATCTCGCTTCCGGCAAGCGCCACGGCCTTCTTGCTTCAGGCTGCGACGAATACCTGTTCAAACGCATGTGATGTCACGATAACGGCTTCGAAGAGAATGCGTCTGTCTTTGCGTTCGGCTTTCGGCATCGTCCGAGACGATCGAGCGCGGAAGCGAGGCCGGCCGCCGAGATGGGTCGCGGTCTCCGCTTGCGCCCGGCAATGACCGCCGGTTCTTTTGCCCCGCTCAGAATGGATCCGAGCGAGTCCTCTTGTGGAAGTGACAGTCAAAAATACCCGAAGTGACGGATAAATACTTAGGCTTTGATGCATTGACTGAGATAAACCGTTGATGCTCGAACTGTGCTGAAAATCTGGGTTACTACCTTGTTGCCATGCCGTTGGGCTATGGTGACTCCTGAAGTTGGGCGTAATTGGCGAAGAAGAGGACTTTGCCGTGTCTCTCGGACTCGCTTACGCTTCCACCTCGCTCGGCGATGAGCTGCAATATCCTCATTTCGGACTGCGCGCACCTTGATCGGCAAACCAACAATGACCGTGGCAGGCCTTCTGCATATGTGGGTCGTCCGGAGCGACACGGCACGGGCCCTCATCAGCGGCTCAATGTCTGGGTTGATTTTGTCGGCCGCTAATCGCGTGATCACGTTGGTCTCTACGGCGTTGCTTGCCCGGTGTCTCGGAATAGAACAATTCGGTATCTATAGCTTGGTTATCGCAATTGCGTTGGCCATTAGAACACTCGTTGAACTTGGCTTACCCACACTGCTTGTGCGAGAGGTCGCTCGCGTCGATCAAGATACTATCAGCACAGATCAGGGCGCCATCATCCGCGACGCTGTCTTGCTTGTGATGGCAAGTAGCCTTCTGGTCGCTGCACTAATTGGTTTAGTACTGAACGTTTCAGCGCTTTTCGGCGGAGAAGGTGAATATGCTTCCTTGCTGTTGTTGATTATTCTGCTTCCGCTGGGCACACTCTCCCGAATCCTGGCTGCTGCGCTCGTCGGTAAGCGCGAGCTTTTCCGAGCACAACTCGCCGAATTCTTCGTCGCTCCTGTCGTCATGCTCGGTGGCGCGGCATTTCTGAGCCTGCATTGGGCGCAGCCGACATCCCAGAATGCTCTTGCTTTCCAGATTGCAGCAAACGCCTTGGCGGTTTTCTGCGCGGCGGTATGGCTGAAACGCGGTTCGCAAGCACGCGCGCCCCACAGAAGTTGTTCTCGATCAAGCATGCTGACGCTCGGACGAGCGGGATTGCCATTTCTGATCGCCAATATCGCGTTGCTGTTGAACGCGCAGATCGACACGGTCGTCGTCGGGGTCATCGGAACTTCGGCGGACGTCGCCCTCTACAGGATTGGCGCTCAAAGCGCGATTGTAAGCACTTTTGCACTTCAGGTAATTCAGAATGTCGCGTCACCTTATATCGCGAAGTTTCATGCGGATGGAAATTCTATTCGAGTGAAGCAGATATTTAGGATTGTTCAAGCTATAACTTTTGTTTTCAATCTTGTAATAACTATTTTGTTCTCATTGGCCGGCGGTGAGATATTGACTCTGTTGTTCGGTAAATCCTACGCTGCTGCGCAGCCTATCTTGGTCATCATCTCGACAGGTTATCTGTTAAACGCTGCATGTGGTCCGATCGGCATGCTTCTCTCCATGACGGGACATGAGAAGGCGCTATCGCGAATCACTTGGATGACAGCCATCGTCAATATCGCGGCTGCATTTGTATTGGGATTCTATTTTGGTGTCATCGGCATCTCCGTAGCAACAGCGCTGAGTGTTGCAGCATACCATTTGCTGATGCGCTTCTACGCACGCTGGTACTTCGACTTGTAAGGCGTGCGGATCGTATTCAACAATTGCGACTGCCCACTCTGTCGCGCGACGCGGATTTCGCTGATTCTTCTCGCGAGATGAGCCGGAGCGATCTCGGGCAGCTGAGCCGCGAGGAGCTGATCGAGCGGGTGCTGATGCCCCCTGCCTACGGCCGAGCCCCCGCGCACCATCGAGCGCATGCTCAGCGAGGATGCGGAGAGCGCCGGCTATACGGCGTGAACTGGCCGCTCGGACGCAGGCCACGGTCCACTGACGCAGGTCGGTTGATGGGGGAACCGACCATCCTCTTTCACGCCGAGCCAGCAGCAACTTCAGCGGAAATTGCTCTCGTGTCGAGGAACGTCTGCCGAGAGCCTTCGAGGACGAGGCAAGTGAGTTTTCCCGAGATATACGCGCCCGTATCGATATTGATCCGGTTGTGAAGGATCGCTGGTCGATCGACCGGCGTATGGCCGTGCACGATCATCTTTCCGAAATCGTGCTTTGCGGAAAGAAAAGGCTCCCTGATCCACAGCAGATCATCTTCCTCTTGGTCGCTGAGGGGTATGCCGGGACGGACGCCTGCATGGCAAAAAAAATAGTCTCCGATCTCACAGCCCGCGAGCGTGCGTTCGAGGAAGCCCAGGTGGAGCGGCTGCAGCTTCGCGTGCAGAGCCGCCGCGGCCTCGCCGTACCCGTGTCCGCGACGGACGGCGCGGATATCGATCCCGTAGGAATGGAGGGTTTCGAGGCCCCCGTTCCGGATCCAGTCGATTCCGCGATCAGGCTCGGCAAGGAAATCGAGCAGCATGCGTTCGTGGTTGCCGCGCAGAGCAATGCAGCGAGCCGGCAATGATCCTGCCGTGAGGATGTCGAGCACGGTCCGGCTACCGAGCCCGCGATCGACATAGTCGCCGAGCGGAATGATGACCGGCTCCTCGATCGGTCGATCCGTCAGATCCGCCGCGATGGAGTTCAGGACTTGAACGAGTAGGTCCGCACGGCCGTGAATATCGCCGATCACATAGACCCGGCGCGTGTCCGGAACAGAGTGGGATCGCTCGGAAGGGCGTAGTCGACGAAGCCATTTCGCACGAAGGTTTGTCACCGATCCTGTTCTCCGTTGATTCCGCCGGTCGGATATCCCGGGCCCGCGCCCGCCCCTCGGCAAACCGCACCCCAGCCTGCGCAGGCCTTCTCGACTCTCCCGCGTCGACCATCCTGCTAGAAACGCTCCGCGAGGTAATTCCTGCGCGTCCACGTCTGCCTGCCTTGGTCGACCTGTCTCGTGACCTTGGTCTGAACGAAGCAGGCGGTCCAGTGCCGCTGCCGATCCCCAGGCTCGGATCCTTCCGGAATTCAGTGGGGGGGCAGCTCTCTGTCGGATCACCGACGCGCTGCAGGCCATTGGCTGAGACGCGTTGAGCGGCTTGAGCGATCCGGTACGGAGACCGGATTCAGCCGCCGGCAGCATCGGCACGGCCGAAGATTGTCCGGGATGCACGCGCACTGCGCTCGGAAGCAAGGCGACCGTATGGAAGCGGACCTTTACCGCGTGTAGAGGATTCCATGCTTGCCAGCGAGGAGAGAATCGTTAAATTCGCCCAGATTATAGCGAAAACAAAATGCGAAATCGGCGTGCGAATATTTGCAAATCCGCATACCTATACAGCCTGTATAGAGGGCCGAGATGACGAGGCCGCGCCACGCCCTGTTTCTCCGCCGCGAGGTCTGTGCGCTCGTCCTGAGCGCTCCGTTCGCGGCGCGCTCTGCAGAAGCGCCTGCGTCGCTTCTGCGCACCGTCGAGGTCGAGAGCTTCCGCCGTGAATACATGACCGACCGTCAGGTGCTGCAGAAGGCGTTCGCCGCTTGGGACCAGCGCGGCGGAGGGAATTTCGTCTTCGGTGCCAACAGAACATACAAGCTTGGGCCGATCGAAGCCGGCGCCCCGCCGTTCGTGCTGAATTACGCGACCGACGTCGCAATCATCGGGAACAACGCGCGGCTCTCTTGCGACACGGTCGCCAGCATTGCGCCGATTTTCCTGATACAGAACTCCCATCGCATCCGTGTCTCGGACCTGCAACTTCAAGATTTCGGATTCCGCCCGCGGATCGATTGGCAGGGTGCAGTGCTGATCTACGTCGACGGCAGCGCAGGCCCGTCGGGCGAGATCGCGCTGACCAAGCTCAAGGCGGATTCGGCGGTTGCCCTCTTCATCTGCAGCGGTACCCATCCCAGAGGCAGAGTGAGCAGGATCGGCCTGACCGACGTCGTCGCGAACGATTGCTACTACGGCGCCTGTTTCCAAGAGAACGGAGATGACGTCGATTGCACGATGCAGGCATCCAACTGCCGCCGCGCCTACTTTTGCTACGGAGTGACAGGCCACCGCGCCGACCTCTCGATCCGCGGCGATGCCAACAGCGTAGGATCCGATGGCTGCATCGTGGTTCACCGATACGAGCGCGACACATCGGACGTGCGGATCGGCGCGCGGATCTCGGGTGAGCTCAGATGGGGCAACCTCGTCCATTTCGCCCAGAGCCCACCCGCCGGCGTCACGGGATTGGTCAGCGGCGTATCCGTCAGCCTCGCGGTGGATCCCGCGGCGATAGACTTGGTCGACGGCCGCGACGCCTCTTTCATCGTGTACGACCGCCGCGGCGACCAACCGCTCAAGACATCTCCTGCGCAGTGGCGAGATGTGCGTGCGACGGGGATCGGGATCGGGGGGCGAAAGGTCGTGCCCATCTTCGATACCCAAGCGGAATGAGGCGAGATCGGTCTCGGTCGGGACCTCTCCGTTGAACGTGCACACCGTCGTCCGGCGCCCTCCGGGCCCTCGATGACGGCGCATCCCGGCTCAACGACGGCATGCCGCATGGGACTGCGGAGAGGGACGTCGCCAGGGGGTCGATAGCACGATCCACTGCTACAGAAACTTTATGTCATTCAGTCTCCCTAGACTTGAGGATGACGATCTTTCCCAATCTTGCTGGAAACATTGAGGCAATGGGTTTAGTCCTTAAGTGACATGCCGTGGGATTATGGTGATTTGATCCTGTGGGTTATATTGCCAGTTGTCAGACCTCCGGTGTGCCGCCGCGGGGGTGGAGCCGATCTATGAAAGCGATCATCCAGTGCGGCGGACGTGTTCGTCGTCTCATGCCGTACGCAATGGTCCTCCCGAAGCCGCTGATGCCGGTCGGCTCGCGTCCGGTGCTGGAACTGCTGATCGGCTGGCTTCGTCGGAACGGCATCTCCGAGGTCATCATCACGACTGGATACCTCGGCTGCCTCATCAAGACGCTTTTCGGCGACGGTTCAGCCTGGGGCATCAGCATCTCCTACACGGAGGAGACCGAACCGCTCGGCACGATCGGGCAATTATCGCTCCTGCGCGACATCCTCGATGAACCCTTCATCGTCCTGAACGGAGATGTCCTGACGGATCTGAATCTCTCCCGGATGATCGGCTTCCACCATCGGATGGAAGCGGCCGTCACGATCGCGACCGTTGCGCGGCAGACGAAGCTCGATTTCGGAGTGCTGGACGGCCTCCCCAACGCGTGTATCCAGGGGTTTCGAGAGAAACCGCACCTCACGCATTTCGTCAGCATGGGCATCTATTGTCTGCAGCCGAGCGTGATCCGCTACATTCCCCGCGAAGTTCCCTACGGCTTCGACGATCTGATCCTGCGGCTCCTCGCTCACCGGGCGCCGGTGTTCTCCTTCCAGCACGACGGCTTCTGGCTCGACATCGGGCACACCGACGATTTCCGCAAAGCCCAGGAGCTTTCCTGTAACGACCTGCCGCCTGCTTTCGAGACCATGGGTGAGTTGGAGGGGACGAGCGTCGCGTGATCCGGTTCGGCGCGCCGCCGTCCCGGGACCCTGAAATCCGCTTGCCTCGCGACGAACGGAAGGAACAAGGCCATGCTGCGTGCATCCGATCGCAGACCCGAAGACGCGGAGGAAGCGATCCTTCCGGAGGCCGCCCGCTCCGGGATCTCGATCCGCTGTCCAAGTCCGGCGGCGGTCATGGCTCGGAGCGGCCCGATCCCTCTCCCGACACGGCAGGGTGCGTCGTGATCAGCCGTTCGACAGCGACCGTCCTGGTCGGGAGGCGCGAACTCTTCCGTGCGCAACGCATCGAGCTCCTTGCCGCGCCCGTCATCCTGCTCGCGGGCGCCACGTTCGTGCTGATCGCCAACGCCGCGCTGCTCTTGAATGCGCAGGTCGACGCCGTCATCGTCGGGATGATCGGGCTCCCACAGGACGTCGCCCACGACCGGATCGGAACCGCGGGCGCGATTCTGCTCACCTGCGCACTTCACGTATTCCCGAATGTCACCTCGCCGCCCATCGCGCGGCTCTCCCGGGAGCGTGCATTCGGACGCCCGCGACAGCTCTGTCGGACCGTGCAGCCGGTCACCACGAATTCGCTCGCCATCACGATCTGTTTCGCCGCCGCTGGCCGCCGGCTGTTGGCTCTCCTGTCCGGTGACGCCGACGGTCAGGCCCGACCCATCCTCGTGATCGTCTCCACCGGCTATTGGGTGAGCGCGGCCAGCGGTCCGATCGGCACGCTGCTGTCGATGACGGGGCACCGGGAGGCCCCGTCGCGGCTCACGGGGACGACCGCGATCGCCCCGATCGGCGCCGCGTCCGCGCGCGGCCCCTCCGGCGGCGTCACGGGCGGGATCGTGGCGACAGCCCTGAGCGTGGCCGGTGATCACCTGCTGATGCGTGTCTACGCCCGGCCCTCCGTCGAGCTCTGACGCATGCGGATCATGTTCATCATATACTCGCTGTCCGGAGGAGGCGCCGAGCGTGTCACCGTGGCGTTGGCGAACCATTGGGTCGACGCGCGGCACGAGGTGACGATCGTCCTTCTGAGTGCCGCTGACGGAGACGATGGGCAAGCCTACGCCGTCGATGACAGGGTCTCCATCGAGCCGTTGGGCTTGGACACGCGCTCGTCGTCTGTCGCCGCGGCCCTGGTCGCCAACCGGCGGCGCATCGCCGCCATCGGCTCGGTTCTCCGATCGCGACGACCGGACGTCGTGGTCGGCATGATGAGCACGCCGTCGATCCTGCTCGCTTTGGCGCGCGCGCCTCGTAGCGCTCTCCGGATCGGTACCGAGCGGATCTATCCTCCATTCTCGGATTTGTCTCCCCTTTGGCGAGCCGCGCGGCCCCTCGCTTACGCGCGCCTCGACGCCGTGGTCGCACAGACGGAGCAGGCTGCCGACTGGCTCCGCACCCGGAGTTTCGCCCGGCGCGTCGAGGTCATCCACAATCCAATCCTTGAGGGCGGCCGGTCCGGCCCTGAGGTTTCGCCGCCATCGCTGCTTCCGCCGCAGAGCCGCCTGTTGCTCTCCGTCGGACGGCTGGCGCCGCAGAAGCAGTTCGCCGAACTGCTGCGAACCTTCGACGCGCTCGCGCGTACCCGGCCGGACTGGCATCTGGTCATCCTTGGGCACGGCGAGGAGCGTGACCTGCTCGAGGCCCGCCGCAGGGCCAGTGCCTGCGCTGAACGCATCCACCTCCTGGGGCGCATAGCCAATGTGGAGACCTGGATCGGGCGCGCCGACCTGTTCGTCCTGGCGTCGAGTTTCGAGGGTTTTCCCAACGCTCTCCTCGAGGCGTATTGTGCCGGTGCAGCCTGCGTCGCGTTCGACTGCCCGACCGGTCCCTCCACGATCCTGACGCACGACGAGGACGGGATCCTCGTCGCGCCGAACGATTTCGCCGCGCTGACCGATGCGCTCGGGACCATGATGGATCGGCCCGTGGCACGCGAGGCCCTGGGCGCTCGCGCGCTCGCGGGGGCCGGACGGTTCGAGATCGCGGCAATTGCGGCGCGCTGGGAAGCGCTTTTCACCGATCTAGCCGCGCACCCATGAAACTTCTCCTGCTCCTGAGCACCTTGGGCAGCGGTGGCGCCGAGCGCGTGATGACGCTGCTCGCCAACCACTGGGTGGCAGAAGGCCATCTCGTTACGCTGGTCACGACCTTCGGACGCTACGTCGAACCGGCATTCGCGCTCAGCCCCGAGGTGACGGTGCGTTCGCTTGATGGAGGGCCCGGCGAGGTGGAGCGCGGCCGCATCCGGCGTCTGCTCGCGCTTCGGCAGATCATGCTCGACAGCGACTTCGATGGGGCGATCGCCTTCCTCAGCAACGTGAACCTCGCGGCCATCCTGGCGCGAATCGGCCTCGCGATCCCGCTGGTGGTGAGCGAGCGGACCTACCCGCCGGCCTGCCCGCTCACGCCGACATTCGAGTTCGCACGACGCGGCCTCTACCGCTTCGCCGATGTCGTTGTCATGCAAACCGATGACGGGGCGCGGTGGCTCGCCGAGCAGCTCCCGTCTGCCCGCGGGTGTGTGATCCCCAATCCCGTGCTCTGGCCCATTCCGTCGGCGATGCCGGTCGTTTCGCCCACGGCGATCGTGCCTGCGGACAGACGCCTGCTCCTGTCGGTCGGCCGATTGTCGCCGGAGAAGCGCTTCGACCTGCTCCTCGAAGCGTTCGCTCGCGCGGGGGACGTGGCGCGCGGCTGGCACCTTGTCATCGCCGGCGAAGGCCCGTCGCGGGCCATGCTCGAAGCCGATACGAGACGGCTCGGGATCGAGGACCGGGTGTCGCTGCCGGGTCAGATCGGAAATATGGCCGAGTGGTTCGGGCTGGCCGAGGCCTTCGCGCTCACCTCCTCCTTCGAAGGCTATCCGAACGCCCTCCTGGAAGCCGTCGCGAGCGGGGTGCCGGTCGCGGCGATCGATTGCCCGACGGGCGTTCGGCATCTCGTCGCCCGAGGCGTCAACGGCGTGCTGGCTCCGCGCAATACCGACGCGGCCTGCTTCGCCTCGGCACTCCGCACGTTGCTCGGCGGAAGCTGGCCCGGTGCCGCCTCGACCGCGGTCGAGGCGCGCGAGCGGCACGCCATCGCGCGGATTGCGGACCAATGGCTCTCCTGCCTGAGAGGCGTGGCCGCATGACCGTCACTCAGCCCATCAATCTGATCGTCGGCATCGTATTGGCCTACCTCGCCAGTTACTGCGACCAAGCCATCGACTTTGTCTATGGGGTTCCACCACTCTACGGGCAGGTCGTCTGCCTCGCGGCTCTGTTCGCCTGCGCGTTCGCGGACCTGGCGTTCGGCGACGGGCGCTCGTTCGTGCTGACGCGCTGGCAGGCGCGGTTCATCGCGCTTCTGGGTGTCTACGCGGTGTGGGTCGCGGCCTCGTTCCTCTATTCCAGCCAGAGTGAGATCACGATCGAGAGGCTCGTCACGCTGTGGAAGCCGGTCGCGTTCATGGTCGTGTGCGTACCGTTGTTTCGTCGCCGAGGTGCGGCCGAGTCCCTGCGGTTCGCCTGCCTCGTCACGGCTCTGCTCGGATCCGGTCTGGCGATATACGACTTCTTCGTTCCGACGTTCTCGACCGTTCCCGGTCGGGGGGCCGGCTTCTACCTCAATCCCAATGACGCCGGCTTCATGCTGGTCGCTCTGGCGATCGTCGCATCCTCGCAATCCCGGGTGGGGAGGAATTGCCTGCTCTGGGCGGTCGTCACGCCCGGCGTGTTCGCGACGTTCTCGCGCGGCGCGTGGCTGATGCTCATCATCGGCCTGAGCGGGCAGGCTCTGTTGGGCCATTTCGGCGGCGGTCGCGGCCGCTTCATCTTCGTCGGCGCGATCGGCGTGGTTCTGGCTTTCCTGTCCGTGCTCTACGCCACCGGCGGCCTCTACGAGTTCGTGGCGACAACCAGCTTGGCTTCGTATCTCGATCCCAATACGGTCGTCCGGCTCGGTGCCTACGGCGCCAACCTCGATGATGCCTCCGCTCTGGAGCGGCAAGCGGCCCTCGAGCTCGGACTGCAGACGTTCTACTCAGCTCCGATCCTGGGCCGCGGGATCGGATATACCTTCGAGTGGGACTTTCGGGTCAGCACGCACAACGCGTACGCGATGTTCCTCGCCGAGATGGGGCTCGTCGGTTTCGGGATCTACTGCGCGCTCCTCGCCGTGGCCCTGTCCGCCGCGACGGGCAGCGGGCGGCTTCTTGTCCTCCTGTTCGCGTTCGCGAGCTTCTTCTCCCACAACATGCTGGACGTGCCGGGCATCGCGCTGGTGCTGGTGCTCGCCGTGACCGCTCCCGGCGAGGCCTCCCGCTGGCAGGTCGCGATCGGGTCGCGCGTGGCTGGCCGGCCGGCAAACCTGAGATCCTGGTCATGAATTCGGAATCGGTGCCGCTCGTTGCCAACAGAATCGGTCCCGGCGCGAAGCGGAACATCCTGCACGTGATCACCAGCCTGGTCACCGGCGGGGCGGAGCGCGCGCTGGTCCGGCTGATCGCGCAGAGCGACCGGGAGCGGTTTCAGCACCTGATCGTCTCGCTGCGTGACGAAGGCACGCAGGGCGCAGCGCTCCTGGCGGCCGGGGCGGAACTCGAGACGCTGAGGATCGTGAACCATGCAGGGCTGTCGCGGGCGGCCCTGAAGCTGACTCGCATAGCCCGCAGGTGGCGGCCGAACCTCGTCCACGGCTGGATGTATCACGGCAATCTAGCCGCCTCACTCGCCGGGCTGGCCACGGGGGTTCCGACCATCTGGGGCATCCGTCAGAGTCTGCACGATCTGTCGGACCAGCCCCGCGCGACGAGATGGGTCATCCGGATGAACGCGCTTCTCTCGGCGCACCCGGCCGCCATTCTCTACAACAGCAGGACCGCCTGCGAACATCATGAGGCATACGGATATTCCAGGCGCCGCAGCGCCGTGATTCCGAATGGGTTCCCGCCCTCGCTGTTCACACCCCTGGACCCGGCGGAGCGGCGCGAACTCCGTCGCGGGCTCGGCCTCGCAGACGGCGACCTGGTCTTCGGTGCCGTCGCCCGCAACCACAGGGTCAAGGGCTATGACCTGCTCATCGCGGCTGCGGCTGCCGTCGCGGCGCGCACGCCGAATCTTCGCCTCGTGTTGTGCGGACCGGGCACGGAAATGCTCGTCCACGACCTTCCCGCTCCCCTGCGCGACCGTACGCTCGCGCTCGGAGACAGGCCCGACGCCAGCCGCGTCATGCACGCGTTCGATGTCTACGTGCTCTCGTCGCGGGCGGAGGCCTTTCCCAACTGCGTCGGCGAGGCGATGGCGGCCGGCGTGCCAGTGGTGGCCAACGACGTCGGAGATGCGGCCGAGATCCTCGGGGGCACCGGCTGGATGGTTCCCCGCGAAGATCCCGTGGCGCTCGTGGACGCGATGCTCGCGGCGAGCCTCGCCGCCGATCGCCAGGGACGCGGCGAGGCGGCGCGCGCGCGCGTCCTCGACCATTACAGCCTCGAACGCGCGGTCAGCGCTTATGGCACGCTCTACGACGAGTTGATCCCCCAACGAGGTAACGCGTGATGTGCGGCATTGTCGGATATTGGGGACGGTCGGTTGAGAAGGGGCTCGTCGAACGGATGGCCGCTCGGATCGCGCACCGGGGCCCCGACGGTTCGGGCAGCTGGACCGATGCCTGCGCGGGCATCGCTCTCGGTCATCGGCGCCTCGCGATCCTGGATCTGTCTTCCGCCGGTGATCAGCCGATGTTGTCGCCCTGCGGCGATTACGTTGTCATCTTCAACGGGGAAATCTACAATCACCTCGACATCCGCCGCGAGATGGAGCAGGGCGACCGGGCGCCGCGCTGGCGCGGTCACTCGGACACGGAGACATTCGCGGCCGCGCTCGGCCTGTGGGGCATCCGCGGTGCCCTCGAGCGCGCGAACGGGATGTTCGCGTTGGCGATCTGGCGCCGGTCGACGCGAACGCTCACGCTCGCGCGGGACCGAATGGGCGAGAAGCCGCTCTACTACGGTCACTGCGGCTCGACCCTGTTCTTCGGGTCGGAACTGAAGGCCTTCGGAGCCCATCCGGACTGGCGTCCGGAGATCGACCGCGAGTCCGTCGCCCGCTTCCTGCAGTACAATTACGTACCGGCCCCGCGGTCGATCTATCGCGGCGTCGCCAAACTTGACCCGGCGCATTTCGTCGAGATCTCGGATCCCTACGCACCCCTGCCGAACAGCGTCGCGTATTGGGACATCTCTTCGGCGGCGCGGGCCGGACTGGCCGTTCGCCATGAGCAGCCGGACGACATCGAACATCGGCTGCACGACCTCCTACGGGATTCCGTACGGATCCGCATGGCCGCCGACGTACCGCTCGGCGCCTTCCTGTCCGGGGGGATCGACTCGACCTTGATCGCGGCACTCATGCAGGCGCAGAGCAATTCCCCGGTCCGGACCTTCACGGTCGGGTTCGCCGAGACGGCCTACAATGAGGCCGAGCATGCCCGTGCGGTCGCCTCCCATCTCGGCACCGATCACACGGAACTGACGGTCACGCCCGCGGACGCCCTGGCGCTGGTGCCTCAATTGCCCGCGATCTGGGACGAGCCGTTCGCCGACTCGTCCCAGATCCCCACCTTCCTGCTCTCGAAGCTCACGCGGGAACACGTCACGGTCAGCTTATCCGGCGATGGCGGCGACGAGCTGTTCGGCGGCTATACCCGCTACGTCGACGGGCTGCGCACTTGGCAGCTGCTCTCCCGGCTGCCTCTGCCCGCACGCCGGGTGCTGGCGGAAGCGATATCGCGGTATCCCAAGCCAATCTCGGCAGTCGCCGAATGCGTGCTGCCCGCGAGGCTGCAGGTGGCGCATCTGGCCGACCGGCTGCCGAAGCTGGCCCACGTGATGCGGGTTGCCTCCGAACAGGAATATTACCGCAATCTCGTCTCGCACTGGCGTGAATCCGACTCCGTCGTGCTCGGCACGCGTCAGCAATCGGGCGGGAACTCCATGGACTTCTGCGCTCAGGGCGCGACGATGATCGATCGGATGATGCTCACCGACATGCGGACCTACCTTCCGGACGACATCCTCGTGAAGGTCGATCGCGCGAGCATGGCGGTCAGCCTGGAAGCGCGGGTGCCGTTCCTGGACCATCGGGTGGTCGAGGAATCGTGGAGGCTGCCGCCCGAATGGAAGTTGCGCGACAACGTGGGCAAGCGCGTCCTGAGGTCGCTTTTGGATCGTTACGTGCCGCGCGCCCTCATAGACCGGCCCAAGATGGGATTTGGCGTTCCGATCGAACACTGGCTCAGCGGCCCCCTGAGGGACTGGGCGGAGGACCTGCTGTCCGAAGAGCGCCTTCGCCGCGAGGGCTTTCTCGACCCGGCACCCATCCGTGCCCTGTGGAGCGAGCACAAGCAGGGCCGCCGGCGTTGGCATTACCTCCTCTGGGACGTGCTGATGTTCGAAGCCTGGCTGGACAGTCACGCCTAGCCGCAGGGGTCCCCGGGACGATGCTCGTCCCCGGTCGACGTCGTGCGACCGGGAGCCGGCCCCGGAGAACCCTGCATCTTGATCGCTCGCACGACCATGAACGGCGATCGATCGACCGGTATGCTCCGAAGGCCGACGGCCGTCATCAGGCGCCAGACCCGGCCCGGGGTCTGCACCGTCTCGCACAGGCCCATCACGCGCATCTGTCGGCCGAGGGCGTAGAGCAGGAGGCTATTCAATGCAATGAATACACAATAGGCCAACCCTGGCAGATCCAGTTTCCAGAATTTCTCGCGGCATCGATCGAGCAGCATCCGCGGCGGGTGCAGCACGCACCAGACCTCGCCGCCGGTGCGGAGAACGCGCGCGATCTCCGAAAATGCTGTCGGTAGGACCATGTACGGCAGAGCAACCCGTGAGAAGACGAGATCGAAATACCCGTTCGGAAACGGGAGAGTCTCGCCCGCGCCCACCAGGAGGTGAATATTCTCCGCCGCCAGTCTGTTGCCGAGCGCGATGGCCTCGAAATCGACGTCGATGCCCCAGCCCTCGGCCGACATGCCGAGCCGCAGCGCCCGCAGGGTCTGCCCCATCCCGCACCCGATATCGAGTATGCGCAGCTGGTCCGGTCGTACCGGCGGCAGGATATGCCGCTGATCGGCTGGATTCAGCGCGATCTCCAGTTCCAGATGGTGGTACTCACTCGAGTCCGACATGCGGCAGGCATCTTGCTGGTCATGCAATCAAATATTGTCGTATTTCCTGTAGTATCTCTCAGTACTTTCGTCGATTTTCTTCAGCGCCCGGGAATCGACCTTGTTGAGGACGGCGCCGAGGATGCGACTCTGGACCGGCTCGGCGGATTCGAGAGCCTCGATCACGACATCGGTCGAGGTGCGTCTCCATTCGACGACGAGAACGAAATAATCCACGAGGTGGCTCGCCGCCATCGCGTCGACGACCGGTGCAAGGGGCGGAAAATCGATGACGATGTACTCGTAGCGGGACCTTGCCGCCTTCACCAGATTGGCCATCGCGGGAGACGCGAGCAGATCGCTCGTGTGAGCGATCGGGGTTTCGAGTGCGGCGGGGAGGAAGTCGAGCCCCGTGGTCGCGTCATGCCACAGGAGGGTTTCGACCGGGACGCCGCGAAGCGCTTCGATCAGGCCCGCCTGCGCGGTCGGTGCCAGAGCCTTGGTCAGCGAGGGATTGCGCAGGTCGCCGTCGATCAGCAACGTCGAGGCTCCGACATTCGACAGCAATTGCGCAAGGTTGGCCGACAGCGTGGTCTTGCCTTCCCGCGAGACGGCGGAAACCACGCCGAGCACCAGCACGTCTCGGCTCACGCTGGTCGTGTCGGCGGCGACCTTGATGCGACGGATGGTTTCGGCGAACCGGGAGAACGGCGTCAGGAGCACCTGGCGCGTCACGCCCGGATCCTGACAGAGAACCCGGTCCCCGCCCTCCTCGAGCGGCGGGGACAGCGCCTTCGCGCGGCTCGCACGAATGCGTTTGGTCTTGATGACGGGCAGCGTTCCGAGGCACGCGATGCCGAGGGCATCCTCCAGTTCGCGCGGCGTGCGAACCACGCTCTCGAGACGCTCGCGCAGGTAGCCGAGGCCGAAGCCGACGCCCAATCCGAGCACGGTCGCCAACGCCAGCACGAGGGTGGGTTTGGGCGCGACCTTCTCGGCGCGCGAGGCCGTCGTGATCACGCGGGCCTCCGTGCTCGCGAAGTTTTGCTGCTGCGTCGCCTCCATGAAGCGCTGCAGGAACGTGTCGTGAAGGGCCTGATAGGATTTCGCCGTACTCTCGAGCACCTTGAGGGCGCCGTGCTCCTGCCTCATGCCGGCTTCATGTTTCGTCTGCTCGCTCAATCGGACCTCGGCCGCTTCCTCGCGCGCCTTGGCGAGACGGAGATCGCTCTGGTATCCTTCGGCGATGCGCTTCAACTCGGTTCTCGTCGCCTCTTCGATCTGCCGCATCTCCTTGTGCAGATTGACCAGAACTTCATGATCGGCGCCGAGTCGTGGCAGGTAGTAGGCTTCCTGGCGCGAAAGATCGACGAACTGCTGCCTCAGACGGTTCATGACGTCGTTCTGCAGGGTCGCCGAGAGGATCGCATCGGGGGCCCGGCTCGCCAACATCTCGGTCACGCGCTCGACCTTCGCGCGGGTCTCCGCCGTCTGCTCCCGAGCGGTGATGAGCTGGGTCGTCAGCTGCGTGAGCTTCTGCTCGTCGAGGGAGGTCCCGCCGATCTGCACGATGTTGTTTTTGGTCTTGAATTCCTGGACGGCTCTATCCGCCGCGACAGCTTGCTCGCGAAGCTCGATCATCCGCTCCTGCAGCCAAGCTGCTGCCCGTTTGGTGGTGCTCTGCTTGATCTGAGTCTGGTCGGCGATGAATGCGTCGGCGACCGCATTCGCGACCGCGACCGCTTTCGCCGCATCCCGCGAAGTGAACCCGATATCGATGACATACGTCAATCGGACGCGTTGCACGACGAGGTTCGCCCGGAGGTGCCGGATGGCGGTTTGCGTCCGCTCTTCCGCGGCGTTGGTCGCGCTCGGCGTGTTGCGCTCCGCAAGCCTCACCAGAAGCCAGTGCGGCAACATGTCTTTGATGAATCCGGAAAGACGGGAGGCTTGGCCGGTGAATTCGGGATCGTCGTCGAGTCTGAGGTTCTCGACGACGTTTCGGGCGACCGCCTCGGATTTCACGATCTCGATCTGACTGTCGACGACCGGTTGATCGAAATTGACTTCGCTCACGAACGATGACTGCTGGAATATTTGCAGTCGCCGGGTATCGAGCAGGAGGCTCGACCTCCCGAGATAGACGGGAGAAGCCAGCAGGACGTAGGTCAACGCAATTCCGAGAGCGGCGAGCAGCACCATCGCGATCACGACCACCTGCCGGCGCATGAATCGCAAGATGCTGAGGGGATGGAACACACCGCCGGCATCGTCCGACCGCACGTGTGGCGCAGGCGCGCCTTGATAATGCAGGGTGGGTGTTCGCTTGAGCATAAGTTCCGCCGATGCGCCTCATTTCAGGAATTTGCAGATCGATCCCCTCGGTGGCGAGCTACTGCCCGGTGGCACCTCGGACGAGCTTGTCGATATCGGAAGCTGCTTGCAGACGAACGTCGACGACATCTCCTGGCATCAACTCGGTGTCCTCGTCCGCCGGAATCTTTTGCGAGATGCCCTGATCGTTCTTTCGATAGATTGTTATTTCAGGTTTGCTGCCGGCCCCTTGGACGAGTTGTGAGCGTACGGCCCCGGTATAGACCAACTTCTCACCGACGGCCTGGATCCTGTTACGGAGTGCATCGAGCTTGACGGCGGAATCCTGAAGCTTCGCCAATAGGGCGGTGCGCCGTTCATCATCCAATCGCCCGATCTTGCGGTTCGCGTCCTCGCGATCCTTTCGGGACTGGGCGACTTGCGTCGAGGTCTGCAAAACCCGGGTCGCTGCGAGAATGGACAGACGCTGCTGCTCAACGAGCCGGTTCGCCGGAACGATGCTCTTCTGGTACAGATCTTTCGTCTTCTCCATATTATCGTTCTCGATACGCTCGGCTTCCTGATCCCGAATCTGCTGCTCGATGGACAGAACGAGGTGCTTGTCGGCCTCCTGCTGCATGCGCTTGAGGAACGACATCTCGTTCTGATAGGTCATGTCGTCGCTCTTCTTCTGGTTCAGGGTCGAGCGGCCAATCTCGTCGAGAACGTCCTTCGGGACGGGCTGAATCGAGAGGTTCAGCTCGTCCTGTGACTTGCCGTCCAGTTCCGCCTGAACCCGCCAGCGTTGGGCCCGTTCCCGAGCGAACTCCGTCCAGAGCGATTGGTACTCGCCTCGCAAGTCGACGGCTTCGAGAAAGGGATCCTTGATGCGGAAGCGCATCACGTCGAAGCCGCCAGCAAGCGCCAAGGCGGCTCGTACCGTCATCTTTGGACGATAGGTCTGTACCCCCGGACGGGAGACGTCGCCGTTTATGAACAGCGGCCTGTATTCGACGATGTCAACGGATATCTGATCCGGACGAAGCGCGATGTCCTCGCGTCCGTCGGCCGCGCGATGTCTGAACTCCTTGCTGCCGAGGAGCTTCTGAACGGTCGATCGAATGTCCGACAATGTCCGGCCGGCGACCTTGAGATGTCCGACCATGGGTACCGACAGCTCTCCGTCCACGTTGACGGCGCCACGCTGACGCAACTCGTTGATGCCGAACACGGACACTTCGAGCACGTCTCCGCTGTCGACCACATACTCCGCGAAGGCATGGCCGGGCGCAGCGCCGAAGATCAACGCGAGGAGAAGGCGAGACGCCAAGCTGCGGGTTTTGCGACGGTCACGGCTCATCAATGCGCCCGCGGGGAACAGATCGTCTGGACGGTGGGGGCCACCATCGCTCCTGACGAACGACGATGGCGCATGCAGATCCTCAGGCGATCGCTGGCAGCAAGGCGCGCGAACACGTGGGCACTACTCGGGCGACGACGCCGCCAAGCGGTCGGGCTGGCGTTCGCCCCCCGGATCGGCCGTTCGGATGGGGAAGTACGGGCTGAAGAAGATCGTCTTGGGCGGACTCTCGCGATGCCGGCGAACGGCGCAGAAGTAGGGAGAAAGCGCCGAGGTCGAGTCTCGACTGACTGCCGAGGACACATCGATCTTGCTGCACGCATCCGCCATGACCGCGACTCGCTCAAGAGGCCAGCAACCTTATACGGAAAGAGAGCCCGCTCGAACTAGGAAGATAAATGGGTACGACGTGCCATGTCCGGAGTTCTCGTCCGTAAGTATTATGCGAACTTTCGCCCATAGGTACTACGGAAACATCGAGCCCCTGCTGGAGCAGGACAGGAACCTTGCCGAATCGGCGTCGGGTCTGTCGGACGCGTCGACGCTCGAGTGGATGGGCCGCGACGATGGGAGACACCCCCCACCCGAGGGCGAGACGGGCGCCGTTCGGAGGGTCCTCGACGATCCTCCGCCGCCTGATCGGATACGGAGCCTACGGTGTCCAGCGCTGCTCAGCCGTGACGGGCGGGTACTCCGGCATGTGCCGGGCATCGCCATCTCCAGCCGCCAGGATCCTGAGACGGTGGTCTCGGGCCTCGACCACGCCGATCGCGGCCACGGCCGACTGTCCCGAAGGATCGCTCGCCCGGCATGGTCCTGCGCGAGCGACCGGCTGCCACGCCGGCGCTGGTGAACGAGAGGCGTCGACCCGTTCGGTCCACGCGCGTTGCGCAGGGCCGTCCAAGTCGTCGCGCGGGTCACGCAGCCCTCGCATCCAGGCGGTCGGGGCAGCACGACGTTCACGCTTGATGTGGCATCGCCGCTTGCAAGCGCCCCCGGCGCTCGGCTCGCGAGAGTTCGCCGGCGTTGGAAAAGCCGGTCGCGGCCGCGATCTCCGAGGCGCTCATCGAGCTCTCGCGACGAAGCTGATGGGCCCTGTCGAGGCGCAGGTCGAGGTAGCGCCGGTGGAGCCCGGTGCCGAGGAGGTCCCGAAAGAGCCGCTCGAGCTGGCGCACCGACACGTGAGCCAGCGCCGCCAAGACCTCCCGCGGCAGCGGCGTCTCCAGGTTCGCCTCCATGGCGGCGAGGACGCGCAGGACCCGGGGATCGCGGATGCCGAAGCGGAGCCGCAGGTCCATGCGCTGGGGGCTCAGGCCCTCGCGGATCTGGTTGTGCAGGAACCAGTCGCTGACGCCCGCCGCGAGGCCGGGCCCGTGGTCGCGCTCGATCAGGTTGAGCATGAGGTCGAGTGCCGCGATCCCGCCCGAGCAGGTGATCCGGTCCCCCTGCGCCTCGAAGAGCGAGCGGACCACCGCGATGTCGGGATAGCGCTCCTCGAAGGCCGGGACATGCTCCCAGTGGAGCGTGCAGCGGCGCCCCGCCAGCAGGCCGGCGCGCGCGAGCAGGTAGGGGCCCCCGGAGATGCCGCCGACGGTCACGCCGCGGCGTGCGAGGTCCCGGAGCCAGGCGGACAGGGCCGGATCGTCGAACGAGGCGGGGTTGCCGCCCGCGCAGACGAAGACCCGGTCGGCGTCGGGCTCCACGGCGCCGACCTCGACATCGGTCAGGATCGAGATGCCGTTGGAGGCGCGCACGACCCCGCCCCCCGGGGTGGCGTGCCACCAGCGGTAGAGCTCGCAGCCCGACAGGGTATTGGCGGCCCGCAACGGCTCGACCGCGGCCGTGTAGGCCATCAGCGGAAACTCGGGCACGAGCACGAACCCGATCGTCAGGGTCGCGGGCGCCGCGACCCGCGGCGGCTTGCGGCCCGGTCTCGAACGGTTCGTGTCCTCGGTGCTGCTCATTTCTGCGCGATTTGCCGGAGATGTGTCGCGAAATGCAAGCCTGCCCACGAAACCGCCTGCTATCAAGGGGCAGGCCCACGCGGCTTCCTCGAAGGACGGCATCCTCCATGCACTACTCCGTCTTCAGCGTCCTCGGCCAAGCCCTGCGCGGCCAACGCGGCTGGAAGCCCCAGTGGCGCGATGCGGCGCCGCGCACGGAGTACGACGTCGTCATCGTGGGCGGCGGCGGGCACGGGCTCGCGACCGCCTATTACCTCGCCAAGGAGCACGGCCTGACCAACATCGCCGTGCTCGAGCGGAGCCACATCGGCTCGGGCAATGTCGGGCGCAACACCACGATCGTCCGCTCGAATTACGGCCTGCCCGGCAACATCCCGTTCTACGAGCAGTCGATGAAGCTCTGGGAGGGGCTCGAGCAGGACATCAACTACAACGCGATGGTGAGCCAGCGCGGCGTGCTCAACCTCTACCATTCGGACGCGCAGCGCGACGCCTATGCCCGCCGCGGCAACGCCATGCGGATGGCCGGCATCGACGCCGAGCTCCTCGACCGCGAGGGCGTGCGGGCGATGGTGCCGTTCATCGATTTCGAGAATGCCCGGTTCCCCGTGAAGGGCGGCCTGCTGCAGCGGCGCGGCGGCACCGTGCGGCACGACGCGGTGGCCTGGGGCTACGCCCGCGCCGCCGACCAGCGCGGCGTCGACATCGTGCAGAACTGCGCCGTCACGGGGATCCGGCGCGAGAACGGCCGGGTCACCGGCGTCGAGACCAGCCGCGGCCTCATCCGCGCCAGGAAGGTGGCCCTGTCGGTGGCGGGCTCCACCTCGCTCCTCGCCGCCATGGTCGACATGCGCCTGCCGATCGAGAGCCACGTGCTGCAGGCCTTCGTCAGCGAGGGCGTGAAGCCCCTGATCGACTGCGTGATGACCTTCGGGGCCGGCCACTTCTACGTCAGCCAGTCGGACAAGGGCGGCCTCGTCTTCGGGGGCGACATCGACGGCTACAATTCCTACGCGCAGCGCGGCAACCTCGCGACCATCGAGGACGTGATGGAGGGCGGCATGGCCCTCTGGCCCGGCCTCGGGCGCCTGCGCCTGCTGCGTCACTGGGGCGGCGTGATGGACATGTCGATGGACGGCTCGCCCATCATCGACCGCACCGGCATCGACGGGCTCTACCTCAACGCGGGCTGGTGCTACGGCGGCTTCAAGGCGACGCCCGCGGCGGGCTTCTGCTTCGCCCACCTGATCGCCCGCGACGCGCCCCATCCGGACGCCGCAGCCTATCGCCTCGACCGTTTCGCCACCGGCCATCTCATCGACGAGAAGGGCATGGGCGCCCAGCCGAACCTGCACTGAGGGTCACCCGTCATGCGCATTCGATGCCCCTATTGCGGCGAGCGGGACAACGGCGAGTTCAGCTATCTCGGCGATGCCGCGCCGAGGCGGCCGGACGGCCTGGAGGCGCAGGCCTCCGCCATGCACGACTACGTGTACCTGCGCGACAATCCAGCCGGCGAGCACCGGGAGCTCTGGTACCACGGCGCCGGCTGCCGCAGCTGGCTCGTCGTCACCCGCGACACCCGCACCCATACGATCAGCGACGTCTCGCCCGCGCGCGACGTCGCCCGCAGCCGCCGCCCGGGAGAGGCCGCATGAGCACCATCACGCTGCGGCGCTCGGAGGCGGACAGCGCGCCCCTCCCGACCGGTCGCCACGAAGCCTTCCGCACCGCGTCGGGCGGGCTGATCGACCGGCGCCGGCCGCTCGAATTCCGCTTCGACGGAACCCGCCTGTCGGGGTTCGAGGGCGACACCCTGGCCTCGGCGCTGCTCGCCAACGGCGTGCGCCTCGTCGGCCGCTCGTTCAAGTATCACCGGCCCCGCGGCATCCTCTCGGCGGGCTCCGAGGAGCCGAACGCGATCGTCGAGCTGCGCTCGGGCGCGCGCCGGGAGCCGAACACCCGCGCCACCGTCGCGGAGCTCTACGAGGGGCTGGAGGCGCGGAGCCAGAACCGCTGGCCGTCGCTGCGATACGACGCGCTTGCGGTCAACGCGCTCGCGGCGCCGATCTTCGCGGCCGGGTTCTACTACAAGACCTTCATGTGGCCGGCGGCCTTCTGGGAGAGGCTGTACGAGCCGCTGATCCGCCGGGCCGCCGGCCTCGGCCGCGCGGCGGAGGCCCCCGACCCCGACACCTACGACAGGGCCCACGCCTTCTGCGACGTGCTCGTCATCGGCGGCGGGCCGGCCGGATTGTCGGCGGCCCTGGCCGCCGGGCGCTCCGGTGCCCGGGTGATCCTGGTGGACGAGGATCATCGCCTCGGCGGGCGCCTTCTGGCGGAGCGGCGCGCGGTCGGCTCCCGGTCCGGCGTGGACTGGGCGGCGGCGACGATCGCCGAGCTCGAGAGCATGCCGGAGGTGCGCATCCTCAGCCGCACCACCCTGTTCGGCGTCTACGATCACGGCGCCTACGGGGCGGTCGAGCGCGTCAGCGACCACCTGGCCGTGCCCCCGGCGCACGCGCCGCGCCAGCGGTTGTGGCGCATCACTGCGCGGCGGGCCGTGCTGGCGGCGGGGGCGATCGAGCGCCCGCACATCTTCGGCGGCAACGACCGGCCCGGCGTGATGCTGGCCGGCGCGGTGCGGACCTACCTCAACCGCTACGGCGTGCTGCCGGGGCGGCGCGTCGCGATCTTCACCTCGGGCGACGACGGCTGGCGGACGCTCGCCGACGTCGCGGCCGCCGGCGGGCAGGTGGTGGCGGTGATCGATTCGCGGCCCTCCGTGTCGCCGGCCCTGCGCCGGGAGGCCGAGGCCGCCGGCGCGCGTGTCGTCTCCGGCGGCTACGTCGCGGGCACGAAGGGAAGCCTCGCCCTCAAGGCCATCGTGGTCGTCGACGCCGACGGGAGTTCCGAGACCATCGCCTGCGACTGCCTGGCGATGGCCAATGGCTGGAATCCGATCGTCCACCTCGACTCGCACCTGTCGCGCCGGCCGGCCTGGGACGCGGCGATCCACGCCTTCGTGCCGGGCACGCTGCCCTCGGGCATGGTCGCGGCCGGCGCGGCCGGCGGACGCCTGACGCTGGCCGAGTGCCTGGAGACCGGTGCGCAGGTCGGCGGCGAGGCCGCCACCGCCTGCGGCTTCGCGGCGGCGCCCCGCGACACCCTCGGGACCGATCCCGAGAGCATAGCGCACACGCCGCTCTGGCGGGTGGCGAAGCCGAAGGGCAAGGCCTTCGTCGATTTCCAGAACGACGTCGCGGCCGCGGACGTGGAGCTCGCCCACCGCGAGGGCTTCCGGGCGGTCGAGCACCTGAAGCGCTACACCACCCTCGGGATGGCGACCGATCAGGGCAAGACCTCGAACCTCGCGGGGCTCAGCCTCATGGCCGAGCTGACCGGCCAGGCGATCCCGAGCGTCGGCACCACGGTCTTCCGCCCGCCCTTCACGCCGGTTGCGATCGGCGCCTTCGCGGGCCATCACCGCGGCAAGGACTTCCGGGCGATCCGGCAGGTGCCCTCCCACGCCTGGTGCGAGGAGCAGGGCGCGGTCTTCGTCGAGACCGGCCTGTGGCTTCGCCCCGCTTACTTCCCGAAGGCCGGCGAGGCCGACTGGCTCGAGAGCGTCAACCGCGAGGTGGACACGGTCCGGAGCAGGGTCGGAATCTGCGACGTCACCACGCTCGGCAAGATCGACATCCAGGGCCGGGACGCGCTGGCCTTGATCGAGCGGGTCTGCGCCAACCCCTTCGGCACGCTGCCGGTCGGCAAGGCCCGCTACGCGGTGCTCCTGCGCGAGGACGGCTTCGTCCTGGACGACGGCACCGTCGCGCGGATGGGCGAGCGCCACTTCGTCATGACGGCCTCGACGGCGAACGCCGCGAAGGTCATGCAGCACCTCGAGTTCTGCCACCAATGGCTCTGGCCGGACCTCGACGTGCAGATGGTCTCGGTCAGCGAGCAATGGGCCCAGTACGCGGTGGCGGGCCCCCGCGCGCGCGACACGCTGCGGGGCGTCATCGATCCCGGCTTCGACATCGGCAACGAGGCCTTCCCGTTCCTGGCCTGCGCCGAGGTCACGGTCGGCGGCGGGATCCCGGCGCGGCTGTTCCGCATCTCGTTCTCGGGCGAGCTCGCCTACGAGCTCGCGGTTCCGGCGGCCTACGGCGACGCCGCCTGGCGGGCGATCATGCAGGCGGGCTCGCCTCACGGCATCACGGCCTACGGCTCCGAGGCGCTCTCGGTGATGCGCATCGAGAAGGGGCACGCGGCCGGCGCGGAGATCAACGGGCAGGCCACCGCGCGCGACCTCGGTCTCGGCGGCATGCTCGCCAAGAAGAAGGACTATGTCGGGCGCCTGATGAAGGAGCGGCCCGCGCTCACCGATCCCGACCGCCCGATCCTGGTGGGCTTCCGCCCCGTCGACCGGGCGCAGCGCCTGCGCGCGGGCGCCCACTTCCTCGCGCTCGGCGCCGGCCCGAGCCTCGCGGCCGACGAGGGCTTCATGACCTCGGTCGCCCACTCCCCGAGCCTCGGGCACTGGATCGGGCTCGGCTTGCTCCGGCGCGGCCCCGAGCGCCACGGGGAGCGGGTGCGCGCCTACGACCCGGTGCGCGACGCCGACATCGAGGTCGAGATCTGCTCGCCCGTCTTCGTCGATCCGAAAGAGGAGAAGCTGCGTGTCTGAGGGCGTGATGACGAGCGCGTGGACCCCCCGCAGCGCCTGGGCCGGGTTCGCGCGGGCCGGCCGGCATGGACGTCCGCAGGGGGAGCCGGGCGTCCGGCTGACCCTGCGGGACGGCGTCGGCCTCGCCACCGTGATCGCGGCCGACGGGCAGGAGGACGCCCTGGGGCGCATCCTGGCGGACCGGTTCGGCTGGTCGCTGCCCGGGAGCGGCGCGGCGACACTCGTGGGCGAGCGGGGCCTCGTCTGGTCCGCGCCCGGCCAGTGGCTGGCGGTCGCCGAGGCGCGCGCCGGGCTGCAGGGCCTCGCCGAGGCCTTGCGCGGGGTCGCGGCCGTCACGGACCAGAGCGACGCGCGCGCGATCGTGCGGGTCTCCGGCCCGCGCGCGCGCGGGCTCCTGTCGAAGGGGGTGGCGGTCGACCTGCACCCGCGCGCCTTCGCGGCCGGGCAGGCCGCCGTCACCAGCATCGCGCATATCGGCGCCCAGATCTGGCAGCGGGACGAGGCGCCGACCTACGACCTCGCCGTCGCCCGCAGCTTCGCGGGCAGCTTCTGGTCCTGGCTGAGCCACGCCGCGGCGGAGTTCGGATACGAGGTGGATCGCGAAGCGGAACACTGAACCCTGGGGGCAGCCCCCAAGCGCCAGCCCCGAAGCACCAGCCCCGAAGCGTCGGCACGAAGCCCGGAAGGCGTGGGAAGCGCCGGCGCCCCTCTCCCGCGGGAGCGGTCCGCCCCCTCCCCCGGAATGCGCCGGGGGGCCTGCCGGTCCCGCGCGTGCGGAGCCGGCCGGTTCGGCGCGGACGGTCCGGTCCCCTCCGGCCAACCCCGCGACGCCTGATCCCGGACGGGACGCCTGGGGGGCCGGACGCGCGATCGCCGGGACGCCTCGCGCTCGAAAAACCCCGCCGGCGAGGCCGGCGGGGCTGAGGCCCGGTGCGCTTTGATCCCGCGGCGGACGCGCTCGGCTCAGCAATCGAGGGTGGTGTCGCGCTCCCACTGGGTCAGGTGGCGACAATAGGCGTTCCATTCCTCGGTCTTGAGCTTGAGGTAGCTCGGCACGAAGGCCCCGAGGGCCTCGTTGAGCACGTCGCAGCCCTCGAGCGCCCGCATCGCGTCGAGCATGTTGAGGGGCAGCCGCTTGACGCCCTCGACCGTGTGGCCGTCCGTGTACATGTTGATGTCGAGGCGCTGGCCCGGATCGCGCCGGTTGCGCAGCCCGTCGAGCCCCGCCGCCAGGATGCCGGCCTGCAGCAGGTAGGGGTTGGCCGCCCCGTCCGCGAGGCGGAACTCGAAGCGCCCGCCATCGGGGATGCGGATCATGTGGGTGCGGTTGTTGCCCGTGTAGGTCACGGTGTTGGGCGCCCAGGTCGCCCCCGAGGTGGTGCGCGGCGCGTTGATGCGCTTATAGGAGTTCACGCACGGGTTGGTGATGGCCGCGAGCGCGTCGGCCGAGTGGATCAGGCCCCCGATGAAGTGGTAGCCCTCCCGCGACAGGCCGATCTCATCCGCGGGGTCGCTGAAGACGTTGCGCTCGTCCCGCCAGACCGAGACGTGGGCGTGGCAGCCCGAGCCCGTCAGGTCCATGAAGGGCTTGGGCATGAAGGTCGCGCGCAGGCCGTGCTTCTCGGCGATGGAGCGCGTCATGTACTTGAAGAAGGCGTGCCGGTCGGCGGTGACGAGGGCGTCGTCGTAGTCCCAGTTCATCTCGAACTGGCCGTTGGCGTCCTCGTGGTCGTTCTGGTAGGGCCGCCAGCCGAGGCTCAGCATGGCGTCGCAGATCTCCGTGATGACGTCGTAGCGCCGCATCAGGGCCGACTGATCGTAGCAGGGCTTCATCTGCCGGTCGGCGGTGTCGGCGGGCTCCGAGCCGCAGGGGGTGATCAGGAAGAACTCGCACTCGACGCCGGTCTTCATCTGCAGCCCGTCCCGGGCCGCGTCCTTGATCAGGCGCTTGAGGATGTTGCGCGGGCCCTGCGCGACGGGCACCCCGTTCATGACGAGATCCGCCGGCAGCCAGCCGACCTCGGGCTTCCAAGGCAGCTGGATCAGGCCGTCGGGATCGGGCACCGCCAGGAGGTCGGCATCGGCCGGGCTCATGTCGAGCCAGGTCGCGAAGCCCGCGAAGCCCGCGCCGTTCTTGCAGGTGCTCCTGATGGCCGCGGCCGGCACCAGCTTGGCGCGCTGCGTGCCGAACAGATCGGTGTAGGACACGAGGAAGTACTTGATACCGCGTTCCTTGGCGGCAATCTCGAGATCGAGCGTCATCGCGAAACACTCCCGTGGGTCGATCGGCTGCGTGGTGGGCCTGCGTACGTCGAGAGGGCCGCCCCCGCTGCGCGGGAGCGGCCCTCCAGGAAGCTCAGAAACCGGTCTTGCCCGGCACCCATTCGGTGCCGGCGAGGGGCACGCCCGCCATGGCGGCGGCCTCGATCGTCAGCGCCACCAGATCCTCCGGTTCGAGGTTGTGCAGGTGGCTCTTGCCGCAGGCCCGGGCGATGGTCTGGGCTTCCAGCGTCATCACCGCGAGGTAGTTGGCGAGCCGCCGACCGGCGAGGACGGGGTCGAGGCGGCTCGCGAGCTCGGGCCGCTGCGTCGTGATGCCGGCGGGGTCGTTGCCCTCGTGCCAGTCGTCGTAGGCGCCGGCCGTGGTGCCGAGGGCCTGGTACTCCGCCTCCCAGCGCGGATCGTTGTCGCCGAGCGCGATCAGCGCCGCGGTGCCGATCGCCACCGCATCCGCCCCGAGGGCCAGGACCTTGGCGACGTCGGCGCCCGAGCGGATGCCGCCCGAGACCACGAGCTGGACCTTGCGGTGCAGCCCGAGGTCGCGCAGCGCCTGCACGGCGGGCCGGATCGCCGCGAGCGTCGGGATCCCGACATGCTCGATGAAGACGTCCTGGGTGGCGGCGGTGCCGCCCTGCATCCCGTCGAGCACCACCACGTCGGCCCCCGACTTCGCCGCGAGCGCGGTGTCGTAATAAGGCCGCGACGCCCCGACCTTGACGTAGATCGGCTTCTCGCCGTCCGTGATCTCGCGCAGCTCCTCGATCTTGATCTCGAGGTCGTCCGGGCCGGTCCAGTCCGGGTGGCGGCAGGCGGAGCGCTGGTCGATGCCGGGGGGCAGGCAGCGCATCCCGGCGACGCGCTCGGTGATCTTCTGGCCGAGCAGCATGCCGCCGCCGCCGGGCTTGGCGCCCTGGCCGATCACCACCTCGATGGCGTCGGCCCGGCGCAAATCGTCCGGGTTCATGCCGTAGCGCGAGGGCAGGTACTGGTAGACGAGGGTCTGCGAGTGACCCCGCTCCTCCTGCGTCATGCCGCCGTCGCCCGTGGTGGTGGAGGTGCCGGCGAGCGTCGCGCCGCGCCCGAGGGCTTCCTTGGCCTGGCCGGAGAGCGAGCCGAAGCTCATGCCGGCGATCGTCACCGGGGTCTTCAGCGTGATCGGCTTCGAGGCGAAGCGGTTGCCGAGCACCACCTCCGTGCCGCAGCGCTCGCGGTAGCCCTCGAGCGGGTAGCGGCTGATCGAGGCGCCGAGGAACAGGAGGTCGTCGAAATGGGGCAGCGGACGCTTCGCGCCGGCGCCCCGGATGTCGTAGATGCCGGTCGCCGCGGCGCGGCGGATCTCGGACATCACGTCGGGGGTGTAGGTCGCGGAGAAGCGCGGCTTCGTGCGCGGCAGGTCGCGCGGATCCTTCGGGGTCTCGGCCATCAGTAGGCTCCGGCGTTGTCGACGTGGAAATGGTAGAGGCGGCGCGCCGAGCCGTAGCGCTTGAACTCGGACGGATCGATCTCGCCCGCGAGCCCGGCGGCCTTCAGCTTGCCGTGGAGCTGCTCGCGGTGCTCGTCGCGCATCTCCTTCTCGATGCAGTCGGCGCCGAGGCTCCTGACCGAGCCGCGCACGAACAGCCTGGCCTCGTAGAGTGAGTCGCCGAGCGCCTCGCCGGCGTCGCCCAGCACCGTCAGGGTCCCGGCCTGGGCCATGAAGGCCGACATGTGGCCGATCGAGCCCTTCACCACGATGTCGATGCCCTTCATCGAGATGCCGCAGCGCGCCCCCGCATTGCCGTCCACGACGAGGAGGCCGCCATGCGCGGTGGCGCCCGCCGCCTGGCTGGCATCGCCCCGCACGTGGACGAAGCCCGACATCATGTTCTCGGCGACGCCCACGCCCGCATTGCCGTTGATCACGACGCTGGCGTGCTTGTTCATGCCGGCGCAGTAATAGCCGACGTTTCCGTCGATCTCGACGCTGATCGGCGCGTCGAGCCCCGCCGCGATGGCGTGGCGCCCGTCCGGCCCGGTGACGGTCCAGTGGCTCTCGTTGGTGTCGGGGCGCAGGGCGTGCAGGGTGCGGTTCAGCTCGCGCAGGGGCGCGCGGTTCAGGTCGAAGTTCGGCATCAGTGGCGCTCCCAGGCGTAGACGCGGGCGGGCTCGGGCTCGAAGACGCGCGCCTTGTCGATGCCGGGCAGGCCGACGAGCGCCCTGTATTCGGAGCCGAAGGCGACGTAGTCGTCGGTCTCGGCCATGACGGCGGGCTTGCAGGCGATGGGGTCGCGCACCACCGCGAACCCCGTCTCGGTGCCGACCACGAAGGTGAAGAAGCCGTCGAGATCCCGCAGGCTCGATTCGAGCGCCTCCTTGAGCGAGGCGCCCTCGCGCATGCGCCAGCTCAGGTAGCCGGCGGCGACCTCGGTGTCGTTCCGGGTGGCGAAGGTCAGGCCCTCGCGCTCGAGGCGGCGGCGCATGTCGTTGTGGTTCGAGAGCGAGCCGTTGTGGACGAGGCACTCGTCGATGCCCGTCGAGAACGGGTGGGCGCCGTTCGTGGTGACGGCGCTCTCGGTCGCCATGCGGGTGTGGCCGATGCCGTGCGTCCCGGTCATGCCGGCGAGGTCGAAGCGCCCGGCGACCTGGGCCGGCAGGCCGACCTCCTTGTAGATCTCCATCCGCCGGCCGGCGCTGACCACGTCGATCCCGCGCGTGTTCGCCTGCAGCCAGGCCCGCACCGCGTCCTCGCGCCCGGCGGGAACCGAGAGGACCGTGTGGGTGTCGCGCTCGACCGTCTCGAAGCGGGCGCCGAGGCCGGCCTCGAGCCCGGACACCGCGACGGAGAGGGCGGCCTGGTCGGGACCCCGGAGAGTCAGCTTCACGCCCTCGCCGTCGGCGCCGTAGACGGCGAAGCCCGCGCTGTCGGGACCGCGGCCCGTCATCGTCTCGAGCATGTTGGACAAAAGCGTGCCGAGCTGTGGCTCAAGCTTGGGATTCTTCAAGAACAACCCGACTATGCCGCACATCGCAAGTTCCCCGTCTCATCGAGTCTGCACGATACAGCTCGCACAGGCCGGACCCTTGGTCAACCAATGGTCACAAATTTTTCTTGGCAAGAAAGTGCTGCGGTGCCGAACGGACCGGCATGCGGGCCGGCCCGGTGCCGCCCCGGCGTCGCCTCGCGGGCGTGGAGTTCCGAGAACCCCGGCGATCGCCCCCGCCCGGCGTCGCCGCGCCGCGTCACCGGTTCCAGGGCGTTCCCGATGCGCCGATACGATCCCGGTACGGGACGAATCCGGGACGCTGACATCGAAAACCAATCATGCCCGACCGCATCCGGGATGCCGCCTCCCGAGCTCCGGGACGACGATTCCCGCGGTCCGTTCGCCCGAAACCGCGATTTGTTCTCCCCAGGTACGAAAGTTTCTCCATAAGCGAGCGGGCGTTAAGCTCACCCGGCGTTGCGAGACGACCGTGCCGAGCGCCCAGGCAGACCGCGCCGGTCGCGTGCTCGACCGCGCGAGGCCTTCGGACGGACGGGGCCGAAATGGATGGCTCGCGGGGCCTCCTCGACCCGCTCGGCGACGCGCCGACGCGGCGGATCCGGCCGGCCGCCGCAGGCCGGCAGGACAGTTCCGGTTTGACGCGCTGCACAACATTTTTGACATTGACAACGGCGCGCGCTCGGCAGTTTCTTTCCCGAAAAGAACGACGCATTCCCGAAAAGAATAACTTCCCTGGGAGGGAGCGTGCCATGTCGCACCAGGACCCCCGCATCTCGGCCATGTTCCGGCGAGACTGCGCGGCCGCCATCTTCGCGGTCGTCGTGGTCTGGCTGATCTACGCCTTCACCTTCTGGACGATGCGGCACGTGTTCGATGCCGCCAACCTGACCATCCCGATGGCTCTGCTCGGTGTCAGCGTCCTGTTTCTCAACACGGCGGCGATCGTCGCGATGATCCGGCACTACGGCGAGGATCGGGCCGCGATCTACGGGATCGACATCTACTATCTCGATCAGCTTCGCCGGATGCGGCAGGACAAGGGAGCGGTGAAGTGAAGAAAACCCCCTACGAGCCGCCCAAGCAATCGGTCGCCGGGCAGATCTTCGATGCCTTCCTGATGCTGGTGCTCGTCTTCTTCACGCTCTACCTGCCGCTGCTGTTCAAGCTGGCGGGCGGCGGCACGACGACGACCGAGTACCCGAACCCGACCTGGGAGGCGCTCGGCCAGAACGCCGTCATGGCGGCGCAATGGGAGAAGCTCGGGATCGCGCCCGAGAAGGCCGCGACGATCATCGGGACCCGCTTCGATTACGCCCTCAACTGGAGCGCCCTGGCGCTGACGGTGGTCATCATCGTCGGATACTTCGTTTTCCTGTTCCGGTACTCGGATCGCGAATACCGGGACGTCATCGCCGAGCGCTTCGGCTCGGACGACGCGCCGCGGGCCCGCTGATCGCGCGGCTCACGCTGTCCGGGTCCGCGAACTTGCCGGGTGCGCGAACTTGCCGGATCCGAGAACGTGCCGGATCCGAGATTCCGCCTTCCATCGAACCGCAAGGAAGTCCGTCATGGTGGAGATCATGAACTGGAGCGCCTGGGCGATCGCCGGAGCCCTCGCGCTCTGGATGAGCTTCGACCTGCTGCGCACCAACCGAGCCTTCGGGGAGGATTACCTCCTCTCCTCCGAGGAGGGCGAGATCGTCGACGCCGATGTCGGCGAGCAGGCAGCGAGGTCGTGATGCAGAACGTTCAGGTTGCCTCTCCGCCGGGGATCCAGGCCCCGAAGATCTCCCTGGCGGAAGCCCCGCCGGTGGCGGCAGCCGCGCCGGCCAGGAAGATCGCGCTCCTGCGCGTGCTCGGCCCGGGCCATGTCTGGGCGCTCGGCGTCGGGATCGTGCTGGTCGGCGAGTTCATGGGCTGGAACTTCGCCGTCGGCAAGGGCGGGCCGGTCGCGGCGCTGACCGCCTGCTGGCTCGCCGGCATCCTCTACACCTGCGTGGCGATGATCGATTCCGAGATCACCTCCACGGTGGCCGCCGCGGGCGGCCAGTACGCGCAGGCCAAGCACATCATCGGCCCGCTCGCGGCCTTCAATGTCGGCCTCTACCTCGTCATGGCCTACACCATGCTGGAGGTCTCGAACGCCATCGTGACCGGCGACCTCCTCGAGGCGTTCATGGCGAATCTCGGCGTCCCGGGCACCGTCGACAAGCGCGCCTTCATGGTGCTCACCATCGTGGCGCTGGCCTTCCTGAATTATCGCGGCGTCCTCGCCTCGCTGACCATGAACCTCCTGATCACGGCCGCGGCCTTCGCCGCCATCGTGGTGCTGTTCGTGGCGACGCAGCCCTGGGCCCCGGGCGCGGTGCTGCGGCACGACGCGCTCCTCGTCGGCCTGCCCTACGGCAGCCTCGGCATCCTCGCCGCCATGCATTTCGGCCTGTGGTTCTACCTCGGCATCGAGGGCACGACCCAGGCCGCCGAGGAGGTGCGCTCCCCCGCCCGCGCCCTCCCCCTCGGCACCATGACGGGCATGATGACCCTGCTCATCGCCGCCACCGCCACGTGGTACGTCTGCTCGGGGCTGATGCCCTGGGAATATCTCGGGCAGGCCGTGACGCCGCTCTACGACGCCGGGCGCCTGACGGGGAACCGCTGGCTCGAGGTGTTCCTGTTCTTCGGCACCCTGTTCGCCACCGTCGCCTCGGCCAATGGCTGCATCAACGACGCCTCGCGGGCCTGGTTCGCCATGGGGCGCGACCGCTACATGCCGGCCTGGTTCGGTGCCGTGCACCCGATCTACCACACCCCCTACCGGGCGATCGTCTTCTTCGTCCCGGTGGCGATCCTGTTCGCGGTCTCGACGCCGCTCGACCAGACCATCACCTTCTCGATCCTGTCGGGGCTCCTCGGCTACACGCTGATGGCGCTGTCCATCATCCTGTTCCGCCGCAAATGGCCCCTCGGCACCATCCAGCGGGGCTACGTCCACCCGCTCCATCCCCTGCCCTGCCTGCTGCTGCTGCTCCTGTGCAGCGTGACGTACCTCGCGGTGTTCCTCGGATACGGGACGCAACTCGTGGCGATGATGAGCTTCTACATCATCGCCTCCGCCTGGTTCGTCCTGCACCGCTACAAGTATGTCCGGCGCGGCGACCAGTTCACGATGCACTGGCCGAAGCCGAGGGGCTATTGAGGCCGGCATGATCGACCTCCTCGCCCTTCCGATCCTCGCCGCCGCCGGCTACGCGCTCCACCGGCGCGGCCGGGCGGCCTCGGCGGAGCGGGCCGGGATGCTCCGGCCCTGCGCCGACCTTTTAGCGGACCCGGCCGAGGGGCGCGACCCGACCGGCTTCGGGACGCTGTCCGGCCGCTTCGCGGGACTGCCCGTCGTCATCCGGCTCATCCCCGAGGCGGTGGCCTTCCGGCGCCTGCCGCAGCTCTGGCTCAGCGTCTCGGTGCATCATCCGACGGGCGCCCGCGGCACGATCGACATCCTCCGCCGGGTGGCCGGGGCCGAGTTCTATGCGCCCGCGGACGACCTCCCGGCGCGCTACGACCTGCCGCACGCCTGGCCGGGCGGGACGCTGGTGCGGGGATCGCATGGGGCCGGGGCCCTCCTCGCCCGGGCCGCGCCGGTCGTCGGAACGATCCTGGCGGATCCGCGCGCGAAGGAGGTCCTCGTCACCGCGCGGGGCGTCCGGATCGTCAGCCAACTCTGCGAGGGCGAGCGCGGCGCCTACCTGCTCCTGCGCGAGAACCGGTTCCCCCTCGGGGCCGTCGACCGCGAGGCCCTGCATTCCGCCCTCGCGCGGGCCGTAACCCTCGCCCGCCTGATCACCGAGGACGTGCCCCATGACGAACCCCATGACGAACCCCATGACGAGCCCAGTGGCGAACCCCGTGACGAGCCCGCGCGCGCGGCTGCCTGACCCCTACGCGGTCCTCGCGGCCGCGATCGTGCTGCCCGGCATGGGACACGTGCTGATCGGCCGGGCCGGGCGCGGCCTCGGCTTCGCGCTCTTCGTCCTGGCGGGCGCGTGGCTCACCACGAAGTTCGCGAGCCCGGATGCCGGCGCCCTCGGACGCCACGCGGCCGGCCTGTTCGTCTGGGCCCTCTCGATCCCCGACGCCTATCGGGGCGCGCGCCTGAGGGCGGCGAGCGCCCCGCCCGCGGGCTTGGAATCCGGTCTCCGGACGTCGGCCCCCTAAGGTCCGCCCGCGCCTGGCCGGCCGCCGCGCGCCGGGTCGCGGCGCACCCGGGCGAGCCCTGAGCCAGGCAAGGGGAATCGGCGGTATTCATCGGTCTCAAACCCGCGCATGACTGGTCTAGCCATTTCGCGCTACCTCGTAAGATTGTCGTGGCGGAGTCGTGATCGCGCGCACTTGCTAGTACTCTCGTCCTGTTCGGGTGTTGTGCCGTCCGTCTCGAAGCACAACGAACACGCGAGGGTTCCAATGAGAGCGAGCGGCTGGGTCATCCTCTCGGCGGTCCTGATGCTGACGAATGCGGTGTCGTTTCCCCCCGCCAGGGCGGCGGAAGGCGCCGAGGGAACAACGGACGTCGCGCTGAAGCCGACGGACGAGGCGCTGTCGCTCGCTCGCGACCGCCTCAGGGACGAGCTGACCTCGTACCGTTCGCGCCTCAAGGACGATCCCCCGGCCTACGCCGCGCCGCGCCGGACCCAGGGCGCCGGGACAGAGCCCGCCCCGAGGGACGATCTGGCGTCGCTGCGCCGGCCGGATCCGAAGCCCGGGGTGCTGAACGACGAGGTGCGGACGCAGGACCTCCAGGCGCGGGCGCAGAGGAAGCTCGACGACGACGAGCGGAGGTGGAAGCAGCTCACCCACTCGATCTGCGTAGCCTGCGGGACGTCCTCACCGCCGGTGAGGACCGCCCCCGTGACGCCCGGGGACGTGCTGGCGCGCCGCCCCTCGCCCCCCACGCGGGATCCCGTGTCCCAGCCCTCCGAGACGGCGCAGGCCTCGGGCAGCGGGCCGGTTGCGGCCGCACCGCAGCGCCGGTTGCGCTACGCGAAGCTGCGGCGCCAGATCCTGGGCCAGTCCCGCCCGGTCGCCGGCCTCCGCCAGCGCGCCCGGCTCACCCCGCGCTACGCGCGGCTCAGGCGCCAGCTTCTCAGCCAGGCGCGACCGATCGGGCGCATCCACCGGCGCTCCCAGCACGCCCTCCTCCACGCTTCGGGCCATCGCCGCCTGGCTCGCGCGCGGCTCCGGTACGCCGGTCAGGCGTGGCGCGCCCGCCGCGTCCTCGCACGGGCCCCCAAGGTCGCCAGCATCCGGCGGCGCTTCGTCGTTCTCGGCGGCACCGGGTTCGACGCCCGCGACCGAGGCCACCCGCCGGCCCGTCGGAACCGGCAGCCATACGCGCTCTGCACCTACGGCTACGGCTCCGCCCATCTCCAGGGCGGGCTGCCGACGATGTGCGTGAGCGCGCAATAGCACCAGCGGCGCGAGGCTGACGCGGGCGACGGCGTCAGCCGTCCCGCGGCCGTCCGACGACCACGCCGGCGCCGCGCGCCGGCGTGGTCGTTCGCGCTCCCGGCCCGGCCGCACGCCGCCCGGATCCGCCGCAGAGCCCCGTAATCCCGGACTCCGCGCGATCGGAACAGGTGAATACCTTGATCTCGTCCGCGGTTGAGGTCGCGCGGGAGCAGGTCAACGCAAAACTCTCGAATACAATGCGAATTCGCTCCCTGATTGATCCAGTCTTTTGCCGGTTTCACGAGTGTACTCGTCGGTACATTTCCGATATATATCTTGGTTGACACATTTTCGCCGCATTATCGAAACGTATAAAAACATATTAACAATCGATAAGGCGAGGGCCGAATGCCGAAGACTGGCTTGTATCTCCTTCAGGGCATCTCGCCCGACCAGGTTGCGACGTCCCCGTTCGATGTGCGCGTGATCGATGCCTACGACGAGAACGGCAGCCTGTGGACAAGCCAGCAGGTCGCCAAGATGGGCGGCGGCAGCGCCGACCCGCATCTCCTGCTCGGGTATTTCAGCATCGGCGAGGCCGAGACCTACCGGGATTACTACGACACGATCCCGAAGGCCGCGATCGGACCGGAGAACCCCCAGTGGGAGGGAAACTTCGAGGTCGCCTTCTGGACGAGCGAATGGAAGGCCGTCGCGACCCAATACGTCGATAACCTGATCAAGGCCGGGTACGACGGCGCCTATTTCGATGTCGTCGACGAGTACCAGACCAAGTGGGCGCAGAGCCAGATCGCCGACCCGGCGAAAGCCATGGCCGACCTGGTGAAATCCCTCGCCGACTATGCCCATGCGCAGAACCCGAATTTCAAAATTTGGGTCAACAACGCGGAGGAGCTTCTCCAGAACGACACCTATTTCAATGCCGTCGACGGCATGTTCAAGGAGAACCTCTACTACAACGATAACGGCGAGAAGCAGTCCGCCGGAGAGACGAAGTCGAGCCTCGAGTTCCTGAACAAGATGGTTGCCGCCGGCAAGGACGTGATCGCGATCGAGTACGTCAGCGGATCCGACAAGATCGCGGACGTGCACGCCCAGGCCGACCGCGACGGCCTCGGCAGTTACGTCGCCCATCTCGACCTCGACGGGATCGACTACGACGGCGTGCGCGCCGGGCAGGACAGCGGCGCGGGCACCGTGACGCCGCCCGCTGAGCCCGTCGAGACCGGTGGCGGCGGGACCACCGACGCGGCGGCGGGCGGCGCCCAGCCGGCGCCGTCCGCGCCCGACAAGGAGAGCCCGGCGCAGACGCCCGGCCCGTCGACGGGCAGCGCGCCCGAGACCTCAGCCGACCCGGACACGGACGCCCAAGCGGGTGGAAACGCGGGTGGACATGCCGGCCACCACGCGGGCGGTCACCACGACAGCTTCCATTTCCACGCGGGCCTCTCCGACGGGACGGCTCACGCGCACCACCAGGGCGGCGCCTGGCATGGCGCGGGCCACGGGGGCGGGCACGATGGGGTCGAGACCGATCCGATGAGCCTGTACCTGCAGCACAGCTGCGGCTCGGACCACGCGGCGCACGCGGGCTGACGGGGCTCGGGGCCGGATCGGGCCGTCGACCGGCTCGTCCGGCCCGGCGTCCCGCGGACATGATCGCGCGTTCGGCCGGCCGAGCGCGGCGCCCGATCAGCCCGCGTCCGACATCACGGCCTCCTCACCCCTTCGACGGCGTGCCGGTCCGCACAAGCGGCCGATCGGTCGCGGTGTCCCTCGGCCGCGCGGGGAAGTAGGGGCTGAAGAAGACCGTCTTCGTCTGGCTCTCCTTCCGGGGACCCGGAACATCGGAGAAGCCGCCGGCGCTGGTCGCCCACCCGCTCGGCTCGTGGCCATCGGCCCTGAAACGTTGATCCGCCATGATCTCGACCTGCTCACGCGATGGGATGCGAGATCATATCAAGGAAAGACTGCAGGCCGGCGGGGATTAATGATGCGGGACGCTAGCACGAAATTGCTCCCTTCGGGGACTTTCGGCCATCGCCCGACATGCGTCGCGCGCGCCGCAGGCTCGGCGGAGCCCCGCGGCCTCCTCGCGCGGGCGCCGGCATCCGGCCCCGGGCGAGGCGCCGGGCCTGTCCGAGCGGGCCGTCCGATCGAGCCAGGAACGTCGCGCGCGGTCGGTGGGCCCGGCAGGACTCGATTTTTAGCGAAAAAACTGCAGCAAAATTAATGACTTAACTGCTCATCGACGGCCGAGTGTTATGCACTTCCGACTGCATGCGCAAGCGATTTCAGGCGCGCTACCCATGCGTGTGACAGCCTTGCCTACTCTTATCCCGATGAGCCCGGGCGGTATGGTCGTCTGGCGATGCTGGAACAGGTGTCGGAGTTAAATTCCGTGGCGCTATACCCGATCAAGATGACGACTGACCGAAAGGCCCTGGCCGTCTTGAGGGCGGTGGCATGAAGCTTTTACCGCGTGCCGGCATGGAAAGGCGTTAGGCGGCAAGTTCAGGGTTCGCCCTCAACTCATCGGGATAGATCTTCTTGCCAGTCCGAAAATCGTAGATGACGTCGATGCAGGTACCGTTCCAATTGAACCGGAAATGCTCGCCTTGGACTGCCTTCCCAAGCGTCTCGATGCGCAAGATCGATACGCAAAGCCCCGCTCCGCGATCAGCCGAACGGAAGACGATTCCGTCTAGGCCCGCTTCGAAGACCCGCTGTCCCAGCCTACGTCGCTGTTCCCCCGGAGTGGTAGGGTCGAGGCTGCGGAGATCGGCGAACCGGCCGCGCACGGTACGCGACAGGGCTCTCATATCGAGCCCTGTCGCTGGTTCGCTTGTGTCCCCGAGGAAGCGCTCTCGCCTCGCGACTGAGATAGCGAGCGCTGTTGCCAAATCGCTGGCGAGCTCAAGTGCAGACAGGTCTGGGCCGAAAAAGTAAGTGCCGTCCGGATTGGGATACGCGAACGGCGCGTGGTTCCAGTTCTGTACGAGCGGGGAGTTACCATCCACCGCATCGGCCCCGTTGAGGATCTGGCGCTTCTCCTTCAACCGCGGGTTGGTGAGAGACTCCAGCTCAAAAAATGCGTCGTCCTGCCCATTGGCGATGCGTGCAAAGATATCGATGGGGGGGAACCGGGACGGGATCAGCACGTGATAGTTGCCATCCACGTCAATCTCTTCGAAATCAGCCGCCGCGTTGGACATCGAGGTACTGCCTCACCTTTAGGATGTCGACGACCTGGCCGTTGAGCATGACGTCGAGAGCGCTGTTACCCTTGAAGTAAGAGCTCTTCTTCTTGATCCAAGAGTCAGCCTGGGGAGGATCGGGTACAAGGATCTGTAAGGCCTTGTAAATCGCGAGCAGGTGGGAAACTCGCTCCACTGTATCTCGCGGAAGCGATCCACCGTCCTTCTTCCACTTGAAGAAGGTTGACCGTCCTGGCGACCCCAGAAGCTGAAGCTGCTGGTCGGTCGATAGCTGCCAAGCTTCCGACAGCTTTTGGAATGCCGTCATCGCGACGCGATCCGTCGGCCGCTCGTCGCCCTCATGGGCGGCGGCCTCTCCGTGGGTCATCGAGAATCTCCTTTCGATGAGAAAAGTCCAAATCGGGACTTGTGTGGCGAAACGATCCAGTTCAAGATAGTCCATATCGGGACTACGGCTTGAGCTTAGTCCGGCCGGCGGACGCCCACAAGGGGCCGCAGGCGCGACATAGGGATCGGTAGCTGACATGGCTGACAAAACGTTCACGTACGAGTTCGAGGTCGACGGCAGGGTCCATCACACCCACGACGGCATTCTGGATGGCCGCCAGATCAGGCTGGCGGCTGACCGGTCACCACCCAGCGGCTTCATTCTCATCGAGGCTAAGGGCCACGCGACGCGATCCGTCGGTCTGGAAGAAACCATCCACCTTGAGCCCGACGAGCGGAGTATCTTCCGGACGTTCGAGGGGGACCGAACCTACAGCTTCACCGTCGATGAGCGCGGTTGGGAATGGGGGGCGGCCACGGTTGCCGAGGCAGATGTGCGCCGTTACGGCGGCATCGATAACGACCACGACCTAATCCTCGATGCGGATCGCGACGCTGTCATTGAACAAGGCGAGGCAATCAACCTCAGCGGCAAGGAAGTGGAGCAGATCCGCACCCGCCGCAAAGTCTCGCAGGTGACCATCATCGTCAACGGCCGTGAGAGGGTCGTGCAGCCCGGTCGGATCACCTTTGAGGCGCTGATCGCCCTGGCATTCGAGATCCCGCCAGTCGGCCAAGCCGTCAGCTTCACCGTGACCTTCCGGAAGGGCGACGACAGCCACTCCGACGGTTCGCTCACCGCGGGTCAGTCCGTGCAGGTCAAGAACGGGATGGTCTTCAATGTCCGCGCAACTGATAAGTCGTAGTCCCGATCTCGCCCGCCTCCGGGCGGATGGTTACGAGGTGGCCGTCATCGGCGGCTACCTCTTCCTCCACAACGTGCCGTACGTCGATGCACAGCGTACGATCAGGCAGGGAAAGCTCGTCTCTGAGCTTACCCTCGCCAATGACATCACGTTGATGCCGAGTAACCACGTCGCCTTCTTCATTGGCGAATATCCATGTGATGCGAACGGCGCCCCGCTCAGCAAAGTGGTGATCGGGTCACAGCCGTTCGACGTCGGGTCCGGACCGATGCCGGCACACATGCTGTCGAGCAAGCCGTCGACAGGCTACCCGGACTACCATGAGAAGATGAGCGCATACGTGGCGCTCATCGCCAGTCACGCGGCCGCAATCGATCCGGGAACGACGGCCCGGACACACAGGGTGGTCGAGAGCAGCAACCCAGACGCCCCATTTATGTACATCGACACCGCCTCCAGCCGGGCGGGCGTCGTCGGGGTGACCGCGAAGCTACGTGGCCAGAAGATCGCCATCATTGGCCTGGGCGGTACTGGCTCGTACATCCTCGATCTCGTCGCTAAAACTCCAGTCGCAGAGATACACCTTTTTGACGATGACGTTTTCTTGCAACACAACGGATTCCGAGCGCCGGGCGCCCCCACATTGGACGAGCTTCGCGCCCACGAGCCGAAGGTGGAAAGGCATCAGCGGACCTATTCGCTAATGAAGCGGGGAATCGTAGCGCACCGTGTGCGCCTTACCAAAGCCAATGCCCATCTGCTTCAGGGAATGGATTGCGTCTTCCTGAGTTTCGACGCGGGTGCCGACAAGGCGGCGATCATCGCCGCGCTCGAAGGTTTTGATATTCCCTTCATTGATGTCGGCATGGGCGTGGATGTGGTCGATGAAAGCCTCCTCGGCATCGTTAGGATCACAAGCAGCACGCCGGACATGCGCAAGCACGTGCGGGATAAGAACCGAATTCCCTTAGGGGGCGACGGCATGGAGAACATGTACGAGCGGAATATTCAGATCGCGGACTTGAACGCTCTCAACGCTTCATTGGCAGTTATTCGATGGAAGAAGCTTCTTGGCTTCTATAAGGACTTTGAAGGTGAGCATTTCTCCGCTTATACCATCGATGGCAATCACCTCGTCAACGAGGATGCCACATGAGGTCACTCAATCATCGTTTCGTAGAAGGTATGCCGTCCAAATTGGAAGACGGCATACTATACATATCAATTGCATACGACACCATTCTACATCGGTGTGCATGCGGGTGCGGCCACGAGGTCAACACCCCTCTGGGCCGAACGGATTGGAGTCTTACGTATAACGGCGAGACAGTGTCCTTATGGCCCTCCGTCGGGAACTGGAGCTTCCCCTGTCGCTCGCACTACGTCATCAAAAACAACCGTATCCATTGGGCGGGCGATTGGTCGGAAGAAGAAGTCGAAGCCGGACGGCGCGCCGACCGTTCTCTTAAAGCCCAACAGGCGAAGCAAACCAAGCCAGTCGATCTTCACCCGTTTGTGGCCGAGGTAGCGAAAGAAGGTTCGTCCAAATTGACCGAGCAGCCGGCAAACAGGTGGTGGACCCGATTGGTGAAGCGGATCAAAAGCAGGTGAGACACGGCCCCTCATCGCGTCCCTGGTGGTCGAATCTGGCGAATGGAATTCGTGCCCCTAGTCGGCCTCCGACCCAATTTAATTAAGCAAACTGCGACCTACGCACCTAAAATCATACTAGCAATCTTGCTTCTCTCAACCACAATGTTCGACTGTAGTGGCGCTGCGTCTCACAGGAGAACCGATGCGGGGTCATGTCGTCGACGAGGAGCTGGTGCAGCGAGCCCGTGGCAGCGGCGGGAACGGCAAGGAGGTCATGGGACGGCTCCAATCGGATGAAGGGAGCCACGATCGTCCGCCCGGGTCGGGCGACGCTCAATCAGCAAAGGGCGCTCGTCTCAATCCGCAAAACTCCAAGCTGCCACCCATCCCGCGTAAGCGGGTTCGTTCATCCACCCATCGCGGACGTTCGTGCCGGGTTCCATCCGTTAGATTTTGACCACTCTCATGTTCGCCATTTCAAGATGCGGGCACGCCAAATCGTTGCTCGCTGTCGAGCTGATCCTTGTGGCCGCGGCTGAGCAGGGCTGGAGGCACGATCCTGAGACGACGGTTGATCCTGCTCTGTTGCGCGGGTTGGGTACCGCCGGACCGGATGCGTCGCGGAGCGTCCTCTGTCTAGAAGCCAGCGTCGGATGAGACCCGTCTGATAGTGGTGGCGAGGGTTCTCCTGACCGGGACCGTGCCTCCGGCCTTGCTCAGCGTTGGATGGTGCAGTGCCGGCGATGACCTCCTTGGGTTCTGGCGGGCGGCAGGGTTCATCTCAACGCGCGCCGATCGGCGGCTCCAAGCGGACGATGGCCCAGACGAAGCCCGCCAACTCGCGTGCAATCGCGGTGACGACGACGGTCGGGGGCTTTCCCGACCGGGACAGCGTGCGGTAGCGGCGGCATAGCCGCTCCTGCGCCTTCCAGGCTGTATCGCGGATCGACTGGGCCAGTCCCTCCTGTCTCAGGAGTTGCTCGCGGCTGATCCGGGCTGGAAACCGGTAGCTCCAGGCTGCCTCGATCAAGGTGCGACGGGCCGCACCGTTGCCGGCCTTGGTAATGCCGCCCTGACGCCGCGTGCTGCCGCTGGAATGCTCAGACGGGACCAGGCCGAGATAGGCCATCAGCTGACGCGGATTGGCAAAGCGGCTGATGTCGCCGAGTTCGGCAACGAGCGTTGTCGCCGCAATCAGCGCCATGCCGCGCAGCGCCTGCAGTGCGCGCACGACCGGGGCAAGGGACCAGTCCGACAGCGCCGCCGCAATCTGGGTCTCCAAACGGTCACGCCGGGCTGTGGCCGCTTCAACCGCCGCGATGCCATCCTCCAGCACGATGTGATGAACCGCCTGCTCGAAGCGCAGACCTGCCAGCCAGCGGCGGTGCATCAGCGTCCAAGCTGGTCGATTGTAATGACGACCCTGTCGCAGCAGGAAGCCGCTGAGTTGCTGACGAGCCTGGCGCAGGGCGCGCACTGCGGCTTGCCGCGCTCGCACGAGGTCGCGAATGGCCTCATGCTTGGGATCGGGGACCCAGACCGCGGTCAACTCGCCGGCACGATGAAGCTTGGCCAGGTTGATCGCATCCCGCCGGTCCGTCTTGATCCGCTCGCCGGGTTTGCGCGGGATCAAGGAGGGGGCGACCACCGCGCAGCCGTGCCCGGCCAGCGTCAGCTGGCGTTGTATGCCGTAGCCGCACGGGCCCGCCTCGTAACAGAACTGCAGCTCCCGGTCGGTCCGCGCCAGCTTGCCCGCGAGTGTCTTCACGGCCGTGGGCGTATTGGCGATTTTACCGAACTCCCGCACCGCGCCGCGCTGGTCCGCTTCAGCAAGGGCGACCGCAATCGTGTCCTTGTGCACGTCCAGTCCGACATACGTGATAACCTGCTCCACGACCCGTCTCCTATGCATGAGGCCCGGCACCGGAATCCGGCACAACCCTCGTCAATCTGCATCATGTGAGACGGGTCGCCCCCTCTCGGGCGAACATCTGGTCTACGTCCGTTGCTGCAGCTGTCTCAAGTGTCCGCAACTCGTTCGGCTGCCTTGGTGGCCTTCCGTACGTTCTCCGCCGTCCAGTGCGCCCCCCCACCAAGGGTCGGAACTTTCCGTTCGTTGAGAAGAGAGGCAACGGCCTTCCACCGGCCGCGCTCGTTCGGGACCTCGGATAGAGCCACCGCCAGCGCCACTGGCACATCCCTTCGCCTGCGTTCGCGCTCCTCGGCCTCCTGGACGCGCCACATGGAAAAGTGCTCCGCAGGGTCGAACCTGCGCCTATCCAGCATGATCTCGTCCGCCGGCAGCCCGAGGACCGGGACGGCGATCCGACTTAGGGCTGACAGCGCTTCGGAGAGGATCGGGTGAGGGCGCCAGCCACCGTTTTGATGGAAGTCCACGTGCAGCAAGGTCGCCTTGGCCTCCCTGCAGAGCCGGCCAGCCCTGGCGACATCCCCCTCGATGGCCGAGGTGCCACGGTCCGGGCTGACCTCCATGGCCACGACCTCTCCGATCAGGGCGCCGTTCTCCCAGTCCACCTGTTTCCGCACGACGGCGCGCTGATAGGCGATCGTGCGGCTCGCCTCGGCCGCCCGGGCCGCGTCGTCGGGAAGATTAAGGAAGCCGGCCCAGCGGACCGGGAAGGTCCAGTAGAACCCGACGAACGCACCCATGTGAACACCAACAGCTAGAATCCGGAAAATTCCGACGCGACCCGTCCGGATGACGGTCCCAAGCTACCGTGAACTCGTCATCAACCGATGGGAGCACACCATGTCGAACGAACTCCGCATCGCCGAACTGCCCACCGGGACCCTCGGCGGCATGATCGGCGTGACTTTCGCCCCGGGCAAGAAGCAGGCGACCGGTTTGACCGGCAGCCACGACCGTGACCTGGACGCAGACCTCGATGTCGTTGCCGATTGGGGTGCCTCAGCGGTGATTACCCTGATGGGAACCGAGGAGCTTGCCCTCCATGGTATCGCCGGCATCGGGAAGGCGGTACGCGAGCGCTTCATGGAATGGCATCATCTGCCCATCCGGGATGTCGACGTCCCGAATGCCTCCTTCGAAGCCGAGTGGCCCGAACAGTCCGTCCGGCTGCGTTCCCTTCTCTCCGCGGGCAACCGCGTGCTCGTCCATTGCCGCGGCGGGCTCGGTCGCGCCGGTATGGTCGCCGCCCGGTTGCTGGTCGAGATGGGCGCCGCACCGGCGGATGCCATCGATACCGTCCGTCGCGTCCGCGACCCGCGGGCCATCGAGACGATGGCTCAGGAAGCATGGGTGCGAAAGGGTTACGCTCGGGATCACGACCGCCCGAATGAGGCTGGGACCCGCGACCGGGGCTTGGGCGCGCTGCTCGGCTTAGCGGTCGGCGACGCGGTCGGCACCACCATCGAGTTCTCCGCCAAGCCCACCCACGCCGTTCTCAACGACATGGTCGGCGGTGGCCCTTTCGGCCTGAAGCCCGGGCAGTGGACCGACGATACCGCCATGGCTCTCGCGCTCGCCGATAGCCTCATCGCCCACCCCGACCTCGATCCGTCCGACCTGATGCGTCGCTTCGTGTCCTGGCGCCGTGACGGCGCCTACTCCTGCACCGGCGATTGCTTCGACATCGGCGTTACCACGGCTTCGGCGCTCCGGTGTTTCCAACGGACCGGTGACCCTTTCGCCGGGTCGAACGCCCCCGACACGGCCGGGAACGGCTCCATCATGCGTCTGGCACCCATCGCGGTAAGGCACTGGCGGGATCGGGAGGAGATGCGGCGCATCGCCCGAGATCAGTCCCGTACCACCCATGCCGCACCGGAGGCGGTCGACGGATGCGAGGCCCTCGCCGACCTAATCGCGGTGGCCATCCAGGGGACCAGCCTGTCGGACCTCGTCTCCTCCCCGGCCGCCGGACGGGTGCGCGGCTTCCGGATCGGTCAGCCTCGCAGCGAGGTCCGTGGGTCGGGGTACGTGGTCGCCTCCCTGCATGCGGCGCTCTGGGCGGTCTCGCGAACCACGACCTTCCGGGGTGCCGTGCTGCTTGCAGCCAACCTCGGTGAGGACGCTGACACCACCGCCGCGGTAGCCGGACAGATCGCCGGGGCCTTGTATGGCGCCAGCGCCATCCCTGAGGAGTGGCTCGCCCGGCTGGCTTGGCGCGGCCGGATCGAGCAAATGGCCGGTGACCTCTTCGACGCCGGCATCGCTCGGCTCGCCGCCTGACGCGGGACGATCTCGCATCGCATCGCCGCATCGATCCATTTCAGGAGCACGCCCATGACGATATTCGATCACGCACTCTCGCAGCCCTTCGTCGACGCCCTTCGTAAGGAGGTGGATCGCGAAGGTTGGTGGCGTGATGTCCTCGGCGACCCGACCCTCGTGGTCGCCACCCGGGGACGTTCCCTGAACGTCTACTGGAAAGGCCAGTCCCTCTTCAAAGCATCGTTCGTTCAGGACGCCCTGCGCGTCACGACTCACGAAAAATTTCTGCTCGATCCCGCTCTCGCGGCACAGGTGCCGCTGCTGAGCGATGGGACCTTCGACATCGCCGCCCTGCTCCAGAAGGGTTTCCTCGGGCGGTACGAGGGACCCGAAACGCTGAAAAAGATGAAGTCCGCGGCCGGGGTGTTCGCCGACGCGGAAAAGGCCGGCTGCCACGAAATCGCGGTCCGCAATCCCAACGTCATCGACGTCGAGATCGCCTTCCCTGGCAAGTACGTCTTCGAGGGGAAGGAAACGGCCGCACCGCGCGTCGACCTGGCCGCTGTCGAGACCGACAGAGCCGACGCCCGTCTCGTCTTCTGGGAGGCGAAGACCTACGACAACGGCGAGTTGCGTGCGAAAAGCGAGAAGGTGACCGCCCCGGTCTGCGCCCAGGTCGCGCGCTATCGCACGATTCTCACGCAGCACCGCGACGTGGTCGAGGCCAGCTACACCAAGGTCGCTGCAAACCTCGTCGCGTTCAAGGCGATGGGATGGACCCGCCCGCTATCCCCGCTCATCCAGGCCGTCGGCAAGGGTGAGGCCCGGCTGCACCTTAGCGACGATCCGGCGGTCGGGCTCGTTGTGTTCGGCTTCGACGCCGGGCAGCGCGACGAGACGCGATGGATCGCGCACCGCTCCAAGCTGGAGATCAACATCGGCCGAACGAAGTACGTCGGGGATCCCGCGAAGGTCCGACTCTAATGTCCCTCACGCTCACCGTCCACCGCGGGACGCAGCAGATCGGAGGCAGCTGCATCGAGATCGCCCACCCAGACGGCGCACGCCTCGTCCTCGATGCGGGACGCCCCCTCGACGCCCCGGCGGGCGCTCAGGGGCTTCTGCCGGCCAGCCTCGACCTTTCGCGCCCCGCGACCGTGCTCATCGGCCATCCCCACCAGGACCATCACGGCTTGGTCGCTGAGCTGCCATCGGACTGGCCGGTCTGGACCGGCGCCGCCTCGGCCGAACTCATCGCGATCACGGGTGAGGTTTCCGGGTCGCCCCTCGACCGTTCGCTATCGACATGGGCCAGCCGGACCGGACCCATATCCATAGGACCGTTCACGGTGACGCGGATATTAACGGATCACAGCGCCTTCGACGCGCACATGCTGCTCGTCGAGGGTGCGGGACGCCGCATCCTCTACACCGGCGATTTCCGTAGGCACGGGCGAAAGGGCAAGCTCGTCGACGCCCTCATGGCGAGGCCACCCTCGGACGTTGACGTCCTGGTCATTGAGGGGACCAATCTCGGCACCGACAAGTCGGTGATCACCGAGGACGCGTTGGAACACGACTTTACCGCCCTGTTTGAACGCACCGCCGGCCGGGTCTTCGTTGCGTGGTCCGGCCAGAACGTCGACAGGACCGTGACGCTCTATCGAGCCGCCAAGCGAACCGGACGTACCCTGGTCGTCGACCTGTATGTGGCGGACGTGATGGACCGCATCGCGGAAGGTACGCGGCTGCCCCGTCCCGGCTTCCCAGGGTTGCAGGTGGTCGTGACGGCTGGCCTCCGTGGCCTCTACGCCAAACGCGGCTGTGATTCGTTCGTCGCCCGCATGGCCCGCTACGGCGTTGCCGCCCGTGCGGTGCCTTCCGACGCCGTCGTAATGCTGCGCCGATCGCTTATCCGAGATTACACCCGAGCCGGGCTGACCCCGACGTCGGACGACGCCTTCGTCCACTCGATGTGGCGCGGCTATCTCGGTACGCCGCACCATGCGGAGCCCCTTGAATGGTGCAGGACGGCCGGCGCAGCAGTCGAATGTCTCCACACGAGCGGGCATGCCGGCCCAACTGACCTACGTGCCTTCGCCGCGGCGGTGGCGGCGAAGGCGGTCGTTCCGGTGCACGGTGAGAATTGGGACGTCGAGAGGAAGGGGTTCGGCGTCGTCCGAAGGCTCATCGACGGAGAGAGGTGGGCCGTGCAGTGACCCTTCGGTGCCTCCTTCAAACCCGGCACCTATCACGGGACCATGCGGATGAGCTCAGGACCTGCGTAGGCCCATGCGACCTGAACGACGCACTTCAACTTCGATCGGAACAATATCTACCTATGGTTGAAATAATACAGAACTTTGATCCTCAAAGCAAAACATTACGCCCGAGATCATGAGGCAATGGTATCGGACGGGTGGCTGCCTGAAGGTGCTGGAACTTAGCCGCGGAGTAGACTTGCGCGTTGTAGGTACGCGCCGTTCGACGAATGCGTTAGAGGGAGCACATGCCACTAATTGATGATCTCACGATCTTGGCTGCAAGTCGCAATATAATACCTGTTGCGTTTGCCTGTACATTGTTCAATCAATGTAACGCATCCACTAATGGTAACATGGGTGGCGGATCAGGTTGCTCAATGAGCTTCGTAGGATCTAAATACGTCAATGTGCATCCAAAGATAGCGTGCATTGGCATCGATCATCGAGATCATATTTCTAACGACTATCATCAGCGGACGCTCGGGATAAGTAATCACTATCAAGGCCAGGGAACGGGTTCAATCAGCATTACCAAGGTGTTGTAAGAACGGCGGTCGCGTTCCTCGGTCAGCAAGGAACCGCTTGCAAAGTATGTTTGCAACAAAAGAAATGCAGAAAAGCGGCTAACCCAAGCACGCCTAACTGCATTCTTAATATGATTGTGCAACCAAACCTTGTGAAATGTGTTCGGACCGACGTCGATAGTGCGACTTCGAGAGCTACGCTTCCCATGCTGAGGAATTGCGCACACCATCTTCTGGCGGAGCTTCGCCTTATGAGACCCCGGCTAGCTATATTCCATGGGGCGAGGCTGAAGGCGCCATTTCTCCGTGCGCTGACAACCGAGGGTCTCCAATGGAGTAACCTTCCAATTCCACAAATCATGCCGGGCTTGGCCATAGAGATCTTAAAGTTGGGAACTCTGGCTTTCTTTCATCATCACCCGTCTCGAAATTGCTTAGCTAAACAGTGGCCAGGTATCGTGGCGCCGTGCCTCGATTATCTTCAAGAAAACGGTGAAATCGTTTAGTCTTCCAGTGTCTCAAATGCGACGTCAGCGGTGTGGCTCTAATGGAGGGCCGAGGATGACGCTGTTTGACGTGGCGGATGCTCGACCCAGTTCTCAGCGAAGGCCAGGAGTGCGCGGCTATATCCTTCTAATTTTCCTGGGTCAGGGCGTTTTTGCAACTTGCCACCGCGCCGTTTCGTCGGCACCATTGACCCCAAGCAACATCAGATTGCCGGGCAGGGGTCTATGACGGGAACGACACGGCCGGCGATGAGCCGCCTCTCACCCACTTTTCTGGCAACGTTTCTCGGCTGCTCCGCATCCGCCGCCTGGACGCTGGAGCATCGGCGCGGCTTGCGTGAAGCAGCGGTGAGTGCGGCTGATCCGCAGGCCGAGCTGATCCAGCGCAAGGGACACGAGCACGAAGCGTATTGCACGGCCGCGCTCGCTCGCGATCATGGGCCGCCTGTGCAGATCTCTTCCGGCTCTCTGGTAAGCCGGATGGCCGAAACCGACCGGGCTATGAATGAAGGCGCGCGGCTGATCACGCAGGCGGCCTTAGCTGATCGCAACTGGATCGGCTACGCCGACTATCTCGTGCGCGTCGATCAGCCCTCGCAACGCTGGCAATGGTCCTACGAACCCTGGGACGCCAAACTGGCGCACCACGCCAAACCCGAACACGTGATGCAGATCGCGCTCTACGGCGATTTGCTCGAAAAAGTGCAAGGACGCGTCGTCGAGTTCGGCGCGCTGATGCTCGGTAGCCGCGACCCCGCCACGCCATACGTCGTCGAGCGCTTCCGGCTGGCAGAGGTCCGCCACTACGTCCGCCGTGCCGCGACCCGTCTCGAACGCTTTGCCGATGACCTGCCGACGGGCCTGCTGCCTGAGCCCTGCGCCTACTGCGGCAAGTGTGATTGGGCGCCCAGTTGCGAAACCGCCTGGGAAGCCGCCGACCATGTGAGCCGCGTCGCCGGCATCACGCGCAAGCAACGCCAGCATCTGTTGACCGCTGGGGTAGCGACTGCCGCGCTGCTGGGTTCATGCGCTGAGAACCGCATTGCTGGCATCGGCAGCGAGACACTCGCTCGTCTTATCCAGCAGGCCCGTCTGCAAAAACAAAGCGCAGCCGAGAAACGGGGTATCTACGAGCTCCTGCCGCCCGTTGGCGGCCAGGGGCTGGCGCGCCTGCCGCCTTCCGATCCCGACGATCTCTTCTTCGACTTCGAAGGCGACCCCATGCATCCGGGTGGTCTCGAATATCTCTGCGGCATCCTCTGGCAGGCGCAGCCCGGCGATACCGAAGGTGAGCCCGTGCCCGGGCATCCAGCCTGCCGGTTCCTTGCCATCTGGGCGCATGACCGCGCACAAGAAAAGGTCGCTCTCGCCGAGCTGATGGCGTTTCTGACGCGGCGTCTGGAGCGGGCGCCCGGAGCGCATCTCTATCACTACGCGCCCTACGAGAAAACCGCGCTGCGACGCCTAGCTTCGATGCATGCTGTTGCCGAGGAAGCCGTCGACAAGCTGCTGCGCGCCGAGCGCATGATCGATCTCTACCAGGTTGTGCGCGAAGGCGTGCGCGTGGGCGAGGCCAGCTACTCGATCAAGAGCCTTGAGCGATTCTACATGCCCAAGCGCGCCACCGAGGTTGTCTCCGGTGGGGACAGTCTCGTCATCTACGATCACTGGCGGCAGACCGGCGAGCAACGGAGCCTCGATGCTATTCGCGACTACAACCGCGATGACTGCCTCTCGACGCTGTTGCTGCGGAACTGGCTCGCGCAGCTGGCGGAAGTCGCAGGCATCGTCGCCCCGCCGGAAGCGGTCGTCGTCGAAACCATTGAGGAGCGCGAGAAGCGCCTGAACCGAGAGGCGCATGAGCGGGCCCAGTCCGAGCTAGAAACTTCGATTGCAGGCGATGCAACCGCGCCGGATTTCGCCGCCCGGCAGCTCATGGCAGATCTAGTAGGTTTCCACCGCCGCGAGGCCAAGCCGGCCTGGTGGTCCTTCTTCGATCGCCAGGACCGCGGCGCGGATGAGCTGCAGGATGACGAGGAGTGCCTCGGTGGCTGCATTCGCGACGGGGATGACTGGATCGGCGCCGATAAGCGCAGCCTGACCTTCCGCTTCCGCTATCCCGAGCAGGAGACCAAGCTGCGCAAGGGCAGTGCCATACATCTCGCTGCGACGGGGGAACCTGCTGGTACCATCGTCGCGATTGACGAGGCCACGCGCAGGGTGACCGTCAAACGCGGCAGCAAGGCCGGCCCGCTGCCCGAAGCCGCCTGTCTCATCCCCGGCGGACCGATCGGCACTGACGTGCTGCGGGATGCGGTATGGCGGGTGGCTGCGGACGTCGCCAAGGGCGGGGCTGCCTTCCCCCATGTCGCCGCCCTCCTTCGCCGCGAGCCGCCGCGCATTTCAGGCCGAGAAGCGGGACTGCCCATTATCGCGCTAGATGCGCGGGACGACCCACGCCGATTGCTGACGGCCGCCATCGCCGCCGTACGCGGCCTAGACCGCTCCTGGCTGGTTATCCAGGGGCCGCCAGGTGCCGGCAAGACATACACAACTTCACACCTGATTGCGGCCCTGATTGCCGACGGCAAGACCGTCGGTATCGCCTCCAACAGCCACAAGGCCATCGACAACGTTCTGCACGCAGTTGAGGCCCGGCTGATCGAAGAGGGGCGGCGGCCCGCGATCCGCGGCCAGAAGAAGGATGGCGAGGGCGACGGCTATGAGGGCGCTGGCTTCATCCAGAGCGTGACCGACAACAAGAAGATTGATCCGGCCATGCCTATCTTGGCCGGCACGGCTTGGCTGTTCGCGCGCGAGGAGTTGCAGGTTAGTCGCGACGTGCTATTCGTAGATGAAGCAGGGCAGGTTTCACTCGGAAATCTCGTGGCGATGGCGCAGGCCGCGAAGTCGGTCGTGCTCATCGGCGATCAGATGCAGCTCTCCCAACCCATTCAGGGCGCGCATCCACGCGAAAGCGGTCTGTCCGCCCTCGACTACCTGCTCGAGGGACACGCGGTGGTGCCACCCGATCGGGGCATCTTCCTCTCCCAGACGTGGCGGATGCACCCCGATCTCTGCCGCTTCGTCTCCGCCGCGGTTTATGACGGACAGCTCCATTCAGAAGTTGGCTGCGCCGTGCAGCGGCTAGTGCTGGACCGCGATGCCCATTCTGCGCTCAAAGCAACCGGCCTCGCCTTTCACCCGGTAATGCACACCGGCTGCCGGCAGAAATCCAAGGTAGAAGCAGTCAAAGTAGTTGCGCTTTTCGAGAGCCTCCTTGGCCAGCGTGTCATTGAACGCGACGGGAAAGAGCGCCAGCTCAAACTCGCCGACATTCTTGTGGTCGCGCCCTACAACATGCAGGTCAACCTCCTTCGCGCGAATCTGCCCGAAGGCGCCCGAGTCGGCACCGTTGACCGCTTCCAGGGCCAGGAGGCGGAAGTGGTGCTGGTCTCGATGGCAACCTCCGGCGCAGAAGACATGCCGCGCGACGCCGCTTTTTTGCTGTCGCGCAACCGCTTCAACGTCGCGATCAGCCGCGCACGCTGTCTTGCTGTCCTGATTGCCTCGCCCGGACTGCTCGACCTCGTCGCGCGCAGTGTCGACGAGATGCGGTTGGCGAATGTATTCTGCTGGGCGGAAGCCTATGCAGCCGGTGATTAAAATAGTCAATATTGAGGAAATGGCATGCGGCCCGAGAAGGCTATAGAAGTAAAATCAAGCTATTATGATGCCTTTCTTCCTAATCACGACCATGATTGGGAGGCCTCTTGTGTATTAGCCTTCGAAAAAATATCTTCTGTTTCCGAACAGGAATTTCGCACGCTGGATTTTCAGCGATATTTATGGGAGCTAGAAGACATCGCCAGTATTGGACCTGGTAACGCCGTTGGCGTGCAAGGTGCGTACAGCGACGCTGAAGTCGTCGAAGCACTCTGGCAGTTAAAGCAGTGGGCGGCGCCCCCAGATTTGATTGCCCGTGCTAGCTACCTGAATGCTGAGTACAATAAAATAATTGGCTTAGTGTCGCCGAAATATAATTCGAAGAGGCCATTCGCCAGATTGGCGCGATTGCTCTGGGGGATGCGGCCAGGCGAGATGTTATGTCTGGTAGACAGATCACGAACCAATCGTTTCAGGGTTTGGCTAGAGCAACCATCGCACGACCTTGATTTCATTGGGCAGCATGTCATTGCCAGGCAAGCTTTGCGTGAAGCGTTGGGAGCTGAGACATCCCTGACCGATCACGTCCTGTATAGCCAGTTCTCCTGGCACGTATGGAAGCAAATTAGCCCAAAACCGCCAGATGCTATCGCCAAACCCGAGGTGACGGGCGCTAAGGCCATCGATACCCCGCAGCTTGCGGTTCTACCAGCTAAAATGCAGCGCAAAGGTATAAGCTACGTTTCACGTAATCTTGATCTGCTTCTTTCTATTATCCGAGGAGCAGAGAATGGGAACGATCGGGAGTCCTTGTTGCAGCTAATTTCCGAAGAAGCCCCGACACTTAGCAGTGCTTCGCGCGTTAATGTGCTGTCCCAGGCCCCGTCATTAGGCCTCTTAGCAGTCGAAAGCGGTTCATACCGTCCAACGTTGGCCGGCAAAGCCCTCTTGGATGGCGAAACTCCCGCCGACGTTCTCACACCTATCATGGTCCGCACAGTCTTCGGTTTTGCACATGTACTCGACGATCTCGGCGAAGCAGGAACACTAACCCGACTCGACGTCTCGCAGAAGTGTCGTAGCTACTACCCGCGCTGGACGACAGACTTTGCGCCGAATCAGCTGGTAGCTTGGATGCGCGACCTTAACCTCGTCGAGATCAAAGGCGTAGGCAAACAAGCAATTATCAACCTCACCGAGACAGGCGAGTACTGGCGAAGCGGCCTGCCAAATGAACTGAAAATACCGTCCCTGCTGCTCAGCAATGAACTGCCGGATGAGAAAGCGACAGAAGAAGCCGTCCAGGGAGAAACGACATCTCTGGTTCCCGACTTCGTCGCACCGTCGGCTGACGAAATCCTAGTACGCTTCCATCATGATGATCACCTAAGATCGCTGATCTTTACCGATGCCCAGATCTGCATGCTGCATGCCGCGCTTCATTCAGCGGAAGGCAAGCGTTTCGTCCTGCTGGCGGGTCTCTCTGGTACAGGCAAGACGTCGATCGCGCGTGGATACGCCCAGGCTTACTGCGAAGCGCGTGGCCTGCAGCTGAGGGCACATTACGCTCAGGTCGCCGTATGGCCGGATTGGACCGACCCCACAGGCCTGCTCGGCTTCGTCAATCCGCTAGCAAATCCGCCAATCTTCCAGGAAACGCCAGCCCTGCAGCTTCTGCTCGCTGCCCACACCAATCCCGACAAGCCGTACTTTCTCTGCCTCGATGAGATGAACCTAGCGCGCGTCGAGCATTATTTCGCGCCATTCCTATCCGCTATGGAAGGCCGCAACGGCCGTCTGACTATCCACGCCAATCGCGATGCTGTTGATGCCATTCCATCTTCGATCGCGTGGCCGAGCAACCTCTTCGTCATGGGCACAGTCAACATGGACGAGACGACGTATCCGTTCTCGGACAAGGTTCTGGATCGGGCATTCACCTTCGAGTTTTGGGACGTTGATCTGGAGCGCTGGTCCCAGGTTGCGGCAGCGAGAGAGAACGCAAAGACCGCAGTTGACTTCGTGCAGCCCGTGCTGAAGCAGCTGGCGGAGGCCCTTAAGCCAGCCCGTCGTCACTTCGGCTACCGCACCTGCGACGAGGTGCTCGGCTTTGTCATGACTTATGCGGAAGCCGAGCGAGATATCGCGCTCGATGTCGCCATCCTAGCGAAGGTGCTTCCCAAGGTGCGCGGCGACAGCGGCGGCGAGCTACCCAAGGCGATCGATAAGGTGCTCGAGGTGACCAAGGCTGCCAATCTAACGCGCTGCACCGACAAGCTCACCCAGATGCGGGCGACGCTGCAGGAGATGGGTGCAGTGAGGTTTTGGTATTGAGTGCGCCCAGCCTCTCCCGGCTGGTCGGCGGGGTCGAGGTGCCTCTGGATGAAGGTCCCGAGGGTTTTCTTTGTTCGGAAGGGGACTGCGTGGTTGTGGCGAGCCGCACGGCCGCCCTGCCGCAGCTTCAGCTCCGCGGCAAGCGTCTCGTACCGGAGAGCTTACAGCAGGCGGACGGAGACTTCGAAGCCCGATTCGTTTATTGGATCGACAGCTGGGCTGGGCGCACATCGTTTTCTCTATCTGACGGGCTGGTGCGTCACGACATCACGCTCGACGTCGGTCCGCATCAAGAGAAGTTAGCGCCGGGCGGTTGGGACGCGCTGATCAGGGAGCTCAGTGACATCTCACAGGCGCTACCCTGGGGCATGTCACCGGGAGCGGCCGCCGGCAGGCTGGTTGATGATGGCTTGGTCGCGGTACACCCGGCTATCATCGAACATCAGCTACCGCTGCTGGAAAGGCTGCTGATGCGGCTGCTGGCCGTTCCCCCGACGCTCGTAAGACGCGTCAGGACAGTGGGCCCCCTGAATCTCAGCCGTGGCGCTGATCTCAGGACCGTTCGCTGGCTGGCGCGGCGTCCGCTTGAGCTGGCAGGCGTGAGAGGCGAAGCCCCTGCTGACGCGTTACCCAATCCCCGCGCGATGGCTGACCAGCCAGAAACTCTGACCATCACCGATCACCCCCTCACCCGCTACATCGTGCATCTGCTCCGTCGGGTGCAGGCACGCTTGGGCGCAACTGCCAGAACGCTTGCATCACCGCGCCAGCACGGCATTCCTGACGATGCCGTCAAAGCCTACGCGAAAGAGCTGGCGTTGCGCGTCGAGCAGGCGAACACCAGGATCGGGGTGGTTCTAAAGGTGCCACTGTTTCGTTCGGTGCCTCCGGAACCAATGAGTGACGCTGTCCTGCAGGCATTGCCAGACCAGCCTCTATTTCTGGCAATCCATCGATGCGGACAGCGCCTTCTGAATCCCGGTTTGGCTTATGCGCCAGGACAAACCATTTACGCCGCTCTAAAAAACAGCTACGATTTATTTGAAATCATCGTTCTCTATCGTCTCGCAGCTCAGCTTGGCAGCCATCTTTCAGCGGACTGGGCTCCCTGCAAAGTGGCCACCATCAAGGAATACGATCTCGAAGACCGCCCGGAAGATCGGACGAGATGGGTATGGCAGGGACCACATGACCAGCGTCTGGAGCTCACATACCAAGCTCTATTCCATTCTGCCAAGTCTGCGAACGCATCGTTTCCCCAAACGAGCCTCAGTGCACAAGCCGTTCCCGATTACGTGCTTGCCCTCTGGAAGGGCGACAATATCGTGTCCTGGCTCATCCTTGACGCCAAGTACCGGTCAGGGCGGAAGCCTGTGCACGACGCTCTTGGCGATATCCACCGTTACCGGGATAGCTTGCGGATGGGCGGAACGCCAGCGGCTGGTGCCTACATCATCGTTCCCCATCTACAGGACGATGCTGCCTTATATAGCGAGGCTTATTACCTTGCAGCTCATCAATTTGGCGCCCTTGTCTTGTACGCGGACGATTGGGCTGCGCCAGTTTTTAGCTGGTTTCGGGCCACATCTTCATAGCCGCATGCCCAAATGACTTTTTTAGCAAAACAAATCACAAGGTGCCTTCAGTTAACCGCTGCGTCCTCCCATAGAGCGCAACCGGAAAGACTCCCGATCTCTATAATCGTGGATCAGCGTTGAAGCATTACCTTTCCTACAACTCTGTCTAGGTCATTGCTATATCAGGTGAGCTTCACATGAGGTGGGGACACGATCGGCGCCGATCGTAACCCCACCTGAATCTCGGATCTTGTAGATTTGTCAAAGGCTTTGCGAAGCTTCTCATAGGAACATGCTTCGACGCCGGTCCACAAGCTGAACCCTGCTCATGGGCTTTGCGATCGCCCTTCTGATACCAACTCTCACTGATCAGAACTCATGAGCCCATGCGCGTAGGCCGATGGACATGATGCGCCAGGGCTGGTCGATGAGTCTGTTCCAGGCATCGCAGCTTTGGTCGAGAATGGCCTCGTATGAGGCGAAGATCCGGTTGCCGAGCCAGTTCTCGCGCAGGAATTGCCAGAGGTTCTCGACCGGGTTCAGTTCGGGAGAGCCCGCTGGCAGCGGCAGCAGGGTGATGTTGGCCGGGATCACGAGCTTCCTGGTCATGTGCCAGCCGGCCT
>NZ_VZZJ01000023.1 GCF_008806345.1 Methylobacterium planeticum | reverse complement strand
GCCTGCCGCCGACATCCTCGGCGCCGTCAGCCGATCCCCTGAACCATCCGTCTGAGTCAGTGCACTAGCCTATTACGACCGAGCGGGTGACCGCGGCCATGATGGCCACGTAGAGGGCGAGTGCGTACGCGGTTTGAAGCCAACGGGGCATGAGAGGCTTCTACCAGCCCTGGCCGGCTTTCGGGGCTGCGCTTCGGCCACAAACCCGAGGGTCTGCAATGGGTGGAAAGCCGGCGCTGGCGCTCTCCCAAACTGCGGACGAAATTCCAGCCGGACCACCGTATCGCTGCCGATGGCCCCTGACTTCAGGCCTGAGGGCTATGCCGCCTCTCGGTGCGACACGCATAAGTGAGGGACGAGGGGATGAGTGTCAGGGCCGTCTGATCACACGGCTGCGGAGCACAGCCAGTCGACCAGCTTCCCGACATCCCCCGCCCGGGCCGGATGTCGTGGGTGGACGACCCAGTAGGGGTGGGCGTCGAGGACCGGCCCGAAGGGTTGTACCAGCGCGCCGCCCGCCAGATCGTCGGCGGCGAGCACGACCGACAGGAGCGCGATCCCCTGACCCGCGATCGCGGCCTGGATGACGTGCCCTTCATCGCTGAAGCGAATGCCCGCGCCGCCATCGACCTCCGTGATCCCGGCCCTCCGCAGCCAAGCCGGCCATGTCGGCGTCTCGTCGGTCAGGTCGGGCCACTCGAAATGCAGGAGGGGGTAACTTGTTAAATCTCTCTCGGATCGAACCGCGAGGCGAGGACTGCAAGCGGGTCCGACCCGGTCGATCACCAGCTTGTGAGCGTCGAGGTCGGGGTAGGGACCGGGCCCGTATCGGACGGCGACGTCCACTCCGTCGCGAGCGAAGTCCACCAGGCTGTCGGACGCGTGCAGTCGCAGGTCGCGACCGGGATGCGTGGCGCGAAAGTCGGCAAGCCGCGGCACGAGCCACTTCGCGACGAAGGCGGTCGGCGCCGAGAGCGTGAGAACGCCGGCCGAGTGCCGGCCGCGGATCTGGTCGATGGCTTCGGCGAAGGCGTCGAAGCCGTCGCGCAGCACGGGCAGCAGCACGGCCCCCTCGGCGGTAAGCCGGACCCGACGCGTCTCGCGGTGGAAGAGGCGAAGCCCCAAGGTTTGTTCGAGGAGCCGGATCTGATGGCTGATGGCGGTCGCCGTAACGCCCAACTCGTCGGCGGCACCGCGGAAGCTCAGGCGGCGTCCGGCCGCCTCGAAGGCCCGCAGCGCCGCGAGCGGGGGAAGCGATCTCCGCATCGTCATGGCTGAATGTAGCTCATCTCTCCCGTGAGGAAAACGCGTTCGTCATCCTGCATCCCGGCTGACACAAGGGCACCTGCCACAGCAGGAGGCTCACATGAAAGCGATGGTATTGACGAGGTTTGGCGGGCCGGACAGCTTCGAGCTTCGGGACCTTCCCGACCCCCGACCTGGACCTCGGCAGGTCCGCGTGGCGGTGCATGCGACGTCCATTAACCCGCTCGACTGCCAGATCCGTCGCGGTGACTACGCCGACCAGGTCGAACTGCCGGCCATCATCGGGCACGACGTCTCCGGGGTCGTCGACCAGATCGGATCCGACGTGACGGAGTTCAGTGTCGGGGATGAGGTCTACTACACGTCGCGGATCTTCGGCGGCCCGGGATCGTACGCGGAATACCACGTGGCGGACGTCGACATCGTGGCGCGGAAACCGGTCAACCTGAGCCATGCCGAGGCTGCGAGCGTCAGTCTCGTTGGCGTCACCGTCTGGGAAGGGCTGGTCGAGCGCGCCCGATTGAAGGTGACCGAGACGGTCCTGATCCATGGCGGCGCGGGGGGCGTCGGGGCCATCGCCGTGCAGGTCGCCAAGGCCATTGGCGCGCAGGTCCTGGCGACGGCGCGCGGCAGCGACGCGGCGCTCGTCGAAGGGCTCGGCGCCTCGGCCGTCATCGATTTCGAGCGCGAGGACTACGTGGACGCTGTCAATTGCCTGACCGACGGCAGGGGCGTCGACGTCGTCCTGGATACGATCGGGCGCGACACGCTTTCGCGTTCCCCACGCATCCTCCGCGAGGATGGGCGAGTGGTCACCCTGGTCGACAGCGCGACGCCCCAGAACCTCATCGACGCCTGGGGCCGGAACGCGACCTACCACTTCGTCTTCTCTCGTCAGAATGGCAGCAAGCTCGACGCCCTTACGCGCCTCCTTGAGCGAGGCTTGGTGGTGCCGCAAGTCGGCTTGGAGCTTCCCCTCGACGAAGTCGCACGCGCTCATGCGCGCTCGGAGGAGGGCCGGCTCAAGGGCAAGATCGTGCTTCGGGTGAGATCATGACGCCGCAAGATCCCTGCCGGAACCCCGGACCTGACAGGTCGCAAGGTCCCGGTGGTCGGAGACGACTACGACTATTCCACCTCTCCCTCCTTCTGAGGCGGCGCCCGGCCGGAGGGGAAGACCTCGTCGCCACCACGGTCGTGCGACGCCGCAACCTGCTCGGTCGAGCCTACCTCGCGGCCATCACGCCCGGACGCGTACTCGTCACCCGGCCCACCTTGGCAAGAGCCTAGTGGAAGTGAGTGCTAGGCTTAGCTGATGCAAGCGACCGCGGTCTGGCCTACGACGTATCTTGCGGCGTCCAAGCCCACGCTCAGAGGGAACGCATGACTGATCTTGCAAAGAACAAGGCGAACGTGATCGCCTTCTATGAGCTGATGTTTAACGATTGCCGGCCGCGCGAGGCGATCGAGCAGTATGCCGGCGCCGACTACATCCAGCACAACCCGCATGTCGCAACCGGCAAGGACGGTTTCATTACCTATTTTGAAACTATGGCCCGTGATTGGCCGGGCAAGCGGGTCGAGGTGAGGCGGGTCGTCGCCGAAGGTGATCTCGTAGTTCTTCACTGTCTCCAGCACTGGCCAGGCAACCACGATTACGCGGCCATTGACATCTTCCGGCTCGATGCCAAGGGCAGGATCGTCGAGCATTGGGACGTACTGCAGGCCCTGCCAGAGACCTCCGCCAACTCGAACGGAATGTTCTGAGCAACGGGGATTCAGCAGCTGTATCAGTGATAGTCCGCGATGTTCCGCGCACGGTGCTCACACTCCTTCGGTCACAGAGGTCGCCCCTGGCGAGGCCGGAGCCTTGGTTCGAGCCCGTGGCCGTGCCGATGCTGACCGAGAGGCAACCGGGCTCGATTCCGGCTTCGCGCATGCACGATGTTTGCAGCTTAGAATGTTGCAACCGTCGGGCCTGGTCTGTTCGAACGATGACCGCTGTTGAGAGGCGAGCGGCCATTGCGGCCGCTTCAGTCCAAGGTCTGGAAGTTGCGCAAAGCTGCTTTAGGGCCGCTGTCAGAGCGAATGTCGTCTTTGCAAGTTTTGCCCATCAAAGCCGGACACGCAGGGGCCGTCGTGAGATCGAAGAGAGGGTAGGGGCCTATAGTGAACTTCCGCGGCCGACCGGCATGCCGGTACCGCACCGCCCACGACTTCACGCCGCTCGGTTGTATGATGAGGTAGAAGCCAGGCAGGGTCGCGTCTGGGATCTCCAGGCGGCGGTTCGCATCCGGCTTGTATCGTCCGACGCTCTGCACGGTCAGCACCTTCGCTGCCACGAGACGCGGTCCTCCGGGTAACGCCGGGGGATACAAAAATGCCCGTTAAGGCATGTTTTGCGACGTTACCCGATGTTAGACGCGTTCAGGTGAAAAGCTAAGTGCTGCCGCGGCTTACGGCCGAAAGACGTGCGAGAAAGTTGGGGAGCGTTAGCCCCACGCACATTTCTTAAAATCTTGCGGCCGCAAGGCTGTGCGGGTTCGAGTCCCGCCGTCCGCACCAACATCGCGATGGGCCTTGCGTCCGCGCGGCGGTCCGCTGACCCGGCAGCCGCGCCCGGCCGCAGGCTGAACGGACGCGAAAGGTTTCCTCACGGAACAGCGCTTCCGCGGCGGTCGTTTCCTCCCGGCATCGATCAGGAGGATGGTTCATGGGATATCGCATCGTGCTCGCCGCCGCGCTCGCGCCCGGCTTGCTCCTCGGCGCGGCCTCGGCCGAGGCCAAGGGCTGCATCAAGGGGGCGATCGTCGGGGGGGCGGCCGGCAGCATGGCCGGGCACGGCAAGATGGGGGCGGCGGCCGGTTGCGCGGTCGGTCACCACAAGGCCAACAAGAAGGACCAGCAGGGCGCCGGCAACCAGGGTCAGGCGCCGCAGGGACAGTGAGCCGGGGCCGGGGAGCGCGCGGCGGGCCCGTCGGGCCGGCGCGCTCCCGCCTTCCGCATCGGATGCCTCAGTCGCAGACCTTGCGCACCACCATGTCGCCGTCCTCGTTGATGAAGCGCTTGACGTAGCAGGCGCCGTAATAGGCCGGCACGACGCCGACGAAACGCGGGCCCCATCCGACGTGGCGCCCCCAGCCCCCGTGGTGGTGATGCCCGAAGCCGCCGAAGCCGCGGCCGCCGAACCCGCCACCGAACCCGCCGTGACCGCCGCCGAAGCCGCCCCGGGCGGACGCCTCGCCGGCACCGAGCGCCGCACCGACCACGAGCACCGCGGCCAGGAACCGAACCGATCGAACCATCTCAAGCCTCCTGTCTGTCTCCGGCCGAGGTGTTCGGCCGTGGGGCAGGTATGATCCGATCGCCCGCGGAGGACTGTGATCCGGCTCACGCCGATCCGGGGCGAGAGCGGCGCGCTCAATCCTCCGGGATTTCCCCCGGGGGAACCGGGGCCTCGTCGTCGTGGCGCGCCTGCGCTTCCTGGGCCGGACGCGGCGCGGCTTTGCCCGCCACGGGCTGGGCCGGCGCCGGCAGGATGTCCTCCGCCCGCTTCAGGTCCACCACCTGCGCGCGCGCCGCGGGGACGCGGTAGCCGAGGGACTGAGCCGTGCCGCGCAGATCCCGCACGGCGGCCTTGCCGGCCTCGGAACCGTGGCAGATCGCGAAATAGGTCGCGATGAAGTTCGTGTACTTGCGCATGGTCTCGCGGGAATCCTCCGTCGCGAAGGGCGCCAGGAGGATGCCGACGGTGCGGCCCTGCTTCTCGGCGATCACGGCGGGCTTCGTCGGCGAGCAGTAGACGTATCCGGCTTCCTCGGCCCGGGGCACGCGGCCGGAATAGCTGGCGTGGAAGGTCTTCAGCCGGGTTCGCTTCAGGCTGCCCTCCGGCACCGTCCGCACCGGATCGATCGAGACGATGCTGAACTCGTCGCAGCCATCCGGCTGGCACAGGCCGCGAATCAACTCGGCCCGGTTGTCGTCCTGCGCCATCGCAGGACCGGCGATCAGGATGGCGGCGAGACAGGTTCTTGCGCGCATGCAGGGCTCTCCGGTTCGGTCAGGCGGCGGTAGGCGCTGAGTTTGACGCTCCCGTGGCGGCGCGGCTCCCGGCAAACCTTCGGCGCGGCTGCGTACGCCGGCGGACGGGCCTTGCGGATCCGCGGGCCGCGCCTGCACGGGCTCCGGCGGCGCCCGTGGGGGCTGCCGGCGCGGAGGATCGCGCGGTTTTCTCACCGCGCGGGCGGCCCTCTTCTTGCCTTACGGGCCGCGGGGATGTCCAATCCCCGACCTTCCTTAGACAAGGTTCGCCCATGCACGCCGTCCCGCTCCGTCCCGCGCACCCGCGCCGGATCGCCCGCTTCGCCCTCGCAGCCTGCCTCCTCGGGGCGATGGGCGCGCTGCCCGGCGCCCCGCTCCAGGCCCGCGAGATGCCGGAGGCCGGCAGCGCGACGGCGACGGGCAAGCCGAACGTGGTGATCCTCGCCACCGGCGGCACCATCGCGGGGGCCGGGGCTGATGCCAGCAACAGCGCCACCTACCAGGCCGCCAAGGTGCCGGTGGACAAGCTGATCGCCGCGGTTCCGGCCATGGCGAACGTCGCCAACGTGCGGGGCGAGCAGGTCTTCCAGATCGCGTCCGAGAGCTTCACGGATGCTCAGCTCGTCCAACTCGGCAAGCGCGTCTCCCAGCTCCTGAAGCAGGACGACGTGGACGGCGTCGTGATCACCCACGGCACCGACACCCTGGAGGAGACGGCGCTCTTCCTGAACCTCGTGGTCAAGAGCGACAAACCGATCGTGGTGGTCGGCTCGATGCGGCCCTCCACCGCGATCTCGGCGGACGGCGCCCTCAACCTCCTCGACGCCGTCACGGCGGCGGGCAGTAAGGAGGCCGTCGGCAAGGGCGTCCTCGTCACCATGAACGACTACATCCAGTCAGGCCGCGACGTGACCAAGCGCACGAACATCGTGCCGAGCGCCTTCTCCAGCCAGTGGGGACCCCTCGGCATGGTGGTGGAAGGCAAGACCTACTTCTTCCGCGCTCCCTACAAGCGCCACAACGCGAGTTCCGAGTTCGACATCGACACGATCGAGAGCCTCCCGCTCGTCGCCATCGTGTACGGCTCGGGCAACATGTTCCCGGGCGCCTACAAGGCGGCGGTCGATGCGGGCGCGAAGGCGATCGTCAACGCCGGCACCGGCAACGGCTCGGTCCCGGGCTACCTTGTCGACACCCTCAAGGACATCCGGGGCAAGGGCACCCTGGTGATCCGCTCCTCCCGCGTCGGGGACGGGTTCGTCCTGCGCAACGCCGAGCAGCCGGACGACAAGTACGACTGGGTCGTCGCCCACGACTTCAACCCGCAGAAGGCCAAGATTCTCGCCGCGGTCGCGCTGACGAAGACGAGCGACACGAAGGAGTTGCAGCGCATCTTCTGGGAGTACTGAGCCGGAGAACTCGCCCAGGGCGGGCCGGCCCGCGGGACGCGCGCCGGCTGCTCCGATCGGGATGGCCGGCGCGGCACCCCTTCCAGCCCGGGACTGCGCGCATACGTGATCGGGAGAGCGGGCCGAACCGGCCTCGATCAACCGTGTAAACGTTTACAACGCGGTTGGCCGGGCCTATGACGCCACGGGTCGGATTCGTATCGTGATCGGGACATCCCGACGGAAGGATAAGGAATGACCGAGATCCATCCCGAGATCGCGGCCGTCACCGCCCGCGTGATCGAGCGCTCGCGGGGCTCGCGTCGGGCCTATCTCGACCTGATCGAGCGCGAGCGCGAGAACGGCGTGCATCGCCCGAGCCTCGCCTGCGGCAACCTCGCCCACGGCTTCGCCGCCGCCGGCGAGGACAAGGCGGCGATCCGCTCCGGGCGGACGATGAATATCGGCATCGTCACGGCCTACAACGACATGCTCTCGGCGCATCAGCCCTACGGGCGTTACCCGGAGCAGATCAAGGTCTTCGCCCGCGAGCGCGGCGCCACAGCCCAGGTGGCGGGCGGCACGCCGGCCATGTGCGACGGCGTCACCCAGGGCCAGCGCGGCATGGAGCTGTCCCTGTTCTCGCGCGACACCATCGCGCTCTCGGCCGCGGTGGCCCTGAGCCACGGCATGTTCGACGGGGCGGCGCTGCTCGGCATCTGCGACAAGATCGTGCCCGGCCTGATCATCGGCGCGCTCCGCTTCGGCCATCTGCCGACGATCCTGGTGCCGGCCGGCCCGATGCCCTCCGGCCTCGCCAACAAGGAGAAGCAGCGCATCCGCCAACTCTACGCGGAGGGGAAGGTCGGGCGCGAGGACCTGCTCGAATCCGAATCCGCCTCGTATCACGGGGCCGGCACCTGCACCTTCTACGGCACCGCCAACTCCAACCAGATGATGATGGACGTGATGGGCCTGCACATGCCGGGCGCCTCCTTCATCAATCCCGGCACCAAGCTCCGCCAGGCGGTGACGCGGGCCGCCGTGCACAGGCTCACGGAGATCGGCGCGGACGGCAACGATTACCGTCCCGTCGGCCGCTGCGTCGACGAGAAGGCCATCGTCAACGCGGTGGTGGGGCTGCTCGCCACCGGAGGCTCGACCAACCACGCCATCCACCTGCCCGCCATGGCGCGGGCCGCCGGGATCGTCCTCGACTGGGAGGATTTCGACCGGCTCTCCGCGGTGGTCCCCCTGATCGCGCGGGTCTATCCGAACGGGGCGGGCGACGTGAACCACTTCCACGCGGCCGGCGGCATGAGCTTCGTCATGGCGAGCCTGATCGATGCCGGGATGCTGCACGACGACATCCTGACGGTCGCCGGCGGCCGCCTGCGCGACCATGCCCGCGACCCGAAGCTCGCCGGCGAGGACCTGGTCTACGAGGACGCCGTCGCCGAGAGCCTCGACGACACCATGCTGCGCAAGCCCGCCCGCCCGTTCCAGCCGGACGGCGGCATGCGGCTCGTGAAGGGCAATCTCGGGCGCGCCACCTTCAAGACCAGCGCCGTCGAGGAGCACCGCCGCACCATCGAGGCACCGGCCCGGGTCTTCTCCGATCAGGACGACGTGCTCAAGGCCTTCAAGGCGGGAGAGCTCGAGCAGGACGTGATCGTGGTGGTGCGCTTCCAGGGGCCGCGCGCCAACGGGATGCCGGAGCTCCATAAGCTGACGCCGCCCCTCGGCGTGCTGCAGGACCGCGGCCACAAGGTCGCACTCGTCACCGACGGGCGGATGTCGGGGGCCTCCGGCAAGGTCCCGGCCGCGATCCACCTGAGCCCCGAGGCCATCGGCGGCGGGCCGATCAGCCGGATCCGCGACGGCGACATCCTGCGCCTCAGCGCGGCGGAGGGGCGCCTCGAGGTCTTGATCGACCCCGAGGAGTTCGCCGCCCGCGAGGAGGCGGTGGCGCCGCCTCCCGCGACGGGCACGGGACGCGAGCTCTTCGCCTTCATGCGCCACGGTGCGGACGGGGCCGAGCAGGGCGCTTCCGCGATGCTCGCCGCCGCCGGCCTCTGACGCCGACCCGAAACCACACGCTCCGGAGAAGTTCATGTCGACGACCAGCATCGACGCGCTGATGCGCTCGGTCCCGGTGATCCCGGTCCTCGTGGTCGAGGACGCGACCCAAGCCGAGCCGATCGCCCGCGCCCTGGTGGAGGGCGGCCTGACCGCCCTCGAGGTGACCCTCCGGACGCCAGCAGCCCTCGACGTGATCCGGGCCATGTCCCGGGTGGAGGGCGCGGTCGTCGGGGCCGGCACGGTACTCAATCCCCGGGACCTCGATGCCGCCATGGAGGCCGGCGCGCGCTTCATCGTCAGCCCCGGCCTCACGGCGCCGCTGACGGAGGCCGCGATCGATCGGGGCATTCCCTACCTGCCCGGCATCGCCAACGCCGCCGACATCATGCGGGGGCTCGATCACGGCCTCGACCGCTTCAAGTTCTTTCCCGCCGAGGCCGCGGGCGGCATCAAGGCGCTCAAGGCGCTGGCCGGCCCCTTCGGCCAAGTCCGGTTCTGCCCGACCGGTGGCATCAGCGAGGCCACCGCGCCGGACTGGCTCGCCCTGAAGCCCGTGCTCTGCGTCGGCGGAAGCTGGGTGGTGCCGGCCGGAACCCCCGACCTCGCCGCGATCCGCCGCGCCGCAGAGGCCGCCGCGGCGCTGCGCCCGGCCTGAGATCGGCCTCGGCAGACATGAGGACGCCCGCCGGGCTGGTGGCCGGGCGGGCGCTTGGGCGTCGCGATGATGGCGGGAGCCCCCGCCCTCCGGGCGCGGCCCGCGCTCGGTCAACAGCCGTCGTTGGCGGCTTCCTGCGCGGCGGTGGGCTTGCCCTCGGCCTGCTTCTTGACGTCGCTCGCCGAGGTCGCACCCGTGGAGCCGGCATTGTTCATTGCGCCCACGGTGCCCGGCGACTCGGCCTTGGCGCCCGGCGACACCTTCGCCTGCGAGCCTGGATCGACATTCGAGCTCGTATCGGTCTTGGCCTGATTTCCAGCCGTCGTGCCGGTCGTGCACGGTGCTGCGAATGCGGCCGAAGAGACGAGCAACATCGCGCCGGTGAGTATCGTGAGCTTCCGCATGCGTTCCTCCAATGGAATTAACGCAGGGCAAACGACGCGTCGTGGCGACGGTTCCAAAATATTCCCGAAATCTTGCCGCTTAATCCGAATCGGATTGCGCCTATATCCTGGTACGTGCGGTGCGAAACGATTTTGCATTGCCGCAAGCAGGGCCGTATTCAGCGGCGGCTCTGTCTAGAACTTGACGAACGGCACGCAATAGTTCGGCGGCTCGAACAGCGCGCCGCCTGGCGGCATCGGGCGCAGCCGTTGCCGCCGGCCTCTACTCGGCCGGGACCGGCTGGCGCAGCTCCCGCGGGACGAAGCGGCCATCGGGCCCGGCCTGCATGTCGAGGCGGCGGTCGTGATGCGCGAGGAGCGTCGAGCGGTGACCGATGGACACGATGGTGCTGTTCGGCAGCTGCTCGCGCAGCATCCGGTAGAGGCTCGCCTCGCTCGGCTCGTCGAGGGCGGCGGTCGATTCGTCGAGGAAGAGCCAGTCGGGCTTGGCCAGGACCGCGCGCGCGATGGCGAGGCGTTGCTGCTCACCCCCGGAGAGGCGCTGGTCCCAGACGTCGACTTCGTCGAGCCGGTCGGCGAGCTGGGGCAGCTGCGCGGCGACGAGCGCCTCGCGGATCGCCGCGTCGGAGAATTGGTCGGTGGTGTTCGGGTAGACGACGGCGCCGCGCAGCGTGCCGAGCGGGATGTAGGGCCGCTGCGGCAGGAGCAGCGCCGACTGCCCCTTCGGCACGTCGATGCGACCCTTGCCGAAGGGCCAGATCCCCGCGATCGCCCGGAACAGGGTGGACTTGCCCGAGCCCGAGGGCCCGGTGACGAGGGTCGCCGCACCCTTGGGAATCGAGATCCGGTCGGCCTGAACGATCTCGCGCCCGTCGGGCAGCGCCAGGGCGAGGCCGGTGGCGGTGACGTCGGCGGCGGTCTCGTTGCCCTGGGCGAGGCCGTAGCCCGCGCCCGAGAGGGCCTCGGCCTTGGTCATCGCCCGCTTGAACGAGGCGAGACGGTTCGTGTTCGCCTTGTAGGCCGCGATCGTCACGTAGGAGTTGATGAAGAAGGACAGCGACGACTGCACGCTCGAGAAGGCGTCGCCGGTCTGCTGGAACTGGCCCAGGGTGATCTTCTTCAGGAAGTAGGACGGCGCGGCGAGGATATAGGGGAAGACGACGCTGAGCTGGCTGTAGGAGAGCGTGAAGCTGCCGAGCTTGATCCGCCGGTAGATGATCCCGAGGTAGTTGTCGATGATCTCGCGGAACAGGCTGCGGAGGCGTACGCTCTCGGCGCGCTCGCCGCGCAGGAGCGCGATCTGCTCGGAATAGATGCGCGAGCGCGCGAGGGAGAAGCGGAAATCGGCCTCGACCTTCTCCTGACGGAAGTCGAGCCCGATCAGCGGGCGCCCGATCAGGTGCGTCAGCCAGGTGCCAACGACCGCGTAGCCGACGACGAGCCAGACCAGGAAGCCCGGCACCACGGTGTCGGTAAAGGGCAGCACGAAGTCCCGCGACAGGCCCCAGAGGATCACCATGAAGGAGACGAGGGTCGCGGCCTGCGAGAGCAGGCGGATCGAGAGCGTCGTCGTCTGCGAGATGAACAGGTTGACGTCGCTCTGGATGCGCTGATCCGGGTTGTCCGCGTGCTCGCCCGTGAAGGGGATGCGGTAATGGGTGCCGCCGTCGAGCCAGCGCTCGTAGAGGCTCCGGGTCAGCCAGGTGCGCCAGCGCAGGTGGAGCGAGGCGTCCACGAAGGTGTCGAACATGCCGATGATCACCCAGATCGTGGCGAGGGGCCCGAACACCCAGATCAGCTGATACCAGAACACGTCGGCCTGATATTCTTGGAGCGCGTTGAACAGGTCGCGGAACCAGAAGTTCAGGCGCAGCTGGAGCGCGACCTGCGCGAAGGTGATGAAGATCGAGAGCGCCACGAGGCGCTGCCCGACCTTGCCCTCCGTCGCACCGAAGAAGCGGAACGGGCCGATCTCGCGGGTCGGCTCGTCGCGGGAGGCGAAGTAGGGGTCGGCGATCAGCGTGATGTCGCGGATCGGCCCGAGATAGGAGATGCCGAGGACCATCGCGGCGAAGACCACCGCGCCGGTCGCCGCGAAGGCGGGAGGCAGGAGCGCCGCCAGCGTCGGCGGCAGCGCGCCCATCGCGGCGAGCGTCTTGCCGCCGGCGAGCACGAGGTAGCCGACGCCGTAGACCGAGACGAAGACCTTGAGGTAGGCGGAGAGGTGGGCCGAGGCGAGGAGGATACCCGCCATGACGAAGCCCGCCAGGGAGACGTAGAGGGGTGGGGAGGGCACCCCGGGAGCCGCCAGCAGCACGAGGGCGAAGATCGCCGTGAGGACGGCCTGAAAGCCGAGCCCGCTCCTGATTGCGGCCACGCGCATCTCCCGATTCTCTCGCTGCGCCGGGGCCGCTCCCGGGCCCGACCGGCCGGCAGTGACGACGGCTCATGGCGAGATAGTGGCGCGGCTCCCGGCTTGTCTCGTGAATTTTTGGTCATGGACGGGCGCCGGACAAGCGGCCGATGCCGGTCCCAGAGGGCGTGCGTCCGCTTCGCACGTCGCGCGGCCCAGACCCCTGGGGCGGCGTGACGCGGCCGAGGCCTCACTCCGTGCGGTTATTTCCAGTCCCAGTCCCAATCCTCGTAGCCCGGCTCCTTGCAGCGGTAGCCGATCGGGCATTGCGGGTTGTCGCGGGTCGGCGCGAAGCGCAGCTCGGCGATCTCCGTGAAGGTGCAGAAGCTGCGATCCCGCACGATGCGCTCGGCGAGGGCGCCGCCGGTGCCGAGCACCACCGCGCCCTCCCGCTTCACGAGGTCCATCGCTTCCAGGCAGGTCAGGCGCGGCGTCGCCGAGCGGTTCTGCCCGCTCGCCGGCATCGCCGTCGCGAGGCCGAGCAGGAGGGCGAGGACGGGGCGTCTCATCGCGGGGGGCCGGGCGCCTTACAGGGTATCGAGGGCTCAAGCATGGCAGTTTCCACCCGGGCCGGGAAGGGGTCGAGGCCCGCGCTGCCGTGTGCGCGCCGCAATCTCGGAATTTAGGGGATTCCCCATGCGCCAAGACGCGTTAAGATTTCACGCAACGCGAAATTGACGGACACGGCCGGCGCACGCTCTCAACTCGCGACAGCAGGAAACCTCTCGATGTCCGGTCTCTCGATTCTGAATATCGATGCGGTCAAGGCCGCCCCCGTCAGCCTCGAGCCCTACCGCTTCGCCCTGGCGGACGGCGTCCTCCGGGGCGAGGCGATCGCGGAGGTCTGCCGCGACTTCCCCGACATCGCCAAGCCCGGCTACCTCACGGTGGACGAGGTGGCGCTGAAGGGGCGCTTCAAGACCCTGATCGAGGAACTCGAGAGCGACGCCTTCTCGAAGATCCTCGGTGACAAGTTCGGCGTCGACCTCGTGTCCTGCCCGCGCCTCACCACGATCATGAAGCGCTCGCAGCTCAAGTACGGATCGATCCACACGGACGGCCCCTCGAAGGTGCTGACGCTCCTCGTCTACATGAACGAGGCCTGGGATGCCCCGGCCGCCGGGCGCCTGCGGGTGCTCTACGACGGCAAGAACTACACGCCCTTCGCGGTCGAGGTTCCCCCCACGATGGGAACGATGTTCGCGTTCCTGCGCGCCGACAATTCCTGGCACGGCCACGAGCCGTTCGAGGGCGAGCGGCGGGTGGTGCAGGTCGCCTGGCTGAAGGACGCGGCGGAGCTGGAGCGCAAGAAGAAGCGCAACCGGACGGCACAATTCCTCAAGGGCATCTTCGGGCGCTGAGAGCAGGATCGGGGGACGGGACGATGGCGGTGGGGATCGAGGGGGCCCTGACCGGTGCTTCGCCGGAGGCCGGTGCCGCGCGCGCGGACCCCAGAGGCGAGGCGCCCCGGATCGGGATCTCCAGGGGCGGCCTCGCGATGCTCCTGCTGATCGCGGCCGGTTGGGGCGCCCTGTTCAGCTACAGCGCCGTGTTCCTGGCCGAGGACATCCCACTGAGGCCCGGCCCCGCCGATCCCCGCGGGGCGGCGCGCGTGGAGGCGGCATCCTTCGAGCTGCCCGCCGAACTCGCCCGCCCGGTCGGCCCGGCCCTGCGCCGCCGGGCCGAGGCCGGGCCGGCCCTCGAAGGGCCGCTGCAGCCGCTGCAGCCGCGGCGCGTCGCCCTGGCGGGGGACGGTGCCGAGATGCCCCAGGCCGGCCCGCCGACGCTCGCGGCACCTCAGGGCTCACCCGCGTCGCCCGCCGCGATGCCGGCCGAGCGGGCGGACTATGTCGGGGTCTGGGGCCCGACCGGGGCGGCCTGCGGGGCGCGCTCGCGCCGCCGCGGCTTCCTGCCGGCCACGATCACGCCGGACGGGGCGCGGGCCGGCCGCACCGTCTGCAGCTTCCATGACGGGCGCCGCAGCGGCAATGCCTGGGTCCTGGCGGCCGAGTGCAGCGACCGCGGCCGCCGCTGGTCGTCGCAGGTCCGCCTCCTCGTCGACGGCGACCGCCTGATCTGGACGAGCGGCAAGGGCAGCGCGACCTACGTGCGCTGCGCCCGCCGCGCCGGCTGAGCATTCCCGAGCGCGGCCGCAGCGCGGCCTTCCCCGGCGCCGGAACGCGAAAGGGGCCGCCTCTCGGCGACCCCTCCTTGGTTGGCGCTGTGGCCGGACGTCTTAGAAGTCCATGCCGCCCATGCCGCCGCCGCCCGGCATCGCCGGAGCCGCGCTCTCCTTCTTCGGAGCATCGGCAACCATCGCCTCGGTGGTGACGAGGAGGCCGGCGACCGAGGCCGCGTCCTGAAGGGCGGTGCGCACGACCTTGGCCGGGTCGACGATACCCGCCTGGATCATGTCCACGTACTCTTCGGTCTGGGCGTTGAAGCCGTAGGTCTCGGAGCCCTCGTTGTCGGTGATCTTGCCGACCACAATCGAGCCCTCGACGCCGGCGTTGCCGGCGATCTGGCGGATCGGGGCCTCAAGCGCCTTGAGGACGATCTTGATGCCGGCCGCGACGTCGGCGTTGTCGCTCGTGAGAGCGGCGACCGCCTTCTTGGCCCGCAGGAGCGCGGTGCCGCCGCCGGGGACGATGCCCTCCTCCACCGCCGCGCGGGTGGCGTTGAGCGCGTCGTCGACGCGGTCCTTCTTCTCCTTGACCTCGATCTCGGTCGCGCCGCCGACGCGGATCACCGCGACGCCGCCCGCGAGCTTGGCCAGACGCTCCTGCAGCTTCTCGCGGTCGTAGTCCGAGGTGGTCTCCTCGATCTGCGCCTTGATCTGCGACACCCGGGCCTCGATGTCGGACTTCTCGCCCGAACCGTCGATGATCGTGGTGTTCTCCTTCTCGATGCGGACGCGCTTGGCGCGGCCGAGCATCGGCAGGGTCACGTTCTCGAGCTTGATGCCGAGGTCCTCGGCGATCATCTGGCCCTGGGTCAGGATCGCGATGTCCTCGAGCATCGCCTTGCGGCGATCGCCGAAGCCCGGAGCCTTGACGGCCGCGACCTTGAGGCCGCCGCGCAGCTTGTTCACCACGAGGGTGGCCAGCGCCTCGCCCTCGATGTCCTCGGCGATGATCAGGAGCGGCTTGCCGGTCTGGACCACGGCCTCGAGCACGGGCAGCATCGCCTGCAGCGAGGAGAGCTTCTTCTCGTGGATGAGGATGTAGGGATCGTCGAGCTCGGCGACCATCTTCTCGGCGTTGGTGATGAAGTACGGCGAGAGGTAGCCGCGGTCGAACTGCATGCCCTCGACGACGTCGAGCTCGGTCTCGGCGGTCTTGGCCTCCTCGACCGTGATCACGCCCTCGTTGCCGACCTTCTGCATGGCATGGGCGATCATCTCGCCGATTTCCTTGTCGCCATTGGCCGAGATGGTGCCGACCTGGGCGACTTCCTCGGACGAGGCGACCTTCTTGGCGCGGCTCGTGATGTCCTTGACGGCGGCCTGGGTGGCGAGATCGATGCCGCGCTTGAGGTCCATCGGGTTCATGCCGGCGGCGACATACTTGGCGCCCTCGCGCACGATCGCCTGGGCGAGCACGGTCGCGGTGGTGGTGCCGTCACCCGCGATGTCGTTGGTCTTCGAGGCCACTTCGCGCACCATCTGGGCGCCCATGTTCTCGAACTTGTCGGCGAGCTCGATCTCCTTGGCGACGGTGACGCCGTCCTTGGTGATGCGGGGGGCTCCGAAGCTCTTCTCGATCACGACGTTGCGGCCCTTCGGGCCGAGCGTCACCTTCACCGCGTCGGCGAGGATGTCCACGCCGCGGAGCATCTTGTCGCGGGCATCGGACGAGAAACGTACGTCTTTCGCTGCCATGTGCTGAGATCCTTTCGTAAGTGGATGTCGTGCCCCAAGGCGTCCCGGGCCGGGATGCCTCGAAGGGCGGAGTTCGCGGGACCGTGGGTCCGTCGCCTCAGGCGACGACGCCCATGATGTCGGATTCCTTCATGATCAGGAGGTCCTGACCGTCGATCTTGACCTCGGTGCCGGACCACTTGCCGAACAGGACGCGGTCGCCGGCCTTGACGTCGAGCGCGTTGACCCGGCCGGCCTCGTCGCGGGCGCCGGGGCCGACGGCGACGACCTCGCCCTCCTGCGGCTTCTCCTTGGCGGTGTCCGGGATGATGATGCCGCCCTTGGTCTTCTCCTCGCCCTCGATACGGCGGACGACGACACGGTCGTGCAGCGGACGGAACTTCATGAGCTGCCCTCTTGCTTCGAATTCAGAGATGGCGTTGATGCGGCCCGTGACGGGTCTCACGCCGGAGATTAGCACTCTCGAGCGGTGAGTGCTAACGAGGCCGCGAGATAGGCGCGTCCGTTTTTTGAGTCAAGGCTGCCGCACCCTCCGCCGCCTGTGGATGGCGGACGAATTCGTCTCCTGCCCGAGCCCTCACGGAAATCCTCCTCCATGCTGAGACTGCACGGCCCCGAGGGCGCGGTCGACCACGCGAGCCTGCCCGTAGGCGGGAGCCTCCCCGCGCACGCGATCTGGATCGATCTCAACGACCCGAGCGTCGAGGAGGCGGAGCGGGTCGAGGCGCAGACCGGCCTGCGGGTGCCCTCGCGGCAGGCCCTGAGCGAGGTCGAGAGTTCGAGCCGCCTGCGCCGGCTGAAGCAGGGCCTCTCCCTCTCGACGCCGATGATCACCTTCGACCAGGCGGATTCTCAGCTGAAGCCGCTCGGCTTCGTCCTGACCAAGGACCGCCTGATCACGGTGCGCTTCCACGATCTGCGCGCCTTCGCGGAGGTGGAGAAGCGCATCGCCACGGGCGACGGCCCTTGCGCCAACAGCACCGAGGTCTTCCTGCTGCTGATGGAGGAACTCGTCGACAGCCTCGCCGACGCGCTGGAGGACATGGGCGCGGACCTCGATGCGCTCTCGACCCGGATCTTCGACTTCGACGTCCGGGCGCGTCCGGGACGGCCCGGGGACAAGCCTCAGCCGCGCCGCCGCGACCTCGCGCTGCGCCGGATCCTGCGGGGCATCGGCCGGCGCGGCAAGGCGCTCGGCAAGATCCGCTCCAGCCTGCTCGGGCTCGAACGCATCGTGCCCTTCGTCGCCGCCGAGTGCGAGAGCTTCACCGAGGGTGAGGCCGATGCGCGCTTCGAGACCATCCGCCGGGACATCGCCTCCCTGGACGAGTTCGAGACCCGGCTCTCGGAGAACGTCCAGTTCCTCCTCGATGCGGCGCTCGGCCTGATCAGCATCGAGCAGAACAACGTCTTCCGGGTTTTGACCGTCGTCTCGGTGGTGGGCGTGCCCCCGACCCTGATCGCCTCGATGTACGGCATGAACTTCAAGCACATGCCGGAACTCGACTGGATCTACGGCTACCCCTATGGCCTGTCGCTGATCACCCTCAGCGCCCTCGTGCCGATCGTGTTCTTCAAGATCAAGGGCTGGTTCTGAGGACGAGGCGCCCGGTCCTGAGCGGCGGGCGCGCAGCGCCAGCCTCGGGGGAGGGCTCCGGGGATCGTCCGGCGCCTCACCCCTCGATCTTCGAGAAATCCGCCACTTCGCGCGTCGCCGCCCGCAGGGCGTTGAGCAGCGCGAGGCGGTTCGCCCGCAGGCCCGCATCCTCGGCGTTCACCGTCACCGTCTCGAAGAAGGCGTCGACCGGCGCGCGCAGCGTCGAGAGGGCACGCATCGCGCCCGCGAAATCCTCCGCCGCCACCGCCGCCGACGCGTCGCGACGGGCGACCGACAGGGCCTCGAAGAGCGCCCGCTCCTCGGGCTGGCCCGCGGAGGCGATCAGCCCGGCATCCGGCTCGGATTCGTAGGCGCGGCCGTCCTTCTTCTCCTCGATCCGCAGGATGTTGGCGGCGCGCTTGGACCCCGCGAGCAGGTTGCGGCCGTCATCCGTCTCCAGGAACTTGCCGAGGGCCTCGACGCGCCGGACCACCATCAGCAGGTCGTCCTGCCCGGGCAGCGCGAAGACGGCGTCGATGAGATCGTGGCGGGCGCCCTGGTCGCGCAGGTAGACCTTGAGGCGGTCGGCGAAGAAGGCGAGCAGATCGGGGAGGTACTGATCCTCCATCGTCGCGGGCGCTTTGGCGCCGCGCTCGCGATGTCCGACATCCGCCTTGCCGAACAGCTCGATCAATCGGAGCTTCAGCTGCCGCTCGCTGATCAGCCGGATCACACCGAGCGCCGCCCGCCGCAGCGCGAACGGGTCCTTGCTCCCCGTCGGCTTCTCGTCGATGGCCCAGAAGCCCACCAGCGTGTCGAGCTTGTCGGCGAGCGCCACCGCGACCGAGACCGGATCGGCCGGCACCCGGTCGCCCGGGCCGAGCGGCTTGTAATGCTCCTCGATCGCCGCGCAGACGCTCGGGTGCTCGCCCTGCAGGCCGGCATACTTGCGGCCCATCAGGCCCTGGAGCTCGGGGAACTCGCCGACCATCTCGGTGACGAGATCGGTCTTGGCGAGCCGCGCGGCGCGCTCGGCGAGGTCCGGATCGGCGCCGACCCGAGGGGCCAGGTCGCGGGCGAGCGCAGCGATGCGCTGGATGCGCTCGCCCTGCGTGCCGAGCTTCTCGTGGAACACGATGGTGTCGAGCTTCGGCAGGCGCGCCTCGAGCGTCGTCGCCCTGTCGGTCTCCCAGAAGAACTTCGCGTCCGAGAGCCGGGCCCGCACGACGCGCTCGTTGCCGGCCGTGATCGCGACGCCGCCGTCGCTCGCCACGAGGTTCGAGACCAGGATGAAGGCGGGGGCGAGATCCGCGCCGTCGCCCCGGCGCAGGACGAAGCACTTCTGGTTCGCCCGGATGGTGGCGCGGATCGCCTCCGCCGGGATGTCGAGGAAGCCCGCGTCGAAGGAGCCCATCAGCACCACGGGCCACTCGACCAGGCCCGCGACCTCCTCCAGCAGGCCCTCGTCCTCGACGAGTTCGAGGCCGCGCGCGAAGGCGAGGTCGCGGGCATCGTGCAGGATGATGTCCTTGCGCCGGTCCGCGTCGAGCACGACCTTGGCGCGCTCCAGGCTCGGGGCGTAATCATCGAAGCGGCGCACCTCGATGGCGTCGGGCGCAAGGAAGCGGTGGCCGTAGGTCAGCGTCCCGGCCGCGATGCCGTCCACCCCGAAGGGCACGGTCTCGGGCGTCTCGGTCTCGGGGCCGAAGGTGGCGACGATCGATTGCAGCGGGCGCACCCAGCGCAGCGAGCCCGGCTGCGCCGAGGCCTTGCCCCAGCGCATCGATTTCGGCCACGGGAAGTTGCGGATGATGCCCGGCAGGATCTCGGCCAGCACATCGAGGGTCTCGCGGCCCGGCCGCTCGATCACCGCGAGATAGAACGCGCCCTTCTTCGGATCCGTGACGGTCGTGGCCTCCGACAGGCTCGCGAGCCCGGCGCCCTTGAGGAAGCCCTGCACGGCGGCCTCCGGCGCGCCGACGCGGGGGCCGCGCCGCTCCTCGCGCATGGCCGCGCCGCGCGGCGGCAGGCCGGCGACGTGCAGCGCGAGGCGCCGGGGCGTCGCGAAGGCCTTGGCGCCCTCGTAGAGGAAGCCGCGCTCGACCAGCGCGTCGGTGACGAGCTTGCGCAGGTCCTCGGCCGCGCGCCGCTGCATGCGGGCCGGGATCTCTTCGGAGCGGAGTTCGAGGAGGAGGTCAGGCATGGTGGCGGCGTCCGGGAGGAGTGTCGGAAGGGTCGGTGGGGCGGCGCGCCGCCGGGTTCGGGTCAGGCCGCGCCGCCGCCCGCCGTCTGCAGCCAGGCCGCGCCGCAGGCCTTGGCAAGCTCGCGCACCCGCAGGATGTAGCTCTGCCGCTCGGTCACCGAGATCACCCCGCGCGCGTCGAGCAGATTGAAGACGTGGCTCGCCTTGATGCACTGGTCGTAGGCCGGCTGGGCCATGCGGTGCCGGCCCTCGGGGGAATCGGGAGCGCCGGCGTCGAGGTAGCTGCGGCAGGCCTTCTCGGCATCCGTGAACTGGCGGAACAGCATCGCGGTGTCGGCGGCCTCGAAATTGTGCCGCGAATATTCCTGCTCGGCCTGCAGGAAGACGTCGCCATACGTCACCGTGTCGTCGCCGGTGCCGCCGTTGAAGTTCAGGTCGTAGACGTTCTCGACGCCCTGCACGTACATGGCGAGGCGCTCGAGCCCGTAGGTCAGCTCCCCCGCCACCGGGGCGCATTCGAAGCCCGCGACCTGCTGGAAATAGGTGAACTGGCTCACCTCCATCCCGTCGCACCAGCATTCCCAGCCGAGGCCCCAGGCGCCGAGCGTCGGGCTCTCCCAATCGTCCTCGACGAACCGGATGTCGTGGAGCTTCAGGTCGACCCCGATGGCGTCGAGCGAGGCGAGGTAGAGCTCCTGCAGGTTCTCCGGGTTCGGCTTCAGGATCACCTGGAACTGGTAGTAATGCTGCAGCCGGTTCGGGTTCTCGCCGTAGCGGCCGTCCTTCGGCCGGCGCGAGGGCTGCACGTAGGCGGCGTTCCAGGGCTTCGGCCCGAGCGCCCGCAGGGTGGTGGCCGGGTGGAAGGTGCCCGCGCCGACTTCCATGTCGTAGGGCTGGAGGATGACGCAGCCCTGCGCGGCCCAGAAGCGCTGAAGCGTCAGGATCAGCCCCTGGAACGAGGCTTCGGGGGCGAGATCGACTGCGCTCGACATCGTTCTGGAACTTCCGGCCGGCGGGAAAGCGGTGGGCCGGAGCGTTTAAGAGCGTGCGGCGGGGTGTCAAGCGACGGGGCCGGTGCATCCGCGCACACTTTTCCGCCACGTTTCGGTCGAGACCCGGAACTGCCAAGCCCCCGGCCAAGTTTAATGCGCAATCAGGGGATGACGCACCGCCCCCGGGCGGTCCAACGGTTCGGATGACCAGTCATGCGCAAGGGTTTCACAGTGTTCGCCGCGATCGTCGCCACCTCGCTCGTCGCGACACCTTTCGTGATGGGCGCCAGCAAGGCGCTGGCGACCTCCGAGGAAATCTCGGCCGTGGCGATGCCGGTGGCGGTGGTCCCCGTCGAGGTCGCGCCGATCGCCGCGCCGGCTCCCGCGGAGACCTGCGCCCGCAAGGTCCGGGTCGTCTATTCGGGCTACGGCCAGCCGAGCGCCGCCTGCACCGTCCGCTGAGGCCCTAGAGCCCAAAGCGCGCCCAGGCGGCGCGCTCCTCGATCGCCCCGAGGGCCTCCTCGGCGATCCCGATGCCGCCGGGACTGGCGCGCCGCAGCAGCCTGGCGATCAGCGAGCCGCGCGCCTCCGCCACGACCCTGAGATCGACCGTCTCGCCGAAGCGCGCCCGCATCACCGAGCGCAGGTCGCCGAGGGCGTCGATCAGGCCGAGTTCGACCGCCTGCCGCCCGGTCCAGATCGCGCCGGTGAACAGGCTCTCGCCGTCCTGGCGCAGGCCGGGCCGGCGTGCCGACACGAGGCCGGTGAAGAGGTCCTGCACGTCGGCCTGGATGCGCTTCAGACGGGCCACGTCGGCCGGGTCCTCGGGCCGGAACGGGTCCAGCATCGCCTTGGCCTCGCCCTGCGTGTGCACCCGGCGCTCGATGCCGATGCGCTCGATCAGCCGGTCGAAGCCGAAGCTCGCGGAGACGACGCCGATCGACCCCACCACCGAGGTCGGGTCGGCCACGATCTCGTCGGCCGCGCAGGCGATCATGTAGCCGCCCGAGGCCGCCACATCCTCCACGAAGGCGATCACCGGCACCTTCTTCTCGGTGGCCAGCGCCCGGATGCGCCGGTGGATCAGGTGGGACTGGGCGGGCGAGCCGCCCGGCGAGTTGATCACGATCGCGACGGCCGACAGCCCCGCCATGCCGAAGGCCCGCTCCAGGCTCCCCGCCACGGTGCCGATCGAGAGGCCGGGCCGAATCGGCGAGACGGCCCCGATGGCGCCGCTCAGGCGCAGCACCGCGACGCGGGGGCGCGTCTCGCGGAAGCGGCGGGGCAGGAGGGCGCGGAGGGGCGCGGGCAACGCGAGCGGCATGGGTGTCCGGATCCAACTGAGCTACGGGAGATAGGCGTCCCTGGCCTCGGCAGGTGGGCACTGCGTAGTCCACCGCAAGGCTTCGCACCATCGTGCCGGCGTCCGCAACCGAACCGTTTCGCGCTTCGGTCGTTTCAGGAGGTCGGCGCGCCCCGTCGGGCCCGCGCCGCGTGGCCCTCGTCTGGGGAGGAGATCGGATGCGTGTGTTCGCTTCACCGGCCTTGCGGCCGGTCCCCCGGCCATGGCCGGCCCTGCGCTGGCTGGTCCTGGCCCTCGGTTTGCTCGGCGGGGCGGCGGGGCTCGGCCTCGGCGCCCAATCCGCCCCCCTGCCGGTCTCCGCCGCCGTCGGGCAGGCGGGCGGGGACGGCCTCGCGACGGAAGTGCGCTGGCGCCGGCACTATCGCCACCGCCATTACCGCCGCCATCACGGCTGGCGTCGGCACCATTACGGCCGCCGCCATTGGCGCCGGCATCACCATTGGCGCCGGTATCACCACCGCCGGCATTGGGGCTGGCACCGGCCCTATCACCGCCGGCATTACGGCTGGCGTCCGTTCTACTGAGACGGAGGGGCGCTGCCCGCCCTCGGCCGGGCGCGGTGCAGCGCCTCCGCCTCCGGCGTGAAGCGGCCGTCCGCCGCCTGCAGGACGAGGGGGGGCAGAAGGCGGAGGGGCGCGCGGCTGCCCTTCACTGCAGTCACCAGGATGCGGATCGCCGGGCGCTCGGCCCGGGCATGGACGGGCCGCACCGCGACGGCGCCGAATCGTCCGCGCAGGGCGTCGAGGCAGTCCGGCAGCGCGTCGGCCCGATGGATCAGCCCGAGCCGACCTCCCGGCCGCAGCAGGTCCGTGCAGGTACGCAGCCAGGTCTCGAGCCCGCCGCTCGCGAAGGTGTGCGCGCAGGCCTTCTCGGGGTTGGGCGAGGGCCGGCCGCGTCTGGTGTCGAAGAAGGGCGGGTTCGTCACCACCACGTCGGCGAGGCCCGGCGTCAGACCGGCGGCATGCCGGGCGCTCCCCGGCGCCAGAACGTCCGCGGCGATCACCCGCGCCCGCGCGTCGAGTTCGTTCTCACGGACATTGCGCGCGGCCAGCGCCACGAGGTCGGGCTCGCGCTCGACGAGCACCACCCGGCAGGACGGGTGCAGCCGCGCGACGCCGAGGCCGACCGCCCCCGTGCCGGCGCCGACGTCGCAGACGAGCGCGCCGTCGCCCGGCACGACGAGATGGGCGAGGAGCGCCGCGTCCGTCCCGGCCCGGTGCGCGCCGCGCGGCGGCTGGTGCAGCCTGAGGGCGCCGCCGAGGAAGAGGTCGGGCTCAGCGTCCGGGCTCATCACGCAGTTCGTGGGCGAGGCCCGCATCGGTGAGGAGCCGCCGCGCCTGGCGGGCATGGTCGCTCGGCACCAGCAGGCGGCGCGGGAAGGCGCCGATCGAGCCCTCCATCAGGCTCATGTGGTCGTCGGCGACGAGCACCGGGATCTCGGCGCCCTCGAGCAGCGAGCGGGCGAAGCCGATGAGCACGATGTCGTTGCTGCGGATCAACTCGATCATCGGGGGAGAACGCCTCGGGAATGCGGCCGCACGGCAGGGATGCGCATTCGCCGCGTACAGGTTCGGAGCCGCGCGCGCCATATCTGCGCTCGTGTCCCACGTGTTGCAGCGCCAACGAGCCCGTGCGAAGGGGTGCCGCACGTTTCGTCGTCCGTAAATTCTGGTCTGGAGGCATCGGACCTTGGGTGTCGTCGTTTCCCTCGATGAGGGCCGCTCCGATCCGGAGGCGAGCCTGTCTGACCTGGTCGCCCTGGTGGCGGGCGGCATGGATCGCGTCAACGCGATGATCCTGTCGCGGACGGGCTCGGACGTCGCCATGATCCCGGAGGTGGCCAACCACCTCATCGCGTCGGGGGGCAAGCGCCTGCGCCCGATCCTGACCCTCGCGACCGCCGACCTCTGCGCCTATTCGGGCGGGGAGGGGGCGGTGAAGCTCGCCGCCAGCGTCGAGTTCATGCACACCGCCACCCTGCTGCACGACGACGTGGTGGACGAGAGCGACATGCGCCGCGGCCGCGTCGCGGCGCGGATCAACTGGGGCAACCAGGCCAGCGTCCTCGTCGGCGACTTCCTCCTCGGCCAGGCCTTCCGGATGATGGTGGAGGTCGGCAGCCTGCGCGCCCTCGACATCCTCTCGGCGGCCGCGACCGTGATCGCCGAGGGCGAGGTGATGCAGCTCACCGCCGCCAAGAACACCGAGACGAGCGAGGACGAGTACCTCGCGGTGATCCGGGCCAAGACCGCGGAATTGTTCGCGGCGGCCTGCGAGGTCGGCCCGGTTCTGGCCGAGCGTCCCCGGGCCGAGCAGGCGGCCTGCCGCTCCTACGGCATGAACCTCGGCATCGCCTTTCAGCTCATCGACGACGTGCTCGATTACGGCGGCACCAGCGCGAGCCTCGGCAAGAACGTCGGCGACGATTTCCGCGAGGGCAAGATCACCCTGCCGATCGTGCTCTCGTTCCGGCGCGGCAGCGACGAGGAGCGGGTCTTCTGGCGCCGGACCCTGGAGCAGGGCGACGTCCGGGACGGTGACCTCGAGACCGCCCGCGCCATCCTGAAGCGTCACCGCGCCCTGGAGGACACGGTGGAGCGCGCCCGCCACTACGGTGCCATGGCCCGCGACGCGCTGGCGCTGTTCCCCAACGGCCGGATGAAGGCCGCCCTGCTGCAGGTCGTGGATTTCTGCATCGCCCGGGCGCATTGAGGGCCCGGTAGCGCTCAGCGCAGCAGCGTCGGCACCACCCACCAACCCGGCCTCGCGCGCCCGATCGTGCGGGCGGCCGCCGCCGCCTCGCTGCGATGGCCGAAGATCCCGAACACCGTCGCGCCCGAGCCCGACATCCGGGCGAGGCGGCACCCGGTCTCCGCCCGGAGCGCCGCCAGGGCCTCGCCGATGATCGGCGCCACCGTGAGGGCCGGCGCCTCGAGGTCGTTGCGGGCGGGGCCGATTGCGGCGAGCAGCCCCTCCGGGTCGAGGCCCGCCGCGATCTCCGGGTGGGCCGCGCCGGGGAGCGCCTGCCCGACCCTCAGGCCGAGGGCCTTGAAGACCGGGGCGGTCGGCACCGGCACCCCTGGATTGATCAGCACCGCCGGCAGCGGCCGCAGGGCGAGCGCGGGCCCGAGGGTCTCGCCGGCCCCCCGCATCATCCGGGCCCGGGGCTCCAGGCAGACCGGCACGTCGGCGCCGGTGGCGCGGGCCGCCCCGATCACGTCGAGATCGTCGAGGGCGATGCCGTTCAACTCCGCCACGAGCCGCAGCGCCGCCGCGGCGTCCGAGGAGCCGCCGCCGATGCCGGCCGCCACGGGCAGGCGCTTCGTCAGGTGGAAGCGCCCGGCGCGCAGCCCCCGGCGCCGCCCGGCGAGGTGGTGCACGGCCCGCAGCACGAGGTTGTCGTCGGTCGGCCCGGCCGGCCCTGCGGTCGGCCCGCTCACCGTCAGCGCCAGGGCATCCCCGGGGGTCAGCGCCAGGAGGTCGGCGCTGCCCGCGAAGGCCACGAGGCTCTCCAGCGCATGATAGCCATCCCCCTCCCGCCGCCCGAGGACGTGGAGCGTCAGGTTGATCTTGGCGGGCGCGCGGGTGACGAGGCTGGACATGGGGGCCGTCTAGCACGGGCCCCCTCCCGCCGGGGAGTGCTTCGGGATCGGCCCTCCACCGTTGGGGCTGCGGCTCGGCACCGGGCGGATGACGGGCGTGCTCCCCAGGCCTTGCGGCCGACGCGCCCCCCATGTTGGTTTTGACACCCGCCCGGTCCTGCCGGTCTCGCCGGCCAGCGCGTCAGAACGACGGCGGGACGCTCGACCTCTCCCGTCCGGGAGAGGTCGAGTCCGCGACAGCGGACCGGGTGAGGGGTGCGCGTTATCCGGACAACGCGCATCCCTCACCCCAACCCTCTCCCGGACGGGAGAGGGGGCGCGTCGCGCCGCCCGTGCTGTTCTGGTATCCGCCGCACCAATGGGGCGTTGCCGGCCGGCGCCGGCTCGGGAACCGACAGGCGTCGCCCCGGCGGCGAGCCTGCCGCGCGGTGCCGCGGAACGACGGCGTCAGGGCAGCCTAGCCGCCGGTCTTCTTCTTGTCGGCGGAGCCGGGAGCGTCGTTCGGGGCGGGGGCGCCCTTCGGGAGTTCCGGGTTCTCGGGGTTGTGCGGGGCCGCGACCGGGGCCGGCGGGTTCTCGGCGGTGGCCGTCGGCTTGTCGAGCTCGGGCAGGCCGTTCTTGAGCTTGTCGTTGATCTTCTCGAGATCGTCGGGCTCAGGGTTCAGGTCCTTGGCGTGCTGCCACTGGAACTTGCCCTCGAGGCGGCGGCCCGAGCGCCAGTAGGCGTCCCCGAGGTGGTCGTTGATGGTCGGGTCGCCGGGCTTCAGCTCGACGGCCTTCTCCAGCTCGCGGGTGGCGTCGTCCCAGCGGCCGAGGCGGTAATAGGCCCAGCCGAGGCTGTCGATGATCATGCCGTCGCGCGGCGAGGCGTCGACCGCCTGCTTCAGCATCTTGAAGGCGTCGTCGATGTTGATGTTCTGGTCGACCCACGAATAGGCGAGGTAGTTCAGCACCTGCGCCCGGGCGTTGGGCTGGCTCGCTGGGACGAGCTCCAGGGCCTTCTTCAGATCGGCCTCGGCCTTCGGCCATTGCTTGGCGCGCTCGTAGGCGGTGCCGCGGAAGTAGAAGGTCGTCCAGTAGTTCTGCACCGGCCGGTCGCCGATCAGCTCGATCGCGCGCGAGTAGGTGGCGGCGGCCTCCTCGTACTTCTTGCGCGAGCGCTGAACGTTGCCGAGTGCCGTGATCACGTCGATGTCGTTCGGATGCGCCTTCATGGCGGCGTCGAGATGGGTCAGGGCCTCGTCGCCCTTGCCCATCTGCTCGAGGTTGAGGCCGACCTGGATGTCGGCGTTGAGCTTGAGGGGCGAGGCCGCGGGGATCTGGGTGTAGGCCTCGTTCGCCCGTTCCGGCTGCTTCATCCGGTCGAGGGTGTCGGCCAGGGTGAGCCGCGCCAGCGCGTGCTCCGGGGCGAGGTAGAGGGCGAGGCGCAGATACACCACCGCCGGAAGCTCGTCCCCCTGCGTCGAGCCGGCCGAGCCGAGGCCGTAGAGCACCTCGGCGCCGCCCTCCTGGGCCGTGGTGATCAGGCGGCTGAGGGGCTTGCCGGCCCGGAGCCGGTCGAGGGCGTCGCGCACGATCGGGTGGCGCGGCAGCAGGCTGTCGAACTCCGTATAGGCCTGGATCGCGAGGTCGGTCCGGCCGGCCTGGGCCTCGAAGCGCGCGTAGGCATCGACGATGCGCAGGGTGTTGCGGTCGGCGTCGTAGGCGGCCTTGAGGCGGCGCTCGGCCTCGGCCTGGTCCCCGACCACGCTGGCGATCAGGCCCGCATGGTAATCCCGGAAGGTGTTGTAGTAGCGCTCGCCCTTGAGCTTCGAGACCGTCTCGAGGGCGCGCTTGCCGTCGCCCTGGCCCGCGAAGGCCCAGGCGGTCAGGAGCGTCGCCGTGAGGTCGGCGGCGGCGCCCCGGCCGCTGCGGGCGAAGTTCTGGCGGGCGGCGGCCCACTGGCCGGCCTTGATCTGGCGCACCCCGAGGGCGAGCTGCGCCAGGCCGTTGGCCCCGTCCCGGGTCGCGAGCCGCTCGGCCGCCCGGAAGGCGTCGGGGAGCGCCCCGTCGGCCAGCAGCGACACGAAGGCCCGCTCCAGGAGCTCGGCGTTGCGCGGGTCCGCCTTCACCGCCTCGCGGTAGAAGCTCGCGGCGGCGGCCGTGTCGCGCGAGGCGCCGGCGATGTAGGCCGAGAGGAAGTTCCCCTCGAGGGATTCGGCGGGCTCGTACTCGGAGATCGGCGCGGATTCGCGGGGCTGCGCGGCGGACACGGAGGCCGTGAGCGGCAGGCTCGCGGCGAGGGTCAGGGCCAGCAGCGAGACGGTATGGCGGGCAGCTTTTGCGTTGATGGGCACCAGTCGCGGCTCCTACGCGCGCCGGCCCGAAGGGTGGGCCGGCACCGATTTTCGCGGGGACAGTGGACTCATCCCGCCCTGCCCGCAAGGCGAAACGATGGCGTCCGCGGGGCCGCCCTCCGCGGCGGAACCGCCCGGATCACATGTTCGGATAGTTCGGTCCGCCCGGCCCCTCGGGGGTCTCCCAGTTGATGTTCTGGTTCGGATCCTTGATGTCGCAGGTCTTGCAGTGGACGCAGTTCTGCGCGTTGATCTGATAGCGCACGCCGTCGCCGGCGCTCGCATCCTCCACCCATTCGTAGACGCCGGCCGGGCAGTAGCGGGCGGACGGCCCGCCGAAGACGTCGTGCTCGGAGGTCTTCTGCAGACCCATGTCCCGCACCTTGAGGTGGGCCGGCTGGTCCTCCTCGTGGTTGGTGTTCGAGAGATAGACCGAGGAGAGCCGGTCGAAGGTCAGCTTGCCGTCCGGCTTCGGGTAGACGATCGGCGTCACCTCCTTCAGGGGCTTCAGCGTGGCGTGGTCGGGCTTGCCGTGCTTGAGCGTGCCGAAGAGCGAGGTGTTGAGAAGCGTGTTCGCCCACATGTCGACGCCGCCGAGGCCGACGCCGACGAGGGTGCCGTAGCGCGACCAGAGCGGCTTGACGTTGCGCACCGCCTTGAGGTCCTGGCCGATCGGGCTGCTGCGCCAGCCGTTCTCGTACTCCGTCAGCTCGTCGCCCTGGCGCCCGGCCTTGAGCGCCGCCGCGATCGCCTCGGCCGCCTGCATCCCCGACAGCACCGCGTTGTGCGATCCCTTGATGCGGGGCACGTTCACGAAGCCGGCGGAATCGCCGACGAGGCAGCCGCCCGGGAAGACGAGCTTCGGCACCGATTGCCAGCCGCCCTCCATGATGGCGCGCGCGCCGTAGCCGATGCGCTTGGCGCCCGCGAACACGTCGCGGATCATCGGGTGCGTCTTGAAGCGCTGGAACTCCTCGAACGGCGACAGGGTCGGGTTCTCGTAGTTCAGATGCGTGACGAAGCCGACCGAGAGCAGGTGGTCGTCGAAATGGTAGAGCCAGGAGCCGCCCCCGGCCCTGTTCGGCAGCGGCCAGCCCATCGTGTGCTGCACGAGGCCGGGCCGGAACGTCCCGGGGGTCAGCTGCCACAGCTCCTTGACGCCGAGCCCGTACTTCTGGTGGTCCCGGTCCGCGTTGAGCCGGAACCGGTCGATCAGGGTCTTGGTGAGCGAGCCCCGCGCCCCCTCGCCGAAGATCGTGTACTTGCCGCGCAGCTCCATGCCGCGGGTATAGTCGTCGCGCGGCTCGCCTGACCTTCCGACCCCGAGATCGCCCGTGGCGATGCCGGTCACCGCGCCCCGGTCGTCGTAGAGCACCTCGGAGGCGGGGAAGCCCGGATAGATCTCGACGCCGGCCTCCTCCGCCTTGCGGCCGAGGAACTTCGCCACGTTCGAGAGCGAGCCGACGAAGTTGCCGTGGTTCGACATCAGCTTGGGAAAGAACAGGTTCGGCAGGCCGACGCCGCTGTTCCTGGTCAGGAACATGAACTCGTCGCGCTCGACCGCGGTCTTGAGCGGCCGGTCCGGGTCGTCGCGCCAGTCCGGCACCAGGGCGTCGAGGCCGCCCGGATCGACGACGGCGCCCGACAGGATGTGGGCCCCGACCTCGGAGCCCTTCTCGACCACGACGACGCTGATCTCGGCGCCGATCTCCGCGGAGAGCTGCTTCAGGCGGATGGCGGCGGCGAGGCCCGCGGGCCCGGCGCCCACGATGACCACGTCGAAATCCATGCCCTCGCGTTCCGGAAGCGCCATCCTGTTTCCTCCTCCCGCCACCCGCGCGGACCTGCGCGCGACCGTGGCCGACCGTCTTTACCCCGGGTCTTTCTCAACCCGTTCCAAGGTAGGAACGCAAGCGGCAATGGACAGGCGCGCCGTGTCGCCGCGCCCGGCCCGGATTGGGCCCGCATCCGTTGTCCACAGGCATCCGGAACCCCACATTTCCGTTCATGACTTCGCATGCCGACGGTGAGCGGGACCTGATCTCGTATCTCGACTTCCACGTGGAGGCCGGCGTCGACGCCGCCCTCGACGAACACCCGCATGACCGCTTCGGCGAGGCGGAGGCGCCGCCCCTGGGCCGGGCGCCCGCGCGCGCCGCGCGCCCGGCCGGCCCCGAGGAGGCGCCGCAGCGCCGCGAATTGCCGCCCCGCGACGCCCCGAAGGCGCCCCCGGCCCAGACCTACGGCCGCTCGGCCGCGGCCAAGCCCGACGAGGCGGCGGTCGACGCGCGCGCGCAGGCCAAGGAGACCCGCAGCCTCGAGGAGCTCGAGGCGCTGCTCGCCGGCTTCGACGGCTGCCCGCTGAAGTTCACGGCCAAGAACCTCGTCTTCGCCGACGGCAACCCGGCCTCGCGCCTGATGTTCGTGGGCGAGGCCCCGGGCGCCGACGAGGACCGCATCGGCAAGCCCTTCATGGGCCGCTCCGGCCAGCTCCTCGACCGGATGATGAAGGCGATCGGCCTCGATCGCTCGAGCGCCTACGTCGCCAACATCGTCCCCTGGCGCCCGCCGGGGAACCGCAACCCGACCCCGCAGGAGGTCTCGATCTGCAAGCCCTTCGTCGAGCGCCAGATCGAGCTCGCCGACCCCGACCTGATCGTCTGCCTCGGCAGCCCGGCGACCCAGGCGCTCACCGGCACCAAGGACGGCATCCTCAAGGCGCGGGGGCGGTTCTATCCCTACACGCTCGGGACCCGCGAGATCCGGATCCTCGCGACCCTGCACCCGGCCTACCTGCTGCGCCAGCCCGTGCAGAAGCGGCTGGCCTGGCGGGACTTCCGGCTGCTGCGCGCGGCCCTGGACGGACGGGCCTGAATCGGTCTAGGCGCAGGCGCCAAGCGGAACCGTTTCTCAGCCGGCATCATTGATCAGGCTGGCGGCGACGGCGTTGAACGAGTGGTGGCGGTATCATGCGCTGGGAAGATTTTCGCAGTTCTGAGAACGTCGAGGACCGGCGCGGCGATGGCGGCGGTGGCGGCGGCTTCGGGTTCCCGGGCGGCGGGGCCGGCGGCCTCGGCATCGGCACCATCGTGATCCTGTGCATCATCGGCTGGGTCACGGGCATCAACCCCGCGATCCTGATCGGCGGGGCCGAGCAGATGACCGGCGGCGGGCGCCAGCGCGAGGAGCAGGCCGACCCGGGCACCCAGCAGCGCCGCCGCACGCCCCCGACCGACCAGAGCGGCCAGTTCGCCGCCAAGATCCTCGGCAACACCGAGGACGTCTGGAGCACCGTGCTGCCGAACCAGACCGGCAAGCAGTACACCCCGACCGCCATGGTGCTCTACACCGGCGGCACCCGCAGCGGGTGCGGCTCGGCCCAGGCCGCGATGGGCCCGTTCTATTGTCCCCTCGACAAGAAGGTCTACCTCGACACCGGCTTCTTCAAGGAGATGAGCCAGCGCTTCAACGTGAAGGGCGACTTCGCCTACGCCTACGTCATCGCCCACGAGGTCGGCCATCACGTGCAGGACGTGCTCGGTATCCTCGGCAAGGTGCAGTCCCGCCAGCAGGCCTCCGGTAAGGTCGAGTCGAACCGCCTCTCGGTCCGGGTCGAGCTGATGGCCGATTGCCTCGCGGGCGTCTGGGCCAAGAACTCGAACGACCGCTGGAACGCCCTCGAGCAGGGCGACATCGAGGAAGCCCTTCAGGCGGCGAGCGCCATCGGCGACGACAAGCTGCAGAAGCAGAGCCAGGGCTACGCCGTGCCGGACTCGTTCACGCACGGCTCCTCGGAGCAGCGGATGCGCTGGTTCATGAACGGTTACAAGAGCGGCCAGACGAAGTCCTGCGACACCTTCCGGACCGCCGGCAACTGAGCCTGCGCGATCGTCCGGGAGCGTACGCCTGGCGCCGATCCGACGCGGGCAAGCACGGCCGTTGAACCCAAACGCGGCGCCTCCGCGTAGCGGCCGGGATGACGGACCACCGCCCCATCCTGCGCGCCCATATCCGAGATATCCTGATCCGCGGCCTGTCGCGGCAGGGGGACCGATCGCGCCGCGCGAGCCTGTCCGGCCCGCGCGAACGGGCCGAGCCGGCGCGGCACCGGGGCGCGCCGGAGGCCGACCTGCGGACGCATCTGCGCCGCGTGCTGCGCAGCCTGCCAGGATACCGGGCCGCCCCGTCACCCCTCGGCCGGGCTAACCCCTGAGGCACGAAGCCCGATCGTTCCGAGCCGGATCGGACCGAAAGCGGGTATATTCTCAGAAGCCTGTGGATGCCGCGTGCGGATTGCCGCAACGGCGGAACTACGCCCCATCCCCCCCGGTTTGCCAGCGCTGACTGCCTGATCGGCGCGCAAGCTGCCTCGCTGCGAGGCAGAGTTCCGCGCCCGGCGTTCGGCCCCGCACCACTCAGTTCCGCGTTGAGAGACCCGAGGCCCCATGCTCATTCCGAGGAACGACAGCGAGCATCCGCTCGCCCGCAAGTTCAAGGATTTCATCCGCAACCCCCCATTCCCCTGTGTCGGCGCGAAATCGGCCCTGTCGAAGGGGCAGATGCGCATCGTCGTGGCCCGGGACATCTCCTCGGGCTGGGACGACACCCGGCTCTACCCGGCGCTGCTCTCCTTCATCTGGCGCTACCGCAAGCGGCCGGACCTGTTCCAGAGCTTCGCGGTGGTGTTCGAGGGCCCCGACGACCTCAGCGAGGAGGCTTTCGAGCGCCATCTCTGGGCCCGGGCGCAGTCGCTGTCCGACAAGGACAGCTTCCTCGGCCAGCGCTACGATCCGCGAGTGAACGACGACCCGGACAACCCGCACTTCTCGCTCAGCTTCGGCGGCGAGGGCTTCTTCATCGTCGGCCTGCATCCCGGGGCGAGCCGGCCGGCCCGGCGCTTCGACCATCCGGTGCTGGTGTTCAACCTGCACGCGCAGTTCGAGCGGCTCCGTGCGGAGGGCCGCTACGAGAAGCTACGCGATTCGATCCTTACCCGCGACGAGGCCCTGGCCGGGACGCGCAACCCGATGCTCGCCCGCCACGGCGAATCGTCGGAGGCCCGCCAGTACAGCGGCCGGAGCGTCGGTCCGGACTGGGTCTGCCCGTTCCAAGGTCGGCAGGCATGAGCGCGGCCGACATGAGCGCGGCAGACACGCACGCATCCTGCAACAGCGGTACGCGCCACGAGATCCCGCCGCGCTCGGGCACGGCCTTCACCCTGGCCAAGGGCGACCGGCTCACGGTGATCGACCCGCGCGGCGAGCAGGTCGCGGACCTCCTCGCCTTCAGGCGGGGGGATCTCGACGAGGTGATCTCGTCGGGCCGGACCCTCGATTATGCCAGCCGCATCTACCTGACGACCGGGGACCCGATCTACTCGAACCGCTCGAACGTGCTGCTGCGCATCGTCGAGGACACGGTGGGCCGCCACGACTTCCTGCTGACGCCCTGCTCGGCCGACACCTTCCGGATCATCTACGGGGACGAGCACCCGCACCGGGGCTGCTTCGGCAACCTCGCGGCGGCGCTGGCGCCCTACGGCATCGCGCCCGACCGGATCCCGGTGGCCTTCAACGTCTTCATGAACGTCACGGTGGACGGCGAGACCGGCGCGCTGAAGGTCGAGCCGCCCCTCAGCCGGGCCGGCGACCGGGTCACCTTCGAGGCCGAGACCGACCTCGTGATCGGCCTGACCGCCTGCTCGGCGCTGCAATCGAACAACGGCAGCTTCAAGCCGATCGCCTACGAGATCACCCGCGCCGCCTGAGCGGGCGCGCCACGCGGGCGCCGCAGGAGATCGCGGCGCCTCCCGGCCCTCAGTGCTGGAGGATCTTGGAGAGGAATTGCTGCGCCCGCTCGGAGCGCGGCTTGCCGAAGAAGTCGTCCTTCGTGGCGTCCTCGACGATCTCGCCGCGGTCCATGAAGATCACCCGGTCGGCGACCTTGCGGGCGAAGCCCATCTCGTGGGTCACGACCATCATGGTCATGCCGTCGCGCGCGAGTTCCACCATCACGTCCAGCACCTCGCCGACCATCTCGGGGTCGAGGGCCGAGGTCGGCTCGTCGAACAGCATCACGATCGGGTCCATGGCGAGCGCCCGGGCGATGGCGACGCGCTGCTGCTGGCCGCCCGAGAGCTGGCCCGGATACTTGCTGGCATGGGCCGAGAGGCCGACGCGGGCGAGCAGGTCGAGGCCGCGCTTCTTCGCCTCCTCGGCCGGGCGCCTGAGCACCTTGCGCTGGGCCAGCGTCAGGTTCTCGGTGATCGAGAGATGGGGGAACAGCTCGAAATGCTGGAACACCATGCCGACCCGCGAGCGGAGCTTCGGCAGGTTGGTGGCCTTGTCCATCACCTTGGTGCCGTCGACGGTGATCTGGCCCTTCTGGAAGGGTTCGAGCGCGTTCACGCACTTGATCAGGGTCGACTTGCCCGAGCCCGAGGGGCCGCAGACCACCACGACCTCGCCCTTGACGATGGCGGTGCTGCAATTCGTCAGCACCTGGAAGTCGCCGTACCACTTGTTGACGTTGTCGATGGCGATCATCGGCACGCCGGGGGCGCCCCCTGCCTGCGGCGCGATCAGGCGTCCGGACTGGAGCCCGGAATCGGCGGGCGCGCGGGCGCCCGGGGCGACGGGCTCGGCGACGGTCGGGCCGGGCATCGGCGATGAGGTCATGGCGCGGTCCTCGCGGGGTGCGTCAGCGGATGATGGCGACGCGGCGCTGCAAGCGCCGCACCAGGAAGGAGGCCGTGAAGCACACGGCAAAGTAGACCACGGCCGCGAACAGGTACATCTCGACGAGGCGCCCGTCGCGCTGGGCCACCTTGGAGGCGGCGCCGAGGAAGTCGGTCAGCGACAGCACGTAGACGAGGGAGGTGTCCTGGAAGAGCACGATCGTCTGCGTCAGCAGCAGCGGCAGCATGTTGCGGAAGGCCTGGGGCAGGATGACGTTCGCCATGGTCTGCCAGTAGGTCATGCCGAGCGCGTTGGCGGCACCGGTCTGACCCTTCGAGATCGACTGGATGCCCGCGCGCATGATCTCCGAGAAGTAGGCCGCCTCGAACAGCGTGAAGGTGATCAGCGCCGACGAGAAGGCCCCGACCTGGATCGGGTTCGGCGCGCGCGTCACCCAGGCGCCGATATAGGGGACCAGGAAGTAGAACCAGAAGATCACCAGCACGAGGGGCAGCGAGCGCATCAGCTCGACATAGACCTTCGCGATGTGTTTGAGGCCCGGCACCCCCGAGAGCCGCATCATGGCGAGCAGCGTGCCGAGGACGACGCCCATGCCGGCGGCGAGCGCCGTCAGCGTCACGGTGAAGACCATGCCCTGGCCGAACAGGTAGGGCAGGGAGGAGCCGATGACGCTGAAGTCGAAATTGGAGAACATCAGCGCGTTCCCGGCACCGCGACGCTCCGCTCCAGGAAGGAGGCGGCCGTGATCACGACGAGGTTGATGAGGACGTAGAGGATCGTCGCGGCCGTGAAGGCCTCGAAGACCTGGAACGAGAATTCCTGCATCGAGCGGGCCCGGGCGGTGAGCTCCAGGAGCCCGATCGTCAGCGCCACCGACGTGTTCTTGAGGTTGTTCAAGAATTCGGAGGTCAGCGGCGGCAGGATGATCCGGTAGGCGTTGGGCAGCAGGACGTAGCGGTAGGTCTGCGCCACCGTCAGGCCCATCGCGGTGCCGGCCATCCGCTGCCCCCGCGGCAGGGACTGGATCCCCGCGCGCACCTGTTCGGCGACGCGCGAGGCGGTGAAGAAGCCGAGGCACACCACCGCCGTGTAGAAGGGCGCGTTGGGCAACTGCTTCAACCAGGTGCCGGCGTTGCCCGGAAGCACCTCCGGCAGCACGAAGTACCACAGGAACATCTGCACCAGCAGCGGCACGTTGCGGAACAGCTCGACATAGGCCGTTCCGATCCGCTGCGCGCCCGCCGAGGGCAGGGTGCGCAGCACGCCGACGAGGGAGCCGAGCACGAAGGCGATGATCCACGAGGAGAGCGCGGTCGCGATCGTCCAGCTCAGGCCCGAGAGGAGCATGTCGGCGTAGGTGCCGGCACCCTCGGGCGAGGGCTCAAGGAAGATGCTCCAGTTCCAGTTGTAGTTCATGGATCAGTAGGCAGCCGGGTCTGCGCTGTCGCTCGGCGTGGAGAATTGCTTCTGCATCGCCTCGCTCATGGGCAGCTTCAGGTTGATGCCGCGCGGCGGGATCGGCTGCGTGAACCACTTCTCATAGAGGGCCTTGCCCTCGGGGCTCTTGTAGAGCTTGGCCGTCGAGGCATCGACCACCGCCTTGAAGGGCGCGTCGTCCTTGCGCAGCATGATGCCGTAGGGCTCGGGTTTCGAGAGCGGCTCGGTGGAGATCGTGTAGCCGTCCGGGGTCTTCGAGCCGGCCATCAGCGAGGCGAGCAGAACGTCGTCCATCACGAAGGCGTCGGCGCGGCCGGTCTCGACCATCAGGAAGGCCTCGGCGTGGTCCTTCGCCGGCAGGATGGTCATCCCCATCTTGCGCTCGGTGTTGGCCTCGTTGATCTGGCGGATATTGGTGGTGCCCGAGGTCGACACCACGGTGCGGCCCTTCAGGTCGTCGATCTTGTCGAGTTTCTTGTCCTTCTTCGCCACGTAGCGGGTGGCAGTGAGGAAGTGGGTGTTGGTGAAGGCGGCCTGCTTCTGGCGGTCGGCGTTGTTGGTGGTCGAGCCGCATTCGAGGTCGATGGTGCCGTTGGCGATCAGCGGGATGCGCGTCGCGGAGGTCACCGGATTGAGCTTCACCTCGAGTTTGTCGAGCTTCAGGTGGGCCTTCACGTCGTCGGCGATCTTGCGGCAGATCTCGTAGGCGTAGCCCACCGGCTTCTGGTCGCCGTCGAGATAGGAGAAGGGCACCGACGAATCGCGGTACCCGATGGTGATCGCGCCCGAATCCTTGATCTTCTTCAGGGTCCCGGTGAGCTCCTCCGCACCCGCGGAGCCGCCCGCCGCGAGGGCCGAGAGGCCGAGGACGAGGGCCGCGATGGCGCCGCGGGATCGGTGGTGTGTCGGATGCATCAACAGCCTCATGTGAACGACGGTTCGCCGCGCAGCGCGCGGCATCGCTGCACGACGGTCAAGCGTAGCAGCGCGACCGGCCGGTGCAACTCCGATGCCGGAATAGAGCATTGTTGCGCCGCCTGCGCACAGGAAAAACACGCAGTCGCGTGAAGACTCGGCGGGATTTGTCAGAAAAAACTTCTAGGCCGCGCCGCGGGACGAGAAGGGCTCTCCGAACGTGCGGGGTCGCGCGGCAGTTCGTCCGGCCGGGCCGGGCCGTGTCGAAGCGGAGCGCACCCGCGCAAACGAAAGCCGGGCGCCCGATCCGATCGGGCGCCCGGCTTCGCGGAGTCGCGGTCTTAGAAGTCGCGCTGGACGCGGGCGCGGATCTGGTAGGTGTCCTGGTGGTTCACCGTCACGACCGGGCTGCCGGCGATCGGGACGCCGGCCGCGTTGACGGTCGTCTTGGTGACGTCGTAGGTGCGGCCCTGGCTCAGAGCGGTGCGGATGTAGATGCCTTCCGCGCCGATATCGAGGTCCTTCACGGGCGACCAGATCAGGCTGGCGCCGGCGACGATCTGGTTGTTGTCACGCAGGATCGGGCTGAGCGCGAAGGCGGTCGGGTTGATCGCGAAGGATTGCAGGCCGCTCGCCGTACCGCCGGGGTTCGCCAAGCTCACGGCCGCGCGGGCCGACTTGCTGAACGAGACCTCGCCGTAGCTGCCGAAGAGGGCCGAGCGCCACTCGGGCGACCAGTAGTGCAGGTACGAACCGACGATCGTGAAGCTCGTCGAGAGCTCGATCTTGCCGGTGATCGGGTTGACCACCGCGTCGTTCAGGTACTGGACGAAGGGCGAGTTCTGAACGGGCGTCGAGCTCTGGATGTAGGTCGCGGTGTAGCCCTGGAAGCCCGTATAGGCCATCGCGCCTTCGCCGTAGGCGCCCTGCAGGTAGAGGGCGTCGCCCGGGGCGATGAAGGGCGCGTTGACCTTCAGGCCGCCCTGAATCGCCCAGCCATACTCGTTGGAGGCACGAGCGACGGGCGCGAAGGCAGCCGGCGCGCCGCCGTTCAGGCCGAAAATGGCGCCGGTCGGCTGGCCGACACCGACCTCGTGGACGGCGGCCGAGAGCTGGGCCGAACCCCAGGCCTGGTCGAGGCGCAGCGCGCCGACGAAGTCGGGCGTGCGGTTCTTCTGCGTGACGTCGTAGTAGACGCCCGAGGTCGGGATGCCGGCGGCGTTCAGCGCGTTGGCGACCGGCGAGAGCGACGCGGAGGCCGTGAAGATGTTGAACGACGAGTTCGGGGTGCCCGCAACCGACGTGGCCGCGAAGATCGGCTGGAAGCGGAAGGTCGGGTCTTCGAGCGAGATCGTGGCCGACCAGCCCTCGCCGAACTTCGCCGTGTAGGCGAGCAGGTTCGTGGAGGCGACGTCGGAGCCGAGCGTCAGCGCCATGATTTCGAAATCGTGCGCGTAGAAGTCGAAGAACGAGGAGGCGCGACCGGCGGTCAGCCCGGCAAACTGCACGAAGGCCTTGTCGACGTTCACGTATTGCTGGGCGCGGCCGAACGTGTCGGGGCCGAGCGCCGGGAAGGCGTTGGCGATGCGCTGCTGCGTGCCCGAGGTCACGAAGTTGCCGGTGCGGCTCTGGACGTCGAGGCGCGTGAAGGCGCGCAGCGTGCCGTAGGCGGTCTGCGTCCGGGCGTCGATGTTCAGGCGCATGGCGCCGCGGTAGTTCGAGAGGTCGCTGCCGCGGGTGTAGTTCGAACCGACGACGCCGGCCTCGAAGCGGGCGCGGCCCGAGATGCGCAGGCAGGTGTCGGTGCCGGGAATGTAAAAGAAGCCGGCGCCGTAAGCGGAGCAGACCCGAACGAACTCGATCGGCACCGCCTTCTTGACGGGCAGATCGGCTGCGTAAGCAGCACATGTGTAGAAGGCGGCGGTGGTGGCAAGCAACGCCGAGATGTGACGAGACATGGTAACTTCTCCGAACCCGAGGAAGACGATGGCAGAGGGTCGGTGTCTCTGGCAACCGATCTCACGGCCACGGTTCACTTTCGGAGGTCGTCTTCACGGCGGCGTGACAAAAAAGTCTCTCCGGCAGGATGGCGCCGCAGGGGATGGAACTTCGGGATGATTGTGCCGAATCCCGCGTGCGCGCCCACCGGACGGGCGGAGTTCCGCTCGTGATCCCCGTCTCTTAGGCCGATTGCCCGCGTCCCGGCCGGCGCGGGCGGACAGGCCCGGCGGCGGTCGGGCGCCGACCCAGCCTGAGCGGTTCGTGTCCTCGGGGCGGGACCGGGGCGGGGCGCCCCCGTCCCGGCCGGCGCCGCCTAATCCTGCAGGCCGATGACCTGGAAGTTGGTGCGCAGCTCGTCGGACATCGGGACGTTCAGGCGCTCACCGTTCGGCAGGCGCTTGAGGAACCACTTCTCGTAGAGCCAGCGCAGCTCGCGCGATTCGGCGATGCGCCCGAAGGTGCCGGCCACCACCGTCGCGAAGTCCGGGTCGTCCTTGCGGAACATCAGCCCGTAGGGCTCGAAGGACAGCTTGTCGGGCAGGATGGTGAAGCCGGCGCCGTCGGGGCCGGCGCCCGCCAGCAGGCCGTACAGGAGCACGTCGTCGAGGCCGAGGGCGTCGGCGCGCCCGTCCTTCACCATGGCGAACGAATCGGCGTGGTCGCGGCCGGTCACCAGGGTGGCGGGGATCTTGAGCTGGGCGAAGAGGTTGCGCAGGGCGCCCTCGTTGGTGGTGCCCGCCGTCACCGCGACCTTGCGGTCGGCGAGGTCGCGGTAGGACTTCACCGGCGAATCGCGCCGCACCAGGAGCTTGGTCGCGCTGAAATAGGTGACGGGGGAGAACGCCACCTGCCGCCGCCGCTCCGAGTTCGCGGTGGTGGAGCCGCATTCGAGGTCGATCTTGCCCGAGACCAGGGCCGGGATGCGATTCTCGGAGGTCACGGGCTCGTAGCGCACCGCGAGGTTCGGCAGCCCGACCTCCCTGGCGACGTCGTCCACCACGTCGAGGCAGAGGTCGAGGGCGTAGCCGACCGGGCGCCCCGTCCCGTCGAGGAACGAGAAGGGCAGGGAGCTCTCGCGGTAGCCGAGCGTGATCGTGCCGCTCTCGCGCACCTTCCTGAGGGTTCCGGTCAGCACCTCGACGGCGGGACTCGGCGTGGTGAGGCCGAGGGCGGCGAGCGCCCCGAGGCAGAGGGCGGTGAAGCCACGGGCGAACATGGGGGCGACCTCCGGATCGGGCCTCGTCTGGCGGCCGGGCCTACTCGGCGGGCTCCGGCAGCGGGTTGACGTCGCGGTCGAGGCGCTGGTCGGTGCTGGCGAGCTGCCCCTCCCACTTGGCCACCGCCACGGTGGCGACGCTGTTGCCGAGAACGTTGGTGGCGGAGCGGCCCATGTCGAGGAACTGGTCGATGCCGATGATCAGCAGCAGGCCGGCCTCCGGGATATGGAAGGTGGCGAGCGTCGCCGAGATCACCACCAGCGAGGCGCGCGGCACCCCCGCCATGCCCTTCGAGGTCACCATCAGGAGGAGCAGCATGGTCAGCTGCTGCCCGAGGGAGAGGGGGATGTTGTAGGCCTGCGCGATGAACATCACCGCGAAGGTGCAGTACATCATCGAGCCGTCGAGGTTGAACGAGTAGCCCATCGGCAGCACGAACGAGGTGATGCGGTTGGGCACGCCGAAGCGCTCGAGATTGGCCAGGGTCTTGGGGTAGGCCGCCTCGCTCGAGGCGGTCGAGAAGGCGAGGACGAAGGGCTCCTTGATCAGGTCGAGGAGCCGGCGGATGCCGCCGCTGCCGACGAGGAAGAAGCCGGCCAGCACCAGGAGGCACCAGAGCATCGCCAGGCTGAAGTAGAATTCCAGCATGAACTTGGCGTAGGTGACGATGACGCCGATGCCCTGCGTGGTGATGGTCGCGGCGATCGCGGCGAAGACCGCCACGGGGGCGAAGTTCATCACGTAGCCGGTGATCTTAAGCATCACGTCGGCGAGGCTCTCGATGCCGACGGCCAGGGGCTTGCCCTTCTCGCCGATCGCCGCGAGCGCGACCCCGAAGAAGACCGAGAACACGACGATCTGCAGGATCTCGTTGTTGGCCATCGCCTCCACGGGGCTCTTGGGCACCAGGTGGATGACGAATTCCTTGAGCGACAGGGAGGCGGCCTTGAGGTTCGTCGTGGCGCCCGCATCCGGCAGCGGCAGGTTCAGGTTGTCGCCCGGGCGCAGGAGGTTGACCATCACGAGGCCGAGGAGCAGCGAGCAGAGCGAGGCGGCGACGAACCAGAGCAGGGCCTTGCCGCCGACCCGGCCGACCGAGGCGGTGTCGCCGAGATGCGCGATGCCGACCACGAGCGTCGAGAACACCAGCGGCGCGATGATCATCTTGATCAGGCGCAGGAAGACGTCGCTGATCAGCGCAATGTATCCGGCGATCTCCTTGGCGGTCTGCGGATCCGGCCAGGTGATGCTGCAGAGATATCCAACGCCGATGCCGAGAAGCATCCCAATGAAGATGTAGGTGGTCAGCCTTGATCGCATCGAGATCTCCCACTGGCACAGTCGAGACGCGCGCTGATTGCAGGTGCCTCGGATCACGCTTGCAGGAGACAGGCCAGAGCGCGTCGTCCTGCGAAAATAATCCGGAATCCGAGGCTTTCGAGATCTGAGGCGTGGAGATCTACCTGCGAGACGTGTCGAGCGGCCGATGCGGAGAGGCTAGCCGGTTCGCACGCGACCGCAAGGGCCCGTGTCAACGATGGCTGACAATATCCGCCCTCTTTTCAACTCGAAGCTGTGGCGGCCGGGCGTCTCAGGACTTGCCGGCCCCGGCATTCGGGAAGAACAGCTGCTCGCCCTCGATCCGGTAGCCCGCGATGTCGCGCTGGCCCTCGGGGGAGATCAGCCAGTCGATGAAGGCCTGCCCCTCCTTCGCCTTCACCTGCGGGTGCTTCCCGGGGTTCACCAGCATCACGCCGTACTGGTTGAACAGGCGCTTGTCGCCCTGGACCAGCACGGCGAGGTCGCCGCGGTTCCTGAAGGAGAGCCAGGTGCCGCGGTCGCTCAGCAGGTAGGCGTTGGTGGCGGACGCCGTGTTGAGCGCCGGTCCCATGCCCTGGCCGACATCCTTGTACCAGTCGCCCCTGATGGCGGCGAGGTCGAGGCCCGCATCCTTCCAGTAGCGCAATTCCGCCGCGTGCGTGCCGGAGCGGTCGCCCCGCGAGACGAAGGGCGCCCTGGCGTCGGCGATCCTGCGCAGGGCCTGGGTGACTTCGCCGCCCGCCGCCCCGGCCGGGTCGGCCTTCGGCCCGACGACGACGAAGTCGTTGTACATCACCTCGTGGCGCTTCACCCCCGCGCCCTCGGCCAGGAACGTCTCCTCCGCCGCCTTGTCGTGGACGAAGACCACGTCGGCATCGCCCCGGCGCCCGACATCGAGGGCCTGGCCGGTGCCGAGCGCCACGACCTTCACGGCGATGCCGGTCTTCTCGGTGAACTTCGGCAGCAGATACTTGAACAGGCCCGATTGCTCGGTCGAGGTGGTCGACGCCACCGTGATGGCGGCGGGCTCGGCGCGGGCGGCCACCGGCCCGAGGATCGCGGCGGAGAGCGCGAGGCTCAGGAGGCTGCGGCGTAGGCGGTCCATGGGAGTTCTCCCTTGAGATAGGCGCGGGCTTGCGCGGTTTTCGGCTGGAAGACGACCTGGGCCATGGGGCCGTGCTCGACGGCGCGGCCCCGCGCCAGCACGACCACGTCGTCGGCGAGCCGCGCGACCTGACCGAGATTGTGGGAGACGAGGATCACCTTGGTGCCGCCCCGGGCGATCTCGGCCACCACTGCCTCGATGCGTTCGGTGGCGGCGGGGTCGAGGCTGGCGGTGGGCTCGTCGAGGAGGAGGAGCTGTGGCTCGCCGACGAGGGCCCGGGCCAGGGCGAGGCGCTGTTGCTCGCCCCCGGAGAAGCGGGTCGCCGGGTCGTCCGCCCGGTCGAGGAGGCCGACGCGGGCGAGGGCGGCCCGCGTCCTGGCCGCCCGCTCGCGCCGTTCGAGGCCGAGGGGCGCGAGGGCGAGCGCGACGTTGCGGGCCGCGCTCGCCCGCAGGAGCGCCGGGCGCTGGAACAGGAAGGCGCGGCGCACCGGGGCGCCCTCGCCGATGCGGACCGTGCCCGCATCCGGACGCAGGAGCCCGTCGATCAGCCGCAGGGTCACGCTCTTGCCCGCCCCGTTGGGGCCGATCAGCGCCGTGATGCCGGGGGCCGCGATGGTGGCGTCGAGGCCGTCGATGATGGTCTTCGGGCCGGCCCGGTAGACCAGGCCGTCGAGGCGCAGGGGCAGGGACGGGTTCGGGGGCAGGGAGGGGTTCGGGGGCAGGGAGGGGTTCGGAGGAATGGCGGCGCTCATCCGTAGGCCCGCACCGCGTAGGCCCTCAGGATGGTGGCGGCGGCGTTCACCAGGAGCACGAGGCCGATCAGCACGAGTCCGAGGGCGAGCGCCAGGGCGAGGTCGCCCTTTTGGGTCTCCAGCGAGATCGCGGTCGTCATCGTGCGGGTGAAGCCGTCGATGTTGCCGCCGACCACCAGCACGGCGCCGATCTCCGAGATGGCGCGGCCGAAGGCGGCCAGGATCGCGGTGACGAGGGAGAAGCGCACGTCGAAGACGAGGAGGCCGGCCCGGCGCCAGGGCGGCAGGCGCAGCGAGCGGAGCTGGTCGCCGAGATGGGCCTCGGCATCGGCCACGATCTGCCGGGTCAGGGCGGCGATCAGGGGCGTCACCAGCACGCTCTGGGCCGCCACCATGGCGGCGGGGGTGAAGAGAAGGCCCAGGGGCCCGAGGGGGCCGGAGCGGGACAGGAGCAGGTAGATCACGAGGCCGACGATCACCGGCGGCAGGCCCATGCTGGCATTGAGCAGGCCGACGAGCGCCTGCCGCCCGGGGAAGCGCACCACCGCCACCAGGGCCCCGAGCGGGATGCCCGCGAGCGCGCCGACGAGCACCGCGGTCAGGCTGACGCGCAGCGACAGCCAGGCGATGGCCACGACCTCCCGGTCGAGGCTCGCCAGCCGCGCGACGCTCTCCGCCAGGGTCTCGACCATGCGTGCTCGAACTCGGCCTTCGCTCCGGGCCCGGGCGCGGCTGCGCCGGACCGTTGCTCATGATATCGCGGGCATCGGCATTTCAATAGGAAAGCCCTTGCCTATGAAGCTTTCCCTCACCCTCGCCGGCCGGCTGCGTCGGTCTGAGCGCGACATCGCCCTCGAACCGGCCCTCGCGCTCCTCGACGCCGTGGCGCGGGAGCGCTCGGTCCAGGCGGCGGCGCGCGGCCTCGGCGTCTCCTACCGCTCCGCCTGGGGCCGGATCGCGGCCCTGGAGGCGACCCTCGGGCGCCCGGTGGCGATCAAGACGAAGGGGCACGGCTCGGCCCTGACGCCGTTCGGCGAGGATTTGCGCGCGGCGCTCGCCGAGGCTTTCGGAGCCTGCGCGCCGGTGCTGGCCGCAAGCGAGGCGCGGCTCGCGGCGCGCCTCGCCGCGCTGCTGACCCCCGAGGCCGCCCGCCTGCGCGTCGCCGTCAGCCACGACACCCTGCTCTCGGCGGCGCTGGCCGGGCGGCCCGAATTCGACGTGACGATCGCGGGCAGCGCCGAGGCGCTGTCGCGCCTCGCCGCGGGCTCGGTCGACGCCGCGGGCTTCCATTTCGGGGCGCACCGGCCCGAGCCGGGCTCGCCCTTCGCCGCCGTGTTCGAAGATCCCGGGCTCGCCGTGCGGCCGCTGTTCCTGCGCGAGCAGGGGCTGCTGGGCGCGGCCGGCAACCCGCTCGGGCTCGCCGGCATCGCCGACATCGTCCGCACGGGCGCGCGCTTCGTCAACCGCCAGCGGGGGGCGGGCACCCGCCTCTGGTTCGAGCGCCTCTGCGCCGAGGCCGGGATCCGCCCCGAGGCGATCCGGGGCGCGGAGACCGAGGAATTCACGCACCAGGCCGTCGCGGCGACCATCGCCTCGGGGGCCGCCGATGTCGGCATGGGGACCCGCGCGGTGGCCGCCCGCTTCGGCCTCGCCTTCCTGCCGGTGGGCCGGGAGACCTACTACCTCGCCGCGCGCCTCGGCGCGGACGCGCGGGCGCTGGCGCTCCTCGTCGCGCGGGTCGGGGCGGAACTGCCCGGGACGCCCGGCTACGCGCCGGTCGCGTGAGGGCGGGGCGCCGTCGCGTGCGTCCGTCCGACCCGCCTCACCAGAGCAGGGCGTGCGGGTAGAACGCGACGGTGTCGCCCGCGCTGACGCCGCGGGCATCGTCGGCGAGTTCGAGCAGGCCGTCGCTCTCGGTGAGGGAGGTGATCACCCCAGCCCCGTCGCGGGGGTGCTTGACGGCCTCGAGCGCGCCGTCCGCGCCGCGGCGGAGGCTGACGCGCACGTATTCGCGCCGGCCGGTCTTCTTCCTGTAGGGGAAGGCCGCCCGCACGGGCTGGGGCAGGGGCGGGGCGTAGGTGGCGCCGCCGAGGCGGGCCAGGATCGGCCGCACCACGAAGAGCAGCGTCACGTAGACGGCGACGGGGTTGCCCGGCAGCCCGATGAAGGGCGTGCCTCCGATCACCCCCATGGCGACGGGCCGGCCCGGCTTGATCGCGAGGCGCCAGAACACCAGGGTCCCGGCCGCCTCGACCGCGGCCTTGACGTGGTCCTCCTCGCCCGTCGAGACGCCCCCCGAGGTCAGGATCAGATCGTGGCTGCGGGCGGCCTCGGGCAGGCGCGCGCCGAGCGCCGCCGGATCGTCGCGCAGGATGCCGAGGTCGCTGACCTCGGCGCCGAGGCGGCGCAGCAGGGCCCCGATGAGGATCCGGTTCGAATCGTGGATCGCGCCCGGCCCCAAGGGGGCGCCGGGCTCGGCGAGTTCGTTGCCGGTGGAGAAGAGGGCGACGCGCAGGCGCCGGCGCACCGGCAGGGCGTCGAGGCCGACGGCGGCGGCGAGCGCGAGGTCCTGCGGGGTCAGGCGCCGGCCCGCCGGGATCGCGACGCCGCCGCGCGCCAGGTCCTCGCCCGCCGGCCGGCAATTGGCGCCGCGCTTCAGGCCCGGCGGCAGGCCGACCCGGTCGCCTTCGAGGCGCACGTCCTCCTGCATGAACACCGTGTCGGCATCCCCCGGCATCGGCGCGCCGGTGAAGATGCGCACGGCCGCGCCCGCCGCCCCGACCCCCTCGGCCGAGGCCCCGGCCGCGAGGCGCCCGCGCAGGGGCAGCACCGTCTCGCCGGCCTGCGCGAGGTCGGCGAAGCGCACGGCGTAGCCGTCCACCGCCGAGTTCATGAAGGGCGGCAGGTCGATCGCGGCGCGCAGGTCGGCTGCGGCGATGCGCCCGTCGGCCTCGGCCAGGGGCACGGTCTCGGTCCCCGAGAGGGTCGGCAGGCGCTCGCCGATGCGCGCGACCGCCTCCTCGACGCTCATCAGGGGGCCGCCGAAGGCGAAGCAATCGTCAGTCAGCTGCGCCATGCCGGTCCAGCCTTTCCAGAACCTCGGTGATCGGCTCGGCCCGGTCGAGCACGAGATCGGCGATCGCCCCGACATCGTCGAGGTCCACCACCGGGACGCCCGCGTCGGGGAAGCCCGTGTCGCTCGCCACCGCGACGATGCGGTCGTCCCCGCCATGTAGCGGCGGCCGGCCGTTGCCGGCGCGGAACACCTCGAGCTTCGGGTGGGGCTGGCGCTTGAAGCCCTCGACCAGCACCACGTCGCAGGGGCTGAGGCGGCGCAGGAGGTCCGCGAGGCTCGCCTCCGGCCTGTCGCCGAGCTCGTGGATCTGGGCCCAGCGCCGGGAGGAGGCGATAATCACCTCGCCGGCGCCCGCCTCCCGGTGGACGAAGGAATCCTTGCCCGGCCGGTCGATCTCGAACTCGTGGTGGGCGTGCTTCAGGGTCGCGACCCGGAGGCCGCGCCGGGTCAGCGCCGGGATGAGCCTGGCGAGGAGGGTGGTCTTGCCCGCCCCGCTCCAGCCCGCGAGGCCGATGACCCGCATGGGCCGCTCCGCGTCCCGCTCCATTCAGGCCTCCCCGTCGCGGCTGAAGCCGAGCGCGGCGAGGTCCCGGCCGGTCTCGGGCTCGTCGAGGAGCGCCAGGAAGGCGGCGAGCGCCGGGCCGTCGCGCCGGTCCTCCCGGTAGGCGAGGTCGTAATGCTCGCGCGTCACGGGCAGGAAGCCGAGGCCGTAGGCGCGGGCCACGCTCTCGATCGCCACGCCCCAGTCGGCCCGGCCCTGCGCCACCGCCGCCGCGACCGCGTTGTGCGAGCGCGGCTGGTTCCAGTAGCCCGCCGGACGGGCCCCCGCGAGCAGGCCCTCGACGAGGAGGCGGGTGCCCGAGCCGGTGTTGCGGTTGACCATGACGGAATCCGGGTCGGCGAGTGCGGCCCGCACCGCGGCCTGCGCGGAGACGCCGGCGAAGCGCGGGTCGCCGGGGCGATGGACGATTCCCTGCATCCGGCGCCAGCCCGGCGCGAGGCGCAAGCCGGGGCTGAGGAAGGGCTCGTTGTAGGTGCCGCTCGCCGGGTCGAGGAGGTGCATGGCCGCGAGGTCGCACTCGCCCCGCTTCAGGGCCGCGAGCCCGCCCGACGAGCCGACCCAGATGGTGCGGGCCCGCAGGCCGCGCTCGGCGAGGCGCCCGACCAGCCGGTCGAGCCCGAGGCAGTGGCTGCCCACGATGGTCAGGTCGGGGGGCCTCACCCCCGCGCCGAGGCGGGTCAGGGTGACGCGCTCGCCCGCCTCGAGCCCGGCGCGGTTCGCCGGCACCGCGAAGAAGCCGTCCGCCTGCGAGAAGGCCGTGACCGAGCCCGAGCCCTTCGGCAGGGGCAGGGCCACGAGCCCGTCCGGCCCCGGCGCTAGGGAGGCCATCACGAATTCGAGGCGGCCGAGCTCCGAGGCGAGGCGTTGCGGCACGGTCGCCGCAACCGTCGCCTCCTCGCGCGGGGGCAGGCCGGCGAGCGCCCGGATCAGCGGCACCACGAATTCGTGGAAGGTGAACATCGCCGAGGTCGGGAAGCCCGGCAGCACCACGATCGCCTTGCCCTCCGCTGCCGCGAGGCAGAGGGGCTTGCCGGGCTTGAGCGCGACGCCGTGGACGAGGATGCCGGGCTCGCCGAGGCGCGACAGGATCCGGTGCGAGACGTCGCCGGCGCCCTTCGAGGTGCCCCCGGACAGGACCACGAGGTCGCAGGCCCCGAGGCTTTCGCGGATCGCCGCCTCGAGGGCCGCCTCGTCGTCCGGCACGATGCCGAGGGGCACCGGGGCGCCGCCGTTCTCGGTGACGGAGGCGGCGACGATCGCCCCGTTCGAATCGTAGATGGCGGCGGGCCGCAGGGGCTCGCCCGGCGCCACCAGCTCGTCGCCGGTCGACAGCACGGCGACCCGGGGCCGGCGCACCACCGGCACGCGCGCGAGGCCGCAGGCGGCCAGCATGCCGATCTCCCGGGCGGTGACCAGGCTCGCGCGCCGCAGCACCGTCTCGCCGAGCGCCATGTCGGCGCCGGCGCTGCCGACGAACTGGCCGGGCGCCGCTCCCCGCACCAGCTCGATCGTCGGCGGCTCCTCGGAGACGAGTTCCGTCCGCTCCACCATCACGACGGCGTCGGCCCCGCGCGGGATGACGCCGCCCGTGGCGATCGGGGTCGCGGTGCCGGGGCCGACCGCGAGGGACGGCGGCGTGCCGCAGGCCAGGATCTCGGCATTCAAGGTCAGGCGCACGGGACTTCCCTCGCCGGCGCCCTCGGTGTCGGCGGCGCGGATCGCGAAGCCGTCGACGAGGGAACGGTCGAAGGGCGGCACGTCGATCGGCGAGGCGATGTCCTCGGCGAGCACACGGCCGAGGGCCTCGGAAAGCGCGACCGATTCCGCCGGAAGGCTCGCATGGGGCACCGCCGCGCGGAAGCGCGCCAGGGCGTCCTCGCGCGACAGCACGGTGAGGAATTGCTCCTGCCGGGCGACGCGGGCGAGGCGATCGCGGAAGGCGGGATCGGGCGGGATCGGGCGGGGGTCGCTCACGGGGCTGTCATCGTGGGGGGAACGGGGTCTCGCAGGGTCAGAGCGGCAGGATCGCGACCGGGGTCCCCTCGGAATAACCCTCCCGCTCCGGCGGCACTAGGATGGCCCCTCGTGCCAGCAGGAGCCGCCCGAGGGCAAGCTCGGCACCACCGAGGGGCAAGACGTCGGGGGTCAAGACGTCGGGGGTCGCGGCGTCGAGGGGCGCGCCTTCCTCGGTTCCCGCCACGAAGACGATCTCGCTGAGGCCGATCCCGGAGGTGACCTTGCGGCGCAGGGTGGCGCGGCGCGCGGGCTCGGGCCGGGCGCCGGCCAGCACCGCGAGGAGGGGGCGGGCCAGGGCGAGGAACGCCGCCAGCATCGCCTCCGGGCGGCCGGGCAGCAGGAGCACCGGCGTCGCCCCGATGCGGCCGAACCCGGCCGTCTCGCCGGGGCGCAGGGCGAGGCCGTGGCCGTCGAGGCGCCCGGCCGCCGCGAGGGCGTCGGCGGCGTGGTCGGCCCGGCCGAAGCCGGTTCCGCCGACGACCAGGATGGCGTCGGCCTCCGCGGCCGCCAGGGCATCGGCCCAGTCCGCGACCCCGCCCGCGGCGTCGGCGACCGAGGCGACGCGCCCGCCCGCCCGCCCGACGAGGGCCGCGAGCGCGGCGCCGCGCGCCTCCGGCCCGGCCCGGCGACCGGCGCCGGTGAGCACCAGGGCGACGCGCGGCACCCGGACCGCGACGGTATCGAGCCCCGCCTCCGCGAGGGCGAGGGCGCGCAGGGCCGTGACCCGCGCGCCCGCGCCGATCAGTTCCTGCCCGGCCGCGAGGTCGCCCCCCGCCGGGCGGGTGCCGTCGCCCGCGGGCGCGTCCGACACCGCCTCGGCCCCCGGGCCGGCCGCCGCGATCGCCTCGGCGGGCAGCACGGTGTCGTGGCCGGGGGGCAGGGCCTCCCCGGCCTCGATCCAGGCCGGGGCCCGGGGCAGGGGGACCGGCGCGTACGGGGAGGCGCCGGTGATCTCGGCCGCGACGGCGGCCCAGCCGTCGCGCAGGCTGCTCCGTCCGCGCGGGAGCGGGCCGGCCGCCGTCACGGTGGCGGCCGCGATCCGCCCGACCGCCTCGGCGAGGGGCAAGATGCAGGGCGTCACCGGCGCCAGCCCGTCGCGCAGGCGCGCCAGGGCCTCGTCGAGCGGCATCAGGGCCGCGGAACTCGCCCTCGCCATCGCGCCCTCCCGTGTTCGAGGGCCCGGGATTGGGCCATCTCGGGCCGGCGATCAAGGGCCGCCCTCGATACCGGGGTTGCGCCGGACCGGGCCATCCCGCCCCGCGCGGCGGCCGTCCCTCGCATCGACCTTTGGCCGATCCCGCGCCGATCCGCCGGGCGACAGGGCGCAGCGGCCTCGCTATGGTCCCGCGACGCGACCCCGTTTCGAGACGACATGCCGCCGATCCGCCTCCGCCCGCGCGCGGGCTCGTTCCTGTCCTGCCTCGTCCTCCTGTCCTGCCTGGCGGTTCCGGCCGGGGCCGAGATGCGCGGCCATGGCGGCCCGGTCCGGGCGCTCGCCGTGACGGCGGACGGGACCCGGGCGATCTCGGGCAGCTTCGACCAATCCGCGATCCTGTGGTCGGTTGAGGCCGGCACGGCGGACCAGGTGCTCCGCTTCCACGAGGGCGCGGTCAACGCCGTCGCGATCCTGCCCGGGGGGCGCTTCGCCACCGGCGGCGAGGACGGCCGCATCGCGGTCTGGCAGCCCGGCGCGGCGGCGCCGATCCGGGTCTTCGCCGAGCATGCCGGGCCCGTCGTCGGCCTCGCGGTCTCCCCGGACGGCCTCGCGCTCGCCTCCGCCTCCTGGGACGGCACGGCCCGCCTTCGCCCCCTCGCGGGCGGCGAGGTGGTGGCCTTCGAGGGCCACAAGGGCAACGTCAACGCGGTGGCGTTCCTGTCCGACGGGCGCCTCGTCAGCGCCGGCTACGACGCCACCCTGCGGATCTGGGCGCGGCCGGGGGAGGGCGATCCCCCGCGCATCGTCACCCTGCCGAGCCCCCTCAACACGGTCGCGGTCGCGCCGGACGGCGAGATCGTGGCCGCCGGGGCGGACGCGACCCTGCGCATCCTCCGGCCCGACACCACCCTGCGGGCGGAGCTGGAGCTCGCCCCGAATCCAATCATCGCGGTCGCCCTCTCGCCGGACGGCGCCCGCATCGCCGCCGCGACCATCGGGGGGGCCGTGGCCATCGTCGAGCGCGCCTCCGCCAGGCCTGTGTTCAACCTCGTGGGCCCGGGGCTGCCGGTCTGGTCGCTCGCCTTCCGGTCGGAGGCCGAACTCGTCACCGGGGGCGGCGACCGGCTGATCCGGCGCTGGGACATGCGCAACGGCGCGCCGATCGGCAGCCTCGCGATGGCGCGCCCGCACGACGAATTGGCGCGCTTTGCCGGCGAGCCCGGTGCCGAGGTGTTCCGGGCCTGCGCCGCCTGCCACAGCCTGACGCCGGAGGGCGGCAACCGGGCCGGCCCGACGCTGAGCGGCGTCTTCGGCCGGCGCATCGCCACCGCGGAGGGCTACCGCTTCTCCGAGGCCCTGAAGAAGCTCGACATCGTCTGGAACGCCGACACCATCGCCCGGCTCTTCGAGGTCGGGCCGTCCCGCTACACCCCGGGCACCAAGATGCCGGAGCAGACGGTGAACAGCGCGGCCGACCGGGCGGCGCTGGTGCGCTTCCTCGAGAAGGCGACCCGCACGCCCTGACGGCGCGGGCGGCGCGCCCTCGGAGGCCGCCGGGCCTGCGAAGGCACGGCCCTCAGGCCGTCTCGCTCGCCTTCCCGGCCCGCTCGCGCAGGTAATCCTCGCTGGTGCGGGGCTTGGGGCGCTCCGGCATGGCGTGGGGGTCGAAGCCCTCGTTGTAGGCGGCCTCGACCCGGCAATCCTCGCACATCATCAGGGCGCGGATGCGCGATTCGCCGGCCGCGCCCGCGAACATCCAGTGGTTGCCCCGGAGCTTCTCGATCACCCGCTCGATCGTGCTGCGGGTGCCGAAGGCCTTGCCGCAGGTGATGCAGTCGAAGGGCGCCTCCTCCTTGACGATGCGGCGCGGCTCGGCCCAGGCGGCGAAATCGACCTGCGGCTTCAGGCTGATGACGTCTTCCGGGCAGGTCGCCGCGCAGAGGCCGCACTGGACGCAGAGCGATTCCTCGAAGGCGAGGAGCGGCCGGTCGGCGCTGTCCGAGAGGGCGTGGGTCGGGCAGGCGCCGACGCAGGCGAGGCAGAGGGTGCAGGCCTCGGTGCGGAAATCGAGGCCGCCGAAGGGCGCGCCGGCCGCGAGCGGCACCACCGGGACCGGGGCGGGGGCCGCCACGTGCATCTCGCGGACGCTGACCCGCAGGACGCTGCGCTTGTCGCCGACCGGGCTGAACCCGGCCGGGACGCGGGCGGGGGTGCCGCGCCGCGCGGCGCGCAGGGCCTCGCCCAGGAGATCCGGGTCGTCGGTCTCGATCACCCCGACGATCGGGCCGGCCTCGGGGGCGCCGTAGCCGAGCGCCCGCGCCAGGGTGTCGGCCAGGGCCGCGGTGCGGTGCAGGCTCGCGAGGTCGTGCTTCGGCCGGGCCCGGGCGAGCACCTGGGCGCCGGCCGCCCCGTAGGCGAGCAGCGCCGCGAAGGCCTCGGGGCCGACCTGCGTCACCTCGTTGACCCGGACCGGCAGCACGTGGGCCGGCAGCCCCTCGCCGAAGCGGCCGAGGGCGTGGAGCAGGGGCTCGCCGTGGTCGCCGTCGTGGAACAGCACGATCCCGTCGCGCCCGCCGGCCTGCGCGTAGGCGAGCATCAGCGCGCGCAGGCGCCGCATCAGCGCGTCGGCGGGGGGGAGGGCGTAGGCGGCGGCGCCGGTCGGGCAGATTGCGGCGCAGCCGCCGCAGCCGGCGCAGACATAGGGATCGATCGCCACGTGGTCGCCGGCGGACGTGATCGCCCCGGTCGGGCAGACCTCGAGGCAGCGGGTGCAGCCGGTGATGCGCGAGCGCGAATGGGCGCAGAGCTCCGCGTGGACATCGACGAAGCGCGCCTTGTCGAAGGTCCCGACGAGGTGGGAGGCCGCGAACAGCATCCGCTCGACGGAGGCCGGGTCGCGCGGGTCGGCGCGCAGGTAGCCGCTGCGGGTCTCGTGCGCCGGGAACAGGGGCGTGCCGCCGGTCAGGTCGATCACGAGGTCGCAGGTCGAGGTCGCGCCGTCGCGGGGCGCGCCGAAGCGCAGGCTCTCGCGGGAGGAGGGGCTCGGCAGGGCGTAATCGTCGATGCGCAGCTCGAAGGCGCCGAGATGGCCCTTGGCCGCCGTGACGGTGCCCCGCAGGACCGGGAACTCGGCGCTGACCGGCGGGGCGACCTCGCCCGGGCGGCTCAGCAGCACCGTGATGTCGAGATGCTCGGCGAGCCGGCGCCCCGCCTCGATCGCGGCCTCGTCGCGGCCGTAAACCAGCGCGACGCCGGCGCACTCCATCGAGACGAAGCGGTGCTCCGGCGCCGGCTCGGCGGCGGCGGCGAGCAGCGCCGCCATCTTCGGGCCGGCCATCGCGCCCTCCCGCGACCAGCCCGCCATCTCGCGGATGTTGGCGTAGCGCACCCGGCCGGCGGCGCCCGCCTCCGCGGCGATCTCCTCGAAGAGCGGCGCCTGCAGAGTGCAGGCGACCGTGAGGGGGACGCCCGTGGCCAGGCCGGCGCGGAACCGCTCGACCTCGCGCCCGCAGAGCTGGTCCGCGGTCTCAAGGCGCCCGCCGCAGCCCTTGCCGAGGCTGTCGCCGTCAAGCACCATCGTCGTCTCGCAGGAGCAGGCGAACACCAACCGGTCGGACACTGTGTCATCCCCAAAACGGCAGGCCTGTGGCCTCCGTGAGCTTGTCCCGGCCCCTTATACTCGAATAGGTCCAAACTGCGATTCCCCAGATGGGCGCAGGCCTTACCCGACGCAGACCATGACCGGCTCCGAACACGCGACCCACGGCGGGACCTACGGGACCGCCCTCGTCCTGCCGCCGCTCTTCACGGGCGTCGCGGCGGCCGGCCCCGGCGCGGTGTTCGCGCAGGCCTGCGCGCTCGCCGGCCCGGAGACGGCCGGCACCCTGGTCCACGCCGATGACGGGCGCGACCTCGCCTTCGCGGTGGTCCTCGTTCCGGCCGAGCCCCTGCGCACCGCCCGCCGGGCCTTCCTCGTCTGCATGGGCGCGCTCGCCGACGCGATCGGCTCCCTCGCGCCGCCCGAGAAGGCGATCCGCTTCGGCTGGCCGGACGTGGTCCGCTTCAACGGGGCGATCCTCGGCGGCGGCCGCCTCGCCTGGCCTCGGGATTGCGCGGAGGACGCGGTGCCGGACTGGCTGGTGTTCGGCGCGACCCTGATCGTCTCGAAGCGCCACGCGGGCGATCCCGGCCTGACCCCGGACTCGACCTCGATCGAGGAGGAGGGGTTCCCGGTCGAAGATCGCGGATCGTTCATGAAATGTTCCGCTCAATTCCTGATGCGCGCCTTCGCGATCTGGGGCGAGGACGGCTTCCCGCCCCTCGCCGACGCCTACCTGTCGCGCCTCTCCGGCGACGCCGCGCCCTGCGCCATTACCGAGACCGGCGACTGCATCACGGGCGCCCGGACCCTGCTCCTCCGGCCCGCTCTCGAGGCCGTCGCCTGGTGCGATCCCGAGACCGGGAGCCCCCGCCTGTGAGTGCCCTCAAGCTGCTCCGGACCCTGCGCCTCGACCCATCCGACACCTTCGTTTTCGCGCATCCGGCCGAGCCCGGCGAGTGGGCCGTGACCGGCTCGTTCCTGTTCTACGACGTTGATCCGTCAGCGCTTTCTCCCAAGGAGCGGGCGGCCTTCCGGTCCGGTTTCGTGGGCGTCGGATCCTTCGGCTTCTCCACCCTCGTGGTGGTCAGCGAGGCGAGCGAGGCCGAGCGCGAGGCCGCGGTCGCCGCGCTCGCGCGCCACATCCGCGAGCGGCTCGGCGCCCCCGACCTCGAGACCGCGCGCGCCGCCGCCCGCGAGGAAATCGCCGTGGCGGCCTCGCTCTGCGCGCCGCCCCTCAACACCGTCATCGCGATGAACCGCAGCCTCGCGGACGGCGCCCTCCGGGAACGCTTCCGGACCCTGCAGCGCCGCGTCGCCACCCCCGCCGCCGACGGGCTCCACGCTCATGCCCGCGCCTTCACCTTCGTGGAGACCGACGACGAGCCCGAGGAGACGGTCGACCTCCTCGGACTGATGGACAAGGGGCGGGAATGACCGAGTTCTGGGTTTCGAGCGGGCACCACCTCGCCGGGCGGACCGCCGGAGGCGGCCTCGCGGTCACGGACGAACTCCTGCTCGCTTATCTCGCCCGGCCCGAGCTGATCCCGCCGGACGAGGCCTGCGCGGCCGAGCGGGCGCTGCACGCGAGCCTGCTGGCCGATCCCCGCCGGCCGGTGTCGCGGGCCGAGATCGCGGCCCTCGCCGACCCGGATGCCGCCGAGAACTGGGAGGTGATCCTCGCCTTCCGCGACCGGCTGCTCGCGGCACGCTCGATCGAGGCGGCCTATCTCGATCTCGTGCGCGGCAACCTCGCGGGCACCCCTCCGCTCTTTCTCAACCAGCTCGTCCACCTGATCCTGCGCAACGCCCTCGACGGCTGCGAGGACCCCTACGTGCTGCGGGCGGCGGAGCTGTTCTTCCGCCCCCAGCGGATCTCGCTCAGCGACGGGGCGACCCTCCTCGCCGACGCCGAGATCGTCGAGGTGCGCGCCGCCGGCGCGGCCCAGTCGCCCCTGATGGCGATGTTCGGGCACGAGCCGGCCTCCGAACTCGACGTGATGACGGACGAGACGGCCTGGACCTACTGGAGCCGCTCGGATGCCTTCACGATGGCGCTGAACATGTCCGCCAACCCGAAGAGCCGCGAGGGTCTCGCCCGCGCGATTGAGGCGTGGCTGCGCCATCTCCTCGGGCTCGAGGCGCATGTCGAGCCGCTGGCGCGGATCGAGGATCGGGATTGGCGCTGGTTCGTCGGGCTCGACGCCGAGGCGACCCGCATCGGCAACGCGCTCTGGCGCGGCGAGAGCATCGAGCCCGAGGCCGCGACGCGCGTGCTCGCGCTGTTCCGCATGACCCTTTTGGACACGTCGCGCGTTGACCCGAAGGTTGCGGGTCACCCGATCTACCTCCTGCTCGCCATGAACACGGGCAGGCTCGTCACCCTCAAGCCCCAGAACCTCGTCGCCGGTCTGCCGCTGGCATCCGGGCACGCCTGAGCGGAGCGTTCATCGTGGAAACCACGCCGGCGGACCGGTTTCAGGTTGGGGTGATCGTGGCCAAGCGCCGCCTCAACAATCCCTGGGTCACCCACCAATGGCTCCCGGTCGGCGCGCTGCCGGCCGTGCCACCGGTCGCGCCCTGGACGCGGCTCGCGACCACCGAGGACGAGGAGACCTTCTACGCCGGTGCCTACGAGGTTCGGCTCCATATCAGCGAGACCGCGCATTACCGAGACAACTTGGTCTCCGGTCGTCCGAGCCTGTGGGTGTCGCTGCGCCAGATCGCCGGCGAGGCGTACGAGATCGCCAGCGTCACGGCCGACCCTTACGAGGGCGAGGCGCTGGCCGAGGGCATCGGGGAAATCGTCGAGCCGGTGCCGATGCCGGAGACGCTGCAGGCATCGATCGCCGAATTCATCGCGGCCTTCCACATCGAGCGCAGGTTCGAGAAGCGCAAGCGCGACAGGGCGGATCCGGAGGCGCTCGCACGGCAGAACATGCCGGCGAGATCGACCGGAGAGCGCGAATGAGCGGGGGCGATTTCCTGTCTCGCTGGTCCCGCCGGAAGCGCGACGTCGCGGAGCGCGAGGCGGAGCTCTCTGGTCCGCCGCAGCCGGCGGCGCTGGACGGCCCTGACGCCCCTCCGAACGAGACCTCAGGCACGCCGGACGGCAAGGTTGCCGACCACCATACGGAAGGCACGGGCGAGGCGCTCACCCCGGAGGAGATCGCGCAGCTTCCGTCCCTGGACGAGGTCGGGATCGATACCGACCTGACGCAGTTCCTGCGCGAGGGCGTGCCCCGTGTCCTGCGGAACGCGGCGCTCCGGCGGATGTGGTCGCTCGATCCGAGCATTCGCGATTACGTCAGCGAAGCGCGGGAATACGCCTATGACTGGAACGTCCCGGGCGGCGTTCCGGGCTACGGACCCCTCCTGCCGAGCGACGATGTCCAGGGCATGCTCGAGCGGATCATCGGTGGCGTGACCAAGCCCGGCGCAGACATCGGGGAAGCGGTCGCGGCGCGTGCCGATGCCTCTTCTGGAGCACCCGGGATGGCTGCGTTGGCGCCGGAACCCCAGGTGGCCGACGGCTCGGCGACTGCCGCCCTGGGCCCTGAAATGCCCGCCGACGCAACCGCGCTCGCGGCATCGTCGGAGGCCACCTCTTTAATCCCGGCCGACGATGGAGATCTTCGACACAAAGTCGAGGATCTGTCACCCGTGCGACGCCATGGCGGCGCGATTCCAATTTGAATGGCTCAAAAGTGAGATTGCGGCTGTCTGGAACGCGTTTATAGTGTGCACAATGAATTCGGTCCGCGGGGGCGCTCGCGGGTTGAGGGGTGTGATGCAGCCGAGTGGCATGTCGGGTGAAGACCGGGCTGAGAATGGCTTCGGCGCGGTGATGGCGGTCGATGAGATTGATCTGCTGCGTGCTCGACATTACGACCTTCTCGCGACTCTTCTCGGACGCGCGCCCTGTGAGCGTGTGCTCGCTCAGGTCTCCGATCTGAACGGGGACGAGACCCCTCTCGGTCTCCGTTTGGGTGCGCTCGGTCAGGCGGCCCGTGGGGCGGATCCCCAGGCTCTCGAGCGCGACTTCTTCGACGTCTTCATCGGTGTCGGACGCGGCAAGCTTCTGCCCTTCGCCTCCTACTACCTGACGGGCTTCCTCAACGAGCGACCGCTCGCGCGGGTCCGCGAGGATCTCGGCGTTCTGGGTGTGGAGCGCAGTGACGGGACGAGTGAGCCCGAGGACCACGCCGCAATCCTCCTCGAAGTGATGGCGGGGCTTGCCGCGCGGCGGTTCGATGCGGAGCCCGGCTTCGAGCGGCGCTTCTTCGAGCGGCACTTGAAGCCCTGGGCCCCGCGTCTTTTTGAGGATCTCGAGGCGTCGGCTGTCACAGAGTTCTATCGCGCCGTCGGCGCACTCGGGCGGCACTTCCTCGAGATCGAGGTCGAAGCGTTCGCGATGGATGCCTGAGGGCGTTCTGGACAGAGCGCGGGCGACGCTGCTTGGTGAGAGAATGATGGGTTCGGAGGGTTGAGGATGCGACAGGAAAAGAAGGGCGGGATCGGGCGCCGACAGTTCTTTCGCACCATCGGCGGCGGATCGGCCGTCGCGGCGGCAACCCTGATCTCGCCGATCTCGACGACGGAAGCGCAGGCCTACGATCCCGGTTCCGAGGAGACGAAGGCCCGTTATCGGGAGACCGATCACGTGAAGGCCTTCTACCGCACGAACGGCTACGAGACCTTGAAGAAGTGACATCGCGATGCTGATCAAGCGCAAGAGCGGCGAAGCGAGCCGCACGAAACATCAGGCCGTCGCCGCCGGACTGGCCTCGGGCACACTCGATCGACGCGCGTTCCTGCGGCGCTCCGGCCTCGTGGCCGGGGGCCTGGCCGCGGCGGGCTCGATCCAACTCGGCTCGGTGCGCAAGGCGCAGGCCGCTGGGTCCTCCGTGAGCGGGCCAGAGGTGACGGTCAAGAAGAACATCTGTACGCACTGCTCGGTCGGCTGCACCGTGACGGCCGAGGTCGTGAACGGCGTCTGGGTCGGCCAGGAGCCGTCCTTCGCGAGCCCGATCAACCGCGGCACGCACTGCGCCAAGGGCGCCGCCATCCGCGAACTCGTTCACAGCGACCGCCGCCTGAAATACCCGATGAAGCTCGTCGGCGGCCAGTGGACCAAGGTCTCCTGGGAACAGGCGATCGACGAGATCGGCGACAAGATCACGGCCATCCGCGAGAAGAACGGCGCCGACGCCGTCTACTGGCTGGGTTCCGCCAAGTTCACCAACGAGGCCGCCTACCTGTTCCGGAAGCTCGGAGCATTCTGGGGCACGAACTCCGTCGATCATCAGGCGCGCATCTGCCATTCCACCACGGTCGCGGGCGTGGCCAACACCTGGGGCTACGGCGCTCAGACGAATTCCTACAACGACATCCGCAACGCGCGGACGATGATCATCCTCGGCGGCAACCCGGCCGAGGCACACCCGGTCTCCATGCAGCACGTGCTGTCGGGCAAGGAGATCAACCGGGCCAACATGATCGTCATCGACCCGCGCTTTACCCGGACGGCGGCTCACGCCACGGAGTACGTGCGCATCCGCTCCGGCACCGACATTCCGGTGGTCTGGGGCATTCTCTGGCACATCTTCCAGAATGGCTGGGAGGACAAGGAGTTCATCAAGAACCGGGTCTACGCCATGGACGATGTCCGCAAGGAAGTCGCCAAGTGGACGCCCGACGAGGTCGAGCGGGTGACCGGCGTTCCGGGCGAGCAGCTGAAGCGCGTCGCCCAGCTCTTCGCCACGCAGAAGCCCTCGACCCTGATCTGGTGCATGGGCGCGACCCAGCACACGGTCGGCACCGCCAACGTCCGGGCTCTGTGCATCCTCTGCCTCGCCACCGGTAACGTCGGGAAGCCGGGCACGGGCGCCAACATCTTCCGCGGGCACACCAATGTCCAGGGCGCCACCGATATGGGCCTCGATGTGACGTCGCTGCCCCTTTATTACGGTCTCGTCGAGGGGGCCTGGAAGCACTGGGCGCGCGTGTGGGAGGTCGAGTACGACTGGCTGCAATCACGCTTCGACGAGGTGCCGGCGCAGGCCGGCCGCAAGGCACGCAGCCGCAAGGAGAACATGGAAGCGCCGGGGATCACCTCGACGCGCTGGTTCGATGCGGTGAACCTGCCGGCCGATCAGGTCGATCAGAAGAGCCCGATCAAGGCCATGATGGTGTTCGGCCACGGCGGCAACACCGTGACGCGCCTGCCCGACGCGATCACGGGCATGAACAACCTCGAGCTTCTCGTCGTCGCCGATCCGCACCCGACGACCTTCGCGGCACTCGATGCCCGGAAGGACAACACCTACCTCCTGCCGATCTGCACGACGCTCGAATGCGACGGGTCGCGCACGGCCTCGAATCGCTCCCTGCAATGGGGCGAGCAGATCGTGAAGCCGGCCTTCGAGTCGAAGTCCGATTACGAGGTTACCTACCTGCTGGCGAAGAAGCTCGGCCTCGCCGAGAAGCTGTTCAAGAACATCAGGGTCGAGAACAACGTGCCGCTGGCCGAAGACCTCCTGCGGGAGATCAACCGCGGCGGCTGGTCGACCGGCTATTGCGGGCAGAGCCCGGAGCGCCTCAAGGCGCACATGAAGAACCAGGCCAAGTTCGATCTCGTCACGCTACGCGCACCGAAGGACGATCCGGAAGTCGGCGGCGACTATTACGGTCTGCCCTGGCCGTGCTGGGGCAAGCCCGAGCTCCGTCACCCCGGTACGCACATCCTCTACAACAACGACCTCCATGTGAAGGACGGCGGCAGCGCCTTCCGGGCCCGCTTCGGCGTCGAGCGCAACGGTCAGACGCTGCTGGCGGAAGACGCCTTCAGCAAGGGCTCGGACCTGACCGATGGGTACCCCGAATTCACCATGGGGGTGTTCAAGAAGCTCGGCTGGGACAAGGATCTGACGGCCGAGGAGATGGCCGTCATCACGCGGGTCGGCGGCAACACCATCGACGCGGTGAGCTGGGCGACCGACCTGTCGGGCGGCATCCAACGTGTCTGCCTCGATCACGGCGTGGTGCCGTTCGGCAACGGCAAGGCCCGGGCGAATGCCTGGAACCTGCCCGATCCGGTGCCCGTCCACCGCGAGCCGATCTACACGCCGCGTCCCGATCTCGTGGCCAAGTACCCGACGCGTCCGGACGAGCGTCAGTTCCGGATGCCCAATATCGGCTTCACGGTGCAGAAGGCGGCGGTCGACCGCAACATCGCGCGCGATTTCCCGATCATCCTCACCTCGGGCCGCCTCGTCGAGTACGAGGGCGGCGGAGAGGAGACGCGCTCCAATCCGTGGCTCGCCGAACTGCAGCAGGAGATGTTCGTCGAGATCAACACCAGGGATGCGGCCGATCGCGGCATCAAGGACGGGGCCTGGGTCTGGGTGTCGGGTCCCGAGGACGGGACTCAGACCAAGGTCAAGGCTCTGGTGACGGACCGGGTCGGCAAGGGCGTGGCCTTCATGCCCTTTCACTTCTCCGGCTGGTACCAGGGCAAGGACATGCGCCAGTACTACCCGGCCGGCACGGACCCGGTGGTGCTCGGCGAGAGCGTCAACACGATCACCACCTACGGTTTCGACCCCGTTACAGGCATGCAGGAGCCCAAAGCCGCCCTGTGCCAGATCCGCGCGGCGTAAGAGGACGACGTCAACATGGCTCGCATGAAGTTTCTCTGCGACGCGGACCGCTGCATCGAGTGCAACGCCTGCGTCACGGCCTGCAAGAACGAGCACGAGGTGCCCTGGGGCATCAACCGGCGCCGCGTCGTCACGCTCAATGACGGCAAGCCCGGCGAACGCTCGGTCTCGATGGCCTGCATGCATTGCACGGACGCGCCCTGCGCGTCCGTCTGCCCGGTCAACTGCTTCTACACCACCGCGGATGCGGTGGTCCTTCACTCGAAGGACCTCTGCATCGGCTGCGGCTACTGCTTCTACGCCTGCCCCTTCGGCGCGCCGCAATATCCGAGGGTCGGCAACTTCGGCTCACGCGGCAAGATGGACAAGTGCACCTACTGCTCTGGCGGCCCCGAGCCGGACCTCTCGACCATCGAGTACGAGAAGTACGGCTCGAACCGTCTCGCCGAGGGCAAGCTGCCTCTCTGCGCCGAGATGTGCTCCACCAAGGCCCTGCTCGCCGGTGACGGCGAGATGATCGCGCAGATCTACAAGGAGCGCGTGATCAAGCGCGGCTACGGATCGGGCGCCTGGGGTTGGAAAACCGCCTACCGCGAGACCGTCGCGATCTGATCGCATCCGGATCCACGACAGGCTTCAAGGGAAGGGAACGGCCGATGCGGCTGGGAACCATGCTCACGAGGACGTTCATCGCCGCCACGGCGCTCATGGCTGTCGCCGCGATCGACGCGCCCGCTCGCGCGCAGGCGCCGACGACGGCGCCGAACCCGACGGCGGATTCCGTCAACGAGGATCTGCTCTTCAAGCAGGATCCCAAGATCCACGGCCGGATCTCGATTCCTGACCAGAAGGCCGCCAACCTGATCCAGCCGCAGGGCCGGGAATGGCGGGGCTTCCATGAAGGCTGGATGCCGTGGATCGGCGCCGCCGCAATCCTCGGCATGATCGCGGCGCTCGCGCTGTTCTTCTTCACGCGGGGTCGGATCAAGCTCGAGCACAGCGAGGAATCGGGAAAAAAGATCCTTCGTTTCAATGGCTTCGAGCGGTTCACCCATTGGATGACCGCGACCTGCTTCGTCATCCTCGCGCTGTCGGGCCTGAACTACATCTTCGGCAAGCGCCTGCTGATGCCGCTCATCGGACCGGAAGCCTTCGCGACCCTGGCCCAATGGGCGAAGTACAGCCACGTCTATCTCGCCTGGCCCTTCATGCTCGGCATCGTGTTCATGCTCGCGGTCTGGCTGAAGGACAACATTCCGAACAGGATCGACTGGCAGTGGATCAAGGCCGGCGGCGGATTCATCGGCAAGGGCCACCCGCACGCGGAGCGCTTCAATGCCGGCCAGAAGGTCGTTTTCTGGATGGTGACGGGTTTCGGCGCCGCCATGGGCATCACCGGGCTGATGATGCTGTTCCCCTTCTACGCCACCGACATCAACGGCATGCAGATCATGCAGGGTCTGCACTCCCTGATCGGCGTGGTCTTCATCGCGGCGATCCTGGCCCATATCTATATTGGATCGCTCGGCATGGAGGGCGCCTACGACGCCATGGGCAGCGGCGAGGTCGACCTCGCCTGGGCACGCTCGCACCACGACCTCTGGGTCGAGAAGGAGCAGGCCAAGACCGCGAGCGGACCGCAGCTGCGCCCGCATCAGGCCCCGGCCGAGTAAGGCCGGTCTCGGACATCTCAGCGGGGCTGAGGCAGGAGAGTGTCATGAAAGCGTTCGCTGTCGCCGTGATCTGTGCCGTGGCGCTCGGCATCGCGGCGTCCTACGTGCTGGCGACGAGCCAGAAATTCGCCTGGCAGGCCTTCTCCACCACGTCCGCCCGGGTGTCTCAGCCCGGCACCAACCTCGTCGGGCCGCGCTGGACCGGCGACGTGAAGGGCCCGCACGACGAGGTTGCGGGAGACCCGCAGCCGGGCAAGCGCTCCTAGGGCGCAGCCGTCGCCGGCCGATGCAGGCTCGACAATTCAGGATGGGGGACGGGACGATGAAAGCAACTGCAGGTGTGGCGCTGGCCCTGTTTCTGAGCCCCGGCGCCGCCTTCGCGCAGGCGGGCGAAGCCCCGGGGGGGCGCACGGGCAAGCCCGCCAACATCTGCCAGGAACTCGTCGCCTTCGTGCATCCGCCCGCGCCGGCCGCGGCGCCCGCCGGGTCACCGGCGCCCCAGGCCGCGACGGCCGTGCAGGCGCCCGCGCAAGGCCAGCCGGCGCCCGCGGCCTCATCGGCCGCCGGGGAGCCGCAGCAGAAATCGGGACTGAGCGGCCCGGTCGCCCAGACGGGGCCCGGTGCCTCGGGACCTCAGGGCGATGCGCAGAAGGCCGCGGCCCCGGCGGCGCCACCGCCGGCGACCGCCGCGACGGGGGCGCCGAAGCCCTCGCCGGAGATGATCGAGCAGGTCGATGCGGCCGCCCGCGACAACAACATCGTCGGCTGTCGGGACAGCGCTCGCAAGATGCGGATCGCCGGCGTCGCCCTTCCGGCGCCGCTACTGGCCCTGGCGGCCCTCGATCTCAAGTATCTCCAGGCCGCGCAATAGCCCTCGCGCCGAGGTCCGGCGGTCCGCCGCGGGCGCGCGGCCGCCTGGAACAAATCATATGACGGTTCACGCCTTGCGGGCGCTCTCGCCCGTCACTGCGTCGTCCACGGTGCTGGCGGAGACTGAGACGTCGCGGCACCAGCATCCTCGATCGGCCGGCACTGGTGACCGGGCGTCGGATCTGTCTGAGGCGCGCGTCCGGGCTCGACCTGAACAACCTGCGGTCGCACACGTCCGCCCCGCGGGCCTTGACTCACGTTCTTGTCCGCGCCCGCCATACTGTCTAATGGTAGACGATCGTTGGCGGTGATCGCGGCGGTCAGCGCGTGAGAGACGGAGTGTGCCGCCGCCTCCTCGACGCGGAGGGTTCTCGTGGCGCGCTATTTCTTCGACGTTCACGACGGCGTCTGGAGCCGCGACAACACCGGGACCGAGTACGCCACGGTGGAGGAGGCCTACCGGGAGGCCAAGCGCCTCCTGCCCGACATCGCGCGGCACGAGGTGCCGAATGGCGGGCACCAGCACATCTACACGGTCCTGGTGACCAACGAGGAGGCCGTGCCGATCTACACCGCGAGCCTGTCCTTCGCGGGCCTACCCCTGACCTCCTGAGTGCTGACGGCACCGGCGGGGCCGCGCCCGAGCCCTGAGGCGGGACGGAGGGCGATCGGAGCGGACCTCCGCATGGCCATCGCCTTCGGCGCCTCCTCACGGCCCGAGAGAGGCGGCCTCGGGCAACCCGGGAGGCGAGAGGGTGTCCGGCGCGGGGGCGGCGCCGAGCGCCGGGTCCTGCCGCGTCGGCTGCGATCGGGTCAGCGCCACGGTCGCCATGTCGGCCAAAGCCTGCAGGCGCCTCACCGTGTCCGCGTCGGGATCGACCCAGGCGGACCAGTAGGCGCCCAGCGCCGCCACGGGGACCGGCGACCCGATCGGAACCATCACGAGGCTGCACATCGCGCAGGCGCGATAGGCCGCGACCGGCAGCCGGGAATCGCACTCGATGTCGGGGACGACGGCAGGCCGACCGTGCAGCATCACCCAGCCCGAGATGCAATCCTCCAGCCGGAAGCGCTGTCCCCGCCACAAGGGTCTGATCGCATCCTCGGCCACGTAGTGGCAGAACGCGCCGTCCCGCAGCACCACCGAGATGCCGTCCGAGCCGGCAATCTCGCGCGCGGTCTCACGCAGCACCGAGACCACGGCATCGATCGACGACACCGCCAGCAGGCGGGCACGGGCGCTCTCGAGCCGCGGGTGGGCGTGAACCATGGGAGCGACCATAGCCTGCCTTCCAGTCCGATGCACCCACGCGGGTCGAGGTGCCGATCCGCGGGCCTCACCACGATGGCCGGGCGCGTCGGAGGCCGCGGATCCCGCGCGCGGTCGGTCTGGCGCGGGGAGTATGGCGCTCTGCGGATCGATCAGGCGCGTCGGATGAAGGATCCGGGATCCATGTCACGGGTCCAATGCAAGATTACACCCTCAGGAAGATCCAGTTCGGATCAGCGGGGGCAAGGCTGTCCGGCAGCGCCCCATAGGGCCACATCCTTGACGTGATCCTCGAAACTGCCCGGGGGCGTGCTGCGGCCGGCGCCGGGTTGCCACGCGCGGGGAATGAACCCGTTCAGCGATGCGTCGTGCCGCAGATGCTCCAGCAGGCCTGCCGTGTCTCGGCCTCCGTTGCGCTTGGCATCCTTGAGCTGTTCGCAGATCTCGGCACCGGTCTTGTCGAACCAGAGAAACTCCACGGGGGCGAGTTGCCAGTCGATCCCGGACCGCAAGGGCGCCGGCGCCGGCTCGTTCGGATCCGTCGAGGTGATGTGGCAGGTTGAGCAGGCGATCGTCTCGGCGCCGATCCGACTTTCGCCGGCATGAATGTTCATGCCGTGGGCCCGGGTCTTGGTCTCGCCGGCCGGGGTCCACATGGGGATTCCCGCGGCATCGACATGGCAGTTGGCGCATCGCGGATGCGTCACCACCGCCTCGATCCGCGTCCAGGCTTCGAGCCCCGCCTGAGAGCTGACACTGCCGGACGGCAAGACGTCCTTCGCGGACTGGTCCGCGGCGTCGTCCTTGGCCTCGACGAGCGCCGTGAGGGCGAGGGCGGCGCAGGCCGAGAGGGCCGCGGCGATCAGAAGGCTTCTCATCGCGCGCTCCCTCAAACGAAATCGATGGACTTGTTGAACGGCATTTCCCGGATGCGTTGACCGGTCGCCGCGAAGATCGCGTTGGCGAGCGCGGCCGCCGCCGGCGGCACGGGCGGTTCGCCGATTCCGCGGACCTTTCGGTCATTCTCGAGCCCACGGACCTCGATCACCGGACATTGGTACATCCGCATGGCTTCGTGGTGGTGGTAGTTGGTCTGCTGGACGGCGCCGTCGGCGTAGGTCAGCTCGCAATTGACCGCGTGGCCGAGTCCCCAGACGATGCCACCCTGCACCATGTTCTCGAAATTCACGGGGTCGACGACCTTGCCGACATCGGCGGCGACCCAGACCTTATCGATCTTGATGCCCCGGGCCGTCGCAGTCACCTCGACGATCTCCGCCACCGGTGTGCCGAACGACTCCACGAAGGCCACCCCGCGCCCCTTGCCGTTGCCGAGCGGCCCCTGCCAGTTCGCCATCTCGCCGACGGTCTCGAGCACTTTCCGGTAGTTCGGCACGGAGCACATCGCGATCCGCGCCTCGAGCGGATCGAGCCCCGCTGCGTGGATCAGTTCGTCGATGAAGCTCTCGGTGAAGAAGCCGGCCGTCGAAGCCCCGACCGAACGCCAGGTCGTGCACGGCGACAACCCTCGCGCCTCGTAGCTCGCCGCCCGGAAGTTCGGGATGTCGTAGTAGACGTTCCAGATTCCGACCTTCAATTGCTCGTCGGGATCCTTCGAGGGCGTGCCCATTCGCTCCAGGAGTCCCTTGAGCGGTGCCGTCGAGGCAAGCTGCAGGTCGGCCGCGACGATCTTGCCATCGGCCACGCTGCCCCGGTAGCGGGCGATCGCGATCTGGCGCGGGATATCCTGGAGGAAGTCCTCCTCGCGCGAGAAGACGAGCTTGACCGGCGTCCCGCGCATCTGGTCGGCGATCTCGGCGAGCACCCGGACGTTCTCGAATTCCAGGCGGTGCCCGAAGCTGCCACCGGTCCATTGATTGTGGAAAGTCACCTGTTCCGGCTTCAAGCCGGCAGCCGCTGCCGCGATCTGCTGCACGGATTGCGGCGATTGGTGGCCGAGCCAGACATCCATCCCCCTCTCGGTGACGAGGGCGATGCCGTTCAGCGGCTCGAGCGGCGCATGCGCGAGGTAGGGGGCGCGATACTCCGCCTCGACGCGTGTGCCGGTCTTCAGGCCGGCGTCGATATCGCCGGTCTTGCGCCACTCCTTGCCGAGGAATTCCGGGGCAAACGAGGCCCCGAGGACCTTCCAGTGATCGGCTTGTTCGGCGGGATAGGGCGAGGGCGCCCACACGCAGTCGACGGCCTCGGCCGCCTTCATGGCGTACCAGCTGTTCGTCGCGATCACCGCGATGCCGTTGGTCAGCTTGAGGACCGTCTTGACCCCCGGCATCCCCACGGCCCTGCTGGCGTCGTAGGCCGTGATCGGCTGACCCTTGTTCGGGTTCAGCTTGACCGAGGCGAACACCATTCCGTCGAGCTTCAGGTCGATCCCGAACTTCATTTCGCCCGTGACCTTCGGGCGGATGTCGAGCCGCTCCATCGGCCTGCCGACCATCCGCCAGCGGGATGCATCGCGCAGCGTCACGGCCGTCACCGGCGGGATCCTCGCCGCGTCCGCCGCGAGGTGGACGTAGGGAATGGTGGTTCCGTCCGGCAGGATCACCTGGCCGGATCCGGTGCGCAGATCGGCCACAGGCATGCCAATCCGCTCGGCCGCAGCGGCCTTCAGCGTCTCGCGCGCGACCGCGCCGGCCATGCGCAGCTTCTCGTAGGTGTCGGGGATGGTGCTCGAGCCGCCGGTCATCTGCAGGCCGGTCTTGCGCAGATATTCGAGCGTGGCGGCACGCGCCGCCTCGGCCGCCTCGCTGTGGTCCGCGGCGAGGAACGGCGCGAACTCGTCCGCGAAGCCGGTGTTGAAATAGGCCGGGCTCGGTCCGGCGAAGCGAATCTCGAACTGGCCAGGATCGAGGTCGAGTTCCTCGGCGATCAGGACGACTTGGATCGAACCGACGCCCTGGCCGATATCGGCGTGCTGGGCGATCAGGGTGATCTTGTCCGGACCGATCTCGACCCAGGGATTGAAGGCGACGGCGTTCGGCCCGAGGCCGGCGGCCAGGGGATTCGCAGCCGGTGCCGGAGCGGCGACCTGCTCGGCCTGGGCGACGAAGGATCCGAAGGCGACGCCCCCGGCAACCGCCGTGGAGCCGATCAGGAAGGCTCGGCGAGAGATGTCCGGCAGCGCGCCCATCTCACCGCTCCGCCATCTTCGCGGCGGCCGCGTGGATCGCGGTGCGGATGCGCGCGTAGGTGCCGCATCGACAGAGGTTCCCCGACATGACCAGGTCGATGTCCTCGTCCGTCGGGTCGGGTTTCAGCTCGAGGAACGAGACCGCCTGCATGATCTGACCGATCTGGCAGTAGCCGCATTGCGGGACCTGATGCTCGATCCAGGCCTTCTGGACCGGATGGAGATCACCGTTGCTCAGCCCCTCGATCGTCGTGATCGGCTTGCCGGAGATTGCGCCGACCGGGGCCTGGCAGGATCGAACCGCTCGGCCATCGACGTGAACCGTGCAGGCACCGCACTGGGCGATGCCGCAACCATATTTCGCACTGGTGATGCCGAGCTCGTCGCGCAGCACCCAGAGCAACGGCATCTGTGGGACGACATCGACCTGATACTTGGTACCGTTGACCGTCAGCTCGATCATCTCAACGCCCTCCCAAGTTCTCAGCTTCGCCCGCAAGCCAAAATGGTATGTCCAACTTCTTACATTGGCTATGAGCTGTACCGGCTACGGTTCGGGCCCAGCAGGTTATTGATGTCGCGCGGCAATTCAAGTCGGTGGCAGCGCACTCGAAGTCCTTCGCAAGCCCGTGCCGGAGGCCGCTCCTGCCGCAACCGGGTCACGCCGCCGGAGCGAGCGACGGGTCGTCCGTGCAGCCCTTGGCTCCGCCGCCATCGGACGTCCCCCGATTGCCTTCGGCGAAGCAATGGCCTCGAGCGCATCCAGCGTACAAAACTCTCGCATCCGGACGCGATCGTCGCGCATATACGCGTCGCACGGGCGGCCGCCCCAGGATTGCGAATCGTCTCGAACGACCGCCAAGGCCGACCCTGACGGATGAAGCCTCTCGGGCACCGAGCAGATGAAGGATTCAGTCCGGAGAACGAATCGCGGAGGAAGAGACGCAAGGTGCCGAGAGGTTCGACCTGGCGCCAGTTTCTCTTGCGTGTTCTTCGTGAAGGTTATTCGCCGGCAGGGAACAGGCTTTCAAAATCACGCCTCAGCCAATGCGCAAGTGTCAGAATTCGGGGCATTGCCCGAGTTCGGGTAATATTCTGAGCCAAGGCGGCAATCCGGGGTGCGAGCGAGGGCACGTTGCCACGGCGCGTGACGAGCAGCAGCTCACGGGAAAAGCCAGGTCCAGGCAGGGGTAGGACATCCACGTTCGCCGCATGAGCAATGCCCTGAAGCAAGCACAGGGGTGTTGTTATGGCAACGCCCATTCCGGTCGCGACCATCCCGATGAGCCCGTCAGAAGTGTCGAACTCGAAAGCTCTCGGAGGTTGGATGCCGAGCCGCCTGAGATGTCGTTCGACCTGCGATCCCACATACGATCGTTCGCTGTGGCGAACCAGTCGGTGCCGTTCCAAGACCTCACGGAGGTCGAGTTCAGCAAGCATCGCTCCAAGGTTTCGTGGGACGATCAGGAGATAGGGTTCACGGAACAACGGATAGCGCTCGACATCATCGAGATCTTCCATGGCATCGCATGTGATGGCCGCGTCGATGGCACGACGCATCAGCGCCTCTGCATGCGAGGCGGCAAGCCCCGACCAGGCCGATAGGCTGAGCGCCATCGCGCCGTCGACGAGCTCTTGGACAAGATGCGGTCCGATGGTCCCTGCGAAGGAATCGACCATGCCCAAGCGAAGGTCAATCCGTTCAGGCAACGCGGCCATGGTCCGTATTGAGCTGAGCAGCGCATCAAAATCGCGATTCAAGTCGTGTATGCGGCTCGTGAGAACGCGGCCGGCAGAGGTCGGCATCAGCGGGCGGCGGCTGCGGTCGAGCAACGGTACGCCGACCGTCATCTCGGCCCGCCGGATTGCCTGCGAGACTGCAGACTGCGTGAGTCCATATCGGCGGGCAACCTCCGTCACGCTGCCCGTTTCGGCTACGGCCGCAACCACCTGCAGGGTCTTCAAATCGAGCAGCGGTTCCATCGGAGCGTCGCATTCCATAAGTCCAATTCATGATATATATCAATCTCGCTTCATCAAAGGCATTTTTCTTGCCATTCCTGTTCTGTTGCCGTCATTTGGAGCCTGGATAGATTTTAGGCAGAGAAGATGGCTTCGATGACTGATCGCGTAGACTTCGTTGTCGTCGGTTTGGGCGCGATGGGCAGCGCGGCCCTCTATCAGCTGGCGAAACGCGGTGCGAAGGTGATCGGTCTCGACCGCTTCGCCCCGCCCCACACGATGGGCTCAAGCCACGGCGAAACACGCATCACGCGACAAGCTGTCGGGGAGGGACAGAACTACGTTCCCCTCGTCCTGAACTCCCACCGGATCTGGCGCGAGTTGGAGGCAGAAACCGGCGAGACGCTGCTTCACGATTGTGGCGTGCTGGTCATGGCACCAGGCCATGGTGAGACTCTCCACCACGGCATGAAAGACTTCGTCGCTCGTTCGATCGAGGTTGCAGAAGAGTTCGGCATTCCTCACGAAGTCCTGGACGGTGCTGAGGTCAATCAGCGTTTTCCGCAATTTCTGGGCTTGTCGCGTGATGACAAGGCCTATTACGAGCCCGGCGGTGGCTATGTCATGCCTGAAGCTTGTATCGCGGCGCAGCTCAAGCGCGCTGTCGAACTGGGCGCGAGGGTTTGTACCAACACCGAAGTTTTTGCAATCGAGCAGGATGCGGCAGGCGTGCGCATCGAGACGTCTGCAGGTACCGTCCTGGCTGGGCAGGTGGTGGTGTCCGCCGGAGGATGGATCGCCCCTCTGCTGGGCGAGCCCTTCGACCGCCTCCTGACGGTGAACCGTCAGGTGCTTCACTGGTACGCCCTCGACGACACGAAGGCTTACGGCCCTGACGCGCCGGTTTTCATCTGGATGCACGGTTCAGCCGAGACCGATTACCTCTACGGCTTCCCGCCGATGCCAGGCGACCCTCGCGTCAAGGTGGCGACCGAGCAATACGAAGCCAACACCACCGCGGAGGAGATGAGGAGAGACGTCAGTTCCGGCGAATCTGCCGAGATGTACCGCCAGCATGTGCAGGGACGTCTCGCGGGAACCACGCCAGAGGTCGTCCAGGCCGCCGCCTGCCTCTACACGGTCACTCCGGACCGCGGCTTCATCATCGACTGGCATCCTCGAAAGGACAGGGTCCTTGTTGTCTCCGCCTGCTCGGGGCACGGCTTTAAGCACTCGGCGGGAATTGGCGAAGCAATCGCTGACTTGCTGACGGAAGGGCAAAGCAAGATCAGCCTTGAGCCCTTTTCTGTCGCTCGATTTGGTGAGCAAGCTACCGCTCGTCGGCTTTGACGGCTCTGTTCGATCTCCTCTCACATCAATGAAGGCGTGTACTCATGAATGCGACCACACGATTTTCGGTTTTGGCAGCATCGGCCTTCGCGATGCTCGGCAGCGCGATCGCGGCTGATGGGGTCGACGCGATCAAGCAACGCGGCACGCTCAACGTCGGCGTGAAGGCCGATTACCGACCCTTCGGCTTCCGTGACCCGAATGGAAAAATCGTAGGGATTGAGCCGGACCTCGCAGCGGATGTCGCCAAGCGTCTTGGCGTCAAGCTGGAACTCGTCCCGGTCGTTTCCTCGAACCGGATCGAGTTTCTGCAGCAGGGCAAGGTCGATCTTCTGATTGCCACGCTGTCCGATAAGCCAGAACGCCGTCGGGTCGTCCAAGCGATCGAGCCGCTGTATTACTCCGATTACGTGAACGTCCTCGTTGCCAAAAAGGCGGGCATCAAAGACTGGGCCGACTTGAAGGGCAAGCCGGTCTGCGCGACGTCCGGCGCTTGGTACAACAAGGACGTGGCCCGCACCTACGGTCCGCAGATCGTTGCGTTCGACGGCTCCGAGAAGCCGTTGTTCGCGATGAAGCAAGGCAACTGCATCGGTTACTTGTACGACCAGACTTTCCTTCAGGGAAAACTGCTCGATGACGAGTGGAAGGCGGATTTTGCGCTGCCGCTGAAGGGTGTTCTCGACGCGCCATGGATGATGGCAGTCGCGACAGGAAATACGAGCCTTCAGACGCTCCTTGAAAATACCACCAAGGACTGGATGAAGAATGGCTTCATCGTGGATGCCGAGAAAAAATGGGGCATTGCTCCAACGGACTATTCGAAGGCGATGCACGAAAAATACAAGAGCGAGCTCAAGTAATGGATCCGGCTCGACCTTTTGCAGATTTACAGGTCGAGCCGGGGTAGGGCTCTGGTTGACCGGCTTCCAGTTTGATTGCCGAGGCTCTTCGCCTCGAACGCGAAGGGCTGCGCGATGAACGTCATACCGGATTGGTTCAAGTCCCTTTACGAGGCAATAGGGCTCAACTTTTCTGTCTTCTACGACCCCTACGATTGGGATCGCTACTTGGATGGTCTCAAGATGACGCTGATTCTCAGCGTCACCACGATTCTCCTGAGTTTAATCATTGGGGCGATCGGAGCACTCCTGCAGACGGGACCGTCGCGGATCCTACGCGCGTTCATCAACGGCTTTGTTGTCATCTTCCGCAACACGCCGCCGCTGGTCCAAATCTTCTTCTTTTACTTCGGACTTGGCACATTGCTGCCGGCGACGGAGACCGCCTCCGGGATGCGTGAGCCGCTCTTGAGCAACACGCAGTGGGCGATCGTCTCCCTCTCGCTCTTCGCGGCAGCCTTCAACGTTGAGATCTTCCGCTCTGGCATCGAGGCGGTGCCGAAAACAACCGTCGAGGCGGCCGAGGCCCTTGGATACACGCGCCTCAAAGCGTATTTCTACATCATTCTGCCACTTGCGTTGCGCGTCTGCCTTCCGGCGCTCAACAACAACCTCGTAAACCTTTTGAAAACGACAACTCTGGCTTACGCCATAGCGGTGCCGGAGACACTCTACCAGGTGAAGCAGATCTGGTCGGAATCCCAGAACGTCTTCGAGATGATGGTCGTCCTACTGGCGACATACGGCATCCTCGTTGGTGTTCTCGTCTTCATCATGCACCGCTGGGAACGCTCCCTCCGCATTCCGGGGTTTGGCCAATGAATCTCGACACGGGAAGGCGGGACATCCTGCCAGTCATGCTCCCCTGCAAAGTGGCATCGACATGGATCACCCCGCGTCTTACGCCTACTCTAGGTTTGCTCCTTTGTATCGGAGGGGTGCTACTCGCATCGTCAGCCTGGGCGCAAAACGGTGAGGCAGTTCTCTCGCCGCTCCAGGTTATCATCAAGTGGGCGCCCCTCCTCTTGTCAGGATTCGCCTTCAACATCGCGATCTCTCTTCTGGCGATGCTGATCGGCACATTGGCAGGTGTCGGTCTCGGTCTCGCGATGCTGACGCAACAGCCGATCCTTCGCCGCATTGCTTGGGCAGTGACTCAGTTTTTTCGCAATGCGCCCTGGCTCGTGCTGCTGTTCTTCGTGATGTTCTTGGTGCCGTTCCAAGTGACAATCTTCGGAATGACCATTCCACTTCCTGATTGGCTCAAGGCGACACTCGGGTTCGCGTTACCCGTTATGGCCAATGTTGCGGAGGTCGTGCGCGGCGCGGTCCGCTCGGTCCCCACGACCCAATGGGAGGCGGCCGATTCTCTCGCGTTCACCCGTCGCCAGATCATGTGGCGGATCATCCTACCTCAATGCGTCAAGCGCATGCTCCCGCCTTGGATGAACATCTACGCCCTCGTCGCGATGGCCACGGTTCTTGCTTCGATTGTCGGTGTCTCCGAGATGCTCACTCTGACCGCGCAGGTTCATGCGGCAGAAGGTGGAAGACCCGAGCTTTTCGCTCCGCTCTACGGCTTCGCGCTGCTCTGCTTCTTCCTCTACTGCTATCCGATCAATCTCTGGACTGCCCGCCTCGAGCGGCGCTTCCAAATTCGCTGAGGATGCGCTTCACCATGGCCAACGGATGGACCACCGCTTCGCCGATCGTGCAGCTTGCCGACGTGCGGAAATCGTTCGGAACCTTCGAGGTTTTGAAGGGCATCAGCCTCGACGTCAAAAAGGGCGAGGTGATCTGCATCATCGGGCCGTCCGGCTCGGGCAA
>NZ_VZZJ01000022.1 GCF_008806345.1 Methylobacterium planeticum | reverse complement strand
CGATCCGAGAAGGATCGACACGATCCGAGAAGGATCGACACGATCCGAGAAGGATCGACACGATCCGAGAAGGATCGACACGATCCGAAAAGGATCGACACGATCCGAAAAGGATCGACACGATCCTGTCGGATCGACACGAAAGGCCGCTGCCGCACGGGGCGGCCTTTCGTCGTTTGCGGGTGCGTCCAACCCTGACCAAACCATCCTGCGCTCGCCCTGGCGGCACATTGGACCGGCGCTGATACTCAGCCCTGCCGCTTTCGTGTGATGGAACGCCGTTCCGAAAGGATGCGCCGGCCCATCGTACCGATCCTGCCACGGGGAGAGGGACGCGTGAGCGAACCATTTCCTACCGGCACGGCGCGCCCTATTGAAGCTCTCATGCGCCTGCTCATCATCGAGGACGACCGCGACGCGGCCTCCTATCTGGTCAAGGCCTTTCGAGAGGCCGGACACGTCGCCGATCAGGCCCTCGATGGTCTCGACGGCTACGCCCTTGCCCGCGAGGGCGCCTACGACGTGCTCATCGTCGACCGGATGCTGCCGAAGCTTGACGGGCTGTCGCTGATCCGCTCCCTGCGCGAGCAGGAGGTGGCGACCCCCGTGCTCATCCTCTCCGCCCTCGGCCAGGTCGACGACCGTGTGAAGGGCTTGCGGGCCGGCGGTGACGACTACCTGCCGAAGCCCTACGCCTTCTCGGAACTCCTCGCCCGCACGGAGGTGCTCGCCCGCCGCGGCGCGACGGCGTCCGGGACCACCGAGGCGACCGCCTACCGGGTCGGGGATCTGGAACTCGACCGCCTGTCCCACCGGGTCACCCGCTCCGGCCGCGAGATCCCGCTGCAGCCCCGCGAATTCCGCCTCCTCGAATACCTGATGCGTCATGCCGGCCAGGTTGTGACCCGAACCATGCTGCTCGAACATGTCTGGGATTATCATTTCGATCCGCAGACCAACGTCATCGACGTCCATGTCTCACGGCTGCGCGCCAAGATCGACAAGGGCTTCGACGGACCGATGATCCACACGATCCGGGGCGCCGGCTACATGGTGCGGGCCGACGACGGCCGGACCCCGTGAGCGCGGCGTTTCCGGCGGCTGTCCCGGAGGGCCGGCTCGGCCGCCTCGGCAAGCTGTTCCGCACCACGGCGTTCAAGCTCTCCCTCGCCTATCTCGTCGTCTTCGCGGCGTTCGCGTTCTTCGCCCTCGGGTACGTCGCCTGGAGCGCCCGCAGCGTCCTCGACGACCAGATCGTCTCGACCATCGACGCGGAGATCAACGGTCTGTCCGAGCAGTACAATGCCGGGGGCCTGCGCCGCCTCATCTCGGTGGTGGAGCGCCGCTCGCGCGAGCCCGGAGCCTCGCTCTACCTCGTCACCACCGCAGCCGGCGAGCACGTGGTCGGCAATGTCGGCGAGGTCCCGGCGCGCCTGCTCTCCACACCGGGCCAGGCCGAGACCGTCTACAGCCGTGGCGGCGAGACGGGGGGCTACGAGCACCGCGCCCTCGTGCGCATCTTCACCCTGCCCGGCGGCTTCCGACTCCTCGTCGGACGCGACGTCGAGGAGCGCGACCGGCTGCGCGCCGTGATCAGCCGCACCTTCGTCTCCTCCCTGGCCCTCGTGGTGACGCTCGGCGTCGTCGGGGGCGGGTTCGTGGCGCGGAGCGTCCTGAAGCGCGTCGACGACATGACGGAGACCACCCGCACCATCATGGCGGGCGATCTCGACGGACGCCTGACCGTCTCGGGCAACGGCGACGAACTCGACCGCCTCGCCCAGAACCTCAACGCCATGCTGGAACGCATCGGCGAGCTGATGCGCGGCATGCGCGAGGTCTCCGACAACATCGCCCACGATCTGAAGACGCCGCTCACCCGCCTCCGCAACCGGGCCGACGAGGCCCTGCGCCACGCCGAATCGCCGGGCACCCTGCGGAGCGCGATGGAATCGGTGATCGAAGAGAGCGACGGATTGATCCGCGTGTTCAACGCGCTCCTGATGATCGCACGGCTCGAGGCGGGCAATGCCCGCGAGATCATGGCCCCCTTCGATGCCGGGCTCGTCGCCACGGAAGTCGGGGAACTCTACGAGGCCCTCGCGGAGGAGCGGGGCCTGCATCTCGACCTGAGCACCGAGCGCAATCTCGTCATCCTGGGAAGCCGCGAGCTGATCGGACAGGCCCTCGCCAATCTGATCGACAACGCCATCAAGTACGGGAGCGTCGAGGGCGGTGCGGGGGCGCGCATCACCCTGGAGGCCCGCCGCGTCGGCGCCGAGGTCGTCCTCAGCGTCGGCGATCACGGCCCTGGAATCCCCGAGGAGGCGCGGGGACGGGTCCTCGACCGGTTCGTGCGCCTGGAGGATGCCCGCTCGCGGCCCGGCTTCGGCCTTGGTCTCAGCCTCGTCAACGCCGTGGTGCGGTTGCACCAAGGGACGCTCGCGCTCCTCGAGAATGCACCGGGCCTGCGCGTTGTGGTAACCCTGCCTGCCCATAGCGAGGGCGAACGGACATGAGCGACGGCTCCACCCTGCATGCGCGGTTGACGGCGGCACCGCCCCTCTCGGATCCCGCGGGCGCCGAGGCCCGGCTCGCGGATATCGCGGGGGCGCTCCCGAAATCCCTGCTTGCCGGGCCGATGCGGGCGCTTCTCCTCGGGCTCGCCGATCATTCCCCCTTCCTGTGGCACCTCGTGAGCCGCGACCCCGAACGGATCGTCCGGCTCGCCGAGCGCGCGCCGGAGGCGGCGAGCGCGGCGATCATCGCGGACCAGCGCGCAGCTGGACGCCCGGAACCGGGAGTGGCGCTCGATCTCGAGGCCGTCGGACGGCGCCTGCGCCACAACCGTGCGGAGCATGCACTCCTCGTGGCGCTCGCCGATATCGGCGGGCTCTGGCCGCTCGCCACCGTGACGCGGTCGCTCTCGGACTTCGCCGACGCCTCGGTCTCGGCCGCCATCGACGCGATGCTCCGCCAGGCCGAGGATCTCGGACGCTTTCGACCTGCGGATTCCGAGGTGTCTCAGGAAGGATCCGGGCTTGTGGTCCTCGGGCTCGGCAAGCTCGGCGCGCACGAGTTGAACTATTCGAGTGACATCGACTTGGTGATCTTCTTCGATCCCGAGGTCGCGCCTCTGAAGGAGGGCTTGGAGCCCATCCCCTTCTTCAGCCGCCTCGCCCAGGGTGTGGCGAAGCTCCTGCAGGAGCGGAGTGCGGAGGGCTACGTCCACCGGGTCGATTATCGGCTCCGGCCCGACCCGGGCTCGACCCCGACCGCGATGACACTCAACTCCGCCTACACCTATTACGAGACGCTGGGGCAGAACTGGGAACGGGCCGCTTTCATCAAGGCGCGTCCCATCGCGGGCGACATTCCAGCGGGTGAGCGCTTCCTGGCGGAGCTGCGGCCCTTCATCTGGCGCAAGTATTTCGATTTCGCCTCGATCGCCGACGTGCATGCCATGAAGCGGCAGATCCACGCCGTGCGGGGGCACGACACCATCGCGGTGGCCGGCCACGACATCAAGCTCGGGCGCGGGGGTATCCGCGAGATCGAGTTCTTCGTCCAGACGCAGCAGCTCGTCTTCGGCGGCCGGCGCCCGGCTCTGCGCGGCCGCCGCACGATCGAGATGCTCGCGAGCCTGACCGACGAGGGCTGGATCGACGCCGATGCCCGCGATGCTCTCACGGCGGCCTACGACTTCCTGCGCACGGTCGAGCACCGCCTGCAGATGGTCCGCGATGAGCAGACGCAGCGCCTGCCGGCCGAGACTGCCGAGCTGGAGAGCTTCGCGCGCTTCGCAGGCTTCGCGGGGCTCCCCGCATTCGAGGCCGCGCTGCTGCAGCATGCCCGGGCCGTGCAGGCCCGCTACGCCCTGCTGTTCGAGGCGGAGCCCGATCTCTCCGCGGAGATGGGCGACCTCGTCTTCAGCGGTGCGGGCGACGATCCCGCGACCCTCAGGACCCTGCAGCAGCTCGGTTTCCGTGAGGCGGAGCGGGCGGTCGAGACCGTGCGCGGCTGGCATTTCGGGCGACGCCCGGCCGTGCGCAGCCCGCGCGCGCGCGAAGTTCTCACCGAACTCGTCCCGGCCCTGATGCAGGCGCTCGGCGGCACGCCGGATCCCGATGCCGCCCTCGACGCCCTCGATCGGGCCTTCGGACGGATGCCGGCGGCGGTCGAACTCCTGACGATCCTGCGCTCGCACGAGCGGCTGCGGCTGCTCTTTGCGGATCTGCTCGGGACCGCGCCGCGCCTGGCCGACACGGTGGCGTTCAGTCCCCACGTCCTCGATGCGGTGATCGACCCCGGCTTCGTCGCTCCCACGACCGACGCGGGCCAACTCGCCGAACAATATCGCGGGCTCGTCGGGACACCCGCCAACCACGAGGATTTTCTGGATCGCAGCCGCGACGCGGCCAGGCAGATGCGCTTCGTCACCGGCGCACGGCTCCTGTCCGGCATCCTGCCGCCGAGCGGCGCGGGCCAGGCCTTCGCGGGCATCGCCGCGGCCGCCGTGACCACCTCGCTGGAGGCGGTCTCGCGGACCTTCACCGCCGAACACGGGACGGTGCCGGGCGGGTGCATCGTGGTGCTCGGGCTCGGCCGGCTCGGTTCGCGCCAGCTCACCGCCGAGTCGGACCTCGACCTCGTCGTGCTCTACGATTTCGATCCCGAGAACCGCACCAGCACCGGCCCGAAGGCTCTCGATGCCGGGGTCGCCTACAACCGGCTGACGCAGCGCCTCGTGGCGGCCCTGACCGCGCCGACCCGGCGCGGCGGCCTCTACGAGGTGGACCTGCGCCTGCGCCCGGGGGGCGGCCAGGGCATGATCGCCACACAATTCCGCAGCTTCCGGACCTATCTCCGCGAGGAGGCCGAACTGTGGGAGCTCATGGCACTGACCCGGGCCCGCGTGATCTCAGGGGATGCCGGCCTCGCCGTCGCGGTGTCGGACGCGATCCGTACAGTGCTCTGCGCGCCCCGCACGCCGAAGGTCGTCCACCGCGCGGTGCGCGCAATGCGCGACCTCGTCGCGCGAGAGAAGGGGGATGGTGGCGACCTCGACCTGAAGCTGGCACCCGGAGGATTGCTGGACCTCGACTTCCTGGCGCAGGCCATCGTGCTCGGGCGGGCCGGGCAGCATCCCGAACTCGTGGGGCTCGACGCGCCGGCGCTCTTCGCGGCGGCCGCCGGCCATGGATGGCTTTCCGATCCGGCGGCCCGTCAGCTCGCGGAGGCCTATCGCCTGTTCGACGACGTACATCATTGGCAGCGCCTGATGGTCGAGGGAGAGCCGGCCGAGGCCTCGCCGGTCGCGCTGGCGCGCCTCGCCGCGGCATCGGGCCTGCCGGATGCGCGCGCACTCACGGCCCAGATCGCGACCGAGCGCGGCCAAGTCAGGGCGATCTTCGAGCGCATCCTGTCCTGATCCGACGCGCGGCAGCGGGGCCGGTGATCACACCACGGCGGGCTGGAGCGATGCCGCCCGCAGACTCGCACCCGCCGCCTCGCGGAGCGCAGCCACGGTCTGCTGCGAGGCCTCGTCCACCGCGAGTTCCGCGAGGCGGTCGGCCGTAGGCTTGGGCAGGCGCACCAGGACGACGGTGCCCAGGCCCTCCTCGGATCGGATACGCAGGGCACCCCCGTGCAGCTCCGCCATCGATCGGGCTATGGCGAGGCCGAGACCCGAGCCCTTGTAGCAGCGGGTGAGGTTGGTCTCGACCTGGGCGAAGGGAGCCCCGAGCTTCGGCAGGGCGTCCTTCGGGATGCCGATGCCGCTATCCTCGATGAAAAGATGCAGCTGATCACCCGCTGAGCGCGCGCGGATCATGACGCGTCCGTCGGTGGGCGTGAATTTCACGGCGTTCTGCATCAGGTTCACGAGGATCTGGTGCAGGGCGCGCTCGTCGGCGAGGACGGTGAGGCTCGGGCTGAGATCGACCGTGACGGCGAGCGACTTCGCCCGCGCCGCCTCCGTGACGAGCTTGAGGGCGCTCGCGACCGCGCTCTCCAGGGAAAGCTCGCGGCGGACCAGCCGCACCCGCTGCGCCTCGATCCGGGACATGTTCAGGATGTCGTCGATGACGGACAGCAGGTAGTTGCCGCTCGCACGGATATCCCGGCAGTAATCGCCGTAGCGCGGCGATCCGAGGGCTCCGTAGACTTCGCTCTCCATCAGCTCGGCAAAGCCGATGATCGCGTTAAGCGGCGTGCGCAGTTCGTGGCTCATATTGGCCAGGAACTCGGACTTCGCCTGATTGGCGCTCTCGGCCGCAGCCTTCTGGTCGAGGTAGCGCTCGGCAAGGTCCGCGAGCTGCTGGGTCTGAAGTTCGAGGGTCCGGCGCGAGCGCTTGAGGTCCTTGACGGTCTCGATCAGCTCGCGCTCGGAGGCGACGAGCTGTTCCTGATGCCGCTTCAGGTTCGTGATGTCGGTTCCCACCGAGACGTAGCCGCCATCCTTGGTGCGTCGCTCGCTGATCTGGAGCCAGCGCCCATCCGTCAGCTCCGCCTCGAAGGTTCGCGAGGTGGCGCCCGCCGGCTCCGTCTCTGGCATCTCCCGGCGGACCCGCGGCAGCACGCCCCGCCCCATGATCTCCCCATAGCGCCGGCCGGATTGCGCATCCTCCGGGCTGAGGGCGTGAAGGTGGCGGAACTTCGAATTGCACAGCACGAGCCTGTTGCTCGTGTCCCAAAGCACGAAGGCCTCGGAGATCGCCTCGACCGCGTCGCGCAGGCGCATGTCGGCGGTGGCGTTCGACTCGACGAGATTGCGCTGCTCCGTGATGTCGACGGCGATCCCGACGAGATGGCGCCCACCATCCGTCGGGTCCGGCACGATCTCGGCGCGGGTGCGCAGCCAGACATAGGCGCCGTCCGCCCGGCGCATCCGGAAGGCGTGGTCGATGGTCGTCTGGTTGGCCGCGAGGCCGCGGGCGAGGCTGTAGAGGTCGCCGTCATCGGGATGGACGAGGGCGTTGACGTCGCCGAAGGAGAGGAATTCCCGCTCGCGGTGATAGCCGAGGAGCGCGTACATCGAGTCCGACCAGTAGATGCGTCCGCGCGGGATGTCCCAGTCCCATAGGCCGCAGCCGCCGCGGCCGAGGGCCGTGTCGAGGCGCTGCTTGATCTGCTCGCAGAGCCGGTCGACCGCGTGCGTCCGCCGTGTCTGCAATCCGTAGGCAACCGCGATCCCGATGATCACGATGCCGGCCGCGCCGAGCAGGATGGCTTGGTGATGCGCCCGCTCGTTCCAGCCCGCCACGATCGGATCGAGGGGTTGGACCACGGCAATCCGCGCCGCATCCCCCGGTAACGCGCGCATGGTCGCGAAGGCCGGCTGGCCATTGGCGAGCGTGAGGCTCATCACGCCGGCACGCTCACCGAGCGTCGAGAGCGCCTGCACCTCGCCGATCACCTGGCTCAGGGTCTCGTAATGGCCGGGAAGGGGAGGGTGGGCGGCGACGATCCGCTCGGACGGGGACACGACGAGGATCTGCCGGCCCGCCTGCAGCGAACCCTCCGGCATCAGGGTGCCGAGGCGCGTGCGCGCGGCATCCTCCGTCAGGGCGATGTTCGGCAGGGCGGCGGCCGTCAGACGCGTGAAGGTCTCGATATCCGCGACGGCCCGGCGGAGCATCTCCTCGCGCTGGGTCTGGAGATACAGGGTGGCGACGCCGCCGAGGCAGGCGAGGAAGGTCGCGAGCAGAGCGGGTACCGCGTACCGAAGCCATGTCTCGGCCCGAACGAAACGCGCATGCGTCGCGTGCGTGGGCCGGTGGATGCCAAGGATCGTATCCGCACGCGCGGAGAGGGAAGCGGAATCCGCCTCCGGCATGACCGAACCTCGTCGCTCTCGTGAATCCTCCGAAGCGGTCAGGCGCGCTCGCTTCGAATCATGGATACATGATCGTCTCGGCGCATGAACTTGTCCACGGCTTTCTCGGGCGGCGCCTTGACAGAAGCGGACTTACGGCCTCGCCCTCTTGGCTCGGCCCGAGTCGAAATTTCCCTCTGTTAAGAAGATGTTAATGATCCGGCAACGGTTCGGTCCACGATGTCGGCGACATCGCGTGAGAGGCCCGGGATCGCCTTGATCCGGGCGAGAATTTCGCCGGCTTTCGAGGATCTTGCGGGTTCCAGCATGCGCCATGAACCGAAATTCGTCAGAAGCTTTGCCGCGATCTGCGGATTGGTCCGGTCGAGCATTTCGACCGTCTCCGCCAGGAGGCCGAAGCCGGCGCCGTCGACGCGGTTGAACTGAGTCGGGTTGGCGAGGCCGAAGCTCCCGATCAGGGCGCGCACGCGGTTCGGATTGGTCATCGAGAAGGCCGGGTGCTCGCGCAGGCGCGCGATCCGCGCGAGGGTGCCGTCCTCGGGGATCGCCGCCTGGATCGCGAACCACTTGTCGAGGACGAGCGGTTCGGCGGCGTAGCGCTCGCCGAAGGCTGTGAGGGCGGTTTCGCGCGTCTCGCCGGGGATCAACGAGAGGATCCCGAGCGCGGCCAGACGGTCGGTCATGTTGCTGGCGTCCTCGATCTGCGCAGCTGCGAGCTCCGCCCCGCGGGCTGGATCGGCCGCAGCGATCAGGTCGAGGGCGGCGTTGCGGAGCGTGCGTCGTCCGGCCGAGGCGGCATCCGGGCTGAAGGGCGTTCCGGGCGCCTCGGCGAGGTCGGCGCGCAGACGGCTCAGACGCTCGCCGAGGGCGTGACCCAGATGACGGCGCAGGCTCTGCCGGGCGCGGTGGATGGCGTCGGGATCGATGTCGCTGCCAATCTCGTTGGCGACATCGCCTTCCCCGGGCAGGCCGAGCACCAGGGCCGCGAAGGCCGGATCGGCCAGCGCCTCCGCATCGAGGAAGGCCGCGAGCGCCTCGGCATAGGCCTGCGCCGCCGGTCCCGCATCGTCCGTCTCCGGGGCGCGGGCGGTGCCGCGGTCGATCAGGAGGCGCATCGCGATGCTCTGGGCCGCCTGCCAACGGTTGAAGGCGTCGGTGTCGTGGCGCAGGAGCGTCAGCCGCTCGGCATCGCTCAGGGCCATCTCGACCCGCACGGGGGCCGAGAAGCCGCGAAACAGGGACGGCACCGGCGCCTCGGACACCTCCGTGAAGGTGAGGCGCGCGACGGCCGCGTCGAGCACGAAGACGCCATCGCGGATGTCGGCGCAACGCGCTCCCGCGAGCGGGCCGGAGGGCCCGACGAGGCCGACGGCGACCGGAATGACGAAGGGCGGCGCCGCGCCCCGCAGGGACTGGCGAAGAGTCAGGCTATAGCGCCGGGCCGCCGCATCATACGCGCCCTCGACATCGACGCGGGGCGTGCCCGGCCATTCGTACCATTGCGCGAAGGCCGTGAGGTCGCGCCCGCTCTCCGCCGCGAAGGCGTCGAGAAAATCCTCGACGGTCGCGGCGCGGCCATCGTTCCGCGCGTAGTACCGGTCCATTCCGGCGCGAAACGGCGCCTCTCCGACCAGGGTGCGCAGCATCCGGACGATCTCGGCCCCCTTCTCGTAGACCGTCGCCGTGTAGAAGTTGTTGATCTCCGCATAGGCGCGCGGTCGTACCGGATGGGCGAGGGGGCCGGCATCCTCCGGGAACTGGCGAGCCCGCAGGGTGCGCACCTCGCCGATGCGGTGAACGGCGCGCGAGCGCATGTCCGAGGAGAATTCCTGGTCGCGGAAGACCGTGAGGCCTTCCTTCAGGCAGAGCTGGAACCAGTCGCGGCAGGTCACGCGGTTGCCCGACCAATTGTGGAAATACTCATGGGCGATGATCGCCTCGATGTTGGCGTAATCCTGGTCGGTCGCGGTCTCGGGACTCGCCAGGACGTATTTGTCGTTGAAGATGTTGAGGCCCTTGTTCTCCATCGCGCCCATGTTGAAGTCGGAGACGGCCACGACGTTGAACACATCGAGGTCGTAGGCGCGGCCGAAGGCTTCCTCGTCCCACCGCATCGAGCGGAGGACGGCGTCGAGGGCGTAGGCCGCCCGGGGGGCTTTGCCGGGCTCGACGAAGACCGCCACCTCGACGTCGCGCCCTTCCATCGTGGTGAACCGGGTCGCAACCTTGTCGAGCCGACCGCCGACGAGGGCGAAGAGGTAGGCGGGCTTCGGGTGCGGATCGTGCCAGACCGCGTAGTGGCGCCCTTCGCCGGCCTCGCCCGCCTCCACGGGGTTTCCGTTGCCGAGCAGCACCGGGGCCGCCGCGCGCTCCGCCTCGATCCGCGTGGTGTAGACCGACAGCACGTCCGGCCGATCGAGGAAGTAGGTGATGCGCCGGAAACCATCCGCCTCGCATTGGGTGCAGTAGACACCGCTCGAGCGGTAGAGGCCCATCAGCTTGGTGTTGGCGGTCGGGTCGACCTGCGTCTCGATGCGCAGGGTGAAAGGCCGCGTCGGCGGACGATGCAGTGTGAGACCGGAGGGCGTCGCCAGGTAGGCGTCGGCCGGCAGGGTCTGGCCGTCGAGATCGAGGGCCAGCAGGGTCACGTCGTCGCCGTCGAGCACGAGGGGTGCCCCCGGCTCGCCCGCCGGGTTGGGGCGCAGTGCGAGCACGGCGGTGATCCGGGTCTCGTGGGGCGCGAGGCGCACATCGAGGTCGACCCGGTCGATCAGGTGATCGCTCGGGCGATAATCCTCCAGGCGGATCGTCGGGGGCGTCTCGGTGCGCATGGGGCCTCTCGCCGGGATAGATCGGGGATCCGCCCGCGTTCTAACCCGGGCGGGCTTCGGTGCAATGCGGGCCCGTGGAGGAAGCCTGCAAAGCCCCGGCCGGGATACCGGCGTTGACGCCACGGGATACCGGGCCAGATAGGGCGCATCACCGGAGATGGATGCCCCATGGAATACCTGCACACGATGGTCCGCGTGGCGGATCTCGACCGCGCGCTCGCCTTCTACGTCGGCACGTTCGGGCTCCGGGAGGTCCGCCGCGTCGAGAATGAGAAGGGCCGCTTCACCCTCGTGTTCCTCGCGGCTCCGGGCGACGTGGCGCGGGCCGAGTCCACGAAGTCGCCCCTCGTCGAGCTGACCTACAACTGGGATCCCGAGGAATACGCGGGCGGGCGCAATTTCGGCCACCTCGCCTATCAGGTCGACGACATCTACGCCTTCTGCCAGCGGCTGAAGGATGCGGGCGTCACCATCCACCGGCCGCCGCGCGACGGTCACATGGCCTTCGTCAAATCGCCGGACGGCATCTCCATCGAAATCCTGCAGAAGGGTGGCGCGAAGGCGCCGCAGGAGCCCTGGGTCTCGATGGAGAATACCGGGACCTGGTGAGGACTCGCGGGGCTGAGAGGGCCCCGCGGACGTCTGCGCCGCTCAGGCGCCGGTATCGACGGCCGGCGTGATGCCGAGTTCTGCGAGCTTGGCCGAGACGGCCTCGACCGGCCGCTTGAGCTTGAGGCTGATCACCGAGACCGGGATGCGCTCTCGGGCCATCTCGGTCAGGGCCTGGACGGATTCGAGCGTCCAGGTCGTATCGTCCATCGCCATGGTCGTCTCCTCTCTGGTGAGAGCGTCCTGGTCGCGAAGGCCGACCGGACCCTCGACGAGGCAGCTAGGGCTAGGGCCGCGCGGCTGCAACCGCAGGGTTAAAATCCAGGCATGCCCGCGGGGCGGGCAGCGCCACGGTCCGCTTGACCCCACGGGCCGGACCGCGCACACCCCCGGCCGGATCAGTCGGCCGGGCGGCCGCTCCGGACCCCGCGTCCGGGGAGGAAAGTCCGGGCTCCATGGAGAGACGGTGCCGGATAACGTCCGGCGGGGGCGACCCCAGGGACAGTGCCACAGAGAGCAGACCGCCCCGAACGCAGGTTTCCTGCGCTCGGGGTGAGGGTGAAAGGGTGCGGTAAGAGCGCACCGCGGACGCGGCAACGCGGACGGCACGGCAAACCCCACCGGGAGCAAAACCGAATAGGGGCGACACGCCCGTTCCCGCGAGGGCGCGGGCAGGCCCACTCTCCAGGCTCGTCGCCCGGGTTGGTTGCTCGAGGCGGTCGGCAACGATCGTCCCAGAGGAATGGCCGCCACGTTCGGGTGCCGCAAGGCGCCCGGGCCCTACAGAACCCGGCTTACAGGCCGGCTGATCCGCTCGTGCCGGCGCCCGGGGTCCCGGGCCCGATCGGATTGCGCGCTCAACGACATGGCACCGCTTTCCCGCGGTTCGCGCAGGCAACAATTCAGGCGGTCACTTACGCTCGGTTAACCTTGCTGAGGTCTGATCTGCGACGTCCGGCACCGTGCGGCCGTGCGCGTTGACGACCTTCAGAGGCCCATGTTACCCGCCATCATCCCGTCAACGGCGATTTTCGGATCGGCGGACGCTCCCCACAACCGTTGGGTGTTCGTCCGGGCGCGGGCCTGTGGCCGCTGCGCATCCGGGGCCGCCCCTTCGTCCGGGTTCGCGGCAGCGCGGATCTCCGGCACCGCAGGCAAGCATGAGCCGACTCGTTCCCGACGCCGCCGTCCGGATTCCGTTCAGCGCCGTGAGGGCGCGATGAGCCGGCCCCCCGGAGGCAGTGCCGCCCCCCGCACCGGTGCCCCCCACATCCCCGTTCTGCTCGAGCCGGTTCTGGCGGCGCTGGCGGTCCGAGGTCCCGGCCTCGCCGTCGACGGCACGTTCGGCGCTGGCGGCTACACGAGCGCGATCCTGGCGGCCGATCCCGAAATCGAGGTTCTGGCGATCGACCGCGATCCCGGCGCCATCGCGGCGGGCAGCGATCTCGTTGCGGAGGCACAGGGACGGCTGAGGCTGGTGGCCGGCCGCTTCGGCGATCTCGATGCGATCGTGACGGCGGCCGGAGCCACCGGTGCCGATCAGGTCGTGCTCGATATCGGCGTGTCCTCGATGCAGATCGATCAGGCCGAGCGCGGCTTCTCCTTCCGCCAGGACGGTCCCCTCGACATGCGCATGGAGCGGGCCGGCCCGAGCGCCGCGGACTTGGTCAACGGGGCCGAGGAGGGGGCGCTCGCCGACATCATCTTCCATTACGGCGAGGAACGCCGCTCGCGGGCCGTCGCCCGGGCGATTCTGGAGGCGCGTCGCCGGGGCCGGATCGAGACCACGGGGCAGCTCGCCGAGATCGTGGCGGGCGTCGTGCGCGTCGATCCTGCGAGCGGGATCCACCCCGCGACGCGCACCTTCCAGGGCTTGCGCATCGCCGTGAACGACGAGCTCGGCGAGCTGGTGCGGGCCCTTCACGCGGCCGAGCGCATCCTGCGGCCCGGCGGGCGCCTCGCGGTCGTCACCTTCCATTCCCTCGAGGACCGCATCGTCAAGCAGTTCTTCTCGGCGCGCAGCGGTCGCGCCGTGCAGGCCTCGCGTCACCTTCCGAGCGTCGAGCGCCCGGCGCCGAAGAGCTTCCAGCCGGTGACCAAGGGCCCGGTGCTGCCCTCGCAGGCCGAGACGGCCACCAATCCCCGTGCGCGCTCGGCCAAGCTCCGGGCCGCGCAGCGCACGGATTCCCCGGCGCCCGAGCCGCTCGCGGCCATCGAGATGCTCGCGAGCCTCCCCGAGACATCCCCCTCGCGTGGAGGGTCGCGCCGGTGATCAGACTCCTCAACCTCCTCGCCGTCCTCGGGCTCGTCGCCTCGGCGGTCTACGCCTACTCGATCAAGTACGACACGCTCTATCAGGCCGGTCAGGTGTCGAAGCTGAAGAGCGGCCTCCACAAGGAGCGCCAGGCGATCGCGGTGCTGCGCGCCGAGTGGCAGCTCCTGACGCGGCCGGACCGGCTGCAGGCTGCGGTGGAAAAGCACCTGGCCCTCGAGCTGATCGGGACCGAGCACCTCGCCCGCCTCTCCGACCTGCCGCCCCGGCCCGAGCGCGGCGACGAGATCGGCCGGCTTCTCGCCGCGACGGCGACGCCGAAGGAGAAGCCGGGGCCGCTCGAGCCTCGCACCACCGGCTCGATTCCCCGCACCACCACGACCCGAACACCGACCACGGCTTCGAGGTAGTTCCCGTGTCCGAAGACGCATCACATCCGCGCGGCCCCGACGGCGATACCGTGCTCGAAGACCCGGTTGCCGGCGCCGAGGAACAGGAGACCCCGTCCCTGCACGCGCTGCGCGACGGGGCCGGTCCGACCGAGGCTGCGCCCTATCCGGTCGCGCCCCGCGAGAACCGATTGGCCGGTCTGGTGCGGTCCATGTTCCGCCTCGCGATCGAGCGGTCCTATACCCGCGTCGGTCTCGTCGGCCTCGCCTTCGCGGCGGTCTTCGGCACGATCAGCGTGCGCCTCCTGATGATGGCGGCCTTCGGCGAGCCTCCGAGCCAGGAGCATCGGGTGGCGGCCGCCGCCACGACGGCGATCCGTCCCGATATCGTCGACCGCAACGGCGAGATCCTGGCCACCGACATCCGCACGGTCTCGGTCTTCGCCGAGCCCGGGAACATCTACGACATCGACGAGGCGGTGGAGCTCCTCACGGCCGTGCTGCCGGAGCTGAACGCGACCGATCTGCGCAAGAAGCTGGCCTCCCGCAAGGACCGGAAGGGCGCGGGCTTCGTCTGGGTCAAGCGCGAGATCACCCCGAAGCAGCAGGCCGAGGTGCACCGCCTCGGTATCCCGGGCATCGGCTTCCTGCCTGATCACAAGCGGGTGTACCCGAACGGCACCGCGGCCGCCCACATCCTCGGCGTGACGAATCTCGACAACGTCGGCATCGCGGGCATCGAGAAGTACATCGACAACCAGGGCGTGAAGGCGCTCAACGAGTTCGGCATCGTCGCCAAGCAGACTGACCTCAAGCCGGTGCAGCTCTCCGTCGATCTGCGCGCGCAGTTCGCCGTCCGCGACGAACTCGCCAAGGGCGTCGAGCACTTCAAGGCCAAGGCCGGCGCCTCGATGATCCTCGACGTGCAGTCCGGCGAGGTGATCGCCCTGGTCTCCCTGCCGGATTTCGACCCGAACAACCCGGTCGACGCGCTCTCGGACGACCGGATCAACCGCATGAATGTCGGCGTCTACGAGATGGGCTCGACCTTCAAGGCGATGACCCTCGCCATGGCGCTGGAATCGGGCAAGTACAACGTCAACTCGACTTTCGATACCCGCGGCGGCGTGCTGAACTGGGGCCGGCAGAAGATCCACGAGTATCACGGCACCAACCGCGTCATCACGATGCCGGAGGTGTTCACGCACTCCTCGAACATCGGCTCGGCCAAGATGGCGCTCGGCGTCGGCGTGCCCGGGCACAAGGCCTTCCTGAGGAAGATGGGCCTGCTCGACCGGCTGCGGACCGAACTGCCGGAGAGCGCGGCGCCGATCATCCCGCCGCGCTGGACCGAGATCAACACGATCACGATCGCGTTCGGTCATGGGCTCGCGGTGGCGCCGCTCCAGGCCTCGGCCGCGGTCGCCGCCATCGCGAATGGCGGCTTCCTGATGACGCCGACCTTCCTCAAGACCACGGCCGAGGAGGCGCGGGCGAAGGCCACGCAGGTGCTCAGGTCCGAGACCAGCGAGGCGATGCGCTTCATCATGCGTCTCAACGCGGTCGAGGGCTCGGCCAAGAAGGCCGCCATTCCCTACTACTTCGTCGGTGGCAAGACCGGCACCGCCGAGAAGGTCATCAATGGGCGCTACGTGAAGAACCGCCTGTTCACGACCTTCATGGCGGCGGCTCCCATGGACAAGCCGAAATACCTCTTCGTGACGATCATGGACGAGCCGCAGGGCTTGCCCGAGAGCGGCGGGTACGCCACCGCGGCCTGGAATTCGGGCGTCGTCACGGGCAAGGTGATCGAGCGCGTCACGCCGATCCTCGGCCTGCCGCCCTCTTTCGAGCCGCCGACGAAGCCGTTCCCGCTCATGGTGAAGCTCGGCGCCTATCACGCGAATCAGGTGGGCGGCCCATGATCGCCATCGGCCCGAAACTCCACGCGCTGTTCCCGGAGGCCCGCATCGACGGCACCGGAGACGACGTGGCGGCGGGCCTCACCGCCGATTCGCGTAAGGTCGCCCCGGGCTTCGTCTTCGTGGCGGTGCCGGGCACGCAGGCCGACGGGCGCCGCTTCGCCGCGAAGGCGGTCGCGGCCGGGGCCATCGCGGTGGTCGGCGAGGGCGCGGCGCCGGACGACCTCGACCCGGACGTGCCCTGGATCGCCGTGGACGATGCGCGGCGCGCACTCGCGGTCGCGGCGGCCCGGTTCCACGCGGGCCAGCCCGCGACGGTGGTGGCGGTGACGGGCACGAGCGGCAAGAGCTCGGTCGCGGATTTCGTCCGCCAGATCCTGGCGCGCCTCGGCCGCGAGGCCGCGAGCCTCGGCACGGTCGGCATCGTGACGAATCGCGGCGCCAGCTATGGCTCGCTGACGACGCCCGACCCCGTCACCCTCCACGAGACCCTGGCACGGCTCGCCCGAGACGGCATCACCGATCTCGCGATGGAGGCGTCCTCGCACGGCATCGAGCAGCGCCGACTCGACGGCGTGCACCTGTCGGCCGTCGGGTTCACGAATCTCGGCCGCGACCACCTCGATTATCACGCGACCATCGAGGATTACCTGCAGGCGAAGCTCCGGCTGTTCACGACCCTGGCGCAGCGCGGCACCCCCGCCGTGATCAACGCCGACGGAGCCTACGCCGAACGCGTCATCGCGGCGGCGACGCGTGCCGGCCTCGATCTGCGCACCACCGGTCGGAACGGCACGACGCTCCGGCTCCGCGACGCGCGGACGGACGGATTCGCCCAGGTCCTGCAGCTCGACGGGGCGAGCGGCGCGCACGCGGTGCGCCTTCCCCTCGTCGGCGGGTTTCAGGTCGAGAACGCGCTTCTCGCCGCCGGTCTCGTCCTGGCGACGCCCGCCGGCGCTGCCGATCCCTCCGGCGTCCTCGCCGCTCTCGAGCATCTCACCGGCGTGCCGGGCCGCATGGAGCGGATCGGTGAGGCGAACGGCGCGCTCTGCCTCGTCGACTACGCGCACAAGCCCGAGGCGCTGGAGGGCGTGCTGATGGCGCTCCGACCCTTCGCGACGGGACGGCTCTGCGTCGTCTTCGGCTGCGGCGGCGACCGCGACCGGGGCAAGCGCCCGATCATGGGAGAGATCGCGGCGCGGCTGGCCGACCGCGTCGTCGTCACCGATGACAACCCGCGCAGCGAGGAGCCGGCCGCGATCCGGGCGGCGATCCTCGCGGCCGCACCTGGCGCAACCGAAATCGGCGACCGCGCCGAGGCGATCCGCCGGGCGGTACGCGACCTGCGGCCCGGCGATGTTCTCGTCGTGGCCGGCAAGGGTCATGAAACCGGCCAGATCGTGGGGGATCGCGTGCTTCCCTTCTCGGACCACGAGGTGGTCCGCGCCGCGATCGCGGACCTGCAGGCATGCCCGAACCCATGACCGCATCGATGACCGACACGCCCCTCTGGACCCGCGAAGCCCTCGAGGCGGCGACCGGCGGCCGCCTGCACGGCGCGCCCCGGACCGTGACCGGCGCGTCGATCGACACCCGGACGCTTCAGCCCGGCGACCTGTTCTTCGCGATCCGCGGCGATGCCCGCGACGGCCATGATTTCGTCGATGTCGCCCTCGGGCGCGGGGCCGGGGCCGCCGTCGTGGCCGAGGGACGCGAGACCGAGTTCACGGGCTCCGGCCCGGTGCTGGCCGTGCCCGGCGCGGAGGCCGATCCCGTGCTCGACGCGATGCGCCGCCTCGGCCTCGCCGCCCGCGCCCGCACCGACGCGGCGATCGTCGCCGTGACGGGCTCCGTCGGCAAGACCGGCACCAAGGAGGCCCTGCGCGACGTGCTCTCGGCGCAGGGTGCGACCCACGCCTCGGTCGCGTCCTACAACAACCATTGGGGCGTCCCGCTGACGCTGACGCGCATGCCGGCCGCGAGCCGCTTCGGCGTGTTCGAGATCGGTATGAACCACGCCGCCGAGATCCTGCCGCTCGCCGCGATGGTGCGTCCGGACGTGGCGCTCATCACCACGGTCGAGCCGGTCCATATCGAGCATTTCCGCTCCCTCTCGGCTATCGCCGACGCGAAGGGCGAGATCTTCTCCGGGCTGAAGCCGGGCGGCGTCGCGATCATCAACCGGGACAACCCGAACTATCTGCGCCTCCTCGCGCACGCGCAGGCTTCGCGCGCTGGGCGCGTCGTGACGTTCGGCGAGCATCCGGAAGCGGACGTGCGGGCACATCGCATCGTCCTGCGCCCGGACCTCTCGGTGGTGGATGCGAGCGTGATGGGGATCTCCGTCACCTATCAGCTCGGCATGCCCGGGCGGCACGTGGCCATGAACTCGCTCGGCGTGATGGCGGTCGTCCACGCGCTGGGCGCGGATCTCGCCCAGGCCGCCCTGTCGCTCGCGGCCCTCAAACCGCCGGTCGGGCGCGGTGAGCGCACGATGCTGACGATCAAGGGCGGCGAGGCCTGCCTCGTCGACGAGAGCTACAACGCCAATCCGGCCTCGATCCGCGCGGCACTGGCGACGCTGGCGGGTATCGAGACCGGCCCGCGCGGGCGCCGCGTCGCGGTGCTCGGCGACATGCTGGAATTGGGCGAGGCGGCCGAGCGCCACCATCGCGAGCTGGCCGACGCGATCGCGGCGAACGGCATCGATCAGACCTTCACGGCGGGCGCGCTGATGCGGCACCTGTTCGAGGCCCTGCCCGTCAGCCGGCGCGGCGTCAGCGCCGCGACCTCGGCGGATCTCGTCGAGGCGGTGCTCGGCACCCTGCGCCCGGGCGATGCCGTGATGGTCAAGGGCTCGAACAGCATCCGCATGGGACGCATTGTGGAAGCCCTCAAAGCCCGCTACGCGAGCGACCCAATGCAACGCGAGGCGGCCCTCACGGCCGCTCCGTGACGATCGTCCACGGAGCGCGCGATCGCGGCGCGAACGGACCGGAGGCGTACCGCACCCTTCGTCATCCGAACTCCTGATTTCGTATCTCGCTGCGGTCGAGCCCCGGATGCTGTATCTTCTGTCGGACCTGAGCGGCACGCTCTCGGCCCTCAACGTCTTCCGCTACATCACCTTCCGCACCGGCGGGGCGCTGTTCACGGCGGGCCTGTTCGTGTTCTGGTTCGGACCCTGGATCATCTCGCTCCTGCGCCTGCGCCAGGGCAAGGGCCAGCCGATCCGCGAGGACGGACCGCAGACCCACCTGCTGACCAAGCGCGGCACGCCGACCATGGGCGGGCTGATGATCCTGGCGGGCGCGATCGTGGCGATCCTGTTCTGGGCGAACCCGCGCAACCACTACGTCTGGATAACCCTGACGGTCACGCTCGGGTTCGGCGCGATCGGCTTCTACGACGATTACCTCAAGGTCACGAAGCAGTCCCACAAGGGCTTCTCGGGCAAGTTCCGGCTGGCCCTCGAGGCGATGATCGCCATCGCGGCCTGCACCATGATCGCGGTCTACTCGCCGGCCTCCCTGCAGAACCAGCTCGCCTTCCCGGTCTTCAAGGACGCGCTCCTGAACCTCGGCTGGTTCTACGTGCTGTTCGGCGGGTTCGTCATCGTCGGCGCGGGCAATTCCGTGAACATGACGGACGGCCTCGACGGCCTCGCCATCGTCCCGGTGATGATCGCCTGCGGCACCTTCGGGGTCATCGCCTACCTCGTCGGGAATTCCTTCACGGCGAGCTACCTGCAGGTGAACTACGTGCGCGACACCGGCGAACTCGCCGTGGTCTGCGGCGCGGTGATCGGGGCGGGTCTCGGCTTCCTCTGGTTCAACGCGCCGCCCGCCCAGATCTTCATGGGCGATACCGGCTCGCTCGCCCTCGGCGGCCTCCTCGGCGTCATCGCGGTGGCGACGAAGCACGAGATCGTGCTGGCCATCGTCGGCGGCCTGTTCGTGCTGGAGATGATGTCGGTGATCATCCAGGTCGCCTCCTTCAAGCTCACGGGCAAGCGCGTCTTCCGGATGGCGCCGATCCACCACCACTTCGAGCAGAAGGGCTGGAAGGAGCCGCAGGTCGTGATCCGCTTCTGGATCATCGCCGTGATCCTGGCGCTCGCCGGGTTGGCGACGCTCAAGCTGCGCTGAGGCGCAGCCTCGATCTCCCGCCCGGCCACCGTCATTTCCGGGGTGCAGGCGCGAGGCGGATGCCTCGAAGGAGCTTCCCTTCAGGGTCCGCTGACGCAGGATGCCTTCAGATGAGGTAGAGCGGCGGGAGAAACCCCGAGATCCTGGCATATCCGAGACGCTGATGACCCCTGTCACCACCTTCGCCGGCCGGTCCGTCGCCCTGTTCGGTCTCGGCGGCTCGGGCCTGGCCACGGCGCACAGCCTGAAGGCCGGCGGTGCGTCGATCGTCGCCTGCGACGACAATCCCGACAGCATGGCCAGAGCGGCCGCCCAGGGCATCGACACCGCTGACCTGCGCGAGGCGGAGTGGTCGACCTTCGCTGCCCTGATCCTGGCGCCCGGCGTGCCGCTCACCCACCCCGTCCCGCACTGGACCGTGGAACGGGCGAAGGCGGCCGGCATCGAGATCATCGGCGATATCGAGCTGTTCTGCCGCGAGCGCGCGAAGACCGCGCCCGACGCGCCCTTCGTCGCCATCACGGGCACCAACGGCAAGTCGACCACCACGGCCCTGATCGCCCACGTCCTGGCACAGGCGGGCCGTGACGTGCAGATGGGCGGCAACATCGGCACCGCGATCCTGTCGCTGGAGCCGCCCGGCGCCGAGCGCGTGCACGTGATCGAGCTGTCCTCGTTCCAGATCGACCTGACCCCGTCGCTGACGCCGAGCGTCGGCGTCCTCCTCAACATCACGCCGGACCACCTCGACCGGCACGGGGCGATGGAGAGCTACGCCGGCATCAAGGAGCGCCTGGTCCAGGGCTCCGACTTCGCGGTGGTCGGGATCGACGACGGCTTCAGCCGTGCCATCGCCGAGCGCCGCGAAGGTCCGAGCCTGCGCATCCATGTCGGTCCGGGCGCGGCCCCCGTCGGCGGCCTGCTCGTGCGGGATACCGCCATCCTCGACGATGCGGGCACGGAGGTCGCCGACATCTCGGGCATCGGGTCGCTGCGGGGCGCCCATAACGGGCAGAACGCGGCCGTCGCGGTGGCGGTGGTCCGGGCCCTCGGCATCCCCGTCGAGGCGATCCAGGCGGGTCTGCGTTCCTTCCCGGGCCTGCCCCACCGGATGGAGGAGGTCGGCCGGCGCGGCCGCGTGCTCTTCGTCAACGATTCGAAGGCGACGAACGCCGATTCCACCGAGAAGGCGCTCACCGCCTTCCGCGACATCCACTGGATCCTGGGCGGCAAGCCCAAGGAGGGCGGCATCTTCCCCCTCGTGCCGCTCTTCGACCGGATCGCACATGCCTACCTGATCGGGGCTTCCTCGGACGCCTTCGCGGCGACGCTCCAGGGGGCGGTGCCGTTCACCCGCTGCGGGACGCTGGAGGTGGCGACCCGCGCGGCTGCGGAGGGCGCTGCTGCCTCGGGGGCGCCGGAGCCGGTCGTGCTGCTCTCCCCGGCCTGCGCCTCCTACGACCAGTTCCGGAGCTTCGAGGATCGGGGCAATCAGTTCCGGGAACTGGTGCGGGCGCTGCCCTGAGCACGCCATCCAGCACTCACGATGCGATAACCATAAGAGACCATTTACCATTCCGTCACAGGATCGCGGCCGGCCGTGGATCGCGCGGCCCGAGCCGTCCTGTCACGGAGCACGCGTAATTCCATGATGTCCCGCGCGGAACGCACGCCCCTCACGGATTGGTGGTGGACGGTCGATCGTGGCCTGCTGGCGGCGCTCGGTGCCCTGATGGTGGCGGGTCTGGTCTTCCTGATGGGCGGAGGTCCGCCCGTGGCCGAGCGCATCGGCCTGCCGACCTTCTACTTCCTCAATCGCCAGGCGATGTACCTCGCGCCGACGATCCTCCTGATCGTCGCGGTCTCGTTCCTCAACCTGCGCCATATCCGGCGCCTCGCCCTCGGCACCTGGCTCGTCGGCGTGGCGCTCTGCATCCTGGCCGGCAAGTTCGGCCCCGAGATCAAGGGCGCCCATCGCTGGATCCAGTTCGGATCCTTCGGCCTGCAGCCCTCGGAATTCGTGAAGCCCGCCTTCGTGGTCGTGGCCGCCTGGGCCTTCTCGGAGGGCGCGCAGCGGCGCGACATGCCGGGGGGCTTCCTGGCGATCCTGCTCCTGCCCGTCACCATCGTGCCGCTGATCCTCCAGCCCGATTTCGGGCAGACCATGCTGATCACCATCGTCTGGTGCTCGCTGTTCTTCGTGGCCGGCCTGCACTGGTTCTGGGTGGCGGGCCTCGGCGTCAGCGGCCTCGTCGGGGTGTTCGCCGCCTACACCTTCCTGCACCACGTGCGCGAGCGCATCACCCGCTTCCTCGACCGGGATTCGGGCGACAGCTTCCAGGAATTCTGGTCGCGCGAATCCTTCCGCTCGGGGAGCTGGTTCGGCACCGGCCCGGGCGAGGGGGTGGCCAAGCGCCACCTCCCCGACGCACATACGGACTTCATCTTCTCCGTCACCGGCGAGGAGTTCGGCGTGCTCGTCTGTCTCGGCCTCGTGGCCCTGTTCGTCTACATCGTGATGCGCGGCCTCAAGCTCGCGCGGCGCACCGACGACACCTTCTCGCGGCTGGCGATCACCGGGCTCACCACCCTGTTCGGCCTGCAGGCCTGCATCAACATGGCGGTGAACACCCAGCTCATGCCCGCCAAGGGCATGACGCTGCCCTTCGTCTCGTACGGCGGATCCTCGCTGATCTCGCTGGCGCTGGGCATGGGCTTCCTGATCGCGCTGACCCGCAAGCGGCCCCGCGTCACCATGTTGAGCCAGAAGCCGCCGGGCACCGCGCCCGCCACCGTCGCCGGAGTGATGCGGTGACGGTGTTCCAGGCGACCATCCTCCTCTGCGCCGGCGGCACCGGGGGGCATCTCTTCCCGGCCGAGAGCTTGGCCCACGCGCTGCGCGCCCGCGGCGTGCGGGTGGTCCTCGCCACCGACGCGCGGGTCGATTCGATCGCCGGCGAGTTCCCGGCCTCCGAGATCGTCACCATCACGTCGGCGACGCCGTCCGGCCGCTCGCCCCTGCGGCGCGCGGGCGCGATCTTCACCCTCGGGCGCGGCTTCGGCGCGGCGGCGCGCGAGATCCGGCGCATCAACCCGGCGGCCATCGTGGGCTTCGGCGGCTACCCGACCGTGCCGCCGGTGCTGGCCGGGCAATTGCTGCGCGTGCCCACGATCCTGCACGAGCAGAACGCCGTGATGGGCCGCGCCAACGCCTTCCTGGCGCGGGGCGCCCGCACCATCGCGACCGGGTTCGCCGCCGTGCGCGGGGTGCCCGACAAGGCCAGGGCCCCGCGCATCCACACCGGCAACCCCCTGCGCCCCGCGGTGCTCGAGGCGGCCGGGACGCCCTTTCCGCCCCTCGGTCCCGAGGACGGCCTGCACCTCCTCGTCTTCGGCGGCAGCCAGGGCGCGCGGGTGATGGGCGAGGTGGTGCCGCGGGCCATCGCGCAATTGCCGGCCGACATCCGGGCGCGGCTGAGCCTCGTGCAGCAGGCCCGCCCCGAGGACCTGACCGCCGTCCAGAACGACTACCTCGCCATGGGCCTGCGCAGCATCGAGGCGGCGCCCTTCTTCCGCGACCTGCCGGGCCGGATGGCGCGCAGCCACCTGGTGGTCTCGCGCTCGGGGGCCTCGACGGTGTCGGAACTCGCGGCGATCGGCCGGCCCGCGATCCTGGTGCCGCTCCCCGGCGCCCTCGATCAGGACCAGGCGGCCAACGCCGCGACCCTCGCGGGAATCGGCGCCGCGCTGAGCCTCGCCCAGTCGGGCTTCACGCCGGATCGCCTCACGGCCGAGCTCCTCGACCTCTTCGGAAACCCCGAAAAATTGACCCGGGCGGCCGCAGCGGCCAAAAGCGCGGGCATTCACGATGCCGCCGAGCGGCTCGCCGACGTCGTCATCGAGACGGCCGCCCGCACCTGATTTCCGGGGTCCCGCGCCGGCGCGACCCCGAAACGGAACGGAACAAATCATGAAGCTTCCCGATCAGCTCGGTCCCATCCACTTCATCGGAATCGGCGGGATCGGCATGTCCGGCATCGCCGAGGTAATGAACAATCTCGGCTACACGGTTCAGGGGTCGGACGCGAACGACAACGCCAATGTCCGCCGCCTCGCCGAGAAGGGCATGCGGACCTTCGTGGGCCACGCCGCCGAGAACGTCGAGGAGGCGGCCCTCGTGGTGGTTTCGACCGCGATCCGGCGGGACAATCCCGAGTTGCAGGCCGCCCGCGAGCGCCGGCTGCCGGTGGTGCGCCGGGCCGAGATGCTGGCCGAGCTGATGCGCTTCAAGTCCTGCGTCGCGATCGCGGGCACGCACGGCAAGACCACCACCACCTCGCTGGTGGCGACGCTGCTCGACGCCGGCAACCTCGACCCGACGGTGATCAACGGCGGCATCATCAACGCCTACGGCACCAACGCCCGCATGGGCGAGGGCGAGTGGATGGTGGTGGAGGCCGACGAATCGGACGGCACCTTCCTGAAGCTCCCGGCCGACGTGGCGATCGTCACCAACATCGACCCGGAGCATCTCGACCATTTCGGCAGTTTCGACGCGGTCAAGGACGCCTTCCGGCGCTTCATCGACAACATCCCGTTCTACGGCTTCGCCGTGATGTGCATCGACCACCCGATCGTGCAGGACCTCGTCGGGCACATCGAGGACCGGCGCATCATCACCTACGGCGAGAACCCGCAGGCCGATGTGCGCCTGATCGACGTGGACCTGCGCGGCGGCCAGAGCCGCTTCCGGGTGATGATCCGCGACCGGCGCCCCGGCTTCCGCATGGAGATGGAGGACCTCGTCCTGCCCATGCCCGGCAAGCACAACGCCCTGAACGCCACCGCCGCGCTCGCGGTGGCGCACGAGCTCGGCGTCTCCCCGGAGGCGATCCGCAAGGCGCTGGCGGGCTTCGGCGGCGTCAAGCGCCGCTTCACCCGCACGGGCGCGTGGAACGGCGCCGAGATCTTCGACGATTACGGGCACCACCCGGTGGAGATCAAGGCGGTGCTCAAGGCCGCCCGGGCCTCGACGGAGGGCAACGTCGTGGCGATCGTGCAGCCGCACCGCTACACCCGGCTGCAATCGCTGTTCGATGATTTCTGCACCTGCTTCAACGATGCCGACACGGTGATCGTCGCCCCCGTCTACGCGGCGGGCGAGGCGCCGATCGAGGGCATCGACCGCGACAACCTGGTGGCGGGCCTGAAGTCCCGCGGCCACCGCAACGCCATCGCGCTGGAGCGATCGGAGGATCTCGCCGGCATCGTGGCCGGCCTGGCCCAGCCCGGCGACTACGTCGTCTGCCTCGGCGCCGGCAACATCACGCAATGGGCCTACGCCCTGCCGAGCGAACTCGCGGCGCTGAAGGGATGAGCGCCTTCCCGGACATCACGCCGGCCCTGCGGGCCGCCGCCCCGGAGCTGCGCGGGCGCCTGATCGCGAATCAGCCGCTCGCCGACCTCACCTGGTTCCGCGTCGGCGGGCCGGCGCAGGCGCTGTTCACGCCGGCCGACGAGGCGGACCTCGCCCATCTCCTGGCCGGGCTCGACCCGGAGGTCCCCGTCACGGTGATCGGCCTCGGCTCGAACCTGATCGTGCGCGACGGCGGCGTGCCGGGCGTGGTGGTCCGGCTCGGCGGCAAGGCCTTCGGCTCGGTCGAGGCCGACGGGGAGACGCTCCGGGCCGGCACGGCCGTGCCGGACATGCGCCTGGCCAAGGCCGCGGCCGCGGCCGGCCTCGACGGGCTCGCCTTCTTCCGCGGCATCCCGGGCTCGGTGGGGGGCGCCCTGCGCATGAATGCCGGCGCCCACGGGGGCGAGACCACCGACGTGCTGGTCGAGGCGCGCGGCGTCGACCGGAGCGGCCGGCTCCGCAGCCTCAGCCACGCCGAGATGGGCTTCCGCTACCGCCATTCCGCGGCGCCCGACGACGTGATCTTCACCTCCGCGTTGTTCCGGGGGCGCCCGGGCGAGCGCGCGGCGATCGAGGCCGAGATGGAGCGGGTCACGGCGGCGCGGGAGGCCGCCCAGCCGATCCGCGAGCGCACCGGCGGCTCGACCTTCAAGAACCCGGAGGGCGGGAAGGCCTGGCAGCTCGTCGACGCGGCCGGCTGCCGCGGCCTGACGATCGGCGGCGCCCAGGTCTCCGAGATGCACTGCAACTTCCTGATCAACCGCGGCGGCGCCACCGCGGCGGAGATCGAGGGCCTCGGCGAGGCGGTGCGCCGGCGCGTGCGCGAGACCTCTGGCGTCGAGCTGCACTGGGAGATCAAGCGGATCGGGATCGACGCGGACATCGTAAATCGGTAAGGCGCGTCGAACGGGAGATGACGTCATGGACGACCGCTCCGTGCGGATTGCCTGCGCGCAGGGTTCCGCGAAGAGCCGGACGGTGCGGCCCTCCGCGGTGCGCGAGCGCCTGGGTCACCCTCCGGGCGACCGATCGCGCGCCGTCCCGATTCCGGAGGGCATCCGGATCGAGACGGCGCCCCGGGATGTCGACGACCCCTTCGCGGCCTCGACCGATTGGAACGGCGCGATCGACGACGAGGATGATGCCGATCTCTGAGCCCGAGGGCATCCCGCCCGGCACGATCGTCGTGCCCTTCCCCCGCACCGACCGGCTCGCCGAGAAGCGGCGTCCAGCCCTCGCCCTAGCCGGAGACGACGTGGCGCGGGCCGGCTTCGGCCGGATCGCCCTGATCACGAGCGCGCGCGACGAATCGATGCCGGGCGATCGTCCGATCGCGGATCACCCCGCACCGGCCTCGCCATCGCCTCCGTCCCGCGCCCGCCGACGCTCGCCACGATCGGGACGTCGCGAATCGTCCGCCGCGCCGGCGCCCCGTCGGCCGACGGGACCGGCCGAACCCTCGAGCGTGCCCGCGTCATGATCGGCCGTGCCTGAGCCACGCCACCCCCATCCGTCCGACCGGAGTCCCCACCCATGTCCAAGCACGTCGCCGTCCTGATGGGGGGCTGGTCGTCCGAGCGGAGCGTGTCGCTGAATTCCGGCATCGCCTGCGCCCGCGCCCTGGAGGGCCGGGGCTACCGCGTCACCCCGGTCGATGTCGGGCCCGACATCGCGACCGTGCTCACGGCGCTGCGCCCCGAGGTCGCCTTCAACGCCCTGCACGGCCCCGCGGGGGAGGACGGCACGATCCAGGGCCTGCTCGAGCTCCTGAAGATCCCCTACACCCATTCGGGCGTGCTCGCCTCGGCGCTGGCGATGCACAAGGAGCGTGCCAAAACGATCATGAAGGCGGCCGGCGTGAGCGTGCCGGAGGGCCGCGTCGTTAACCGTCATGATGCGGCCAGGGCACACCCGTTAACCCCTCCGTACGTCGTCAAACCGATCGCGGAAGGCTCCTCGATGGGCGTCATCATCGTGCGCGAGGGCCGCTCGCACCCGCCCCAGGAACTGTCCCGCGAGGACTGGGCCTTCGGCGAGCAAGTGCTTGTGGAGACTTACGTTGCGGGCCGCGAGCTGACCTGCGCGGTGATGGGGGACCGGGCCCTCGGGGTCATCGAGATCAAGCCCGCCTCAGGGGAGTGGTACGACTTCGACGCCAAGTACGCCGAGGGGGGGTCGATCCACGTGCTCCCGGCAGAAATTAAACCAAATGTTTACCAGCATGTCCAAGAGTTGTCGTTAACGGCGCATCAAGCACTGGGCTGCCGGGGCGTCAGCCGTGCCGATCTTCGCTACGACGATACACCGGGGGGAACCGGTGCCCTCGTCGTGCTGGAGGTCAACACGCAACCCGGCATGACCCAGACGAGCCTTGTGCCTGAGATCGCGGCCCACGCTGGCTTGAGTTTCGGTGAGCTCGTTCAATGGATGGTGGAGGACGCAACGCTGGGTCGCTGACCCCCGCCGGACATCCCGGCGGCGAGGGCCCCCGCGCGGGCCTTCTGGCCCGGCTGCCGCGCTTCCTCCGGCGCGGCGCCCCGCGGCGCCTGCGGCCCGCCCTGCCGATCGCCGAGCGCATGCCGCGGCATGTCGGCGTGATGGCGGTCTCGGCCACCTTCGCGGCCCTCGCCATGACGGGCTTCGTCGCCAGCGGCCGCTACGACGCCTTCGTGGTCGAGCAGGGCCGCCCCCTCGACATCCTGGCGCGCCTCGCCGGCTTCGGCGTCGAGCGCGTCACCATCTCGGGCATCTCGCGCATGTATGAGCGGGAGGTGCTCGCCGCCGCCGGCATCGACTGGCGCTCCTCCGTCCCCTTCCTCGACGTCACCGCGGTGCGCGAGCGCCTGATCCGGGTGCCGCTGATCGCCAGCGCCTCCGTGCGCAAGCTCTACCCGAACGAGATCGTCATCAACCAGGTCGAGCGCGAGCCCGCCGCCCTCTGGCAGAGGAACGGCGAGATCAGCGTCATCGCCGCCGACGGCACCGTGATCGACACCATGCGGGACGACCGCTACGCCAGCCTGCCCCTCGTGGTCGGCGACGACGCCAACACCCGGCTCAGCGAGTATCTCGGGCTCGTCGCCGCCGCGGGCGCCCTCGGGGACCGGATCCGCGCCGGGACCTACGTCTCGGGCCGGCGCTGGACCCTGAAGCTCGACGGCGTCGACATCCGCCTGCCGGAGACCGGCAGCGCCGAGGCGCTGGCCCGCCTGGTCAGGCTCGAGCGCGACGCCAGGATCCTCGAGAAGGACGTCATCGCCGTGGACCTGCGCATGCCCGACCGGGTGGTCGTGCGCCTGACCGAGGAGGCGGCCGCGGCCCGCGCCGAGAGTCAGAAGAAGTCGAAGAAGGGGACCGCGACATGAGCCGCCCGACGCGCCTCTCCGCCCGCCCGTCCGTCCCCGAACTTTTCCCCCGGTAGCGTTCGATGCACAGCCACCACGGCCTCACGCCGAGACTGAAGCCGCTCTCCGCCCGGCGGAGCACGACGCTGTCGGTCCTCGACATCGGCACCAGCAAGGTCGTCTGCCTCATCGCCGAGCTGCAGCCGGCCGAGGCGCTCTCGACCCTGCGGGGGCGCACGCATCTCGCCCGCATCATCGGCATCGGCCACCAGCGCTCCCTCGGGCTGAAGGGCGGCGCCATCGTCGACCTCGAAGCCGCCGAGGGGGCGATCCGCCAGGCGGTCCACGCCGCCGAGCGGATGGCCAAGGTCGAGGTGCAGTCGGTCATCGTCAACATGTCGGGCGGGCGCCTCGCCTCGCAGCATTTCGAGGCGCGCGTGAACGTGCGCACCGGCACCGTCACGGGCTCCGACGTCGAGCGGGTCCTCGAGACCGCGAGCGCCCACGGGGTCAGCCCCGGCCGCGCCGTGCTCCACGCCCTGCCGACTGGCTACGCGCTGGACGGCCAGGGCGCGGTGATCGACCCCTCGGGGATGATCGGCGACGCCCTCGGGGTCGACCTGCACGTGGTCACCAGCGAGGCGGCCGCCGCCCGCAACCTGATGCTGGCGGTGGAGCATTGCCACCTCGGCGTCGAGGCGGTGATCGCCACGCCCTACGCGGCCGGGCTCTCGGCCCTCGTCGACGACGAGGCGGAGATGGGCGTCGCCGTGGTCGACATGGGCGGCGGCACGACGAGCGTCGGCGTCTTCTCGGGTGGCCACCTCGTGCATGTCGACGCCATCGCGGTGGGGGGCCACCACGTCACGATGGACATCGCCCGCGGCCTCTCGACCCGGGTCGCCGCGGCCGAGCGGCTCAAGACCCTCTACGGCTCGGCGATCGCCACGGCCTCCGACGAGCGCGACATGATCGCGGTCCACGGGGTCGGCGAGGACGAGGGCGACGCGCCCACCCACGTGCCGCGCTCGCAGCTCGTGCGCATCATCCGCCCCCGCGTCGAGGAGGTGATCGAGCTGGTCCGCGACCGCCTGCGCAATGCGGGCTTCGCGGCCCAGGCGGGGCGCCGGGTGGTGCTCACGGGCGGCGCCAGCCAGCTCGTCGGCCTGCCCGAGGTCACCCGCCGGGTGATGCAGGGACAGGTCCGGATCGGCCGCCCGCTCGGCATCCGGGGCCTGCCCGAGGCCGCCAAGGGCCCGGCCTTCTCGGCCTCGGTCGGGCTGCTGGTCTACCCGCAGGTCGCGCATGCGGAGCATTTCGAGCCGCGGGGGCAGGGCGCCTTCGCGGGCACTGGAACGGACGGTTACTTCTCGCGCGTCGGTCGTTGGATTCGCGAGAGTTTCTAGAGAGTTAGGCGCGGTCGCCCCCGGGCGTCCGCGCAAATCGCAGACATCGGCGCCGGCTTCTGGACGCCAGACACAAACCCGAAAGTCACGAGAGGCTCGACACCATGGCCATTTCTCTGCAGGCGCCGGACATCCGGGAACTGAAGCCCCGCATCACCGTCTTCGGTGTCGGCGGAGCCGGCGGCAACGCCGTCAACAACATGATCGAGTCGGGGCTCCTCGGCTGCGAGTTCGTGGTGGCCAACACCGACGCGCAGGCGCTGACCTCCTCGAAGGCCGAGCGCGTGATCCAGATGGGTCTCGGCGTGACGCAGGGACTCGGCGCCGGCTCGCATCCCGAGGTCGGCTCGGCGGCGGCCGAGGAGGTCATCGACGAGATCCGCGACCAGCTCTCGGGCGCCCACATGTGCTTCATCACCGCCGGCATGGGCGGCGGCACCGGCACCGGCGCGGCCCCCGTCATCGCCCGCGCGGCCCGCGACATGGGCATCCTGACGGTCGGCGTCGTGACGAAGCCGTTCCAGTTCGAGGGTGTGCGCCGGATGCGCACCGCCGAGGCCGGCATCCAGGAGCTGCAGGCCTCCGTCGACACCCTGATCGTGATCCCGAACCAGAACCTGTTCCGGGTCGCCAACGAGAAGACCACCTTCGCGGACGCCTTCGCGATGGCCGACCAGGTGCTCTACTCGGGCGTCGCCTGCATCACCGACCTGATGGTCAAGGAAGGCCTGATCAACCTCGACTTCGCCGACGTCCGGGCGATCATGCGCGGCATGGGCAAGGCCATGATGGGCACCGGCGAGGCGAGCGGAGAGAAGCGCGCCAACCGCGCCGCCGAGGCCGCCATCGCCAACCCGCTCCTCGACGACGTCTCGATGAAGGGCGCGCGCGGCCTGCTGATCTCGATCACGGGCGGCAACGACCTGACCCTCTACGAGCTCGACGAGGCCGCCACCCGCATCCGCGAGGAGGTCGATTCGGACGCCAACATCATCCTGGGCGCCACCTTCGACGAGAGCCTCGACGGCATCATCCGCGTCTCGGTCGTCGCCACCGGCATCGAGCCGGCGCTGATCTCCGCGAACTCGCCGAACAACCCGGCCATCGCCGAGACCGAGCAGCGCATCGCCGAGGTCGCCGAGCGCCTGCGGGCCGAGGCCCGCGCCCGCGCCTCTTACCCGGCCCCCGCCGCCCGGGCCCCCGAGCCCGCCCCGATGCCGCAGGCCCTGGCGCCCGCGCCCCAGCCCCCGGTCCGCCAGGCGGCCCCTGAGGCGATGGGCGCGCACGAGATGCGCCACGATGTCCGCCACGACCTGCGGATGGAGCCCCAAGCCCCGGTGGTGCGCGACGACGTCGTCCTGACCCAGTCGCAGCCCCGCGTCGCGATGCCCTACGCCGCCCCGCCCGCGCCGCAGCCCGAGCCCGCCCAGCCCCTGAACGCCGGCCCGTTCGTGCCGCCGCGCCCGGCGGCCCCGGCCTCCGCCCCGCTCGCCCGCGCCCCGCGCATGCCGCAGATCCACGAGCTGCCCCCGATCGGGCAGGCCCAGATCCGCGCCAGCCGCGGCGAGGAGCCCGCCGAGGCGCCGGCCGATTCGAAGCGCATGACCCTGCTGCGCCGCCTCGCCACCGTCGGCTTCGGCGGCCGCCGCGAGGAGCCGGAGGCCGCCCCCGTGCCGGCGCCGGCCCGGGCCCCCGCGCCCCAGCAGCACGCCCTGCCGCCGGCCCCGGCCGCGCCGGACTACGCCAAGCGCGCCCCGGCGCCCCCGGCGCCGCAGGGCTACCGCCCGGCCCAGGGCAACCTCGACGCCCAGGGCCGCCTGGCGCCGCAGCCGCGCATGATGGACGACGATCAGCTTGAGATCCCGGCCTTCCTGCGCCGCCAGGCCAACTGACGCCCGGGTCCCGAAGGCCGGGCCGGAGCGGCCCCCGCGGATCCCTCCGCGGGGGCCCTGCCGGGCGCGCCGGCCCGTCACCGATCCTTTGCCGACCCTTCGCCGCGCCGCCCGGAGCGCCGGAGGCCGGCCGGACCGGGGTGGTCCGTTGCCCGTTCAACCACGCGCTTGCGGCTTTTGCGCAACAAACCCGGCGCCGCGAGGGGCCGGGTTTAACATGTTGTTAAAACATTGAGCAAAAAGCGCTTTCGGATTCGTGCTCGGAAAGCGTGTCTGTAACACAGCGTAAGAATCCGTGATTTGGCCGGGCTTTTGAGCGCAGCTATACAAATTTCCGGAACGAGAAAGCGCGGCGGTTTCGCCGTCAGCGCGCGCAGGGGCTTCAAGCAGCGGACGGATCTGAAGGGCAGGGCACATCGCCTGGTGCGGTGTGCTGCCTGATCGCGGCCGAGGGCTAAGGAATGCGAACGAACCAACAGATTACCCTCAAGGGCCCGGCCGCCTTGCGCGGCATCGGCGTCCATTCCGGGAACCCGGTCGAGATCACGATCCGCCCCGCCCCCGCCAACCACGGTGTCGCCTTCCTCCGCACCGGGATGCCCACCGGCAACGACCGGCTCATCAAAGCCCACCACGCCTGCGTCTCCGCTACCGAACTCTGCACCGTCATCGGCGACGTCGCCTCCGGGGCCGTCGCCACCATCGAGCACCTGATGTCCGCCCTCTACGGGCTCGGTGTCGACAACGCCCGCGTGGAGATCGACGGGCCCGAGATGCCCATCCTCGACGGCAGCGCGCGTCCCTTCGTCGAGGCGATCGACGCGGTCGGCCTCGCCCAGTGCGGCGCCCCGCGCCGCTGGATCAAGGTGCTCCGCCCCGTCCGGATCGAGGTCGACCGGGCCTTCGCCGAGCTCCGCCCCATCGACCGGGGCTTCCGCCTCGACGTCGAGATCGATTTCGAGAGCCCGGTGATCGGCCGCAGCCGCAAGGCCATGGACCTCACCCCCGCCGCCTACCGCCGCGAGATCGCGGGCGCCCGCACCTTCGGGATGATGAAGGACGTGGAGCGCTACTGGAAGGCGGGCTTCGCCCTCGGCGCCTCCCTGGAGAACACCGTGGCGGTCGGCGAGACCGCGGTGGTGAACCCGGAAGGCCTGCGCTTCGCGGACGAGTTCGTCCGCCACAAGTTCCTCGACGCGGTCGGCGACCTCGCGCTCGCCGGCCTGCCCCTCCAGGGCGCCTACCGCTCCTATTGCGGCGGCCACCGGATGAATGTCGGCGTGCTGACCGCGCTGTTCTCGGACCGCGCCAACTACGCGATCATCGAGGCCCAGGGCAGCCGCCGCGAGAGCGCCCTCGCCGAGTTCGGCGTCGGCCTCGGGATCGCCGCCTTCGCGGGCGACCTGTAGCCCGCAAGCCACACCCGGCCTGCGATCGCCAGCGCCCCGCGACCGCCGTTTTCGCGCCCGAATTGCACGTCACGGTGAATCGTCTGTGAAGAGCGGCACCGTCGCGGAGGACCAGGGCCTTCGCGCCGTGGCAGGATGCCCACCGCTTCGAATGACATTCGTGATGGCTTGACGGCGCGCGTCTTTGCGACGACATGGCCGCGCCTGTTGGGGAATGGACCGCAAATGCCTGTCACCTATCCGAACCGCGGTGCCCTGGCGGCCGTGCTCCTGACGGCGCTGAGCCTCGGTCTCGGCGGCTGCGACGCCCTCGATTCGATCAATCCCTTCGCCGAGAAGTACAAGCCCGAAGTCATCCCCGATGTCCCGGCGGACAAGCTCTACAGCGAGGGCTTGGCCAAGATGGAGGACAGTGACTACGAGGGCGCGGTCAAGAAGTTCGGCGACCTCGACAAGCAGTACGCCTATTCCGACTGGTCCCGGAAGGCGCTGCTGATGACCGCCTACGCGAATTACGAGGGCCAGAAGTACGACGACGCCATCAACGCCTCGAAGCGCTACCTGCAGCGCCATCCGGCGAGCAAGGATGCGGCCTACGCCCAGTACCTGATGGCGATGTCGCAGTACAAGCAGATCCCGGACGTTACCCGCGACCAGGACCGCTCCGAGAAGGCCCTCGTGGCGCTGCAGGAGCTCGTGCAGAAGTACCCGACCTCCGAGTATTCCTCCGACGCCAAGGCCAAGATCCAGATCACCCGCGACCAGCTCGCCGGCAAGGAGATGGAGGTCGGCCGCTTCTACCTGGAGCGCCGCAACTTCCCGGCCGCGATCAACCGCTTCCGCGACGTGATCAGCCGCTACCAGACGACGCGCCACACCGAGGAGGCGCTGGAGCGCCTGGTCGAGGCCTACATGGCGCTCGGCATCGCCCAGGAGGCGCAGAACGCCGCCGCGGTCTTGGGCCACAACTTCCCGGACAGTCCCTGGTACAAGGACGCGCACGCGCTCCTGCAGAACGGCGGCCTCGAGCCCCGCGAGGAGAAGTCCTCCTGGCTCAGCAAGGCGTTCTCGTCGATCACCGGCCGCACCGCCTCCGCGCAGTAGGCGCAAGGGCGGCGCGAGCCTCGCCCCCGGAGCCTCGCCCTCGGAACCTCGCGCCGGGAGCCTCTCGCGCCCCGACGGCCCGGCGACGGACCCACCCGCGGGCGAGGCCGGCCGACGCCGCCTCGCCCGCCTCCCGTTCGGGCGGCGGGCCTTCGCGCGAGGGCCGGCCGGGCGCGATTTCGGGGATGAAGTCCGCGCGACTTCCCCCTACATGACGGCGACCCAGTTCGAAGAGGCCACCGACGCGGCATGCTCGTGCAGCTTGCGATCCGCGACATCGTTCTGATCGACAAGCTCGAGTTGAATTTCCGCGAGGGGCTGAGCGTCCTGACCGGGGAGACCGGCGCGGGCAAGTCGATCCTCCTCGACGCCTTCGCGCTCGCGCTCGGCGGGCGCGGGGACGGACGCCTGGTGCGCCACGGCGAGGGCCAGGGCAGCATCACGGCGGTGTTCGACGCGCCCCTCGACCATCCGGCCCGCCTGATCGCGGCCGAATCCGAGATCGACACCGAGGGCGACCTGATCCTGCGCCGCACGCAGATGGCGGACGGGCGGACCCGGGCCTTCGTCAACGATCAGGCGGTGGGCGTGCAGGTGCTGCGCGCCATCGGGGCGGCGCTCGTCGAGATCCACGGCCAGCACGACGACCGGGCCCTCGCCGATCCCACCACGCACCGCGCCATCCTGGACGCCTTCGGGGGACTGCAGGCCCCGGCCGCGGCGGTGGCCGAGGCCGCCAAGCGCGTGCGCCACGCCCGCACGGCCCTGTCCGAGCAGCGGGCCCGGGTCGAGGCGGCGCGCAAGGAAGCCGACTTCCTGCGCCACGCCGTCGACGAGCTGGAAAGCCTCGATCCGCAGGCCGGCGAGGAGGCGACGCTGGCCGAGCGCCGCACCGTGATGCAGCAGAGCGAGAAGGTCGCGCGCGAGCTGAACGAGGCCCTGGAGGCGGTGGGCGGCCCGAATTCGGGCAGCGCGCATCTCTCGAGCGCGATCCGCAAGCTGGAGCGCCGGGCCACGCAGCTGCCGGCGCTCGTCGATCCCTGCATCGCGGCCCTCGACGCGGCGCTGGTCGCCCTCGACGAGGCCCGCAGCGTCCTCGACGCCGCGGTGTCCGAGACCGAGTTCGACCCGCGCGAGCTCGAGCGGGTCGAGGAGCGCCTGTTCGCCCTGCGCGCCGCCTCCCGCAAGTACGATGTCCCGGCCGACGACCTGGCCGCCCTGCGCGAGCGCTATGTCGGGGATGTCGCGGCGATCGATGCGGGCGAGGAATCCCTCGCCGGCCTCGAGGCGGTGCTGGCCCAGGCGGAGGCCGCCTACGCCAGGGCGGCGGCCAAGCTCAGCGACGGGCGCAAGCGCGCCGCCAAGGCCCTCGACGCCGCCGTGAAGGCGGAGCTGCCGCCGCTGAAGCTCGAGCGCGCCCGCTTCATCACCGAGATCGCCACCGATCCGGATTCCCGCGACGGGGCCGGGATCGACCGGGTCGAGTTCTGGGCGCAGACGAATCCGGGCACCCGCCCGGGGCCGATGATGAAGGTGGCCTCCGGGGGCGAGCTCTCGCGCTTCATGCTGGCGCTCAAGGTCGTGCTGGCCGACAAGGGCTCGGCCCCGACCCTGATCTTCGACGAGATCGACACCGGCGTCGGCGGCGCGGTCGCGGACGCGATCGGGGCCCGCCTCGCGCGCCTCGCCGAGACCGTGCAGGTCGTGGCCGTCACCCATGCCCCCCAGGTCGCGGCCCGCGCCCAGACGCATTTCCTCATCGCCAAGGATCCGGTGAAGGGCAGCGACCGGGTCGCCACCCGCGTCGCCTCCCTCCCCGTCGAGGCGCGGCGCGAGGAGATCGCCCGCATGCTCGCCGGCGCGACGGTCACCGACGAGGCGCGGGCGGCCGCCGCCCGCCTGCTCCAGAGCGCCTCGGCCTGACACGGAATATTAAACTTACCCGGGGATTAAAGGTAACGCTTCGTTAACCATCCGGGCCGAGAGTGATCCGATCAAGCGGGCCGTCGCGATGCGCGGGGCCGGTGATCAGGTCTCGGGGGGGAGACGATGGCTCAGTTGTCCGGCAAGTCCGAGGCCTCCGCGCCCGAACAGGGCGGACCGGTGCCCGTGCTCAGCGTCGACACGCAGTACCGCCTCGGCCATGCCCTGCGCTCGGTCTACGAGGGCAGCGTCGAGAACCAGCCGATCCCCGACGCGCAGATCGACCTGCTCCTGCGGCTGCGCCACAAGGAGCGCGACCGCCGCCGCGCCGGCTGAGGGCGCCCGCGCCCCGTCGGGGCGCCACGCACCGGCCATGCGCCCGCCGGCCGCCTACCAGCGCCGGGCGCCGGGCTGGCGCTTGTACTCCGCGGCGCGGATCCGGGTCATCAGGCGGTCCAGGGTCAGGAGAAGCTCGCGCTCCTCCACATGGGCCCGCTCGACTTCGTCCGCATTCGCACCGAAGCGCTGGCGGACCTGCGCCAGCGCGAGGCTCCGCTCGATCGTTTCCCGCTCGGCATGCAACGCCAGGTAGGCGGCTTCCTCGGGATCCGCCGTGCCGAGCGGCCCGGCCTGCGGTTCGTTGCTCACGGTGCGCATCGTCCTCTACCCGGCCAGCGCGGCCGCGGGGCCGGCCGCCGAACTTCCGGATCCTGCAAGGAACGCGCGAGCACGGGAAACCGTGCCATGGCGCGTCGCCTCGCGTCGCCTCGCCTCGCGTCGGGCCGGCCGGTCCAGGGGCCGGCGCCGGATCGCGGGAACCTCCGGGGTGGGACTGCGCAGGCGTCCCGGCCGGCCGCCGCTGTCATCGCTCTGTCATGGCGCCGTCATAGAGCCGCACCGTCGAGGCGTTAAGGCGTGCGGCAGCCGGATGTCGGCGGGTCGGTGCAGGCCCCGGGCCGGTCCTCATGGGTGCCGCGCCGGACTCTGCGCCCGACAGCTAACGGAGACGCATGTGAAACCCTTTACCTACGCGCTCGCCCTGGGCCTCGCGACGGCCCAGATCGCCTTCCCGGCGCTCGCCGGCGACATCACGGGCGCCGGGGCGACCTTCCCGTTCCCGGTCTATTCCAAGTGGGCCGAGGCCTACCGCAAGGACACCGGCACCGGGCTCAACTACCAGTCGATCGGCTCCGGCGGCGGCATCAAGCAGATCCAGGCCAAGACCGTCGATTTCGGCGCCACCGACGCGCCCCTCAAGGGCCCGGCCCTCGAGAAGGACGGCCTCGTCCAGTTCCCGACCGTGATGGGCGGCGTCGTCACCGTGGTGAACATCGCCGGCGTCGAGCCGGGCAAGCTGAAGCTGACGGGCGAGCTCGTCGCCGACATCTATGCCGGCAAGATCACCAAGTGGTCCGATCCGAAGATCGCTGCCCTCAACCAGGGCGTGAAGCTTCCCGACGCGACCATCACGCCGGTCTACCGCTCGGACGCCTCGGGCACCACGAACATCTTCACCACCTACCTCTCCCAGGTCTCCGAGCCCTGGAAGAAGGAGTTCGGCGCCGCCACCACGGTGAGCTGGCCGGCCGGTCAGGGCGGCAAGGGCAACGAGGGCGTGACCGCCACCGTCAAGCAGGTCCCGAACGCGATCGGCTACGTCGAATCGGCCTACGCCAAGCAGAACAAGCTCAGCCACACGCTGATCCAGAACAAGGCCGGCAAGTACCCGCAGCCGGACGACAAGGCGTTCCAGGCCGCCGCCGCGAGCGCCGACTGGAAGAGCGCCCCGGGCTTCGGCATCTCGCTGACGAACCAGGCCGGCGACGAGGCCTGGCCGATCACCGCCGCGACCTTCATCCTCGTCCACAAGGATGCGGCCGATCCGGCGAAGTCCGCCGACGTGCTCAAGTTCTTCGACTGGGCCTACAAGAACGGCGACAAGCTCGCCGCCGACCTCGACTACGTGCCGCTCCCCGACAACGTCGTCGGCCTGATCCACGAGGAGTGGAAGCAGGTGAAGGGCAAGGACGGCAAGCCCGTCCTGAACATGTGATCCGGGTCGCGTCGACCTGAGCCCCGAACCCCCGAGGCCGCACCGCAACGCGGCCTCCCGAAACCGACCACCCGGCCGCTTCGGCCGGGTGCGCGGGCCGGGCGCCGCCACGGCGGGCCCGCCCCTCGGGCAAACCGGTCCCTGCTCGCGTCGAGCCCCGCCGCGCGCTAACACGCCACCCGGTGAAGAGAATCGCGGATGACCGCCTTGACTGAACAGATCGCGCTCGCGCGCACGGAATCGCGACTGCGCAAGGGGCCGAGCCCGGGCCTCGACGCCCTGTTCCGGGGGGCCGCCTTCGGATCGGCGCTCCTCGTCCTCCTCGTGCTCGTCGGCATCCTGATCTCGGTCTTCTACGGGGGCTGGCCGGCCTTCCGCGAGTTCGGCTTCGGCTTCCTGACCTCGAGCGCCTGGAACATCGGCACCGAGCAGTACGGGGCGCTGGTGGCCATCATCGGCACCCTCGCCTCGGCGCTCCTCGCCCTGATGATCGGCGTGCCGCTCTCCCTCGGCATCGCCGTCTACCTGACGCAGCTCTGCCCCGGCTGGGCCCGCAAGCCCGTCGGCATGACGATCGAGCTCCTCGCCTCGGTCCCGAGCATCATCTACGGCATGTGGGGCCTGTTCATCTTCGCGCCGCTCTTCGCGCGCTTCGTGCAGGTGCCGGTCTCGAACCTCGTCGAGGGCCTGCCGATCGTCGGCACGCTGCTCTACGCCCGGGTCCCCTCCGGCGTCGGCATCCTCACGGCGGGCATCATCCTGGCCATCATGATCGTGCCCTTCGTGGCCTCGATCACCCGCGACATGCTCGACCAGATCCCGACCATGCTGCGCGAGAGCGCCTACGGCATCGGCTGCACCACCTGGGAGGTGGTCCGCCACGTCCTCGTGCCCCAGGCCTCGGTCTCGATCATCGGCGCGATCATGCTCGGCCTCGGCCGGGCCCTCGGCGAGACCATGGCGGTCACCTTCGTGATCGGCAACGCCAACCGGCTCTCGAGCTCGATCTTCGACCCCGGTTCCACCATCGCCTCGCGCATCGCCAACGAGTTCAACGAGGCCGACGGCATGCAGCTCAACGCCCTGATGGCGCTCGGCTGCATCCTGTTCCTGATCACCTTCGTCGTCCTCATCATCGCCCGCCTGCTCGTGCGCCGCGTCAAGGTCGCCTGAGGATCTCCCGATGGATGCCACCAACCCCCTCAGCGACGTCCGGGCCGCGGCCCCGATCCGCGTGCGCTCCGGACGGCGCATCGCCGACCGGGTGCTCCGCGTCTCCTGCCTCGTCGCCACCCTGATCGGCGCCGTGGTGCTCGGCTCGATCCTCCTGATGCTGATCCTCGAGGGCGTGAAGGGCTTCTCGCCCGGCCTCTTCGTCGAGCCGACGCCGGGGCCCGGCTCGGACGGCGGCGGCATCGCCAACGCGATCCTGGGCAGCCTCGTCCTCACCCTGATCGGCATCGTGGTGGCGACGCCCATCGGGGTGATGGCCGGGACCTACCTGGCGGAGTACGGCCGCACCTCGAAGCTCGCCGACCTGATCCGCTTCCTCAACGACATCCTGCTCTCGGCGCCCTCGATCCTGATCGGACTGTTCGTCTACACCCTGATGGTGCGGCCGATGGGGACCTATTCGGGCTGGGCCGGGGGCGTGGCGCTCGCCATCATCGCGACCCCCGTGATCGTGCGCACCACCGAGGACATGCTGCGCCTCGTGCCGGGGTCCCTGCGCGAGGCCGGCGCGGCCCTCGGCGCGCCGCCCTCCCGGGTGATCCTGAGCGTGACCTGGCGGGCGGCCTCGGCCGGCATCGTGACCGGCATCATCCTGGCGCTGGCCCGCATCGCCGGCGAGACCGCGCCGCTCCTGTTCACGGCCCTCAACAACAATTCCTGGTTCAGCCCCACCCTGATGGGCGGCGTCGCGAACCTGCCGGTGATGATCTACCAGTTCGCCCTCTCGCCCTACCCGAACTGGCAGAGCCTCGCCTGGTCCGGCGCGCTCCTCATCACCGTCACGATCCTGGCCCTCTCGGTCGTGGCCCGCCTCGTGATCAAGAACCCCAAAGCCCGTTGAGCCCGAACCGGCTCCCGCCCGCTTCCCGAAGGACACCGCGATGAACGCCGCTCCCGCGATCACCACCGCCCAGCTCAGCGGGCGCAGCCAGGCCGACGAGACCGCACCGGTGCGGATCGCCGTGAAGAACCTCAACTTCTACTACGGGACCTTCCACGGCCTGAAGAGCATCAACCTCGACTTCCGCGACCGCCAGGTCACGGCGCTGATCGGGCCCTCGGGCTGCGGGAAGTCGACCCTGCTGCGCACCTTCAACCGCATCTACAGCCTCTATCCCGAGCAGCGCGCCGAGGGCGAGATCCTGCTCGACGGCCGCAACATCCTCGACCAGAAGGTCGACCTGAACGACTTGCGCGCCCGCGTCGGCATGGTGTTCCAGAAGCCGACGCCCTTCCCGATGTCGATCTACGACAACGTCGCGTTCGGCTTGCGCCTCTACGAGAAGCTGCCGAAGGCCGAGCTCGACCTGCGCGTCGAGGAATCGCTGCGCAAGGCGGCCCTCTGGGACGAGGTCAAGGACAAGCTCAAGCAATCCGGCATGGGCCTCTCGGGGGGGCAGCAGCAGCGCCTCTGCATCGCCCGCACCGTGGCGCAGCGCCCGGAGGTGATCCTGTTCGACGAGCCCACCTCGGCGCTCGACCCGATCTCCACGGGCCGGATCGAGGAGCTGATCGAGCAGCTGCGCAACGAGTTCACGATCGCCATCGTGACCCACAACATGCAGCAGGCGGCCCGCATCTCGCAGTTCACCGCCTTCATGTATCTGGGCGAGCTCGTGGAGTTCGGGCCCACCAACCGCATCTTCATGAACCCCGAGAAGCGCCAGACCCAGGATTACATCACCGGCCGCTTCGGCTGAGGCGCCGCCGGGGCTCTCCTCCCTTCACCACGATCCCGGCCCGCGGGCCGATCGAGGACCAGCGATCATGTCCGAACACATCGTCTCCTCCTACGACAACGATCTCGAGGACCTGCGCCGCTCGATCTCCGAGATGGGAGGCGTGGCCGAGAAGATGATGACCGACGCGAGCGACGCGCTGGTGCGCCGGGATACGGTGCTGGCGCAGAACGTCATCGTGGCCGACAAGCGCCTCGACGCGCTCCAGCGCGAGATCGAGGAGCGTGCGGTGCTGCTGATCGCGCGCCGCCAGCCGCTGGCCATCGACCTGCGCGAGACGGTCTCGGCGATCCGCGTCTCGGGCGACCTCGAGCGCATCGGCGACCTTGCCAAGAACATCGCCAAGCGCGTGGTGGCGATCAGCGACCAGGCCCAGCCACAGAAGATCGTGCTCGGCGTGCAGCACATGAGCGACCTCGTCCAGGAGCAGCTCAAGGACGTGCTCGACGCCTACGGGGCCCAGGACACCGTCGCCGCCCACGACGTCTGGGAGCGCGACGGCGCCATCGACGCCCTCTACAACTCGCTGTTCCGCGAGCTCCTGACCTACATGATGGAGGATCCGCGCAACATCTCGTTCTGCACGCACCTCCTGTTCTGCGCCAAGAACGTCGAGCGCATCGGCGACCACACCACCAACATCGCCGAGACGATCCACTACCTCGCCACCGGCGAGACCCTGACCGCCGAGCGCCCGAAGAACGACGCCTCGAACTACGCCACGATCAGCCCACAGGCCTGAGACCCGAACCGAGACGGCCGCGGCGGACCACCACGTGAGCATGAGCACCCGAATCCTGATCGTCGAGGACGAGGAGGCGCTGACCCTCCTGCTCCGCTACAACCTCGAAGCCGAGGGCTACGCCGTCGATTCCGCCGCGCGGGGCGACGAGGCCGACCTTCGCCTGCAGGAACAGCTTCCCGACCTCATCCTGCTCGACTGGATGCTGCCCGGCCTGTCCGGGATCGAGCTCTGCCGCCGCATCCGGGCGCGACGCGAGACCGAGCGCCTGCCGATCATCATGCTGACCGCCCGGGGCGAGGAGGGCGACCGCATCCGCGGCCTCGGCACGGGGGCGGACGACTACATCGTCAAGCCGTTCTCGGTGCCGGAGCTGCTCGCCCGGGTGCGGGCGCTCCTGCGCCGGGCCAAGCCCGCGCACGTGGCCAACCTCCTGGTCGCCGGCGACATCGAGCTCGACCGGGTCAGCCACCGCATCCGCCGATCGGGGCGCGAGATCCATCTCGGACCGACCGAGTTCAAGCTCCTCGAGTTCCTGATGCAGAGCCCCGGCCGGGTCTTCTCCCGCGAGCAGCTCCTCGACGGCGTCTGGGGCCACGACGTCTACATCGACGAGCGCACGGTCGACGTGCATGTCGGGCGCCTGCGCAAGGCGATCAACCGGCCGCGCCAGTCGGACCCGATCCGCACCGTGCGCGGCTCCGGCTACTCCTTCGACGAGATGTTCGCGAGCGCCGCCTAGGGCCTCGCCCGGCCGGGCAGGGACCGCCCCGGCCCGAGCGCGCGCGCCATCCCTCCGACCTCCGGCGCCCGTCGCGGCGGCGGCCCGGACGATGCGCTCCTCCGAACACCGAAAGGGCCGGTTCCGCCGCGGCGGAACCGGCCCTTTCGGTCCCGATCGCGAGGCCGCGCGGGTCAGCCGGTCAGCGGAAGCCCGCGACGCGGCGGTCGCGCTTGCGCTCGGCCGCCGGCTGGTAGGCGATCTGGGCGTGGTGGGTGCAGTAGGGCAGCCCCGTGATGGAGCGGCCGCCGCAGAAGCGGAATTCCGGCGTGGTCGGATCGCCCATCGGCCAGCGGCACATCGATTCGCGAAGGTCCATGATCGTCACGCGCTCCGAGACCGCGAGCGGCACGGTATCGACGGCGGCGGCGGGCGGTGCCGGCGGGAAATCGGGAGCCGGGCGGTGCGAGGTGATCGCGATCGGCTCGGGCGCCTCGGCGGCGATCTCGGCGGCCGTGGCGGGCTCGGCCTCAGCCTCGCGCGCGGAGCGCTTGCGGGCCACGACGGGGGCGCCGGCCAGGGGCTTCACCCGGCCTGCCAGACCGAGGCGGTGAACCTTGCCGATGACGGCGTTGCGGGTGACGCCGCCGAGCTGCGCAGCGATCTTGCTGGCGCTCTGGCCGTCTTCCCACAGGCGGCGCAGCAGATCGACGCGCTCGTCCGTCCAGCTCAGGCCTGCTTCCATCGTCGCCCCCTCCGAACGCTGCGATCACCGCTTCTGCCCCCGGCAGGATCGGCGCGGAACCGGGCGCGCGAGGCGCACCGCAGACCGCGCGCGTGACGCGTCGGTGCAGGGCCTGCCGGTGCGAGATCCGTCGGTATGCGCCACTGGTGATGGCCGCCACGGGTGACCCCGCAGGCGACGGGGCGAGCCTACAAGAGGCCTCGTGGACGATGCAAGAGTCGACGATCGGACTTGGCCGTACGGGTGGGTGTTTCCACCGTCAAAGGCCCCGGCCGCGCCGTCGCGGGGCGTCGCGGCCGGATTGTGTGGCCCGTCTGCATCAGCACGATCGCGAACGTGTCAATTGCTCAGCTTCGATCGGAACGCTAGAATGGCCAAGCTCGTTCGGTTGAGGGGTCGAAGGCTGAGCGCTGGAACATCGTGATGTCACGTCGATTTGGATGGTCGCGCGGCGTGCTCGCGCTCGGGCTGGCGGGGCACCTGGCGGCCTGCTCCTCGGTGCCGCGCATTCCCTACACGGCCGAGCAGGGCGCCTTCGCGACGGTGCCCGGGATCCCGGCCGCCCGCGCCTTCGCGGATGCCTCGACCGAGACCTTCTCGGAGATGGCCGGCCGGCCTGAGGCGCGGCGCCAGGCCTTCACCTACCTCGCCCTGTCCGGCGGCGGCGGGGACGGGGCCTACGGGGCCGGCGTCCTCAACGGCTGGACCGCCTCGGGCACCCGGCCGGAATTCTCCCTCGTCTCGGGCGTCAGCACGGGCGCGCTGATCGCCCCCTTCGCCTTCCTGGGTCCGGCCTACGATGCCTACCTGACCGAGTTCTACACCAGCGGCGTCGCCGAGACGCTGGTGCAGTCGCCGAGCCTGACGAACGTGCTGTTCGGGTCCGGGCTGTTCGGCGACGGGCGCCTGCGCGACCTGATCGGGCGCTACGTCACGGCGGACCTGCTCGCCGCGGTCGCGGCCGAACACGCCAAGGGGCGCCGCCTCCTCGTCGTGACGACGAACCTCGATTCGCAGCGCGCCGTCATCTGGAACATGGGCGCCATCGCGTCGAGCGGCGCGCCGAACGCGGTCGACCTGTTCCGCGACGTGCTCACGGCCTCGGCCAGCATCCCGGCCGTGTTCCCGCCCCAGCTCATCGACGTGCAGGCGGGCAACGCCGCGTTCCAGGAACTGCACGTGGACGGCTCCGTGGTGACGCCGGTCTTCACCCTGCCCCAGTCGTTCCTGCTGCGCGACGGACGCCTGCGCACCAACGGGCGGGCCAACATCTACGTGGTGATCAACGGGCGGCTCGAGCCGGAATTCGACGTCACCCGGAACAACACCCTGTCGATCGTCGAGCGCTCCTTCACCACGGGCAGCCGCGCCCGCAGCCGGGCGGCGCTCGCCACCACCTACGCGTTCACCCGCGCCAACCGGATCGGGTTCAATCTCACCTATATCGACGAGCGCGCGCCGACGGCCTCGGCCGCGCGCGGGTTCGACACCGGCTACATGCGCCAGCTCTACCAGTCGGGCTACGACAAGGCCCGGACGGGGGCCTTCTGGGAGCATACGGTGCCGGCGGCGCCCCTGGTGAAGACGATCACGGCCGCCGCGCAATAGACCGGCCCGGGGCCGGCCCGCACCCGGCAGCGCGGGGGCTGCCGGGCCGCGGATGCGCAAGAGGTCCGCCCGAGAGTTATGCGCGAGAGTCCCGCGCGGGAGTTCTGCCCAAGGGCTACTTGCGCAGGAGCTTGGTGACGATCCGGCCGACCAGGTTGCTGGAATCCGCATTGCGGTCGTCGCGGACCGTGGGGCGATCCTCGTTGCCGAGGATCTTCGTGACGATGCGTCCGATCAGGCTCATGGGTCATCCTCGTGCTGGGCAGGCTGCCCGAATGGCGCAGCTTTGCCAGGATAACGGGCGGGCGGCGAACCCTGTTCCGCCCCGCCCGGGCCGGCGGCCGATTCCCGGGTGCCGGCGCCCTCAGGACACCCGGTAATCCGAGAGGCGCGCCCGCCGCGCCCCGCGGCGATAGGCCAGCACGGAGCCCGGCCAGAGCGCGGTGTTGCGGCCCTTGTCGTCCTGGTACCAGCTGGTGCAGCCGCCCGTCTGCCAGATGCTGTCGGCCAGCCGCGCCTGCACGTCGGCGAGGAAGCGGGCCTGGGCCTCCGGCTTCACGTCGAAGACCCGCACGCCCGTATTCCGCATCGCCCTGAGGCAGGAGAGGGCGTGCTCCACCTGCGCCTCGATCATCAGGATCATCGAGTTGTGGCCGAGCCCGGTATTCGGCCCCATCAGCAGGAACAGGTTCGGGAAGCCCGAGACCGAGATGCCCTGGAACGCCCCCATGCCGTCGCGCCAGGCCTGCCGCAGGGTCAGGCCGCCGCGCCCGACGACGTGGAGCGTCCGGAAGCTCCCCGTCAGGTCGAAGCCGGTCGCGTAGACGAGGACGTCGAGGTCGCGCGTCGCGCCATCCTCCAGGACGACGCCGGAGGGGGTGATGCGGGCGATGCGCCCGGTCTCCAGGCTGACATTCGGGCGCATCAGCGTCGGGTAGAAATCGTCCGAGATCAGCACCCGCTTGCAGCCGAGCCGATAGCGCGGCGTGAGCTTCGCCCGGAGGTCCTTGTCGGGCACGGCCTTGGCGAGGTGGCGGCGGGCCAGCCCCTCGGCCTGCCCGGTCAGCCGCGAGACCTTGGTGAAGCCGAGGAAGGCCCGGATCTCGTGGATCCAGAACAGCCACAGGCGGAACAGCCGCCGGGCGAGGGGAAGCCCGCGGTAGGAGCGCTTCGCCCGCTCGGTGATGGGGCGGTCGTGCTTGGGCATGATCCAGGCCGGCGTGCGCTGGAACAGGGTGAGGTGGGCGGCCCCGGGCGCGATCTCGGGCACGAACTGGATCGCGCTCGCGCCCGTGCCGATCACCCCGATGCGCTTGCCCCTGAGGTCGCGGGCATGGTCCCAGCCGGCCGAGTGGAAGGCGGGGCCGGCGAAGCTCTCGCGGCCGGGGATGTCCGGCAGGGCCGGGTGGTGCAGGCCGCCCATCCCGGAGACGATCGCCCGCGCCCGGACCGGGCCGCGGCTGGTCTCGACCCGCCACAGGGCCTCGGCCTCGTCCCAGGTGGCGGCGGTGACGGCGGTGCGCAGATGCAGGTGGGGCAGGAGGCCCTGGTCGCGCGCGGTGTCCCGCAGGTAGGCGGCGATCTCGGGCTGCTGCGGGTAGAGGCGCGACCAATCGTGCTTGGGCACGTAGGAGAGCGAGTAGAGGTGGGAGGGGATGTCGCAGGCCGCCCCCGGATAGGTGTTCTCGTGCCAGGTGCCGCCGATGCCGTCGCCCTTCTCGACGATGGCGAAGGGCGCGATGCCGGCCTGACGGCAGCGGATGCCCATGGCGAGTCCCGAGAAGCCGGATCCGACGATCAGGACGGCGAGGGGGCCCTCGGGGAGCGGCGCGTCGGAAACGCTCATGACTCAGGTCCTCGTCGGGACGGGCTGCGGCGTCGCGGGCGCGGCGTGGGCCTTCAGGAAGGCCACCGCCCCGTCGAGGGAGCGGCGCGCCTCCGGCAGGAAGCCGTGGGCGAATTGCCAGACATGCGGCACCACCGGGAACACCGTGAGATCGGCCGGCACGCCCGCCGCCCGCGCCCGCTCGGCGAGGCGGGTCGCGTCGTCGCGCAGCAATTCCCGCTCGCCGACATGGAGCAGGAGCGGCGGCAGGCCGCGAAGGTCCGCGTAGAGCGGCGAGGCGAGGGGTTGCGCGGGATCGGCGCCCGCGAGGTAGTTGGGCAGGAGCTGGGCGAGGCCCTCGGGGTCGAACATCGCGTCGCGGGCCGCATTGGCGGTGTGCGAGGCGCCGGCCCCCAGGAAATCCGTCGCGGGCGAGAACAGGGCGGCGGCCCGCGGCAGGGGGAGACCCGCCTCGCGGGCGCTGAGCATCAGCGCGAGGGCGAGGTTGCCGCCGGCCGAATCCCCCGCGAGGACCGCCGGCCCCTCCGCCGCGAAGGCGCGCCAGACCGCCACCGCGTCCTCGATCGCGGCCGGGAAGGGGTGCTCGGGCGCGAGGCGATAATTCGGCGCGAAGACCGCGAAGCCGCGCTGGGCGAAGTAGCCGGTGACGGGGCGGTGGGTGCGGGCCGAGCAGGCGATGAAGCCGCCCCCGTGCAGGTAGAGGAGGCGCGGCCTCCCCGCGGCCCCCTCGCGATGGATCCACTCGCCAGCGATGCCGCCGACCGAGCCGGGCTCGTAGGCGACGCCGCCGGGGTCCGGGAAGGCCGGCGTCTCCAGGGTCCGCCGCACCCGCTCGACGTCGAGCATCCGGCCGAGGCGGGCGCGCACGTTCCGCTTCACCAGCCAGGCATAGGCGTGGGCGCGCAAGCTCGTCATCGCGGCCCCGACCGCCTCTGTCCCGTGAGGCGCGCCAGCGGCGCCCAGTACCCGACGGGCATCAGGCGCTGCAGGAACGCGACCTGCCTGGCATCCCGCCCGACCATGACCCGGGGCGCCCGGCGCTCGATCCCCCGCAGGATCTCGGCGGCGGCGGCGTCCGGGCTGAGGCGCAGGAAGCGCTCGAAGGCGATCCGGGCCTCCTCGGCGCTCGCCGGATCGAGGCCGCGGGGGTGGCGCGCGTTGCGGGCGATGCCCGTCGCGACGCCGCCCGGATGCACCAGGGTGACGCCGAGGGCGGTGCCGGCATATTCGTGCCGCAGCGCCTCGCTGAAGCCCCGCACCGCGAACTTGCTGGCCGCGTAGGCGGTCTGGCCCGGCGGCGCGATCAGGCCGTAGAGGCTCGAGACGTTGACGATCTGGGCCATGGGCGCCCGGGTCAGGAGCGGCAGGAAGGCGTGGGTCATCCGCACCACCGCGCGGAAGTTCACGTCCATCAGCCACTCGAAATCGGCGAGGTCCGTGTCTTCGAAGCGCCCGCCGAGGGCCACGCCCGCGTTGTTGACGAGAAGGTCGAGGCGGCCGAACCGGGCCTCGATCTCGGCGGGGAGCGCCTCGATCGCCCCGGGATCCGCGAGGTCGAGGACGTGGCCGCTCGCGCTGCCGCCGAGATCCGCCACGGCCCGCAGGGTGGCCGCCAGCCCGTCCGCGTCGCGGTCGACCAGGGCGAGCGCCGTGCCCCTCGCGGCGAGCGCGCGGGCCAAGGCCGCGCCGATGCCGCTGCCCGCGCCGGTGACGAGCCCGACGACGCCCCGCAGCGCGAATGCCTGCCGCACACCGAACCCTCCCGGCAGCCCCCGGGTCCGACTATGCCCCCGAAGGCCCGGCGGCGCCATCCGGCCGGTCCGCGGCGAAACGGGCCCTCAGCCGCGCAGCGCGAAGGGCAGCGCGATCAGCGCCAGCGGCAGGGCCGCCAGCGCGGCCGGCCGGAGCCAGCCCGGGCGGTAGGAGAGCAGGGCCACCACGAGGAGGCTCGCGCCGGTGAGCGCGCCGATCCACTGGACCGGCCCGAAATTCCAGCCCTCCAGGGCGACGGAGGCGGCGAGCGACAGCAGGATCCCGGCCCAGCCCGCGACCCGCAGGCCGCGGGCCCGGGCCTTTGGGGGGCGGCTGAGGAAGGCGTCGCGGTGATGCCGGTCGAGGCTGAGGGCGAGCGCCGCCAGGCCGGCGAAGCTCAGGGCGAAATTGAGGGCGAGGACGATGGGGGTCATGCGCGCGGGTTCGCTCGTCGGGGGATCAGGCGCGGCGCCGGGCCGGCGCCGGCGCGGCGCTCCGCGCCTGCGGCGTGCCCGCGGCCCGCTGCGCCGGGCGCCCGGCCGGCACCGCCGGCTCGGCCCGGCGCGGTGGCCGGGTGCGCCCGGCCTCCGAGGCCGCGAAGGCGAGGAGCAGGCCGGTCGCCAGCATGGCGGCGTCGAAGCCGAGGAAGCGCGCCGCCCCGTCGAAGGCCTGCGCGCCGGTGGTGAGGGCGCTGACCACCGGGATCGCGAGGAACAGGAGGCTCGCGAGCCCGAGGGCCTCCCGCCACGCCCTGAGATGGGGGCGCAGGAGAGCCGCGAGGGCGATCGCCGCCCAGGCGCCGAAGAAGATCCGCACCTCGAGATCGGCCCGCCCGGCGACGCCCACGGGCAGGAGGCGGTTCGCCAGGAAGTAGGCCGCGAGCCCGACCGGCAGCCCCGCCACCGCCCCGACATTGAGGGCGCGCACGAGGCGGAAGCCGAGGCCCGGGCGCTCGCCCGCCTTCGGCAGCCGCGCCACGCTCCACAGGATGAGGCCCGACGCGATGGCGGCGGCCCCCATCAGGCCGCAGAGGAAGAACAGGGCGCGCAGGGCCGGCCCGGCGAAATGGGCCTCGTGCAGGCCGACGAAGGCCGCGGAGATCCGGGTCGCGGGGCGCACCAATCCGGTAGTGCCGAGCTCGGCGCCCGTGGCGCCGTCGAAGGCGATCTGCGGGTGCAGGTGGGCGAGGCCCTTTGGCTCCTCGAAGATCGTCACGATCGTGGCCGCGGCATCGCCCGGATTGTAGACCGCCACGTGCTCCAGGGGCTCGGAGACGCGGGCCTGCGCCGTCGCGACGAGGGGCGCCAGCGAGACGATGCTGCCCGGCTTGCCGACGGGCAGCCGGACCTCCGGCGAGAGCCCGGCCTCGACGAAGAAGCGGGTCTCGTCGCCCTTGAAGGCCGCGGTGATGCCCCAGGGCACGTACATCGGCGCCAGGGTGACGATGCCCGTATAGGCGATCATCAGGTGGAACGGCAGGGCGAGGACGCCCGTGACGTTGTGGGCGTCGAGCCAGCCGCGCTGGAGGGACTTGCGCCGCCGGAAGGTGAAGAAGTCCGCGAAGATGCGCCGGTGCGTGACGATCCCCGAGACCAGCGCCACCAGCAGGACCATGGCGCAGAGGCCGACGATCCAGCGTCCCCAGAGGGGCGGCATGTTGAGCTCGAAATGGAAGCGGTAGAGGAAGTCGCCCCCCTGCGTGTCGCGCGCCGGCGACGGCGCCCCCGTGCGCGGGTCGAGCAGGGCGTGCTGGAGCGGGGAGACGAGGTCGTTCCACCAGTACAGCTCGGTCACCGGCTTGTCGGGCTGCGGCAGGCCGATGAACCAGCCCTGCGCGGCGGGCGCCTTGGCCCTCAGGTAATCGGCCGCGAGATCCGCCGCCCGGCCGGCGTCGATCGGCGCCCCCGTCTGGAGCTCGGGCCGCATCCACTCGGAGATCTCGGCGCGGTAATAGCTGGCGGCTCCGGTGACGAACACGGCGAACAGCACCCAGCCGACCACGAGGCCCGACCAGGTGTGCAGCCACGCCATCGATTGGCGGAAACCCTGTCTCATGCGGGTGCGATCCTCAAGCGAAGCCGTTGACGAGCCAGAGGCCGCCCCCGAGGAGGAGGCCCACGGCGCCGAGCCCGAGGGCCGCGCGCGCGAGGGAGCGCGCCGCGAAGACGTAGACGACGGCGCCCACCATGATGGCGAAGCTCGCGAGGGTCGCGACCGTCACCGCCTCGGAGCGGACCAGCGGCAGCGTCAGCGAGAGCAGCGCCGTGCAGAGGGCGGCCACGCCGTAGCCCCCGAGGGCCGCCAGCACCACGCGGCCCGCCACCGCCGCCCTGTAGGACAGGCCGCTGCGGGGGATGCCCGTGCGGCTCATGGCCGCCTCGGCCTTGTCCGCCTCGGCCTTGCCCGTGCCGTTCGGGCCCGTGCCGGCCGCACTTCTCTCCGTCATGCCTCGCTCGCCGTGTTTTCCGCTCATGCGCCGCATGTTACCCGTGCATGGTACCCGTGGTTGTGCGGCGCGCGGGCGACCACCGGACGGTTCGGGCGGCCCGCGCGGGGCCGGTCCCCCGCCGGATCACCCGCTCCGCCATGCCGGAGCGTTGAGAGCAGGATCTTCCCGGGGCAGTAGCAAGCGGAAGCTTGCCGCCGCAACGCCTATGTTTCGGAATCATTCCAAGTTATTCTGGAATGAGGATATTCGATTGGTCGTCGTCAGACGTGGCGCGGATGGAACCGCCCCGCGAAACGTGTTGACGACGGTGCCGCGGCAGCCGCCCGCGCGCTGAAGCCGGGTTAGACTCCGGGCTCGCGCGGGGCGGGTCCGCCCCTCATCGCACGCGGGCGCGCCCGCAGATTCGAACGTGAAGCCATCCCGTGACCCAGACAGCGCCCCGTCCCCCGATCCGTTTCCGTGGCCGCTCCTTCATGGCGATGGTGCTCGCGCCGGCGCTGCCGGTCGCCGACTGGCTCGCCGACCTCGACGCGCTGGCGCGGCGCTCGCCGGCCTTTTTCTCCGGCCGCCCCGTGATCCTCGACGTCTCGGGCCTCAGCCTCGAGCGGGACGATCTCGTGGGCCTCGTGTCCGATCTCGGCGCCCGGGACATCGCGATCCTCGGCATCGAGGGGGCCGGACCCACCTTCCTCGGGCCCGGCCTGCCGCCGCCGCTTTCGGGCGGGCGTCCGGCGGGCGACATCGCCGAGCCCGAGCCCGGCGCGGCGGCACCGCCGCCGGTCGAGGCGCCGCCGGCGCCCGTGCGCTCGCTGATCCTCGACAATCCGGTGCGCTCGGGCCAGACCATCCTGCATCTCGAGGGCGACATCACCGTGATGGGCTCGGTGGCGTCGGGCTCGGAGGTGATCGCCGGGGGCTCGATCCACGTCTACGGAACCCTGCGCGGGCGGGCGATCGCGGGGGCGGCGGGCAATCCGCAGGCGCGCATCTACTGTCGCAGGTTCGAGCCGGAACTCATCGCCATCGACGGGCTCTACCGCACCGCCGACGATCTCGGCCCCGGGCAGCGGGGACAGGCCGTCGAGGTCCGTCTCGTGGCGGACGCCATCAAGGTCACCTCCCTCGATTAAGGTGGCGCGGAGCCGCGTTTCGCCGGCCACGGCCGTCGGGTCTCGGAATGGCACGGAAATGCGCGACAGGATCCGGTGATCTTCCGGTGCGCAGCCAAGACGTGGCGCGCGACGGCGCCGGAAACGCTGCGTTCTCCTCAAGTCCGCGGGAGGGTCAGGACCCCCGAGGCAGGGACGTATTCCAGTGTACATTGCGTCCGCGCCCGCCCGGCCGATGCTTTCCGACGTTGGCACGGAAGATCAACTTGGGCCGGGTCCCATCCTCATCGTCCGATTGCGGAGGTGCCGGGCTTGCCAACTTCGCTCGACGCGGCTCCGATCGCGAAAGTTGCGCGCGTTTAACGAAGGGGCGGAATTCTTAACCGTTCGGTAACCATATCGACCGTCAATGGTCCGGTAAGGAATCGTTCACCGCCGTGACCAGCCAAGCACCTCCCCGCCGACCCCTCCCGCTCCGCGGCCGCGCCTTCAAGGCCCTGTCGCTCACGCCCGAGATGCCGCTGGCCGACTGGCTTGCCGATCTCGACGCGACGCTGAAGCGCTCCCCGACCCTGTTCGAGGGGCGCGCCCTGATCCTCGACGTCGCCGCGCTCAAGCCCGGCCGGGACGCGCTCGCGGCCCTCCTGGCCGATCTCGGCCAGCGCCGCATCCGCGTCCTCGGCGTCGAGGGCGCGGAACCCACCATCATGGGCGAGGCGCTGCCGCCGCTCCTGCTGAACGGGCATCCCGTCACCACGGTCGAGATCCCTCAGGTTCCGCCGGAGCCCGAGCCCCTGACCTCGCTGACCATCGATGGCGCGGTCCGCTCCGGGCAGTCGATCGTCCACCCGAGCGGCGACGTCACCGTGATGGGCTCGGTCTCCTCGGGGGCCGAGATCCTGGCGGGCGGCTCCATCCACGTCTACGGCGCGCTGCGCGGGAGGGCCATCGCCGGCGCCGCCCGCAACCCGCGGGCCCGAATCTACTGCCGCAAGTTCGAGCCGGAACTGCTCGGTATCGATCGCTTCGTCCGCACGGCCGAGGAGATGGGTCCGAGCCTGCGCGGGAAGGCCGCGCAGATCTGGCTCGATGGCGGTGCAATCAAAATGGCAAGCTTGGATTAAGGGAGTAGCGAGAATGTCAAAGGTTCTCGTCGTGACATCGGGCAAGGGCGGTGTCGGCAAGACCACCACCACGGCGGCGCTGGGCGCCGCCATCGCGCAGAGCGGATCGAGCGTCTGCGTCGTCGACTTCGACGTCGGCCTGCGCAACCTCGACCTCGTCATGGGGGCCGAGCGCCGCGTCGTCTACGACCTCATCAACGTGGTCAACGGCGACGCCAAGCTCGCCCAGGCGCTCATCCGCGACAAGCGCCTCGACAAGCTCTCCCTGCTGCCCGCCTCGCAGACCCGGGACAAGGACGCGCTGACCGACGCGGGCGTCGCCCGGGTGATGGACGAGCTGCGCCAGAAGTTCGACTGGGTGATCTGCGACTCGCCCGCCGGCATCGAGCGCGGCGCGACGCTCGCCATGCGCCACGCGGACGTGGCCGTGGTGGTGACGAACCCCGAGGTCTCCTCAGTGCGCGATTCCGATCGGATCATCGGGCTCCTCGATTCCAAGACCATCAGGGCCGAGAAGGGCGAGACCCTCGACAAGCACCTCATCCTCACCCGCTACGACCCCAACCGGGCCGACCGCGGCGACATGCTCAAGGTCGAGGACGTGCTCGAGATCCTCTCGATCCCCCTGCTCGCCATCATCCCCGAGAGCGAAGAGGTGCTGCGCGCCTCGAATGTCGGCTGCCCGGTGACCCTGAACAACCCGCTCTCGGCGCCGGCCCGGGCCTACGCGGACGCGGTGCGCCGCCTCCAGGGCGAGATGGTCCCGATGAGCGTGCCCAGCGACCGCAAGTCCTTCCTCGGCAAGTTCTTCACAAGGAGGGCAGCATGAGCCTTCTCAACATCTTCTCCCGGCGCGGGTCCGCGCCGGTGGCGCGGGAGCGCCTCCAGCTCATCATCGCCCACGAGCGGGCCGACAACGGCCGCTCCGACCTCGTGGTGACGCTGCGCGAGGAGATCCTCGCGGTCATCGCCAAGCACGTCGCGATCGAGCCCGACAAGGTGCAGATCAAGGTGGAGCGCGGCGAGGGCGTCTCGACCCTGGGTCTCGACATCGAGCTGCCCCTGCCGGTCGCCGCGCGGCTGACGGGAGGCCGGACCGAGTCGATCGCCAAGGAGTCGATGGCGAAGGAAAAGCAGGCCGTCGCGGCCTGACGCCCGCGGCGGTCGCTACGGCCGCCGCCGGTGCAGGGTGAAGGCCGGTGCGTGGTCCGGCTGCGTCGTCACCACGGCGGCCGGCAGGATGGCCGTGCCCGCGGGCAGGGAGATCCGGAAGCGCGCCACCAGCCGGGCGAGCGCCAGCGTCGCCTCGGTCAGGGCGAAATGCGCCCCGATGCAGACCCGCGGACCCGCCCCGAACGGCAGGTAGGCGAAGCGCGGCACCGCCGGTGCGCCGGTGAGGAAGCGCGACGGATCGAACGCGTCCGGATCAACCCACAGGCGCCGGTGCCGGTGCAGCACCCAGGGTGAGATCACGACGACATCGCCCTTGGCGACCGCGTGTCCCCCGACCCGATCGGCCGCGCGCGCCGCGCGCACGATCACGAAGGCCGGCGGATAGAGCCGCAGGGTCTCGTCGACGACCGCGCGGGTGATCGGCAGGCGCTCCTCCAGGGCGACGCCCCGGTCGAGATCCGCGCCGGCCGCCTCCTCGGCGACCTGCTCCTGGATCTCGGGGGCCAGCGCCAGGAGATAGCTCGCCCAGAGCAGCGCCACCGCCGTCGTCTCGTGGCCGGCCATGATCATGGTGGCGACCTGATCGCGCAACTGCGCCTGCGGGAAGCCCTCGCCGGTCTCCGGGTCGCGGGCGGCGGCGAGGAGATCGAGGAGGTCGCGGGTCTCCCGCCCGGCCGCCGGCTCGGCGTCCCGCGCCGCGATGATCCCGTCGAGGAACGGAAGCCATCTCCGCCGGAAGCGGGCACGGGCGAAATCCAGGGGCGCGGGCAGGCCGAGCGGCAGCAGCATGTCGAGGAGATGCGGCCGCGCCAGACGGTCGCCGTACTCCGTCACGAGGTCGCGCAGGGCCGGCCCGTGGCGCGCCATCCCGACCGAGAACATGGTGCGGCCGGCGATCTCCAGGGCGAGGCCGTGCAGCGCCGGGAACAGGTCCACGGGGCCGCGGGCGGCGGCCGGCTCGAGATCCATCAGGGCCGCGTCGACCGCGGCCGCGATGTGGGGCACGAGCTCCTCCACCGCCTTCGGGGTGAAGGCCGGGGCGAGCGCCCGGCGCTGGCGGCGCCAGTTCTGCCCCTCACTGATCAGCAGGCCGTCGCCGAGGACGGGGCGCAGGATCCGCACCGAGGCCGAGGTGCGGGCGTAGTTGGCCTCGTTGTCGATGAGGACGTGGCGGACCGCGTCCGGATCGCTGAGGGTGAAGCTGTGCCGCCCGAGGATGCGCCGCCGCACCACCGGCTCCGCATAGGCGCGCCGCGACCAGCCTCCGATGCCGTTGGTGCGCAGGGCTGCGAGGTAGGCGAGGAGCGGCGGGTCCCGGTCCGGCGGCTCGCGCAGGGGCGGCACGAGGCGTGGGGCGCGGAGGAGGGGGTCGCGAAGGCGTGCCTCTGACGAGTCCATCGTGGCTCCCCCGTCGCCGATCCGACGCGCGGGTTGATGGCGCAGGCGCGGCCGGGTGTAAACACGGGCGGGACGCGGCGCTTTCCCGCGTGCCATCCGCCCCTGATCCGCCCCGCCCGTCCCGATGCCGAGCGATCCGACCCCCTACAGCATCGACCCGGAGGGCCTGCGCCTCGCGGTCCGGCTCACGCCGCGCGGCGGTCGCGACGCGGTCGAGGGCGTGATCGCCGGGGCGGACGGGCGGCCGGTGCTCGCGCTGCGGGTGGCCGCGGCACCGGTCGACGGCGAGGCCAACGCCGCCCTGATCGCCTTCCTGGCCAAGGCCCTGAAGCTCCGCAAGCGCGACGTCGCGATCCTGTCCGGCGAGACCGGACGCCTGAAGATCCTGCGGCTCTCCGGCGACGGCGCCGTGCTCGCCGGGCGGCTGGCCGCCTGGATCGGCGCGGCGATGCCGGGCCCGGCCTGACGCTTCGTCCAGTGGGCGCGGCCGGCACGGGGCTCGCCGGGGGCTTCCGGCCGTTGTGGCGCGCCCGCATCCGTGGCAACGGAAGCACCGATGACGGGCGCGGGGCACAATTTGGTCGAGGGGGCACCGCCGTGCCCGATCACCGGGGCGCCGGCGGCGCGCCTCGTGCAATGGGTCTCCGCGCGCCTGCTGACGGACCTGTGGCGCTACAGCGGCGGCGTCGACGTGAGCGGCCTGCTGATGCCGGCCCGGCGCTTCGGCCTCTGGGAATCGCCGACGGGCCTGATCTTCTTCGATCCGATGATCGCCGGGGACGAGCCGTTCTACCGCACCTTCTACGGACGGATCGCCGCGCACGACAAGCTCGCGGGCGCGCGCACGCACCGCCTCGAGTTCCTGGCGGCGGCCGGGCATGTCCCGGCGGGCGGGCGCGTCCTCGATGTCGGCTGCGGCCATGGCGGGTTCCGGGCCTACGTGCCCGGCGCCCCCTACACGGGCCTCGATCCGAACTTCGCCGCGGAGGATCCGACCGGGACGATCCTGGCCGAGACCGTCCAGGCGCATGCGGACCGGGTCGGGCCGATCTACGATGTCGTCTGCGCCTTCCAGGTGATCGAGCACGTGGCCGACCCGCTGGGCTTTGCCCGCGCCATGGCGGCCTGCGTCAAGCCCGGGGGCACGCTCCTCGTCGGGACGCCGCTCTGGCCCTCGCCCAACACGACGATCCCGAACTTCATCATGAACGCGCCGCCGCATCACCTGACCTGGTGGACCCCCGGCGCCCTGGAGGTGCTCGCCCGCACCCTCGGCTTCACCCCCGAGCGCGTCCACGCCATCGGCATGGACCGGCACGATTCGATCATCCACTGGATGGCGAGGGCGACGCCCGTCCGCTGCCGCGACCGCTACTTCAAGCCGGCCAAGAGCTGGTACGCGGCGCTGGCCCTCTCCTACGGCGCGGCCCTCGTGCTGAACCGCGTGCTGCCGCTGCCGCCGCGGACGCGTCCCAACACCCTCCTGCTCGCCGCCCGCAAGGACGGCGCCGGGCCGGCCTGAGCCGCCTCAGATCATCTCCGCCGGCCCCGCCTCGGCGGCGAGACGCACCAGGGTCCGCCGCAGCCAGGTATGGGCCGGGTCGTTGTCGTAGGAGGCGTGCCAGAGCATCGAGAAGGAAACGTCCTCCAGGCGCACCGGCACCGGGCTGACCGTGAGCCCCAGGGTGCCGGCGAAGAAATGCGCCAGGCGCGCGTGCATCGTGGCGATCACCGGCGCGCTGCGCACCAGGAAGGGCACGGCGAGGAAGCGGGGCGTCGTGACCGCGAGGGTCCGGCTCAGGCCGAGCTCGGCCAGCGCGTCGTCCACGACGCCGTGGGCGGTCTCCCGCAGGCTCGTCAGCACGTGGGGAAAGCGCAGGTAGTCGTCGAGGGAGACCGGCGGCCCGATGCCCAGAAGGTCCGCGTTGAACAGGCAGACGTAGCTGTCGCGGTAGAGCAGGCGCCGCTTGTGGTGCGACTGCCCCTCCGAGAACAGGCCGATCCCGAGATCGACCCGATCGGCGTCGAGCTCCTGCAGGATCCGGATCCGATCGATCGAGCGCAGCAGCAGGCTGATGCCGGGCGCCTCGGCCCGCAGGTAGGCGAGGAGCTTCGGCCCGAGCAGCACTTCGGTGCTGTCCGGCAGGCCGATGGTGAAGACGCGCTCGACGGTGCGCGGATCGAAGCTGTCGTCGCGGCGCACCAGGGCCTGGATCTGCCGCAGCGCCGAGCGCACCGGCTCGGCCAGCGCCCGGGCCCGCGGCGTCGGCCGCATCCCCTCCGGGGCGCGCGTCAGAAGCTCGTCGTCGAACAGCGTGCGCAGGCGCGCCAAAGCGCTGCTCATCGCGGATTGGCCGAGGCCGACCCGGGCCGCCGCCCGGGTCACGCTCCGCTCCGTCAGCAGGGCATCGAGGGCCACCAGCAGGTTCAGGTCGACGCGGGAGAGATCGATATGATCAATAGTCACTATCGATCCTATCTGTTTGATCCATGCTGCAATGCGAAACATATTCGCCGCACAGGCAAGGGCAGCACGCCCCCGCCACAGCGGAAAGACACACGATCATGACTCTTCGTACCACCATCCTGGCCGCTGCCGCGCTCCTCGCCGTCACCGGTACGGCGCGCGCCGCCGACAGCATCAAGCCGGTCGCCGGCGGCAGCGTCAGCCTCGGCAGCCTCGCGGGCGTCGCCTATTACACGGCCGAGCCCAAGGGCTACCGCGTCGTCGTCACCCTGGCGCCCCGCGCCGCCGCGCCCGCCGTCCGCTTCGAGGCTGTCCTGGCATCGGGCCAGAGCGTGACCCTGTCGGCGCCCCGCGGTCTCGGCGCCGAAGCCGAGGCCGTCGAGATCAGCCGCGAGGGCGACACCGTCACGGTCTCGCAGCCCCGCGCCGGCAACGCGGCGATCCGCGAGGCTGCGGCGCTGAACTGAGGGGCCGGCCTCGTGACCGGCCCGTCCCGAGAAGACGTCCGGCCGGCGGGCGACCGCCGGCCGGGCGCAAGGGGCTGAGGTCAGCCGGAGATGAAGAGGCCCGCGATGGCCGCGCTCGTCAGGTTCGAGAGCGTGCCGCCGAGGATGGCGCGCAGGCCGAGCCGCGCGACCTCGGACCGCCGCTCGGGCACGAGGCTCGAGAAGCTCGCGAGCTGGATCGCGATCGAGGCGAAATTCGCGAAGCCGCAGAGCGCGAAGCACAGGATCGCGGTCGTGCGCGGATCGAGGCTGCCGGCCTTCAGGACCGGCGAGAGGTTGGCGTAGGCCAGGAACTCGTTGAAGGCGAGCTTCTGCCCGATGGCGCCCCCGACCAGGCTGGCCTGCTCCCAGGGCACGCCGAGGATCCAGGCGAGCGGGCTGAGGGCCCAGCCGAGGATGATCTCGATCGAGGCCGCCGGGTAGCCGGCGAGGCCGCCGAGGTACCCCACGATCCCGTCCGCGAAGGCGATCAGCCCGACGAAGGCGATCAGCATCGCGCCGACCGCGACCGCCACAGCGAGCCCCTTCTGGGTGCCGTCGGCCGCCGCCTCGATGAGGTTGGCGGCCCGGGTCTCGCCGAACTCGACCCGGGTGGTGGTGATCCGGCTCGGCTCGACCGAGGGCACCAGCATCTTGGCGTAGAGGAGCCCGCCCGGGATCGCCATGAAGGAGGCGGCGAGCAGGTACTCGATGGGCACGCCGAGCGCCGCGTAGCCGGCCAGGATCGAGCCCGCCGTCGAGGCGGCGCCGCTCGTCATCACGGCGAACAGCTCCGAGCCGGTGAGCAGCGGCAGGAAGGGCCGCAGGGCGACGGCGATCTCGCTCTGGCCGATGAAGATCGTGATGACCGCCGAGAAGGACTCGATCCGCGAGGTCCCGAGCAGGCGCCGCAGGCCGGAGCCGAGGATGCGGGTGAGGGCCTGCATCGCGCCGACATGGTAGAGCACGCCGATCAGGGCCGAGACGTAGAGGATCTGCGGCAGCACCCGGAGCGCCAGGATGAAGCCGCTGCCGCCGAACAGCTCGAACATCCTGGGCTCGACCAGTCCCCCGAACAGGAAGGCCGTGCCCTTGTCGCCGTAGGACAGCACGGTCTGGACCACGCCCGCCACCGCCCCGAGGCCCGCCCGCCCCACCGGCACGAACAGGATCAGGGCTCCGATCGACACCTGCAGGGCGAGCGCGGCTAGCACGACCCGGGGCCGAATCGCCCGCCGATTGGTCGAGAACAGCACGGCCACGCCGAGCAGCAGGACGAGACTCAGCACTGCGTGAACGACGCGCTCGAACATTCATCCCCCGAGGTCCCATGCCGCTCATGCCATGGCGCCTATGCGCGATCCGGGCCAGTGCGGCGTTGTCGGCGCTCGAATCGGCACCCGATCGACGCGGTCCGGCATCCAGGGATTGCAGGACCGGTCTCGGTCGCCAGCACTTGCCGGATGCGTCCGCACCTTCTATTGCAACGCAACAGCTCGAACCCGTACCCGGCGTGGCCGGCCGCAACCCCGCGGCCCGCGGCGTGACGGGTTCTTTTCGCTTCGGAAATCCTATGAAGCTGCGCAACATCGCCATCATCGCCCACGTCGACCACGGCAAGACCACGCTCGTCGACAAGCTGCTCCAGCAATCCGGCACCTTCCGCGAGAACCAGCGGATCGAGGAGCGGGCGATGGACTCGAACGACCTCGAGAAGGAGCGCGGCATCACCATCCTGGCCAAGGCGACCTCCGTCGTCTGGAAGGACACCCGCATCAACATCGTCGACACCCCCGGCCACGCCGATTTCGGCGGCGAGGTGGAGCGCATCCTCTCGATGGTCGACGGCGTGGTCGTGCTCGTCGACGCCGCCGAGGGGCCGATGCCGCAGACCAAGTTCGTGGTCTCGAAGGCTCTCAAGATCGGCCTGCGCCCGATCGTTGCGGTCAACAAGGTCGACCGTCCGGACGCGCGCATCAACGAGGTCGTCAACGAGGTCTTCGACCTGTTCGCGGCCCTCGACGCCACCGACGAGCAGCTCGACTTCCCGATCCTCTACGGCTCCGGCCGCAACGGCTGGATGGCCACGGCGCCCGACGGCTCGCAGGAGGACGGCCTCGCGCCGATGTTCGACCTCGTGCTGCAGCACGTGCCCCCGGCCAAGACCGAGGAGGGCCCGTTCCGCATGCTCGGCACGCTGCTCGAGGCGAACCCGTTCCTCGGCCGCATCGTCACCGGCCGCATCGCCTCCGGCACCGTCAAGCCCAACCAGTCGATCAAGATCCTCGACCGCGCCGGCAAGGTGGTCGAGACCGGCCGCGTCTCGAAGATCCTCGCCTTCCGGGGCCTGGAGCGCCAGCCGATCGACGTCGGCGAGGCCGGCGACATCGTCTCCATCGCGGGCCTCGTGAAGGGCACCGTCGCCGACACCTTCTGCGACCCCCAGGTCGATACCCCGATCCAGGCCCAGCCGATCGACCCGCCGACCGTGACGATGTCCTTCATCGTCAACGACAGCCCCCTCGCGGGCACCGAGGGCGACAAGGTCACGAGCCGCATGATCCGCGACCGCCTGTTCAAGGAGGCCGAGGGCAACGTCACGCTCAAGATCGAGGAGGCGTCCGACAAGGATTCCTTCTACGTCTCGGGCCGCGGCGAGTTGCAGCTCGCGATCCTGATCGAGACCATGCGCCGCGAGGGCTTCGAGATCGCGGTCTCGCGCCCGCGCGTCGTGTTCGAGAAGGATGAGGCGGGCAACCTCCTGGAACCCGTCGAGGAGGTCGTCATCGACGTCGACGAGGAGCATTCGGGCGTCGTCGTGCAGAAGATGTCGGAGCGCAAGGCCGACATGCTGGAGATGCGCCCGTCCGGCGGCGACCGGCTGCGCCTCGTCTTCCACGCGCCGACCCGGGGCCTCATCGGCTACCAGGGCGAGCTAATGACGGACACCCGCGGCACCGCCATCATGAACCGGCTGTTCAAGGCCTACGAGCCCTTCAAGGGCGAGATCGCCGGCCGCCGCAACGGCGTGCTGATCTCCAACGACAAGGGCGAGGCCGTGGCCTACGCCATGTGGAACCTCGAGGATCGCGGCCCGATGATGATCGAGCCCGGCTGGAAGGTCTACCAGGGCATGATCATCGGCGAGCACAACCGCGAGAACGATCTCGAGGTGAACGTGCTCAAGGGCAAGAAGCTGACGAACATCCGCACGACCTCGAAGGACGAGGCCGTGCGCCTGACGCCGCCGATCCGGATGACGCTGGAGAAGTCCCTCGCCTGGATCCAGGACGACGAGCTCGTCGAGGTGACGCCGAAGTCGATCCGCCTGCGCAAGACCGTGCTCGACCCGAACGATCGCAAGCGCGCCGAGCGCTCGAAGGAGGCGCTCAGCGCCTGATCGCGCCGAGCCTCGCCACGCAGCCTGAAAGGCCGGGCGGACGCGCCCGGCCTTTTCGCATTGCAAGGGGGCGGCCCTCGGTCGGGGGTCCCGGAAGGCTCCCTAGCCGCTGCCCGGATCGGTCTCGCCCTCCGGCGTCGCGCCGCCCTGCGGGCCGAGGCCGGGCTTGCCGTCGGTCTTCTCGTTCGGGTCCTTCACGGCGTCGGGGGCCGCGTTGGCGGGCTTCTTGTCGGAGGCCGGGGATGTCTCCTCGGTCCGGTCCGGTCGGTCGCTCATCGATGCTCCTTGCCGCGTCGCGGCTCTAGCGCGCCTCGCGCTCGGCCTTCGAGAGGCCCTCCGCCACGCTCTCGCCCGCGCGGGGACCGCGCGAGGCCTGCTGGTCGGAATGGCCCGCCGAGGAGCCGCCGAGGGCAGGCGGATTGCGGCCGGGCTCGCCGCCCGCGTCCCAGGTCTCGTTGCGCTCGGCATCGCTGCGCCCGCCGGAGCCCATGCGGGTGATCTCCGATTGCTGCGCCGTCTGGCGGCCGCCGCCCGCGGCGGGGCCGCCGGGGGTGCCGACCGCCTCGTCCGGCTTCCGGGTCACGGTCTCGGTGGGGATGCTGTCCTTGCTCATCAGCGCTTCCCGTCGTCGTGACCGACGGAGGCGGTCGCCCGGTCGATCGCCTCGCTCGCCGTCGCGCCGGGCTGCGAGGCGTCGCCGATGTGGCGCAGATTCTCGGGGGGCGTCTCGGCCTCGGTCTCGTCGGTGGCGTCCTGGCCCGGCGTGCCGCTCGCGAGGCGCGCGGTCTCGGCCTGTCCGGAGGGATCGCCCTTCAGGTCGGCCTGCGTCCGCGAGGGGATGCCGACATCGAGGGGCGACTCGCCGCCGAGGTCCTGCCCGTTGCGGTCCGCATAGGCGTCGAACTCCTTCAGCGACGGCCGGTCGCGGTTCTGGTCGGTCATGGCTGTTCCTCCTGATGTGGCGGGTCAACCGCGCCCGAAGCGCCGGGGTTGCGTCGCACCGGCGACGCAGGCCCTCGCCGATCCCCCGGTCGGGGATGCCGAGGACCCGCCCGCGGGCCTCGCCGCGGACGGCCGCCGGCGCGGGCCGCGGGCGGGCAATCCGCGCTTTCGTAGGGGCGCAACAGCTCCGGGCGAGGCGTCGGAACCGCCTCGACGCCACGGATCGGGATCGGGAGAGCGCCTGGGCGCCGTTCGTCCTCGGGGAGGCACCGGCCTCCGACGATGGGGGGCCGGCAGGCAGCGCCGGGCCCGCGCGGCGGTCAGATGCCCTCGAACAGGGCCGAGGAGATGTAGCGCTCGGCGAAGGAGCAGGCGACCGTGACGACGCGCTTGCCCTTGAACTCGGGCCGGCTCGCGAGCTCGAGGGCCGCCGCGACGTTGCCGCCCGTCGAGATCCCGCCCGGGATGCCCTCGAGGCGCCCGAGGAGGCGGGCGGTCTCGAAGGCGGTCTGGTTCGAGACCGTGATGACCTCGTCGATCACGCCGCGGTCGAGGATGCCGGGCACGAAGCCCGCGCCGATGCCCTGGATCTTGTGCGGGCCGGGCTGGCCGCCCGAGAGGACCGGGGAATCCTCGGGCTCGACGGCCACGACCTTGAGGTTCGGCAGGCGGGGCTTCAGCACCTGGCCGACGCCCGTGATGGTGCCGCCGGTGCCGACGCCGGCCACGAAGGCGTCGAGCTGGCCCTGCGTGTCGTTCCAGATCTCCTCCGCGGTGGTCTTGCGATGGATCTCGGGGTTGGCCGGGTTCTCGAATTGCTGGGGCATCACCGCGCCCGGGATCTCCTTGAGGAGTTCCTCGGCCTTGGCGATGGCGCCCTTCATGCCCTGCGGGCCGGGGGTGAGCGCGAGCTCGGCGCCCAGGAAGGCCAGCATCTTGCGGCGCTCGAGCGACATCGTCTCGGGCATCACCAGGATCAGGCGGTAGCCGCGGGCCGCCGCCACGAAGGCGAGGGCGATGCCGGTGTTGCCGGAGGTCGGCTCGACCAGGGTTCCGCCGGGCTTCAGGCGGCCCGAGGCCTCCAGCGCGTCGATCATGTTGACGCCGATGCGGTCCTTGACGCTCGCGATCGGGTTGAAGAACTCGAGCTTCAGCAGGATCTCGGCATCGATGCCGCGCTCCTGGGGCAGGCGGTTCAGGCGCACCAGGGGCGTGTTGCCGATGGTTTCGGTGATGGAGCCGAAGACGCGGCCGTGGCCGGGCGTGCCGGAGGGGGACGAAACAGCGGAATCGGCCATGGAAATCTCCTGGGCGGCAGGGGTCGTGCTGACACCGCGAGCGTGCGGCGCATGCCGTCGAGGGTGACGCCTAGCCGATATCCCGGATGGCGTCGAGGTATCTTCTAATTCACGAATTTTCTCTGTTGATTGGGCGATCCGGGATCTGCGCGCCGGCCGCGTGCCAGGCGTCGAGGAAGCGGTCCGCCATGGCGTCGACCCCGAAGGCGGTCTCCACCTTCCCGCGTGCGAGCGCGCCCACGCGGGCGCGCTCGCACGCGGGAAGGTGGGCGACGGCTCGCATCGCGCGCGCGAGGGCGTCGGGATCGCCCGGGGGGACGAGGTGCCCGAGGTCGCCGAGGATCCTGTCGGCATCGCCGACCCGGGTCGCAACGGGCACGAGCCCGGCCGCCATCCCCTCCGCGAGGGCGTTCGAGAAACCCTCGCCGAAGCGCGAGGACGAGACCGCGACGTCGCCGGCGGCGAGGATCCGCTCGGGATCGTCCCGGCGCCCGAGGGCGCGCGCCCGGGGCGGCAGGGCCAGGGTCTCGGTGCCGGCGCCGACGAGGATCAGGGCGATCTCGGGCGCGCGCGCCGCGGCCGCCAGGAGCGTCGCATGGTCCTTCATCGGGTCGAGCCGGGCGGCGTGCACCGCCACCACGGCCTCCGGAGACAGGCCGAGCTCCGCCCGGACCGCGGCGCGCGCATCCGGGTCCGGCCGGAAGCGGGCGGTGTCGATGCCGTTCGGGATCACCGCGAGGCGGCGCGGGCGGTAGCCCTGCGCCCTGTGGAAATCGACGCCGGCCCGGCTGTTCGAGACCACGAGGTCCGGCCATCCGGAAAGGCGCGCCCCGAGCGCCAGGAGGCGCCCGTAGCGGGCATGGTCGATGTCGGAGTTGCGCAGGCCCCAGGCGAGCCGCGTCGCGCGGGGCGCCCCGGCGAGGCGGTGCGCCAGGGCGGCGAACAGGTCCCCGTGATAGAGCCAGCCCTGCAGCACCGCCGGGCGCAGGCGCCGGATCAGGCGGGAGAGGGCGAGGACCGCGCCGGCGGAACCGACGAGGCCGCGGGGCGCCAGGGTGTGGACCGTCACGCCGAGCCGCTCCAGCACCGGCAGGTTCGGCCCGCCCGCCGTCAGGCTGACCACGTGCTGGGGCAGGCCCCGGGCGCCGAGCGTCCGGCAGAGCGCGACCAGCATCGTCTCGGCCCCCCCGGTGCGCAGGCCCGAGATGACGTGGAGGACGGGGCGCGGTTGGTTCATGCCGGGTCCGCTGCGATCCATCGCCGCCCTCCGGGGCCGGGGCCTGCCCGGCGGGAGGCCGGACCGGGCCGGTGCGGGCGGCCCGGGTGGGGGGAGGGGGAGCGCCCGGCCCGGTCGAGCCCGGCGCCCGGGCTCACCAGCCGAACAGCCGCCCGGAGAGCACCAGCAGGGTCGCGAACAGGGCGGAGGCGGCGGCGATCCGTAGGGCCCCGGGGTGGAAGCCCTCGGGCGCGGTGTAGCGCGGGTCATCCGCGGATTCGCGCCGAAGCGCCGTGCTGCCTGCCCGAGACCCGATTCGCTGAAGCATGCCCGCCTCGTTCCTGTTGCGGGAGGCAGCAAGCCGCGGAGGGGTTCAAGGCAGAGTAAACCCCGGGGAACAACCGGGGATCGTGGTCAACGGCCGCTTAAGCGGGCGCGCCGCCGCAAGCGGCGCCGGCGCCCGCGCCTCAGAGGGCGCGGTCGAAGCGGATCTCGCCGTTCGGGCTCTTGATGACGAGCTGGGAGCCGACGAGGTCCCATTGCGCGGCGGTGCGCAGGGCCACGAAGAAGGATTGCTCGGCGCTCTGCAGGCTCTTGTCGCAGTTCTTCTTGGTGAGGGCGAGGGGCCCGACCGCGAGGTGCTGCTCGCGGAGCGGGAAGGCCGTCGCCGCGAAGGTGTTGCAGCCGCCGTAGCCGCGGGCGCGGTACTGCTTGTCGATGATGAAGCTCGGCCGGTCGGCGCCGCCGAAGGCCTTGCCGTTCAGGCTCACCGCGGTCCAGGTCGAGTCGAGGGGGAAGATCTTTTCCTGCGCCTTGGCGGCCGGAATGTACTGCTTCTTCTCTTCCTCGCCTCCGGGACGGCGGTTCTTCTTGCCGAAACCCGACATCCCCTGAGCCTGCGCGGTCGTGGCCGTGGTCACTGCCCCGGCCGCCACGGCGCAAACCAGCGCGGCGATCAGCGTCGCTCTCATCGTCTGGCCCCTTGTTGTGTCCGCATCGCGTTGATCCTGATCCCGGGCTCGCGGCGATGCGCGAGAGCGTCGGCCGCACGCCGACGGCGCTTGGCGAAGCGAGGCCTTCAGCCCGGGACGTGCAGCAGCGCCAATCGGATAAGATTTCAGCACAAATATGGTCAAGGGCGCCTGAACGCGGTTTTTCCCGCGATTCCCGGGAAAATCGCGCGCGGCGCCCCCATGGGCATGATCGCTGGCGACGGCCGGGCATGACGGGGCCGGGCATGACGGGGCCGGGCATGACGGGGCCGGGGATACCGCCCGCGCCGGACGGGGCGGAAACGATCGGCCGTCCGGTTCGTTGTCGTCTCAGCGTCCGCCGGGGCGGCGCGCGAGCGTTGAGGAGAGATCGGTTTGACCGGATCGGACGAGGGTGTGCAGAGCGGGTGGACGTCGGCCCCGATGAGCCCGGCGCAGTCGCGGGCGGCCCGCGGCCTCCTCGGCTGGTCGGAGGCCGACCTCGCCGGCAAGGTCGGCCTCGACGAGGCCTTCGTGCGCGATTTCGAGGCCGGTCGCGGCGATCCCGCCTCCGGCCAGATCGAGGCGTTGCGCAGCGCGCTGATGGCCGCCGGCACGGTCTTCAGCAACGGTGATTCGCCCGGGGTGCGGCTGGAGCGGCGCGGCGCCCCCGACGAGGGCACCCGGGCCGACGCGCTCACCACCGAGAACGACCGCTGAGGCTCAGGGCGCCCGCATCGCCAGGGCCTTGAGGTCGAAGCCCGGATCGGCGGCCTGGTCCGGCGTGAGGTGGGTCCCGGCCGCCAGGAGGCGGCGGGCGATCATGTGGTCGGCCGCCCGGTTCACCGATTCGACGCCGCTGAGGGCGCCGTTCCGGAAGCGGAACACCGAGAAGGCCTCCCCCGAGCCCCGCACCACGCTGGCATCGTCCGGGGCCGTGAGCCCCGCCATCTGCAGCTTGTGGCGGCCCTGGTCGCTCCAGAACCAGGGCACCGCCGCGTAGGCGGCGGCCCGGCCGGTGAGCCGGGCCGCGAGGCTGCGACCCTGGTCGATCGCGTTCTGCACCGATTCGATGCGCGTCGATCCGTCCGGCGAGAGGCCTTGCGCGAAGGGGCTCGGGAAGCGGGCGCAGTCGCCGATCGCCGAGATGGCGGGATCGTCCGTGGCCAGGAACGCGTCGACCCGGATGCCGTCCGAGACCGCGAGCCCGGCTTCCTCGGCGAGTTCCTGGTTCGGCCGCACGCCGATGCCGACGAGGACGAGGTCGACGGGCAGGGTCTCGCCGCCGACGAGGCGCAGGCCCGTCACCCGGCTCTCCGTTTCCTGGCCGCCCGTCCCCTGGCCGCCCGTCCCCTCGATCGCCTCGACCCCGGCCTCGAAGGCGAAGCGGACGCCGAGGGCCTCGTGGGCGGCGCGGAAGAAGGCGCCCATCTCGCGCGAGACCGCCCGCGCCATCGGCCGGGCGGTGGCCTCCACCACCGTCACGGCGAGGCCCCGGGCCGCCGCGACCGCGGCGAATTCCAGGCCGATGAAGCCGGCCCCCACCACCGCGACGCGCCCGGCCGCCGCGAGGTCGGCCTTGAGCCGGTCCGCGTCCGCGAGGCCGCGCAGCTGGCGCACCCCGTCGAGCGCGGCGCCCGGCACCGGCAGGGCCTTGTTGCGCGCCCCCGTGGCGAGGACGAGGTGGTCGTAGGGCAGGCTCCCGCCCGCGCCGAGGTGCAGGCGCCGCGCCGCCCGGTCGATCCCGGCGGCGCGGGTGCCGGCCCGCAGGGTGATGCGGTGCTCGGCGAGGTAGCTCGCCGGGCGCAGGCTCAGGGCCTCGGCATCCGACTTTCCGGCGAGGTAGGCCTTGGAGAGCGGCGGGCGCTGGTAGGGCAGGCCCGGCTCCTCCCCGACGATCGTGATCGGCGCGTGGGCGCCCGCCTCCCGCAGGGAGGCCGCGGCCTGGAAGCCCGCCTGGCCCGCGCCGACGATGACGATGCCGCTCACGAGGCCGGCGCCTCGAGGGCCGCCGCGTCGACGCCGGGCAGCCAGCGGGCGCCGTCCTGCATCAGGTACTCCCAGAAGGCGCGGGCGGCCGGCCCCAGCACCTTGTCGGCCCGGCGCACCGCGTACCAGTCCCGCCGGATCGGCAGGCCCTGCACGTCGAGGAGGGCGAGGCGCCGGCTCTCGATCTCCGCCGCCACCGTGTGGGCCGAGAGCAGCGCGATGCCGAGCCCCGCCATCACGGCCTGCTTGATCGTCTCGTTCGAGCCGGAATCGATCCCGAGCCTGGCCCGCTTGATGATCACCCCGTTCATGAATTCCTCGAACACCGTGCGGGTGCCCGAGCCCTCCTCGCGCACCAGGAAGGATTCCTCCGACAGGTCGGCCCGGGTGAGGCCGCGGCGGCCGACGAGGGGGTTCGACGGCGCCGCGATCAGCACCAGCGGGTGCGGCCCGAAGATCTCGGCCTCGATCGCGAAGTCACGCGGCGGCCGGCCCATGATGGCGAAGTCGATCTCGTAGTTGCGCAGGGCCTCCACCGTGCTGCCGCGGTTGCCCACCGAGAGGTTGATCTCGACGCCGGGATGCCGTCCGACGAACCCCGCGATCACCTGCGGGGCGAAGTACTTGGCGGTCGAGACCACGCCCATCGTGACCCGGCCGCCCGCGCCCCCCTTCAGGGTCCGCAGGCGGTCGGTGCAGGTCTCCAGCACCGTGTTGATGCTGTCGATCGCCCAGAGCATCTCGCGCCCCGCATCCGTGGGTTTCAGGCCCGTCGGCGTGCGGTCGAACAGGAGCAGGCCCGCCTCCTCCTCGAGCTGGCGGATGCGGGCGTAGAGGGCGGCGGAGGTGACGTTCAGCTCCTGCGCCGCCCGCGTCATGGTGCCGAGCCGGGCGACCGCGGCGACTGCCTGGAGCTGCTTCAAGGACAGGTTGCGCATGCGAGTTTTCTAGTTTTTTTGCGATCGTCCGCAAGTTTTTTTAGAATTCCTTCCCGGCCGAAATGCGTGCCTCTGGCGCTCCGGCGCAGCCGGGCGGTATCATGCGGCGGCCGGTGCGGGTAAGGGCTCGGACCCGGACGGAATCGACCGGGCCCGCGCGCGGAACGCGGCCGGCAGGCACAGGAAGGACAGGAAGCCGATGGCGACGGGATCTCTGGCGATCGGGTCTCGGCTCGATGCGTGTCTGGCCCAGGGCGTGGCGGACCGGGCCGACCTCAAGGACGTCGCGGCCGTCGTCGCGGCGATCGCGGCCGCCGCCATCGACATCAGCGAGGTGATCGGCCGGGGCGCCCTCGGCGGCGACCTCGCCGCCACCGGGGAGCAGAACAGCGACGGCGACGTCCAGAAGGCCCTCGACGTCATCGCCCACCAGCGCGTCACCGAGGCGCTGCAGGCCGCGCCGGTGGCGGAGGTCGCCTCCGAGGAGGCCGAGGGCGTGATGCACCTGAACCCGGGCGCGCCGCTGGCCGTCGCGATCGACCCCCTCGACGGCTCGTCGAACATCGGCGTCAACATGGCGGTCGGCACCATCTTCGGGATCCGGCCCGCGGTGCAGGACCCCGCCGACCCGATCGCCTCCTTCACGACCCCCGGCACGGCCCAGCTCGCCGCCGGCTTCGTCACCTACGGGCCGGCCACCGCCCTGATCCTGACCCTCGGGGCGGGCACGCAGGTCTACGTCCTCGACCGCGAGGCGCGCGCCTTCCGGCTGACGCATGCGCGCCTCGACGTGCCGGCGGTCGCCAAGGAATACGCCATCAACGCCTCGAACGCCCGGCACTGGGACGCGCCGATCAAGGCCTTCATCGAGGATTGCCTCGCCGGCAGCGACGGCCCGCGGGACAAGGACTTCAACATGCGCTGGCTCGGCTCGCTGGTGGCCGACGCCCAGCGCGTGCTGATGCGCGGCGGCGTGTTCCTCTACCCGGGCGACGGCCGCAAGGGCTACGCCCAGGGCCGCCTGCGCCTCCTCTACGAGGCCGCGCCCATCGCCCTGCTGATGGAGCAGGCCGGGGCCGCCGCCACCGACGGCGAGCGCCGCATCCTCGACATCGAGGCCACCGGCATCCACGAGCGGGCGCCGCTGGTGTTCGGCTCGCAGGAGGAGGTCGCCTGCGTGGCCAAGTATTACGGGGGCCGCAACCACGCCGCCACGCGCTCGCCGCTCTTCGGCCAGCGCGGCCTGATGCGCGGCTAGGCGGGGCGCCCCCCGCTCGAACGCATGTCCGCCTGAACCATGTCCGCGCATCATCCCATCATCTCGGTGACCGGCTCCTCGGGGGCCGGCACCACCTCGGTCCGCAACACCTTCGAGCAGATCTTCCGCCGCGAGGACGTCAGCGCGGTCTACATCGAGGGCGACGCCTTCCACGCCTTCGACCGCGACGCCATGCGGCGGATGATGGCGGAGGAGCCGACGCTCAGCCACTTCGCCCCCCGCGCCAACCTCCTGCCCGAGCTCGAGGAGGTGTTCCGCACCTACGGCGAATCCGGCGGCGGGCGCACCCGTCACTACGCCCACGACGCGGCGGACGCCGCCCGCTACGGCACCGCGCCGGGGACCTTCTCGCCCTGGGAGGACTTCCCGGAGGCCTCCGACCTCCTGTTCTACGAGGGCCTGCACGGCTGCGTGGTCGACGCCTCGGTCGACCTCGCCCGCTACGCCGACCTCAAGATCGGGGTGGTGCCGGTGATCAACCTCGAGTGGATCCAGAAGCTGCACCGGGACCGCTCGTTCCGGGGCTACTCGACGGAGGCCGTCACGGACGTGATCCTGCGGCGGATGCCCGACTACGTGCAGACGATCTGCCCGCAATTCTCCTGGACGGACATCAACTTCCAGCGGGTGCCCACGGTCGACACCTCGAACCCCTTCATCGCCCGCTGGATCCCGACCGCCGACGAATCGATGGTGGTGATCCGCTTCAAGGACCCGAAGGGCATCGACTTCTCCTACCTCGTCTCGATGATCCACGACAGCTTCATGAGCCGGGCGAACTCCATCGTGATCCCGGGGGGCAAGCTCGACCTCGCGATGCAGCTCATCCTCACGCCGATCATCATGCAGCTGGTGGAGCGCCGGCGCCGGCTCGCCTGAGCCGGTCCCCGCGCATCTCCTGTCGGGCGGGCGCCGCCGCACTATATCGCGGCGCGTCGGGCCTGTAGGGAGCGGCCGGAATCCCCGCGCAGCGCCATTCGCCGGGGACGCCGCGCGCGGCGTCACGAGAGACATCACGGTCAGGATCCCATGAAGAGCCCCATCATCGCACCCTCGATCCTCTCGGCGGATTTCGCCAAGCTCGGCGAGGAGGTTCGGGCGATCGACGCGGCCGGCGCCGACTGGATCCACCTCGACGTGATGGACGGGCACTTCGTGCCGAACCTCACCTTCGGGCCCCCGGTGATCAGGGCCCTGCGGGGCCACACCCGCAAGCCCTTCGACGTGCACCTGATGATCGCCCCGGCCGACCCCTTCCTCGCGGCCTTCGCGCAGGCCGGGGCCGACACGATCACGGTCCATGTCGAGGCCGGCGCCCACACCCACCGCTCCCTCCAGACCATCCGCGCCCTCGGCAAGCGCGTCGGCCTCGCCCTCAACCCCGGCACGCCGGCCGCCGCCGTGGAGCCCCTGATCGACCTGCTCGACCTCGTGCTGGTGATGACGGTCAACCCCGGCTTCGGCGGCCAGAGCTTCCTCGGCAGCGCCCTCGAGACCGTGGCGCGGGTGCGGGCCATGGCGGCGGGGCGCGACCTCGACATCGAAGTCGACGGCGGCATCGGGCCCGAGACGGTGACGCGGGCCGCCGCCGCCGGCGCCAACGTGTTCGTGGCCGGCAACGCCGTGTTCCACGAGGGGCCGGGCCACTACGCCCGCCACATCGCGGCGATCCGGGAGGGGGCGCTGGCGGCGCAAGGGGGCGGGGCCGTCCTGTCATGTTGAGGGCCCTGATCTTCGACGTCGACGGGACCCTCGCCGAGACCGAGGACCTGCACCGGCAGGCCTTCAACGGCGCCTTCGCGCGCCTCGGCCTGCCCTGGCACTGGGAGCCGCCCGTCTACGCCGACCTCCTGCGGGTGATGGGCGGTAAGGAGCGGCTCGCCCATTACATCGAGACCCGCCACGCGGGCGAGGCCCCGGCCCTGCTGGCGCGGCTCCCCGAGATCCACGGGCTGAAGACGGAACTCTACGGCGACCTCGTGGAGGGCGGCGCCCTCGGGCTCAGGCCCGGCATCGCCCGCCTCGTCGCCGAGGCGCGGGCGGCGGGGGTGAAGCTCGCGGTCGCCACCACCACGAGCCGCCCGAACGTCGACCGGCTGGTCGCGGTCAACTTCCCCCGGGGCGACGCCCCCTTCGACGCGATCGCCTCCGGCGACGAGGCCCCGCGCAAGAAGCCGGCCTCCGACATTTTCGACCTCGCCATCCGGCGCCTCGCGGTCGCGCCGGGCGAGGCCATCGCCTTCGAGGATTCGACCGCGGGCATCCGCTCGGCCCTCGATGCCGGGCTGCCCGTCATCGCCACCCGCAGCCGCTACACCGGGAGCCACCGCCTCGACGGCGCCTTCTCGGCGATCTCCGACCTCGGCGAGCCGGGCCGGCCCCACCGCCACATCGCGGGCGTCGCCTGGCCCGGCGGCGTCGTCACCCTCGCGGCCCTGCAGGCCTGGCACGACGCCCGGGCCTGAGGCGTCAGCGCCGGCGCGCGCCGCCGGCCCGGTCCCGCCGCCCCGCGTCTCGCGCCTCCCCGCCCTCGGCCTCCCGGCCCCTGGCGTCCCGGGCGAAGAGCGTCGCGCCCGCCACCATGCCGAGCGCCAGGGTGAGGCCGAGCCGGAGCCAGCCCGGGCCTGAGGCCGGGCCCGGGGCGGGGGCCGGGGTGGCGGCGATGGCTGCGCCCAAGCCCCGGCGGGCGCCCTCCCTCCGGTCCCGGTCGATCGTCGCGTGCCGCATCGGGGCCTCTCCTGTGCGTCCCGCGGGAGGCCGGCCGCGCCCGGGACGGGGCGGGCGGGCCTCCGCGTTGCCTCCCGGCGGGGCACCGGCCTATAACCCCCGCCATCCCAACGCGGCGACGTCGAGGATCGGGCCCCGGGCGGGCCCCGAAACTCCGTCGCGACAGAACCCACAGGGTCACGCCATGGCCGGCCATTCCCAGTTCAAGAACATCATGCACCGCAAGGGCCGCGTCGACGCGGTCCGCTCGAAGGTCTTCGGCAAGCTCGCCCGCGAGATCACGGTGGCGGCCAAGCTCGGCACGCCGGACCCGGCGATGAACCCGCGCCTGCGCGCCGCCGTGCTGGCGGCCCGGGCCGAGAACATGCCCAAGGACAACATCGAGCGCGCCATCAAGAAGGCGGCCGGCGGCGAGGGGGACAACTACGAGGAGATCCGCTACGAGGGCTACGGCCCGGGGGGCGCCGCCCTCATCGTCGAGGCCCAGACCGACAACCGCAACCGCACCGCCTCCGACGTGCGCTCGGCCTTCACCAAGTCCGGCGGCAGCCTCGCGGAGACCGGCGCCGTCGCCTTCATGTTCGACCGGGTCGGCGTCGTCGCCTTCCCGGCCGCGGTGGCCGATGCCGACACGATGCTGGAGGCCGCGATCGAGGCCGGCGCCGACGACGTGCGCTCGGGCGGGGACGGCCACGAGGTCACCTGCGCACAGGAGGCCTTCGGCGAGGTCTCGAAGGCCCTGGAGGCCCGCTTCGGCGAGCCCTCCCGCACCGGCCTCGTCTGGAAGGCCCAGAACACCATCGACGTCGACGACGAGACCGGCGAGAAGCTGGTGCGCCTCGTCGAGGTGATCGAGGACCAGGACGACGTCCAGAACGTCTACGTCAACTTCGCCCTCTCGGACGCCCTGATGGCGAAGCTGGAGGCCTGAGCCCGCCCCGGGCGGGCCGATTGCCGGGGTGTGCCCGCCCCGGGCGGGCCGATTGCCGGCGCCGGCCCAGTCCCGACACGCCTTCGCCCCCGCGAGCCGCTGGCTCCGGGGGCATGGCCCAAACGCCGCCTGCGAGGGGACGCGGGACGCCGCGAGACCACTCTGAGCGCACTTGTTGAAACCGGTCTCCCGGCGTCCCGCGGCGGGGGCTCGCTCGCCTCCGCCGCATCACGTCGCGGTGTCTCCGGCGGTCCCGACCTGCGCTATCGACCCACGGGTCACGGGATGGCCCCGCGGAGATCCGAGCGAGCCTTCGTCGCACGCCGCCTCGTAGTGGGCGGCGCCGCAGGATCTGTCGCTACCGCCCAGAGCGGGGTCGGGGGCGCGGGGCATTTCCTCCCCGGTCTCCCGCCGCCCTCCGAGCCGGCGTCGCGTCGAGCCGCCGCCCGGGGCGATGGCGACCGAAGCCACCGACGCGGGCACCGCCCCGCCACCCCGGCCCGCCCGGTCGGTCACCGGACGGGCCCCCCGTCGAGAAGGGCGGCAGGTGACGGATAGGAAGCACAGAATAGGATTTTTGTCAAGTCTTTTCGCCGGTATCGAACGCGCGAGGCTGCGCGGACCCCGCCGGGAGCGGTCCGGCCGCCGGCGCACCGCGCGCTCCGCGGATCCAGGTTGCCCTGTTCGTGCGCAAGCCTGCGCGGCGCTTCCTGGGGATGAGCACGAAATCTTCACCAAGGGCGCCGATCCACACGATCCCTGAAAGGAATCGGCAAGGACCCGATCCTAAGCAGGGTAATACAGCTTCAGTGCACCACTGACGCATCTGTACACGCTGTGATGGATTACGTGCGGCGACCGGGGACTGATCCGTCCCTCTGCTGGAAGCGACTTCCGCCGTGCGCCTCATCGAAGCCGGTCTCAGATGGCCTGGGATGGTGCGCCCGATGATCAGGACTGCGCACGTGGTCGACCTCAGCCGTTGTGAACGCGGGAACATCGCCCTCACCTTCGCCCTCGTCCTGCCGATCCTCCTGGGTGCCGGCGGGGCGGCGGTCGATTACGGGAACGCGATCCGTATCCGGGCCGCCGAGGCGAGCATCGCCGATGCCACCGCGCTCCACGTCGCGAGCGCGGAGACCGCCGTGGCCGCCACCGAGGCCATCCGGCTGGCCAACGCGCAGCTGGTCGCGCGCCTGGGCGACCAGAGCGCCACCGGGGGCTACACGATCGACGGGAAATGGCTGGACCCGGCCAATTACCGCATCGTCATCTCCATGACGATGAAGACGTCCCTGGTGCATCTCCTGCCGGGCATGCCGAAGACGATCCTCGTCAGAACCGCCACGACGGTGAACCGGGTCGCGCCGGTCTACGAGACCAAGGCGCCGACGATGACGCAGATCTCCCCGGAAGCGGCCGACTACAACCGCATCTACGTCTACTGCTACTCGTCCGATCCGAAGCGGCAGGCGGAATCCGACCGCGGCCGCCGCGGCATCACGGCGATCGCCGACAACGGTTCGCCGCCGACCGATTACGGTTCGAACGTCCTTCCGACCTGCAAGGAGAACGAGGCGCTGAGCTACATGCTGCGCAACGTTCGGAACGCCCGGAGCACCCGCTCGCGCTGGAACGAGACCGGGACGGACACCTACAACTATTACACCGACATCAGCATCGACCCGATCACGCGGGTCCAGACCATGAGCATGAAGGGCTCCAACATGGGCAACGGCACGGCGGTCGACGTCGTCCGCTACCCGATGCTGGAGACGGTGATCTGCGACACCGAGAAGCAGTGCAAGCCCCCATCCGACGGCGGCACCATGGTGGAGCACAAGGCCGGGACGCCCGGCACCCTGTCGGGGGTGGGCTGCACCGAGGGGAAGTTCATCTATTACGGCTGGGAGGACCGGCCGGGCGGCGACCAGGACTATAACGACATCCGCATGGTCGTGGCCTGCCCGAAGCGGGTCAAGGTCTCCGACAAGAAGCTGCGGATCGTCGAGTAGACGGCGCGCCCCCGATGCGAAGTGGCATTCCCCCGTTGCGGAAGGTTCGGATCTGAGATGGTCGCGTCTGTTCCAGGGCGCCGCGCGGGCGTGACGGAGGCCGGGGAGCGGCCGCGCGCGCGTCGGGGGGCGTTCCTCCACGATGCCGGCGGGGCCGCCGCCGTGGAATTCGCCCTGGTCTGCCTTCCCTTCTTCGGGCTCGTCGCGGCGATCCTGCAGATCTGCCTGATCATGTGGGCGACCCAGAACCTGGAGGAGCGCCTGCAGCGCGCCGTCCGGACGATCTACACGGGCACGTTCCAGGGCGCGAATGCGAATCCGCCGGATTCGACGACCGTGCTCAACAGCCTCCGGACCACCATGTGCGGCGCGACGACGTCCCGCATCCCGACCGCGTTCGATTGCAGCGCGATCAAGCTCAACGTCGTGCTGAGCAACAGCTTCGCGGCCGGGACCGCGCCGACGCCCCTCGATCCCAAGACCAAGGATTGGGCGACCGGGTTCGGGTCGACCTATTCCTGCGCCAAGCCCGGCGCGATCGTGGTCGTGACGGCCGCGGTCAAGTACCCGGTGGCCTTCGGCTTCCTCAATTTCGGGGCGCCGACCTTCACGGACGGCGCGCGGCTGCTCCAGTCGACGGCGGTGTTCCGCACCGAGCCCTACGACACCAGCTCGGGCTCGCCATGCTGAGGCGCGTGCGAACCCGGATGGCCGCCCGCCTGCCCCTGCGCGCCCGCCTGCCCCTGCGCGCCCGGCTGCGCCGCTTCCGCCGGGACGCGGGCGGCGTCTCCGCCATCGAGTTCGCGCTGGTGCTGCCCGTGCTGCTCACGATCCTGTTCGGCGCCACCGAGTTCGGGCGCGCCCTCGATGCCTGGCGCAAGGCCACGCAGCTCGCCCGCACGGTCGCGGACCTGACCTCGCAGGGCGACACGCAATCCCCGATCGCCACCGCGACCATGAACGACATCCTGGCGTCCTCGACCCTGGTGCTGCGGCCGTTCAGCAGCGCGGGCGTCGCGATCATCGTGAGCGCGATGGGGGTCGACCTGACCAATCCCGGGACCTCCCCGCCCCGGGTCTGCTCCAGCGTCGCGACGACCAACGCGACGGCGCGCCAGCCCAAGGTGGCCACCGACCTGACCATCCCGCCCGGATTCCAGCTGCCGGGCATGCGCTACATCCTGGCCGAGGTGACGGTGCCCTACACGCCGCTCCTCGGAAGCGCGCTGATGAAGTTCGTGGGCAACGCCAACAACCAGTTCACCTTCAGGGTCGCGGCGCCCTGGCCGGTGCGCGCCGGGCAGACCTACAACGGCAACGCCTACAACGAGATCGTCCTGCCGAGCGGCGCCTCCTGCCCGTGACGCGGGGACCCCGGCGTCCCGCGCTCCGGTCCGGTCCCCGGCATCAGGCCGGCGCGTCGGTGCCGGCGAGGTGGAGGCGGAGCTTGCCCGCGCCGGGGGCGGCGGGCGGCTCGCGGCCCGCGAGGGCCTGCCGGCACTCCGCCACCGTGGCCTTGGCGGTCTCGATCGCGATGGAGACCGCCGCCATGGTGCGGGCGTCGGGCTCGCGGGCCCGGGCGTAGCGCACCACGTCGGTGGCGAGGCGGTCGATCTCCACCGTGAGGGCCGCGAGGGCGGCGGGGTCGCTCAGGGTCCGGGCCTCGTCGATGATCGCCAGGAGCCGGTCCATCACCTCGTCGATGCGCTCGCGGCGCAGGTTCGCCAGGCGCTGGCGCAGCCAGGCGAGGGCGGAGGCGAGGCCGCCGGCCAGGGCGGCGATGAGGTAGAGGGTGTCGCCGTAGCGGTCGACGAAGCTGTGCTGCTCGCGCTCGAAATAGTCGATCGCGCCGGGATGGATCGGGATGCGCGCGCTCGTGGCCGCCGCCGTGGTCTCGTAGGCGGGCGCCAGGATGTAGTCGGCGGCGGCCGTCGCCTGCCCGGCCGTCGTGCGCATCTCGAACAGGTGCTGGGTGACGTCGGCGGCCAGGACCCGGCCGAGGGAGGCCCGGGCCATCAGGCGGTAGGAGGCGCCCACCGTCTTGACGTCGTCCTCCGGCAGCTTGGGCTGGCCGCCGAACAGGCCGCCCGGGATGGTGACGGCCTGGAGCTTGGGGAAGCGCTCGATGATGGCGTCGTCCTCGGAGACGGCGACGAAGTCCACCTTGCCGCCCCGGCTGACGGACTGCACCGCCGCGACGAGCTCCAGGGCCTTGGGCGCCGAGGGGGCGATGATGCTGACGAAGGCGTCGATCTGCCGGGCGCGCAGGGCGGCCGCGACCGCCGCGTGGTCCACCGGGACGAGGCGCACGCCCCGGGGCGGGACCGGGCCGGCGCTGGCGCCGGCATTGGCGCCGGCGCCGGTGTCGAGGGTGAGGCCGTAATAGCCGAGGAGGTTCTGCAGCAGGCGCACGTCCGCGTCCTTGTGCGCGGCGATGCCGAGGCGCTTGCCCGCGAGCTTGGGGAAGCTGCGGATCCCGGAGGCCTCCGGCGCGGCGATCAGCATCGCCTGGTCGCGCAGGATCGCCAGGGTGAGGCCGTTCGTCGGCAGCGACACGTCCGGCCGGACCACCGCGAGGTCGGCGCGGCCATCCTGCAGGGCGGCGGCGCTCTCCCGCACGTCGTCGAGGGACAGGATCTTCAGGCGGATGCCGGCGCGGTCGGCCTCAAGCCCGTCCGCGTAGGCCTTGATCAGCTCCGGCTCCGTCCCGTCCCGGGGGGCGACCGCGATGGTCAGGACGGTGGCCTGCAGCCAGTACCACGCCACGAGCGCCCCGGCGGCGAGGATCAGCGCCGCGCCGGCCAGGAGGGTCTCGCGCCTGAACAGCCAACTCGGCCAGCTCGCCATGGCGTCGCGGTTCCGCAGCGCAGGGTCGCGCTGCGATCACAACGGCGCGGCGGGCGCGCCGGTGCCGGGGCCCGACTACACGATCGCGTATGGGCCCCGGCCCGGAGAGCCGGGGCGCCCAGGCTCACCGGGCCGGGGCACCCGGTCAGGCCGCGGCCGGGTGCGCCAGCGCGGTGCTCGCCGCCCCGTCGATCACCGCCAGGATCTCCCGCGGCGTGTCGTGGCGGGCGAAGTCGAGGGCGAGGTCGCGGGCCCGGGTGCGGAAGCGGGGATCGGCCAGCACCGCCTCGGCCGCGGTCCGGATCGCCTCCGGCCCGGGGGCGTTCGCCGCGAGGTTGAGGCCCGCCCCCGACCAGGCGATGCGGGCGCCGATCTCGGCCTTGTCCTCGGTGACCCCCGCCGAGACCAGCGGCACCCCCGCCGCCAGCGCCAGGGTGACGCTGCCGTAGCCGCCGTTGGTGACCAGGAGGTCGACCTTCGGCATCAGGGCCCCGAAGGGCAGGAAGCGGGCGATCCGGGCATTGGCCGGAACCGGCCCGCGCACGGCCTCGACCGGGCGCCCGCCGGTGGTGGCGATCACCAGGAGGTCGTCCCGGTGGGCGAGCGCCGCGAGCGTCGGCTCCAGGAGCTCGCCGAGATCGCCGTTGGCGAGGGTGCCCTGCGTGACGAGGACGACCCGGCGGCCGCCGTCGAGCTCGGGCCACCAATCCGGCGTTGCGGTCTCGCCGGCGGGGAGCGGCAGGGCGCCGACGAAGCGCAGGCGCTCGGGCAGCCCCCCGTCCGGGTACTCGAAAGCCCGCACCGTCGGCTGGATCAGGGCGTCCGGCAGGGTCAGGATCGACTGGGTCAGGGAGGCGGGCAGCGGCCGGGCGTCGAGGCGCAGGAGGATCGCGTCCGCGTAGGCCCGCACCGGGTTGACGAAGGCGGCATCGGCCGCCGCCCCGAACGCGGCGTAGCGGGCGGCCTCCGCCGCGTCCCGGGCGGGGGGCAGGCCCGGCCCGAGCGGCGCCCCGTCGGCCCGGTCGCGGAACAGGAAGCTGACATTGTAGCCGACGATGGGCGGGCGCGGCGCATCCGAGAGCAGCAGCGGCAGCACCCCGAGGAACAGGGTGCCGGCCACGACCACGTCCGGCCGCTCCGCGGCGATCAGCGCCCGCAGGGCCGCCGCCTGGACCGGGATCGGATCGAGGAAGCGGCGCTCGAACTCGCGCCGGGAGCGCTCGGGGCCCGCGGGGAGGTCGGTGGCGCGGAATTCCGGCGCGTCGTCGTCGGCATAGGGCACGCAGCGCAGGCCCGCCGCCGCGACGCGGTCGGCGAAGGCCCGGGCGGTGGTCACCACCACCTCGTCGCCCCGGGCCTGGGCGAGGCGGGCGATGGCGAGGAGCGGGTTGAGATGGCCGGTGAGCGGGGTCGCGGCGAGGAGCAGTTTCATCGGGGGCCTCCGGATCGGGGCGATCGGGGACGCGGCCGGCGTCGCGCCGGGGCGATGTCTTGAAGTTCGGGAGGCGGGCGCGGGCGTTACAGGGGGGCGCGCCGGGTGCGTGCGCTGCAGCACGTTCGCGCCGGTCGCCGCGCTCCGTCCCGCGACCCTCCTGGTGGCGCGCCTCGGCCCTTGGTGAAACGCCTCGTTCACGCTATGTGCTTATGGCTCCGGGAGGGGCGCGGGGAACCGCGCCGCGTCACCCCGTCCCGTCGAGGCAGGCCCATGAGCATTCCCGTCCGCATCCTCGGGATCGATCCGGGCCTGCGCCGCACCGGCTGGGGCGTCGTCACCGCCACCGGCACCAAGCTCGCCTACGTCGATTGCGGCGTCGTCACCTCGGACGGGGACCTGCCGCTGGCCCTGCGCCTGCGCGAGCTCTACGAGGGCATCAGCCGCATCGTGGCGGCCTTCCGGCCCGACGAGGTCTCGGTGGAGGAGACCTTCGTCAACAAGGACGCGCAGGCGACGCTGAAGCTCGGCCACGCCCGCGCGGTGGCGCTCCTCGTGCCCGCGCTCGCGGGCGTGCCGGTCTACGAATACGCCGCGAACCTGATCAAGAAGACGGTCGCGGGCTCGGGCCACGCCGAGAAGACCCAGATCCAGGCCATGGTGAAGTTCCTGCTGCCCAAGGCCGAGTTCAAGCTCGCCGACGCGGCGGACGCCCTCGCCATCGCGATCACCCACAACAGCCACCGGGGCACGCATGCCCTGAAGCGGAGTCACCTCCCGGCCGGCGTCAGCGGCCCCGGCGCGGCCCGGATCGCGGCGGCGCTCGCGCGCAGCTGAGCGGGGAGGGCGCCTATTCCACCGCCTTGAACTCGCCCTCGAGGCGCAGCGAGACCTCGTCGCCGAGGAGGGGCAGGAAGGCGCTGATGCCGAAATCGGAGCGCTTGAGCACGGTGCGCCCGTCGAAGCCCACCGTGTAGGCCTTGTCCACGGGGCTGATCCCGGCCTGGTTGAAGGTCGCGTCGAAGGCGACGGGCTTCGTCACGCCCTTGAGGGTGAGGTCGCCGCTGACCCGGGCGGTGGTCGGGCTCGTCGGCTCCACCGAGGTCGCCGTGAAGGCGGCCTTGGGGAACTTCGCGGCGTCGAAGAAGTCCGGCGACCTGAGATGCTGGTTCAGCCTCTCGTCGAGGCCGTTGACGCTGTCGATGCCGATCGTGACCGTGAGGCGGGACCTGGCCGGCTCCTTCGGGTCGAGATGCGCCTCGCCGGTGACGTCCGTGATGCCCCCGTAATAGGTCGAGAAGCCGAGATGGCTCACCGACCAGGTGATCTTGCCGTGCGCCGTGTCGAGCCGGTAGGCGCCCGGGCGCACCTGCGTCGGGTCCGTGGAGGGCGCGGCCGGGGCGGCGGAATCGGCGGCCGCGAGCGGGCCGGCGGCGAGGAGCAGGAGGGCGAGGATCGGTGCGGTCTGGCGCATCGGGCTCTGACGGTCTCGTGTGGGCGTGGTGGGCGCCTCCTCGATGTCACGAAGCCCGGGCCGCCTCAAGGCGCCGGCGCCGGGCCGGGGCGAGATTGCGATCGCCGTCCCGGCCGGCCTGCCCCGCCGGTCCTCCGGCCGAGAGCCGGGCCCGCCCCTCACCCCTGCCGCATGGCGCTCGCCGCCGCGGCCCTGTAGGCAGGCGCGGACGGCGCGGAGGCGGTTGGGGCGATGATCGGCAAGCTCAGGGGCGTGGTGGATTCCTTCGGGGAGGATTTCGTGATCCTCGACGTCCAGGGCGTTGGCTACGTGGTGCATTGCTCCGCCCGCACCCTCCAGCGCCTGCCGAAGCCCGGCGAGGCGGCGGAGCTCGCCATCGAGACGCATGTGCGCGAGGACATGATCCGCCTCTACGGCTTCCGCTCGGACCCGGAGCGGGAATGGTTCCGCCTGCTCCAGACCGTGCAGGGGGTCGGCGCCCGGGTCGCCCTCGGGGTGCTCTCGGTGATGGAGCCGGACGCCCTCGCCAACGCCATCGCGACCGGCGACCGGGCCGCGGTGGCGCGCGCGCCCGGGGTCGGCCCGCGCCTCGCCGCCCGGCTGGTGGCCGAGCTCAAGGACAAGGCCCCCGCCTACGCGCCGATCGACCCGGCCCTGATCGCCCTGACGGGCGCCGTCGCGGACCGCACCGCCCCCGGGCCGGTGGCGGACGCGGTCTCGGCCCTGGTCAATCTCGGCTACCCGCAGGTCCAGGCCGCGACGGCGGTCGCCGCCGCCCTCAAAACCGCCGGCGAGGGCGCGGAGGCCAAGACCCTGATCCGCCTCGGGCTGCGCGAGCTCGCCCGCTGAAGCCCGCGGCGGCAGGCCTCGCCGCGATCCGCCCCTTCCCGAGACCCTGCGCGAGGCCGTGCCCGGACGCCCCCGCCCCGGACCCCCTGCGGCGGCAGCGCGCCCGCGACTGAATTGCGCGCACGGGTCTGGGATGCCAAGGCTTGCCAAACCGGATCGGGGGAGCTAAGTTCTTGATAGTAATGCAGTTTTCAAGAGTTCTAATCTAGCAGGCAAGGCGGTGCGGGGCTTGGCGTTTTCGCTTCCGCAGCGCGATCCCTCACCGGCCGGACGGGCCTGCCCGCCCGGTCGCCCCTCCTCCTGTGGCGTCGACCACGCGCGAGTTGCGGCCTCGAATGATCGTCTGTTCCTGCAACGTCCTGTCCGATGGCGCCGTGCGCGCCTGCCTCCAAGGCGGTCCGGCCTGCCCGCGCACCCCGGCGCAGGTCTATGCCTGCCTCGGCTGCAGCCCGAAATGTGGCCGCTGCGCCCGGACCATCCGGTCGATCATGCAGAAGGCCCTCGACGAGGCCGCGCATTCCTGCTCCGGCGCTTGCGCAAGCACCTGTACTCTGGTCAAGGTCCAAACTGCGGAGGAGGGGATCGCCGCCTGAGCGCGACATCCGCGCCCGGCCTACCCTCCGGCTGACATGGGCCGCAGGGAGACGGATCGATGAAGGGTGATGCGAAGGTTGTCGAGTACCTCAACCGAGGACTTCGCAGCGAGCTGACGGCGGTCAGCCAGTACTGGCTCCACTTCCGGATGCTGAACGACTGGGGCTATATCGATCTCGCCAAGTTCTGGCGCAAGGAATCGATCGAGGAGATGAACCACGCGGATCGCTTCGTCGACCGCATCCTCTTCCTCGAAGGCTTTCCGAACCTCCAGGAACTCGATCCGCTGCGGATCGGCCAGAACGTCCAGGAAATCATCGAGTGCGACCTCGCCGCCGAGAACGAGGCGCGCGCGCTCTATCTCGAGGCCGCCAAGTACTGCGACTCGATCAACGACCGGGTCTCCAAGATCCTGTTCGAGGACCTCGCCACGGACGAGGAAGGCCATATCGACTTCCTCGAGACGCAGCTCGAGCTGATCCGCCAGGTCGGCCTGCCCCTCTACGCCCAGCGCCACATCGGCGGCCTCGAGAAGATCGAGCCCGAGGTCGAGTGAGCCCGATCGTGCGGCGCTTCGACTTCCGCCGACGCGCGCGCTAGGAGGGCGGGCTCATGCGCAAGCCCCCCAAACCTCCCGCCTCCAGAGGCGCATCCGCCAAGCCCCCGGCAGGGACGGATTCCAAGCCCCCGGCAGGGACGGATTCCAACCCCCCGGCGGGGACGGATCCCAAGCCCCCAGCGGGGAAAAATGCCAAGCCCCCAGCGGGGAACAATGCCAAGCCCCCGTCCGGCAGGGTTTCGAAGCCACCGGCCGGGAGGGGCGGCGACGCGCCGGCGCTCCTGAGCCCGGAGGTGCGGCCGGAGGACGTGGACCAATCGATCCGGCCGCTGAGCCTGT